>JBGAHG010000018.1:0-129123 GCA_044226325.1 Aggregatilineales bacterium
CTTTTGCTTGGATTGACAAGTTTCGTGCTCTCTTGCTTCGTTTTGACGTCAAGGATGACCATTTCTTGGCCGGTCACCATCTCGCTTTTGCTTTAATTAACCTTCGTCACTTGTTCGCTCTAAATGTCTGAATCAGTTCAATATTTACTTGAGCCCCACTATCATAAACGTAGAGCACACCCTGATTGATTAGGTTTAGATATTGTTTCCAGTCGGCAAGTGTTGTACTTCTTTCCGTTGGCGCTTTCGTCAATATCCACAACATAGCGATGCCGTGGCGACTATATTCTTGAAAGCGTTTTGAAATCGTTTCAACAGTTGTGTTTGAGCGTTGAACTTCAATAACAAGTGGAATACTTTTTATTCGACCAGATAAATCGGGTCTTACTACTCCATCATAAATATGACGTTCCATTTCCCAATTCACACAATCCGGACTTCTAGACAGAGTTTCATATAATTCACGCTTAATACGCATATGTTCTTCTGTTTCGCCTGAGCCAAACTCGCAGTTAGCGCTGGGGGCATGAGCAAAATGATGTGTCTTTTTCTGTCCAGCTTTCAACACAACTGAATACCCACATTCAGGGCAACAAAATGGCCCTTCGTTACGGGATGTTTCCCAAGCAATAACTTGCTTTTTTGAAGGCAACATAGCTGTAAGCATGTTTTATCCTCTGCCCTAACCGTAATATGAAATTATTCTAAGTCAAAAACATTTTAGTAAATGTGAAAAAGTCGTAAATACCTTTTTTACCAATACAAAATCCAAAATTACTAGACTATTCCCCTAGTCGCTTTAGCAGACTTGTCCCCCCGTTAGCATCTCGGCTTTAGCCAGATGCGCCTCAACCCCACACTAATTACTCTAAATATCGACCCCAAAACCCATCCCTCCCCACATTCAAACCAAACCCGAGCTTGACTTATTAGCCCTTTTGTTCTATGCTGATCTTGTATTTTTCTCTCAGTTTCCTCCGCGTCTCTGCGGTAAAAAATAACCTATGGCGATTTTAGCGGCAGCCCCACCACCAACATTGCAGCAGCTTTAGCCGAACATTCCGCCAAAAATAGTCTTTGCCAATTTGCCATTGCCGAAATTGCTGCCAAATTTGCCAATATGCACAGTGAAATTGAAGAATGTGAAGAATTTTGCGAATAAATCACTTGGAATTGCCGCCTGTGCTGCATTTGCCGCATTTTGCGCTTTATTCGTAATAATCCGCAATAGTGTTAATTGAAGCCATTGCTAACTGTTAAAAGCTAACAGCCAATTCCGATGTATAGTAATTAAGGAGCTTCGTAACAAACACACTCGGGAGTCGTTCATGGAACAGGATACCTTCGCCTTCATCATTCACCCCATCCAAATCAAGCGCGATGTTGCCCGTAAATATCCCTTCCTCGGCAAAATCCTCACCGAGCCGCAGATCAATTTCTTCTCGCGTTTTTTCCCGCCCGTTTATCTTTCGGAGGTCAACGGCATCATCTCCGCCTCCACCGGACGCGAACTCAAAGGCTGGCTCATCGCCTGCCCCTTCACCCCGCCCACTATGATGAGCGTTCCGGTCGAAGTCGCCTATAAAAAGATCGTCGCCTGTGGTCACATGGCCGAAGAACTCGGTGCAAAGCTGCTCGGTCTTGGAGCCTATACCTCGGTCGTCGGGGATGCCGGTCAAACCATTGCCGACCGTCTCGAACTCCCTGTCACCACCGGTGATAGCTACACCATCCTCATGGCCGTCGAAGCCATCCGCGAAGCCGCCCGTGTCATGGATATTCCCATGCAAACCTCCACCGTCGCGGTCGTCGGTGCGACCGGCGCGATCGGTAAAACCTGCGCCCTCATGCTTGCCCGCAGTTGCGCCAAACTCGTCCTCGTTGGTCGCCGCGAAGACGCGCTCGAACAAATCCGTGAACAGTGTCAGGGGCGTGGCGCTCAGGTCGTTTCCAGCACCGATATGAACGCTATCTATGAGGCCGATCTCATCCTCACAGTGACCAGCGCCGTTCACGCGGTCATCTACCCTCAACACCTCAAACCTGGCTCTGTCGTCTGTGATGTCGCCCGCCCCCGGGATGTCTCCAAACAGGTCGCCGCCCAGCGTGATGATGTCCTCGTCATCGAAGGTGGCATGATCGAAGTCCCCGGTCAGCCCAACTTCCACTTCGACTTCGGCTTCCCACCCCGTATGGCCTACGCCTGTATGGCCGAAACGATGGCCCTCGCGCTTGAAGGCCGCTATACCGATTACACCATCGGCAAGGACATAACCGAAGCTCAGGCAAACGAAATCGGTGGCATCGCTCACAAACACGGCTTCCGCCTCGCTGGATTTCGCAGCTTTGAGGCCGAAGTCAGCCCGCAGGCCATCACCGCCGTCCGCGAACGCGCCTCGGTCAACCGCAAAACATGGTCGCCTACGCCCTACCCACAAACCTGAACCCTCACTACAATGGGCGCATCGTTCTAACTAATCCCAAAACTCCCCGCCTTATGTATTATTCCCTCCCTCGCTTGCGGGGGAGGGTTAGGGTGGGGGTTCCAACCATAACCCCATGCGCCGACTTTCAACCCGCTATCTCTGGACTATCACACTCGTCGTCTTGCTCATTGCCGCCAGCCGCGCCATCCGCATCAACGACTTCCACCTCGACAATGATGAAATCTGGTCCATCTGGCAAACGATGGGTACGCCCCAACAAATCCTCCAGTGGACATCCCCCACCGAACATCCCACCTACTTCCTGCTGCTCGACGCCTGGAAGCAGCTCGCGGGCATGGATCCCTTTGTCCTGCGCTACCTGTCCTTGCTCCTCTGTTTGCCCGGTGTCATCTTTATGTATCGCGCCCTGCGCCGTCAGCATGGGCATACCGCTGGCCTCATTGCTGCCCTCGCCTACTACGCCGCAGCCATCAGCCAGTTCACCAGTCTGCAAACCCGCAGTTATGTCTTCGCCCAGATTGCGCTGCCCCTATTTCTCTGGCTCAGCTTGCGCTACTTTGATCATCCCAACTGGAAGCGTGCCATTCCTCTCGCCTTCAGCCTGTTTTTGCTGTATGTAGGTACGATCACCATCATGCCTGCCCTCGCACTACTGGGGCTGTATCTGCTTATCATCTACCGTTGGCGCATCTGGACAGGGATATTTCCTGCCGTTCTTGGCATCTTACTCATCGCGCCCGATTTCATCTTCAACAAACTACTTCCGGTACAGGAACACAGTTCCGCTTCCCGCATGAATAAACTCTCGCCTTTACCCGGCGCTTTGTTCGATTTCTTTAGCTTCTTTAATAGTCTGCCCATCGTCTGGTATATCCTTGTCGCGCTGGCTTTTAGCGCCATCTTGTTTGCCTACTGGCGAAAATCCCGCTCAACCGATAATCGCCGCATCCGGTTCTCAACCCGAACGCTCGACATCCTGTTCTGGTCGGGATGGCTGCTGCTTGTCCCCCTGTTACTTTATATCGCTGATCCCAAATTGGGTTTTTTCATCCCCACCCGCTACGGCTGGTGGTATGTCTTCGGCGTGGCTATCTTTTTAGGCGTTGCCCTCGCCAAGCTCCCCAACATCGGACGCTTAATCGTCACCCTTACGCTGGTTATACTGGCTTTTGCCCCCTTCAGGCTGAACAACTTCGGCTTCATCGTCACTCCTTTGGGTGAAGACCTCAAATGGCTGCGTGACCATCTCGAAGCCAATGATGCCCTCCTGTTGGATACCAGTCCGAACCTCACCTGTAGCTTCCCCGAAGAATGGGATTACTACACCCGTCTCTATTTCCCTCAGGGGCTGCGCTATGTCGATCATCCCGAAGGCACACGCCGCCTGTGGTATGTCGCCTCGCGTGATCCTGCCAGCCAGCAGGTCGAAAAAGACCTCGCCAAAACCTATGTGCCGGGTCGTTTTGTCGGCCCTCCTGGCTGTTTCTTCCGCCTTTATGAAGCCCCACCCGATCCAGTCGGTGTTCTCTACCCGAATGGAATGCGTTTTCACGGTGCCGAAATTATGGATGGTGATAAACCCTTTAATGGCACGCCTGTCATGCGCGAGGGCCAACCGTTTAAAGTACGTCTGTGGTGGTCGGTCGATAAACAGGTAGATTTAGACTACAGTGAAAGTCTGGGCTTGTGGCGCGACAAACTTGAAACCAACTGGGACAGTGCGCCCAACATCGTCTTTCCCGAAAACGCGCCGCACGAAACCAGCCGCTGGCAGCCGGGTCAAATCTACGTTGAAGAACGCGATCTTCAGATACCGTATCCCTACTCACGGGGCGGCTTGGCACTTTATCTGATCATCTATTGGTATGGCGACAATCAACGTCAAATGCCACCCGGCGCGAATGCCGATGGAAACCTGTTCCTCAAACGCATCGAGGTAGTAGCCTGGTGAGGGTGTATAATTGCTACAATCTAAACCATCCATTAACCTCGTTTCATCGTATAGTGTAGGTATATTGCTGGCGAAGACAACAATTCGCCAGTATGATGGTTACAGAGTTGTTACAATAACCCTACTTGAGGCATTTGCGGGGGACGTATGAGTAAAGGTCGGATTTTAGTCGTCGAAGATGATTTTGATATTTCCAATATGCTGCGTATTTACTTTGGCGGGCAGCAGTATGAGGTCCAGATTGCGCCGCGCGGCGGTGATGCACTGCAAATGACGCGCAAACAGCTTCCCAACCTCATTATTTTAGATATCATGCTGCCGGATATGAACGGTTATGATGTCTGCCGTGAACTGCGTACCACCAGCCGTACCAGCCA
Organism: Aggregatilineales bacterium; assembly: GCA_044226325.1. Lineage (GTDB taxonomy): Bacteria > Chloroflexota > Anaerolineae > Aggregatilineales > Phototrophicaceae > CFX2. Next base: position 4,776 of record JBGAHG010000018.1, read on the forward strand.
CATTCCGATTATTTTCCTCACCCAAAAAGACGAACGCAGCGACAAAATCGCCGGCCTCGAATTGGGTGCTGACGATTACATCACCAAACCCTTTGACATTGAAGAACTCAAACTCCGCGTTCAAAATGCCATCGCTGCCGCCAACCGTACCACCAATACCGACTCCAAATCCGGTCTGGCAACCGGTCGCCTCATCGAAGATCACTTGCGTGACCTTATGCGGCAGGGATCACAGTGGACGTATATCGATTTAAAGATCAACCAACTGGATCAGTTTAGTGAAGTTTACGGGTTTGTCGCAGCCGACGAAGTGATGCGCTTCATGGCGCTGATGATGGGCGATGTGGTCGATGAGTATGGTACCCCTGATGATTTTCTCGGTCATCCCGGTCGGGATAACTTCGTGCTTATCACCCATACCAGTGATGTGGATACGCTGAAAACGCGTCTGGTCGAAAAGTTTGATCAAGATGTAACTCAGCATTACTCATTTATCGACCGTGAACGGGGTTACATCTTGGTACCGGACAGTAATCAAGGTGAACGTCAGGAACCGCTGATGTCGTTGTCTATCGGTTCGGTGTCCACGACTACCCATCAGTTTTCAGATATCCGTGAGATCACCGAACTAGCAGCAGAAGATCGCCGTCGTGGCCTTGGTGGTGAAGTACCGCCACCCATTTTGACAGCATGGTAATCACACATGGCGGACAAATGAGCACGGGCGGTTTTTCTCGTCTTTGCAAATAGACAATATAAAAATAGCCAACCGCAATAACAGGGTTGGCAATTCATTTTCTAATAGTGACCTGTAGTGTAATAGGGTGCACCTTATGGGATTAGGATTACTTCTCTTCATAGGTGGGCTGGTCATCATCGCCGGGTTGTTCGTGTGGTCACGACAACGACAGGCTTTGGGCTTCATCTCGACGGAAGAACACAATTCCGCCATCGACCTACCCGTCGCCTCCGGTGATGATGCCGTACTGGTCTCCCACGAACATGGACAACTGGTTTTCGTCAACGAAAATGCCCGTAAATGGCTGGGCATGAACGGTGGTGATCCCAGCCTCGAATACATTGCCGCAATGGCCCAGCCTACCGATAGTTTTCTCGAGTTGTTCGCTGGTCAAGGCCAGGCCTCATTTCAATTGGGAAATCGCTGGGTAGAAGCCTCCTCGCACAGTATTCCGGCCGGTTCTGAAACCCGTACGGTCGTCGTCATGCGCGAGATCGCGGGCAGCACCAATCACCCCGGTTCGTTGGATCTTACTTTGGCGATGAACGTCATCAACGAAATTGGCGAAACCATCAACGCCAGCATGGGACTTCAGCAGGTCTATCAAGCCCTTTTGAGCATCGTTATGAAGGCTGTTCCTGCCAATGCTGGTGAAATTTGCATCTGGGATGAAACCTCCAGGCATATTTCACCGCTCGGATGGGTTGGCGAGTCCACCTATGTGATCAAACTCCAGGAAGCCGGTGGCGATTATCAGCTTGGTGAAGGTATCAGCGGTTGGATCGCCCAGCACCACAAAGCCGTTCTAGTAACCAATATAGCTGATTCGACCGCTATCCAACCGAAGCTCCCCGGCTTCTATAAAAGTTATGTAGCTGTACCGCTGCTGCTCGGCGAACGCTTCATTGGCACATTGGAACTGGCAAACCGTCAAGCCAATGCCTTCAATCAAGCGCAGTTGGCTTTGCTGCAAGCGGTCAGCAAACAAGTCACCATCTCCATCTACAATACCGAGCTGTATGGTGAACAAGCCCAACGTATCAACGATATGGCGACCATCGGTGCGCTCACCAATCTCGATGAAACTGCCGCCGATGCACGCTCAACTTATATCGCCCTCAATTCCCGCATCGCCAAAATTATTGGAGCGGGTGTAGCTGGCGTGCTCATTTATGATGAAAATCGGCGTGCCCTCTTGCCCGAACTGCCTTTTTATGGCCTGCCAGATCAGGTAGCGCAAAGCAGTATTATTCCCCTGCCAGTCGATAGTCCCCAACGGGACATTTACGAACGGCAGGACTATTGGGTCACCAACGATGTAGCCGACGAGTCGCTCATCGAAGCGCTCGGTTTGAAGTCCATCTACGGGGTCGCTGGCATCAAAAGTATGGCGCTGCTCCCCCTGCAAATAGGTGATCGCCGCATCGGCATGATGCTCATCAGCAACAAAAAGGCCGCCAGTGGCTTCAACACTCAAGACATCAAAGAAATGAAGCTGCTTGTCGCGCAGGCCGCTGTCGTCGTAGAGAATTTGCGTCTGCGCCAACGTGAACAACGCCGCGATACCGAAATCAGCGGTTTGCAGGAACTCACACAGGCCATCGGCTCGCTCAGCCGCGAAGAAGAATTTTACTTAACCATTAACGCCCGTATCGCCGCCCAGATGGACGTCAATATGTGCGGCATTTTGCTCTTCGACAACGATAAACACCGTCTCGTTACCCAACTCCCGTTTCATGGAGTATCGGACGATCTGCTCAAGGATTATTCGATCAAGCTTGAACCGGGTAGCCCGCTCGAAAGCATCTGGGATGAAGTAGACTATTGGTTTACCAATCGCGCGCAGGCCGATGCTGTCGTCTATGCGGCTGGTCTGGCGGAATTTGCTGACAAACTCAAGGTCGAGAAAACCCTTTTGGCAGTGCTTTCTGTCGGCGGTCGCCGTTTAGGTGTCGTGCAGGTATCTAACAAAATCACGGGTGAAGATTTCACCGATAAAGATGGTAAGCTGCTGCTCATTTTCGCTACTCAGGTCGCGGCCATGATCGAAAATGCCCGACTGTATCGTGATATGCAGCATAGTGCCGAAGAAGCCACCAGCCTCCGCAACGTAGCCGAACTGGCCGGTGCTGTCCTCAAGCCGGACGATCCCTTTACACCTGTCCTGGCTGAAATCGCTAATCTCACCCGCAGCCCATTGGTTTATATCAACGCGCTCGATCAGCAGGCAGGTAGTCTCATTACATACCCGCGTTGGGTATATGGAAGAGAATTAGCTGAACCGGTTGTGGTTGATATTTATAGCCAAAGTTTTGAGAACACGACGGCTATTTCGCGCCAACCCTTCATGAGCAATGATATTGCCAACAGTTCGGGGGTTACCGATACCTATAAGCAGGTCGCCGCCAAATTTGGGCTGCGAAGCTGCGTCCAGGTGCCGCTGCTCGTCGGTGATCGGAGCTTAGGCGAACTCGGCATTGCTAACCGTGAGGATCAACCTTACGACGAGAACGACATCGAAACCATGTCGGCCATTGCCGCTCAAATAGCTGCCACCATCGAACGCTTGCGCCTTTATGAAGCCGCTGGTGATAACCTCAATCGTCGTCTCCTCGAACTGGACGCCATCTCGCGCATCAGTAACATCCTTGCCGAAACGCTTGACGTTAATCAAGTCTTGGACGTGATCCGCGATGAAGCCGCCCGCGCCACCCGTGCCGATGGCAGCACTGTCGTTTTGCTCAAACCACAGGATGCGTGGGCAAAGGTCGATCAGCCCGAAGTAGAGCGACGCCTCGGTGACCTCAAACGTATGTCCGGTCTAGCGGGCGTTGAGTTGGAAGCCATCTCGCGTGGTGCCAGCACCGTACTCATTGGCGATTATGTCACTGCCTCGATGATGCCTGCTCCTCCCGGCGCACGTTCCGCCTTAGCCGCAGCCTTTTTATATGAAGATCATGTCGTCGGTGTTATCCACCTCTTCAACGACCATGCCAATAACTTTGACGAACGCGCTTCAGCCTTCTTGCTCACCTTAGCTGCCAAAGCCTCACTCGGTTACGGCAACTACGTCCGCTATCAGGAACAAATTGATCGTGGTAACCGTCTGCGCCGCCGTGTCGATCAATTGAATGAAATTTTTGAACTCGGGCAAACCCTTCAGGGCAATCTCGATCAGGTTACATTGCTCGAAACCATCCTCGAAAGTATTCAGGACGCGCTCGGTTATACCCTTGGTATTGTGGCGCTGCTGGACAACGAAACCAACATCTTACGCCGCATTGCCCAATTCGGTATGCCGCTCGATGACTTCGAACGCAGCAAATCCTTTACCATGACCGAGGATGATCTCAACAGACTGCTCCAACCGCGTTATCAAATCAGCGAATCCTATTTTCTACCGGCGGAACAGGTCGCAGATTGGGGCAAAGTCAGTCTCAAACCGGTGTTGATCGATTTTCCAGGTAAGCGCAACCTCACCTTTAGCCCTAGTCTCAAACACTGGCATGATGGCGACATTCTGCTTGTCCCCCTACACGCCCCTGATGGTCGTTTATTGGGCGTCATCAGTCTTGACCGTCCGCAGGACTCCATGCGTCCTGACCGCAGCATCATGGAAGTGCTGGAAATCTTCGCCCACGAAGCTGAAGGCAGTATCGAAAATATCCGCCTTTACCTGGAGAGTATCCAGAACGCCGAACAGGAATTGCGCCTCAACCAGATGATGGAAGCCATTTCCAGTTCCCTCGATACCAACCAAATCGTCGAGTCGATAGCCTATGGTGCGCTGCGGCTCATCCCTTTTAACCAGATGAACGTTGCCCTCAGTGACGCCGAAACCGGTGCTTACGATCTACTCAAGATCACCATTAACAACGACAGTTCCTTAGTGACCACACGTGACCGTCGTCCACACATCGATGGCACTGCACTTATGAAAGCAGTCGTGGATGCTCAGGATACGCTCTATCTGGCGGGTGATCCAGCCGTCTCTGAGCATATGGACTTGCAGACCTGGCACGCACAGGGCGAAAAAACTTCTCTGATTATCCCGTTAATGACCGGTGGTAAGGCACTCGGCGCCATGCACGTTGGCAGCGATCAAACGGATACCAGCGCTTTTGACGAGTTTCGTCCGCTCCTCAAGCGTATTGCCAATCTCGCAGCGGTCTCGATCCAGAACGCCAATCTGTTTAATCAAGCGCTCAACCTCCAAAACTTTAATGAATCGGTCGTTGAATCGATTCAGCAGGGTATCGTCGTTTTGGATAAATCGGGCCGTATCTTATCCATCAACGACTTCATGGAAAACCGTTATGGCTGGAAATCAGAAGAAGCGCTCCGGCAGGATTTATTTGCCTACCGCCCGAACCTGATCGAAATCCTCAAAGATGATTTGCAGAGTGTTTTCGAAACAGGCATTCCGCGCGAAAAAATCGGGCAGACAACCCGAACCGATGACGGTACAGTTTTAGTACGTAACTTCTACACCTATCCGCTCAAGACTGCTGATAGCATTCGTGGTGCGGTGCTGCTGGTAGAAGATGTCACCGAACGCGCCTTACTCGAAAAAGATCTTGAAGCCCGCGCCAATCAGCTTGGCGTGTTGACCGAAGTCTCCAGCCGCATCACTGCGTCGTTAAACCGCGAAGCTGTTATTAATCTCGCCCTCAATGAAATCGGACGTGTTCTCGATTTCGACACGATGACGCTTTGGAGTCGTCACGGCGATGACCTGATCCTGGAAGGCAGCAGCGGTTTTATCAGCACTGTATCGCCGCTTGAGGCTCATATTAGTGTAGCTGCTCACGAACGCATGGGCACCGTTATTGAAAGCAAAGCCCCACATCGTATCGATCATTTGCTCAAGCTGGATGCCCTCCCCGGTGATTATGACGCCCAGAGTTGGCTGGGTATTCCGCTGGTCAATCAGGGTAACGTTGTAGGTGTGATTGCACTCGCCAAGCGAGAACCCCGTTTCTATGATGCACAGGCCGAGCAAGCCGCCTTTGCCTTCGCTAATCAGGTTGCTATCGCCCTCGACAACGCCAATCTCTACACCGAAGCCCAGTATCAGACCGAGCGTCTCAGCCTGCTCAACCGCGTCTCCGTTTTGCTGGCACAATCGCTCGATAGCGAAAACATTCTGGAAATCGCGCTGCGTGAAATCGCTCAAACGCTTAAGCTGGAAGATGCTCGCGCACTGATTTTCGAACGCGGTCTCCAAATCGGTCAGGTCGTTATGCAATATCCTCGTGGTGACGAACCACCGGATGAGGTCATTAACCTCAACCAGAGTGCCGCCTACCAGCAGGTACGCCGTAACGCCGCACCAGTCATCGTACATGACGTTTCCAAATTGGAAACCACAGACCCACTCTACATCGAGTTAGAGTCACGTAACGTAAAAGCCTATGTCATGGTACCAATGACCGTTGCTGGACAGGTTATCGGCGCATTCGATGCCGAAGTAAAGTCTGGCCCGCGTCCCTTCACGCCGGAACAAATCGACCTTAGCTTGATCATTGCTAATCAGGCCGCCATCGCTGTTCAAAATACCAACCTGCTTGAGCAAACACTTATCCGTACACGCGAACTCGAAACCTTGCTCGAAGCTGCTCAGGCCACATCGCTCACCCTCAATTTGGAAGACGCCTTCCGCAGCGTGGTTGACCTCATGCTCCACGCTCTCGAAATGGACGATTGTGCGGTCATGATGTGGGATAACGTCGAAAACATCCTTCAGGTCGAGATTGACCGCAGCCGCTTTGGCGAGTCGGATCTCATCGCACCCAAAGGCACACGGTACAACCTGCGCCAATATCCGGCCAAACTCAAAGCGCTGCAAGACGCTCAGATTGTCGTCATCAATGCCAACCAGCCGGATGCCGACATCATGGAACTTGAAGAACTCACTCGCCACAAGAATCGGTTGCGCGTCCTCATACCACTTATCGTACGTGAACAGGCCATCGGCCTCATTCAAGTTCAGCAAATCGCCCAACGCCGCGAATTTAGTCATCGCGAAATTCGTTTGGCACAAGCGCTCGGCGCACAGTCCGCTATTGCTATTCAAAACGCGCGTCTGTCAACCGAAACGGCTGCTCTCGTAGAAGAAGGATTCCTGATCAACAGTCTTAGCCAGTCGATTGCTGCCACACTTAAGATTGATGACATGATTGCCGCCATTCGTGATCAAGTGCCTCAGTTGACCAAAGCCGAGCAAATGTATTTGGCGCTCTATGATGACGCCACCAAAACCATAAGCTTCCCGGTCGCAATGAGTAATGGCAAGCGCATCACCATCGAACCCCGGCAGTTAAGTACCGACGAAGTATCCTTCATTATCAAGCATCGCCGTTCACTTTCGTTGGGCGGTGGGAATTTCAGCAGTGACGATATGCGCCATAACCTGAATATCAGCAACGGCGAGCCGGACGCGCGTAGTTATCTGGGTGTACCGGTTGCCTCTGGCGATACCGTACTCGGTGTACTGGCTATCCGTGATACCACCAACACCCGCGCCTTCGGTATCAATGACGAACGCTTGCTGACCACAGTTGGTTCGCAGCTCGGTTCGGCCATGCAGAACGCCCTTCTCTTCGAGCGTATCAACAACTTCGCGGCTGAGCTAAACGAACGTGTTAAAGAGCGTACTGACGAACTCCAACAGGAACGTGACCGTTTGGATATGCTTTATCGCATCACGGCTGAACTGGCGCGTACCCTCGATATGGAACGCGTCCTGACGCGCGCTCTTGAAACCGTCGCTACAGCGGTCAACGCTCATGAAGGCGTTATCCTCCTTATCGACCCGCTCACAGATCGTCTGATGCCACGCGCTGCTCTCCACGCGGATATTGCTGCGCTCACCAGTGGTGATGCTGAACATCCTGCTGGCATGCTGGCACGTTGGCTGCTCGAAAATAACAACCTGCTCATCGCGGACAATCTGCAAGATCAACCCTATTGGAATAACAGCGTTGCCGGCGCTGCGGAATGGCAAAGTGCTTTGGCGGTATTGCTGGAAAGTAACGATGATCCGCAGGGTGTCTTGGTGCTGCTCAACCATGACACCAAGGCCTTCACCGAAACACAGTTGAAGTTGGTTATGGCTGCTGCCAATCAGGTCGCCGCCGCCATCAACAATGCTGATCTATACCACCTCATCCGCGACCAGGCGGAACGCCTCGGTACGCTCGTGCGTGTCGAACAGGAAGAGTCCGAGAAGAACTCGGCTATCGTTGAAGGCATCGCTGACGGTGTTATGCTGGCCGACTCCGAAGGTGCGATTGTGCTGTTTAATGGTGCCGCCGAACGCATCCTTGAACTTAAGCGCGATCAAGCTATCGGACAATCCATGTTCCGTCTTACACGGTTGTTCGGTCAATCAGCAACCCAATGGGCCAACAACATCGAAACATGGACGAAAAACCCGGATGCTTATCAACCCGGTGACTTCTTGGAACAAACCCTCGACCTCGGTCAGAAAGTAGTACAGGTCCATCTCTCGCCCGTATACATCAGCGAACGCTACCTCGGTACGGTCTCGGTTTTCCGTGACATCACCAAGGAAGTTGAAGCTGACCGCGTGAAGAGCGAATTTGTTTCCAACGTGTCGCATGAACTCCGTACACCTATGACCAGTATCAAAGGTTTCGCTGATCTCATGTTGATGGGTGTCGCTGGTCAGCTCAGCGAATCCCAAAGTGGCTTCCTTAGCAAAATCAAGAACAATGCTGACCGCCTGAGTAAATTAGTGGAAGATTTGCTCGATATCTCCAAATTGGATGCTGGCGAACAACTTAATATCGAGGCCGTTGACCTACATGAAGTTATCCCCAACGCCTTAAATAATGTTAAGAGCCGGACTGAAAATGAGCAGAAACAGCTCAAGGTGACGGTCGAAATCGAAAACAAACTGCCACTTATCGAAGCTGATCCTCAGAAACTCATGCAGATTTTGACCAACGTCATAGGCAATTCCTATAATTACACGTATGCCGGTGGTCTGGTTAAAATCTACGCCAAACTCGATGCTGACCAGGAACGGGTGGTCATCGCCGTCGAAGATACAGGCATCGGCATTCCTGACGAATTCAAACCGCGCATTTGGGGACGTTTCGAGCGCTACGAAGATCACGCACTGGTCATGGACATCCCCGGCACCGGCCTGGGCTTATCAATTGTTCGTGAACTTGTCCTGATGCATAATGGAGATATATGGTTCGAGTCCGAGTTGGGCAAAGGTACAACCTTCTACATCGGGCTTCCAGTCAAACAACCCAAAGGTTCACAGCAGACTCAAGAAGATATTAGCCAGGGTCAATAACGCTAATTACACGGAAGGTATTGTCGCACAATGGCAAACATTTTAATCGCTGAAGATGAACGCGACATCCGTGATCTGATTCAGTTCACGCTGATGTTCGCTGGTCACAAAATTACGGCAGCCGCCAATGGAGCCGAGGCACTTGAACTTGCGCCAAAGGTCAAACCTGATCTTATCATGATGGATGTCCGAATGCCCAAAATGACAGGCTACGAAGCCTGCCGCGAAATGAAGAAGATCGACGAAATCAAGCATGTTCCGGTCATCTTCCTGTCAGCCAAAGGACAGGATGAAGAAAAACAAACGGGGATTGAGGCCGGTGCAGTCGCCTATATCTTAAAACCTTTTGCGCCGGACGAACTCACCCGACAAATTGCCGACATATTAAAAGCCCGTGGGCTTTCCTAAGCAGGACGCGTAAGACTCTATGAGTGCAATTAGTATCGGCGGCGAACTCATCCACTACGAGGTACTCGGACGTGGGCGACCAGTCATTCTAATTCATAGTTGGGTTGGTTCGTGGCGCTATTGGGTTCCTACTATGCAGAACCTACAGCTAAAGTACCGTGTCTATGCCCTTGATCTTCACGGCTTTGGCGACTCGAGCAAAAATCCACAGAAATATACGATAGATAACCAGCGCAAACTGTTGTCCGATTTTATGCAGGCCATGGGCATCCCGAAAGCGGCCATCATCGGTCATGGTCTTGGCGCGTGGGTCGCCGCTGAATATGCCCGTGTGTTTCCGGAGCAAGCCCCGCGCGTAATGCTCATTAGCGCGCCGCTTTTCGACATGCCCAATTTGGATCGCCGCACCCGCCCCGGACGCGGCAATGCGCCGATACACAGCCGCACATCGTTTGCCGATGTCCATCCCGAAGCCACCATTATGAATTCGGCCATCCGCACTGCCATGCTGGAACGCTTACGGGCGGCAAGTGCTAACGGACAATCATCTGCCGACTACATGCCCGAAATTCCACCTGCATCTTCCGACTCATCACAGCGCTATAACCAGCTTCTAGATGTCATTGGCAGCAGCAGCCCCGAAGCACTCTTGCAGCGCTGTCTCAAACGCTCCGATCCTATCTATGCCAAACTGGAACTGGATTTACCCAAAACCGACGCACAAGCCGCCAAGGTCAGTGCTATTGAATATGACTGCGGACGCTTCTTGGATACCCTGTGGCAGCTTCCCATGCAAACCGTTGTCCTGCACGGCGAAGCCGATGGCCTCATCGAAGTGCCAAACGAATCAGTTTGGAACTACATAACTTACGACAAAGAAGATAAACTGCTGCCTATTCCCCTCCCTAATGTGCGCCACTTCCCGATGTTGGAATATGATCGCTTTAACCGGCTGGTCAACGAATTTCTGGAAGTACCGGATATTAGCAAACTGGAAGTGACTGAGCGTTGGAAGCGCCGAAGCCGTTAACCGCCTTTATCTTTGCAAATGGCTCAACCGACGATGGCCCATTTGTGCAGCGCGAATTAGCGACTGCTGCTGATGCATGGGTGATTGCAGCCGATGGTGGTGCACGCCAGGCCCAATATTATGGGCAGCGCGTCAAGACAGTCATCGGTGATCTCGATTCTTTAGATGAAACTGAAATCGCCATTTTGGAACAACAGGGCGCGGATATTCATCGCTTCCCACCCGAAAAAAACGAAACCGATCTGGAACTGGCAATCCTGTTAGCTGCACAAAACAATTTCCAGCGCATACGCGTATTTTCTGCCCTTGGCGGACGCCTCGACCAAACCTTGAGCAACATTTACCTGTTGGCTTTACCGCCCCTCCGCAGCCTTGATGTTCGGCTGATTTCAGGCAAGCAGCAGGCGTGGCTCATCTATCCAGGTGACACCACTATTCAAGGCGCACAAGGTGACACCATTTCGCTAATCCCTCTGGCTGGCGAAGCACATGGCATCCGTACACGTAATCTTTACTATCCCCTGCTGGATGAAACCCTCCGCTTCGGACCCGCACGCGGCGTAAGCAATGTCATGCAATCTGAAACCGCAATGGTTACTTTTACCGATGGTGTCCTACTCGTCGTCCATACACTTGGTCGGGCATAAAAAACTTGTAACCCCGCGCTCATACAAAATTCTTCTCGTATAGGTTGACGAAGCCGAATGAAGCACGTTATCATGCTTTTTCCTGATCTTAACTTGCATATCAAAATAGGGTTCGCGCTATGACAACCGTCAATATCGAAAAACATAACCATCATGGCGAATTCGTCTTGACCTATCCCGGCGAAATTGTCGAACACGGCGATACATGGGTCTGTCTGCGCGCAGTATTTGACCGGAGTGACGCTAATCTAGGTTTCGTCGTTTTTCAGCGTGGCGATGTTTTTTACGAATGGTTCTTTAGCGATCAGTGGTACAACATTTTTCAAGTGCATGAGGGTGATACGCCAACTATAAAAGGCTGGTATTGCAACATTACCCGTCCCGCTCACATTGATATTGATCACGTCTATTCTGATGATTTGGAACTGGATGTTTTTGTCATGCCCAATGGCACGATTATCCTGCTCGACGAGGAAGAATTTGCCGCGTTGAACCTCACTACCGATGAGCGTATGGCGGCTTTACGTGCCATCCAGGATATTCGTCAAAGGGTATCAACCCGTACGATGCCTTTTACAGCAATCCAATAATGTTATTCACGGTCAGGGTGAACCAGCAACACGGGCACTTTGACCTCTTCCATCACTTTGGCCGCCACGCTTCCAAACAAGAAACGGGCAATCCCTGTTCGCCCGTGCGTACTCATCACCACCAGATCAACATCCTCATCCCGCACATAGTCACAAATTGCGCTGGCTACGCCCGTACTCTCCAAAATTAGCGTGCGTACTTTGATCCCTTGGTTGCGCAGCTCATTCGCCACACCGGTCAGGTTTTGCTCGACACCACTCCGAAGCTGATCAATTTGTCCTTCTTGCCCTGCCAGAGAGATTTGGTCAGCATATTCCGTACCTGGTGGTCGGAAAACATACAGGATAACCAATTCAGAATCGTTTGCGAGAGCAATATCCATCGCGTGTGGAATTGCACGTCGCCCCCAACCGGAACCATCCCAAGGCACAAGTATTTTTTTGTAGCGACCCTGTGTTGGCATGAGCAGATTCCTCCATTTACCGTATGACGATGTGGATTTTACCCTATCCTCGTCTGTCGAAGTAATATTCATAAGCAAGAAGTCCCCGCTTGAGAAAAAAGATAAATTCGGTATAATTTCCCCTTTAATTCTAAGTAAATCTACACAAATCAGGTCAAAGCATATGGATACACCCCCACAAGAGAACCTATCCGTAGGTCGCAATATGAAGATTGGCCTGTTTCACCTCGGGTCAGGCATGGCCGATGTCATCATCACTGGCTTCTGGAATCGCATCATGATTACCGATTTAGGCTATGCGGCTACTCCTGTCAGCCTGCTCACCAGCCTACGTTATTTTTTGGCTCCAATGGGCATCTGGGCAGGACGCATCTCAGATCGTCGTCCCGTTGCCGGTTATCGCCGCATGTTCTGGATTTGGTTGGGGCGTGCCATGATGGTACTGAGTACTCTCGGTTTAGGCCTAGCTACGGCTCAATTACAGCGAGGCGGCGGCGCGGTGGGTATGGCAGGAAAAGATACGCCTCAATGGATTATCATCGGCGTCAGCCTGTTACTTTTCAGCTTGGGAGGAGCTATCTCCGGAAGCACCTTCCTCGCGTTGATTTATGATCGTGCGCCGGAAAATCAACGTGGGCGAGCGGTCGGAATCGTCTGGACATTTTTACTAATCGGCTTTGCTATCGGTGGCTTCGGCTTTGGACGGATGTTACCGGAACACAAAGATGGGTTAACCCTCGCTTACACACCCGAAGCACTTCAAACTGTGTTCGTGGTTGCAGGCATCGCGATGGGCCTAATCTGGCTTATTTCCATGCTGGGTGAAGAACGCCGCAGTAAAGCCGGTACGATCTTTCAAAGCAGCGACAAGCAGGAACACAACACCTCGGTCATCGCTGACCTTAAACTGGTATTCAGCCTGCGTCCCATGCGTTATTTTTTCTGGTTCTTAACCCTGTCGATGTTCTTTGCTTTTTCACAGGATCTGATTTTGGAACCGTTCGGTGGCGACGTCTTTAAGATGGATGCCAACATCACCACACGCTTTACTTCACAGTGGGCCAGCATGGCGATCCTCGGCACAATTGCCTTCTTATTCCTTTCGCGCCGTTATAAATCACTGACTAACACCGTCATGTCATATGTAGGGGTCGGTTTTCTCGTTGGAGGTTTCGCGGCCTTCACCATTGCTGCATTTGGGCAAGTGCGCCCACTCGTGACTATCGGCCTCCTGCTGCTTGGCTTAGGCTTAGGCATATGGAATGTCGGCACTACTGGCCTGGTGATGGATATGAGTCCTTCTGGTCGGGCAGGCACATTCCTCGGTTTCTGGACGCTGGTGGTGACTTTTGCGCGTGGTGGTGGCGTATCACTGGCAGGCATCCTTCGTGACGTAGGACTCAATATGACCGGCAGCGCGCCTGTCGCCTACGGTATTTGCTTCTTACTAGGCACTATTGGTCTCGCAGTATCAATGGTTATGCTGCGGCAGGCCAACATTAAAGCTTACAAAGCTGGGCAAGTTCAACTGGACACGGCCAGCGTTCTAGCCGGTGCTATGGATTAATTTCCACCATCAAACCATATGGTCGGTTAACTTGCACTGGGAAGTTAACCGACTAACGATCTTCGTCCCCACGAGCCACCACACAACATACCACTGTATTCTCAACCACCGATCAAATGATATAAACCGGGTTTAAACCTTAGCGTAGGGTATGCGTCAGGTGGACGCCGCACATCTGCAAGAAAAACTGTAATAAACTAAAGCGATAACCTTGAGTAAAGTAGTGAAAACCATGTATCCGTCACATCCTGTTGTACCGACAACTCGCCAAACCAATACCCGACCTACACCATGGAAACGTTGGTTACCCTGGCTGGTAGTTGGTGGGATTGGCGCAGTCGGGGCAGCAGTCTTTGCCTTCATCGGAATAGTGCTGGTGATTGGCTTAATGAGCAATCGTGGCATCGCATCGGGTGTCAGCGTTGCAGGTTTATCCTTAGGCGACAAATCCGTTGATGCGGCACGTGCCCAGCTCATCCAATGGGCAGCACGTCCGGTTACACTAGCGGACGGTGACCGTAGTTGGCAGCTATCCTTGGCGGATTTGGGCGTACAGGTCGATATAGAAACTACGCTAAACTTCCTGAAAAAAGCTCCGGCCAACAGCCAGCTTCAACCCCGTTTGACGGTTGATCTGGTCAAAACACAGGACGCACTTTTTGGGCTGAGCAATCAGGTCAATATTGCTGCGGTTCCCGGTAACCCACCCCAACAGGGACGCGCGATGGACATTCCGGTGACCCTCAGTCGATTGCAGGCTGATGTTACAGGTGAATTGGCGGATGGTGTCCTCGAACTGGATATGATCACTGTTGACCCGCCAGAAACCGAATCGCGCGGGATAAATTCCAGTGCGCGTACCACCCATGTGGTTGAGGCCGGTCAGGAACTGGGACTCATCGCGCGGGATTATGGCGTCGATATGCAGGATATTCTGGCCCTCAACAACATCAGTAATCCAGACCTATTATATGTCGGCCAGCAGTTGACTATTCCGGCATCCGGCGAATACCAACCGACTCAGGCCGATGCACCGGCTGCGCCAACCAGTACCGGCAAATCGATTGTGGTATCGACCGGCGAACAGCGCATTTACGCCTATGAAGACGGTCAACTGGTGCATTCACATCTGGCTTCAACCGGATTGCCAGCGACACCAACCGTCCTGGGAGACTACAAAATCTATGTGAAGTATCTGGCCGATGATATGAGCGGCCCTGGCTACTTCCTGCCCCAAGTACCCTATACCATGTACTTTTATCAAGGCTATGGCATTCACGGAACCTACTGGCACAACAGTTTTGGCCGCCCGATGAGTCACGGCTGTGTCAATTTGCCAACGCCCGAAGCCAAGTGGTTCTTCGACTGGGCATCAGTCGGCACACCTGTGAGGGTCATGTAATCAGGCCGATAGCAGTTCAAAATGGGACAAATATTGCAAATTTTGCAGCAAATGCGGCAAATGCAGCAAAAACTGCACAATTCCCGCTAAAATGACAGGCGGGTCTACGGGAGCAAGGCGCTGAATTGACATTTTACGTCGGCGGGAAGTCCGGCTACTGCTGCCGAAATAACATCATTGCAGCGGGTTGCCCGGCTGTTGCCACCGCCATACAATTTGTGTCTGCCGCTGCTGTTGTCGCTGTAGTTGTTCTCATTTTTAAGTGAAGCTGGTGAGCAGTTATGGATATCCGACAGACTCCGAAATAGTTCGATTTCCATATCCATTTTAGAACAAAAGTTTTTACAAGTCAATTCAAATTGGTTCGAGTTTTCCAACCTAGAAGTTGATCTATTCGGAAAGAACTAAGACGCGCTTTCGGACAATGTCTCTACTTTCGACTTGCCGCAATTTGTTCGGCCACTGTACGCACTGCGTCGTCTGGACTTTGGAGCGCCGTTTGCAAAATATCATTGGCTGATTCCGACATCAAGCTGTGGGAAATGCGCACAAACTGAACACGGGTATTGCAGTCCGTTTCCTGTTGGAATGCCCTGTGCAAGATTTCAGGCGTGCGTGGATGGGTTACCCACGACAGCGGCCAGATGGCGGCTTCCCGCGCTTGTGGCAATGGATCGGTTAGTGATACTTCTAAAGCGTCAATCAACGCATCAGCCGCTGTGTGCTCCGTCACATTGATCTTGAGATAATTCGTGGCATGGAATAAGCCGCGCAGTACGGCCTGCCGTGTCCATCCGCTGCTCTCTTGAATAAGGTGTGCCAACTCGCCCAGACAGCCTTCTCCCATCACTTCTAACAAGCTGAGTGTCGCTGCATATTGGACCTCAGGATCAAGGTCATGCAAATGGTGTCGAATAAGCGGGATGGCTTTGGTCATCCCGTTCGTTCCCAACACCTCCAGGGCTTTCACCCGTACATCGGGATCATCCGCCAGCAGCACGGCTTCCAACACCGGAATCGCGGCGGGGTCCTGACATTCGCGCAAGCCCCAGGCAGCGGCTTCGCGCACACTGTCGACTTCCGTTTGCAATACTTGTGTCATCAGCTCAAAGGCATTTAATTCGCGTGCATCACAGAGGGCATACATGGCTCCTTCACGGACACGCGGGTCGTCATCTTTGAGCGCCTGTTTAATCAGCGGCTCAATAGCAAACCACGAAAAACCGTAGAGATAGCGTGCCACTGACGCGCGAGATCGGGCATTACCTTCGGTCAACATTCGCTGCATCACCAGCCGGGCAGCGCGGTCACCACGTTTATTGAGCAGTTTGGCGGCTGCATAGCGCACATAAAATGATTCGCTGCGTAATGCTTCTGCCGCTACATCCAGCGAAACAGCGGCTGGCGGCAGCACTTCCAACAACTGCGCCAACCGCCCCACCGTCAGACTGCGTTTGCCGTGTTGGGTATAACTTGCAGAAAGTCGCGGCTCACGTCCGGTCATGGTGATATTGTCGTTCATGATAAAAATATCCTATCGCAGAGTCGCCAGCACAGCATCTTGAATCAGCAGCTTATTCGTTTTCAAATCCAGCACATTCATCCGCAGTTGACGGCGGTCGTTAATCGTAAAGATGGCTTTCACACGATCACTTCCAGGCTGCCCGGGCGGTATCAAACGCGCCAGCAGATTTGCAGCCTGTTCGGGGTTGATCGGCACGATTTGCCGGTCGGCTTTTTCGACCTGCGCGACAAAGACTGCTTGACCACCTTCGTAATTCACTTCCAGCATCGAAAATGAATCGCTGTCAATTTCGGCCACCAAAAATTCCATCGCCGTTTGGCCCTCGTGGGCCGCTCCCAACAGCACTTCAATCGGCTCAGCCAGCGGGTACCGGCTTCCAGCAGGAATAATCTCATCATACTCATGTTTGCCGCTGACAGGGTCGAGATGGCGAATACCATAGCTGTGCGCCAGATAATCTTCCAGACCATAGCCTGCCGCCACTTGCAGCGCACCTTCGACAATAGCCGTAAACGGTTTGTCCGCCCGCACCGCCATACCGGAGAAATATTCTTTCAGTGTTTCTTGAACCGAAGGCATCAATGAAATGCCACCCACCAGCAGCACATAGTGAATGTCTTCTTTGAAAATGCCACGCCGGTGTGCGACGTGCATCACCTTGTCTACAATATGCCGCAAACTCGAATAAAAGCCATTGGCTTCCAGGAGCTGTTCCAGTTCGCTGCGGCTCAGCGCGACTGAGTGTGATTTACCGGACGCCTCAAAGTCTAGGGTCACAGACACGCTGGTAGACAGCGCGATTTTGGCCTGTTCACACTTGGTCAACAGCGCCGCATAATCGCTGCCTAATTCTAGTGTCGTGAGTCCTATCCGCTTCAGCATTTCAGCCAGCAGCCATTGATCAATATCACTACCACCGATGATGCGTCCGGCTTTGGCGATCACCTTGGCCGCATGAGAACCCGATTTGCCGCGCGTCATCCGCGCCAGAAAACCGCCTGTTTTCTCGCGACTGTCTGGCAGTTGGACCAGCGATAAATCCAGCGTACCGCCGCCGAAGTCGAATACCAGTACCACGGCTTTCGGCTCGGTGACCATATAACCAAGCGCTGCCGCGGTCGATTCATCGACAATGCGTACTTTTTCCGGTGGGATGTCGTCAATCAGTTCATTCAGCCACGTTAAGTAACCCTCGAAGGAAGCCACAGGCGAGGTCAATATCAATTGTTCAATTTCGTTTTTGGGGAACGGGAGTGCAGCTAACAACCTGTGGACAAATGCTCGACCCGCATTACGATCGGCATAATCCACGCCATCAATCAGGCGCGCAGGTGGCGCAGGCATCGCCACAATTCCGCGTTTGAAGTTACGAAACAGCCGGTTATCCTGTTGAAAATCCAGCTCCTGATCACGTACCGCCTGCCCCATAACAGCCTGCCCTGTTCGGGCGTCCTGCACATAGAGCAGTGATGGAATCAGCGGCATCACGTTTTCGGAGGGTGGCAGACTCAGACCGTTCAAACCCACTATACGCGAGCGGTCATCGGGTGCGTCCCATACCGCGACCACACTGTTGGTCGTGCCAAAATCGATAGCGACTTTGTAGGTCATCATTATTCAACTTAATATTGTGAAAGAATTCTCTATACCCATTATAAAGTGATTTGCGAAAAGAACCGTAACATTTACGTAAAGGTATCTAGAGCGTGAAATGCGCGAATAAACACATCTCTTACACAACCTGATGCAACATTATACGTATATGAGTCTTGAGCGGTGATGTCGCCGCTTTCATGTATAATGCGACTAATCAGATCGTGAAGGGTTTCACATGCGTATAATCGTACACACCGGTAAGGGTGGCGTCGGCAAGACCAGTATTTCAGCAGCAACCGCTTTACGCTGCGCCGAAATGGGCCTGAAAACCATCGTCATCAGCACGGATACCGCCCACAGTTTGGGCGACTCGCTCGAAAAAGAAATCGGTCCCGAACCGATTGAGATTTATCCAAACCTCTGGGCGCAAGAAGTCGATGCCCGCTATTCGATGGATAAGTATTGGGGTTTGTTCCAGAAGTATATGGTCGCACTCTTCAGCAAACAGGGTGTGGAGGACGTGGTCGCAGAAGAAGTCACGATTCTCCCCGGTTTGGAAGAAGGCGCGCACCTGCTGTGGATCAACAAGTATGTCAAAGAAGGCCAATTTGATGTGCTGGTAGTGGACGCCGCCCCGACTGCCGAAACACTACGTCTGCTCAGTTTGCCGGATGTCACCCGCTGGTGGTTCGAGCGCATTCTAACGCTGACACGCGGTGTAGGCCGTGTCATCCGCCCGATCAGCAAGCTTATGCGTCGCGGCGATGTTATGCCTGACGAAGCGGCTTTCGGGCAGGTCGAGCAGCTGTTTGATACGCTCGACAGCGTTCGCAAACTCCTGACCGATCCCGAGATGAGCAGTATTCGTCTGGTGGTCAATCCAGAGAAGATGGTCATCAAGGAAACACAGCGCACCTACACCTATTTGAATCTCTACGGATACGCCACCGACGCCATCCTCTGCAACCGCATTTTGCCGCCTGAAGTGACCGATCCTTACTTCGATGTCGCTAAGGCCAAACAGCAGGAAAATATGGCCTTCATTGGCGAGGCATTTGGTGAACTACCGCTGTTCAAAGCACCGATGTTCGGTCAAGAAGTCGGCGGATTAGAGACGTTACGCAAACTAGCCACTGTGCTTTACGGTGACAAAAATCCGGCAGAGAAAATGTTCAACGGACGCACCCACACCATCGAAAGCAATGGTGATGGCAGCTTCGTCCTGAGTGTGCCGCTGCCTTTCGCCAACAAAGATGACATGGACTTGTATCGTTCACGGGATGAGCTAACGCTGCGTGTTGGCCCATACCGCCGTAATATCGTACTGCCCTATGCCCTCTGGGACTTAGAGATCGGCGACGCCAAGTTTGAACAATCAACGCTTCGAATCCAGTTTATCAAAGACGAACGGGTATCCAAACAACGGGCGTGAAAAGCTGTCAACCGGCAGCTATCGCGTGCTGCGGGATGAAACCGTCACCACGCCATCGGATCTTCTCGATTACTCCGTCAGCGAACCGGTCTTTCTTGATCGAGTTTCGGCTAACGGCACTATAACGCCTTCCCCAGCAACGGGGAGGGCTTCAGTGGCCTTGATTGCTGCTCAAACAGGCCAGGCTGTTGCCGACCATGAACGCGAGGCCAAAGCCCTGCCGCCACGTCGATCCCTGGCTATGCAAGTGCGCTTTATGCGGACGTTGTGGTTTGCGGGGCGTCTCTTTGCCAACATCCTCTTCTGGTACTACCTCATGCCCAAAGTCATCGGGCAAGACCGTGTCGATGCAGGCAGCACCGGACGCTTCGTCAAATACGCGCGTAACTTTCGCGGATTTGCCATCGTGATGGGCGGCGTGATGATCAAGCTCGGGCAGTTCGTCTCCACGCGTGAAGATGTCCTGCCCGAAGAAATCACACGCGAACTGGCTGGTTTACAGGATGAAGTCCCCAGCGTACCGCAAAAGGAAATCCGCAAAGTCATTGAGCGCGAACTCGGTAAGGTCGAGCAGCGCTACAAATGGCTGGCCGATACGCCGATTGCTGCTGCTTCGTTAGGGCAGGTCTATCGTGGACAGCTGCACAATGGTGATAAAGTGGTCGTCAAGGTGCAGCGCCCCGGTATCCGCGAAATTATCTTTACAGATCTGGCAGCCCTACGGATCGTCGCACGTATCGCCAACCAATTCCAGTTCATCCGCCGCCGCGCCGATATGGCCGCACTGACCGAAGAGTTTGGGCGTGTGCTGCTGGAAGAAGTGTCATATAAGCACGAAGCACGTAATGCTGCCCGCTTTGCCGAGATGTTCAAAGATGATATGGGCATTTATATCCCTGCCATCTATAGCGAACACTCCACCGACTCCATCCTCACCATTGAGGATGTGACCACGATCAAAATCAACGACTATGCCGCGCTCGAAGCCGCTGGTATTAAGCGTAATGCCGTTGCTAAACGTCTGATGGATTGCTATCTCAAGCAGGTTTTTGAGGATCGCTTCTTCCATGCTGATCCGCACCCCGGCAACCTATTCGTCTACCCATTGCCCCACGCCAACGGCACACGTGAGTATGGTAAGGATGGCCGCCCCTTCTACCTTATATTTGTAGACTTCGGCATGACCGGCGCACTCTCGCCTCAATTAGCCTCTGGTCTGATCAGCACACTCACCTCGGTTGTCACCCGCGATGCTGAAGGTTTGGTCAAGAGCTACGAGCAGTTGGGCTTTCTAATGCCGGATGCCGACACCGAACGGATTGTCGAGGCCACCAAAGCGGCCTTTGATACGGTGTGGGGCATGAGCATGACCGACATCAAAAACGTCAGCTATGAAGATGCCCGCGACCTCGGCTCGGAATTTAATGATCTGATTTATGCCATGCCCTTCCAGGTGCCGCAGGACTTCATTTACCTCGGACGTGCGATGGGTATCCTGAGTGGTATGGCGACCAGCCTTGATCCGCACTTTAATCCGTGGTCAGAGCTTGCTCCCTATGCGCAGCGCATGATGACCGAAACCTTGCGCGCTGGCAGCATAGCCGGTCAGGGTGGTGATGTTCTCGGATTGCCCATCATCCAGAGCCTGTTTAACGGCAACGCGCCCCAGGTGCTCCTCGAAGCTGGACGGATGTTGGTCAACCGCGCGGTGACTGTGCCGCAGCAGTTGGACAATGTGCTAACCCAACTGGATCGCGGCGAACTGACAGTCAAGGTTACGCCCAATACCGCCTACCGCAAACAGTTGCAGCGCATCGAGTCGCAAAATAAACGCACCACCCGCGCGACACTGTTTGCAGGTATCCTGATCTCATCCACACTTTTTTATACGCATGGAGACAGCGCACTAGCCTTGATTGGCTTCGTCGCTTCTGGTATCACATTCTTGAGCATCCTGTGGACAAGAGAGTAACGCTTATAAATACTGGGACGCGACGACTCCTTTTACTTTACAAAGGCTATCAAAGTTGACAGCCTTTTTCATTTCAAAAGCCACTGATACTAAACCGATTGATTGGAATGCAGCCGCCGTATCATCAGAAGACCACTCGCACCCACCACCATTACACTTGCCATAAATACGATGTAGATCCAGACACCCGCGCTTCCCCAATCTAGACCTGCGCTCGTCGGAAATCGAACGAGAGCGATCAGCACCAGCAGACCAAAGACAGCATAACTGGACATCATCGGTAATAATCGGCTCAGATCATTCTCGTAGCTGCCATGAGCGGCCACCAGACCTACACCTGCAAACCACGCGCCCAGCACACGTGCGGTCAATGGAGTAAGCTGCCACACCCAGATTGACGCCAGCACATTGGGCGCAACCGTACCGATCACGCCCAACAACAGCATAATGCTGGCTTGAATAATCAACAGTCCGCGCAGCCAACCGGGAAGTGGTGTGTGACGGGCCGGATCTATTCCGGGTGCGCGTGCTTGCTGCCACAACTGTATGATCTGCATCACAGGCACAAGGGCATAGATAAGCAACCACACCCATGTACCCGCAGCAGTTATAAACTGGGGCGCACTAAAATGGAATTTATCCACGTGAATAAGGGTAGCGATCAGCGTCAAAATCGTGAAGACCAGAACAGCCGGCATCGCCACGCGCGACCGTGCCCAGATTGGCTCACGTGCAGCGAGAAACTCGAGTAGGAAGCTCGATAAATATCCCGAACCAAGGAAGGCGGCTGTGAGCGGCACCTGAATTGTCCATGCGAAATAAGTTTCAGTTGACTCACTTAACAGATACAACGATAGGCCAATTGAAATGACTAACGCACTGGAAAGATACAATACACGGCGAGTCCAGACTAACGTCGGCTTGTAAAGCGGCGCATCATTCATCGTAAATCCTTATGTAAGCGCGATAAATAGAGGAGCGGCTGAATTGGGTTACAACCACTTTGCTCACACACTATCGCATGTCTCTTTGAGCAGCGCAATTTCCGACCGCAGCTCTCAACTGGATAAGCTGGCTCATGTTTTCCGAGCAATTCAAATAACCTAATACTCCAGCATGGACTCCAGATTGGCTTTTACCACGCCCCACTCGCTGTCGAGAATGCGGAACCACGCCGTGTCACGGCTGCGACCTTTGACGATAAAGTGCGCCTCCTGGATACCCTCAAACTTGAATCCCATCTTGAGAGCCGCCTGCCGTGACCGTTCATTGAGCGCGTTGCACTTCCATTCCAGCCGACGGTAGCCGAGATCAAAAGCATGTTTGAGCATCAAATAAGTTGCTTCCAGATTCGCGCGTGTGCGTTGGGCAATCGGGCTGTACCAGATGCTTCCCAGTTCGACTTTCAGATGTTCGGGATAGTTATTCATGTAAGTCGCTACACCCACCGGATAGTTGAGTTCAAGGTTAATGGCACACAGCGCCAACCCATTGGGCGCATCGACAGAGCTTCGCAAATAGGTTCGCATTTCATCGGCATTCGCGAATGGTCCACCGTTCATCCAGCGCCAGATGAGCGCCTCAGCATCATATGGCCCGATTGAACGCCCGCCAATTGAAAGGGGCGATCCGTTGGAAATCCCATACAGAATATCGGTGTGGGCTTCCAAATCCAATGGTACGAGCCGAACATACTGCCCTTCGAGTGTGACAGGCGCGACCTTCACCGGCAGATTTTTGCGCCGTTCGAGTACATATTCCGGTAATGGCTCTGGCATAGGCAAAGGCTCGTAATTCATATGAAATCCTTATTTTGTAGATGAAAAGCAACGTGTACAGCGTGATTATACCCACCTGATTAACAATCGACTGGAATCAAAAGGCGACCCGCTGGCCGCCCTTGTTGCATACGACTATCAATGAACAACTGTTGACTCAAATGTTAGATGATTTCCACCCAATCGCCATTGGCGGTACGGGCATAGCGTGGGCTGTCATCGCTGTCGTCACGCTTGGGCTTCTCGTCATTCATCCAATCGTGCTTCCGCTTTTCGCTCCATTCGTTTTCCCAGTTCCAACGTTGGTTCCAGAATTCGCGTCCGCGGCCCTCCCAATTGCCCCAACCACCGTGTCCGCCAAAACCTCCGCGCATCAAGGTTCGCACGCCCATGAAAATGAACCCGAGCGCGATCAGGGGAAACAGGAACTTGAACAATCCGAAGAACATAAAACCTGCCAGCAAAATCAGAGGGAAAAAGAAAAAGCCATGTGGCCCGTGATGTCCTCTGCCCCGCCGGCCCCAATCACCACGATGATTCCATTCACTACGATCAGACATCCCGTACATCGTATTATGTACTCCTATGCTGTTGAACATTGTTTACTTATACGCGGGCGTTTCCTGTAGGTATCACAAGTTGCGCCGAAACTAGCCAAATGGGTAGCTCGAAAACGAGAATTCTAGACTTTGGTTGGGAAAATTTGACTTATCGCGGATGCCGCATTCCACGCTCGGAGAGAATGCCGACTACGGCCACCAGGATTCCACCACCACAGCAAATCAGCAAAACACTCTGCCCGAGCTGTGATGAAAAGAAGGCAAATAATAGCGCCATGATGAGCAAGATCAATATGACCCAACCCACGATGCGTGTATTACGCGATAAGCGGCTGTACCTGTTGAAGTTATTCATGCTGATTTAGAAGGGCGGGTTTTGACTTCCGCCCTTTTCTTTCTTCGTGCCTTTGTGGTTAAAAGGACTTACTCGACCTGCACTTTGACTTTGGTCTTGCCGGTGGTCGAAGGCTTGTCATTACCATCTTCATCCTTGGCATCTTCGGCGACGTCCTGGACGCGGGTGGTGGCCTTCTCGATTTCACCAATGGCTGCGTCGACCAGCACCTGGAAGCTCTTGATAAACTCCTTGCTGGCAGACGTTCCATGTTCACGGAAACCTTCGGGCAGCAGGGCTTCGAGCGCCTTGCCGGTATGTTCCAACGCGCGGCGTTGATGATAGATGAACGACTCCACCGGATTCTTTGGATTTTCTTCCGATGATTCGACTTCCGGATCGTGGTTGACCTGTTCGTTTTCAGACATCTTACTTATCTCCTGATTACAACTTGTTACACTATACTATACGCAGGTTTACAGTAAAAGTCGCGCTTAACTTGAACCACCAATCATAACGTTATCCACCCGTAGGGTTGGCACACCAATTGTCCCGAACATCGGTACCATGTGTAGATCATTTCCCACCTGTGTGATGTTATTCAGGAAGTCGTTGAGCGTGGTCGCCACCGTCACGCCGCCCACCGGCCCTACGATTTTTCCATTTTCAATCCACAGGCCGTTCGCGCCCATCGAGCAGTCACCGGTAATCGGATCAATGCCGCCGGTCTGCATCACGCTGATGACATACAGCCCTTTATCGACTCCCGCAATAATGTCATCTCGCGAAACATTCCCCGGCTGCATGTAGAAGTTGCTGGGCCCCAACATCGGCAGGCTGCGATGTCCTGCGCGATGGGCATTTCCGGTGGATTTGACGCCTGCCTTCTGTGCCGAGTAGCTGTCATAGGTCAGGTTCTGTAAAACACCCTCATCGACCAGGCGCGTGGCGGATGTTGGAACGCCTTCACCATCAAACGGCGCCGAAGCCAGGCCACGCCTCAGCCGCCCGTTATCCATCAGCGTCACCATATCGCTGCCCACCTGCTGCCCCATTTTATCCATCAGGAACGAGCGTTTTTTCTGCCATGCCTCTGCCGAGAGCGCTTGCGCCAGCGCACCGAGTATCTGTGCGCCGACAAAATAATCAAAGACGACTGTGCCGACCTGTGTTGGAACCGGTTTGCCGCCCAACATGCTAACCGCTTTTTCACTGGCCTCGACACCAATGGCTTTAGGATCAAGATCACCAAAGTAATTGGACGCACCCATACCAAACGCATTGGTCATTTCGCCATCTTCGCCCCGCGCAATCGACATCAGATAAGCATAGGCCGTTGTTCGTCCGTATTGCCCCGCAAATCCCTTGGAGTTTGCCAGATAAAAGTGGCTGACGGCGTCACCATAATTGCAGAACTCCGCCAGAATCACACGCGGGTCATAGTCGAGCGCAGCCTGCTCCACACCTCGCAGCAGCGCAATTTTGTCGGCAGTGGTGATATTGGCGAGTTTATCATCCCAGATTTCAAGATCTTCATCGGCTATGGGCCGCGAATCCGGCAAAGTGCGAAATTCGTCGGCGCTGGCAACCGCTGACAATTCGAGGGCTGTGCGCCATGTCTGCTCGATGCCCTCATCCGAAAAATCAGACGTGTAGGCATAGCCTGTTCGCCCACCATCAATTACACGCACACCGAGTCCACGTCCGCTCGATTGCGACAACTGTTCAACTTCGCCTTTGCTGACCTTGATCTGGGTTTCGGTATCTTGCGTAATAACCGCCTCGGCCTGCACGTTATTGGCGGATGCACGCTTAACGACTTCTTTTGCCAATTCCAAATAATCAGTCATGTTGATTTTCTCCCTGGTTGATGTCGTTAATTAGCGCTGACCGAATCATCAGTGCCGCCGACGGTCGCAATGGGAATACGGATGGTGGGCTGACCAACACTCACCCGCGCGTTCTGTCCTTTGCCGCACATGCCCTGACCGGGATCGAGCGCCAGATCGTTACCCACCATGTCGATTTGCATGAGTGTTTTAGGGCCGTTGCCAAAGACGGTCGCACCACGAACAGGAGTGGTTAGTTTTCCGTCTTCGATCATATAGGCTTCGGTCGCGTTAAAGACATAATCACCGCGTGAAATATCAGCCTGCCCGCCTGCCATTCCCTTGATATAAATACCCTTTTTGACGGACTCGATAATCTCTAATGGATCATGTTCGCCCTGGTCGATAAAGGTGTTGGTCATACGTGGCATCGGCATGTGGCGATAACTTTCCCGACGCCCATTTCCGGTTGATGCTGACCGTCCCACACGGCGGCACTCCACTTTATCCCACATATATTCTTTGAGAATACCTTTTTCGATTAATACAGTACGTTGAGCAGGCGTGCCATCATCATCAAATTTAAGCGAGCCACGCCGCCCCGGTATCGTACCGTCATCAATCGCGGTAATGATCGGGTTCGCAACCTGCTGCCCGATTTTGCCAGTGTAAGCTGAACTGCCTTTGGTGATGAAGTCAGCTTCCATCTGATGGCCGCAAGCCTCATGAAACAGCACACCGCCCCAACCGTTGCACATCACGACCGTCATATCGCCTGCCGGACAAGGTCTAGCGTCCAACATGCGAACTGCGCTTTCAGCCATCTTCTGAATCTTGGCAAGGGCATCGTTCCGATCCAGCAGTTCTAACCCGATACGCCCTCCAAAGCCTTCATTAATCCGTTGCAATGTGCCGTTCTTACCCGCCACCACACCACCGCGCATCTCGGTAAAGGTGCGGTCATCTTCTACCTGAACACCCTCCGAGTTGTACAACCACATATGCCGCCGTAGTTCGAGATAGCCAGCCGTTACCTGTACAATCAGTGGGCTGTAAGCACGTGCCGCAACATCCATACTGCCGAGCAGCGCAGCTTTATCCGCAACGCTCATGGTATCAAAAGGCTTTTCTACAGGATATTCCAGAGGACTTTTAATGCTCGTCAAATCCACGATCTGCGATTTGCTGCTGCCACTTCCGGCGGAAGCTGCCGCCCGTGCAGCATTCATCAGACTTTTTTCATCCAGTTCATCTGTATAGGCATACGTCACCAGATTGCCAAAAAAGACCCGTATTCCCGCGCCGCGATCCGCCCCACGCACGGCCTGTTCCAGACGTGAATCATCTAACCGCAGTTGCAGCGATACCACGTCTTCTACATAGATCTCAGCGAGATCAGCCCCCGTTCGCAAGGCCTCGGCCAGTACCTTTTGCGCCAGTCCTTTTTCAATCATTGCTGTCTATCCCTCCTGAATAACCCAACAATTCCTCTATACTTCAATACGTACACCCCGCTCGAAAAGTTCGGTTCTCGTCATTTTATATACGACACATAGCTGATGACTGGGACGTTAATCGAGTTACCAAAGACGATTGACGAACCATGCCTGCTCAATACCCACGCTTGCGATTCAGCCGATTCAGCAGCGGTTTATTCTCCAAATAACGTTGCAGATTGTCGGCGAACAAAGCGGCGGCCTTCTCATGGTACCGGACACTGTTACCGGATATGTGCGGGGTGATAATCACATTATCCAGGTTCCACAGTGGGCTGGTGGTCGGCAGGGGTTCTTCTT
Organism: Aggregatilineales bacterium; assembly: GCA_044226325.1. Lineage (GTDB taxonomy): Bacteria > Chloroflexota > Anaerolineae > Aggregatilineales > Phototrophicaceae > CFX2. The sequence goes on from JBGAHG010000018.1 coordinate 32,777, forward strand.
TAAACACATCCAGCGCTGCCCCTGCGATCTTCCTGGAGGACAGCGCCGTAATCAGTGCTGCTTCATCCACGACTGCGCCCCGCGCTACATTTATGAGATATGCACTTTTTTTCATAGCGTGCAGAACCGCTTCATCAATCACAGGTGGCGCACCCTCTACCAACGGTGTCGTCACCACCACCCAATCGCACAACCCCACCATCGACGCCAGCGCCTCCGGCGGATACAAACGCGCTGGAATAATGCCTTCGGGATCACCTGTGCCAATCTCGACATAACCATCATGGTCAGCCGTTTCTTTGAGGGTGCGCTTGGTCGCCAGCACCGTCATACCCATTGCCGAAGCCAGGCGGGCCAACTCGCGCCCGATACTACCATAGCCAGCGATACCGAGCGTTTGTCCTCGCAAATGGTTCGGCGCAAACATTTCCTGTGGTTTTTTAGGCCATTCGGCTTTGGCTTGAAGGTGCAGCATGTCTCGAATTTTGTAATTAAACGTTAGCATCATCGCCAGGCAGTACTCCGACATTTGTACCGCGTGGATACCGCTGGTGGTCGTCACTTCGACGTCTTCAACCTTGATAATCGGCTGTTTGATCAGCGTATCCAATCCAGCCGAATGGGTCTGCAACCAGCGTAAACGCGGCGCTTGTGCCGGTTCAGGAAAGTGCCGCTGCGTATATAGAATTTCAGTTTGCGGCCAAACCGAGTCTGGCACGTTCGGGAATTGGCGTTCAATCTGGAGGCGGGGCGATATGGCACGTAACTTAGCCATAATCTCGTCCGAAAAATCCATCGCTACAACAACATGTATCGGTTCTTGGCTCATTAGTATTTGCTCCTGATAATGACACGCAAATAATAGGCGTTTGTGAAGTGGGGCGCAACATCCATATCATGCGTTCACGCTGCTAAACCACTTGGCACCAATCATCGACACATAATTCAATCTTAGTTAAACTTAGCCGCGTAGTTGGGGGTATATATCGTGCGAAGCATCCACCGCACCTTTTATATCAGTTAGTTCGCTGTTCCACAGTGTCGTTTTTAATCAGAGAGGAATGAGACAGTGAAGAAAATTGTATTCATATTAGGTCTATTCTTGCTGGTGGGGGTTGTTGGGGTAAACGCCCAATCAGACACCACCTTTACCTGCCCCAAACAGGGTGGCACACTCGTCACCGCCATTGCGGATAATCCGGTCAGCCTCAACGGTATCTATGCCAATGATGGTATTTCTGGTGCAGTCTTATCTTATCTGTTCAACCCGCTGACACTCGGCGGTGAAAACTGGGGCACGAATATCACCGGCGATTTGGCTGAAACCTGGTCCGTCAGCGAGGACGGTTTGACATGGACCTTCAACCTGCATAAAGGTGTAAAGTTCAGCGATGGCAAAGAACTGACCGCCGCTGATGTGGTGTATACCTTCGACACCATCGAAACCTCCGCCGAAGATATTGCACCCTTCCGCCCCCGTTTCTATCAGGGCGATAAGGCCATCAAGTTCGAAGCTAAAGACGATTACACGGTTGTGGCGCATCTGACCGAGCCAAACGCCTCCTTCTTCACCGACATCAGCGTGCCGATTATCCCTGATAAGGCGCTCGAAGGTCAGGACTTACGCACGGGCGAATTCAACCGCAAACCCGTTGGCACCGGTCCATTCAAAGTGTCTGAATGGGTCACCGGCGAAAGTGTCACACTGGAAGCCAATGAAAACTATTTCAAAGGCCGCCCCTGCATCGACAAGATCATCTTCCGCATCATCCCCGACCTGCAAGCACAGGTGAATGCGCTGCTAACCGGCGAATTGGACTTTCTACTGAACGTCCCCGGCGCATCGGTTGACCAGTTCAAAACCAACGCTGACTTCACCCTGAACATTGCCGAATACGACAGTCTCTTTGGCGTTTTCTTCAACAATAACCGTGACCAATTCAAAGACAAACGGATCCGTCAGGCACTGATGATCGCTATTGATCGCAAGTCGCTGGTTGACAGTGTCCGCCAGGGTTATGGCGCAGTCCACAACTCGCACTTTGATCAGGCCGTTCCCTTCTACAAGGACGACAAACTCGGCGGTTATGATTATGATCCCAAACGTGCTGGCGAGCTTCTCGATGAAGTGGGTATCAAAGACACCAACGGCGATGGAATCCGTGATTTAGACGGCAAATCGTGGGTCATCCATCTGCTGTCATTCCAGGAAGGTTTCCGTGATTATTTCAGCGTATCAACCGTTGTCCAGGCCTACTGGAAAGACATCGGTATTGATGTCGAACTGGAAACACGTGATCTTTCAACCTTGATCTCGCAGCTGTATCAGGAACGCAAGCTGGATAAACCTTTTGATGTGATGGTTTCTGGTTGGTCACAGATTGGCCCCGAGCCGAACAGCTACGCCAACTTCTATACCAGCAGCCCGGCACTCGGCCCGAACCTGGAAAACTACGATAACTCGGAAGTGAATGATCTATTTGCTAAAGCGCGTACCCTGACCGATACCACCGAACGCATGAAGATCTATGAACAGATCGAAAAGATTTTGTGGGATGAACTGCCGACCATACCGTTGTACCGCAACCGTAATCCGGTCGTCATCAGCAAGAACTTTAATATTGAAGGCGCTAAGCTCGACTTGTCGATGGGTTCCGGTTTCCAAAATCCGGAACGCATCTCTCAGGCTGGCTAACGCAGCACACGTCTCTAGAGGGAGCATAGGTCTATGCTCCCTTTCATCATCACCTGTGTTTCTATCTGTCCTTCCACGCCATCTGATTCAGGAGATTAATGACTCGTTATTTAGTACGCCGCCTGCTGCAAATGATCCCCCTGCTAATTGGGATTTCAATTCTATCGTTCCTGATTATCAAAGCAGCCCCCGGTGATCCGCTAGTCGTTTATATTGATCCCAACAAACCGCCACCCTCGGCACAGGATATGGCACGCCTGCGTTCACAACTGGGTTTGGATCAACCCATTCCAGTGCAATATGTCCGGTGGTTAGGCAGCGCGCTTCAGGGAGATCTCGGCTTTTCGCTCACTGGTCGCCGCGCGGTCAGCCTCGAGATCGCAGATCGGCTTCCCGCCACTATTTTGCTCGGCCTCAGTTCACTCCTGTTAGCTTTGGTGCTGTCAGTTCCAGTCGCCCTCTTTTCAGCGATCCGGCGCTACACATGGGGAGATTACCTCATCACCACGCTGTCATTTATCGGCCTGAGTATGCCGGGATTCTTTATCGCTTTGCTGCTCATGCAAATTTTCAGTGTGCAGTGGCGATGGCTGCCCACGACAGGTATGCGAAACGTCCGCGAAAGTTACAAAGGCATTCAGGCTGCCATCGACATCGGTCAGCATTTGCTGCTGCCGACCATTGCTCTTGCCGCTGCCTCATTGGCCCGTTGGGTACGCTACCAACGCTCCAGCATTTTGGACGTGTTGTCGCAGGATTATATTCGTACTGCCCGCGCCAAAGGCATGACCGAAGGCCGTATATTGCGCGTCCATGCCCTACGAAATGCCCTCACACCGCTGGTGACGCTCATCGGCTTATCCATCCCACAGTTGGTTTCCGGCTCTTTCATTATCGAGTTTGTCTTTGGCTGGCCGGGGTTGGGCCTGCTGGCGGTCAATGCCGCCCTCAAACGCGACTTCCCGATCATCATGGGTGTAACCATGCTCTCGGCACTCTTCATCGTCCTTGGCAATTTCTTCGCTGATCTGGCCTACCATTTCATTGACCCCCGGATTCGCTATGAGTAAACCTGTCGTCTTGATCAACGAAAACGCCCCTCAAAGTCCCTGGCGGATCACGCTGCGCCAATTTCAACGCCACCGGTTAGCCAATGCCAGCCTCATTCTGTTGATCATATTTGTGCTGCTGGCAATTTTCGCTGACCGCATCGCGCCCTTTAATCCCAATGATATTGATCCGCGTGCGGCTGGTGTGACGCGCGGTTTCCCCCAGCCTCCAACACTTGAGCATCCGCTCGGCACCGACGATTTGAACCGCGATCTGTCCGCCCGTTTGCTTTACGGAATGCGTGTCTCATTAGCAGTTGGCTTTCTGGCGATGTTCATCAGCATCGGTTTGGGTGTCACTTTAGGTGCAGTCTCCGGTTATGCGGGGGGGTGGCTCGACAATATCCTAATGCGCCTCGTAGACATTTTCCTATCTGTACCCAGCTTCATCCTCTTTCTGGCGCTAAATGCCCTGCTTACTCCCAGCATTTGGACGGTGGTCTTCATCCTCAGTGCCTTTAGCTGGATGGATGTTGCTCGTTTGGTGCGCGGTGAGTTTTTAGCGCTCAAAGAACGGGATTATGTGATAGCCGCCCACGCCATAGGTGCGACACCTTTCCGAATTATCACATCGCATTTACTGCCTAATGCCCTCGCGCCCGTGTTAGTTGCTGCGACCCTCGCTATCCCTGCCGCTATCCTGAGTGAATCGGCACTCAGTTTCATCGGCCTTGGTGTACCACCGCCCAACGCCAGCCTCGGCAACATGCTCCAGGATGCCAAAGCATGGCTGACAACTGCCTGGTGGCTATGGGTGACACCCGGTCTGGTCATCAGCCTGACAGTCCTCGCCTTCAACTTCGTCGGTGACGGTCTGCGCGATGCCTTCGATCCAACACTGCGGCGCTGATCCCCTATTCTATCGGCATATCACGTCACCTACCCAACGCCTGTACTGCGCTTGGAACACGCCTATTTACGGGTTCTGCGTAGCGTCTGGTCATGGGCTGTGTTAAATTAAGCATCATTAATTGGCGTTTGTTTAGTTTTCAGGTCGCAAATGCACTTGAAAACGGATAGCTGCTCAAAAGGAGTATTTTTATGGGTTTAATGGATGGCAAAATAGTGCTGATTTTCGGCGTTGCCAATAAGAATTCAATAGCGTGGGGCATTACTCAGAAATTGCATGACGAAGGCGCAACCATACTCCTCAGTTATGCTGGCGAAGTCATGAAGAAGCGCGTTTTCCCCCTGGCGGAAGAAATCGGCTGCCAATTTGTTGAATCCGCTGACGTGACCAGTGATGCAGATCTTGATGCCGTCTTCGCCAAAGTCAAAGAAAAATATGGCAGGCTGGATGTCCTGGTGCATTCGGTCGCTTTTGCCAACCGTGAAGACCTTGATGGACGCTTTATCGATATTTCGCGTGACGGTTTCAAGCTGGCACTCGACATCAGCGCCTACAGCCTCATCGCCATGGCGAAACGCGCCGAGCCTTTGATGACCGAAGGTGGCAGTATTATGAGCATGACCTATTATGCCGCCGAAAAAGTAATGCCCAAGTATCATGTCATGGCAATTGCTAAGGCCTCACTGGAAATGATCACCCGTTATCTGGCGAATGACATGGGACCCAAGGGTATTCGTGTCAATGCCATCAGCGCCGGCCCGATTAAGACCTTGGCTGCTGCTGGTGTACCGGGCATTCGTACTATGCTCAAATATAACGAGAAAACGTCGCCGCTACGCCGTAACATCTCGCAGGAAGAAGTCGGCAAAACGGCACTCTGGCTCGCTTCTGACCTGAGCAGCGCAGTTACAGGTGAGGTCGTCCATGTGGACGGGGGCTACAATATCCTCGGCCTTACTGCTACCGCCGAAGACCTCGCCGAAATGGGCGGCTAAAACCGTTAGGCACACCAAACAAAAAGACCCTCAAGTGTTAGAGGGTCTTTTCTTTAGAGTCAGTTTAATAGCGACTGCCGCTTGGCAGCTCAGTTGCTAAGGAATGGCTCGTCGTCGCCAGAAGCCGCCAAACAGGATCAGAACGATAACCGCCCCGACAAAGGCCACGATGATGTCAATATACTTCAGTGTGAAACCGCCCTGTAAGGCAGGTGATACGTCAATTCTCAAAATGCTGAATAAGAATCCACCGATGAGCGCGCCAACCAATCCAATGACGATGCTCGATAAAGCACCCCGCCCACGTCCGCGCACCACGACGCTGGCAGCGAACCCCGCGATCAGCCCGATGACCAACCATGTAATAATCTGTTCAGGCACAAATGTAACCGTTACAGCGCTGTTCATATTCGTCTCCCCTTGAGTCAGTTAAATCGCCTCGTAATGCTCGACCGTTGGGAATGGATCATAAAAATGGTGCAGCAGTCGCCGCCATTCCTGATACTGCTCCGACCCACGAAAACCAACCGTATGGTCTGCCAGCGTTTCCCATTCCACCAATAACGCGTATTGGTTCGCGCTTTCCAGACAGCGCCGCAGTTCATGCCGCCGATACCCCTTCATACTGGCGATGATCGGCGACGCGGTAGCAAACGCTACTTCGAAATCGGCTGCTTGTCCGGCCTTCACATTAAGTATGGCAACTTCCAGGATCATTGCAACGTCCATTCGGTCTTAAAAGAATGGCTTAACTTCCCATTTTTTGAGAGAAAATGAGGGAACAGTACATTAGGCCGGATTTTGCATCACTATTTCGTAATGGTTCATCTGCGACGGCGACTCATAAAACGGTGACAAAAGTACTCGAAATTGCTGAAACCGTTCCGACTCGCGGAAGCCCACCATATGATCGTCGACCGTCTGCCATTTGACCAGATTGACATACTTGCCCTTCGTTTCCAAACAGCGCCGCAGTTCATGTGCGATATAGCCATCTGCCGCCGCGATGAACTTGGATGCTTCTATGAAGGCTTCCTCAAAGGCCGCTTCCTGCCCTGCCTTGACCTGAATCGTAACGATTTCTAAAATCACTGTGATCATCCCTTAAGTAATAATCGCCGACCGCCTTCGGTCAGCGCCGCTGCAATCAACGCCTTCACCACATCCGGCACAATAAATGGCGCGACACCCACGTTCCACGCCTTTGACCAATCCATACCGGTCACGGTTTTCAGAACCACCGCGCCGACCACATAAATAACAATCATGCCTGCCACGCCAGCCAGCCAACGCTGCCATACGCGCTTGCCGCCGTGTTCCACCAGCCAACCAGCGGCACCTGCCGCCCCGATAAACCCGATCAGGAAGCCAGCCGTCGGCCCGACCAATGCCGCACTGCCCACGCCCTTGGCATCTAGGGGTAACCCGGCTGCGATCAGCGCTACATACAGCGCCTGGCTCAGCAAGCCATCACGCCACCCCAGCACCATCCCGCTTAGCACGACCGCCAGCGGTTGTAATGTGAACGGCACCGGATCAAGTGGGATACTCACCCGTGCCGCCAGTGTCGTCAATACGGTGAAAAAGGCGATCCCAACCAGCCGGTATATCCAGCTTCGATCGCGTGTTTGATCCAGCGTCCGTAACATAGTTGCCCTTTGCTCCAAATGATGTCCGCGTAAATGCTGTAGCACAAATAACAACACCTTACCGTCACCAAATGTGCGATGTTCCCCTTTGACGCCCTCCCTCGTTTACGGGGGAGGGTCGGGGTGGGGGTTATCTTAATCTATAGATAGTTAACTCTTATTATCCGGCAGCGCTTCGGCGATCACTTCGGCCAGATCATATACCGACTTAATCTTGCCCTTGTTATCGGTGTCCTTGTGCGACTCCACCAGCGTCACCCGCGTACCCAACGACGGCAGATCAAAGCGCGTCAACCAGCGTCCTACACCTTGAGCATTGCGATAAAACACCAGCCGGCTGTTGGCATCCATCCCGCGTACTTTGCCCTTCGCTTTATTGAAAGGTAACCCTTTCAAATCATTGACCAGTTGTTCCCGCTGTGCTGCATTCAAGTAAGCCATCAAACCAACTCCTATACACATTCCATAAGTTGGCAAATTTTACCCATTTTACGTAGATTTTCCTTCTTTCCCCTCGCCATAAGGCCGAGAGGTTGGGGTGAGGGTAAACTGCCTGACGTGATTACGCCGCCTATTGTATAATCTTATCGTGATAGTGCCAAAGGGAAACTTATGTCCGATGCCTACTCCATCAGCGAATTAACCACCTATATCCGCGAAATGTTCGAAGTCAACGAGAACTTGCAGGACGTTTGGGTACAGGGCGAAGTCTCCAATATGCGTCGTGCCTCGTCCGGCCACTGGTATTTTACGCTCAAAGATGGCGGTTCGCAGCTCAAGTGCGTCATGTGGCGCACCAATACCGCCCGCCAGAGTGTCCTGCCTGATGATGGCGATGCCATCTTGGCGCATGGTTATGTCGGCGTCTACGACTCGCAGGGCGTCTACCAACTGTATGCCGACAACATTCGTGCCGTCGGTGCTGGTGATCTCTACCTTGAGTTTGAACGCCTCAAAGCCAAACTGCAAGCCGAAGGCTTATTCGATCCCGAACGCAAGCGTCCCATCCCAACCTTCCCGCGACAAATCGGCATTGTCACCTCGCCCGAAGCCGCCGCTTTTCAGGACATGCAGAATGTGCTGCGCCGCCGCTTCCCGCTGACCGAAATTATCCTCAGTCCGACGCTGGTGCAGGGTGCGGATGCCCCACCCCGTATCGTCACCGCCATCGAACGTCTTAATGACTACGGGAAAGTCGATGTCATTCTGGTGTGTCGCGGTGGTGGCAGCATCGAAGATTTGTGGGCTTTTAACGACGAGCGTGTGGCCCGTGCCATCGCTGCCAGCCGTGTGCCCATTATCACCGGCATCGGCCACGAAACCGACTTCACCATCAGCGATTTTGTGTCGGACTTACGCGCCCCCACACCGTCCGCCGCAGCCGAACTCGCTACGCCCGACAGCGCCGAATTCCGTCTGAGTCTGCGCGATGTCAGCGATACCCTCAACGGCTTGATGGATGACAAACTCGCCTCACTCAAAGCCAATCTGATGGCCTCACGCCGCACACTCGGACACGTCGCGCCCGCCAGCCGCATTCAAAACTTTCGCCAGCGTGTCGATGATTACAACAGCCGCCTCGTCAGCTTACAAACCGCCTCGATTGCCCGTTGGCGCGAACGTCTAGCCGCCCGAACGTCTGCCCTCAACGCCGCCGATCCGCGCTCGATCCTCAAACGCGGGTACGCCATCGTCTACAACAGCGAGGACATGACCCGCATCAATCAGGCCGAAGGCACCAAAGCCGGTACAGGCATCACCATTCAATTCCATGACGGCGACCTCAAAGCCCGTGTAGAAGATAAGGACTCGCATGAGCGCTATAAACGAACTCTCTTTTGAAACCGCTTACGCCGAACTCGAAAACATCATCACCAAACTCGAATCGGGCGATCTGCCGCTGGATGATTCGGTGACGCTGTTTGAGCGCGGACGCCTCTTGTCCGAACACTGCCAATCCCTGCTCGACAAAGCCGAACTGCGCGTGAGCCAGCTTACCGCCGATGGTCGCGTCGAACCGCTTTAAGGCTTATCCTCTGGTTCAACACAAAAGGTTTGAGGTTTCTCCCGCCCTGAGGGCGAGGGGTCGGGGGTGAGGGTCATATTCAAAGAGCTTGAGACAGTTGGCAAACTAGTTTCTTTGACCCAAATGCCTTTGTTTTGCTCCCCTCTCTATGAAATGGAGAGGGGTTGGGGGTGAGGAGGATCGGCTAATCTACTTGCTCTCAACATCCGCATATAAATCCGGCACGATGATGTGATTTTCACGCGGCGGACGCACATAATTCTCATCGGCTGGGGGGCGTTTCCCTAGTTTGACGGGCTTGGGCATCGCATCTTTATACGGCATTAAACTCAACAGATGTGAAATGCAGTTCAGACGCTCGCGGCGTTTATCATCACCGTCAATCTGGTACCAGCGCGCTTCGGGAATGTCGGTGTGATCCAGCATGGTGTCTTTGGCTTTGGAATACTCGACCCACTTTTTGCGGGATACCAAGTCCATCGGGCTTAGCTTCCATAGCTTGGCCGGATTGCCCGCCCGTTCTTGAAAGCGCCGTTCTTGTTCCTCATCACCGACCGATAACCAATACTTAATGAGCTTGATGCCGGAGCGCGTGATCATCCGCTCAAATTCCGGGCAGGAGTGTATGAACTCCCAATATTCCTTATCGGTGCAGAATTCCATCACATGCTCGATACCTGCGCGGTTATACCAACTGCGATCAAAAATCACGATTTCACCGGCAGACGGTAAATGCTCGACATACCGTTGGAAATACCATTGGGTACGCTCGGTATCCGACGGCTTTCCCAGCGCCACCAGTCGCACACCGCGCGGATTGAGTGCTTCGGTAATCGACTTGATCGTACCACCTTTGCCAGCCGCATCCCGACCTTCAAACAGGATCACGATACGTTCGCCGCTTTCCTTAACCCAATATTGCAGCCGCACCAATTCGAATTGCAGCCGCTTGAGTTCTGCCAGATAAAATTTCTTACTCAGTCTAGGCTGCACTAGTTGAGGAACATCTTTTGAAGAACCAGCTAATTCAACTTCACTTGGCTTATGATTCTTCTTATCTTTTTTACTCATGTTAGCCTCTTATCACCATCAAAAACGGCCTTCGGTTTATGCCCAATTATCCCACATATCCCAAAATTGCGATAAAAATTGGGATATACGGCATATCCCAATTTCCTTGCTACCATATTTACTTGATTTATTCGCTTCCCCTGTTGCTACGGGGTTCACGAGACGACACTTTTACAGTCTAATGAGTTTTTCTCCCGTAGGGAAGGCTCTCAGAGCCTTCCACTTTTCCCTCAATCGACCAAAACTGTCGTGTCGTAAATGCTACGGGGGCGGGCTGGGGTTAGGGGTACCTCTACACCGGCCACGCGCTCGTCACGAAGTTCAGCTTTTCCTGCGTGTGGAAGCTCTCGCCGCCCTCGTGGTTGTTATAGGGATAAACCACGATGTTCTTATCACCCGCATAATGATTGTAGGCCGCATAGACCGTCCGCGCCGGACAAATATCGTCCATCAAACCCACCGAAAACAGTGCCTTCGCCTTAGCCCGTGCCGAAAAATTGATGCCGTCGAAGTAATCCAGATTACCGAGAACCGTCGCCACCTTATCACGGTGAACATGCAGATAGCGCGTGATTTCTTGATAAGGATCGCGGTCGGCCTTCTCAATCGCCACCTTGTAATGGCACAGGTACGGCACATCCGGCATCGCCAGCGCCACCGAGCTATCCAAACCAGCCACCGCTAATGTGATACCACCGCCTTGACTGCCACCCGTCACCGCGATTCGGCTGCCATCGACTGCCTCATGCGAGCGTGCTGCTTCGACTGCCCGCACACCATCCGTGAACACACGGCGATAGTAGTACGTTTCCCGCTTGAGGATGCCGCGCGTCATAAAACCGGGATGCTGTGGATTCGAGCCTTCGGGTTCCACATCGGGGGTGTCGCCGTGCTTCCACGAACTGCCCTGCCCGCGCGTATCCATAATAAAATGGGCATATCCGGCGTTCGCCCACAGCAGCCAGTCGAAGGCGAAACTGCGCCCGCCGCCGTAACCAATATATTCCACCACGCACGGCAGTTTCCCGCTGCGTTGGCGTGGCAAAATAAGCCAACCTTTGATCGACTGTCCACCGAAGCCGCTGTAGGTCACGTCAAAGGCTTCAATCAACTTGAGTTTGGTGGCAGCCGGTGTAAAGGTCGCGTTTAACGGGAACTGCCGCGACTCCGCCAGTGTCGATTGCCAGAATGTATCAAAATCAGCCGCCTCACTCCGCGCGGGCTTATAGGCCTGCAACTCGTTCAGAGGCATATCGTTGTAGGGCATTTTTAACCTTCTTCATTGGATAAAAAGAAATTCTGTATGAGCTAATTGTACTCAGTTCTCAAAACGCTGACAGCCATTGGCATAGCACCAATTCGCCTTTGGTTTGAATACTATAACTTGACTCTATAAGACCTTTTGTTCTACAATGATCTGAGTAGTATTTGTCAGTAGAATCACTAAACAGTGGACATCGTATTTCCGCTGAAAAGTGCATCTAATGACCATCAAACTTGTATTGGCTCCCTCCATCGCTTGCGGGCTATCAGCGAATGAGCCTGCGAAGATAGCTGATGAAGGGTTAGGGTGGGGGTTTTGACCGCCGTCTACCACTTTATACAGCTTCACCTAAACAGAGCCTTTTATGGCAAAATCATCGCATTGGCAATTTGAAATTGCGACCAACGGAAATCCTATGGGCTGCCAAATTTGCCAATACTCCCTCAAACGATGGCAATTATGGCAGCAAAAATGGCAAATGGCATAATTGTCGCCATAAAACCGATCTACATTTGCTGCTTTTGCTGCATTCGCCGCATTTTGCGCAATATCCGTAATATTTCGTAATTAACTACTGATCGGCTCCCACTTGAACACATCGCCCACCCGCTGCACCCGCCCCAATCCGGGGAACGCAAAGTGGTAAGCCATCATCACCATCTTTTCGTTGGCCGCCCGTGTAAATAACTGCTTGCGCGTCTCGGTCGAAACTTGCGGATTAACATCAAATCCCGGTGCCCAATCCGGATGCGCCAGTTGTACCGGATGGTGCGCTGCATCCACAATATGCAGCAGTTTTTCACCCTTTGACTCGATCAGCAGTCCCATATGTCCCATCGTATGTCCCGGCGCATGAACCGCCGTAATACCCGGCAGGAATTCCCACTCTTTTTCGATCAGCATCACCTTATCTTGTATCGGGATAAAGTTCTTGCGAGCGGCGTTATTCGGGTCTTCAGCCTTTTGAGCGATATCCAGCCAATGTTCCCACTCGTCTTTCCAGATGGCGTAGCGTGCTTTCGGGAAAGTTGGTGAGCCATCTTTACCGATAATCCCACCGATATGGTCGCCATGCCCGTGTGTAATGATCACCGTATCAATCTTGTTCAGTTCAATGCCCGCCAGCAGCAGACTTTCAGGCAGCTTACTCATATCGCCACCCAACCCCGTATCCACGATGATCGAATGTTCCGGCGTACGAATATACAAAATGTTCATCGAGAATTTAAGCGCGTCGGCTTGATAGCCCTGCTCCTCAAATCCCTGTTTCAGGGTATCTGGCGGGATGCTAGGGTACACTTTCTCACCCTCGCGCAGCTGATCCGCATCACAAAAACCCACGCACACAAAATCGCCAATCAAAAACCGATGTGTCGAACCAATCATGCTGCTCTCCTATGAACGCTTAATTTTTCGTAGAACCATCCCAAGAACAGTACGGGTTTCTTCCATTTTGAGCGCCATACTGCTCCCGAAAAATACCGCTACTCCCAACCCTGCCCCTACGATGCCCACCAACCCCATACCTAATCCATCAACGGTCAACAGGCGAAACGGAAGAATCACCACCAGCATCACACTCGAAGCGGCTAAAGTTCGCAGGATGCCGTCAAATAAATAGGCGTCTTTAGGGTTGCCGATCCGCCGTCGCAGCAGGAACCATAATGTACCGGCTTCCAATAACGTCGTCAGCGAATTCGCCAATGCTAGCCCCGCGAAAGGCCCATGCGACAAACTGGCCGGATCGCCAATGAACTGGATGAACACGATACTCAACAGGATATTCGCTACCAACGACATGATCCCGATAATCACCGGCGTGCGGCTGTCTTCCAGGGCATAAAAAGCCCGCGACAACACCTCTAATCCAGCGTGTCCGGTGATGCCAATCGAGAAGAAAGCCAGCGCCCAGGCCGTCCCGGCTGTATCTTCCGCTGTCCAACTATTGCGTTGGAAAAGCAGTGCGATAAACGGCCCGCCCAGCACGATTAATCCGATAGTCGCCGGAAGTGCCAGAAAGATCACACTGCGTAAGGCACGTGTCAGTCGGTCATGGTAGCCTTCCATGTTGCCTTCAGCAGCCAGCGCAGAAAGTGTCGGGAAAACCGCCGTCCCAATGCTCTGCCCGATGACTCCGAGAATTGTAAACATCAATGTCCATGCTGTCGTCAGAACCGCTTGGCTGCCCTGCACCATGCGCGAAGCAAAGTTCGTGTTGACGATGAAATTAAGCTGTGCCACGCCCAGGCCTAACACGCGCGGCCCCATCATCAACAAAACCTCTCTTAAACCCGGTGTTCGCCAGTCGAGCAAAAATTGCACTTTGGGCGATTGCGTTTTGATCGCGCGCAGCCCCGGCAGTTGAATAGCCAGATGAAGAACCGCACTCAGCACCGCTCCCCATGCCAACCCATAAACGTTAGCATTACCCACCTGAGCCACACTGCCCGTCAGCGGCGTTAAAACATGTGCCAGCACCAGCGCCCCAAAAATCTGTCCAATGCTGTTCATGCTTATCGCGAGCGAGGGTAACACGAAGTTGCCATAGGTTTGCAGGATGCCCATCATTAAGCCGCTGATGCTAAAGATAAATGGTGTGAGCATCATAATTCGGATGAGGGAAACTGTTAGCGGTTGCACATCAGCAGGCTGTCCCGGTGCCAGAACTGATGACACAATCCAGGGTGCTAAAATCACAACCAGTAACGAGAGTAAAGCAGCCGCAATTGATGAAAGTGTGATCGACGCACTTGCCAGACGCCACGCCAACCCGTCATCATCATTTCGTAGATAACGCGCGAACACCGGAATAAAAGATGAGCCGAGCGCACCGCCCGCCACCAGCACAAAGATCAATTCAGGGATACGTTGGGCAGTAGTAAAGGCATCCAACGCCGCCCCTGCGCCGAAGGTGCTGTTAATGATGGAGGTACGAACAATACCGAGTACACCGCTGGCGAGGAACCCTAGCAGCGCTACACCTGCGGCGCGGACGATTTGGCGATTAGAAAGAACTGCGGAACGTGACAATGACCCAACCTTCTCTTATGCAATCTACCTGTTTGTAACCGCATAAGAATATCCCGCAACATTCATTTTGCGTATCCCCTTCTCATCTCGGCCCTGGATACGCCATGTTTTTGAGGTTGGGCTGATACTTAATGATCAACATGTTTGACATGCTGATTAAAAAACACCACCGAGAGAACCAGCGCATTATCGCGGTTGGTTGCAATATTATGATCATCATTCGGATACAGAAAGAGTTCCGACGAACCACCTGCCGCACGTATTTGCTGATCCAACATCACCGAATAATTGTAGGGAACGGTGCTGTCACCCGTCCCATGATGCAACTGTATCGGCCCTGACAGGTCGCTCAGATAGGCATTAGCTGACAAAGCATCCCAATAATCGGGGTTTTGCGCCGGTGTACCATTCTCTGCGACCATTGCAGTGCGCCAACTTGGACGCGTATTCGCAGGATCACCACCGAACCAGCTGCTAAACAACTCGGCATACGAGGCCACCACTCCTGCCCAGATGACGCCAGCCTTGATATTCTGATTGGCAACCATCGCCCGCAGCGTGATATATCCACCCATCGAATGTCCCCACATGCCAATGCGATTAGGGTCGGCATCGGGATAACGCCGCGCCGAAGCCAGGGCGTTCAGAACATCGATCACATAGCCGGGATCACCGTAGATAGAGGTGGATTTACCCTCGGACGAACCATGTCCACGATAATCCGACTTCACGACGATATAGCCGTTACGCGCAAACGCATCCACATAGGCCACATAGCGTTCGGTCGTGCGATATTGATCCGGTGGGATATAACCATGATTAAATATAATCACCGGATAACCGGAGGCTGGTTTTTGTTCCCGGGGAACGGTTAACAAGGCATAGATTTTTAGGCCATCAGACCGGTACGAAACGATATAGCGATTGTAGTTCGAACCGGGATCAAGTGTTTGCTCGAATACAAAATCACTTCCCTCATAAGTGCGCGAACGCAGGTAATCGATGCTCAGCGGAATGTTCGCCATTTCCGGATTGACGGGCGGTGTAGACGCGATGCTTGCATAAGGAGGACTACTTGCATCGGGTACAGTTTCAGTGGAAGAAGGTGTTTCTGTACCTGCAAAACAACCCGCAAGGCTCACGATGAAGCAGAGAGAAATCAAATTAATGATGAGTTTAGAGCGTAACATTTCCTTTACCAGAAGCCGATAAACATCAGAAACCAGGCAGTACATTAACCCGTATTATAACCGCCGCAAAAACGCCTCGCGGTTATTCAGAAAATCGCGTGTGAGGCTGACATGTTCGAGGTCATCATAAGCCACAGGTGCAACAGGCGACTTATCAAAACTCAAAATGACCGCATCAGGATAAGCCATCAAAATTGGCGAATGGGTAGCGATGATAAATTGGGCGTTATGCTGCCCCACCATCTCCTTGAGCAGCGAGAGGAATGCTAACTGACGCAGTGGCGACAAAGGCGCTTCTGGCTCATCTAGCAGATACAGTCCGTTTGGGACAAACCGCGCCTTAAAAAAGGTGAAGAAACTCTCCCCATGAGAGCGTTCATCCAGATCGCCATCATATTGGGTCTTAAGCGCGTGAAGCTGCCCCATATGCGCCATCCGGGCCAAACCCTGCGCAAATGCTGATCGATCCTTATACTCCTCATCAATCTCACGCACTTCCTGTTCCAACTCTTGCCGGATGCGCGCCAACCGTTTGGCATAACCGAAATAATCCTCGGCTCGCAAGAAAAATCCGTTACGGGTACGCTTGCTCCACACGAGTTTGATAGCTTTCCCTAACTTGCGTACATTCGCTAACGATGTGTCCCTGTCCAGCTCATCGCTGCCCACGGCAATCGAGTTCGCGGCGCTGGCAATCGCCTCCAAAAACGTCGATTTGCCTGATCCATTTTCACCCACTAAAAAGGTTACTGGCGTTGTGAAATTCAGCATCGGCAGTGAACGAATAATAGGCACAGTAAAAGGGAATTGTCCGGCTTCAGCAGGCGGAACACGATTGAGGCTAACCGATTGCAAGTGAATCATCTGGATAAGCCATTTCCGTTACATACTTTATTGGCAAATCGAATTATTTAACAAGCAGTTCTCGCAGCTGCACCGCGTTCTGTAAACCTTGTCCCGCGAATGTGTTATTGAAAAACAGATAAAGATCAGTAAGGTCAAGTCGAGGCCGAATCTTGTCCGACCAATTTTGGAGTTGTTTACCACTATAAAGTGAATCATAAAGTTTATCCGGCCCATGAAAACGCACATACATCATGTGATCAGTAACAACTTCCCGACTTGGAAAGTGCGGCGAGTCGTTAATTACAAAACCCGCCTGATACCGGTTCAGCAAAGCATACGTTTCATCGGTAAACCATGACGCGTGCCGGAACTCGAACACCTGTTTAATATTCCCTGGAAGCATAGACAAAAATCGCTTTACAGATTCGCCCAACGGGTCAGCATGAGCGCCTGCTGGAAACTGCCACAGCATCACAGCCAGCTTGTTTTGTAAAGAATCTGCACTCGCCACAAATGCATTGAGTTCATCTGCGATATTGTCCAATAATTTCTCGTGGGTAATGACTTTTGGTCCTTTTAATACAAACCGGAAATCAGGGGGTGTCATCGCATACCAGTGAGCGAACACACGCTTTGGAAAAGGTCTGTAGAAAGTGGCGTTGACCTCAACTGCATTAAAAGATTTGGCATAAAATGTGAGCCATTCTTTCTGTGGCACACCCGCTGGATAGAATTGACCGCGCCACGTCTTATATGAATATCCCGACGTACCAATATAGAGTTTTGTCACGATATATTGAACCTCATTTTCGATAGTTGATTATGAGGTTTGCCGATTACGGGTGTAAAGCCTAATTAGGTCGACGTGGGATTAATGGTTTCCTTATAGCGGAAACAATCGACCGTGTGATCATTCACCATACCGCAGGCTTGCATAAAGGCGTAGCAAATGGTTGATCCTACGAACTTGAACCCACGTTTGAGGAGATCCTTGCTCATCACTTTTGACTCGGCTGTTTCGGGCGGAATATCCTTTAGCTCTTGCCGATGGTTAATCAAGGGTTTTCCACCCACAAACTGCCAGATATAAGCGTCGAAGCTCCCAAATTCATCCCTCACCGCCAGATATGCACGTGCATTAGCCACCGTGGCGTTAATCTTTAGCCGGTTTCGAATGATACCCGGATTCGCCAGTAATTCAGCCACTTTCGTTTCGTCATATACGGCAATCATTTCCGCGTCGAATTGGTCAAAAGCAGTACGGTAGTTTTCGCGCTTTTTAAGGACTGTAATCCAACTCAGCCCCGCTTGTGCGCCCTCCAAAATAAGCATTTCGAAGAGTTTGCGGTCATCGTGGATGAGTCGAATTAACCTGTGTTTCAGTCGTGATACTCGAAACATCGATATCTTCCTCATTCATACGCTTAATAAACATCTCAAACGTTTCATGAGTGCGCATCGGTTTAGCACCCGGAATTTCAAACTCACTACCCTTGAGTTGCGAAACTTTGGTTCGGATATGCGTCCACTGTCGATAGGGAAATGCACAGGCGATCTCCATTTTGGTTGCCCCTGTCTCAAGAAGTTCTGTCAGTAATTGTAACTCAGTATTTCGCCATATATGGCGGGCTTTATCAGTCGTCTCACTGGCTTCACCAATCCGCACAATATATTCATTATATGTCTCAAAATCACGGATTGGCTTCGGTGTAAATACCGCATCCTCTTTCCCACGCATCCGAAAAATCTTATCGCGAATTGGCTTCCATTTGCGATCAGGGAGAGCCTCCGCTATCTCAACTTGTGATGCCCCCGCATGTAACAAAGCCTCAATCCTGTCTGTTTCCTCGAAAGAGAACCCATCCCCTTTTGTCGGCAAACGCGGAATAAAAAGTGCATCACATGTATTGTCACGCCAATGAGCAACTAAACGGAGACCATGCTTTTCAAAAGGTTCCGCCGTAATATGACTTAGAAATGCCTGTAGAATAACTCGCTTTGCTACAAGATTCATAGTAGGCCATTGCTCAATAGTTGGCTCATACGTATCGCGCAATGAATAAAGTATCGCTAATTGGGAATTATTTGTATGGAGCGCGTCAATATCAGCTTGCACCCTCTCGATTTCCTGTTGCGTATTTGCGTAGTTGGTTTCTACATCTTTAATCAATTGTGAGTCAGTGAGTGTTTCAAGGCTAGTCACCAGATTGCGTTTGCTTTGCTCAAGTGCGGTGAGTTGCGACTGTTTCAGTTTGAGTTCTTGTTCATAGGTTAATCCATAGATATCAATAGCCTTTTGCCATGATTTGGCATCAAAAGTCTCGCGTAATCTATTGCGTAATCGCTTTGATACCGCTTCGTCAATCCAGTCTGATTTCTTGCTCCAGACATACTCATCAAATACATGGTCATTCGTGTACAGCTTATACTTATAATGCCCTTCTCGTTTGACATACTCGATACCGACACGTAGCCAACTTCCGGCCACTTGAGAAAAGATCATTCCCTCACAAAGAGGTCGCTCCGCAGGCCGATCAACTTCGAGAGTGGGTCGGCGATACTGCTTGTGGGGACGATAGTCGGGGTTTGGTTGACCGTCTAGCGCATATTCCGAAAGATAGTTAAAGGCACGCATAAAAATGTCAACTGGAACAATAGCAGGATGATTATTCCAGCGAACTATCGTGTCATTGACACTCCAGTGTCCAATATAGGCAGCATTTGAGAGTAACTCTTTGAATGCAGTTTTGCCCGGAAAATATCTATTATCATAGCGTTTCATTCCATAAAAGGTCTTAAATCCCTCTGGGGGATGACAGCGATCCGGGTCAGGATAAGCAACTCCCTTCTCGTGAATATTGCGAATAGCTTGGCTAATATTTCCACCCGTTTCGAGGAAAAGACGGAAATATTCATTTACCACTGCTACATATGGCTCAAAAGGTACGTACTGTCGCCACTGGTCATTCACGCGTCCATCCGGTAAAAGTTTTCGCATGTCCACCATATATCCGGGCGGAATACTCCCTCCTGCCCAACAGCCCTGCATCGCAAGTCGTTCTTTTGCGCGATGCAATCGCCCACGAATATAGGACTGTATATACTCGGCTGCCATCTCAGATTTGAACCGAAATTGACGGGCATGAAATGTCCCCATATCTTTATGGGCAAAGTCATACACCATGCTTGGGGTTAGTACGAGCACATTGGTTTCTCGGCAGGCTTCAATAAATATATTTACCTGTATTTGGGTTACATCACGAAACAAACGATCCTCATCTTGACAGGCAACAACCCCAATTTGTGATGTCGTGATTAACTCAAATAGTCGCCGCATACCCTTACGTTCATCAATTTTCTTCGTTCCACTCACACCTGCATCCATATCAATCATGAGAATGTTGTCAGCACTCCACCCTCTTTGTTTCAGATATTCCACCATATCTACAGTCTGGATGGTCGTTGAAATATTGCCTACTTGCTTGTCCGAAGACTGGCGATAATACACCGCAACTGGACGATCTAGCGGAAGTGTTCCCGGCAATTCAGTCGCGGGTGAAACCTCTACCTTTGCTTTATAGTGTCTCTTTGCCATAATCATCTACTCCTGCTTGTGAATTTAAGTGGCCTATTTTGGTCTTCATATATGCGTCAATCAGAGTTGTGTAGGCAGCTATGAAATCAATCCCATCCTGTTGTCCAGAGATAGGTGTACAAAGGACTTGAGGCGATGTTTGTCGGTTAAGTTGCGTATCATCCATACCTCTCCTTCTCTGCAATGGGCAGAAATAAAAAATCGCCAACTGCTGGGTAGAACAGTTGACGACTCGAAAGCTCAATAGGTACTATTGCGCCTTAGCCTGCCACGCTGCTGAAATCAGCTTGGTTGGTTAGCTCTCGGTGGGTGTTACAAGCACTTGCCGGGAGCGTTTGATATATGTCGATGATTCCCAGTATAGTTATTTTTTCATCGAATAGTCAACCTATTTCCCTTATACACCTCAGCGCTTCCTTTTGACTTATACCGAGGCGGTGGAAACACCCAATCCAGTACACAAAAGCTAAGACGCGCAAATGCCCATATTTGGGGCGAACGCCTTCGAATACGAGTAAGAGACATTTGTGTCTCAGTAAGTCGATTTTGATAGGCTTGGTGTGGTTGGGCGAGGCGTTTATTGGATGCCCATGTTACCAATCGCTGAAGTTCGGCTTCACGACTAAACAACCAATAAGCATTACTAAATTCTTCCCATTGATGTCGGGCGGTATGGACCGTTGATGGGTAATATTTTGATCTCGAACCCATAAATGAATGACATTTTTGCTTAGTCGTTTCTATTCTTTTCTTGAGCCATTTGAATTTGTATAAGGGTTTTATAGTCGGCAACAGGCAGGACTATGAGAACCGGAAATCCATTACTTGTTACTTGGATGTGTTCCCCATTGACCGAGACGCGCTTCATAATTGTTCCAATCTCGCGCTGAAGCGTACTCGATGAAATGTTTGTGGGTTGAGTGAAAGTATACATATTCCGTGCATTCTACATACTTGTAACTGCTTTTGTATACTTCCCTTCTGCCAGCCCTTCTCACTCATATTTTTCACTAATCTCCTCGTGCTGCTTTATCGGTTTAATGTGTTGGCTCTCGTCCCAAGTAAATACTTCAAAGTAGCCAGCTTCATTGGGATAAACGACTGTCATAACCTTTTTGCCGTACCCATACCGCAAAAATTGAGCGTTTTCGAAAACTGCAATTGCGGACTGCTCAAGATGGTCTTGCACTTGTTTTTCAGGATCGTCTTCCCCAAGGATTGCCAAACCAAACTCGTCCATCAAATGATTTTTCAGTTCCTCAATTTCGCTTGAGGTTGGAAGTCTGGGAACGAATGTTGCTGGATGAGCCATACAGCTCCTTTTTTATAATTATGTAATATATGTATTGTACATACTGTATGTATACTATGCAACAAGCAAACCTTCACCACTGTTCATCGGCAACGTCTGGTAACGCTGTGCATTGAATGGAATATTCGCCAATGTATTTGCATTTACCCCCGTCGAGCCGGAGGCCGACTACCACACCGAGCGTGGCGGAAGGCTGAGCTTGCGAGGTCTCTCCGCCCGCGCCCGCCGCAGTTCCGCGCCAGCAATGAGATGACATTCGAGTTGCTGAAACAGCGCGGAACAAGGGAACCGCCAGCCACCAGACACACAACTCATACCAAGTCTATCGTCTTTTGTGTGGCTGGTCGGCGGCGGGGTGGTAGTCGGGCTTTTCGGACGCGAGGAGAAAAGGCCGACGGGGGGTGGTTGAGGAGTTGGGAGGGTCGCCGTGTTGTGTGCTGAATGTCGCCTCCCTTTCTAGGCGATAATGAGGCCACAACCTAGTACCCTCTCCGACGAGACCACAAAAGAATTGGTGCATTTTGTGTCGCGCTAAGGGCGTGACCGTGTATAGGGTTTTCAGAAACTCTAGAAGAAGCCATAAGAAAATACACCTCAATTGGGGGTGTTCAATGGCCTTCTCCTTTAAAAGCGCTCCGCGCTTTTGGAGTTTTCCGCTACCCTGCCCCGCCAGTTTCTCTCGCCCCTGCCAGTCTGCCTACGCGATGCTTCGCATCGATTTTTTCATTTAACTTGATACGAAGCATCAAGTTCGCGTGAGGTGTCGTCAGAAAATATCTTTCGATACTTCCCTATTTCATAACCTGTTACCAGATCATGAAAGACGGTTAGCTGTTTAGGTTGTCGCTTCACTGTTTGGGTGTAGGCCGTTGCTCCTTCGCCGCAACGGTGGCGTGCCACATGTAAACGAATCGCCTACATGCTTTGTCATTTTCATCATCTTAAATAGTTGGACACAAGGGGTAAATTGCACCGTGATACCATGCTTGCTACCACTCAACCATGAAACCACTCAACCATGACACCACGATACCGTGATACCACGCTGCAAGAACGAATTGCTTTTACTCAAGCAAGAAGTCTCTTTTATAGAAAAAGATCGATTTTCGTTTTCGAGGTGAACAGGGAAGTGGTTACTGGTTGAGCGATTGCAGCGCTTTGTGAAGAATGCTTTTTTGAAGATTGCGCTGATAATCAAAGAAGAGGTAATTGATCGCTATTCGAGCAATGACATTTTCGTTGGTTCGTAAGCCTTGTTGTCGATAGGTATAAACTAACTCGGCAATCGCTTTTTTCTCAGCGAGTGTGAAACGATGGGTAGCTGCTTCTTTGCCAAACTCCTTGACCGCTTTTCGGACACGTTCGATGACCGCGCTTTCACTATTTAACATGGGCACTTCACTGACAGGTGGTATCGTGGTATCACGGTGTCGTGATACCACGCCATCTGATTCTTCTTGAGGAGGCAAAGGGTTTGATGTTTCGATAACCGCTTCTTTGGGTTGGAGAGGAACGATGCCATCCATGTTAATCGCATCCGGCTGACGCGACTTATGCTTGGGATCGAAGTTTTCAGGGCGTGGATTACGCATGGTTAATGGTTAATAATCCATTGCGCGACGCTGCGGTAGGCTTCTGAGCCTGCGTGACGCGGCGCAAGTTGAATAATCGGCATTTTCAGATCAAATGAACGGGGGAATTCAATCGTCTCTGGAATATACATATCCAACACATTACCGCCATAGATTTTGCGCGTCGCTTGTACGATGCCGGGGGAATGGTTAGTTCCAGCTTTGTACATGGTGAACAGAATGCGGATTTCTTGATTAATGAGTTCATTGCGAAATTTGTGCCAGATAATGGCTTGAACATGGTTAATCAGGTCAGATACCCCATCAATTGCCATCCGTTCAGCGCTGGCAGGAACAAGCAGTAAATCAGCCGCTACAATGCCGTTAAAGGCCAGTCCTGCTTTACCTGGCGGGGTATCCACTAAGATATAGTCGTATTCATCTTGTAACGGTTTGAGTATGTCGCGCAGCATGATTTCATCACCCGGATCAAGGCTTTCTTCGATAGCTGCCATCAGTGAAGAAGAGGGAAGAATATCAAACCCGAAAGTCGTCTTTTGTCTGACGACACTCGCTGGCGTTTGCTTCAGGAATACATGGTAAAAAGCGGGATTCACTTGATCGGGGTCAATCCCCACGTATCGAGTCGATGAAGCTTGCTGGTCAAGATCAACCAACAATACCCGCTTTCCGGCTTCGGCTAAACAAGCAGCCGTGTTAACCGCACTGGTTGTTTTACCAGTTCCGCCCTTGAAGATCGAGAATGAGATTACTTTTGCCATTTTCGGGGTGGATATTCGGATACTTGATTGAACACTTCCACCTCTTGCAAGGGGATTTGGTATACATGCCCAACCCGTTTTACATCTGGAATATAGCCATCTTGTATCCATCGAATAACCGTCTTCTTGTCTCGTTTGACGATTTTGGAAAATTCAGTTGCCGAAAGAAAATGTCGCATTTAATCTTTATGACAGGATGGGGAATTGATGTCAACTGGGGAATTTGGGGAAAGTAACACGGTGAGACTTAAGCCGCTTGCTTCAGACCGAATTTTTTGAAATACACTTGGTCAAAACTCAAGATGTGAGGGATATGAAACGCCTCAATAACAGCCACATTTGAGCAGTCAACCATACTTGTGCTTTTATTATCTTGAGACACAAAGACCTGTTCGGCTGCACGTTGTAAGGCCTCGTCAATAAATATGACGGGAATACCCCCAGAGCGAATGTAAGTCAGAAAGCGCCGCGCAACCTCTTGACCTTTTATTCGACTGATGACCGTCGCGGTTTCTGCAACCACGAAACTAGTTGTCACCAATTTTCGTCGTGCTTGGTGGAAATTCTGTATCTGGGACTGAATGTTGACATGATGGGCATCATGTTCAATAAACAAGCCAACAAACGCATCGCTGTCAATGAGAATATCATAATCAGTCATGATCGCCCCTCCATGCCCCATTTTCGCCATAGAGGATTTCATCAATGTTGCCAGACACATCCACAAGTTCAGGGTCTTTGACCATGCCACTGAGTTCGAATAATCCCTGATACATCTTATCAAGTCGGGCCTGCTCATGCTGTTCGATGAGTTGGCTGACACTTTTCTCAACAACGTGAGAAATAGGTGTGTCTTGGTCTCTGGCAAATTGCTTGAGGCGTTCAAACAAAGCAGGTCGCATAGTGAGGGTTGTACGAATGGTCGTGACCATATATGTGTATTACAGCATACGCATACGGACAATGCAAGCAGATCAGAATGGTTAGAGCAACATCTGGCGCAGTTCAGTGACGGTCGCCCTAAAACTGCTGTCTTGGCCTTGGCGTTCACGCCACTTCATCCAAAAATCAATAATGCTGCCGCCTCCGCAGCCAGCGAAGCAGTGCCAGTAGTTCTGATCGGGATGCACGCCAAAGCTTTTCATCTGGTCATCGTGGAACGGGCAATAGCCCAAGTTTCGATCATCAAGCTGTACATAGCGACTGACGAATTCCAACACCGAAATCTGACTTTTCAAGCGCTCAGAGAGGGATAATCCATCGGTGGTAGGCGTTGAACGAAATTCCGGTGTGGGCTTGGGGCGGGGAAGTGGATCAGGCGGGACACGCGCTAGAACACGCATGATAAAGTGGAGCGGAACACGCGAGGGATCGGCAAGTATCGCCATTTGCTCATGGAGGATGGTTTGCATATTCACTGTCGTACTAGAAGAAAGTAATACACCATCTCGATTGATAAACGGGTAGACCTGACCCGATTTTCGATGAACACCCAGAGGAAGGCGAACCAGAGAACCTAATCCTTTCGCCAGTTCATCCTGCTTCGGATACAACTCCACTTGAGACACATTGTTTTCAGCCATGAGTTGTTTCGCAAATCGTCGCGCAAAGATACCGGGCAGCGGGGGAGTGAATAACCACAAATGCCCTCCTCGTCTGGAAGGCTCTCGATACGCCTGAACAGATTGCGACTGAAGGCTGTGGGCTAATTCACGTAAGTGATCCCATTGAGGTTCATCATCCGCATCAAGACATATCCACTGCGCCATGCTTGCTGAATTAAGCGCGTATGCACCTAGTGTGATTGAGCCTTTCAAATGGCGTTGCAACAAGTCAGCGGTTAGGGGTTTGTGAACACTGATATAGGAACCGTCCGATTGTTGCCAAGGATAGCAATCGCGTCGAGAGATAAAGGTAGCAGCAAATCGTTCTACCAACGAAGGATCAAGTTCATGCTGTGGTGGTCTTTCAGCAAACGCCATAGAATGCAGTATACCAACATGCATAAATGCATCGGTAAAGTCTATACACGCTCGATGTTCTCTAGTCGATGGGCACGCTCATGATAAGTGACAAGCAATTGGTCATCTGCTTTCGCGCCCTTGATAAAAATCTGGTCGGCAGCAACGCCATATACCATGTAGGCTATAAGGTCAGAATGACTGATTGAAATTAAGAGTTGTCCAAGCGCGGTGTCTCGATCTGCAAAGTATGGGACATACAGCGTTCCAAACAGATTGACGAATATCTGGGTGTTCGTACCCCAAACTTCAAACGCGAAGCCGGATGGGAAAAGAAGTTGAGGGGATTTTCTCCCTTGTATCCACCGATTTTCTTCAGCGAGATGACCAGCATCACCATCCAGATAAAATAGTCCCTCAAGTGCCGTGTCATCGAAGGGAAGTGATTGTTCTTTGGCATACCAACGCATAGTCTGGATCAACAGTTTACAAAAGACGCACCCGAAAAATAGAAATAAGTGGACTGTCTACCGGAGGAATGGACAGGAAATCGCGCGGATCAACACCGCCCTTTGTGACCTGCAATCCTGCACAGCAAGGCAGCGTACCAAAGATATGTCGCCTTGGGTTATTACAGTATTTTAAACTGTATGTCCAAAAGGGAAGCCGTTCGCACTCCACTTCTTGATGGGTCTTTGAGTGTACAACGGGGACGGATGATGAGTTTGAGCAGTCACACATACCCCTCTACTCATACACCTTCGTCGGGGATTACTCAAGCGTTAGCCGATGTCATCCAGTGGTAAAACAAGCTGTAAATCCAATCGTTCATTACAGACTTGGCGATAGCCACAGGCCGCACAGAGGGGAAATTGCGCTGTTGTATTTGTTTGAGTAAGTCTGCAACCGCCTGTTCACGTTCTGGCGTAAAGTCGATTTGGAAATCCTGCGTTGAATAGCGGATAATGCCATGTCGGGGACAACTCCTATAGTTTTCTTCAACCAATTCGCAGTAGGCCATTAACTGCATGATATGGCTTTCATAGGGACTCGTAGGTATCCGCCCTTATTCTTGATTGACCTTTACCTGCAATTCTTTCCACTCATTGATGGTCGGCTGCATTACTTTAATAAAATCTTCGCAGTATTCGACCAACACCTTATATTTTGACTTAGGCTTTGTAGGCAAATAGGCAAAAATACTCATAGCCGCTATCATACATTCTTTAGCATTTCGGTAGCTGTATTTAACGAGTCTCCATTCAGTATGGCTACCCAAGTCTTCGTGATAAACAGGCGGTTGTGCGAGGGCTTTGGTATGAACAGCGTCATTCCTGAAATCAGCGATATTCGTAATGATCTTCTCAATCAATGGCTTATTAACCTTTGAGATGGTGAAGGCAATGTTTAACACTTCGTTAGTTTGTTTCGCCCAGCTTGTACCGTTCTTAATCCATCCCTTCACTTTTTCCTCTGGTAATTCAATTTGTGTCCTAATCATGGCTTGAAATGCATCGAAAGCAAATGCTACAGAAGTAAATACCTGTAGCGCCGATGTGAACTCAGCCAAGAGTTGATTTCCAATTTGATCGTCTATTCTCGCTTCTATCACCTCTATAAGTCGCAAGTGGGCGATCTCAGTTGCCTTAAAATGCTCAATTGCGATCGGCAACCAAAATATGCTCATATCTGCTTTTGTATGAAGCGTAACATTTGGAACTCGCCCCTCCTGGATGGCTTGAAAAATTTCAGAAACATTGGGTATCGTGATACGTACTTTGGGGGCTACATATATTCCGGCAAAAGCCGGAGTTGTCTGCCCTTTATAGGAAATTTCTGATTGCTCATTTTCATGACTCATTTTAATCCCCGTAGCACACCTTACCGTCGTGATCGCGATCCAAGCTGGAATACGGCTTGGCAGTCACGCCCATTATATTTGATTAAGTCAGTTCGTTGGTGAATATAATTTCTAAATTTGCATCTCGCAAGCGTAAATATAATGGATCTTGGCACGACCTCTTGTCTGGTGATTGGCCTTGGTGTATTCGGCCTTGGGTACTTGCTGAGTTTGGAGTGGATTCCCAAATGTGGAGTCGCGAAAAAGGCGCGACACTCTGATACGTCGCTTCAATCCACCTGTGATATTCCAAGTGTTTTCGATGAATATTTTGTCAATACGAAACCCTTCGACTCTTGACGAGCCGCTAAATACTCACACTTTGAGATTGAGGAATTGAAAAGGGGCGAAAAAATATGCTAGGCTCTTAGTTTCCTATGCCTAGATACTCCCTCATCAATTTCAAAATATGGTGCTCGCCGGAAAGATATGGAGCGGTATAAAGCCGCTCCTCAATCCGAGTCTCTGATTTGTACCCCTCTCGCAGTGGCAATTTGGTATGGAGAACAGGTTGCATCGGTTCCACTGCCAACGCCCTCACTATCCCGAAAATCTCAGCCTGATAGCCACCTCAAAGACAATCTTCAAAGTAATCCGCCTCAGTGCCTATCGGAAATCGCTGCACCGTATAATGCCTATCTTCACTATCTGTCACAAACACTTGCACAGGTCAAGCCACCGCTCTCTGAAGGTCGTCAATGTGATGCGCTCGACACATATGATACGGGACTGGGAATACTGTCTTTTGCTGAGTTACATGAACGCACACGCAAATATGCAGCCTTTGTTTTGCATCGTACATATCAGGTGCATCCGGCAGACATCGATGATGCATTGCAGGCGGGGTATGCACACCTCTGGAAGCGGCTGAAACAGAAACCGAACATCTTGAAAGACAAACCAATGGCGTGGATAGGGAAGGGGATTGTCTACAATGCTCTCCACGCAATCCGGCATGATTGGGCGTATCAGAAGCACACCCAAGCTGAGGAAGGGCGATTCTCAAGTGACAGACGCGGCACACATTCACCGGAATCTCGCCAAACCGATATGCGAACGGATATTCACCAAGCTATTGCCACGGTTGCTACTCACATCATGACCCATGAAACGGGCAAACAAGCCAATTACGATCTGTGGGCGCTCTATGGGTTGACCATGCTCCATGTCAGCTCGAGTGAGTTGAGCCGGTTATTTCATGTGCGCGAACAGTCGATGCACACGGCATACAACCGTATACGGGAACACCTGAAGGTTGCCCTCCCACACTATGCACCTCCCGGCCAAACCAAACGAGCTGGGCATCACGGCCCGGAGGCGCTGCCCAGACAGGATATGACGGCAATCCGCCAAGCCAACGAGAATATATCAGTTGCAACATACGAAGCTGTACACACGAAAATTGTAATGACGAATGCAGATACACAAAGTCAAGATGAGATAGCGCTAAAAGGCATTCAGAAGGGAGTTTCAATATCAGCCCAAGCGCGAACGCATGGCCTACCTCAACATCAGATGCAGCGAGCGTATAAACGTGTTCATTTGATGATTGCTGCGGAACATGATCCGACCGTGAGGACACTTCGCCCAGAACGGCGAGTACAATATGTTTTCACTGTAACACCAGAAACTTCCGCTGCCGTTGAACAATTAGCATTGGATTTTCTCAAGCAGCCGAAAAGCTATGAAAAGCTGGTAGCCCTTCATGCTCATATCAGCAACTTAGCCATCAGCACGACGGCCAAACACTTTAATATTCCCACCTCAACATTACGGTACTATAGCCAGCAAATCGGCAAGCACCTCAAAACTCCAACTCGACCCGCGCGGGAGGAAAAGGCGGGGAAGATCAGCGCAGATGAACCGCTCCAGCGGGAATAGAAGTGGCGGTTTTGCAAATGTGAGCAGTGCCATCGTCTCATACTTCCACATCGTTTGCAGCAGCTTTGAGTAAGTTTATAAAAAGACACATTTCATAATTAAATAATTGTCAACTACTTTGTAATACTGTAAATAGCCCTCCGTTTAGCCTACGATTATTGACTTATTATTCTTTTGCGTTATATTCCCGCCCACACAACTTCAACCGAAGAGGACTTGAGCCATGCTGCACAGCCGACGATTGTTATTGTGGCTTGCAATCTGCTTGACTGTTTTTGACCTGTCACAGATTGTCGCCCAAGATGAAACACCGACTATGACGCCACTTCCGACGGAAATACTTATTCTGGCACAGCCGCCGACTGAAACCGCTACTGAAACACCGACCGAGACCCCAACAGATGTGCCTACAGCTACAGAAACCGCGACTGCATCACAGACTGCCAGCGAAATCCCCACAGTGGAAATGAGCGAGTCATCTACCCCTACGCTGACAGCAGAGGCATCTCTATCGGCTGAACCAGCACCCACGATCACGCTAACAGCATCACCATCTGAGACCAGCGTGGATTTGCCGTCTCCGTCGGCGACCGCATCTTTGACGCCAACGGCAACGAATACACAATCGTCGGACTGGAAAATACTTTTTACCGACAATTTTGATACTGGACAATTGATGCTGTGGAATTTAGGTAAAGGTTGGGGACTTGTACCGAGTGAGGCTGGTCAAGCCTTACAAGTGAAAGATAGTGATGAACCAGCAACGTTCGTTTACAACACCTTGGGTGACGCGTCCGTTCAGATGCGCGTTCTAATGACAGCAGGAACAGTGCGCTTAAGTATCCGTCAGAGTGATGCCGGGGCATATAGTCTTTTACTGGACGCGAATGGACAAGCGAGCTTATTGCGGGGAGCACAGGTCATTGGCAATGCTTCCGCACCTCCTGCCGCTGAATTAAGTCAATGGCACACCATCAGCCTGTCAATCGTAGGCAATAACTTGAATGTCACGGTGGATGGGGTAGCTATCATCACGGCTCAAGATGCTGTTCCGTTGCCATCCGGTACATTTTCAATCGCAGGAATCAATGCCGGAACGCTGCTGATAGATGATGTGAAAGTCGAGCAGAAGAATGACACAGTTTTAGCAGCACCCGTGCCTCTTAGCACGGAGGTTATACCGATACCGACACCACTGAACCCAAATGACTTACCCTTTAGCTTAAGTGATAATCTGGATGGCTCCGACCTCTCCAATTGGGTAGGCGATGTTCAAGATCGGCGTGTTAGCAAAGGCGCTAGTTCGCAATTGGCACTGTCGAATACCCTGCGTCCGGTTTTCCTCAATCAAGGTTATTTAAAGAATGTAGTTCTCCAACTGGATTTGGGTGTGACTAAAGGGTTTGTTCGCATTAGCATCCTCCATAGCGAAGCAGGGAGCTATACTGCGACGTTCGATGCCGATGGTTCAGTGCTGCTCTATCGTGGTGAAGAGGTCATCGGTAAGGCTGCCACAACTCCCTTTGCGCCAGATGAAATGCGTACAGTCAATCTGCAAGCGATAGGTGGCACGATAACCCTGTCAGTTGCGGGAAAAGAAGTCATTCGCGCTGTGGATGACAATCCGCTGCCTGCTGGAACAATATTGTTGAGCGGAGGTGAAGGTTCGTTTGACAACGTGTCGCTTTCAGCCCTGATTGATTTGGCACGGGCGAACGGGAAAGATGTCAAATCCAGTAATTCGACACAAAGTCTCAGATCCAATTCATCAGTTATGGCATTGGTTTCGACCAGTCCCCGCATTGTCTTCGACTCCTATGATGCGACTGGCACAGGGGATAGCGACATTTTCATGGTCAATCCGGATGGTAGTGGTTTAATGAACTTGACCATGAATGTCGCCTACGATGAAATGCCCTCTTGGTCGCCCGATGGAACACAGATCGCTTTCATATCAGATCGACTTGGCGGAAGCCAGATATATATTATGGATGTTGCCACGCGCAGTGTTAGTGTTGACCCACTGACCTCAGGAACTAATTCGGCATACTACCCATCATGGTCACCGGATGGACAATGGATTTCGTATCAATCCCAAGATGCAAATCATTTCAATCAAATATATAAGGTCAATGTCGCCGACACTACGATCGTTCAAGCCGTGACTGGCTATACCCTTGCCGATCATTTCAGCGGTATGCAACCGGACTGGTCACCGGGCACGGGCGCATCTATCGTCTTGACAGGGGGGTTTGATGCCTACCTCTATCGGGTAGATAGCATCGGCCAAAACCAAAACCTCAGCAGTTACGCCGTGCAGGGTGTTGAGAGTGACTATTCGCCGGACGGGACACGCGTTGCCTATCGCGCCGGAAATGGCGCGAGCGCTACTATCAAGTCGGTGGGTACAGGCGACCTCACCATCTATAACAGTCCAGCTTTTGTACCAGACTGGTCACCCGATGGGACACAGTTGGTCATCAGCAAGGGCAGCAGCAACAATGCGGACGACCTGTTTATCATCAATGCAACAAACGGCAGCATTGTCAATCAAGTGACTTCTGGCAGTCGGTTGGATGGTAACCCGAACTGGTCTAATGGGGTAGCGACAACCCCCACACTCACGCCGACACCGACACCGACTCCGGTCAGCAGCACCCTTACGCTGAATCCGGTGGCGGATGCGTATGTCGATAGCGCCAATGCTACCACCAATTATGGGACTACCACCACGCTGCGAACGGATGCCTCACCCATCCAGCGCAGCTATCTGCGCTTCCAAGTGCCCACACTTTCTGGGAGTGTAGTCAGCGCCACGCTGCGGGTGTATGCCAACAGCGCTGTCACAGTCGGGTACACGGTGCACAGCACTAGTGGTAGTTGGGGCGAGACGACCATCACCTTCGCTAATGCGCCCAGCTACGGTAGTAGTCTCGGTACTTCGGGGGCGATTACAGCGAATACTTGGACAAGCGTCGATGTTACGGCATTGGTGACGGGTGCAGGGCAGTACAATGTGGTCATGGCGACCACCAACAATACCGCTACCAGCTTTTCCAGCCGCGAGGGAGCCAACCCGCCGCAACTGGTCATCGTGACCAATGGTGGCACATGTCCGGTGGGCTTTGCAGCAGGGGGCGTAATTAATTCATTAACGACTCCACAAAGTTGTACCGGAACTGGATTATATGGCGAATATTTTAACAACAAAACGCTTACTGGCGCACCAGTAGCCCATCGCACTGAGAAAATTGACTTCATCAATTCATCCAGCTTCCCAGCGCCTAACGTGAATACAACTGATTTCTCCGTGAGATGGTCAGGCCAAATAGAAGCTGCTCCATCAACATTTGCCACTGATGCATATACTTTCTACACCGAATCAGATGATGGTGTTCGTCTGTGGGTCAATAATCAACTTCTCATTGATAATTGGACAGATCACGCACAGACAACAGATAGTGGTCAAATACAACTTCAGGCCGGTAATTTCTATAACATTCGGATTGAATATTACAATGCAGGTGGAGGATCAGCAGTTCAACTCAAATGGTCACGCAATGGTGTTCCACCAACTGAAGTTGTCCCAATTTTAGAACTTTATCCAGATCCCGGATATGATGTCATCATTGACCAAAATTGGTCTGCAACTGAACGACAAGCTATTTTGACAGGTCTTGATAATGTGAGCACTGCGTTAAGTACCACATCTTCTAATCCTCGAGGTCTCCAAAGTGTTCTAAACCACGTTCTTGTATATGATGGTAGTCTGCCTAGTTTCATTTGGTTGTTCCGTGCAAATTCAACTACTAGTACCAATGGTGATCCCCTTAACACTCCCGATGTTACGGTTTCCTATCTTTCGAAAGGGGCAACACTAACGGTTACTTACACCGACATTCCTAATGGGAATTGTAAGTCTTTTAAATCAGGTATACCTAATCCTCCTGCGCCACCAATACCTGTTCCTCAAGCTATCATATGCAACGGAACTACTGCTAATCTGGTGGTATCGGAATATACTGTTGCTCATGAACTTGGACATCTTTTCGACTATAGAACTGGACAGGCTTTGAGCAACGGTATTGATGGAGGCTTTGCGCTTGGTTCATGTATTACTACTGAATTCGGTAATCAATCATATATAATAATGGGTTTATTAGGTGGGCAATTTCAACGTGGTTCTCGCGGCTGGGGAAGTGGAACTTATTTGTCCAACTTCCAACAAAGTCCGGAAAATACCCCACTAGAGGCTGCTGCTGATATGTTTTTGAATTGGGTTTATCGGCGCAATTCTCCTGTCGGAAGTACGCCTAACATTCAGGCCAGCACAAATGGACTTGCATCTCAAGGGCCGGGGTGTATTCCCATTGCAAACCAAACTCCCCCCTTTCCCTCTCAAAACTGGAGCGGATTCAAGAATACAAATTGGGCAACTGGGAGTGATGACTGGGGATTACCCGGTGACGTTCGACAAGCATATATGAATAGTCGAATGCAAGCCCTTTTTCAATCCAACGCGAATTGGTAGTTACAATATTGAGGGAAATAACAATGTCTCACTACGCTAACTTCAGAAAGCTATTGGTAATGGTCTGTGCAATAATAGTGGTCATCACGGGAAAAACGACACAGATTCATGCACAACAGCACCCTTTTGCTAAAGAATCAATTACCGACGTAGCGTGGAGTCCTGACTATAAACTTCTAGCAACGTCCCAATTCGATGGCACTGTTACGATTAGAGATACATCTGGCATTATCATCAAAACACTATCAAGTGATAAGCAAGCTGTACATGCAATTAGTTGGAGTCCCGATGGAAACTTCTTGGCAGTAGGTGGAGATGAGGCCAATATTAAGATTTGGGATGTAGAAGCAAGCAAAATCGTGCAGACAGTTCCCGCTTTTAATGAAGGTGTATTTGGGTTGGCTTGGCAGCCTACGAGTAAGGTATTACTGGCTTCAGGTTTTGACTATTTTCGAGCCTGGGATACGTCTACTTGGCAACCGATCACAAAAGCCTTATCAGTTACTTTGTATGATATGCAGTGGAGTCCAGATGGTTCAAAATTCGCTTTCACAGCGGGAAAAGTGGGTATAGCAGTCATCCAAAAAGACGGTAATGTTGAAATCACTAATTTTGATGGACAAGATGATCTGACTGCCCCCGCATATAGCGTTAGCTGGAATTCGACTGGAACGCAACTTGTTAGCGGAGGTAGGGATGGCACAGTCCGCTTGTGGGATGTGGCATCTGGAAAACAAATCAAGATATTACTCCAAACTCAATCCGACGAGTGGATTCAGAGTGTGGCTTTCGATAGCGCTACAGACTCAAAAGTGGCTGCCGTTTCTAGCACTGGACGATTTTATCTAATTGATTTAAGCACGGCAAAAATTCAGCAAACGGATTATCCAGATACGGATTTGTGGCGAGTTGCTTGGAATCCAATCGAAAATTCGATTGCTCTAGGTGGCACAAGCCAAAAGAAAGCAGTGGCATCTACAAATTCTATGGAAACACTTTTAAGTAGTGGCATGTTTGAGATTGTATCACTGAGCAAAAAGTAGATTGAATATCGGGTGCTTAACTGTTTTTGGGATGCACCCGTACCCGATACGCCCATTGTCTTACCCTCGCGCTGAGATGTTATATAGTTCTGATGAGCACCAAACACGCCGTGGCGGTGAGGAGGCAATTTTATGCGCGCTAAATATCTGCGTGGATTGTTATCAATTTTAACGGTATTTTTTCTACTGACCTCTGCACCTTTCATAACTATCATTGCCGCCCAAGAGAACAATCCCAATCCCGGCGCTGGTCTTTCGTGGAGTCCTGATGGGACTGAATTTGCCATGTTTGCCAGTAATGGTACTTTTATCTATGATCGAAACTACACGTTAATGCGATATGCGAATTACCCTTCTACATCTGGAACTTGGAGTTCTGATGGCATGAGATTACTTGCTGATAATCGGATTTTGGATGCTAAAACCTTAGAAATAATTACTGATTATGCTGGCCCGTTTCACACTTGGCTAAAGGATGGTGCTGAAGTCCTTACACTTTCTAACGGTGGCAAAGAATTAGATACTTGGGACGTGAAATCAAGCAGTCTAGTTAGGACAATACCTTCTCCAATACAAATTGAATACGCGGTATCAAGTCCAGATAGTAATCGAATACTCACAGTAGTAGCAAATACCATACTCATCTTTGATGTCAATCAGGGATCGCTTATAGGACAGTACTTGCTGCCAGTTTACGCCATAGGGAGTTACGTATGGAGTTTTGACAGTTCAAAGATCGCATATGTCGCTGCTACGCTCGTTCCAGCAGAAACAGTGGGCAGTGTTGCTACAGTTGATTCGAAAACATCAATGCTATATACCCTCAACATAATGGACATTAATACTGGTAAAGTTACCCTCGCCTCAGATCCTATTCCTGAATCAGTATTTGCATTAAGTTGGAGTAACGGAATATCTCAAATAGCTGGGGAGTCGCGTATTGGTTCTATATATGTATGGGAGACAGACCATCTAACTATGTTGACTTCATGGTCTATGAACAGGCAAGTCACAGGGAGATTTGCATACAGCCCATACGGAGGAGTCTTAGCAGTTGGGACAACGTCAAAAACAGGTCACCAGTCACAAGATAATCAGCAGGCAACGATACAGGCAAATATTATTACCGGAATTGCAAACGATACTGTACAAGTTGTTGTGCCAGAAGTGTCCCCTGAAGCACTTCAATCTATTACAAGAATTTGTGGAGTGCAACCAAGAGAGCAGCAATCAGTCGCTACACAAATCACTGCCAACAAACTTCAAGACTTTATCACTGAAATATCTGCTTTAACTGATGAACAAATTCCCCCCGGTTGCAAAGCCGATTTGCTGTCGGTTGCTAACGCACTGAGGGCGAAAGTACAGTAATTAAAATGGGGCACACTGATTCAGGGATACACCCATTTTCCTTAACCACCTTAGATGGCACATATCACGGCAACGGTGTATTGCTACGAAAGTCATGAATAACCAAATAAAACCATAAATCTCGTTATTCCTCGCAGCTTGCTGCGTAGGAACAACTGAGGAGGGAGTGGGAACGCGAACGTTCCCACTGGGCGAAGCCCATTGAGTACAATGGTGGGATGAGTAAAGCGGTAGTGAAAAGTCATAACCAGAATTTGCTGTTGTATCACTTGGTGTGTCCAGCAAAGTTTAGGAGTGAGATCTTCTCACCAGTGGTCGAGGAGAGCTTGAAAGAAGTGTGTGTAGGCATCAGCAGACGATATGAGATCAGCTATGTAGAGATCGGGAGTGATGAGGACCATGTGCACTTTTTAATCCAGAGCGTGCCTATGCTGATGCCAAAACAGATCGTGCAGATCACGAAGAGTATTACAGCAAGGGAGTTGCTGGTGAGACACCCAGAGATCAAGAAGGTGCTGTGGGGGGGGCAAATTCTGGTCCTCAGGATACTATATCAATACGGTGGGAGCGTACGGGAATGAAGAAGCAATTAAGAAGTATGTACAGAATCAAGGGAAAGTGTATCAGCAATTAAGCAGGAAGCAGTTAATATTGTTTGAAGGACTTATGTAACAGTTGATACCTCGTCAGCTTGCTGCGAGGTGAATCATTGGAATAATCATCGTATTTATCACCATGTTTTTGGGCAACAGGGGACACGATAACTATTGTGTCCGACTGGCTTGGACGAAGAACCGCACTCTGCGTCGCTAATCTACCTTGTCACGATATAGACTATTGCCTACACTCATATCTAAAGAAAGTTAGTTGATCTCAGTAAACATTTGAAATCGGTTCCGGTGATTAGCTCTTTTTCTTTTTGAGGAAAGGCATCACTAGCTTTTTGTGATAAAACGCTGAACACCCACCATCGAGGTTTTGAAGCCTTTTTAGCAACTAGCACAGTCCAGTCACCGATGACGTAGAATTGGTTCTTGTTATCTTTGTAGTAACTTGCGTTTGTAAGGCTATCCGTTTGCCAGCGTAGGAAGTACTCAAGCGTTGGTTCAAATTCAGAAGTCTCATGAGGAGCGAAATCTCCTATTAATGTAGGTGAGAGTGAAAATTCCCCCAGAGTAGGATGTTCTGCTATCACGGCTAAACCGCCCATTCCCCGATATTCGATGTACATGTAGGAGGGAACTTTTATTTCGACTGTATCTGCAATGGTTAATTTTCGCCAAGTTTTATACCGAGAAGCACACATTGGCTCTGTAATGAAAGTATCAATATCCTCAAATTTATCAAGTATTTGGTTTGTGACGGGAGTGTTAGTTTGCTTGTCTTCCAATTGCTGGATAGACATGTATGGAGTAGGTGAGGACTTTATTGAATAACGTGGGAACAGTATTAATCCCCACCTATGCACAATAATCACTAGGATAGTAATGAGTAGCATCAGAAACCAAACGTATACCAACCTCTTCATAGTTCTGCTTAGTGTAGCACGGTGCGCGACTAAAATAGCGTATTCATAAGTTCAGTGGCAGATGGGAGGCGAAATATGTTTAGGTGACTGCAAGCAAAACCACGATAAAATCCACTAAACTCATACAAGTGAATATTTTGGGTTTAACTTCAATAGCTTCTAATACAACATCTATGTGAGCGTACTTACAGTCATAGAAAAAGTAATTTTGATCTTCTTCAATACCAAAGGTGTAATTAGTGGGCAAATATCATAGGGATTTCATCAGAATTGGATTGCTCATTTCTACATTGATTGGTTTGGGGATTGCTCCCGTATTTACCGAGGCATTTCCACTAGAACCAGCAACACCTGCGCCAAATGCCCCTATATTTCTTGTTTCGAACCTTCAATATTCCCCAACTCTTGATCATTTTGTCACAAACCAGTTCCTTGCTGCTTATCAAAACCCATTGTCAAATGTTGAACTTACAGCGAGTACAGGAAGCATAAGCGCAGCAGGTCTCATCGACAGGGTTGCACTTAGATATGGAATTAACCCCCGTGTCATAATCACCTTTATCAATTCACAATCAAAATTTGGGGCATCTCAGTTTCTAACCAGAGAAAATCTGATAAATAACCCTTTTGGTCTGAAAGGTAAACAATACACTTCTCTGAACGGGTTTGAGCTACAAATACAGTGGCTCACGAACGTCATGAGTAATGCCCTTGTACTTCGAGAAAATAGTGAAACCTATACGCAAGTGCAGTTTGCTGATGGCAGTACAGCTTCAGTTAGTTACAACACTACCACAGGGAACTTTGTTATCCTCTCTGCTCTCGCTCAGATTGGGTATCCTGAGCAATTGCAAAACAGGTACGATGATTTTCTCAATGAATACATATCATTATTTGGTGACCCCTCCAAACTGTCATTTGATGCTTCTCAAGTTACCATTCCCCCTATGAAATTACCCTTCAATGGGGAAGGTAGATATACCAGCGGCCCACACGCGGGCGAAACAGCTTCCTGTGTACTTGTAGCAGTCAAAGATGCTTCTGCTCTAGATTTTGGCGCTCCGACACCGGGAACATCTTTTCCCGTTTTAAATGTCGCTGATGGTATCCTAAAAAACGTAGCAGATATAGAAAGTTCTGCCTCAATTGATTTTGGCTGGACGGTGAGTGTGGAACTAGCAAACTCTGGAGGACTTGCAGTTCTCTATGCTCATCTCAACTTATCAAGTTCTGACGTAGCGAGACTCACAGCATTAAAGGGTAGCTTTATTCCTCAAGGATATGTCATTGGTAACTCTGGGCAATCAGGGGGACAAGCCAGTATTCATCTTCACCTAGATTTGCGTTATGTTGGCACAACTTATGACAGCTATTCGACCATAGGAACTCATTTCCCTTGGGATAACAGAACGATAGATGGTTGGACTGCTCATATTCATCGCTCCGAAAACAATGGGGTAGTGGGCTATAATTATCAAGGGTCGCTTATAAAAGGTTCAAGTAAACAACTTGAAATTAATGCATTGTGTGGTTCGTTAAAGAAATGGGCGACTGTCGGTATAAACTACACGGGAACTAATGAAACTAATGGTGCTGATCCGAACACGATATTTGCTGATAAAGGTACTTCGGGTAAAGTCTCATCATCAAACAGCCCAATAAACGATTTTAGTGTTTTTAATGTCGCAAGTGGAGATGTTACCGGTCTTGTAAATGCCATAAATAGTGCTAATTCAGATAATATTCCCAGCATAGTGAAACTCTCTCCGGGCATTTATACGCTAACCTCACTTGACAATACGACTACTGGCCCGACAGGTCTTCCAATTATCACTACCCCTATCACAATTATTGGTGATGCTACCATCCAACGGGATGCTTCTGCTCCACTCTTCCGTATTTTTGCAGTTGGCTTAAATGGAAACTTGACTCTGCGGGGTGTAACTGCCAGCAATAAGTTAGTGATTAGTCAGGGCAAAATTTCAGACAGTAATACGCATGGTGCTGGAATCTATAACATACATGGGACAGTTCAAGTTTATGATACTGTTTTTGACCATAATGACGCAGGAGCAGGAACGGGCGGAGCAATATACAGTGGATCGGGATCACTGACAATAAGAGGAAGTGATTTCTCCGACAACACGGCTAGAAGTGGTGGCGCAATAAATGCAGATGATGGGCTGACAACAATTGATGCAAGCGTTTTTATCCATAATCAAGCAAATCCAATTGGGGGACTTGCTGGCGCTATACTGGCAGGAGGCACGGAGACAGTTCACATCACCAATAGTAAATTCCTGAAGAACGAAGCATATGCTTTTGGGGGAGCGATATATAGTGGCGCATTATTGAGCATTGAGGGTAGCATCTTTCAAGAAAATAAGGCAGATGGCTCACCCAATCAAACTTCAGGAGGAGGGATATTGGCGTTTGGCGCATCAACGATCACGAATAGCACATTTGCCAATAATACGGTGAAAGGTGCTGATCCTGCTCGCACCCAAGGTGGGAATATCTACTATCAGGGCGCGTCTGACGCTGCCCACATTAATTACAATTGTATTGTTGGTAATTCTGGTCAAGGTGTATTTAACTTAGCAGGCTATCCGATACTAGACGCAACACATAATTGGTGGGGTTCCTCAAACGACCCGTTAGGTAATTCGGTTAGCAGTAATGTAAATTATCAGCCTTTTTCAAATGTTCCGCTTCAAGGTTGCCCAAGTAATGATAGTCTCATAGATTCCAAGCCCATTACAGTCTCATCCACTGTGACTGCATCATCTACTCTAGCGAGTAAAGGTAACGATGAACCAACCTCAGCATGTGGTACAAATGTAGACAAGACTCTTTGGTATACGCTTACGGCAACCAATGCGGGGACGCTGCACATACAATCGTCTAGTGTTGACTTCATTTCGGTATTGTCAATTTGGTCAGGGACGCTTAACAGTTTAACGGAACTAACATGTAGCCCGAATACATTGGGTCTTGCTGCCCTGAATGTATCTGTTGCTGCTATTGCTGGAACAACAAGTGTTCAAGTCAATGTAGCAACTGGCTCAACCTATTACATTTCGGTTGGTGGAGATAGTAATAGTGGTGGAGATTTTACACTGACGTCCAGTTTTGTCCCCGAACCTCCTCCAAATGCTGCACCGCTTCGCAACTATTACACTACAGGAACTCCAACGCTCACTTGGAGTCGGGTCAGTTGGGCAGTTGGTTACATGTTACAAATTGCTGATAATAAGGACTTTATCGGGGCAACGACCTATTCAGTAGGTAACGTTTTAGCCTTCACCCCGCCATCCCCACTAACCGATGGAACATACTATTGGCGCGTGCAGGCATGTTCGTCTTCGACGAGTTGTGGATTGTGGAGCGCAATGGACAGTTTCGTGATCGCTGTGGGCGGATAGACACAATCTTTGTTGTGTTCGGTCATCCCCATTAAAGACGGATATATCGGTTTTCAGCCTTTCTACGTTGGCGAATATCTTCCCTCTGAGTAGACACAACTGGTCTGTAGATGTATTGTGTCTACTCATATCTATGAATTTTGTTGAGCCAATTCGTGACCGCAAAAAGATCGCCCAAATCAAAAATCTGCTGCGTGGTCAGCAACGATTTCGGGATTTACTACTGTTCACCGTGGGGATCAATACCGCGCTTCGCATCTCGGATGTCTTGCAACTGCGAATTGGGCAATTCGTTGATGAACAAAATAAGCTGCGCTCCCGATTTGAAGTGCGAGAAATTAAAACAGGCAAGCGTCATGATGTGACGGTCAATGACAGTATCCGCGAGGCTCTAGGTGAGTATTTGCGTGCTTATCCTGATGTGACTGACAAGTCAGATAACTTTGTGTTTTTCAATTCAGAATACAATCATTACTCCGAGCCACTCAAGCGGGGGAGGGTATGGGAGTTTATTTCTACGATCTGTAAAGAGGTTGGGCTACAGGGTAACTATGGAACTCACAGCTTGCGGAAAACGTGGGGTTATCAAGCGAGGACGCAAGGGGTAGATTTAGCACTCATCATGTACAAGCTCAACCATGCGAGTTTAGCGGATACAAAAAGATACATAGGAATCACAAATGATGAGATAGAGGAGGTGGTGAAAAAGTTGAATTTATAATGCTTTTCATTATAAACCTTTATGGATTTTCAATGACCTAAGATATGTTGGTCTTTGATAATAATGCGTTGTAGAGTGTCCCAAAATCTTCAAAATTAATGTATCCGCTTCCCTCTAATATCTGTAAATCTACCAATTGAATTCCTTGAGGATAATTATTAACTAAACGAGTAATAATTTGTCTTAATCTTTTGCGTGGTAGGCCATGTTCACGTATAGAACGCCCGACTGCTTCTTCCAACTCTGAGACTGCATTGCTGAGACCGGCTCTCGTAGTTGGATGAAAATTGTAGATGGCTGCAATTACTCCCCCAAGATCTGTAGCAATCTTGGGCTTTTTATCACTACGATATACCATAAAGGCTCGCTCTTTACCAAATGCTCCCATAAACAGGCCTAGCTCAAAAAGCACATTATCTCGAACAGTGGGAATTAACTTTCCTCTCTCCTCTGTTACATCATCAGGGTTAAATACCATAACTGCAAAATCAAAGTTAATTGTTGCTCGTAACAATTCATCAATTATGCTTCTTCCAACACCGAAAACTTTCCCGTGCCTCCAGAGTTCTGCATAACAAAATCCTTTAGAATTTAGCTCTTGGCAGAGCAAATCTGCTAAGTCGAGATTCTCGCTCGAACTTCCAACAAATATCCTAGGCTTATCATCGAAATGGTTCTCACCCTTTTTGGGAACCTTTGACGCTTTTTGCTCTATTGAATGGATAGTTGAACTCTTTTTAGCCATTACATTTGTCTCCGTAAGTCGCCATCTAACTGCTTAGTTTGCATTGCATTGTGGCTGTAAATATGCCCTTATTGCAGGATATTATAGTGTCAGTATTAATGGTTTATCCTAAAGGTTTGACTATGAATTTTTGAAAATCAGACCTTTATTTTTAGCATCCTGTAGATCCTCTAAGAAATAATATTTCTGTGTGAGAACAAGTTCACCGATTGCGCTTATTAGCCTAGTTTGGTCGCTAGGTTTTTTGATGATATTCAGTTGATAAGGATATTCAAGCATCACATATTCGTCGTCTTTACTAAAGTAAAATCGTTTTCGATTTTTAAAGCGCTTTTTCCATTCGTCTAATCTTGACAAATTTCCAGTAGGCATTTCCATGTAAATTGCATCAAGGTCTAGTCTCATTTCATCTAAGACATTTATGAAAATATGTAAATCTTGAGTTTCAGGGATTGGAAAAATTATTTCAACAAAGCATTTCTCTTCATTAATTCGAATTATGTCATAAGTATGTTGCAGCCAAGTACATACTTCAAATAATATTTGGTTACATTCTTCATTACTAAGTTCATACCCAGACATAAAATATCACCGTAATTAACGATTATTAGTTAATATAGTTGTTTGTATTTTAACACAAACTTGGAGCAAAATATCTGCACCGGCATTGATGATGCAAATTATATCAAAATTGAACCCTTGGATAATTGGAGTGACGGTTTATGCTCATGAAAATAAACAATCCTACTCTCGTTGATGTACTACCGTTTTTCCCATTTCCTTATAAATCTGCGCTACTAAGGGGTTTCTAGTGGTAATTTTATACGCTTCACGGAGCGGTAGGGGATGTTTTGCTAGCATCTTTAGTCGAGCTTTATACCTTCCCTCCCATTCTTTCATTTCTTCGTCTGAAACTGGACTAGAAAATAAATTATCGGTTGCAGATACTTCCTTTCCCATTTCTTTATATATAGCTACTACATCAGTGTTTTGAGAATTAATACTGCGAATGTCAGATGGAACTTCAAACTCTTGCCGAATTGGCATATAAGTAACTAAAATTGGAAAATAGCGGTTAATACGAGCTATTTTCCTTTTAAATCTTCTTTTTAATTTATTGTCTATATTATTATGTTCAATTAATGATTTAAGTAGATTATATACTTGATCTAAAGCGAAAACAACTGGAACAATATTTACCTCAGGATGTTGCTTGCGATTTGTTAGGCGTTTCGCGTCATTCAGCAGGTCATTTATATAAGTCCAAAATTCCTCTCTGTTGACCAACAAAAGCTGAGTTTTGTCATCATCTAGGTTTAAGTTGATAATTTGATCAAGCATGTGAACGATTTCCCTTAAATGAGTGAATTGAATGTCAAGGATATGAAAAAGATA
The DNA here is from genome assembly GCA_044226325.1 of Aggregatilineales bacterium. Classification (GTDB taxonomy): domain Bacteria; phylum Chloroflexota; class Anaerolineae; order Aggregatilineales; family Phototrophicaceae; genus CFX2. Next base: position 77,263 of record JBGAHG010000018.1, read on the forward strand.
TATTACTGGTCGAAATTTTTTTCCAACCATAATTGCAAGGCTTGGATAAGGATTTCGTCCTCGCATGGAAACTTGGCGCGTCCCTGTGCTTGCTGCCCTATTTTTAGAAACTGAAAGTTGTCGCTGTCGTAATTTATTGACTGTAAATCATTAAATGTGTATGGTTCACATAGGAAATAATCGGCTTTGGTAAGCCTTTTACAATTCTCATTCGATATATAAGTTGTGCTTGACAAATCTATATTCAGAGATTGGAAAGCCGTACTCAATATGTCAAATTCATCTGATAAGTGAGCGTCTACCATTGGGATTTTAGGAAATACCCATTTAAGACTTTCTCCTTGTCTTTCCTGCTCCTCAATGGCTACAAAAACAAGATAGTCATTGTTGTATTCTATGAAAAGTACTGCCCCCAAGCATGGTTCGAAAGATTTAGAGCGCCAAGTAGATATTTTATGCTTCTGATGATTACTTGTAAGTTCTTTTTTTTTATTATTCTTAACCGTTTCTTCAAGATTTAAAAGTGCTTGTCTAACACTAAATACGTTGGGACTACCTTGAGAAGTAAATATGGCCGAAAAGTTTCTTGAAATGGTTAATGGATTAACATTATTTTTCGTGTATCGTTGGAGCGTGTTATGAAGCACATGAAAGAATCTGAGGGTAGAAAATGCCCATACATGATATATTTGCTTTCGCAACGTAACAAATTGTGTGCCTTTCTGGCTAATCGCAGGAGCAAAAAGCAGAATATTCAGGCCGGAAGGGTATAAATTTCGTATATCGTCTTCAATAGCCCAAAAATGTCCAGCTAAACGTTCAACATCATTTTCTTCGAGTGCACCAGTATTTGGGAAAACTGCTAATAAGAAACTCCATGTTTTCTCAGGAGCTATTACAAGACGAATGTGGGGAAATTGGTCATTCACTGTCTGCAAGTTTACCCCCGGTAGAGCGTCGCGAAAAGCATCCATAAATAAACTTGTGAAAGTTGTTCCAATTGGTTCATCTTGCAAATTTAAGTAATTTATCAGATTTTCACCAGTAATTCCCCGAAAAAAAGGTACTTGTGAAGAAATATTGTAGTTTAGTTTAGGATCATTTAATATGTTTCGTAATGCCTCCATCATTGAGTCTGAAAAAACGAAACCATTATCGTTTGAGATCTTGATATAATCCCGAAAATCTCTACACAATAAAATTAAAGTATCTGTTGCTAATCCTACAAGCGGCGCGAGTTTCTCCCAACTGACACGCAAATCCTTTTCTTGAAGAAGCCAACTGTAATACAAGGCAGTTCGCAGCAAAAATTCCTTATCATTTTTTTTTGATGGCTGAAGTTTATCCAACCGATCTAATTCTTTCCTTACATAGTTTTCACAAGCAATTACTGATGGTTCAGCCATTATACCAACTCAAGGAAATAATTTTAATGTGTATTAATTTTAGTCCTTTAACACAATTAATACAAATAACTTTTCTTACTATTAAGTGAATAAAAAACGAAATCTATAGATCAAATCACACTTTTCGGATGTTTAATCATCTCTTTCTAAACAAATTTATGAACCTACAATTAATAGACGCCCATCTAACTTGAGTTCCCTGTTTGATCAACGAAGGCAATATAAAACTAACCTCTATATTGCCTAAGGTCATAACAATTTTGAAAATTGGTAAAAACGCTTAAAATTATTTGCGTCTTGTATTCTATTTTTGGCAAAAACTGGTGTTTCGTAATTACTTAGGCATATCTAAAAACGATGATTCGCACAATAAATCAGCCTGTTGAACTGACCATGGCGGGACGGCATTCCTCCGGACAAGAAACCGTAGCGGGAAAAACAGAAGTAGCATGTGGAGAGTAGACAAAGTTTGGCAACATAGAGTATTGTGTCCACAAACCTAGCGAACACTCTTCGAACATATCTTGCAAGCTGCTACTCTCGCACTAAGCCTTAAGAGAGGGAGGATGGTCAATGAAGGAAAACATAACCTGTGTCGGCCTAATACTTGGCGTTCTAGGTATTCTGTATGGGCTTATGCTGGTGCTGAAGTTTGTGACTGATACTTTTCCCATTATCGTTGTCCCACTTGTACCAGTATATTTCTATCTCTTCTATCGTGAAATTCAAATGATGCGTAAGCGGCGAGCATTTGCCGCCGAGTCATTCGATGAAGATTATCATCTCTTAAGTTTTGGACGCTTTTACGTGGCAAAACTCGCTCTTTTTTATATAGGATTCATGATTACCTTTATGGGTCTCATACACATATCCGAAATTGCTCTTGTCCTTATGATGGCAATCGCCATACCGATTGGTATGTATCGAATTCTCGAAATTGGAGAAGACATTAAGATCACTGGTATTTCTCATAACTATGGCGATTGAGACTTCAACACATCTGGGTTTCCAAATGTATTCAATGAGCTATAAACGTTCGTTTACGTCGATGGGCATTTGTGACAGAATGGCAACGTGAACTTGTTCCTTCCACTTTTCTTCGAACACAAGAAAAGTGCAGTGCATCTTATGCTGGTTTCGCAGATACAGCCTCTCCCTTTTCGAACCAGCGAAATGAAGGAGAGCGCAAGGGGCTTTTCACAAAATAAAACGGACTGCCAACGCGGTAGTCCGTTTTCCAACATCGCTTAATCAATAAGTGATCGTTGTTTCCCCTCCCCTGCTACGTACCAGAAAGGCTGACCCAAGACTGACTCGGGCGTAATTTCATCAAGATGAGCAAACCAGAAGCGGTGTTTCCCTCCCATTGCTTCAGTAGCTATCTTGAGGTTCGCTAAACGTTTTGCGCCAGTCGCTAACGTAAGTACCCGCATACTCTTACTTTGATAGCGACGTTCGTATGCTCCGCTTTGATGATAAACCATATACGCCAAAACCTTGCTTTTGAACCGCCCTATCGTCTCTGAGCCACGATCTACCTCAAGAAAAAAGTGAGCAAATCCAAAAGGTGTCTTGAGTACAAAATAGCTGTCTGGTATGAGTGATACGGCCTGCATCTTATTCGATTGAGTACGAATTGACACACGATCGTAATTTGCCTTAAGTTCTGACTCGCTTACCCATTTCGACAATTCATAGCCTGCCGCTTGAGCCGCAACGGTGATAGCGATTCGGAAGTCATTGATAGCGGTTGTATGCTCCAAAAACTCCGTTTTTAAGTCTTTGCTACTGCCATACCACGTTCGTCCATCCATACCAAAGTGCGTCCGCAATACCTCTGCCCCACGCTTATCCAGCACATACATTGTTGGACTACTCCCCGCATAGACAGGCAGGAAGCGTCGATCCAAGAATTTATGCTGATACAAACGAAGGAGAACGCGCTGCATGACACTTCGACTGCGACCAAATAAGTGTATAAGTTGATCTTGCCGCAATACGCGATATTGATACACGGTATGAATAATGGAAATGTCGCGTGGCATGAGTTCCATTGGGCGCGGTGTCTTCACTCGTCGATCTCGTCGGCGTTTACGCTGATCCATAATTGATCCATTCCTTGGCGTATATACCTATAACATTTCAGTAAATTTTTGCGGGTTTTCTACCTTCGCGTTACTCTCTTGCCTTGGACACTCTCGACACGAGCCGCCCGGTATTAATTGGCTCGTAGAGAGGAAGCGTATGAACGCTTGTATCGATCAGTTTACAGGGTTCATCACTAACCCAAACGGACTATGGCTGATGGTTATCGCCTGTGTCCATCTGGTATGGGTGATAAACCGTAAGCGGTAACGCGAGTACAACTCTCCCTACGGATTTCAATGTGGGAGGTTGGTCGTCGGGGGTGTCCACCTTTCCTTCGATTGAGAAGAGTGTAAACCCCCTGACTTCAATCTGTAGTTTTAGTCACCCGCCTGCGGCAAAGGATCGTAAAACGTGCCTGCACCATCTGTTGGGTCAGAATTCTGACCGTACCGCGCGTTGAGCCAGTTTAGCACGTCCGATCTACTCTTCGGTGTGTATTGCAGGATCGACAACTGGCGAATCCGGGTTGCGCGCCTAATTGCATCTACTGGTTTAATCAATGGCTTCAACGGTGCGAGACTAAAAGCAGGTAGCTGTTCGCCGTGATAGCGCATCCAGACTGCCGCCTTAAACCGATCCAGATTGAGCAAATCATCAGCACTAAAGCGATTACGGGTATAATGCGCGATTTCCCGTGCGTCGTCATCACCACCTGCCTGAAATGCGATCAATGCACCGATGTTGCCTAGAATGGCCTCTAGCGCACCTCCGGACAATTGCTTCATATATTGGTTAGAAACCGTCAGGGAGAGATTGAACTTACGTGCCTCGGAGAACACACGCTCCAACGGACTGTTCACCAAACGCTGCACCTCATCCACGTAGACATGGAACGTTTCTTTTTCGGCTGCCCCGCTCATCGCTGCCATTTGGAGCCGAGCTAACATCAATGAACCAATCAACTGCTGTTCCAGTTCGGGTATGTGTTCCTCATTGGCTTTCAGTGACACGAGCAAAATCTTGCGTTCGCGGATGAGTTGCGCGATGTCTAGTCCATCAGGGTGACAGATGACGGGGCGTAAATAGGGATTGCGATAAAACAAGCGTATACGGCGCACAACAGGCGCACTAATCTGGCGCTGCTGAGAAGCTGACATTCCGCCAAAGTCCTCTTGCCAGTATTCAAGTGCTACGTCATCTGTTGTCTTGCCCAAAACCTGCTGGCGGTAACCTTCATCTAAGAACAAGCGATTAACATCACGCAAGGTCGCATCACGTTCTCCAGTTAAGGTGAGTAACGCATTTTCGAGGGCATCGGCGGTTTGTGGCATTTCCTGCAAATCAGGATAGAGGTTATTCAGGATGTTGACCACTCGTGCAAGACCAATTTCGCCAGACAACCCTCGCATCGGATTTAAGGGCAGCGGATACGCTTCATTGGCAAGGTCAATCAGTACTACATCCTTCTCGCGCGACGAAGGAATGCTGCATCCCAAGACAGATTTCACCAAATCACCGTGTGGATCAATCAAGGCCAGCCCTTTACCTTGAGCAATATCTTGGTGGATAAGATGATGGAGCAAGTTTGATTTACCCGTACCCGTCTTGCCTGTTATGAGTGCGTGGGTAGTTCGATCTTGATGAGGCAAATAAACAGGCTCGTCACGACCTCGATATGGATTGCTTCCAAGACATATTCCCTCTCGTTTGCCTTTTAGAATCGCTGGCATTTCTACCTGAGCCGCTTTCATCCACGTAATCGTTGAAGCACTAAATTCTTGATGTGGCAAATGCCAAAGAGCAGCGATTTCACGCGGTTCTAGGATGAGTCGAATTGCGTGGCGACGTTTAATAAGCGCTTTATCTTGCTTCTTGGCATCGGCAAACGCGAGAAATTGTCCCATCGCGCTCGTAACCAAATCAGTTTCATCATCCGCAACACCAAATTGGTCGAGTTTGCCGTTTTCACCATACCAACAAATGCCATTAAAATGGGGATCGGTAAAATGAACCATCGGATTGTCAACCACGAGCAATGACGTCAAGCGCTCTGGATAGGGGGTATCAATTTGCGTCATGACAAAACATTGGTACAACGCCCGGTTCAGCTTGTCATCGAGCACCTTCTGGTCTTCCGGGATATAGCGATTGACCGTTTGCGGAAAGAGCATCCCAAGTATTGATGGTTCATATACTTGGCGCGTCGTGAGCTTTTTGCCTTCCTCATAGGCATCCCGCGCATACCCCGCGATAAAGACCGTATAGATAATCTGCTCCCCCGCCAGAAGGCTTGCCATCGTTTGGGTCAAGGCTGCCAAGGGGTCTGGCGTATGGATCGCATCGACGTGCAAAATCGGTGCGACAAACTCTGGAAGTACTAAGCGGTACGGAACAACGATACGCTCGATGGGTGCGTCGCTAAATTTATATGGTTCGAAGATTCCGACCTCAACACCTGCATCGGGATAGCTGGCACGAATAGCGGTTTCCACCGCTACAGGCTCGCGGTCAAGTAAATCTACAATCTGCCAATTAGTCGCGTGATTTGTCGCTACGATTCGCAATATGAAACTGTCAAAAGCATTGAGTAGTTGTTCGGCTAGTTGGGAGGCGCGTTGCGCCTCCCAGACTGCCTGCTTCGGTAAAATAATGGTATACGTTACAGGCATAATCGTGTTCTCCCCTTTTTAATCTATTATTTGTCGTCTTTATCGAACAAGTCTGACTTGGCAACCTTGGGAATGTTTTGATTCCGATTACGAAAGAATGCAGTAATCCACATCGTCACACCAACCAAACGCCGTAAGATACGAAAAGTCAATTTGGTGTACTCCCACATTTCCGCGAATATGAATTCAACAAAGCCGTTCATTTCTGCCTCCTGTTTGGACTAGGGTTTCGATAAGCCGGATTGATCAATCAGCTTATGCTTAAGTAAAGAGGTTATTTTGCAAATTACCTCCGAAAGTGTTCTTATAACATTTCAGTTAGAGATATAATGAATTGGCTAGTTTTTCCGACCAAAATGGAACATTATTCATAGTCCAAGCGAAATCAATTTCATGATTCAGTGAATCCAATTCACGAACTGAGGGGAAAAGTCCATGAGCGACTTCGGGGATCGTCTAAGAGAGATGCGAAAGGGTCTCGGTTTAACGCAGTCAGAGCTAGCAGACCAAGTAGGGGTGCATCATCAATCCATAAGCAATTGGGAACTCGGTAATGTCATTCCAGATATTCACCAGTTCCGCGATTTGTGTTTATATTTTCGCTGCTCCGCTGATAATTTCCTGAGCCTGCCAAACGAAAACAGTGAGGTTAAGTTCGAGAACGGTTCTGGATTAAAATGGCAAGTAACGAGACCACCTCGCACTAATTTAAGTCCCGCCAGGGAGGTTGATGATGCCATAGAGGTTTTCCGTCTAATTGCCCAAGAAGGTAAAGGATTCCGAGAAATCCAAAATACAAAAAAATTTGCTGGGTATGGTGATATGAGGCTGCGCCACTTGGTGAAAGTGGCGTTATTCTCCACCGCCATCCAATTGACGGATGTTGAAAGAGATAGCAATAAAGAAGAGGAATTGCGTGAGCAATTTGACCCCCAGCTTCAACAATGTATCATTGCCAAAACCACATTGAAAGCAGATCAGCTTATCGACTCTACCATACGAACTGAGGCTGTCGCCTTTCTTGCTGCGCGTGATGCCATTGCGTCGATCCCTAATAACGCCCATGTTGGATTAACCGGAGGAACTACCATTGCACGTTTTACCGATTTATTACCGCCAGCATCTCCAGATTTGCGAGGAATAAAATGGTTGCCTTTATTGGTTAGTCAAGATCATGATAGCAAAGCTCCAGCAACATCGTCTGCCAACAGCGTTATTACACGCCTACTGTATAAACAGCCCGGAGCCGAAGGATTTCGCCTACCCTTTCTCGATGCACCGCGTCGGAGTTCTGATTATCTTAAGAGGATTTCGGGCTACGAACAATCATATGTTGCAGGCGCTCAGGAGGTACGCAATCTTGCTCGAAAGGTAGCTGTTGCATTTTTATCTGTCGGTACATCTGAATATAACTGGCAAATTTCGGATGCCTACATGGGATTACCATCACTAATGGATGTGTTTGATGATTTATCTTCAGAGGAAAAACAACAATGTGCTGGCGACATTTTATTGACCTTGGTTGATATGGCAGGTAAAAGAATCGGAAGCCAAGATAGTCAAGATGAGAATGATAAAATTGTGTATTCTATCGGGCTAGACTATCTATGTGACATCGCAAAGTTTGGTACTGTATGGGTCTTGGCTGCACGATCACAGCCGGGAAAAGCAAATGTCATTCGAGGCGCATTACAGGCCGGGCTTATTAATAGTCTAGTGATTGATACGACTGTTGCAGATATGCTATTAGTCGCACCTACTTAAATTTATAATCATGAAAGAGCGGAAATTCTATCCGCTCTTTTTACAATTACTATTTGTTTCTGAATTCTACGATTTGAAATACACATTGGGGTGAGATGCCGAACTTGCGGGCTAAAGCCGAGATTGCTTCTCCTGTGGCATGGCGCATACGTATGATGTCGTTTCTGCTGAATACTTGGCGAACACGCCAGAAACGACTTAATGAGAAGAACCAGTCCACTACATTGGAAAGTGGTTGTCGTAGGAGTTCGCTTCCAATTAAAGACAGGTGACGCCAAACGACTAACCAAAGTTTGAAGCCTGAGTGTCACTTATTTCTTTGAAAGTTGAATGATCTCTGTATGTCGAAAGCAGTCTACAGTATGATCATTTACCATTCCAATTGCCTGCATCATTGCATAGCAAATGGTCGAGCCAACAAACTTAAAGCCACGCTTTTTAAGGTCTTTACTCAAGGCGAGTGAAATCTCTGTTTCTGGGGGGATTTCTTTGATGGTTCGCCAGTGATTATGAATGGGCTTACCATCTACGAAGGCCCAAAGATACTTATCGAAACTGCCATATTCAGACTGCACAGTAAGAAAATGCTGGGCGTTATTTATGGCTGCACGAACTTTGAGCCGATTTCGAATAATTCCGGGATTATCAATTAACTCCGCAACCTTATTTTCATCGTAGTTTGCAACAATGGCAGGATTAAAGTTATCAAATGCAGCACGGTAATTCTCACGTTTCTTCAAAACGGTAAGCCAGCTTAGTCCTGCCTGCGCTCCTTCCAAACAAATACGCTCAAACAACGCATTGTCATCATTTCGAATTGGCACTGCCCATTCTTCATCGTGATATTTTGTATAAAGTGGTTCAGTAAGGCTGACCCAAGCGCATCGGGTAGGATTCATAATACGCTGACCTCAAGTTCTTCAATTGGACTAATGCGAATAAATTGAATGGCTGTATCAATGTGTCAAATATGGATTTTGACCATCGACCTGGCAGGGTACGCCCCATTCTGCATCGTGATACGCTACATACAGCGGTTCGTTCGGGTTCGCCCAACCACAACGATTCATAATTACCCTCGTTTATTTTTGAAGCAGCTTTAGAACAATTATACTACACAGCAGTCCTATTCAGCTACGTCGATTGCTGCGGATTATAGATAGGGTGAGGGTCAAATCAGTGTTTAGAGGAAAATTGGGGTAGCACAAGACTACCCCTCAAAATCATTGATACTAGAGGTTGTAATCAGTAAACCATGTCATCGAGCCAACCGGCGCGGTATAAAAATCTGTCCAGGGGCGTGCATATTGGGCAGAAATAGCGTTTAATCGTTGCATACGTTCTGTGGCCTTGCTGCTCAGGAAGGTTGAGCGCTGCTCGGCGGTCATTGTAACTGCTTCTTTCCAAATGGCGCGACCAGCCAGCCAACCACTTGCGCCGGCTTCACAGGCCAAACGGGTTTGTGTCTCGAACGTCTCGTAATTTACACCCGCGCTCAACAGCACCCAGGGGACAGTAGATACCTTACTCAACGATGCAAAAGTATCCGCCCAACCTTGTTGATCACTGTTAAAATTAGGATCAACTGGCGATTCCATCTTTAGAATATCGGCTCCGGTTTTGCTCAACCGTTCAGCCGTTTCAATTACGATATCAGGCCGCAGCTTGGCAAATTCCGCGCTCTCTTTAGCCACACTGGCATCAAGGCTGTACGACAGCGGTTCGAGGAACAAAGGCAAATCGTGCTTGTGGCAATCTTCCGCCACCTGCTTGAGTACACCTTCGATTTCCGCCGCAAGCGTTTTGTTATTTGGGTTGTAGTAGGCCAGCACCTTGACCGCCGACGCACCCATCTGTTTGATCTTGGCAACCGTCCAACTATCTTCAAACTTGATACCGCGATAGGTCGAGTCACCGCTGTAACCACTTTCCTCATATGACATCAACACACCGCTGCCACCGTTCATATCAACAACAGATTGCAGCCCGTATTGATTATCTAGAAGTACAGCGCTCGCGTGGAACGAAAGCGCTACCACAATATCACGCTTCATTTGAGCAGCGGTTTCATAATCGATATCCGGCGGAAGCATCTTGCGGTACGTACCCCGCTGGTCGAACGCCAGAATATTGAACACATTTTTACGACTGCTGGTTGTTTTCAGCCCGCGCCAGCGTCCGGGGGTAAGGGTTTGAGTCATTACATCTCCTAGTAGCATAAATACAACATAGTTCTACATTGAAACTGAATAGACGTTAACCGTCCCAATCAATAAGAATAACTACTTTCCACTGCTGTTGAGCCGATAGAACCGAACATGATAATCCTAGTATTACGTGCTTTTGCCTGTTTTGCCAGATCATTAGTAACAGTGGGTTTATAGAAACTCCCTCTTACAAAAACGATTACGCTTGTGGCTCATTTTCACGCATAAACTTCTGCACCTCTGCGAGTGTTCGCGCCCCTGCCATCGGCCCTTTCGCGGTGACGGCTAACGCCCCGCAAGCGTTAGCAAATTCGGCAGCTTTCGAAGGCGAATCACCCGCTAGCCAACGCGCGAGAAACCCCGCATCGAAACAGTCGCCCGCACCCGTTGGATCAATTTCCTCAACGGCATAGCCTCCTATCGGATCAACTGCGACCATCGGGCCTATGCCCGGGATCTCATCAATATCACTTTTAGTCATGACGATGCAGCCATCTGCACCTTTTGTAATGACTACCACCAATTCGGGTTTATCTTCGAGTAAATCCTGTACAACCGCGTCCACGTTATAGGCATCACTGAGCAGTAATAATTCTTCTTCAGATGGCATAAGCACATCGGCAGCTTCTATAAATGGCTCGAAGACATATCGGGCACGGTCAGGTGACATCAACTGAGGACGAATATTGGGATCAAAACTGATTTTTGCACCTGCTTCCTGCGCCAATTCCAGGGCTTGCAACCCCAATTGAAGTGCATCTTGATGCATTGAAAGGGTTGATCCCATAATATGCAGGCACTTCAAACCCTTGAATAGTTCCTTATCCAACATGTGCGGCGATAATTGTCCGGCAGCGGCATGGCGCGCATGAAAAACAAAGTCGCGCGAACCATCTGTGTTATAACTCACAAACGCGACGCCGGTAGTGTAATCCGGCAGCACATGTACACCGCGAATATCGACTTGATCAACCTTCAGTTGGTCGAGCAAACATTTACCGAAGGCATCCTGCCCGACTGCGCCGATTGCCCCCACATTGGCACCTAAGCGCGCGGCCTGGACAGCAAAAATAAATGGCGCACCGCTCGGATACGGACCTGTAAAAAGTGCGGGCTGGTCCAGCGGTTGACCAACCTCTGTCCGCATAACCTCAACCAGCGCCTCACCGAACGTCAATATATCCAATGCCATAAAATATATTTATCCTAGCCGTACCAAAGCCATTAAGTCACTTCCACTCACACAGCAATATTCGACCCACCGATAATGTGTTTAACAATCAGGTCAACTGTCGCTTCAGCACGTGGCATATTGGCAGCCACTTTGCCACGCCGCATGACGACCACCCGATCAGCCACTTCCATCACATCCTGCATCGTATGGCTGATGAGGATTACAGGAATGCCTTCCTCGCGCAAAGAGCGCACCAACGACAGCACCTTGCGTTGTTCAGGTACACCTAATGCAGCGGTTGGTTCATCCATAATCAGCAGCTTGGCATTCCAATAAATCGCGCGTGCGATAGCCACCGCCTGCCGCTGTCCACCCGAAAGATTTACCAATTTTTGCTTGAGTGACGGGATATGAATATCCAAACGGTCGAGCACTTTAGCGGCTTCATCCCGCATATAATCATCATCGGTCACGGGAATAACGCCAAATATCCGCTTGAGCTTCTCTTTACCGAGAAATACATTCGCCCCAACATCGAGATTTTCCGCTAGCGCCAGGTCTTGATAAATCGTCTGGATCCCTAGGTCACGAATAACAGCCGGAGGCGAATGGCGAATATCGTGTTCGCCAAAAAGAATCTCGCCCTCCTCCGGCTTATACACACCGGAAATACACTTAATCAGGGTCGATTTACCAGCACCATTGTCGCCTAGCAGCGCCACAACTTCACCGGGCGCGACCTCAAAGTTAACATTGTTAAGTGCGGTCAGGCCACCAAAAAATTTACTAACGTTTTTAACTTGCAACAGAGGATTAGCCATGGCCCTTCTGCCTTTCCAACAACGCCTGTGCTTGATTAACTACGACCGCCACAATGATGACGAGGCCAACCACCACAAACTGCCACAACGAGTCGACATTAAGGTTAACCAAACCCGTTTTAAGCACACCGATAATGAGTGCCCCAACGACTGCACCCCGAATTTTACCTGCACCACCGAAGAGACTTGTGCCGCCGATGACAACCGCCGCCACTGAGTCCAAAAGTTGCTGCTCACCTGCTTGAGGTGCACCAGCCGTAAACCGTGCAAGATACAACAAACCGGCGATACCGGCTGCTAATGCCGAGATAATATAGATCACAATGAGATGACGTTGGACATTGATACCGGAACGAATGGCTGCATCTTCATTGCCGCCAATGGCATAGGTATGTCGCCCGAATTGCGTGCGCGAAAGCACGAACCCAAAAACCACCACAACCACTGCGGTCACCAATACAGGATAAGGGAGCCAACGATCCACATTCCGCAGTTGATCGGGGGTTAAATCGAGAGGTTGCGAAAACCACCGTACGCCTAATCCCGGAATATAGTAGACAAGGCTTCCGTTGCCAAAAGCACGTAAGAATTCTCGCAGTTCAACTGGCAAATTGGATACGACCTGCTGCCCGTCGGTCAGCAAAAATGCGATACCACGCACGATGCCGTACATGCCTAATGTAGCAATAAAAGGTGGCACTTTGATGCGGGCAACAAGAACACCATTGACGAGACCGGGAATGACCACGACCAACAGACTGAGTACCACACCAACTAACAATGCCACAGGTAGTCCCGTTGGTGTGCCGCCGAGAATTGGAGCGCCGTTCATCAAATCTCGCATGACACGCGCACCCACTACCGAGGCTAAGCCCACCGTCCATGCAATCGAAAGGTCGATACCTGCGGTGATAATGACATAGGTCTGACCCAACGCCATCAACATCACAAGGGTGCTGTTGACCAGGATTTGCGAAATGTTACCAACGGTGAAAAAGTTCGTCCCTTGCACCGAGAAAAAAAGAAAAACGACTAACAAAAATAAGTAAGACCAAGATTGTGCCAAGGTTTGAATCAGGCGGTCGCGAGAGAAAACGCCAGATTGTGCTGGGGTGCTTGCGGTTGTAGCCATTCAATGTCCTGTAAAAAATCTACATGCGTCTCAAAACATAATACTTTGCGAGAAAAGATCCTTTGAAATGGGGCGAACTCGCGCCCGCCCCACTCCGTTATATATTAGCTCTCTTTGTAGATGAACTTGGAAATATTAGGATCATCCACATTGTCTTTGGTGATAACAGCATAGCCAGTCGGAACGCGCTTGGGCATCGAGGTCACACCACGTGCGTTGGCAATGGCGGTGATGACACCGAAGTAACCCATGTCAGCCGGTTTCTGAGCGATAACCATGCTCACAGTGCCAGCCTTCAAGAATTCGATGTTGGCTGCGCCTGCATCGAACAATGCCACTTCGACCGCACCGGTCAGGCCTGCGTTTTCAATGGCCGTGCCTGCGCCCTGTGCACCGAATGTGTTGGTCGCGAACATGCCCTTGATGTCTTTGTTGGCAGTCAAGACGGCTGCGGTCTGTTCCTGGGCAGTGTTGGCATCGTTATTGTTGTAATCGACGCGAACGACTTCCAAACCCTTGTCTTTAGCCGCGTTCTTGCAGCCTTCTTCACGTTGGTCGGTCGTGCTGATACCGGGCTTAACGTTCGAGATGTAAATCTTCGCGCCCGCACCGAGTTTGTCACCCAAAGCCGCGCAAGCGATGTATCCACCCTGAACATTGTCTGAACCGATGTAGGTCAACGGGAATTTGACTTCGCCGTTGGCATAATCGCCATCGCCGATGAACGTATCGACCGTGATGACTGGAATACCGGCATCGTTGGCCTTCTGCAACACCGGAATCGACTGTTGTTTGTCGTTCGGTGCAGTCACCAATGCCTTAATTTCGCCCTTGGCGACCAATGCTTCGACAATCGGAGCCGAAACGGTGACATCAAATGCCGACGGATCTTGCTGAACGACCTTGATACCATAGCGAGACGCAGCAGCGTTCACACCCTTGGACATGGTGATATAGAACGAGTCAGGGTTCACACCGGGTACAAAGCCGAGAACAAAGCTGGCATCCATCTTTGGTGAAGGATCAGCAGTCTTATCGGAATAGATGAAGCGCGAAACTGCCGGATCATCCACGTTGTCTTTGGTGATGACGGCGTAACCGGTCGGGATACGCTTGGGGATGGACTGATAACCGTCAAGGTAAGCAACGGCCATTGAGATACCAAGGTAGCCCATATCTGATGGTTTCTGAGCAATAACCATGCTGACCGTGCCAGCCTTCAAGAATTCGATGTTGGCTGCACCGGCATCGAACAATGCCACTTCGATTGCACCCTTCAAGCCCGCGTTTTCAATGGCTGTGCCTGCACCCTGTGCACCGAATGTATTGGTCGCGAACATGCCCTTGATGTCTTTGTTAGCAGTCAAGACAGCTGCTGTTTGTTCCTGGGCAGTGTTAGCATCATTGTTGTTGTAATCGACGCGGACAACTTCCAGACCCTTGTCCTTGGCTGCGTTCTTGCAGCCCTCTTCGCGTTGGTCGGTCGTGCTGATGCCTGGTTTCACGTTCGAGATATAAATCTTCGCGCCTGCGCCCAGTTTGTCACCTAAGGCCGCGCACGCAATGTAACCGCCCTGCACGTTGTCAGAACCGATATAGCTCAAGGGGAACTTGACTTCGCCATTAGCATAATCGCCATCGCCGATAAAGGTATCAACCGTGATAACCGGAATACCAGCATCATTGGCTTTCTGTAACACGGGGATTGACTGCTGTTTGTCATTGGGTGCAGTTACCAATGCATCAATGCCACCCTTAGCAATCAATGCTTCGATAATCGGTACGGAAACGGTGACATCAAATGCCGACGGATCTTGTTCAACAATATCGACGCCGAGATCTGCCGCAGCTTGTTTCACACCACTCGCCATCGTGATATAGAACGAGTCGGGGTTCACACCGGGAACAAACGCGATAGTATATTTTTTGGCATCCTGCGCGTGTACGGCAGGCACTACCCCAATAATAAAAAGTGCGAATACGATCAAACGAGACAATTTCTTTGACATACTTTTTCTCCATATTCAGTAACGAAACCACTATTCGACACATATTTCTGATCGTAGTTTGAGGTTTTTCAAACTCCTTTCATAATTGAGATACTGCTATTTGTAAACGCGCCAACCACGACTCGCAGAACGGTTGCCGCAGGAAATAATCTAAACACGGACGACTTCTACCCCTTGTTGGGTAAATGCCTCAACATAAATCTCTGAAAGATTAGCGTCCGTAATCAACATATCAATATCGCTCATTGGAGCCACATTCAGCGAAAGCATCGCCCCACACTTGCTGCTATCAGCCAGTAGCACAACCCGTGCAGCCCGCTTAATCATGGTCTGCTTAACCTCAACTTCGAGTATGTTACCGGTTGTCACACCATGTTCGGGACTATAGCCTCCTGATGCTATGAAAGCCCAGTCAGCATTAAATGTATTCAATGATTGGATTGCTTGGGGCCCAATTAGCGAATGGGTAAGGTTGCGAAGAATGCCGCCTGTGACAACCAACTCGACTTGCGGAAATTGGGTTGCTGCAGCAGCAATGTTTAGCGCAGGTGTAACAATCCGCAGGTAATCCAAGTCATGTGACAAGCTCCGGATCATTTCAATCGTAGTTGTACCCGCATCCATTATGACCGTTTGCCCGACTTCCAGCAGTTGAGCAGCACGCATTCCGATACGGCGTTTTGCTTCAAGATTAAGATTGCTTCGTTCTGCAATACTGGCTGGATCGTGGTTAACAATGGGCTTGATGTAAACAGCGCCACCCCAAATCATCTGGCAAATGCCTGCGCCTTCCAATTCGCGTAAGTCAGCGCGGATAGTCACACTAGAAACTTGGAGTATTTGTTTCAGCTCAGCAGTACGAACAACACCCTCACGTTCCAACATTTGCTGGATGAGTCGCTGTCGTTCGATTGCTAAAAGAGGATTTTCTTCGTAGTTCACAACGGATAATTTAACTATTGAATAAATTTACGCTTGGAGTCTACAATTGCTTGCAAAATTTGTCAAATCTTGTCAAATTGATCATTAAATTAGGAAATTTAATAAAAATTGGAAAGCAAATTGCATACCAATAGTGTCACGAAAACCATTCAAATAGCGAGTGAGTCAATAGTATGAAAACACTTTTTGTCGTCAGTGGTGGGGATGCGCCTGGCATCAACAATGTGCTTGGAAACTATGTGCGATTAGCCGCCCAAAATGGGGACACAGCGCTAGGAACTGAGGGTGGCTTTCCTGGTTTACTGGAAAACCGGATTATGCCACTGAACTATGATGCGCTTATCCCGTGGATGGGGCGCGGGGGTTCACTATTAGCTTCAAGTCGCGATCCAGTTCTCAATCAAGCAGAAGCGGGTGATCGTATCAAAGCCATTTTGCGCGATAACGCGGTTGATAACATTGTCCTTTTTGGTGGTAATGGCACACTACGCTACATCCCGCCGCTTCTCCGTAATTGGGGCATTCCGTGTGTTGGTTTACCCACTACCATCGATAATGATGTTCCCGGCACCGAAATGACATTGGGTTTCGACTCGGCCTGTAACTTCGCCTACCATGCCATTGATGGCACGACCGCCACTGCCCATGCCCTGCGCGGTCGTATCTTCCTGGTCGAAACCCTCGGTGGAACCTGTGGCAATCTAGCTTTAGCGGTCGCTCATGGTGCGGATGCCCATGCCGTCATTTTGCCCGAATATAGTTATGAAGATACTTGGTTATCTGAACGTATCACTGGCGTCCTTAACTCAGATGGCTATGCCTTGGTCGTCATATGTGAAGGCGCTCGTGGTGCGCGAACCCTGGCGGACGACATTCCCAAATGGACAGGGACCCGCGTTCGTGATGTGCGACTGGGTCACGCTCAACGTGGCGGCAATGCATCCCATTGTGACCGTGTTTTGGCAGCAGATATGGCGCATACTGCCTACGACGCCTTAAAAAACGGCCTTCAAACAGGCATTATCTGTGTAACCAACAACAGAGTTGCAATTCATGAAGGTGGCCTGGAACAGTTCCAATTGTCGGCACCAGATCGTACCCTTTATAACTACATCAACGGTTTGGAATAACTTCATGGGCATTCTGGCAATCGACTTTGGCGGAACCCGCACACGCGCTGCTTTTTATACTGATAATCTTCAACAAATTGCCCGTGATGAAACTCGCTCACTGGTTGATCAACCCGCCGAAGCGGTCATTGAACGCATTCTACAAACTGCGCGTAATGTCGTACCAACGGGTGACAACATTAGCGCAATTGGAATCTCTGCACCCGGTCCCTTAGACGCGCGCATAGGTGTCATCCACTCGGCGCTTACCCTCCCCGGCTGGCGTGACACTCCTCTTGCTCAAATGGTCAGCACAGCCTTTAGTAATGTCCCGACCTATCTTGAAAACGATGCCAATTTAGCCGCCCTGGCCGAATACGAACGCGGCGCTGCGCAAGGTTGTGATCCTGCCATCTACCTAACGCTCAGCACTGGCATCGGTGGTGGCGCAATCGTGAATGGACGACTATTCACAGGTTGGAGTGGATTAGCCATCGAGCCAGGGCATATGCGTTTTACTTTGCCCACGGGGGAAATTAAGCGGTTAGAGGAATTGGCTTCCGGCACTGGCATAGGACGCACAGCGCAAGCCCGACTCGCGGCAACGACTCAACTCTCTAGCCTCCGCGAAATGCCGAACGTCGATGGTCAAGCGGTTGGCGAGGCCGCCCAGGCCGGTGATGAATTAGCGCTGCAAGTGATCTATGAAGCGGGTCAATGGCTCGGACTAGGGTTTGTAAACCTTTTACATCTGTACAGTCCACAAGTAATTGTCTTAGGTGGCAGTGTTAGTAAATTAGGCAATTTGATCTTGGAACCTGCATGGGAGATCATTCACGCCCATATCCTGAACGAGCGCTTCATCCCATCAGACCTCATTCGTCTCGCTCAACTCGGTGAGGATGTGTGTTTAATGGGTGCGGCACTTTATGCCAGTCACCAATTTAACAAGCTGTAAACTATAGCATTTCGTTGGGAACTTTTAAGCTCTCAACCAAAACTTCAATCTGTTCTTCCTGCCCCGGTGTCGGACGAATAAAAGGCCGCGCTCGCTTGATTTGTTTCCACGCCTGAACTGGTGTTAAACCGGTGCTCACCAAATACGCTGCAGCCATCGTCGGCGCACGCCCAATACCGGCAGCACAATGAATATACACTTTGCCACCGCGCTCGACTTCCGCCTGGATGAAATCTACACCGCGCCTTAACTGATCAATTGTAGGCGGTGTATTGTCCTCCACAACTAACCGCAAATGACGTGATGGAGCAATACCAGCGGCCTCATCATCAAATTCCGAACGCATATTGATGGAAGCAGTGACACCGCGCTGCATCAGAACTTTCCAACCGCGTTTTTGGTATTGTCCAGCCACAATGATTTGCGGCGTAATTTGGCTATACCTTATCATGGGCGCGCCCGTCAGTGCGCGCATCAGAAAATCCCATAACCCACTGATGACCACGTATGGTCCTTGGAATACCAGACCGTATTGCAGGCTGGTAAACTGTTTCCATAAATCGCGGAGTACCGGCTTCCGTTCAAGGTGGGTTTCGGGATCGTGGATGGGTTGTGGAACAGTCATTGTATCTCTTTGCGGGGAACAACTACCTTGACCGATTGCGGAAGCACCTGTGCCCTGATGGGCATTGGCTCAATCTGCTCGCCATCAATAGAAATTGATTGAGGCGGATCGGCCTCAACTATGATTTCTTTGCCCTGTCGGTGCATAATTTGGGGTTGTTCAGTCGGGTCGGCACCACTTAGGACCGAAGCAGTTATGTTCACCAATGTCAATAGATTGGCGTTGGTAAATACCACGACATCGATTAACCCGTCGGCCACATCAATCTTCTGTGACAGTTTCAGTCCATTCATAGACATATTGCCGGAATTTGCCACCATGCAGCTTACGCCCTCGACCTCTTCAGTCTGCCCATCAACTGTAATTTTGTATTTTGCAGGTGCTAACGTTCGCAACTCATTAAATGCATTATAAGCATAAGCCAAAACACCAAAGCGATTTTTGAGATCTTGGTCGATCTTGGTCAAATCGGCTTCAAATCCAATACCGACGCGCAATAGAAACGATTGATCACCAGCCATCGCCATATCAATAGTACGAACATCATACATGCCCTCGGCTACTAACGTAACCGCCGCTGCCAGATCAACAGGAATACCGAGTTCACCCGACATAGCGTTACCTGTACCGCCCGGAAAAATGGCTAATGGCACATTTGTCCCACGCAGGCCGTCAGCTACTTCCATAACCGTTCCATCGCCACCATGCGCGGCTACCATATCCCAGCCGGACTTTGCTGCTTCATGCGCTAAGCGACGTGCATCATTCGCCTTATGGGTGATACGCACATCCCACTCAATCCCAGCGTTATTCATTGCCGTATTAAGTAAACCGAGAATGGGACGGTCAACCCCGGCAGCCGGATTGATGATGACCATAAGCTTCTTGAGTGGTGTGTTACCGGGCATGAGCAATCCTTGATATGAGGTGAAGAATTAAATCAAATGAACAACTTGAGTTTCTCGAAGTCTTTCTGCAATGTCAGCTTTTGGCTGGCGCTGTAGAGCACCACTGCTGGATGATACATCGGAACAATGTGAATTTCGCCATAGTGCATACGAGTCTTAATCAATTTGCCATGTAATTGACTGATAGCCTGACGCTTTTCTGGCAAATCCAATCGCTTCAAAATGTATTGCATGGCGAAACGTCCAAGTGTCGCAATTACCGCGGGTTGTATAACATCGATAATACGGTCGACAAATGGCTCATAAAATGCGATTTCTTCCGGCGTAGGTTCTCGTTTGGTTGGTGGTCGATCAAGCAAGATATTAGTGACATACACATCTTCGCGCTTGAGGTTGATGCTCTGCAGCATCTCGGCCAGCACTTCTCCAGAAGGCCCAATAAATGGCCTACCGACTTCCGCTTCATTTTTGCCGGGTGACTCACCAATAAAGATGATATTCGCATTTGGACTGCCTTCCCCGATGACCGGGAATAAACGGTTCTCAATGCGGAATTTGTAGAGTGGTGATTCAGTTGCTCCCACCAAATCAGCTCGTACCTGTTTGAGTGCCGCTTCTTTACGAGCAAGCGTTTCCTGATTGGCACGAGTCTTGTTATTTTGCTTGGTTGGCGCGGAGTCCTGTATGACCTTCACCAGTTTCATGACATCTTGTGCAAAATGCTGCTGGGATAGCTCCAAAGCATTGCGGCGCGTAAACGGGTGCAAATCTTCAGGCAATTGAGACGGAGCGGGCATCCGCGCCCGACCAACCAACACCGGTATGACTATCTTTTTCTGCTTCAATGCACTGCCAATTTCGATCCGTACAAAATCATTCCACTGATCCAACCGTCGCTCACCCTGCTCATCTCTAATATCGACCCACTGCGGGCCAATCATCGCGATTAATACATCGCAGGCAGCGACCTCCTGTTCCAATGTCTCAACAAAATCGGCTCCGGGTGGAATACTGTCCACATCCATAAAGATGTCTTGAGTCTCAAAATGCTGTGTGAGGTGGTCATATAACCGACCGACATACCCCTCACTATCCTGTCGGCGATAATTGATAAAAATGCGAGTCATATCGCAAATGCTCCCACTTAAAATAAGCCCATTAATAATTGTACAGGCAAAAACCCGTATAAAGAATCTATTGGCACTTTATACAGATTCTGAAGCCTAAAATGGCTACAATCTGCCATCAAACCCTTTTTTGCCGTCTGCATTTGTACGTACTAAACACATAAAACACTCTAACTTTCAGAAGTAATGTACAAGGCTCAAACGAAACACTTTAGCGATAATCACCAAATGCTTCAATGTGAATAATCTCACGATACAAGTTAGCTTCCTTGAGGATCGTATCAGGGATCATACCAAGTTGTGCATCCCTCTTTTTCTCGTTTTAAATTCCTGCGAAAGGTGCCTACAAATGCCCAATGAACTGCGTGACTTCCTCGAAATCTCTTATGGTCAGCTTGAGGAAATGAATCTCGCCGCCAAAGAAGAACGTGTCAACCGGGTCGCCGCTGACAAAATTCAAGACAAACGCATGAAGTATCTGACCGATACGAAAAGCATCAAAGCAGTTACCGTCTGCTTCACGGACCTTGAAGGCCGTCTGCACATGCTCGATTATGACAAGAAATTCTTGCTCAAATCTGCCGACAACCTGACCTTTGATGGCTCCTCAATTCGCGGCTTCTCTCAGCAGTCCGAGTCAGACTTGCGCTTAGCGATTGATTGGGCGTCATTCTATTCGCTGCCCTCTGATGTTTTTGGTTCGGGCAAGGTGCTGGTTTTCGGTGAGGTTTTAAACCGCGACGGTTCATCCTATGAAGCCGATATGCGTTCAGTGCTCAAGAATTACCTGAACGGTCTTTACGAGAATCAGGGCATTGTAGCCAATGCGGCTAATGAAATTGAAGGCTTCTTGTTTCAGGGGCGCTATGCCGAACAGGAATATGCCAAGACCGGCGGCTTCAAGTTCTTGAGCCAGGGTGGATACTACAATTCACTCCCCGGGGATCCTCTTCGCAGCTACATTGATACAGTTGCCGAAGTGCAGCGCGCGTTAGGTTTCGCCAACGAAAAAGATCATCCGGAAGTTGCTCCTTCACAGTTTGAAATCAACTACTCATATACCGAAGCCTCGATTGCTGCCGACCAGATTATTTTGTACAAGCTCATCTGCCGTCAGGTCGCTTACGGCCTCGGCATGACCGCCAGCTTCCTGCCCAAGCCTGTCACTGGCGTAAACGGCAGTGGTATGCACACTAACTTGTCCATTTCCAAGAAAGGCAAGAACCAATTCTATGATGCCAAAGGTCAGGATGGCCTCTCGGAACTCGGCTGGTCATTCATTGACCGGATTCTGAGCAGCGCCCTGGACATCTGCCTTGTTATCAATCCCAGCGTCAATTCATATCGCCGCCTCGACCCACATTTCGAAGCGCCTAATCAGATCAAGGCCTCACCGATTGATCGTGGTTCAATGGTTCGTATTCCGATTGGTAACGAAAAGTCAGCTCGTGTTGAAGTCCGTTCGATCGCGCCGGATGCCAACCCTTATATGGCGCTGTATGCCTTCCTCAAGACAGGTCTTGAAGGCCCCATCAGCACCAAGAAGAACAGCAAGGTTATCCCGATTCTCCCCGATAACATCTATGATGCGATTGCTTACTTTGAAAACAGCAAGTATGCTGCCGAACTGCTCGGCAAAGAAGTACAAGGCCGCTATGCCGATCTGAAGACCGGTTCGGCAGACCGCTGCCCGCGCAAACTAGGTACACTCATTAAGCCATCAGAAATTCAATACCATCACGAGGTTTACAACCAGAGCCTCTGGAGCGAATTCTAGGCTCTTACTGCACCTAAAATACAAAAGAGGCAGACAACTAAACGTCTGCCTTTTTTATTGCCACCAAGTGATCACTGTAACAATTTTGTAGCAGAATATAATTACCCTAAACTTAATTAGTACATAGAAGCGAACTCTGTTACAATACATTAATATTGCTATTCGCTCGGAAATTGGTAAAGGTCTTGCATAATGCGACTAAAATCCATTTTTATTTTATTTATTTTGTTGCTGCCAATTCTGGGTACGATCCACGCTCAATCTGACGAGCTTGCTGCCACTCTAGAAGTTCTATCTGCGGGAGTAGAAGTTCAGCGGGTTAACACGACCAACTGGATTGAAGTTAAGGTAGAAGCAATTGTTGGTGTGGGCGACACTATCCGCACGGATAACACCGGCAAAGCACGTATCACCTTTTTTAGCGATGGTGTGGACACTACGCTTGAACCAAACACAGAATACCGCATTACCCGTTTTGAAGGGCAAGACACTTCGTTTCATATCAGCGCCGAAGTTGTAGTCGGCCAAACCTTACAACGTATCGGACGCGTTCTGGACAGCAATTCAAGCTATGACATTACTACCCCAAGTATGGCACTTGCGGCTCGTGGGACTGAATTTGTCATTCGTGTAAATGACGGTGGCCGTGCCGCCACCCTTGTATCTAAAGGTGTCGTCAAAGCGGATGCGGAATCAGCGACCGCTGATGTGCCGCCCGGTTACGGCATCCGCAGGGATGAAGGGCAACCGCTGAGCGAAGTGGTTCAAGCCACGACCTTCGACCAGCTGGACTCGGCGCTGGATGGTTGTACGGCAACCGTTAAAGTCGATGGTGATTTCAGTGTAAATGTACGACAAGGGGCTGATCTCTCGTTCCCACTGGTCGGCACAATCGCTCCCACTGTCATAGACCGCTTCTTTGGTAAGACCACCGCTACCAACTGGTATCGTATTCCCTTCCGGGGTGGCTATGGCTGGATACAATCCGCTACCGCCAAGCTCGCAGACGGATGCAGCGGACTGCGCCAATTTACGAATAAATACGGGCCGGAGGATGTCAGTCTATACCAATCACTTGGCAATCCCATTCAACCCGGTGATCTTCAGCAAGCGCCTGCACCTACGCCGGAAAGTACGCCATCCTCGTAGTCAGGTAGCCTAATGCAGAGTCTATCAACATGGTTGTGGAACATGCAAACCCGCATCGGTTTAGGTGCGGGCTTGTTGACAGCCATCCTCATCTTATTCATGTGGTTGAATGGCTTTTTTGCACAATCGCAACTGCGCATGAATGATCTTTTCTTTGTATCTGCCGACACGACCAATCACATTGTTATTATCGCTCTCGACGATGCCACGCATAATGAGTATGGACGTTCGTTAGCAGCTTGGCCGCGCACCGTTTACGCTAATCTTATTGATACATTAAATGCAGCACAGGCACGCGTTATAGCCTTCGACATCCTTTTCGATCAGCCCAGTGAATACGATCAAGCCGTCGTCGATTCGATTGTCAAAGCACGCCAGAGCGATACTCGCACCCGCATTGTCATGCCGCAAGTTGGCGCGGATCAAATTCTCACCCAACCAACCAGTATTCCAGCAATGAATTTTAACAACTCGCTCGTGCCAATTTCGGCATTCGCCAAAGTTGTTGATTATATCGGTTATGTAAATGCCTTTACTGATGTTGATAGCGTTGTACGACGGCAAATTTCATTGGTTGAAAATCGTGGTATAACCCGCATTTCATTTGATATCGCCTCTTATCTAGCCTGGTTGCGAATTCCCTCGGTTGCAATTGAGCAGGTGATCAAGCCTGCACCCAATCAGCTGCAAATTGCTTCAATTTCTATTCCGGTAGATGAACATGGATTATGGCAGCAGAACTTTTTCGGTGCGCCCAACACCTCCCGCTTACATTCCTTCCCTGTTTATTCTGCACTGGATGTCATCAACGGCAGCATCACACCATCGGTCTTTCAAGATAAGTTAGTGCTGGTTGGTTTAATGAATACCACTGCCGCTACCGATCTCTACCCTGTCCCTTCCAGCATCAATGGACAGTTGATGGCCGGTGTTGAAATTCATGCGCACGCCATCGAAAGCCTGCTGCAAGCCAAAATCCCATTTACCCAGTCCCGCACGTCCCAGGCTATCATGATTGCCTCATTAGCACTCGTCTCCAGTTTGATTTACGCCCACCTCAAATGGTATTGGATGCTTCCCGCTGCGGCACTCATGATTGCCCTTTTATTTGTCATCGGCTCAGTTCGCTTTAGCAGCCAATTGGAATTCATCAACCTTTTTTATGGCACACTCGCTCTTTTAATTCCCCTGGCGATTAACGCTTTTGCTGATGTGGCCCTCGAAATTAACCGCCGTAATAAAGCCGAATTCTTGCTTGAAAGTGCATTGGATGTATCATCCCAAAGAATGGCAATCGACCGTATACTACCGTCTATTGCAGACGATATTCAACGTGTTCTAAAAGCGACTACCGGCGCAATCTGGCTCATAACCGAACCGCCTAAGTTGACCAGTCCCCAACATATATGGGGCAATGCCGACACCCTTAAAGATCGCTTTCAGTATTTAGTGATGCGCGTACAGCATGATCAACAGCCTACACGTGATCGAGATTGCGCGGCTGTACCCATCGTCTGGCAAAAACGACTCATCGCTATTCTGGCTGTGCAATTTCCGACAAAACGCAACTTGTTTCAGCTTGGATCACGCCTCAAGCTGCTGGGCTCGCTTGCCGAAAATATCGCACCCAATCTCGATAACGCTGCCCTTTATACCCGTACTCAGGAACAGAATACGCTTTTGGAGGCCGTATTAGGGGGTTCGCCAGCCGCCATTATGGTACTGGAACCCGACCTGAAAATTATTAAACTAAATAAGGCTACAGGTGGAGAATTAGCTGACGCAGGACAGATTGCGCTTGGAACTTCCTTCATTGCGTTGCTTGACCGTGTCGGTATCGATGAGACTATGCAGGAAGCCATCCGCAGCGATTTCAATACTTACAGTTTTTTTCGCAAAGAAATAAAAGTGGGCAAAAAGTCCTTCAATTTGGACGCTGCAAAGCTGGATTTTGGTGATTGGGTCGTTATCCTAAATGATATTACGGCGCTGGCCGAGGTAAGCCGTCTCAAAACCCAAATGGTACGCATGACATCTCATGATTTGAAGAAACCGCTTTCCCGTGTCCTTGGTTACGGTAGCTTACTCCTGGACGACGCAGATAAAGATTCATTGAATGTCGAGCAGCGCCAATACCTTCAAAGGATGTTCCGCGCGGGCGAAGAAATGCTCGAGCTGATTAACGATATTTTAGACCTTGAACAACTGCGTTCCAGTCACATCAAAACCAAATTAGTTTCCGTACCCGCAGTTTTGCAGGAAGTCATCGAGCGTTATCAATCCGATATGGAGGCCAAAAACCAAAAACTTCAGCAGGAAATCGCACCTGATTTACCCGAAGTTGTTGGAGATCCTTTACTTCTATCGCAAGCGTTGAGTAATTTAGTCGAGAATGCTGTAAAGTATACGCCGGAAACAGGAACCATCACGACACGTCTTTGTCAACAAAAAAACTACCTTCGCATCGAAATTGAAGATACCGGTTTTGGAATTCCAGAATCCGCACAAAGCCAGCTCTTCCAAGAATTTTATCGAGTACGTTCCCGCAATACAGCCCATATAGGCGGCACAGGTCTGGGACTCAGCTTGGTGCGATCGATTGCTGAAGCCCATAGCGGCCGCATCGGTGTCAAAAGTCAGGAAGGTGTCGGCAGCACGTTTTATCTCGAACTACCGACACCGCAGGAGTCATAATACATGCGTTTACGTCTAGGACTGCTCCCCCTCATGCTGGTGTTCATATTCATGCCAGCAGCCGTTAGCGCTCAACAGCCAGTTGCAGCCGTCGTGCAAATTACGTACGCAGGGGTTCAGCTTCAACGTGCGAATACACAAGAATGGCTCCCCTTACCCGTTGGCGCACAAGCCCCATTCGGGATTCGGGATACCCTACGCACTGATAAAACAGGCCGTGCCCTAATCACCTTTGGCGATGCCACCGAAACATTGTTACTTCCGAACAGTGAATATCAACTGATCAGCTTCGACCAATTCAAACAGCAGTACAATCTATCATTGAGCTTAATCAGTGGTCGCAGTATCCAACGCATCACTGATGCTTCTGCCATCATTGACTACCATATTCACTTGCAGAATATGACACTTCAGCAGCCGACGATGCTCTTTGCCACCCAGGTCGAACCGGACGCCTTCAGCGATGTGATCGTCGCGCAGGGAAACCTCACTGCTAATAAAGATGAGCAAAGCATTGACCTCCAAGCAGGCAGCGGCCTGCGCGCCAAAGACAAGTTGGGTGAAGTCGTCCCAATCACACCACCACAAGGGTTTTCTTTTCTGTCGGTCACGTCCGCCACATGCAGAGGACTCGCTAATGCAACCCTCCCCGGTGAGGAAAGTGTGGCTGTTCGTATTGGCCCCGGTGAGGACTATTTAAACCTCGGCAATATCCCCAATAGCACAAAAGTAGCTGTCGTTGGTAAAGCCGATAGTGGCAGTCGCTACTTGACACCTTTTCTCAGCAGCTATGGCTGGCTAATCGCTAACGGTATAAACGTCGAATCTTGTGATAACATACCCATAGTGCCAGCCGAAGCACAGATCATAAACGGCGTTATCAATCCGGAATCCTTTGAAATGGATTTTCTCACACCTTTTTTTGGAACACCTGCTCAAAATGTCCAATTCTACCGCTATCAATAAACTAACCCGTATCCTGTTAATCGACGATGATGCCGACGACTATATGATGGTTCGCGACATGGTGTCTGCTATGTCCAGCAGCAAGTTCCAACTGGATTGGGAGGCCGATTATAAAGATGCCTTACCTCTCATGCAGAAACAGCAGCATGACGTCTACATTGTGGATTATGTCCTTGGCGAAAAAAACGGCCTCGATCTGATCAGGGCAGCATTCCCCAACGGTTCCACCTTACCTATAATTTTGCTCACTGCACGTGGACGACGCGATATTGACGAGGAAGCCTTAGCCTTAGGTGTCACCGAATATTTTGATAAGGCCGATATTCGTCTACCATTGCTCGAACGCGCAATCCGCTACGCCATCAACAATAAGCGTATAGAAACCGATCTTCGCAAGAGTGAAACACTTTTTCGCTCACTCATCCAATCGGCAGCCGATTATATTCAAGTACTTAATCTTGAGGGCAACATTACCCGTACAAATCCGGCTACGTTGCGCGGTGCGGGTTACGCCGAAGCTGAAATTGTAGGCCATGCCTTTTCTGAATTCCTGACACCGGCATCAAAAACGATGCTGCAAACCATGTTCCCAACCATGCTGCAACAGGGCGACAGCCGTCAGGAAATCGAATTTCTGCATAAAGACGGGTCAATCCGTCATATGGATTGTTCGTGGTCAGTCGTTCGCAATGTCGAAAGTCAATACGTTGTGGTCATTCAGCGTGACATTACCGATCGCAAGCGTGTTGAAGAAGCGCTACAAGAATCGCTCCTGCGTGAAAAAGAGATGAGTGAACTCAAAAGCCGCTTTGTCTCGATCGCTTCGCACGAACTACGCACACCACTTTCGACTATTCAGAACAACATCTACATGCTTAAGAATTATGCACATAAACTTGATGATGCTGCCCGCGACGGCAAGCTAGATAAAATCCAGTTGATGGTCGAGCATATTACTGAACTGCTGCAAGATGTCCTGTCACTCAATAACATCGAAACCGGGCGCACTGAATTTAATCCCACACCTGTTCAAATGGACACCTTCTGCCGCGAGATCATGGAAGAATACCAGCACAACAAAGATCAGACGCACAAGCTCAAATTTGATTGCGGTCAACCTGTAAAAGTCACCATTGATCCACGCCTTTTTCGACAGGTCATCACAAATCTGCTCGATAATGCCGTCAAGTATTCAAAAGAAGGTACAAACGTGACTTTGACACTGACGACCGAACCCACCAAAGTCGTCATTAACGTCATCGATGAGGGCATCGGTATCCCTGATGACGACAAAGCACGCATGTTCCAACCCTTCCGCCGCGCCGGCAATGTTGGCGCAACAGTCGGTTCAGGGCTTG
This sequence comes from Aggregatilineales bacterium, assembly GCA_044226325.1. Classification (GTDB taxonomy): domain Bacteria; phylum Chloroflexota; class Anaerolineae; order Aggregatilineales; family Phototrophicaceae; genus CFX2. The sequence continues at coordinate 106,146 of JBGAHG010000018.1, forward strand.
GCCTCTCGATTATCAAGCAGGCTGTCGAACTGCATGGTGGCACAGTGACCTTCACAAGCCAGGTCAACATCGGCACGACTTTCACCGTTACTATTCCAGCCTAATGATCAAAATGTTGCAATTGTTACCGCATCAATTGCAATACTTCCGCTGAAATGTCTGGCAGATGTGAGGGAGCGCAGCGCTGAATTGGCATTCTGTTCCGGCGGGAAGTTCAGTGAGTGCCACTGAAATGATACAATGGCAGCGAGAAGCCCGGTCAATGCCACCGCTGTGCTATTGGGGTTTGCCGCTGCCATCGTTACTTTCATTTTGAGAAACAGATGACAAGCAGTTGACGACATGCGACCTTCTCCGAAATAGTCCTATCGCTAGATCTATCTTAGAACAAAAGTTCAGTCGTTGTCAATCGCATTCTGTTCGAGTTTTCTTACCTGTATGTACCCAATCTGTGAGGGTGTGCAATCTTCCAGGATGTGTTTTTCACAAGCTCATTTATAACGCTGGATAATCAAATCGGCGGCCACTTTACCGGACAGCATCACCATTGGCACGCCGCCACCGGGATGTGTCGTCCCACCCGCGAAGTATAAATTCTGAATATCCGCGGCTTGATTTTGTGGACGGCGGAAAGCTGACATCCTCGGATTACTTGACCAGCCGTATAATGCCCCACGCCGCGCACCCGTCAGCCGCTGCAAATCCACTGGCGTCAGCATCTGTTCCGTACGAATTCTCTGACGAACATCGAACCCATGCCGCGCCAGAACATCCAATACCTGATCACGATACGCTGCCGACCGTATCGTCCAATCATAGTGGTCACCCAGCGGTGGAGCGTTCACCAGAACAAACCAATTCTCGCAGCCCTCCGGTGCATCTACAGCATCCGTCTTGCTAGTAATCGACACATACACTGTCGGATCATCCGGTGGCCTTCCCTCTTCAAAAATCGCCTGAAATTCGCGTGGATAATCGCTTGAGAAAAAGATATTGTGGTGCGCCAATTGTTCGTGCTGCCCTCCAACCCCGAGCAGCAAAATAAACCCTGAACACGATGATTCCTGCGCGATCAGCTTATGCAACTTTTTACTGGCTGGCAGCAGTTTTTCGTAAACGGTCGCCACATCGACATTTGCCAGTACAGCTTCGGCATCGATCCGACTGCCATCTGACAGTATCACACCAGTGGCCCGCCCGTTATCAACGACGATCTGTTCAACGCCACAGTTTGTGCGAATCGCTATACCCAATTCGCCAGCCAGCCGTTCCAACGCGCGCGCTATCGCATAGACCCCGCCGCGTGGATACCAGACGCCTCCGTTTAATTCGACGTGCGCGATCACATTAAGCGTAGCAGGTGCGCGATAGGGACTTGCCCCTACATATGTGGCAAATCGCCCCAGTAACTGCCGTAAATGCGGCGAATGCACAAAACCTTCAATTGCGGCTTGCATCGTCCGCAGCGGATCAACACGTAGCATATCGCCCGGTGCAACCTTCAGGAAACTGGCAGGCGTGGGCGGTTGGTCATATATAAACACTGGCCCGGTGATGCGATGCAGCCGCGCGGCATAGGCTAAATAGCTTAAATAGCCTTCGACATCCCGTTCATCTAATGCTCGAATTTGTTCAAGCATCTTCGGCAAATCACGTGAACAATCCAGTACCGTACCATCGGGATAAAAATAGCGCGTAATTGGCTCAAGTGCTTCCAACGTCAGATAATCGACTAACTTCCGTCCTGCGCTGGCAAACAGATCTTCCAGCACATGCCGCATGGTGATAACCGATGGCCCTGTGTCCCAGCGGAAACCTGCCTCGCGCACTTCGTTCATCTTGCCGCCAACCGCCGCGTTTTGCTCCAGTACCAAAACTTGACGACCCGCTGCCGCCAAACGGATAGCCGCACTTAATCCGCCTATTCCTGCACCAATCACCACAATGGGTTTGCTCATCCACTAACTCCCGACCCGATGGCTGCTGACAGGATATTTCCGCTGCGGATAAAGTTCGGTTTGAGGTGTAAGCGGGCTGTCATCAGACTTTACGAGTTGTCGCCCCTTCCACTGTGGCCCGCCATGCCAATGCCACCAGACCGCTTGTGCAGCGATTATGGTCATCAAGACCACCGACACAGGCATCAACAGCGCATCCCGAACCCGCTGACCGGTTACTGCCGCTGATAATGCCCTTATGCCTACTCCGAGCGTCATCAACGCCAGCGGCCACACAGGCCACCCCCAATGTCCCGCTCCGACAGCCAGCCACAGCCAGGGGAAAATAAATAATGCCCAATGGAACACGGTCGAAAGCGCCAGGAACAATAAGCTATGTCCATGTCCGGCAAGGATATTTTTCGCAAATCCATTGCGCGTTGCGTTCCAGTTTTCATACATCCGGCAGCTTATCAAACTTGCACCATCGACCATACGCAACCGGAGTTTATTCTCTTTGATGTGCCGCGCGAGTGCCACATCTTCGATAATATTATCGCGCACGGCTTCATGTCCACCCACCCATTCATAAGCGCGTCGACGGAAGACCAGGCATTGACCACAAGCAGCCGCAAACCATGACGACGAAAGGCGATGTACTGCCACCAGTGGCAGATAACCGATAATCGCCACTGCCATCATCGGTACGACCAGGCGTTCGCCCCATGTCTGTGTTTCTTGTGTCGGCCATACCGTCAGTAAATCCGCCTGTGTTTGCTGCATCTGCTCTATCAAACTGGCAACCGCGCCTGCTGTCCAGCGCACGTCAGCATCCGCGAAAATCAATAGGTCGCTGGTAGCGGCCTGCGCCAATTGATGACAGGCCCAGTTCTTACCGAGCCAACCGGATGGCAAAGGTTTACCAGCTATCACACTCAAACGTGTATCTCCACCAGCCGCTTGCCATGCCAATTCGCCTGTGCCGTCTTCTGAGCTATCATCCAGTATAATCATTTCAAGATTGGCGTAGGATTGCGCTAGCACCATACGCACCGTATCGCCGATAAAGTTGGCCTCATTTCGCGCCGGAATCAAAATTGACACAAATGGCGCGTGTTCCGCCACGTCTGCCGAACGCAATCGAGGGAACGTCAAGGCATTCAACACAGCGATCAGCGCAATGACAATCAGAATGCTGGTTATGATGATAATGGCGATCATCTTAAAATGCTCTGCGGCTCTGATGGGGAAAGGTTGTGGTGAATACGTTTACGAAGGGTCAATGGCTGCCGCAAATCGCCGCGATGCGTCCATGCTAGTATCAGCATGTTACCGATGAGCACAAATAAAAGGGTTGGATCAGGGTGTGCCAGCAGCACATATAATCCCAGACTGCCCAATGCCAGCATCACTGCCCATCCGCTGACCGCGACGAACTGGAACCAGTAGGCCAACATCAGCCCTAACACGGTTGGGGCTTCCCAGATGGTCAGCCCGATCCAGATACCAAAGGTCACCCCGACGGCTTTACCACCCTTAAATCTCAAAAATGGTGAAAAGGCATGACCTAAAACCGGTGCAAGTGCAATCGCGGCTAATTCAATACCACCGAAGTGGGCCACAAACGCAGCCAGGCCAACTGGAATCAATCCCTTAGCCCCGTCTAAGACGGCTGCCACTGCGCCCAACCACTTACCACCCGCACGAAGCACATTGGTCGCACCGGGATTACCGTCACCATACGCCCGGATGTCTTTGCCGAGCGCCAACCGCCCCACCCATACCGAAAATGGCAGCGACCCACACACGAATGCCGTAACAAGCCATACCATAAACATCATGATTAAGTCTCACCCACTAACAATAAAACTGACCCGGGTTATCGTGCTGCTTGCCTCATCTTCCATAGCGCCCCGATTAAGAAGCCGCCCATGATCACACTGCCGATTAAGGCCGGTCCAACCAAATTCCAAAAAAATAAAAGGCCGAAAGTCTCAAAAAACCACGTCAGGCCGTAAATCACCAGCAGTAGGCGCAGGGGCTTCTCTGGCGGACGGACGATGAGCGTCATCACCAGTGCGGCCAACGCCCAACCCGCATAATTCGACCAGGGAATACCGAAATATCCCGACGGCTGCGCCCAGCGCCAGAAATCCCATGTCACCATCTGCGGGTCAAGAAACAAATCCCATGCCACGAATGCCAGGATGCTCAGCGCTACAAACAACCAGCGACGACCGCCTGCCATATAACCTGCTATCGTCCATGCACACGGCAGCAGCATGAACCATGCCACTGGAATGAGGAGCGGTACACCCGAAAACTGAGGCTGTAACCGTGCGGTATAGGTATATGCGCCAAATGGAATGCCGGTTGTCGAGCCAATATATTCAACCAACCAGCCCAGCACGGCTATGGTTATCACCGAGGCTAGTGTCCGACGCCAGCCCCACGCTGTACCCAATACCACGATCACAGCCGCCGCTTGTAAGCTGGTAGTCACGCTTACTGCCATCGGCAGCAGACCATCCCCGGTTGTCCACAGGACAATCGGCAGGCTCATCATCGCCAGCGCCCAAAGCCCGATCAGCGCCCATGCCCACCGATTTTGTCGATCGACCGAAACCAGTCGAGCAATCTCATGCAGCACTATTGTGCCTTTGAGTTTTTGAAATGCTCCTGCGTCTACACTTTCCACGTTGGTTATTCCGGCACTTGCAGCGCGTGAATCACATCAAACACCAACAGCAGCGCCCCCTGTATGATGATGCCCAATCCTATGCCGCGACGGAACGGCCGTACCACTTCACGCTTTGAAAACCACCAACCGCCGAGCATATAACCCACATCCAGCCCTGCGTTGATCCATAACAGGCGTCGCAAATTTCGTGACTCTTTCGCCAATGTCTCTGCTTTCAGCGCATCAGGTTTTACAGACCGTTTTTGGGTCGCCCTTCCACCAAACAGCGCTATTGCAAAATTGATGGCCGCCCAACCAACCGCCTGTGAACCAATCCCGCGCCACAGCGCATCTGGATTGCGACCCAGTACAAAGCCCATCACCATATTGATGATGTTCCAACCAAACAAGCGGCGCGTCAGCAATGTGTTAAATGCCCAGATGTTCATGGGCGCTACGCCACATAATCGCTGTAATCAAAGGCGCTGGTCTTGTCAGGCCTTATTCTAAATACCGTTTCTTCACGCTCAACCGTAGGATCATGCCCTTCGTATTTCCGCACGATGCGCGCTTGCACCACTTTGGCATCCATGTCCAGCGCTTCGGTAGCAGTCCCACGCACACCGATATACCGCGCCATATTGCCTTCGATGACAATGGCAAAAGCTACCGCTGGTCGCGCCCGCATGTTACGTGCTTTGAGGCTGTCAGGATGCGTGGTGATCAGGTAATCGTCACCCTCTGCGGTAAACCAGATTGGTGTCACAATTGGCGAACCGTCATTCAATAAGGTCGTCAGCATCATAAAACTGCGACCATCATCGCTCAGCATATCGCTATAATCATCAGGAACTTGTTTCATATTTATGGTCTGTTTTTCTGCGTAACTTAATGGCATGAATCATGTTATCAACGCGTTGTTTGCTGGCTGTCGAACTCAACAGGGTTATGCCCACCGCCACCAGCAAATTAGTCATAAAGAAAAAGATGAACTCTTCAATGGGCAGCGTACCAAACACAAACCAATTGAGCGATTGTGCCGGGTTAATCGTCCAGGTACCAGAACTAATCGCCAATTTATCTGCCAGCGCCAGGTACACCGTCATCGGGATAACCGTCAGCAAAATGTAACGACGATTTTCCCATAATAGATCCGCCCCGAAACCGGATTGCAGCATGAGTGGCGGCAGCGCCCACACCATCAACAGCGCCAGATACGTTCCCGGCTGCCAGCCTTTGATCAGTATCCCGACAAATACCAACCACACCACAGCGAGCACACCTGTTGTCAACCGCCGCGCTTGCCCTGCATGGGCTATGCTCGAAGCAGTCCATTGCGGACGATACCGCACTAATAACAGCAGCCATGCCGCAGCTAATACCGTTTGCAGCACGAAAAATGTATATTCTTCGATTGGGACGTATCCGATAAGCAACCCCGTTACTAAACCGGGGCTGTACCACCACACTTTGGTAGCTACAAGATAATTGTCCCAGGGCGTTGTATACAGAACCGCAACCACCACCTGTGCCAAAATGATGATCCAAATCGGCCAGCTTTTCCATGTCAACGGCAGCTTTACCCCGCGACGCGAATCAAATAGATGCAGCGCCCACAGGAGCGTGATCGGGATACACAAAAAAACTGCCAAAAATCCAAAATACGTCATCTCAACTACTTTGAAAACTCTCTGCTTTAATCCCGGTGACTTGACGGTTCTACGACATGATCCGTGACTGCCACCAAATACCCGGCAGCCGCCACAGCTTGTTCGCGGTACTCACGTGCGCCCGATAATGGAATACATCTCCACGCCGCGCTTCAATATCGTCCAAAATGGCACAGTACAAACCCGCCGCCGCACCAATCGCAAACCGTCCGTCTGCATTCAGCATGGCAATGCCGGTTTGGGCTTCTTCATACAACTGACGGTTACGTGCGATTTGAAAGCGCATAAATGCCTGCCAGCGCTCATCATTAACCTCGGCAGCGATGTCGGCTTCAGACAGCCCGAACCGCTGTAATTCTTCCTGCGGCAGATATAAGCGTCCTGCCCGCCAATCTTCACCGATGTCACGCAGAATATTTGTCAGTTGCAGCGCCACCCCCAACTTGACCGCATACGGCACCGCACCTTCACTTTCAAAACCGATGATGTACATCGCCATCAAACCAACGGTCGACGCCACCCCGTACGAATATTCCGCCAGGTCGGCAAATGTTGCGTAGCGCTGCTGTCTTAGATCCCGCGCCACACCCTGAATAAGCTGCTCGGCATAACCGGCGGGGATTTTGTAACGCGCCCGTGTATCCGCCCATGCCAGCGCCACCATATCACTGCCGTCGGGATGATGGCTGCTCACCTTCGTCTGCCACTTACCGAGTAAATCGAGTGCTTTTTCACCATCATTCCGGTCAACGAGATCATCTGTCACGCGGCAAAAGGCATACAAAGCGCGTGCCGCACGTCGTTTATCATGTGGTAGTAATCCTGAAGCCAGATAAAAGGTCTTGCTGTGATGGCGAGTCATCTCGGCACAATGCTCGTAAGCCAACTCAAGAAGCGCGTGATCCGCTTTTACCTGATGCGGCAGCTTGAGTGTTTGGAGCGGCTCGTGTGCCCACGCCAACAGTTGATGTTCCCAACTTTGAACCGGAATTTCCAGTCGCATTAATACGCCCCTTGCATGACGGTTTCAGGCTTATAATCCTTGACCGCATCGCCAATAAGGTTTTCGCAAATGATGGAGGACGACAACACCCCTGGCAATCCTGCGCCCGGATGCGTTCCTGCGCCGACAAAGTACAAGTTATCAAAATCTTCGGACCGGTTATGGGGACGGAACCATGCTGATTGGGTCAGCAGCGGTTGTACCGAAAAGGCCGAACCCATATAACTATTGAGTGTGTTCTGGAAATGCAGCGGATCAATCGTATGCTCGGCAATGATATTGGCATGCAAATCCGGCAGATAATTGTCTTCCAGGAACTGCATGATTGCATCGCGATACGGTTTCGCCGCCTTCGTCCAATCGACACCCGAACCCAGATGCGGCACTGGCGACAGCACATAAAAATTCTCGCAGCCATCCGGTGCAATGCTGGGATCCGTCAGCGATGGCATATGCAGATATAACGAAAAGTCGTTTGAAAGCTGCTGCTTATTGAAAATGTCATTAAGCAGTTCTTTGTAACGATCACCGAGAATAATGTTGTGATGCGCCAATCCACTATCACGATACCGGCGCTTCGTACCGAAATAGATCACGAACAGCGACATACTGTACTTCATGCTGGCAATCTTGCGGTCAGTGAACTTCTTACGGTACTGCGAGGGAATCAGATTTTTATAGGTGAAGGCCACATCGGCATTGGAGACGATTTGATCAGCCTTGATGACATCGCCGCTGCCCAGTTGAACGCCTGTTACTTTGCGCCCGTTAACCTTGATTTCTTGAACCTCGGTGTTCAAGCGCACTTTACCACCCAGTTCACCGAACAATTTACCCATCGCTTGCACAATCGCTCCGGTGCCACCGACCGTGTAATGGACGCCCCACTCGCGCTCCAAATAATGGATCATGGCATAAATCGATGGTGAGTCAAATGGGTTACCGCCAATCAACAGCGGGTGGAATGAAAATACACGCCGCAAAAAGTCGTTCTTTACATATTGCGATACATAACTGTAAACACTCAGATAGGACTGCATCCTGATCAAATCCGGTGCGACTTTCAGCATGTCGGTGAAGTGCAGAAACGGCTTATCCGCCAGTTCGATAAAACCCTTCTGAAAAATGGCTTTTGTCGTTTTTATGAAGTCCTGGTAACCCTGCCGGTCGGCTGGCTCCCACTTATCAATCTGGCTCAAGATAAAATTTTCATCGCCGTTGTAATTAAATGCCCGTTTGTCTTTGTCAAAGATTCGGTAGTAAGGGTCACACGGAACCATCTGAAAATAATCTTCGCGCTTTTTGCCAGCGGCTTTCCAAATGTCGTCAAACATAAATGGCGCGGTAATTACGGTTGGCCCACCATCAAATTTAAAGCCGTTTATGTCATAGACGTAAGCGCGTCCACCTAACTTGTCACGCTTTTCCAAAATCTCGACTTCGTGGCCGCGCGCTGCCAACCGTATAGCCGCTCCTAACCCACCAAAACCACTGCCTATGACAACTATCTTCGACATAAAACAGCTTTCCTTACCCTCGTAATAGCAATTGAACGGGAATTGTTCACAATATGTCCACAATAATAATTGAATAGTATGAGCTAAAACATAACGGAATATTAGCACTGTTTAAGTGGATGCTGTTGTTGATCTCACTATAGTAGGCTACCATTGAAACGGAATTTGCGGCATAGGTATATTGCATTATGGATTACACTTACAATCTACTCATCTCATCCAACTCAAACCAGATCGTTTTGACCTAAACTCTTATGCCAGCGATTCCTACACCTACCGGTTTACCCGGACTCCACGCGCTGCAACAAATGTGGCGCGAACGCAGTGTTCTTGGGGCGCTAACCGTTTTTAACCGCGAACTCGGCAATATTTTCCGGCTAACGCTGCCGGGATTCGACGCTGTCATGCTGGTTGGGCCGGAAGCAGCCCGTTTCGTATTGGTCAGTGGACGCGACGATCTTCGCTGGCGCATGGAAGGCGATCCGGTAACCACGCTGCTCCGTCATGGTGTGCTGGTTGAAGATGGTGACAGCCACGACCGCTTACGCCGTGCTATGAATCCCGCTCTCCACAAGCAAATGCTCCAAACTTATGTCGAAGCCATATGGCGTGGTACGGATCAAGTCATGTCGCGCTGGTCGGATAATAGTAGGGTGGATATGCTGGTTGAGATGCGCCGCGCAGCCCTGCTCGTGTTGCTAGACACACTTTTCAAAGTCGATTTCACGCCCGATATGGATCGACTGTGGCAGGCAGTCCTTAAGACTCTGAATTATATTTCACCCGGCATCTGGATGTTTTCCAAGCGATTACCGCGCCCCGGTTATGCCGACGGTCTGCGCCAGATGGACGACTATCTTTATCAGATGATTCGCTTACGCCGCACCCGGCTTGGCGAACCTACTGATCTTCTGGGCTTGCTCATCAGCGATCCTGCTATGGATGACAACCTCATCCGCGACCAACTGCTCACGATGCTTATCGCCGGTCATGACACCAGCACGGCCCTCCTCAGTTGGACCCTTTATCTACTCGGTCAGCATCCTGACATCATGCAGCAGGCCCAGGCTGAAATCGTTACGGCACTAGGCGACGAACCGCCCACGCTCGAGCAGTTGAATAAACTTCCGCTCCTCGACCAACTCATCGACGAATCCCTGCGCCTCTATCCACCTATCCACCTTGGCTCGCGCCTTGCCGCACAGGATCTAGAGTTCGATGGCTATTCCATTCCCGTTGGAACGCGGGTCATGTATTCTATTTACGTTACCCATCGGATGCCCGCCTATTGGGACTCACCGGATGAATTTCGTCCACAACGCTTTGCCGCTGATGCCCCAAAACCCGCACCCTACACCTATTTACCGTTTGGCGGCGGCCCGCGTAATTGTATTGGGGCGGCTTACGCACAGCTTGAAGCCAAGGTCATTCTCGCCCGCATTTTACAAAAGCGCGCGCTTACCTTATTGCCACGCAGGGTTAATGCCCATATGGGCGCAACCCTTGAGCCGCGTCCCGGTGTGTTCATGATTACCCGCACAATCTGATTCTTATGAACGCAATATCAACAAACTAACAATTCTTTATACTTTTTATCTTTGTAAATACTTGAAACCTGATACAAGCCGTATGATAAACATACAAATCACCGCTAGATACAGGTTCCAATTCTGCTTAACTGAGGAACTTGGGCGATGATTCAAATCGCACCAGATTGAATAAAGTATGTTCACAGCATGATTACGACCAAATTTCCAACGTTCAATCGCCTCTTTAGAACGCCTCTGCAGATGTCAGTTTTGGCGACTCTGGTCAGTCTGGTTCTCGCTGCGCTGATCAACTTCCTTTTTCTGTCACCTAACAGCTTAGCCTTAACATTAGGAATCACATTAATCATTTCAGGTCCCATGTCTTATATGACGATCAAAGCCGTGATCAACATGAGAGTCACCATTGAAGAACAGAAACTTAAGCTTCTTCTTGAGCACGAGCGAGCCGAGATATTGTCCAAGTTTATGCAGGACGCAGCCCACGAATTCAAAACCCCTCTCACTTTGATGTCCAGTAACCTTTACCTCCTGGAGAAAACCACTGATCAGGCGAAAAAAGAGCAGTATTCCCGGCAAACCAATGAGCAAATCCAAACGCTCAATACACTGCTGGAAACAATTCTGATCCTTACACGACTAGATGGCACTGATAAGTCGAATTATCTCCGTGTGCCCGTTAAAGCTGCCGAATTAATTCTGGACATTCGCTCGTTTAACAACAGTGGCAGAATCACAGTGCTGTCAGAAAACATGGATAGCTTACCAACAGTTCAAATGAACCAGGCAGACATACATCTGGCGCTCAACCAGATCATTGGTAATGCGCTGCGTTTTTCACCTGTCGAGAGCCATGTCACCGTTCGAATTGCTCCCTCAAGTCAGGGGCTGGTCATCGAAACTTGCGATCAAGGTCAAGGGATGAGCAGCGAAACGATGCAGCGTATCTTTGATCGCTTTTACCGCATCGATGCAAGCCATACCACGCGCGGCCTTGGGTTAGGACTTGCGATCGCCAAGCGCGTACTTGAACTTCATGATGGACATCTTGAAGTTCAAAGTGAATTGGGCAAGGGCACGACCATTAAGGCCTATTTGCCCATCAGCCGCCCACAATAAACCCCTGCCCATTTGGCGTAATGAACCCGGTCACGCAGCGCCGCTTATTTACTTTCCGTCAACTTTCATCCAGTTGTTTCAGTCTGATAATGATCAGTAATGATTATTGCTACAAAAGGAATTATCTATTATGGAAAGCTCGAACGGGAAAGGGTCATCGGTCGGCATGTTTGTAGGCGTTTTTGTTGCTTTGCTAATCGCGGTCGGCGCGTATATTGTCTCGCCCAATGTTCTGGTCGCTATTACGCAGAAGCTCGGTAATGCCAGTACCATGTCACCGATGGCTATGCGGCTGATCTTCACCGTGATTTGTTTTGTCATCGGTTTGACCATATCCATGCTGGTATTGAGTGTCTTCAAACCCAAAGACGCCCGTACGGCTAACGAGAACAAACTCGAAGCAGAGCGCAATAAGATGCGCGAAGCTCAACGCCTTGAACGTCAGAAGAACCGCCGTTAGTTGCACCCCTTTGAGGGAACACTCACCTGTGTTCCCTTCTTTTATTCTCCGGTTGTATCAAAAGCTTTAGATTATCCCAATATCTGTTTCAACACTTCGAACCACACCTGCGCCACCATGTCATATCCCGCTGAGTTGGGATGATTACCATCATCTGCTAAAGTCGTCGCATCCGTAAAGATTGTCGTATTGAAGAAATCCACCACTCGCGCGCCATAGCCTGCGGCTTTCTCCGCAATGAGCGTGTTATAGCGCTTGACCTGTGAGGACATCATCGCCACTTCATCCTTGCTAATATCAGGGAACGCCTCGCCGCGTGTCACCACCGGACGCTGTGACTGGTCATCCAACTGCGCGATAATTACCCGTGCGCCAGCCAGTGTTAGCCGTCCCACAATGGTATCGAGGTTGCGTCCATAATTTTCCAGATCAGCCGTTTCGCCGGCCACATCTGAGTTGTTATACCCATACAGGTAAAACAGGTCATTGCTCCCAATCCACACCAGAGCGACTGCTGGTTGTCCCTGCGCTACAGCTGCTTTAACAGTCTGTTCGGCCTGATCCAGTTCACTTGGCAGCCCTTGATCACCGTTTATCAGTGCATCCGAACTCCAGCCCGAATGTCCAAAGTTGGTCATGGTCGAACCGGGACGCAAGGCTTGCACCATGCTGATCAGCCGCCCTGGATAACCACCCAATTCGGCGTTATCCTCCGCGCCCTCGGTCAGACTGTCGCCCAGCGCCACGATGGTCACCGCCCCTGCTGGCAGCGGCAGTGCAATGACGGGTGGATTGGCTGCCATCATTTGAATCGTCGGTGTAGGCAGCACGGATTCAGCTGTCGATTCAACCATTGGAGTGGGTATCGCTGATAGAGGCGTAATCGAAACTTGCACCACAGAAGGCATAGCGTCCATCATCGCCCTTAACACTTCTTGACTGATGGGCTGTCCAACTGTGTTACTCACATCACCTGCTGGAACCGGCACATCCCACGTAAAATCAGGTATGGCTGCTGCTGCATATGTTGAACTTGTAGGAACAAGGGAATTGATCGCGTTGTCGGCCATCAACTGCTCCGCGTTACAGGTTGGATTATCCACCTGGCAACCGGACGCCTCATCTTCAATCCCCAGGTGCATATTCGCATCGCCGTTCCAAATCAAGTTCCCACGAATCTGTAAATTATCGTCCGCCCGTGCTGGACTTGGCACATTTGAGCCGTTTTGCTCCACACCGCTAAATGATCCTGCCACAAAAAACTGCTGATACGCGCTATCGTAGCCTGCCGCGTTATAAACCACATTGTTGTACACGAATACATTCCGGTTCGGGATACGCACGTAGTTCGACCCATCCGCAGGTGCGTTATTGCCCCAACCACCTGCCGCTGTATATTGGTCGCAGCGTTCACGCCCTTCCTCATTCCCCTGCCCATCGCAGCTTCGTGACCCGAAACCGAACTCCATCACGTGGCTTCGTGATCCCACCCGCACCATCGTGTTATAGGCCATCAAAATGTTATAACCGCCCTGCACACCGATCCCCGCGCCCTGTGTATCATAGATAAAATTGTTCACAAATTTGATGTCGTAGGCTTCATATTGAATATAGGGAGCGCTCATGAACTGGTAGCCTGTGCCTTGTCCTGCTGTAAAGCCGCCTGTTCCGCAGTCGTAGAATTGGTTCCCTGCCACATAAAAGTAGGCCGATCCACCCTTCAAATACATACACCAATCCCCTGCGTTATGCACCTTATTATTCAGGATGTGCCCATGCTGCACCGCCACAAAATCCACCGCGTTATCCCACGCTCCGGAGATGTCGTTGTCCTCCAAATACACATATTGTGACTGGTTGACCTTAACCGTCTCCTGAGCATTAAAAGTGTCGGGATTCGCCCCTACGATGATATTGCCACGCAGTAACAAATGGTAGCACTTCTCGCAGTGGAACGCGTCTGTCCCAATTTCCAGATTCAGATTGATGAAGTAAACATAGCGATCATCGTACAGATTAATCGAAGGTAGATAAGCCGTGTTCGGCCCATCGGCTGCCTCGATAATAATGGGGGATTCAGCTGTGCCGTAGTGCGCTTCCCAATAATTGGGAGCTTGTTCAGATGTATACGTCCCCGGCAGAATCAGGATATGGTAGCCGGTTGTCAGTTCTGTGCCCGCTGGGATTTTTCCCCATGCGGCATCAATCGTCCGTAGGGCTTGCTCCGGACTACTCCCATCATGATTATCATCGCCCGTCGGCGACACGTAGATGGTTGTCAGTGCGGGTGTGCCAATGTTATAAAGGGCGTGGTTATCATCTTGCGCCAATATCCGCCCAGAAAATATCAGCACCAGTAAAATGGTATAGGCAATCCATCGCTGTCGCATAAAATACTCCAGTTCGGAAGTTATCAAAACCTACTTTCAGGCTAACATGCCTCTATATGAACCAATCGTTAACCTTTTCACCCCTCAATAGGCCACCTCGACATGGCATTTCTCTTAAATCAAGGCAATACTTAAGGTCGATAGCCAGTCGTTTTCGTGTGCCAGACACCCGAAATTGCGGAAATAACATGACAAACTTCATGGTTGTCTTTCAACCATCAGGAGACTCCCTTATGCAACCAACATCCTCCCAGCCAACGCCTCTTACTTTTCTTGAACTTTTACGGCGCACGTTCCGCATCTACCGCGAAAACTTTTGGACGATTATTGGCCTGGTCGCCTTCGTCACCATACCGATTAGTCTGCTGAATATCATCATTTCGCCACAGCCACTGGCCGCCCTAACTGCCTCAACGGTCACCGACACACCAGATATGAGCGGATTGCTGCTCAACCTGCTTGGTCTTCTGCAAGCTATTCTCATCACCGCGCCGCTCACCTATCTTGTGTCAGAGTATCTCTTCGGGCATAGACTCTCCATCGGCGAAGCCTTCAGCGGCGTCAGTCATCGCTTTACCCAGATTGGCTGCGGGGTGCTGTTTATCGGTTTCGCGGTTGGACTTTTAGCCATTATTATCACCTTTGTTGTGATTGCCTTCCCGCCTGCGTTGCTTTTTAGTGGGGTGCTGCTTCACATCATCATTGCGACTTCCGCACTTATGTTTCCTGTATTGACGCTGGAAAATATCGGCGCGTCCGCTGCCTTCAGCCGTTCATGGTCATTAGGCAAACGTCGCTTTTGGGCCGCGTTCGGGGTTGGTATCATTGCCGTCCTCATCTCGATTTTGATCAGCAGTGTTCTCGGCAGCATCGTAGCGCTAGGCCTTACAACCGCTTCCCCTCATATGAACATCAATGTGCAGTTCCTGATGATTAGTATCATCAGCGACATTGTCGGTATCTTCGTGACTCCTATTTCGCCCATCGCCTTCACCTTGATGTACTACAATATCCGTGCCACCACCGAAAATCTGAATGAACTTCTCAATACCAACGTCACACCAGCCCAACGCCCCAACAATTTTGAATCCCCTGCCGCGCGTTTCCAGTTTGATCGCCATGACTGGTGGAACATTGCCATCCTGAGTGTCATCGGCCTGATTGTCGGCATCATCGGCAACAACCTCCTTCAACAGTTGATCCAACAGTTAGCCCCCGGACTAAAGTAAAAATCAGCCTGCTTGCGCGGATGATCACCTCCTCTATACTGGACTCAATTGATGGTACTCGGATGGGGAGGCTAAAGCATGATCGGACGACTATTAGCGCTCGTTGGTGTAGTCCTAATGGGTTTCGCCATTTTCGGAATTGTTCGCTCTACACAGTCCATTCCCGGACTTGGCTCGGTAATGTCGGTTGCAACAGACGCTAAAGCGCGTGAGGCACAGCTCTGTAAACCCGGCGAAAAATTGGAAGAAGATAAAGGTGCATCCCAATACACACCCGGTCAAGGATATGGCAGCAGTGTCACTTTGTATTGTGTGAATAATGATCGTGTAAAACGGGATGTCACCGCTGAGTTCGCTAACAGCATGGTCGGGCAGGTCGGTGGGCTATTTTCCGGCGTCATGTCGAGCATGATGGGCAGTGTCATTTACTTTGGATTGATGGGTGTGGGACTCGTATTGACGATCATCGGCCTCATTCTCGGTCGCCGCCGCACTGGAACCGTGAGCATCGGTGTCCCGGTGACAGGGTCAGCCGGCTTCACCACCTACACGACGCAAGCCTCGGGTGGCGCAATGGATCTCAACCAGATTATTCAGCAGGCGCGTGATATGAAAGCTGCCGCAGGTTCAGGTGATCTCTCGACACGTCTCAAGCAGCTTGAAGAAGCGCGTAACGCGGGACTGATTACCGAGAGTGAGTACGACCGCACCCGCCAACAAATTCTGGATACAATCAAATAATGCAAAAATGTCATACCCTAAAGTGGGGTTATAGCGTGTTATGTGGACAACAGCCCTAAAGCGCGGACTGTCTTGTCCCACGAACCCATTTTTTGAAATAGATCAAAATTGCAGAGTGCAATCTGCCCGGACGTAATGACTGCCTGAACACACGCAGCCTTTCAGCACCGATAGTTCCCTGATTTCAGGGAGCGTTGTTCACGCCCGGCGGACCAGCAAGCACTCTGGTGACGCCCTCCAGCAGTTGGATTCTGCCGTCGAACGTTCGGGTGCGAACCATGTCGAGCGCGACATCGGGATAACCGTCGTAGATGCGTTCCGCGCCGGTGGCACCGGTGATCACGGGAAAGACGACCACTCGGAAACGGTCTACAAGACCTGCCTTGAGCAGCGAGCGGCACAGGCTGATGCTGCCGAGCGTGCTGAGGATGCCGGTGCCCTCCGCCTTCATCGCCCGCACCGCCTGCACAGCGTCGCCGCGCACGAGGGTCGTGTTGGCCCACTTGAGCGGCTCCTCGAGCGAGGCCGAGAATACCACCTTCGGCGTTCGCGTGAGCTCATCAACGCTGGCCTCCTCCTCGGCCTCCATCTCGGCGCTTCCCGACGGCGCCTCTCCGCCGGCGAAGCTGGACATCATCCGGTATGTGTTCGCGCCCATCAGGTACGTCACCGGTGGTTGCTCGCCGAGCCAGGCGAGATATTCCGGCCCTTCGAGCCCCCACCAGCCGGGCCAGCCATCCCCCGACGCATAGCCGTCTAGGGTGGTGATGAAGTCGATCATGAGTTCTCGCATGCTTCTCCCTTTCTCTCATATCCAGGTTTCGGTTTTTAGATCATCGGACGACATATATGTCGTCCCTACAAAGGACAATGATTTGTGTGGAATTTTGATATGTAGGGACGCGATATATCGCGTCCGTTAACCTAAAACGAATTTACTCCCTCAATCCTGCATCCGGTAAGCTAAAAGATTGCCGCATGAAATTGCACCAATCTTCATGTTGCCGAAGTTCAAAATAGGCCGGTGCAGAAGCAGCGAAATCGCGTGGTGTACAGTCTGCAAAAGACTTAAAGTCGCGGATCAGGTGCGCCGGATCACTGTAGCCATAGACATCCGCCAGATCAGCTAAAGGGATGAATGGATTCACCAGTAATGCGGCTTGGAGGCTGCCAAAGCGAACAATCCGGGCATATGCTTTAGGCGAAATAGCCGTGTAATGTTTGAACTGTCGCTCGAATTGGCTGGACGACAGGTAGCTCTGTGCGGCAAGGTCTGCCATGCGGATTTGACCATGAGAGCGATGCAGTAAATGTCCGGCAGTGCGGATGAGCGTTATATCGTGCTTATGCCGATAAGCCGTTTTGCAGACAAATTCCTGATAGCA
Source organism: Aggregatilineales bacterium (assembly GCA_044226325.1). Classification (GTDB taxonomy): domain Bacteria; phylum Chloroflexota; class Anaerolineae; order Aggregatilineales; family Phototrophicaceae; genus CFX2. The sequence continues at coordinate 123,824 of JBGAHG010000018.1, forward strand.
GTCGATGGCTTCTCCATAGCCTCGATGCGCGACAATCTGCGTCAGATCATCCGCAAAACGCTGCCAATCTGCATCAAGGCCGATCACATGCACAGTTGATGGATCAGCATCAATATTCAAGACTGGCTTGACCGCCCAGGGATACAACTGCATCGAAATCATCTGGCAGAAACCAGAAGCGCGAATCCGAAGCGGCCTATTTTGAAGCGGGTTAACAAATGCCCGTGGTAGTTCGAGCATTCCGTATTCGCTCTCCAACAGGAGCGGCGCACCCACATTGATCATCACTTCGATGTAGGCATCAGGTAGGTACACCTCACGGTTATAGCTTTGCTGGTCTTGCTCAAGCGCCCAAAAGCAGCTCACATCTGCTGCCAACATGGGCACTGGAGCATATATCGGTTGATGCCGCATTCAACAATCTCACTATAGCGATTCAGCAATCCACATTATAAACGAACTTACGATCTATCCAATTGAAAAAATTCCGCATCTTTTTGTTGGAGTTTATTTGATCGGAAGAGGATGGGATCGAGACACAGCAAATAATACAATTAAATTTATTGCAATCGTACTAGTAATATAGCTCCGGAGGGCGACCAGGCAGCGTACAGCACATCGCCACTCGAATACGGATGGTGGGAAGCGGCTCGAAATACTCTATATTCGAGAAATCCTGAGCGTGATTGCTCATTTTGGAGAAAGAGGTAGCGCTTTAGCGCGTCTACGTGCTATCCTGACCAAGTTCACATAAATCTTTCTTTCATTTTAAAAGTAATTGCAAGAAAAACGTTCCAGAATTAAGAATAGTCGTTTCACACCAATCCTCCATCACTACCAGTAAACAGGTGATAGCATTATACGTTAAGCATCGGATGAGGATAGAAACTTCGTCGTTATCGCCCGCTCGTTTGCATGAGTATTCCGTCATGCGATGTTGAGCTGTTGAGTTTGGGTGATGGGCAAACGAACAGTGAAGGTCGTACCTTGATTTTGAACACTTTCGCAGATGATCGTACCACCGTGTAACAACACACTTTCTTTGACGATTGCTAAACCCAGCCCGGTACCCTTTATCGCTTGTGTGTTGCTGGCACGATAAAAAGCTTCAAAGAGACGTTCCTGATCATTCATCGGTATGCCAATCCCGTGGTCGCTAATCTTGATAATGGCATCATTCCCCTGCCGCCTCAAATCGCAGGTGATTTCGGTCGCGTTTGGCGAATATTTGATGGCGTTTGACAGTAAGTTGCCCAGGATATGTTGAAGAAGCTGCTCATCAACATCCGCCTCCCCAACTTGCCCATCCGTGGAAAAGGATAATTGGTGTTGCGACTTATCCATCACGCCTATGTGATCAACGACATGTTGGCAAAATTCAGGTAAATTTAACCGCCGTGGTGCAAATTGCAGCTTGCCGAGATTGGCTTTACTTAAAATCAAAACCTCGTCCATCATCTTGACGATAAGCTGTATCTGTTCATCAATCACATTCAGTTTTTCGAGCCGCTTCTCAGGAGTCATTCGATCTAAGTAGTGAGCCAGCGTTTCTTTCGTCGCTAGGATAACCGCAAGCGGCGTCCGAAATTGATGGGACATGCGGGAAATAAAATACTGCTTGACGTTATGAATCTCTTTGTCCTTCTCAAGCACCAGGCGAGCTTTTTCAGACTCGATTAACCTTTCCCGGGCTTGATATTGTTCCGTAATATCAACTGCCACCCCAATCATGCCTTGAACCTCGCCATTGCTGTTTTGAAGTGGACTATAATGCGTATCGAATATGACCTCTCCAATTTGGATAGTCTTTTCTTGCCCATTGTGGGCCAGTATAGCGTCGAAATCCCTGTGAAAAAGAGATATCTCATTTGCTGGGTCGTGAAGCGACTTGCCGATTAACGCATCCCGATTCAGCCCAATTGTTTGTAAGCCTGTTCCTTCCAAGAACGTAATCTTTCCCTGTATATCAAAGGCAAAAAGGATAAGAGGGGCACTTGAGATAATCGTTCTCAGAAGCTCTTGATTGGTATGGAGCGAAGCGAGGGAGAGATCCAGGGTGTCAAGTGCTTCATTAAAGCCACGAGCCAGGTCAGCAATCTCATCCTTGCCCTCAAAGGATAATCGAATATTTTGATCTTTCGTCTCCCGAATGAGTGCAAGTGTTCGGCTCAAACTGATGATGCGTAAAAGAATCATCCGATTCATCACGATCCAAACGACGATGTAGAACACGATGAGCGTGATCAATATGGCAATAAACAAGTCCAATATGGTGCTTTGACCTTGCCGAAAGATGTCTCGATCAACGGCGATACGCAAAATCAACGCTGGATTTTCGTGAATATCATTTAGAAATCCATACCCCGCTAGCGTATCTTGGTCAATGGGATCTATGAATGGAGTCGTTGCTGTACTCAGATGAGAGAGGGCTTTTAGGACATCCGATGGTAAATGCGGATCGTGTACATCGTAAAGCGCGATCGGACTGAGTGTTGTTTTAGAAAATTCTTGTATCTTTTCGCCATTCAAGTATCGACCAAAGACGAGCCGCCCTGCACTGGGGCCTTCTCCTAGACTGGTGAGAATAGGCTCGGATGTAATCAGCAAAGGCCCTTCCGGAAGCGTCAATATACCCGCAATATAATCTCGGTCATCCATGGCGGGAATGAGCCGACTGTTAGGCTTAACTTCGGTAGTCAGGCTTGTCGGAATGCCGACTTCTTCTCCGGTATTGAGATCAACTGCTTTGCCATAAATAAGCCGGTTAGAGGTATCTACAAAGAGCATGACATTGAGTTTCAACGTGCTAAAAACGCCACCCGACAAGTTTGATTTGATGTAGTCAGGGTTGGTGCCTTGAACAAATTGATAGGTATCATCCCACTTTGACCAGTCCTCCGCCGTTGAATGAAGAGCAGCAGTTTCCGACGATATGGCGTTAAGGACACGCTGTAAGTCTTTGATGGTTTCTTTCTCTTCGAGTTGGGCAAGACCAGCCAGAAGAACAATTTGTGTGATGAGAAGGAGCAAACCAAAGAATCCTAAGAGAATGAGGGCAGTTATAACCAAGCTTTTGATGCGGATGGACATGATGCGCTTTCTGACGTTTGAAGCAACCCCACTTTCAAGTCAAAAGGGAGAGTTGGATAAATCTATTCAGTTGATAATCTCTGAATTCTGGAGATGATTTTCATATCTATAATCAAGTCTATTACACATCTGGCGTAATAAACGTAATCGTTTGTGAAAGAAAAGCATGTTCGTAAAAAAGGATTCGCTATCACTAAAACAGGAGTACTATGTGTTAGCGTCGGATGAGGATAGAATGACCTCTTGGTTGCCTCTCGCTCGTTTGCACAGGATAATCATCGCATGACCGCAACCCGCCAATCCCAGCCACTGTCAGCCCATCTTGCAGCAACTGCTTTGCGATTTCCTTGCCCATGCCGGATGATGCACCTGTCACGGATACTGTTGGCGAATCGTTTTTTTCAGGCTTCAGCGTTTGCATTTTTCTCCCCTCTGCCATGAAATGGAGAGGGGCCGGGGGTGAGGATTTGTATATCCACCACTCATCCCAAGCCGTACAGTCGCCCCACCGCCGAAATCACCACGATCACCAGCGTCACAATCATCGCATTGCGGATCAACTTGGCGTTCATTTCAGCCCATTTTCGTAAAGGGGATGGTCTGAGATCATTTGTGTTTATGATGTTCATAGTAACACCCGTCACTTGCTCGGTAAAGAAACGAGTCGGAAAATGGATCACAACAAAACTGATTTTCTATAGTCTATGACGTTTGATGAAAAGCCGAATGAGCAAACTGTCGCGCCATGACTAGGAAATTTAGACAATTTTCTACCAATCAATACGTCTAAAGAGGCGTTTCGGTTTCATTCGCCCACCCTGCAAAGGACAACATGCATGCCCACCGTAACTGATTACATCACCCATCTGCGATCAATCCCTTCATCCGAATGGGATGCTTACCTCAGCACCAATTCCGGACTACCCGGCCCGCGCGGCAACCTCACCTTAGCCGACGCTGTTGCAGAAGTCGGTGATGAAGCCATCTTTCGTCATCTGCTGGCCTACACTCCCTCCATCGCACCCACCAATACGCTCGGTGAATTTTTGGCCCTCTGTGGCACGGTTGGATTCGGTAAGCTGCTCACCGACCATCATCCCGATGCCCTCGCCATCTTACGGGCATCCGCCAATGATCCCCGTTGGCGTGTCCGTGAAGGCGCAGCCATTGCCCTCCAGCACTTCGGCGATCATGACATGTCCGCCCTCATCGACCGCATGATGGATTGGCATCATGGCACGTTCTACGAACAGCGTGCGCTGGCGGCTGCCCTCTGTGAGCCGCGCCTGCTCAAAAATCCTGAACAGGTCGCCCGTGTGCTGAATATTCTTGATGACATCACCACCGCCATTCCAGCCGTCACCAACCGCAAAGCTGAGGACTTCATCGCCCTGCGCAAAGGACTGGCTTATTGTTGGAGTGTGGCCGTCGTCGCCCTACCAGAGCACGGCAAACCACTCATGGAAAAATGGATCGCCTCGCCCGACAAAGACATCCGCTGGCTCATGCGCGAGAATCTCAAAAAAGACCGTCTCAAACGTATGGATGCGGATTGGGTAGACAAGCTCACCGCTCAATTGTGGTAGACCATCAAAGGTTATAGCTTACAAGTTTTAGCCAGCAGGCGTTCAATCAAATACACACTTTGCGACCCATCCGATGTAGGTAAAAGGCATGCCTTTTCCTTCTCATTAACAAGGACATCCGCTTAACACAATAAATAGTCATCAATAATGTAAAATAACGAGTTAATCATTAATTCCCCAGAGTGTTAAGCCGCCATCTTTGCTCATCGCCGCTAAAAGCTTTCCATCAGGGCTAAACTTTATGTCAAAAATATCTTCCTGATCGGTATTTAAGGACGTGACGACTTTATTTTGTAGAACATCCATAAGCTGAATATTACCTGTTCCGTTCATAATAGACGCAAGCAAAGTCCCATCGGGATTAAATGTTGCCTTACTTAGATTTTTTAGGACTGCAATTTCACTAAACGAGTGTGCATCCCACAATCGAACAGTTCCATCATATCCCGAGGATACAACGAGATGTTCATTGGTCGGACTATATTCGACCTGATCTAAATCGCCTCGATAGGTATGCGGAAAATCCTGCTGCAAACCTGTTTGGGCGTCGATTATGTAAATGATATCTCCTCCGGTAGCCCTTTTTGGATAACCCGCCGCAAGAATACAACGACCATAAGGATC
>JBGAHG010000072.1:0-17307 GCA_044226325.1 Aggregatilineales bacterium
CGCATAACCCACAGCCGGTACAACAACTGGCATCAATGAGCGGCACTGGAAGCGTTAGTTGCCTTTTTGTCATATGGAAAATACTCCATCGCCGTCTAACCACTTTGCCTTCACCGATGACTGTTGCTTGAATACAGCCTCCGTCATTTGCACAGACAAATCTTCGACTTTTGTCGAGTTTCGCCATGAAAGATTGCTTGTCTGGTTGATTTGTTTCACAATAAGCAGGAAAGACAAACACTGACAGTGCGATCAAAGGAATGTAGAAATAGAAGTTATGTCCACAGATGATGCAATTAATCAGATAAAAAGTGCCCTCTCAACCGTCCCTTACTTTGCTAATCTTGACATCGCGCTGATCGAAACAATTGCCCAACACATGAAGGTTCAACAATATGACACAGGGCAGGTCGTGTTCCTCGAAGGTGAACAAGACGTAGCCCTGTATATTGTCCGCGTGGGCTGGCTCAAAGCGGTCAAGACATCACCGGATGGACGCGAACAGGTCTTACATTTCATCGGTCCGGGTGAGGTTTTTAATGCGATTGGCGTTTTTGTTGAGTCCGCAAACCCGGCGACAGTCATCGCTCTCGAACCAACAACGGTGTGGGTCATCCAGCAAACTGTCATACTGAAGCTGCTTGACCAGCATCCAGAACTTGGGCGGGTTATCATCCAACGCCTGGCTGAACGTGTACAGCAGCTCATTCATATGGTCGAGGATTTGTCGCTGCGAACGATTGAAGCTCGCCTGGCTCGTTATCTGATTGAACAATCTACAGAGGAACAGTTGTCACGACCCCGCTGGGCAACCCAGGCAGAGATGGCGAATCGACTGGGAACCGTCCCAGATGTGCTCAATCGGGCTTTGCGCAGTCTGGCAAAAGACAATTTGATCCGCGTGGAACGACACCAGATCCAGATTCTTGATTACAAGGGTTTGGAAACCAGGGCAGGACCTGATAAATAATAAACTGTTACGCTCGATAAATGAATGTCAGCTATCTATAGCCTGAGTTCGTGAAATTTCTGGTGCGACATGTGCCCCGATGATGAGCGACTAAAGAACGTAATGTCATTCAATCCAAGAGTTCTTTGCTGAATTCGAACAGGAATCAGTGTCTGAATAGCGTAGTAGACAGAAGGTGGGGAGTTCAGACGATCACCTTTTGGTCTTTCATGCCCTGGCAATCCTATCCCCCTCGCACAACCGTCGGCGCGGCGATTTTACAGCACAGGCAACCGCCCTATCAAACACCAGCAGGCGAATACGCTAGTCCCATCCCTTCAGGACGGGACTACCGAACTACCTGCCTAAAAAGCCACCAAAACACGCGGTGGCTTTTTTGTTTGACAGGGAACCCTCCTCATGCTGTCCCGGCAAATCCGGGCCGGTTGTGGCTCGACGTGCTGGCAGATTCCAGCGGTGTGACGAGGGAGTGTTCGTCATGGCTTCTGATTTCCGTTCTCATATTCGCGGTCAAATTCGTCCTTTTCCGCGTGTTGCGACCTATCCAACATCATGGGCAGGCTCGCTGACCTTCCAACAGCTTTACGACGATCTGGTGCATTACGTCACCAACGTCATGAAAGGCAGGGGCATCCACCGCACCAACTACCTGCCGGACTGCATCCAGCACGGGTTCATGGCACTCTGGCTTGAACTTGTTGAAAACAAGGATTTCCTCGCACAGAAAACCCGCCAGCAGGCGGCGTTTTTTATTCTGGCACGGTGCAAAATCTCCACTCTGCGCTACTACGACGACAAATACGACAGCCTAGAAGCGCTGATGAGCTACGACTGGCGCAGTAGCTGGGATGAACACACCATCACCGGGTTTTCAGCACCGAGCGGCTGGTGGAATTCGGTGGAGCAGTGGGCGACCTGGGCAACCGACATTGATATCCGCATCGACGTTGAGCAAATCATACGGAAGCTGGCTGAGAAGTACGCTGACTCGTTTAAACATCTGGTCGCGCTGTACGCGGTGACAACGCAGGTTACGCGCAAAGACGCGGCAGCGCTGGCCGGTGTGACACCCTGGAACTGGCACAAGACGTATGAAGAACCGATGCTTCAAGAGGTTCGCTACGAATTCGCGCAGGTGTTTCTGGAACGGCATAACTACACACTGCCGGAGCAGAAGCCAACCGAGAAACGGAACAACGGACAATTCACCTCGCCTTATCAAAATTGGCGTGAGCAGTACCAGCAGGGGCATATTGAGCCAGCCGAGGCGTTGCTGGAGCAGTACCAGCACACCATCTGCATCGCCGGAGCGATCCGAGCGCAGATTGATGGCAAGACTTACCGCCAGGCAGCGCTGGACATCGGACGTAATCCAAGCACATTCCCGAAGTACATGAAGCGTGCTGCACGGATGCTCTCAGCGGCGTATGCCTGACTTCAACCGTCCTGGCTGAGACGTTAAATCAGCCATATATTTTTTGCGAGCCGCCCATACTTCACCCACGCATTACAGTCTCATATGTCCTATAATCCTTCCTGCTGTAGAATTGATAATGAAACCACCCAATCTTATGAAATTACTGCTATGACCAAATTGACTCAGAAACAACTGGAGTCCCATTTATGGGAGAGCGCCAATATCCTGCGTGGCAGCATCGACTCCAGCGATTACAAAAACTATATCTTCGGTATGCTGTTCCTCAAGCGCCTGTCAGACGTGTTCGAGGACGAAGTTAAAGCCGTTATCGAACGCGAGATGGCGGAGGGTCGCAGCCGCGCCGAAGCCGAAGCGATTGCAGAAGACCCGGATGAGCATCAATTCTTTGTGCCGGAACGCGCCCGCTGGAAAAATCTCAGCCAAAAAACGTTCAACATTGGCGAGGAGATTCAAAAGGCGTTCTATGCGCTGGAAGAACATCCCAACAACCCTGCCCTGGTAGGTGTGTTGACACCCATCGACTTTAACAACAAAGAGCGCCTACCCGATGTGACCCTGCTCAAGCTGATTGCCCACTTCGGCAAGATGCGGTTAGGAAACGAAGAAATCCCTAACCCGGATATGCTGGGCGATGCCTATATGTATCTCATCGCTAAATTTGCGGACGATGCTGGTAAAAAGGGTGGCGAATTCTACACACCTCGTCAGGTGGTGCGGCTGCTCGTCGAACTGCTGAAACCGACGGTAGGCATGTATATCTGCGATCCGACGGTAGGCAGCGGCGGTATGTTGCTGGAATGCGCCCGCTACGTGCAAGAACATGGCGGCAATCCGCGCAATCTACGCCTGTTTGGGCAGGAAAAGAACCTCAACACCTGGTCAATCGCCAAAATGAATATGCTACTGCATGGGCGGCTGGATGCGGTCATCGAGAAAGGTGATACCATCCGTGAGCCGAAATTGAAGCGCGATGGACAGTTGATGTTGTTCAACCGTGTGCTGGCGAATCCGCCGTTCTCATTGAGTAGCTGGGGCAAAGAAGAAGCCGAAGCCGACCAATCCGGGCGCTTTCAATTCGGTGTTCCACCCGCCAGCTATGGCGATTTGGCATTCGTGCAGCATATGATTGCCACGCTGATGCTGGATGGCATGTGCGGCGTGGTGATGCCGCACGGTGTGTTGTTCCGAGGTGGACAGGAAGCCAAAATCCGGCAGGGTATTATCGAAAAAGACTGGCTGGAAGCGGTGATCGGTCTGCCACCGAACCTGTTCTATGGCACGGGTATCCCTGCCGCTGTTCTGATCTTCAACAAGGCGAAGCGTAAAGACCGCACCGGACAGATTCTATTCATCCATGCGGCAGAAGGATTTGCTAACGGCACGAATCAGAATGTGCTGCGGGATGAAGATGTTGCCAACATTGTGAGTGCCTATGATGCGTGGGAAAATCAGGAACGATACGCCAGCGTGGTCAGTGTGGATGAAGTCCGCGAGAACGACTACAATCTGAACATCCCGCGTTATGTGGATACGGTTGAGCCGGAAGAACCGGTTGATGTGGACGCAGCAATTGCGCGGTATCAGGAAGCGGTGCAGGCACGTCAGTCAGCCGAAGCGAAACTTGCTGACCATTTACGGCGGTTGGGGATGCTGAAGGACTAACTTACGGTACGTAGGCGGCTTGCCCCAGCCATTCGGACTCGTCGCTGGCGAGGATGATGAGTTCGAGCGCGTCAATCACTTCGCCGATGGGTGTTTGCTTGTGGACGAGGAACAGCCCCGGCGCGGGGAGTTCCGCTGTAATGCGATCATAAAAGTAGCCGCGCATGGTGTTAACATCATGTGAGAGAACAATATAACCCTGTTCAGCGGCATATTCCAGCACACGCGGATCGTCTGCACCCGCGATGTCGGTATCCTGAACACGGGTGAAGCTGGCATCCGGGATGCGCCGCCAGACCCCGCGCAGAATATCGTTGTTGAAGTTCTCATCCGCGAGGAATTTCATCCGGCACTGTCTCGCTTGGCTTGCAAACGTGCCAGCAATTCAGCTTTTGTGACCCTGGGCGGATGTTCTGCTTCCCATTCACGCCGCAACCGTTCCGCTTCTTCGTCCATGCGGCGGATGTAATCGTCAACGGTTTCACGGTGACGCAGATAGTAGCCGATTGCGAGATAGACCTGATCCAGTGTGAGCGTGGTGTACATTTGCACAATATGTTCGGGTGTTTCGCCGCGCTGGTAAGCATTCACAATGAGATCCAGCAGCACCCGCGTGCCACTGACGCGCATTCTGCCGTCTTTATCGGTATAAATCGGGATGACTTCAGTAATTGTCGCATCCACCATAACGAGAACCTTTTTCTCTACTAACGCACGACTTGAGTAAAATGATTGTATCACGGATGAAACGAGCAGCGGAAACGGAAATGATTGAATGAAACATAGACATTTGCCGGAGGGTTGGCACTGGGCAAAGCTACATGAGTTTTTGACACAGCGCAACTCTTGGATAACCATTGAAGAGGATAAAATATATCGGCGTTGCACTGTAAGTTGGTACAACACGGGAGTCATTCCTCGTGACACAATCATTGGATCAAGGATACATACGAAACGCCAGCAGCTTACCCAAGAGGGAGATTTCATTGTCGCTGAGATTGATGCTAAAGAAGGCAGTTTTGGCATTGTCAAATCGGACACAGCAGGTTCAATTGTCAGTGGACATTATTTCTTATTCACAGTAAATGAACTACTCGATAGAAACTTCTTTGAACAATGCATCGGTCATGGCTTGCTACAAAATCAAGTTAGCGCTGTAGGATCTACAAACTATTCAGCTATACGAGCTGATGATCTATTACATTACAGAATCCCATATCCCCCAATTGACGAACAGCGTCGTATTGCCGAAGTCCTGCGTGATGCGGATGCGAACATTATTCGCGTTGAAGCGCAGATCGAAACGGCACAAGAGGTCAAGCGCGGGGTAATGCAGCGATTGTTTACGTATGGATTGGCTGGCGAGGGCGCACCGACGAAGGAGACTGACGCTGGTGAAATACCCAAGCACTGGCTAATTGAGCCACTGAAAAACCATACAGAGTCGAGCGCCTTTGGTCCTCGTTTTCCTGCTAATGCGTATAGCGATACTGGAAATGTGGCGACACTCAGAACCACCGACCTTGATGACTCTGGTGAAATCAATTATGAGACGATGCCGCGGGCCAAATTGAATTTGGATAACTTTGAGTCACATATCTTAAAAAAAGGCGACCTGACTATAACTCGCAGCGGTACTATTGGGGTTGTATCAGTGTTCGAAGGATACAATTTGCCCGTGTTACCTGGAGCTTTTCTGATCCGTTTTCGACTATACAGCTCAATCGCACCTAATTTTCTAAGACAGTATCTCAATTCCAATCTTGGTAGACGACGAGTTTTAGATATTGCCGCTGGTGGTGTTCAGAAGAATTTACAGGGTAGCGCGATGTTACTTTTGAAGATCCCTGTGCCACCGATTCAAGAACAGCTCGAAATTGCTGCCATTCTGGAAGCACATGATGATATAGTTCGCAACCTACAAGCGGAAGCGGCGAGTCTGCGCGTGGTCAAACACGGATTAATGCAAAAGCTGTTGAGTGGTGAGGCGCGGGTTTAAACGATGGGCAGGAAAAACAAACAACGGCGTAAGCAGAAGGAACTTCATCGGAAGAGCAAGCCAATTCCTGCTCATTCTAAACCACGTAAACCTACTTTGGCTGATTTTGATATAGACCCCAGAATCTCCTCAGTTGGTATCTCGGTCATTCAAGATGCTCAGGGTATTCGTGTCGCGGCTGATACTCAATACTCTGTCCGAGATGATCCTAATGGGCTGATTGTCGTTAAAACCATTCCCCAAAATTTGATCGATAAGATCAAGGCTGTTTCCAGCCCTTTCACATTCGCCGGAAAGGTAAATAAAAAGCATTCCGATGCGTCGGTACAACAAAGCTGGCCGCAACAGTGGTCATATTTGACCGAACCTCAACGAAAAGATTTGGAGCAGAGCTTGATAAACCCACAATTTCTTATGATGGGGGTTATTTCACATCTCCAATTCGGTGCCTATATCTATACAGCAACACATATCCAGCGGTTTCTGGATTCGTACACAGAAATAGCTTGGATCGACTATGTGATACGGCAGCAATTAAGGACATATGATGGGATTTACGACCCCAAGTATGTGACAACAGGATTTAGTTTTGAGTTCAATCCACAAGTCGCTGCATGTTGGCTTACGCTAGAAAACTGCATTATTCGTATCGCAGGGATGTGGGATAGACTCATTGAATTCCTGGTTCCGCTGTATTTCTTCGGACAGACATACGAAGAAATGCTGCCGACGCTCACTAAACCCTATAAAGCAGATCTAGCACGACGAATTTCTGCCTTGCCGATTTTAAATTCGGTTCAAAAAACATACTTTGATTTACTGGTTTCTGCCGTAGTCGAATATGAGGGAAGTTCATTCAAAAATCTGAGGAATCGTGTCGTGCATGAATTTGTTTATCGACCTGAAGGTATCGTACCAACCGGTAGCGATACAATTCCGACTCCAGCAACAATCGAGGAACTTCATACTCAGGTGCTTGAGCAACTTTCTAAAGTTCGAGAAGCTGTGATTATTTTTACTGCCATTATGATAAACAAGTACCCTACCAATTCAATCGCGCAGGTAGAACCATGACTGACCCAACCCGCCTTAACGAGTATAACCTGAGCGAAAAGCCTGCGATTGATTTGCTGGAGCGCATGGGCTACACCTACATCCCTGGTGCGAATCTGGTGGCAGAACGCGCCAGCCTGCGCGATGCGGTGCTGCTTGGTCAGCTTGAGGCGGCGATACGGCGTATCAATCCGCATCTGAATGAGCAAAATGTGGCGCTGGCAGTCCGTCGCGCGGCGCGGTTGGATGCCATTAGTCTTATGGAAGCCAATGAGAGATTTTATGGCGATCTGGTCAATTACTTCTCTTTACCGCAGGATGTAAACGGCACACGCCAGAGCCTCACGGTGAAACTGGTTGACTTCGATAACCCGCGTAACAATACTTTCAGTGTAACCAATCAATATGAAGTGTTAGGCGACGTGGATAAGGTGATTCCCGACCTGATGGTCTTCGTCAATGGGCTGCCGCTGGCAGTCATCGAGTGCAAAAGTCCGACGATTAATCACCCTCTGGAAAACGCCATCAATCAATTGCAGCGCTATCAGGTGCAGGCTCCGCGTTTGTTCGAGCAGGCGCAAATTCTGGTCGCCACCTGTGGTGTGTCAGCAGCCTATGCGCCTATCGGGGCGGATGCACGTTTCTACCTACGCTGGCGCGATCCCTGGCCGCTTAATCGGGCGCAAATCGCGCAGATGGTCGGGCGCGAACCCACGCAGCAGGATATTTTGCTGGCGGTGATGTTCGAGCCATCGCGCCTGCTGGATTTGATCCGCAATTTCACTGCTTTCGAGTCCGAACGTGGCAAGACGATCAAGAAATTAGCGCGTTACCAGCAGTACCGGGCAGTCAACAAGGCGATGGAACGCATCATGCGCGGCAGAACACGCAAAGAACGCGGCGGGATCATCTGGCATACGCAAGGCAGCGGCAAAAGCCTGACGATGCTGTGGCTGGCGCTCAAACTGCGCCGCCCGGAGGAAGCCCAAGCAGAGCGCATGGGCGAGATGACCAATCCGACGGTGCTGGTGGTTACGGATCGCCGCGACCTCGATAAGCAAATCAGCGGCACGTTTCAGAAGTGCGGCTTCCCTAATCCCGTCCGGGCGGATGGGGTCGCAGATTTACGCCAACTGTTGAGCGTAGGCGTAGAGAAAACCCTCCTGACGACGGTGCAGAAATTCCAGACGAAGCAGGGTGAAACCTATCCCGAAATCTCGCAGGCATCCAACATTGTGGTGATGGTGGACGAGGCGCACCGCACGCAGTACAAAGGACTGGCAACGAATCTGCGAACGGCCCTGCCTAATGCCATTTACATTGGTTTCAGCGGTACGCCCATCGACAAAAAAGACCGCAGCACCCCGCGTACCTTCGGCACATATATTGATACCTATACCATTCAGCAGGCCGTAGACGACGGCGCGACGCTGGAAATTCGCTACGATCCGCGTTTGCCCCAACTGCATGTCGAAGGCGCGACGCTTGACCAGCTTTTTGAGCGTGTATTCAGAGACTTGCCACCAGAGCAGAAGAAACAGCTTAAACAACGATATGCTAACGAAGGAGCGATTGCTTCAGCCTCGCAGCGGGTACGTGCCATCTGCATGGATTTGATCGACCACTATGAAACGCATATCGCGCCCAACGGTTTTAAGGCGCAGGTCGTCGCTCATGATCGCGCCACCGCGATGCGCTACTATCGCACCCTGATTGACCTCAATGCGCCGGAATGTGCGCTGGTGATGTCGCCTGCACCGGATGATGGACAGCGCTCGGACTGGCTGCCTTATGCCGCTGAGTCACGCGACCAGGAAGACATTAAGGCGCGTTTTCTCAAACCGGATGATCCGCTCAAGATCGTCGTCGTATGTGATATGTGGCTGACGGGCTTTGATGCGCCGATTGAACAGGTAATGTATCTGGATAGTCCGTTACGTGAACACAACCTGCTTCAAGCGATTGCGCGTGTCAATCGCACGATGGTCGGTAAAGGCTATGGGCTGGTGGTCGATTACTGGGGTATCGCCGCTGATTTGCGTGCCGCGCTGGAGATGTTCAATCCCGAAGATGTGGCCGGTATTCTGAAGCCCATTAACGATGAGCAACAGCTTGCCGAGCGTCACCGGGAAGCGATGCGCTTTTTCGCGCTCGTGGATCGCGATGATCTGTATGCCTGTATTGCGCTGTTGGAACTGGAAGACATCCGTGCCCAATTTGACATTGCTTTCCGCAACTTCTCACAGGTGATGGATATGGTGATGCCTGACCCGGCAGCCAATCCCTATCGCGGCGATCTGGCATGGTTGGGCAAAGTCCGCATGGCGGCACGGAACACCTACCGGGATGAGTCGTTTGAGCTGTCACCACTGGGCGAAAAAGTCCGTCGGCTGATTGACGACCACATCCGCGCTGGTCAGATGGAACACCTGCTGCAAGAACCAATTTCCGTGCTGGATACAAAATTCATTCATTATGTTGAGAGCATCAGCGATCCACGCGGCAAGGCGCAGGAGGTCGAACACGCTGTCCGCCACGAAATCCGCGTTCGTATGGAGGAAAATCCGGTTGCTTATGACTCTTTGCGCCAGCGACTTGAAGCCTTGATAGAGGCACATCGCCAGCAGCGGCTTTCCGACCTTGAGCTGTTGATGGAAGAACTCAAATTACGCGATGATCTGGTTGAGATGCAGCAGCGGGATGTCGGTTTAGGGTTGGAAGTCTATGAAAAGCCCTTCTATGACCGGTTGCAAACGGTTTTGCCCGAAGATGTCTCCGACGAAGTGCTGGCAACACTCGCCCGCGATGTGGTCAAAAAGCTGAACGAACTCGCCGTCATCGACTGGACTGCCCGTGAAGATATCAAGCGTCACATGCGTCAGCAGGTCAAGGGCATTCTTCGCAAAACACCTATTCCAGCCAATGAATTGAATGCAACAACCACCGCGCTGGTCAAGCTGGCTGAGAACTGGATTACACCGTGAGTGTAGGACCGTTAACGCGAAGCCACTCCCGGCGCTCTTCATAATCGGCAATGATTGATCCAACCCGATCCCAGAATTTAGGCGAGTGTTCAGGGACGGAGAGGTGACACAGTTCATGCACGACCAGATAATCAATGATCTGAATCGGAGCCATGATTAAGCGCCAATTCAGATGCACCGCGCCGCGTGGTGTGCAGCTTCCCCAGCGCCGATCCATATCCATTACCTTGATTTCCGCCGGTTGCAGGTTCAAACGATCTGCATAAGTATGCACCTGCTCCGTTAACTTACCTTCGGCTCGCTGTTTATACCATACACGGAATAACTCACGGATGGTGTTCTGACGATCCCAGATTTTCAATTCGGGTGGCACTGTCACTTCAAAGGTACTGTTTCGCATGACCAGCAGAGGGCGGCGTTCAGCGCGTTCAGAGACAACCAGCGTATACTGCCGTCCGACGTACAAAAACTTTTCACCCGATACAAATTCTTTTTTGGAGGGAGGCGCTTCAATCGACGCGATAGCATCGAGTTTTTCCATGACCCAGCGCCCTTTTTGTTGCAGCACCTGTTCAACCGCCTGGTCACTCATACCAACCGGGGCAGTCACTTCAACGCCATGTTCAAACTCCACTGTGATTTTCACGGATTTGAGCTTGCTGCTGTGAAGCAGAGTGTAGTTGATTGTGCTTGATCCAAAGGCGAACTGCTTATCCAGCATCCCAATCTATCCGACTGTAAAATTACATGGAGATTGTCAAAACTGACGGGGCAAAACTGTAGAATTACACAGGTTGAGGTGGCTCACTTTGCTATCCTGATATTGTACACATATCACACAAGGACAGCAAATTGCATATGCCAACCGTAACCCAATATCCGCTCACTTTACCGCCAGCCACCCCGCCGCGAGATACTTACTTTTGCATTCGCATGTCGCAGGCGGAGAAAGCCGCTATTCTCGTTCTGGCGAAGCAGCTCAGGATACCTGCATCAACAATGGCACGTCATTTTCTCAATCAGGCGGTGCAGCACTTCAGCCAGGATGCAGGGAGCCGCCATGAACCGAGTGCCTGAGACACTGGAAAAACCCAAAGATGACGGCATCAACCTGGTCAATATCTCAAAAACCCTGCTGCACATCGTTGCACAACTGCGCGAAACACAGTACACTGGCAGTAGGTCAACCGAGATTGTTTTGCGACAGGCCGAAGTGTTGGACCACTCCGACCTGCCTGACCCAGCGAGTGACGTTACCACCACGCAGGGCTAAGACGCATTGTACAACACGCGCCTTGCTTCTGCCGTATCTAACTCGCAGAGGTAAGGCGTTTTCCATTTACCGAAGAAAGGAGGAACAAGCCAGATGCCACGCTACCAACGCCTGCCTAAAGCGCCGGTTGACCCGTATCGCGCTGCTCCCCTGCCCGTAGATCGTCCGGCTGCCGTTTACTATCGTCAATCGTCTGAGGCGCAGATCGGTAACATCTCGACCACCCTGCAAACGGTGGACATGATTGAACACCTGCTGAAGCTCGGCTGGGTGCGCGATAGCATCTACATGATTGATATGGATGCGGGGATCAGCGGCACGAAGAAGATTGAAGACCGTCCCGGTATGTCGCTGCTGTACAACTATATCGAGCATGACCGCATTGGACTGGTCGCCGCGCAGGATGTAGACCGTTTCTTCCGCGATGTGACGATGATTCAGACCAACATCTTTCTGGATGCCTGCAAGCGCAAGAATGTGCGGGTAATGACTCCGAGCGTGGTGTATGACTTCAATCACCCGACGATGGGCGCGTACCACCTGAAGATGTTCCGCGAGGAAGCCCAGCGAGCGGCTGATTTTCTGGAGTATCACATCAAGGGGCGATTGCACAAAAGCCGGGACTACCTGATTGAGCAGGGACTCTGGGCGGGACGCACCATCGCGCTGGGCTATATCGTCGATATGCGCCGCACGCTCCCGAATGGGGAACGCAATCCTGACTGGCGCAAGTACATTCCTTTCGCGCCGAGCGCTGATCTGGTACTGGCGTACTTTGAGTTGTTCCGTGAGAAGGGACGTAACTTTCAGGCGACATGGGAACACATCGAGCAGCATGGCCCGTTTATCCCGGATGACCTTGCCAGGCAGGTTCCAGAGGGCTTCCGTATCGAGAACTGGTTCCGCTATCGCTCCAACATCACCGGACGCATCATGCCCTCCAAGTCAGGCTTACACAACCTGCTGACGAATGTGGTCTACATCGGTCACTGGGTTCACAAGAAAGCCATTGTGTGCTGGCACAATCACGAACCTATCGTGCCGGAAGATGTCTTCATGCAGGCATTCAATTCGCTCTCGTCCACCGATTTCTACGGCGAACCGAACGCACACTACATCCCCTATCGTCCCTGGACACGCCACACTGTCGAGGAACGTGAATGCGATCCACCGACTTACAGCGGATTGGTCTTCTCAGACGAGATCGAAGGTTATGACCTGCGTCGCTACAATTCGGTCTACAATCACACCAACCGCAACTACGGCTATATTCTGCATAATGAACGCATCGAAGTGCAAATGACCGTCAAAGCGGCGGTGGTGGATGAAGCAGTAGATCGGATGCTGCTGGAACGATTAGAAGCGACCACGATTGACGAAGCGATCTGGCAGCAGGCATTGGAGACGACGGAACACAGCGGTCACAGTGAGAAGCGGCGGATTGAGCAGGATATTCGCAGCGCCGAACGCACCAAACAGACTATTCTGGACAACCTGAAGGCGATCTCCAATCCCGGCATCGTCAAAAATCTGGAAGCCAGCTATGAAGCCAATGAGCGCGAAATCGAGCGGCTGACCGCAGAAGTGGCGAACCTTGCGACGAGCGAGCATTACCAGCGGGGTCTGCTGGAAGCGCGTCCTGTGCTTCAGACGGTCATCACGCACTGGGAGCAGGTCGCCGGAGATAAACGCCGTGAGTTGTTTGAGGCATTTGCCTATCGCATCCTGGTTCGACGGCTCGACATCCTGAACCGGGAAGTGATCGTTCAGTGGCGGGACGGCACCGAAACCCGACGGACATTCACCCGCGCCGGCAAGCGCCTCTTCTGGTCAAAACACGATTTGCAGCAGCTTAAGCAGATGGTGGAAGGTAATGTGCCGCAGGTAACGATCATGCGTGCATTCCCCCTCCTCACCTGGCAGGACATCCAGAAGCGGTATGCTTATCACTTTGGCGAGGGCAGCTTCGCGCCGCACTATGCAGGGGAGAAGAAGTATCCGGCGCATTTCACCTATGCGAAAACGGATGAAGCCAGGGCAGAAAAATCCGCCCAAAAATCAGTGAGTATCTCTCCTTCTCTAGCGATGGCAGGTTGTTGGGGCCAACCCCATAACCAAAGTAGTAATCGATTGGCGTGGATGGGGCAGCCATATTCAAATCGTCCGAATTTTGAGCGACTGTATCTAGATGCTGCATCAAGAGATTGGATCGCTGACGACTCGACAGGGGTTCAGGTGCGCTCATGGCTGGCTCCAATTACTATCGGCAGAAATGGATGAGCGCTGACAGGAGTGAAAACACCCACTGGGGTAAAGGAAGGCGGCTGGATGGTGCGTTGAATCAGAAGACGCACCGCCATCGAACGCTTGACCTGCCATGCATCCGCCAACTGCTGTAAACGCTGATCTTCATCCGGGCTAAGGCGGACACTGAAGCGCACAGATTTGGACTCGCTCATAACTCCATCTCCCAGTTGTCACGGGTGTAATCGGCAATGTCTTGGGTGGTCTGCGGCTCAAGTGCCACACCGCGCTCTTTCTCCCACAGCTCGCGCTGATCGGTCGCCAGCGCCATGCCTTCCGCAGCATCAAAGCAGTGGTCAATGCCGTCTTTCTGGGCGACTTCAATGAGATATTCAGCAGCGCTGTAGGCTTTGGCCCAGTCCCCAGGTACACAGGGCGCGAGTTGGGCTTCCATTTCGCCCGTTTCAGGATTACGCCCTAGGGATAAGATGCTGGTGACACAATTCTCACGGTCATCTTTATCCGGTTGGAAAACCCCGATCCAGTAAGCCGTTCCGGTTTCCGCATCGTAAAACGGCGGCGGATCTTTCACCGGGTCAAATCCTTCAACTTGAAGACCAATGGCATTCAAGGCTTGAAACGCGGACTGATCTTGCTCAACTGCTGGAGCAACACTACCCAATTCAATAGCCGTTTGAATAAGCGGATCATTCAGGTAGTCAGGCGGTTCGTCTCGTCCAGCGATATTCCCATCATCCAGATCGCGCACCTGTTCATAGGCGGTGTATTCTTCAGGCGCAGCTCCACGCCAGTTCTGCGGTTCAGGATTCATGGTCACTGCTTGCTCTTCGGCAAACTCAGGCACTTGATGCGCTGCCAATCCCTGTTCATGGATCTGTTCTTGCAGCGTGTGGTAGTAGGCAGCGGCAATATCGACATCCTCAAAAGAGGCAATGGGCAGATAGCTTCCGCCCAGATCACCGGTGTTGATATTGGCATACACATCCATTGCACCAATCTCATAACGGATGCTGTCGTCCGTTTCGCGCTCGACACCGATCAAACGAGCATCGTGCCAGCCCCAGCTCTCATCCAGCGGTTCGGGCCGTTCAAAGCCCTGCAACCCATCTTGCGAGAACGGCACGTCCAGCAGTTCATCCACATCTTTGGGCACAAAAGGATCATCATCCGGCAGCCATGGATCGTTGAGCACGGTATAGTTAAAATCGTCAGGCGCGCCGGTAAAGAGATCATCCGGAAAAGGATCCTCTGGCATTGAATAGGCTTCGTCGGGTACTCCCCAATCGTCATAGTCAGTGGGTGGCGGCTCCGGCATGAAGTCATTGGCGCTCATCGGCTGACTCCTGTGCAGGATGCAGCATTAGGGGCTTGGGAGCAGCGCGACCCTTGAGCTGTGATAGGGCATGTTCGGTCGTCTGAATGACCTGTGGTTGAAAGCCCTCCCAGAACCCGCGCAGGACATCAAGGCGGGTTTTATCGCCTGCCGCAATCTGGTCAAGCTCCTCTTCTAACCGCGCGGTATAGTCATAGGCCAACACACCAACAAAATGGGCCGTCAGGAAATCACACAACCGCATCCCATCTTCAGTCGGTATCAGCCATTTTTGACTGAGTTTGACATAACCCTTATCCTTGACCGTTTTGACCATGCTGGCATAGGTTGAAGGGCGACCAATCCCGCGTTGTTCCAGTGCCTGAACCAATCCAGCCTCTGTGTAGCGGGCAGGTGCGCGGGTCTGGTGTTCCTCGACCTGCGGCACGACCAGTTTGAGCATCTGATTTTCGCTCAACAGGGGAAGTGTCCCGTCAACTTCTGCCTCATCGCCCTCATCCGCCGGTTCCTGATAGACTTTGAGAAAACCCTCAAACAGCAGTGAGCGCCCCTGTGCTCGGAACTCCATCGGAAAAGGCTGTCCTTGTACTTTGCCGGCATAGATAACCGCACCGGTGAGGGTGTAGAGGGCGGGAGCCATCTGGGAGGCGATGAAGCGCTTCCAAATGAGGCCGTACAATGCCGCGCCATCGCCTTTGGCCTCCTGTGGCAAACGCTGGATGTCGGTTGGGCGGATGGCTTCATGAGACTCTTGAGCGTTGATCGTTTTCACGGTGTAGGTGGGGGATTCGGCTGGCAGGTAGTCTATGCCATACTCACGGGTGATAAGTTCACGTGCTGCGGTCTGGGCTTCAGGTGTGACCGACACCCCATCCGTCCGTAGGTAGCTGACCATTCCTTGATCGTAGAGTGTCTGAGCCAGCGCCATTGTCTTTTCAGGCGACAGCCCTAAGCCTTTAGATGCCGCTTGTTGCAGCGATGCGGTAGTAAAAGGTGGCAAGGGTTGCCTCGACTTAACGGTGCGTCCCGTATTGCCCACCCAGAGCTGGGCATGATTGAGAAGTGCGACCAGTTTGTCCAGTGGTTCACGGGTCTTGAAGGTGCTATCTGCCCCTTTGATTTGATACAGCTTGGCTGTGAAGGCTTCCTCGTTAGCGGTCAGTTTGAGCGCCAGTGTCCAGTAGCCTTCAGGCGTGAAGCCTTCAATCTCGCGTTCCCGTTCGACCACCAGCCGTAGGCAGACACTCTGCACTCGTCCGGCAGAGAATTTGCCATTCAGCACTTTGGCGGCTAATGGCGAAGCCAGATAACCGACTAGACGATCAACGACGCGCCGCGTCTGCTGGGCTTCCACCAGATTGACATCCAGTGCACGGGGATGGGCAACTGCTTTGAGCACGGCCTCTTTGGTAATGGCGTGAAACATCACCCGATAAACCGGCTTATCATTTGGTACCTTTGCCAGTTTGAGGATGTGCCATGCGATGGCTTCGCCTTCACGATCCGGATCGGTCGCGACATAAACCGCTTCCGCCTCCTTGATGGCTTTCAACAGTTTCTTGACCAGGTTGCCTTTGCCGGGGAGGACTGCATAGGTCGGGCGGAAATCCGCAGCGACATCCACACCAAGTTCCGCTTCGGGAAGGTCACAAACGTGGCCGAGACAGGCTTCTACGCGCCAGCCCTCGCCTAAAAATCCAGCGATCTTTTTGGACTTGGCTGGCGATTCAACAATCATGAGTTTCATGTCGGTTTCTCTTTCCGAACCAGCTTGGCTGCCGGTTCTGCTTTTTCAGGGGATTTGTGTAAGCTGAGGTGCGCGGCCAATTCGCGTTCACGCAGCACCAACCAAATCGGCCACTCGCGGAAAGCGTGATAGGCTTGCTCTTCAATCGCCTGCCACGGCGGTGCATTGGATTGTTTTTTGGACATGGTTTAGGTGCTCCTGAAACGGGCGAGTTCGCCAACGGTCGGACGGTTGTAGAGGTACCACAAGCCTTCATCTTGAATATCGAGGACATAGTGAAAGCGTGGTAAAGCGGCGATAATGTCGCGGTGCTGTTGGTTAAGATGCTGAAAAGCCGCATCTTCATGGAAGACATTCATGCCCTGTCGCTGCGAGAAAATCACCCGGATCGGACTGTTTTCGAATACCAAACGGGCCTTACCGTCCAGCATGACGCTCATCTGCTGGTCAATGGAAATCAGTTTCTTGCGCCGGGTGCGGAAGGTCTTAGCCGCTTCAATCAGGAAATCTAAGAGCGAGGGATGGCGCATCAGGCGATACACCTCATCCACCGCGATAATGCGTGGCGTTTCATCGATCAGGC
>JBGAHG010000019.1:0-128170 GCA_044226325.1 Aggregatilineales bacterium
CTGTTGCAAAGCCTCGTGCCGGAACTGGTGACTGTCTTGCTTGCATTCACCCTCGGTCTGATCGTTCTGGCAGGCAGCCTGAAGCTGTGGCGGATTAATCGTCTGCATTGGATACCCTATCTGCGGCAGTTGTGGTGGCTGCCGCGCCGTTTTTATGAAACAGGTGTCGAGCCTGTAACCTCTGATCCTGTCACCAAAATATCCATACTTTCAGTGGTTATTTCGGCGGCATTCTGTGCCGGTTTGGTTTTTGTGCCACTGTTATTTTCGGTCATTCCACTGCTGGGCATTCTGATCGGATTGCCACTGATCGCAATGGCGTTTTTTGCATCGAAGTCCAATTTGGACCCGCTTCTATTACCGCGCCGTTTGTTGGTTCGGTTAAGAGCACCTGCTGCATTATCAGCTACGGCTTTACCCCGTTTGCGCTGGTGGATGGTGCTGCTGGAAGTGGGTGTGATCGTTATCACCACTTTGCTAACGACGCGGCCTTTCTACGACAGTCCACCCAACTGGCAGTTTTCGGGCAACGAAGCGGAATGGCTGACCAGCACGATTGCAGCCGCCCATACAGGGTTACAGGAGTCAGGGCGTATTCCCCGTTGGCAGCCGTATCTGGGAAACGGTGAACCAATTACTGAAAACCCGTTCAATTTCATCTTCAATCCCTTCGCCAGCGCACCATCTTTGCTGCTCGGGCCGGTCGCCGGACTGCGGATCAGCATCATAATCGGTTACTTTTTGGCGGGATTAGGGGGATGGTTTTTGGGGCGTGTGTTGGGATTAGGCACATTAGGGCGGGTACTGCTGGCCATGCTCTTGATCGGTAAGGGCAATCTACACGCCATGATGAACTCCGGCTATTACCAATTGGCGCTCAGTCAAATCTATATGCCATATGTGATCGGCGGCGTATTAGCCGTGTTCCGTTGGCCTAAACAGCGCTGGCCGGTGGTGCTTACGGCCTTGGCGCTGGCGCTTCAATTCTTAAGCGGGAATATCTGGTACGTGCTGCCGACAGCCGTTGGAGCGATATGTGTTGGCGGGATGCTGTTGGTCGGCGAGGGCAAGCGGTGGGTTGATTTTATAGCCCTTAAGCGGCTGCTGCTTGCGGCTGCCGTAGCTGTAGGATTGAGTGCGGTCGTAGCACTGCCAGTAGTGCTGCAATTTAAGCAGCTCGGTCGCCATCCCGATGAAATCAATGGGGGTTGGTCGGCGCAGCTATCTCAGATTGTTCGCTTGTATTTTGACCCAAATCCCGATCAAACGTTGAATATTTATGTGCCGGTTGTGGGCGAAATTGCCTACGATTATTCTTTAAGACGCGTTGACGAGTTTTATTACAGTTACATCATTCCTGTCTGGTACGTCTTGCTGATACTCGTCGCACTGCCGCTTTATCGCCCCGTCAAAGGACGCGAGCAGCAAATTGGGTGGGTTGCATTGATCTTCTGCCTCCTTGCTACCTTGTGGGGAGCCGGAGGCCAACAGCCGATTTTGTTGTTGTACCAGCATCTGCCCTTCCTCGCGCAATGGCGTTATGTCGGACGCGCTCTGGCCGTGGCAACTTTTTGGATTGCTGTGCTGCTGGCAATGCGTGTAGACAATCTGTGGCGGCATATTTTTGCAGCCGATTGGTCTACGCTGCTGAATGTTCCGCTCCGATTGGCAAAACGTGTGCCGGTCGTTTTAGGCGGTGGGCTGCTGGTGGCGACCGTTGTCGCCGGGGCAGACGTCAATGATCAGTGGTACAAAATGGATCACATCATTAAGGAAACGGATCCTTACGCGAATGCCTGCCTGTCATGGCTGCGCGCGCAGTATCCTGACCAACCGTTAGTGGTGTGGCAGCAGCAGTACAATGACATCACCCCTTATCTAAACAATCGTATTCGAACATGGGCGATAGGGGCAGACTTTGAGATGCTGCCGCAAAACAATACTTTGGGAAGCCCACTGCTTGATCTGAATAAAGTGCTGCCAAAATATGCCCGCTTGAATCTTGCCGCTGAAGTTTTTTGGCCTTACAAGTTCGGTTACCATATTATGCTTGATAGTCCACCCACCCTTCAAACCAATCACTGTCTTTTTGAGCGCGATGATACCTTACCGTATGCCTACACAGTTACGCGGTCTGCGCTTGAGTCGATGAATAAAATTGATGATGTGCATTTATCAGTGGTCAATTTACAGGCATTTTCACCTGTGCGGCTGTTCGAGCGTCGTGGTGATCAAATTGCGCTGGTCATCGCTAATAAACGGACGGAACCGACTGTTGTTGGTGTGCAGGAGAGCGCCTACCCCGGTTGGCGGGTAGAGGTCAACGGGCAAGCCGCGCCGCTTGAATCAGTAGGGGGTCAAATTGGGGTTGTCCTGCCAGCCGGTGACCAGCCCGTACAAGTTTATTTTGTCTATGATCCGATTCAACCCGTAATCGGCGGCATGATTACCCTCATCACCGCTTTGGGGTGTGTTGTGTATCTGTTGGTCGGGCACCGTCGCAAGCCGATTGAAAATTGAAGTGTTTCGTTATTTATTCCCCAAATTAAAATATGTGCTAACCTAGATTGATATGAACCGGGCGGTTGGCAAAAAAGTAATCTTTTGACTTTAAATGATGACGGAAAGTGAGTATTTGTGGATTCTTTGCGGCTGAAGCCAATTGCTTTTTGTGGTGAAAATCCGGTGATGGAGTTGTACGCTCCTGGTACAGAAACCCTCGCCGCCGCCGTTAGCTATTGGCACAGCACCTATTCACCCTATGGCGAAGGCCGCGCACTGCTGATGTATCTGGATGCTGCCAACGCCGCGGCAGTAGGACAGCCAGCTACGGTCATCTATGCCGACAATGAGCCGCTCGCACACTACCTGACCGATACCTTTAATCAGCATTTTGACGGCTGGAAAGATCTTGGTTTCAAAGAGGCTGCTATCTATCAAGCACGTTTTGTCAGCGAGTCGGATACCCGCCAGTTTTATCGTGTAGGCTGTCATAGTCAGCAGGCAGTCATAGACGTGGTATGGACGGACATGCGCAGCTCAGACTTCCGTACCTTTCCTGATTTGAACAGCGGCGGCTTTGGTGTGGCAGGCGATGAACATTACCATGTTTCGAATGCAATTTTCCTATGTGGACAGGGACGCATCACTATTAACCAGCAACCGGTGACAGGTGAGGCTTTCACGCGCACCACGCCGGATGGTCACTTTACCAGTTCGGTGTTTGTGGCCCTTTCGGAAACATGGGGCAAGCTGGAACAACCTGCTTCGAAGAAGTAAGAATTGAGTCGTTGAATAGTCATCAGTTTATAATTTACTGCCGTTTCTTGGATTAGCGCATGTGGGCTATGCTGGCACAGGATTAGTATGGAAATCCATTTTGATAGCAACCTAACACTTGAGTAAAGCAGACTCTATGGCTGACTCCGATTTATTGTCTACTCGCGTGACACCACGCACCCGTGCAGCGTCCAAACAGACTGCATTACCCGCGCGGCGTTCATCGCAATCTCCAGCACGCTGGCTGCTGTATCTGGGACTGACGATGTTGTGTGGCGGGCTGCTGGTAGTGCTGGAAAACAGTGCGCCAGAACTGTCGGCGCTGGTCTTTACGCTCGTGATTCTGGCTTCTGTGTTGTATGCGGCTTTCAAGTCAGCCGATAAGATCGGTTTGTTCATAGAGAATATGCGGCTGGTTGCGGCCTATCCGGGCGTTGTGTTGCAGCGCTATTCAGCCCGATTGTCACTGGTGGCGAGTATTGTCGCAGTGGTGCTTGCGGTGTTAAGCGCGCTCGTGTTCTGGGACTCGCGCTATTTCTATGCCTTGCAAGATCAAGCTGGAAAGTTGTTTATCGTGAGCATGGTAACGCTGTGGATAGCAATTGCGCTGCGGCCAACCGGCTTACCGATGACAACCTTTGTGTTAGGGCGTCCTCTGGTTGATCCTGAAGTGTCCGGCTTTTTACCCAACCTGCGGCTGTTTGTCCGGCGGGCCGGCAAACGTTTAGTCTTGTTTAGCGGCATCGCCTTGATGGTCATTGTGACTGAGATCAACGGCCAATTCATCAAATCGGATCTGTTGCAGTTTGCCTCGATCCATCTTCAGTTTGTGCTGGTGCTGCTCGGTACAGGTTTGTTGGTAATTGGTTTGACAGGCGTACGTGTGACTGCGGTTGCTCAACCGGCGCAAAGCCGGCTTGAACAGTGGCGGCCACTATGGCCGATAGCCTTGATTACCTTGCTGGCGCTGGTGCTGCGTTTCTGGCAGTTGGACAGTAGTATGCGCTTTCTGGTGGATGAGCGCTCCTTCATTGATGGTATCTATGCGGTGAAAGGTGAGGCTTTTAACGGCCTGCTTCAACCTTTTAGCAGCATATCGGCGTTTCCCTTCGTATTCCCTTACTGGCAGGCGCTTACCTCCATACTATTCGGCCCTGGGTTAGTTGGTGTTCGGGCAGCCAGCGCCATCGTTGGCACACTCACAGTTCCCGCGCTCTATTTCCTGGCACGGACGTTATTCGATCGTAAAACGGCCATACTAGCCGCATTGTTGTTGGCGACATTCCCACCGCATTTGCAATTTAGTCGCATCGGTATGAACAATATTGCCGACCCGTTGTTTGGTACGCTGGCACTGGCCTTCCTCATGAGCGGACTGAAGACCGGCAAGCGGGCGCATTTCGCGCTGGCAGGGGTTGTGCTGGGCTTTACACAGTATTTTTACGAGGGTGGGCGCTTGATGTTCGTACCACTGGCGCTGCTGACATTGGTGGGTGGGGTTGTTTTTTCGCAGCTTCCCAACGCGCCGTTTGCCATATCGCCCTGGGGTGCGGTGCTGCTGCGCTTCCGGCGAATACGTTCCAATTTACTGATTTTGCTGGCGGGGTTGTTCGTCATCGCTGCTCCCATTTACCTGACGTTGGCCGGGATGCAGCGTTCGGCTCTGGCCCGTTTCGTGGACAATGGTTTGGGGTTGGGACCAGCCTACTGGGGCTTGACGCTTTATTCGCCCACGGGCTATCGCGAACACATTATTAACCACGTGCTGCCCGCCTTTGAAATGTACTTCAATCATATCGATTCGACTTTTTATTATTCGAAAACCACCGCGCTGCTCCTCACGGGGATGCTGCCCGTCGTGATGATCGGTTTTGCTTTTGTCTGTTATTACTGGCGCAAACCGGGTTCGATGCTGCTGATTTTATGGGTGGTGGCGACCGCTTTGGGCAACAGTTTGATGAAGGATAGCACCAGTTCATCCCGCTTTGTGATCGCTTTTCCGGCGCTGGCGTTATTGGCGGCAGTTGGATTGCGTTATGTCGTGCCAATGATCGTACGAGGTGTACACTGGCAGATTCCGCTGATTATCGGATTGGGTCTTGCTTTGGCGATCTACCAAACCAATTTTTATTTCAACTTGCATCTACCGGAATATGGTTATGTTTTTCGTTCGTCCATGCCCGGCCCGGATGGCTATGATGCGGCATGGCGCTCGTTGCAGTTCCCGCCCAATACGCAGATTCACCTCATCAGCACACCGGTCTATAACGCCATTGAGGCGCAAGGGTTAGTTCTCGCCTGGCGTGACGATATGCCGGTCGATACACTGCGCGCTGACCGGCTGACGCCCGATTATCTAAAGAAACTGGCTTGTGGCGTAGACCATGCCTTTTATCTCCAGAAAAAGGATGAACAGGTGGTTGATATGCTGCGTCATTATTTCAATCTGGAGCGGCCGCAGTATACGCCTTTCACTGATATTTTGCCTTCGGAACGCTTTGTTCTGTTCTATGCACCGTATCACGAGAATGATGGCAGCCCCTTCAGCCGCTTATGTACCCATGTGGGCGTAAAGCAATCGTCTTAATGGCTTGCCTGATAAACGGTGTCATATCAATTTAGGCGAACGATTTTTTAGTTGTGGTAATTGCAGAGGAAATAAAACAAGGAAGAGGTTTGTCTCTTCCTTGTCTTCTATTTGGTGATTTGTATCAGCGTCCAGGTCGACCTACAAACCCGAAACGGGAAAGATCGGCACCGGGGGTGTATTGCGTACCGTCCGGCAAAATCGCGCCGACTAGGTCTGCATCACGGATACTGGTATCCCCGATCTTGGCTTCTTTGAAGTTTGTCTGACGTAGCTTGGCGTCCCGCAAATCTGCACCCCGTAGGTCAGCTTTATACAAATTGGCATTCGTTAAATCAGCATCACGCAAATTGGTGTCGCGTAAATCTGCACCTTCCAAATTGGCCTGCTGGAAACGCACTTCTTCAAGGTTTGCACTGTGGAAGTTCGCACCCTGTGCCTGAGCGCCTGTCAGTTCCGCTTCTTCGAGATTGGCCTCGGCGAAGTTTGCGCCCTGCAAATTAGCCTGGTTGAGGCTGGCCTCTTGCAAATTAGCTGAGTTGAACTCCGCGCCCTGTGCATTGACACCTACCATGTCGGTTTCTTCAAGATTGGCGTCACGGAAGCTGGCACCCTGCAAATTGGCTTGATTGAGGCTGGCCTCGCCCATATTTGCGTTGTTGAAGTTCGCACCTTCGGCATTGCATCCGACCAATTCAGCTTCTCCTAGGTTAGCATCATTGAAGTTTGTGCCCTGCAAATTGGCCTGGTTAAGCACCGCCTCACTTAGATTGGCCCCGTTGAAGTTGGCAGCACTCAGGTTTGCGCCCACCAATTCGGCTTCCGATAAATCTGCATTTGACAGGTTAGCGGCTGACAAATTGGCATGGTTGAGTATCGCCTCATGCATATTGGCAGAGGCCATATTGCGTGCGCTCATATCCTGCCCACTGAGGTTCACACCCTGCAAATCGCTGTCTTCCAGTGAGCCTTCGGACGACGTAATAACGATACGGCGCTTGCGTTTGCCACGATCCCCTCTTTTTGGCTTGTCGTCCATCCAATCGCCAAAGTTGCGGTCGATGTTGACGTCAATCTCGTCCAAAGCGCGGCGCAGTGCGCCTTGTGTGGCAGCTAAAATCCGGTCGCGCAGTTCCAACCCTAGATTCTTAAGCTCGTCCACGTTGGGTGCGTCTGGATTGTCGGGGCGAGGTGGGCCAACAGGGCGCGGCTGTGGAGGGACGGCCCACTCACCATTCGGTCCCGGTGGAACTGGCGGAATCGGTGGAATGGGGGGTATGAACCCCGCTGGCGGTGGTTCCGGTTGCGGATACGCATCGCGCAGCATTCCATCGATATATGGCGCGAGTTGGCTGGTTGCCAGATGGACCTGCGCCACTTTTTCCGAGTCATCCGCTGTATCGGCTACGTCCAACGCCAATGCATCGGTGACATAGGTGTCTTCCGGTAGCAGCGCGGCAATCCGGCTGTGCAGGTTGCGATAGCTCTTGACCGCCATGTTGCCCGTGCCCTTGTGCGTCTCGGTTTCATAGGCACGTTCGACCATTCCGGCCAGTGTCTTAAGGGGGGGCAGCAGCTGCCGTAAGCCCCTTCGTGTTTCGTCGTTCATCTCAGTAGCTCCTCTAATTTCGGTGTCTATTGTAAAGTCAGCCATTGGCTGTTTCTATAACGCTCAACTTTTTCTCATTTGCATCCAGCGCGCTCAAACGTGTCAGGCGTTCGCCGGTGCTGATCATCCACGAGCCAACCACTGTCAAAAGTTGGTCGGTCATGCCCGGTTGGGCAGGTAACAACCGCTCGATATGAGCCTCTTTGACCAGTTCGGCCATCCGCTGTTGTGCGCGGGTTGCATCATGTTGATAATTCATCGTATTCGTCTCCTTCAGATGATCCATTGCTATCGTCTGCACCGACCGTCTCGCCCAGCATAGGGGATAAACATACTTCTCCGTCGCCGCTGGTTTCGTGCGTATTCGCATGAATTTCTGCCAGCAGCCCTTCCAGCCGTTCACGTTCAGTTTTTTTACGCATGGCTCATCTCCTGATTGCTTTCTTTTTCGCCGGCGCTGCTCAAACCTTCTTCTAGCAGTTGGAGTGTATCCGGGTTCACCAACTGCCGTAACGTTTTCTTGGCATAAAACAATCGAGACTTCACCGTGCCGATGGTGGTGTCCATCGCGTCTGCAATTTCGTTGTAAGCTAAACCTTCTTCCGCATACAGGATCAGCGTTTGCCGCTGCATTTCCGGCAGGCGATCAATCGCTGCCTGGACTTCCATTCGCAGCAGCAGCCAGTGCGTCACATCTTCCGGCTGACCGACCGCAGTGCTGGCGTGCAGCGAAGCCCACATTTCCACCGGCTCATCATCCAACGACAGATGTTCGTAACGTCGCCGTTTCCGCAGCAGATCGTAGCAGCGGTTGCGGACGATGCGGAACAGATAAGCCCGCAGCTTGTCGGCAGGTTGGATGCGGTCAAGGTTCAGATACAGCGCAATCATGGAGTCTTGCACAATATCGTCTTCTTCCGGGCTGGTGCCTATCAACCGCCACACAAAGCGCCGGATGGCTGCGTCGAGCCGCGTTTGCAGGTCGGCGAAAGCGTCCATGTCGCCCGCCTGTGCCTGTTGCAGCAGTTCTACTTCGATCTGTTGACTTTCCATCCACTTATCCGATGCTGTGTGTCCTGTCTACATCCCTCTATACGGACGATAGGATGGACTTGTTCAAAACTCGCAGGAAATTGGTCAATTATTCGTTTTTCTCAGCTAAATTGGCTGCTAATTCAGTTTTTCTAAAGTGATGCTGTCCAAAAAATAGTGCTTGACAGTCATTAGTGCAATGCGATATATTGCATTACGCACTATATTGAAAGGGACTTCATTTGGCAAACAAACCGCAGCCGCTGGCTGATTTATTAACCCTGACCATTTTGGCACTGTTGGACGAAAAGCCCTGCCATCCTTATGAAATGCAGCGTTTGATTCGGTCGCGCGGGAAAGACTTTGCCATCGCCCCCACGCGCAGCTTATACCATGCGGTCGACCGTCTGGTACGTGATGAATGGATTGAGGCAGCCGAAACGCAGCGTGAGGGCAAACGACCCGAACGAACCGTCTACCGCATCACCGAATTGGGGCGGGAGGAATTTCAGATATGGTTGAATACCTTGATCTCCAAACCGGCATTGGAGTATCCACTGTTTGTGGCTGCCCTGTCTTTTATCCTGCACTTTTCCAAAGAAGCTGGCCTTCAGGCGTTACAAATTCGCTCAATTGAATTGGAAGGGCGCGTTGCGGATTGGAGCAGCAAGTTGAGGGCATGGAATCAGCATCTACCCCGTATTTTGTTGATCGAAGGCGAATATACACTGGCGATGCAGAAAGCCGAACTCGAATGGCTGCGGACCTTAATCGACGACATCGAAACGGGCAAGTTGCCTTGGACACTGGAAGGCTTTAGCTGGGTGCCGAATGATGAACCACACCAGTCAGGCGACACAATAACCTAGCTTTTCCCATCAGAGAAAGTCTTCGACCGTCTCTGGCACCGAACGTTTGGCTCGTACACCGACAACCCAATAGATTGGAAACAAGGGATCATGGAGACCACCTTAGTTCAACTCGTCCAATGGCTGCACATCCTCGCCGGAATCACATGGTTCGGCGGCTACATTTTTATGACCTTCGCCGTATGGCCCACACTGCTGCATCGCCCTGTACCCGAGGCACGAGCTTTCCTCGATGCGCTGGTGCAGCCGACCAGTAGACTGATGATGATTTCTGGAAGTCTGGTGCTGCTGCTCGGCATTCTACGCGGCACAGTTTTCGGCATCATTCGTTCGTTTGAGGTGCTGTTCAATACACTCTACGGTCAAACGTGGCTGGCAGCTTTGGTGTTGACGCTCATCCTGAACGTTCACGGTGCGATTTCCAGTAAGAACATGGACGTGCGCCTCTGGGAAGGCGATCACCTCCGACCGGATGCCGCCCGTTACCTACGCAACAACAATATATTCGCGCTGGTGCTTTTCAGTGTGGTCTTGGCCTGCATGGTACTCATGCGCTTTGGCATGTAATTACTAAATAAGGAGAACCTCATGGCAACAACCGTCATTAATCAAGCTCAAAGCTCATTCGCCCCGCTGCGGGCATCCAACGTCATGCTGCTGACGACCTTCCGCAAAAATGGAGAAGGTGTCGCTACCCCTGTTGGTGTCAATGCACTTACAGATGACAGGGTGTACTTCACCACATGGTCAACCACTTATAAGGTCAAACGTCTAGCCAATAACCCACACGTGACGGTCGCACCTTCGACACGGATGGGCAAGCCAATTGGCCCGACAGTTGAGGGTGTCGCCCGTCAGCTATCAGATGCCGAGTGGTCAGGGCTGCAAGCTGGCAAGAAACCGGGTTTGTGGGGACGTCTTTGGCAAAAAATCTATGATTTGCGCGGTAGGCAAGCAGTCTATTATGTCATTACTCCGGCCTAGAAAGGAACGAATAATGGCGCACCTTACTCAGATAAGCCCATCACTCAAACCCGGTTGGGGCGTTGTAGGCAGCATCGAAGTGCGCCACACCATCACCGCTCAGGGCGAGTGGTGCTATTGCGGCCTACATACCGTCCAAAGGCGCGAAAACGCCTCCGGGATGAAAGGGCAGTTCCAGGAGGCGTTAAATGTCATTGCTGCACGCTTAGGTTGTGCCGTTTCCAATGTTTCCTGAGTCGCTAACTCCCCGGTTCGACTCGATACACCTTCCCGGAGCGGCTGATATCAGACCATGCAAAGATGTTCGCGTTATGGGCACGATGTAACCCGCCGGCAGCAGTATTCACTTTGATCACATCATTGATGATGCCGCTTTCCATCGTGCCGAGATTAATCGCCAGCACCTGTGCCGTCCCCGCCGATTTGTCCAGCGAGGAAGCCAGTAACGTTGATTCGTCCAACGTCAGCGCGATACCTGGCATTTGCCCGCCGATATGCACATCCGCTGCAATGGAATCGACCTTGCCGTTTTGGATGCGTAGTACACTGCCTTGTCCGTTGCCTGATGCCAGCCGATCCAGCACGTACACCGTTCCATCTTTAGCAACCGCCAACCCCGCCGGAGCAATCAGCGGAGCGCCATGCGCCACCAGTGTCGGAGCATCGGCCCCTGCTGCTGGAATTTTGTAGATGGCAGGTTCTCCATTGGCGAGGTTGATGCCTGAGAAATAAATTTGGTCACCGACCAGCGTAACGCCCTGCGGCTCGGTTCCTTGTGTTCCATTGACCACCTTTGCACCGGCGCTGCCATCACTCGGTAGGGCAAAAATCGCGTTGCCTGCTGCACCTGCCATCCAGGGATCGCTGACGTATACGGTTTTACCATCGCTGCTCACATCAATCCCAAATGGCATCGCCATCGGTTCGCCCGCCACCAGTACTACTGGGTCACCACCCGCCGCCGGAACACTAAAGACAGCAGGTGCGCCATCTTTGCCAATAGCCGTGTAATAAATAGTTGCGCCGTCGGGGCTTGGCGCAGCATCCCAGGGCAGGTTAGCAGCAGTAGCCTCGCTGAAGCTCACACCCTGAGCCGCTACCGGCGTGGTCAATACACCGGTCAATAAGCTCATCAACAGGAATAGACCAAAAGACACCAATTGCTTGCGGTTCATAGCAAAAACCTTCTTATTAAATTTAGATCGATATATGGGTGTACGCAAAAAGATCATCCGGCGGATTTATACTGCCATTAACGGCTTAATGACTGGATCGTCATTCATGTTTCTCCAGCCGCAGCACGCCATAGCTGACAGTCAGCCCGAAGAAATCAGTTAAGACGTGCAGCGGTTTGCGGTGGTTGTCACTTCCCAACCGTAAATTGACGAGAGTAGCTGTGGGCAGCGTTTGATCTTCAGGATGTTTCAAGTGGGCATATACGCGCCATTGCAGTTCACGGCAGTCGGTTAATTGTAGTGTAAAGGATGTAATGACCGAGGGTGCGATGGATTCATAGAGGCAGTCCAGTGTAAGCGTGCTGCCCCAACCGTCGAGCGCGATAGCCTTGACTTGAAATGTTCCTGCTGCTTCCAATTCTAGCATTTCGCTTAAACGGATTTTGTCCATTTTGCCCCCGTAGGATCACTAAAAAATTATAATATCCGATTTTAACATGTACCTTAAGTGGAGCAAATTATTACCTATTGAATTGCCTTTTAACCACACGTTTTATGCTGGTACACATGGCTCACTGCCTCATGGGACATATGGCCCATTTTTGTGTTATGAACCCGTACCATCGTCCCAAATTCGGCAATATAGTCTTGAATTTGACCTATACTGCGACTGTTAGTTTAAAGGCGAAAGGACAATATTATGAAACGCAAGACTTTGATCTCAATGGCCGCAGCCTTCAGTTTGGCGCTCGCAGCCGCCGCTCCGGCCATGGCGCAAACACCTGCACCATCCACAACACCGGAGCCTTCAACTGTTGTGCCGACTGCTGCACCGCTGACGGCCAGCACCGCCCTGTTTGCGACCGCTAATTTCACCGTGAATGTGCGAAGTGGCCCGGGTACACAGTACACCATTTTGGATAAGGCTCGTCGCGGTGACGCTCTCGACATCACCGGCAAACTGGCTGATGGTACCTGGCTGCGTGTGAACTTCAACGGTCAGGAAGGCTGGGTCTTAGCCTCACTCTTTGATGTGACGGGTGATCTGACCACGACTCAGGAAGCGGTTGCCGGTGCTACAGCTGTTCTACGCAGTGGCGCAAGCTCAACCACCACTGGATCATCGACTACCGTATCTGGCGATGTCGTTGGCACGACCACCGGCAGTGTCAATCTTCGTTCAACCCCCTCGACAAGCGGTGATGTGTTGGTGATTATCCCCTTTAGCACCGAGTTGACCGCTACTGGTCGCACCTCAACCAGCAATTGGGTCCAGGTAACCTTCAATAACCAGACCGGCTGGATTACATCCGCTGTCTACTCGGTTTCGCGCGGTAAAGTTGCCACACTGCCCGTGTTCGACGCAGCCGGTGTCGCAGTGCCAGCCACAGCTGTACCGACGCTTCAACCTACGGCGACCACATCACCGTAATCAGGTGATCTAAATCACAGCTTAGGTTTAAGGAAGGGCACAGCATAGACTGTGTCCTTTTGATTCCGGTTGTGATGTGAATAGGCGTCCGGCCTATAAAGGATTGTCCGTGCCGTTGTATACTCAACTACAATAAACAAATACATCCATAACGTTAACTTGAGTAAAGGCGCAAAACATTGATGATCGCACGTCCACAAGCTGATGAATTTGTTCCTTTTTATGCTGGATACGTCCAACGAATCCCTGAAAATAGTGACATTATCGCCTTGATGAGCAGCCAGCCCGATGCACTGCAAGGGCTGTTGAAACGCGTGACCGAAGCACAGGCTAACGCCCGTCCGGCTCCGCAAGAATGGTCGATCAAAGAGGTCTTAGGTCATATTTGCGATGCTGAGCGTGTCTTCGCTTACCGGGCCATGCGGATTGCCCGTGCCGACACCACACCGCTTCCCGGATTCGAGCAGAACAGTTATATCCGTGCCACCGACTTTAATACGCGCAGCCTGCAAGATCTTATCGACGAATTCACCTTCCAACGCCGCGCCAATATCCTGTGCTTCAAAGCCCTCACGGCTGACGAAACAGCGCGCACCGGTATCACCAGCGATAATCCGGTCAGCGTCCGCGCGGTACTCTACATCATCGTAGGACACGTCATGCATCACATCGAGAGTCTGAAAAACGACTATAAGGTCGGCGCCTAAGCCGAATCAAACTTAGTGGTTTATCGAAACTTGTAAGCTGAAAATCTCAGCTTTGTATGAGTTCCCTGTATATGGGGGCGGGTTAGGGTCGGGGTTGGCTTGATACTTTCGACGTGTGTAAGGGGTTGGCGTTTCACCGATTGCAGTATGACGCTACGATCTGTTTACCTGCGAGCCTGAGCGAAGCAAAATCGCTTTTCATGTCAATTGCGGTGCCTTACTTTCATCCACTAAACATAGTCCAAATGTCACTGTTTGCTAGGTACTTCCAAGTAGATAATAACAATCATACTATATACCCATATGGGTATACCAGTTTATGTAACTTAAGGAGTGGTTTCCAATGCTTAAACATAGTAAGTTCAGTTTCTTCTTGGTTATTGTAGTTTCATTTGGTGCGTTGTTGGCAACTGTGCGAGCACAAGATGTCACACCTGAACCGACCGAAGAGGCGATGGATGGTATGACAATGGAAATGAACACTGGCTATTCAGTCGATGATCTGGCACCAATGGCAATGGCCTATTACACTGGCGAAGTGGTCTATTTTATCCATCCGGAAGCCTCGGATGCCGGTGTGGCTGATGTTTTAACCAAAATGATGGGGCCAGATGTCCTTACAGTTCCTAGTCTCGCAAAGATTCCTGCCGAATTACTTGGTAATGCATATGTGTTTACCAATGGTATTGAAGGTATGGGCCCACTCGGTTTCCAACCAGACGTTTTTGATAGTGCTCCCGGTGACGAAGGATACACTCCGCTGCGTGCTATCAATCTAGTAACTTGGCAAGATGGTAAGAAACCACGAGAGCTAAAAAGTGTGGCCGACATCCAATCTGCGGCAGATTCGGGTGAATTGGTCATCGAAAAACCCGGCGTGGTTGTCAATATGCCAATTTTGGTATGGGGCAAAAATACACGCTAATGCTTCTACGTACAGCGAGAGAGCATCGGATGAAGTTGCTCTCTCGCTTGTTAGGTTTGCTGTTGTGTAGCTAACTCACTTTATGCAGTTTACCTTCATCCAAAATCCTTATCCCTCAGATGAAGGACATTCAGACAGATATACGCTTTTTTACGTTTTATCGACTGGGAGCAAAGGCGGGAATCAACGCCGATGCATAAGGTGAGTTACTCATCAAAAACACTGTAATAATTCCTTTCTATATAAATATGGAAAGAGGAGATACTAAATCGTCCAATTGTCCGCTGTCAAAATAGCTGATTCATAGCTTCCACCGGCATACGTTCGAAGCAGGCCAAGCAGATCACGAACCGCCTGCTGAATATCAGTTTTGGCTGTGGCATGGTGACCTTCAACCGTGATAAACGCATCATTTGTAGTCTCGTTGGCGGCACTACTTTCGCTTTGTCGCCAACACCAACGTCGTGCAATCACCATTTTGTTGACGTCCGAAAAAATCACTTCACCCACATCAGGGTGCAAGACCGCATCGTTCCCCAACTCGGTGTACTTTTCCGTCCCATCCGAATAATGTACCGTCACTACGCCCTCAATTTGGCGTGTATCTACAATCGCAATGGGTAACGCGTAACGGATGCTCACCAAATTGCCGATGTCCACCAGCGTATTAATGCTGGGAATATCCCCCTTTTTGGTCAGGCGGCGCAGCAAAGCTTCGGCAGCGCTCCGGTACTGCGTAGGCGATACCCCGAACGCGCTAAATGCTCTGCGCCATGCGTTTAGTGATTCAATCTCACTTAGCGGCGTTTCACCGATCCGTGCTTTAACCGCTTCTTGCTCAGCAAAATACAGATCGCGCAGTCCCGCTGCTGTGGGTGGGTTGGACATGCTGTGTGCGACAATCACTCCACCAACGACCTGTGGGAAATTTTGGGTAATCTGTGGGCTGTATTGAAAAGTGGGCATATTTATCTTCATAACGATTGTACGATTTCGCGCGTGCTTCTCAGAAGCAGCATTCAACCATCTGGTTAACCCGCGCTTGTAAAATAATACCCAACTTGATTATTTAAATCGCTGTGTCGAAGATATTGATGGGATGAGACACGCGGTCTCATCCTCTGCCGCATCTACTCCATAAACACCAGATTTTCCGGATTTTCAGTGAAGCTTATGGTATTTGTGCGCGTATCAATCTTCACAAAGGTTGACAGATGTGTGAAGTGGCACAGGCCCAGTTGCAGCACCGCATCCGGATTTGTGTCGAGATACTTCTTGAACTTGTCGAGATGCGTGAATTGAGCCGGTTTGCCTTCATTGATGTAGTATCCGATGATCCGGCGGAACAACTTCGGCAGGATCACCGCATTCTTGGTCACATCATCAATGGTACGAAGCACGAAGCCATCGTTGGTTTTGTCCAAATCTTGATCAGGATGGTTCGGATCGACCTGCCAGATTCCCGCGTGAGCAGTACGGGCATTGTTCACCGCTTCGGTGAGCACATCTCGCAGATCGAAAAACAAACCGTTGTAATAAGTAGGATAGGCCAGACCCGCTTCCAACATCTGATAATTAACACTTTGCTTAAGCAAATCGCCCTTTAGCTCAACCTTTTGATTGCCGTCTTTCAGGTCAGTTTCACCTGCGAAAACGAATGAAATCGGTCGCTGATACTTATCCGCGCTGCGTGCCAGAATGTAACCGTGTGTGCCATCTTCAGCTTGCGTAACAACCGGGTTCTTCGCGTTGATATTCCACACAGCGTTCTTGATGTTCAGGAGCGCCAGTAGGTTATTCATCGCGGCGCGTGCTAGTGTGGGAGGCTGTTGGAAATTTTCATAATGCGTTTCCAGAGTATCAATACCCTCCAACCGCAGTTGAGCATGGTCGCGCCCATTTAGCCCCACAATCGGACAGCCTAGTTTAATCCAGTTAGCACCGTTATCAGCCAGAAAACGGATGGAGTCGCCATCCGGCGAATACCCGACCACATGGAATGTCCCTTTAATAATCGTAAAAGGCATGGCTTATTCCTTTCATTTCCAATCTAAAGTCAATCTTACTTTAAAAACGATATTATTTCAAGTTAAATAAAATATTTATTATTAAATTATTAATTTAAATGAAAGCAACAAATTCTTACCCCAACGACGAACAAATACCTTGTGTTTTTCTCATTCGGACGCCTATTATGGTGATGTTGTATCACCAACCGGATAGCCACGATTGAGGTTAAAGCACGTCACGCATGACCACGCCAAAATTTGACCACAACACCATATTCCCGATCTTCGCCCTCACCTTTGTCGATATTCTGGGATTGACGCTTATCCTGCCGCTGCTGCATCTGTACGCCTTGAACTTCGGGGCAGGCCCATTAGAGATCGGCATCGTCGCGGCTGCCTTTCCGTTGGCTCAAGTATTGGGTGTTCCGGTCATGGGTGCGCTGTCGGATCGCTACGGACGTAAACCCATCTTGCTCATAAGCCAGATTTCCACTTGCATCGGCTTCATTATTCTGGCGTTGTCCCATTCCTTGTGGATGGTCATCCTCTCGCGTGTGATTGATGGACTGTTCGGCGCGAATATCGCCACAGCGCAGGCCGCTATCAGCGATGTCACGACTGATGAAAACCGCGCACAGGGTTTAGGCTTAACCGGAGCAGCGTTCGGTTTGGGCTTCCTGTTTGGCCCCGCCATTTCCTTGATCGCCCTCGAATTTTCTGATAGTCTCGCCATGCCAGCCATGATCGCGGCGGCCTATTCCTTTATCTCCATTTTGCTCACACTCTTCATGTTCAAAGAAACCCTGCTTCCAGCCCATCGCCGTGCCTCGATTGCCATGCGTGATTGGCGTACATGGCTGCCGGACTTCACCTTGCTCAAGCGTCCCCAGATGGGACTATTGATGCTGTTGATGTTCGCCCAGCAGGTTGTGTTTTACGGTTTCGAGAGTTTGCTCGGCCTGTTTACCCTCAACCGCCTCGGTTTATTGGGGCAGGGTAACTCGCTCATTTTCATTTTCGTCGGCATTGTTCTGGTCTACGGGCAAACCCGCCTCATCGGCAAGTGGAAGAAGAAATACGGCGAACAGCGCCTCGCCCAGATTGCCTTGGGTTTATTGGCCGTTGGCTTACTTTTATTTGCGCTCACACCCGCCCAGCCGCATCCCTTTTACATCAAAGTCGCTGCCCAGCGTGAGGTACAGACGCTTGCCCCTAGCGCCACCGAAGCCATGATCGGACAGTTC
Organism: Aggregatilineales bacterium; assembly: GCA_044226325.1. Lineage (GTDB taxonomy): Bacteria > Chloroflexota > Anaerolineae > Aggregatilineales > Phototrophicaceae > CFX2. Next base: position 17,853 of record JBGAHG010000019.1, read on the forward strand.
GCCGTTCAGCTCCCCGAGGATACCAATCGCGGCATCGGCGGCTTTTTGTGGTTATTAGGTGCGCTCGTGCCGCTGTCCATCGGCGCAGGTTTGATCCGCCCCAGCTTGAACACCCTCATCACCCAGCGTGCTTCTCGAACCGAATACGGTGCAGTACTCGGTTTGAGTGCCGCGCTCGTCACATTGGCAAATGCGCTAGCCCCTATCATCGGCGGCCTTATTTACCAGCAGTATGGTATGACGGCACCTTTCTTGGTCGGTGCGGTAGTAATTGGGGTTTTGCTTGTTGCGAGTGTTGGGGTCTTTAGAAGGGCGCTGCTAGCTCAGGCGTGAGTCACAGTCGCAGCATAAACGGCGTGTGATTTAACCGTTCCGCACCCGATTCGGTGATGATAAATCCGTCCTCAACCCGCAGTCCGCCCCACGGCGCATTAAACATTGGAATATCTACCGAGATGATCATGTTGGGCAGCAAAACTGACCCGCTGCTCGGTCCAAAAATCGGAGGCTCAAATTCGATCACGCCCACGCTGTGAACACCGGAGTAAAGAAAATACTGACCTAGCCCCGCATCCTCGACAATACGCCGTCCAACCGCTTCAACCTCACGCCCCTCAATATTTGGACGCATCGCGCTGAAACAGGCTTCTTGCGCGTGGCAGGCCACATCCAGTGCCTGTTCGATTTCCTTGCCGACCTCACCCACCAGCACCGGACGCCCGATTGCCGCATGATAACCCTCATAGCGTGGCGCGACGGTTAGCAGCACGATCTCCCCCGATTGAATCGCTCTGAAGGTCGATCGTGCTAGAATAGGTCGTGAATTCGGCCCTGACGCCACAATCGTGTCAATGCCTGTGCCTTCCGCCCCCATCCGCCGCATCGCTGCCTCGATCTCTGCCATGACTTCCCGTTCGGTAACACCCGCTGCGATGGTCTTGACCGCCGCCTCAATACCAGCTTCAGCGATTTGATAGGCGTACCGGATCACCGCAATTTCCGCCGCTGACTTCTGCGCTCGTACATCGCACATCGCGTTCTCGACATCCACCCACTCGGCCTGTGGCAGCGCACTCTTGAAAGCCGCCCACACATCCGCACCCATCAACCCCCGTCCTGCCAATCCCACACGCCGTACCGCCGACAGATCAGAAACCGCTTCTGCTGCCACTTCCGCCAGACTTTGAATAGTGGAGTAGGGATAATCTTCGTCGGGATGCGTGAACTCCCACAGCACCCGCACATCAGCAATACGGCCCGCCAGCCGCGCATACTCATCGCTTTCCGGCCCGCACAGCATCACCGGATTGCCTTCGCGTGGCATGAGCACACACACCGGCTCAAAATGCACCGGCAGATTCGCCAACCATCGCGCATGGGCTGGCCCGAATACTGCCCGATCATCCGCATACGCCACCACCAGATCCAGATTACGCTGCGTCATCATCTTCTGCACAGCCTGCCAGCGGATCGGGTATTCTTCAGCCGGGATCGTCGATTTTGTGGTTGCCATCAACATAATCCAATACTATTTGAAAAAACGAATTGATAGTAGCCAATTACTGCCGAATGAACAACTCATCTTGACCGTACTTATACTTTGCATCATTTCTAATTTTCTCAAGGTATAACATATCTGCTTGCGTTTATAATGAACTCAACAACTTGAAAATACGAAAGGTATCAAGATGACTGTCACAATGACATGGGATGATGCCGAAAAAACCATCATGGTTTGTAACAGTCAGGGACAGTGGACTTGGGAGGCGTATCACGAAACACTCACTGAGATTGTTGAGTCGTTTAAACAAGTCAATCACCGTGTCGATCTGATCATTACCCGTGAACAGCACGCTACGATGCCAGCCGGTTCACCGATGCCGCATTTTCAACGTGCCATGCGTATCATGCCCCCGAACGTTGGGCTGGTCGCGCTTGTCAATACCAACGGTTTTGCACGGGCGCTGGTTTCAATGTTTTCCAAATTGTCCGCGAGCAAAGATAACGCAGACCTGATTATTGTTGGCTCGCTCGAAGAAGCACGCGCCAAAATTGCCGCTCATCGCGCCAAAAACACGCATGAAAGAGCTTCATAATATCCAAATGCTGCGAAAAATTTTCATGCTGCTTTGAAAAAATGGTTAATAGACGCACCATGCAACGTACTTCAGGGATTAACCACACTCATTTCGCGGATAATGCTTCATACTCACTTTCGGACTCTTAAGTTGCCGGATCGCATCCTTGGCAATCCATCGCGCGGGCTTGGTGTTCAGTGCCAGAATTGTCTGCGCCGTTTCCAGCGCCTCTTGATACAAATCCGCATTCCGCTTGCCCACCTGCCGCAGCGCCCAATTGATCCCTTTCATCACATACGTCCGCTCATCGTTCGCGTGGCGGATCATCACCGGAAAAAACTTCTGGAACACATCATTCGTCGCCTTCTTATCGGTGAAAGCATACGCCACCATCAGCACGAATCCCGCCCGTTTTTGGAACTCTCCCTCGCGTTCTGCCCATTCAAACGCCTTCGGTACAGCAAACTTAGTTGTCCCTAAAAACCCCATGCAGAACGTGTCACAGATTTCCCAATTCTCAAAAGTTGCTGACCATTTTTCCATCAGCGCTTCCGTCACGTTGCGCGGATTATAAAGCTTGCTGCACAACACCCTCGCTTCGTACACCCCCGTGTCAAACAGTTCCAACGCCAGCGCATCATTCTTGCCGATCTTTTTCGCCAGCGCCTTAATATCCTTCAGAAATATCCCGTGTGATTGCTCCGCTGTGATCGCAAACCCCGCCTTAATCGCCTTGACTTCCGGACTGCCTAATGCTTCCAACGCCGCCAATACGTCATCGATTTGCATATTTCCTCGGTTGAAATGGTCTTACTTCATTCCCCTCTCCTAGCTGTACTCGGCGGTTGGGAGAGGGGCAGGGGTGAGGGCTTACCCATTCGGTAGTGTGCATAAACCCATTACCAACCATCCAGCAACAAACAACACCTGTGCCCTCCCTCAAAAGGTTAGAAAATCCGTCGCGAAAAAGTGACATTTTGGTAACCTATTCGTCGAATTTATGTGCTACACTTTGATTGTACTTGAATCGAGGGAAAACACAATTTGATAGACAACAAACTTCTCAGCCTATGACTATTTCGTTCTGGCTTTTGCATTTGACTAAAGACTGGTGACTAACAGCTGTCGACTGATTGGCAATCTTGGCGACAGTCATACCTTACGCACATTGACGCAAATCCAGCCGGGACATCCGCCGAATCGCCATAAAATTCGCCATTTGTCGCCAAAAAAGACAAGGATTTCGCCAATTTCGCCACAAAACAAAAAGGAGTGCTTTCACACCCCTTCCTGCATTTGTATAAGCTGATAACGGGCAACTGTACGGCCGTAGGTGCCGTCGGCAAACCCTTGCGACTACTTCCGATCACCAATTTCCTTCTTGACCGTATCGTAAAGCAGTTCCGCCCGTAGTTGACCCAAACTGTAGCACGGCCCGCCCATCCGCTCGGCCAGCTTGGAAGCCAACCCTTGATCAAAAGCTACGTGCTCCATGTTAATCGTCACCGTCTTAATGTGTTCGCTCTTGAACTGGTCGGCTATCCGGTTCCCCTCTTCCTGTGGGGGCAGTGTTCCCACCGACACGTTACCCGCGCCGTCCGTTAACAGGATCATCAACGGTACAATATCGGGATGCAGCGTCTTTTCCCGCTTGATCGTGTCGTATGCCAGAATAAGTCCCGCTGAAAGCGGAGTCTTCCCGCCTACGGGAATGTTTGCCAGCGCTTTGGTCGCCAACGTCACCGAGTTTGTAGGAGGCAGCACCATACTCGCGCGGTCTTTCTGAAATACGATCAACCCTACGCGGTCACGCCGTTGGTAAGCATCCGTCAGCAGGGACATGATCGCGCCCTTGGTGGCGTTCATACGTTCCGAAACCGCCATGCTCCACGACGCATCCACCACGAACAGGATCAGGTTAGCCGTCCGGCGCACGCGGATTTTTCGGTACAAATCGCTCTTTTTCAGGGCGTAGGCCATGCCGCTTTCCTTGAGCTGTGCTGCCCGCTGCTTCTGGAACGGTGCAGCCGCCCGCAGCGTAGCATCAAACGCGATGTCATCCGTCTTATTCCCGGCCGGACGCGCTTGAATATAATGCCCACGCTTGCGGTCCGTACGGGTACGCGAACGGCGTCCGGCATGTTTACGGGTCAGTTTGTCGAGGTTGGTTTGGAGCTTGCGCGGGGCAAATTGTTCGCCAGCTTCGACCTTCTTGCCCCCCTCCCACCAATATGCATCACTATTGTTGAACACATCTTGCGGGGTAGGGTCAGTCTGGCCGAAGTCTGGCTGTTCTTGCTGGCTGTCAGTCGCTACTGATTGACTTTTTTTTTGACTGCGTTCTGCTCGTCACTGTCGGAAGGTTCGGTAGTCTCATCGCCCTCGCCCCATTCGGAGGACACCTGCTCCATCTTTTCTTCCAGTGCTGCACTGCTCATCTGTGCATCCGAGAACGGACCGCGCTTCAAACGGTGTGGCAGTGCCAGTTCGGCAGCCAGCAGAATGTCGCTGTTTTCGAGGTGTGTCCGCAGCATCCACGCGGCATGGGCGCGCGCAGCTTTCAAGATCACCAGATCTGCGCGGTGTCCATCAATGTGCAGGCCGCTGGTCAAGGTGGCGATGGTGAACAAATCACGGCGAGTATATTCCACATCGTCCACGATTTCTCGCGCCGCGGCTATTTTCTCAGTAATTTTTTCTTCTTCCGGTGCCCAATCGGCGCGGAATTTCTCTGGATTTTCTTCGTAGGCAATGTGCCGTTGGAGAATTTCCATACGTTCGCTCGCGTCCGCGATACCGTGTACATCCACCGATAGCGCGAACCGGTCGAGCAGCTGCGGGCGCAAATCACCTTCTTCGGGGTTCATTGTGCCGATTAGGATAAAACGTGCTGGATGGCTAAAGCTGATGCCTTCGCGTTCGACCACGTTCACGCCCATCGCTGCCGAGTCCAGCAGCAGGTCAACCACATGGTCGTCGAGCAAGTTCACTTCGTCAACATACAAAATACCACGGTTAGCATTCGCCAGCACACCGGGATCAAAGTGGCGTTCGCCCTTCTGAATAGCTTTCTCAATGTCGAGCGTACCCACGACACGGTCTTCTGTCGCGCTCACGGGCAGGTCAACAAAACGAATTTTTCGGCTGGTAATGGGGAGTTGTTCGCCCTTGTCGTGCCGGTCGCGCACCATGTCTGACCATGTGTCGGGGCGCTTTGGATCGTCACCGAATGGCGAGTCGGCAATAACATCAATTTCTGGCAGAAGGACGGCCAGTGCGCGGGCTGCGGTCGATTTACCCGTACCACGCTCGCCACGAATGAGTACGCCACCAATACGCATGTCAATGGCGTTCAAAATCAGCGCGCGTTTCATGCGCTCTTGCCCAACAATTGCGGTGAAAGGATACACAGGTGGTCGTTTACTCATGCTTTATGGGTGTCCATTTGTGATAGTTACAACAAATGGATTATACATAATGAGAGCAACAGGTCAATTGCCAGCGTAGTCCACATCGCCCGAAACCTATGCCCCAATAGTCTGTAAATACCATCGAGGCACAGGCATTGTTGTGATCCTAGCCACTAAGAATGCTGTCCACACCAATGACCGAGTCTGTGACACTCGCTTGCATCTGTTCTTTCAGAACTGGACTGAGCTTTCCTGTCTCGCGCACCGAAGTGACAATATTGTCATGGATATAACTTTTAATCTCATCCGTACCACTGAGTTCCAGCCACAATTGTTGGTCAACCTTCAGGGTGAAGGTAAAAAATGAGCAGCACAGACGTTCATTATTAATGAACTCGGCTGTTTTGTAGAGCATGGGTGGATTAAGGGGCAGTTGGAAAGCATAGCCATTATTGGTTTCTTTGACTTTGAGAACCGACGCGAAAATATGATCCGTGGAAGCCATATGTTGACTTCTTTCCGCGGGATCAATCGCCCCAAAATTACAGGCGATGATGGCTGTATCGTTTTCACTGGATTGAGCTGACATGAGGATTTTCTCCTATGGGTGCTGAAATGATCGGAATGTCTATCGGACGCAAAAGGGTGGGGTGGTTAGTCGGTTGTTTGCGAGACCACCGGAACGCTAATCCGAAACTGATGAGCGAAACTACGGTTAATCCGCCGTACACCCATCCTAAATTCTGGTTCATCCAGAAAGCAGCCGGTGTGCCCGCCAACAACACCAGCAGGAGCGGAACAACAAAAGGTATGCAGCAGGGGCAGGTAGCACAGGCGATCCCGAACATAACGATGCCACGTAGATTTTTCGGCATGACAATCCTTTCTGCCCGATCAGTGATGAAACCGTCGAGCATAATATTCATTGCAGTACAGCCTACAATTTAAAGTGCGCTTGATGTCAAGAGGTATGAAAAATGTCGAAAAAACTGAGTATTGGTGAAGTTGCGCGGCAAGCTGGCATTCAGACATCAGCTATTCGCTATTATGAGAGCGAAGGCTTGCTGCCTCTACCCGAACGCCTCAACGGACGCCGAAAATATAACGCGACCGTTTTGCAGCGGCTGGCGCTCATCCAACTGCTGCGTCAGGCCGGTTTTCATATAGCTGATTTACGCACCCTATTAGTAGAGTTTCCGGCACAAACACCGCCGTCGGCGCGGTGGCAGCGTGTAGCCGATGAAAAGATCAGCGAAATTGACGCCCTGATTCTTCAGATGCAAATGCTCAAACATTGGTTGACCAAAGCGCAGAAATGCCAATGTGCCACAATTGAAGATTGTGCTGCGGTCATGCCCGGTTCGGCCAATACATCGTTACAGGTGTCACTCGCCTGTGGTGATTAACGAGCGCTCCTTACGAAATACCACCCGCCGCCAACAGATCAGTGCCACTTTTTCCCGCGTCGATCAGCGGTTTCAAGGTGTAAAACATCGTGCGGAAACGTTTGAACTGGCCGCCTGCGCTAAACACAATATCGAGATAGCCGGGGCCAGCCGGCAACTTGACCTTAAGCGTGGTGATAGTGTTGTAGGCGGTTTTAATGATCTGCCCCATCTCGTCAGCATCATCCAGAGTCTTGACCGTTGCCGCCAGATAAAAATCGCTGCTCATCGCGCCGAAATAACTTAGGCTGCCATCGGCTCGATTACAGTTTTCGCCAAAAGCCTCAGCGTGTAGAACACTGATTGCCTTCACACCAGCATCGTTTAATGCAGTTTGTACAGCCCGCGCGGCATCGGGTAAATCTTGATGCGCCCAACTAAATGCACAGTTGCTGTCGTGGGCGTTGGATGTTGGGGTCGGTGTTAATGAGGTGATGCTGTGTTCGGTGGGCGTGGGACTGGTCGCCAGAGCCGTAGCCGTCAGCGCCAATTCTGCATATTCAGTTCCTTCGGCGCTCGCCATCAGTTGGTAAACCTGCTGTTGCGGACTGAGCGTTTCATTCCCACCGGGGCAAACTACATCTGATGGTGGGCACAATGTTGGCGTTGGCGTCGATGTATCGAAGCGGGGTATTGCCGTCGGTGACATACTGGCGTCGTAATGAATTGGTGTGAATGTTGTCAGAACTGTCCCTTGATATGTTGCAACCAGCGCCGTTTCAGTTGCAAAGAAGCGGGCATATTCAGTTGGTCCTGCGCCGGTCCTCAACATGAGTTCTTCAAGTTGACGTTGGGCATAGAGTGTCGCATCGTAAGGAAGTGGACTAGGTGTAGGAGTTATTGTGAATGCGAATCCACCTTGAAATGTGTTTGTTTCGGTTTCGTGAAGCAAATCTTCGGTAGTATTGTTAAGTGAGACAATGACGCTTGCAGTCGCTCGTATGGCTAATACGGTTTGGGTAGGTGGTGTCGGTGGTAACGCACAGCAGCTGAGCGACATACGAGCGACTGCATAACCAATGACTAGAATGGCTACTACTATAGTAGTGATAATCCAGTTTCGCCGCCTCTTGTTCATGTGCACCATCCTCCCAACCACTCCCTAGTACTGATTATGACGTCAGAATATTCAGAAAAGTTCCCATCGGCTCTAGGCGGTATTTTACAGAGAGTGACATACCTTCTAAAATGTGCCCATCATTTCTTGCATATTTGGGAAGGAATCGATGGCGGAAAAGCGTGTATTGTTTGATTTTGAAGTGGATTTTTCCAACGAAGGCGGCATTCAAGGGCAAAAATTCCGTCTTGATATTGACGGTGACGACATCAGCGATGCCGAGCTAGCCGCGTATGTCGTCCGTGATATGCGTCTGTTGATGGTTAAAGAAGTACGGATTTTGAACAAACAAATTATTGAAGAAGCTCATAAACGGAAAGCAGATTAATTATGCCAAATAAATACGAGAAAATAGCTGGTCAGCCGCTGTTAGTCCCCGAAACGTATCGCGATTTATTCATTCGTCCGATTGTCGTGTCGCTCGTGACAGTCATGCCGGATGGTCAGCCGCAGGCCACGCCCGTTTGGGTGGATTACGATGGCACGTTCGTGCGTGTAAATAGTGCACGCGGGCGGCAAAAAGATAAGAACATGACTCAGGATGCGAAGGTTACAGTTTTAGTGATTGATCCCGAAGATACAAGCCGCTGGCTCGAAGTACGCGGACGTATTGCCGAAGTGACCGAGGTTGGCGCTTTGGAACATATCAACTCACTCAAGCTCAAGTATGAAGGCCATGCCGATTTCTTTGCCAATAAAGAAGACGAACGTGGCAAAGAGCAGCGCGTTACCTATAAAATCGAACCACTGCGGATTAACACCAATTCCTAAAGTGTAAGTGGGGGCGACTTCAAGCGCCCCTTCAAATGTCTCTAATTATGGAAGTGTGGCAGCACTTCTTTCGCCAGCGATTCGATACCGTCAATATCATCCAACTCATTCCATTGCAGCATGAAGCGTTCCACACCCGCGTCCACGAACTTCGCAATTTGGTCAACCACCTGCGAACCCGTACCCACAAAATGATTGGGGTCATCCTCGCTTTGAGAATTGCCCGGTTCTTTTGCCAGTTTAGCTTGCACCTCAGCCTCCGTCTTGCCATATAAAATACGCGACATGAACGACCGCTTCACATCTGCTGACTTGCGTCCATTTTCCGTGAGCAAGTTGTCCAGCAGCGTGTTGCGTGTCTTCACCTCGGATGCAGCGATGCCTACTGCATTCCACTCGTCGGCATATTTGGCGACCAAAGGCAGTGTCTTCTTGGGGCCGTTACCTCCGATTAGCAAACGTGGGCCACCGGGACGCTTGGGCCGTGCCAGTAAAATCGCCCCGTCTAGCGAAAAATGTTTGCCCGTATAGCTGACGGGTACATCACTTTTAAGTAACTTCGTCGTAATCTCCAGCGCGTCCTCGAACATCTCAAAACGTATCGCCTTGTCGTAGAAGGGGATACCGAATTGTTGGTGTTCGCGCTCGTGCCAGCCTACCCCTAACCCCAATACCAACCGTCCGCCGCTCAGGTCGTCGATGGCTGCGGCCATGCGGGTAGTGAGTGCCGGATGACGGAATGTTGTCGGCGCGACCAGTGAGCCGAACTCGATGCGCGAGGTATTGCCAGCCGCAAAAGTTAGCGATACAAATGTTTCGAGTGATTCAATATCCGGTGGCCCGATGGTGTAATGGTCGGAACGGAAAACACATTGGAAACCGTAATCTTCGGCAGCTTTCAAGAGCCGTTGCCAGCGTTCCCATGTTAAGCCATACTGTCCTTCGATCATTAATCCAATTTGGGTCATACATCAGTCTCCAATAATCGATTTGAAGTCAAATATGTCTAAATACTGTTGTGTTACGACATTTGCAAGTAAGATTGCGGAAAATCTGATTGTATCGAACTCTGGCTAAGGATGCTCATGCCGCCCATCTATGTCCATTATTTACTTATCCCACATCCTACTGAAGCGCAGATTTTACTGCTGGCGGATGATGTTGGTCATGCACTGCCGCGCTACGAGACGACCGAGCCTCATTACTGGCAGGATGTTGCTGCGGTAAATCAGCTTGCGGATCAACAATTGGGTTTGAAGTTGACTACCCTCCGCTGTATCGAAACGGTATTCGGTGACGGGCAGATTACCATGTTCTACGCGATGGATGGCAGCTATATCCCGTCGGGTTGGATACCACCTGATGGCGCGATTTGGGCGACATCTTCTGAATTGGACGATCTTCCGACTGGACAAATGGAAGTTGTAAGCGGCTGGTTCGATTGGACAAGTGATACTAATCTCATCAAAATTGAGTGGTATCGTCCAGGCTGGTTTGAAAAAGCTGCCGCTTGGATCGAGAATCAGTTCGATGATCGGGGTATTCTCATGACAGCGCCGGTTGAGCAGTTGCGTTCGTGGGAACGGTCGGCTATTTTGCGCGCGCAAACCACCTTCGGCCAGTACTACTTCAAAGCGTTGCCTGTTATGTTCCGTCACGAACCCCCGCTGGTCAAATGGTTGGCGACTAAATATCCCGAAGATTTTCCTAAACCGCTTTTGGTTGACGGTTGGCAGCGTTGGTTATTGATGCCGGATTATGGCAGCCAAACATTGGATGCTGTCTTAGAAATCAACCTTTGGGAAAACGCGCTGCGCCATTTTGCTGAACTGCAAACCAGTTTATCGGTACGCAACAACGATCTTATCGGCCTCGGTTGCCCGGATCGCCGTCTGTATCACTTGGCAGATGCTATCGAACCACTGTTGATGAACAGTGCTGAGTCGCTATCCGGTACAAGCCTCAAAATAAACGACGACGAATTGGATCAACTCCACGCTCGCATCCCTGAATTCAAACAGGCCTGTATTGATTTGTCAGCCTATAGTATTCCTGCGTCGCTAGAACATGGCGATTTCTCGGCAGGGCAGATTGTCGTCAATGGTGATAAAAGCGTGTTTATCGACTGGTCGGATTGCTCGGTTAGCCACCCATTTTTCAGCCTGTATTTTCTGACGGATACCGATATTCGTCTGCCGGATGTTCCTAACGCCCGTGAACGTTTGCGCGATGCCTACTTACAGTTATGGACGGCCTATGAGCCGCTGCATAAGTTGATCGAAGCTTTTGATCTGGCTATGTACTTGGCACCTTTGCACTATGCGTTAATTTACCAGCGTCACATTCTGCCACAGATGCAAAATCAGTGGGAAATGAGCAACATGATCCCCTTTTATTTGCGGCGCTTACTACCGTAGATCCCTTACTTACCTTAATCAATCTGTTTAGATTCTGAATATAACCTGAGGATATGGCGAACTTCGTAAAAAATATCACAATCGTCATTGACAGGCCTCTTTTGTTGCGATATAAAAGAGAGTAGAACGAAAGCAAACGAAATCGCATTGCACTCCCAACGCACATGGTTGCTTACGTTAATGTCACACACTTTGCACTACATTGCACTCACTCACACATTGTCGCCTGCGTTTGCTTTCGTGAGGGGAGGATTTGCATCCTCCCCCTCCAAAATTAACGGCGAAATATTCCCAACTTATTTCATTTTTATAGTATAACGGATTAAAATATGCCTCAAAATCTATGGAAATCCGACGAAGCCAGCCGCCTGCCTGACTTCGGTGGTTTGGTTTACCGTAGTATTGGTTTCTGGTTCAGACGTAACCGTCGATCGTGATGGGTCTGCGGCGCGGATGCGCTAAAGCATAATTAGACATAAGACAAGACAAAATGTACTAATCGTTTACTGAGGAATGGTAGACTCTCCACGTCAGAAACGCGTTACAATGGTGTGACCTGTACAATGACCGGACAGTTGTACAGAATTTTATATCAAATAATGAGTCCGCTTTATTGATACAGGTTTGTTGATGATTCCAAAACGTGTTATTGCCATTGATTTCGGTGCCGAGTCGGGACGGGTGATGCAAATCGCCTATGACGGTTCCGCGCTGAACATCGAAGAACTACATCGCTTTGCCAACACGCCGGTAACGGTTAATGGCACGCTCTATTGGGACGCTCTCCGGTTGTTCCATGATATTCAAATGGGTGTTAAGTTAGCCGCACCCAATGCTGCCTCGATGGGCATCGATACATGGGGCGTGGATTACGCCTTCTTGGATCGTGATGGATGCTTGCTGGCAAATCCCGTGCATTACCGCGATAAGAGCTGGGAAGGCATGATGGATTGGGTGTTCGAGCGTATACCTCGCCGCGAACTCTACGCACGGACTGGCTTACAGGTCATTCCAGTGAATGGCATCTGGCGTTTGGCTGGTTTGGTTAAAAACAATAGTCCACTATTGGATGTGGCGCATACCTATCTCGCCATTCCTGATTTGTTTAACTATTGGCTCAGCGGCAGCAAAACCTGTGAATTCACCCACGTCAGCACCCATCAGATTTATAACCCGCTGTTAGGTGATTGGGATCGTGATTTGCTTGGCAAGCTTGGCATACCGACTGGCATGTTTGGTGAGATTGTGCCGCCCGGGACGCGTTTGGGTACTTACAATGGTATTCCGGTAATTGCCCCTGCCACTCATGATACGGGTAGTGCCGTGGTTGCCGTGCCCACAACCACCGAAGATTATGCATATATCAGTAGCGGAACGTGGAGTTTGTTAGGTTTGGAACTGCCTCATCCCGTCATTAACGACGCTGCTTACGAAGCCAACGCTACCAATGAAGGCGGCATGGATAACAAATGGCGCTTCCTTAAGAATATCGCTGGCATGTGGTTGGTGCAGCAGTGTCGTGCTACCTGGGCGGCTTCAGGGCAAGTCTATGAGTACGCTGAACTAGCGCAATTGGCTGAACAAGCGTCGCCTTTCCGTGCCTTTGTTGATCCCGATGATAATGATTTTTATCAACCCGGCGATATGCCCACTGCCATCCGCAATTTCTGTGACCGTACGCAGCAGCATGTTCCTGTGAATGTAGGTTCAATCGTGCGTGTCATCTATGAAAGCCTTGCGATGAAGTACCGTTACGTGTTGGAGCAGTTATGCCGCGTAGCCGGTCGCAAGGCCGAAGTTGTCCATATCATTGGTGGTGGATCGCGCAATGCACTCCTGTGCCAGATGACCGCCGACTGCACCGGACGCGTCGTGATGGCTGGCCCTGCCGAAGCCACTGCGTTAGGTAATGCTATTGTCCAGTTGGTGGCTCTGGGCGAATTCAAAGATGTCGCCGAAGCCCGAACCCTGCTCAGCAAGAGCGAAGGCATGGTGCGGTATGAACCGCGTAATACGGCTGCCTGGGATGATGCTTACGAGCGCTTTATGAAAGTTTTGACCGTTAAGTAGCGCATTTTGTTTATCGATGCGAGACAGATCATGTCGAAAGTAATCGCCTCAAAACCGGAACGTAGTGGATGCTTAACTTGGTGGCTTATAGCATCCGTGTTGTTTTCGATCTTAGCAGTTTTTCAGTTACTCAATGCTGGAGGTGAGCTAACACGGAGTGGAAATAGCCAGTTCTTTGTGGTTTCCGTTGCCTTAGTGGTTGTGGCTATGGCTTGCCTTTACGGCATCTATGAGTGGAAGCGCTGGGGCGTCTATGGTTATGTTGTGGTCGGTCTTGTTGGACTCGTGCTCAATATGGTGGCCGGTACAGCTACCGGGCCAATATGCCTTGCGCCCTTTGTGCAGATAGGTTTCGTCTGGTATCTCGTGAAAGATATATGGGATCAATTTGACTGATCATCGCTTAGCAATATTTAAGTAGTAACGGTGAACGCAAGTGGAAATACCAGCGCATCCATTTCATACGACCCAATGGGAAACCGTTGAGAAAACCGTTTACAACGGCGAAACGGGGGAAGCCATTTGGCAAACGCTGATGCTCGGCGCGATACGCATTCGCAAAGTAGAGTATACACCCGGCTATTTGGCCGATCACTGGTGCAGCAAGGGACATGTCATTTTGTGCTTGGAGGGCGAGATGCAAACCGAGCTTCAAGACGGGCGTGTTTTTACTCTCAAATCGGGAATGACGTATCAAGTGGGCGATAATGCTGAGGCACATCGCTCATCAACCAGAAATGGATGCAAGCTGTTCATAGTCGACTAAAGTATAAAATTTAATTATTAGGATTCTTGGATAATTTTTATGTCTGATTACGCTAATCGTTCCGCTTATGTCAAATCACCGTGGCAGTTCGCCGTGCGGGATAACCCTGTGCCATCGCCTGCTGCTGGTCAACTGCTGATCGAAATTAAAGCCTGTGGCATCTGCGGTACTGATCTTCATATCTCAGACCGAACTGCCGATTACTGGCAGCCTTTTGGTCATGAAGTTTCAGGTGTAGTCAAAGCGGTCGGTGAGGGCGTTCCTCTTTTCAGAATCGGTGATCGTGTCGCGGTTGATAGTTCTGCCCCCTGCGGAATGTGTCCGAACTGTGCGCCACCGCCGCTTGGGCGCGGTCGACCTGACCTGTGCCTCACACCATTGACCTATTGGCTTTCCATAACAATGGGTTTCGGTCAGCTTTTGTTGACACCGCATCAACTTGTGGTGCCTATCCCCGACGCCATGCCTTTTGATATTGCCTCATTGTGCGAACCGTTGGGCGTATGCATTGATTTGGTACAGGCTGCACAAGTCGAAATAGGTGACCATGTGCTGGTCATCGGTCCTGGCCCGTTAGGTTTAGGGGCAATTGCCTTGGCGAAACGGGCAGGAGCGGCCCACATCTATACCGCTGGCCGTTCAACCTCCACCGCCCGCATGGAAGCCGCTTTAGCACTTGGCACAGACACCTTCATTGCCGTCGATAAAACACCTTTAGTGGAATATAACTTTGGTGCGCGGAAACCGGATAAAATCCTCGTCACAGCACCGCCGGATAACTTACCTGATGCCATTCACGTTGCAGCATTTGGTGGCATTATCAGTTATATCGGTATCGCGGACGACAATTCCAAGCATGTGACATTTGATGCTGATGCCTTACACTTCCGCAAGGTGTCAATCCGTCCATCACATGCTTTGCCCGCTGTACACGCTGCCGAAAGTATCCGTTTGCTGCAAACTGAGCCATCACTCGGTCCAATGTTAATTTCTCATCATTTTGGCTTGGAAGATATTGAACAGGCCATGTTTACCGCCCGTGATAATCGTGTTTCAGCCAAAAAAGTCATAGTATCGCAGTGAGATGTAACCAAGCTGCGGTTAGTTAATCAACTCGAAACCATTTTATCTGGGCTAGCAGACTAGGAATCTATTTTTATGACAAGCACATTACAGCTCATTGACCTTAGCCACACCGTTGAAGATGGTTTGATTACCTACAAAGGTCTTCCTGCGCCGATTATTTGCGATTATCTCAGCCGTGAAGCCTCACGCAAGGTTTATGCCGAAGGAACTGAATTTGCTATTGGCAAAATCGAGATGGTGTCCAATACCGGCACGTATCTCGACTCGCCCTTTCACCGTTTTGCCGATGGTAAAGATCTATCGGATTTGTCGCTTGAGCAGCTGGCCCATCTCGATGGTTTGTTGATCCACATTCCTCAAAGCAGCGGACGTGTGATTGATGCAAACTGGTTCGCAAATTTGGATGTACGTGGTAAAGCCGTTCTCATTCATACCTGCTGGTCACGACATTGGAAAACCGATCAGTATTTTGAAGGCCACCCGTATTTGACCAAAGCCGCGGCTGAAGTGCTCAAAGCAGGTGGCGCGACTCTGGTTGGCATCGACACCTACAATATTGATGACATCACCGATGGTCATCGTCCGGTACACACCGTCTTGCTTGGATCCGATATTTTGATCGTCGAGCATATGTGTAATTTAGAAGCTGTTCCCGACAACCGACCCTTCCGGTTTTATGCGGTGCCAGTCAAGGTCAAAGCCTTCGGCACTTTTCCGGTTCGAGCATTTGTAGCTGTTGATGGGAATGACGAGTAGGGTAGCAAAATGGCAGTCCAATTGACGATTGAGTTTGAGACGATTTTAGATCTCGTGGATCAACTCAAACCGGCAGAGAAGCAATTACTTTTGAAGCATTTGCAAGATAGTTTGGATCAAGAAAAGCTCATGGACGATGAAAACGCTTTAACTGCACCGGAGGACTCTATTAGTCGGGCAGCGTTGTATGGCGACGATAAGCGTTCATGATAGGACTGGAAACTTGTTTTTCCTGCCCAAATATGGATGATACAAACACGTTAAAAAAGAAATCACTTTAAGACCGCTAAAGGCGGATGGTTTAACATGACACCTATTTTGGAACTCGAAAATATTAGCAAGCACTTCCCCGGCGTGAAAGCCCTGGATAATGTTCGTTTTAGTATGGACTCCGGTGAAGTTCACGCGCTGCTTGGCGAAAATGGCGCGGGTAAATCTACTCTCATCAAGATTATCTCCGGCGTTTATAAACCCGATAGTGGAATGATCCGCTTTGATGGACAGCCGACCGTATTTACTAATCCTCGCGAAGCACAGGCACGTGGTATCGCTACCATTTATCAAGAACTGAGTCTCTATCCCGAATTGACTGTTGCCGAGAATATTTTTATGGGTCATGCGCCCAAGCGCAGCCTTGGCCCATTCAAAATGATTGACTGGAACACCATCAACACCCGCGCCCATGAAATTCTGGCATCGCTCAATATTCATGATATGGATGTGCGCCGCAAGGTCGGTTCGCTTAATGTCGGCAATCGTCAGCGCGTCGAAATCGCCAAAGCCCTTTCTATCAATGCGCGTGTCCTGATTATGGACGAGCCAACCGCTGCCCTCACCGAAGCGGATGTCGAGCGTTTGTTTGACATTGTACGTCTGCTTAAACAGCGCGGCGTAGGCATTATCTATATTAGCCACCGCCTGCAAGAAGTATTTGAACTGGCAGATCGTGTAACTGTGCTGCGCGATGGTCAATATGTGAATACTAAACTGGTCAGTGAAACCCGCGAATCCGATCTGGTCGGCATGATGGTCGGGCGCACGATTGATAATTTATTTCCTAAGCTTCCCTGTAACCCCGGCAAAACGGTCTTGGAGGTTCGCAGCTTAAATCGCAACCCGACTACCCAGAATGTGTCGTTCACTGTCCGGGCCGGCGAAATTGTCGGCATGGCAGGGCTGGTTGGCTCAGGCCGCAGTGAAACAGCTCAAGTCATTTTTGGTATCACACCCGCCGAATCAGGCGAAATTCTGGTTGATGGGCAAAAAGTGAGCATTCGGGACCCTGGTCAGGCTGTCAAATTGGGCATCGCCTATGTACCGGAAGATCGTGGAACGCAAGGCCTCATCAAGCAGATGAATATCCGCGAAAATGCTTCTTTGGCGGTACTGAAGAGTCTATCTCGCGCCAGCTTTATTAATTTTGGTGGCGAACGTATATTGGCGAGAGACTCCATCAAACAAATGAGCATCCGTGCTTACAGCGCCGAGCAGGTAGTCAATAAACTCTCAGGCGGCAACCAGCAAAAGGTTGTTATCAGTAAATGGTTAGCCAGTAAACCCAGGCTGCTGATCATGGACGAACCCACACGCGGGATTGATGTCGGTGCCAAGTCCGAAATTCACCGCCTGATGAGCGAATTAGCCGTACAGCAAGGCCTGGCAGTGCTGATGATCTCCAGCGAGTTACCGGAAGTCTTGGGTATGAGTGACCGTGTATTGGTGATGCGTGAAGGCCGCCTTGTCGCCGAATTCACCCGCGAAGAAGCCACTCAAGAACGTGTTGTGACAGCCATGATGAGTGAGACGGCGCAAGTATAAACATGGATACCGCCAAGCTGCTGAATCTGCGGGAATTTGAACCGCTGGCGCGCGAAACGCTCAGCCAGATGATATTTGATTACTATGCGGGTGGCGCAAATGATGATCTCACCTTGCACGAAAATGAAGCGGCCTACCAGCGCATTTTCTTGCGTCCACGCATGATGACTGGTATGGCCGAGCGTACGATGCATACGACGGTTTTGGGTCAGTCCATGAAAGCGCCTGTCCTTATCGCCCCGATGGCTTACATGATGATGGCACATCCTGACGGCGAATCGGCCATGTCACGTGCTGCTGCCGCGCGTGGTATCCACATGGTGGTTAGTACCAGTGCCACCACCACCTTGGAAGATGTGGCAGCCTCCGCCCCTGATGGCATGCGTTGGTTCCAGCTTTATCTCTATAAGGATCGGGATGCTGCCCGTGACCTGGTGCAGCGTGTCGAAGCCGCCGGTTATCAAGCCCTTGTCTTAACAGTTGATCGACCTTATCTTGGGCGGCGTGAAGGCGACATTCGTAACAATTTTGGCCTGCCTGCTCACTTGCAGATGCAGAACCTGCCCTCGGATGCCAACCGCAGTGGATTTGCCGCTTATCGTTCGCTGCTGTTTGAAGATAACTTGCGTTGGAGCGATCTGAGTTGGCTCAAGTCCATCACGCGTTTACCCGTATTGGTAAAAGGTGTGCTGCGTGGTGATGACGCTCAGCTTGCCCTGAGTCACGGTGCCGATGGGATTATTGTTTCCAATCACGGTGGCAGGCAGCTTGACGGTGCGATAGCCACCATCGACGCGCTGCCGGACGTGGTTCAGGCTGTCGATGGCACTGTTGATGTTTTGGTAGATGGTGGCATCCGGCGCGGCTCTGATGTGGTTAAAGCGCTGGCACGTGGCGCGAAGGCTGTGTTGTTGGGGCGACCTCTACTCTGGGGTTTGGCATTAGATGGCGAAGCCGGAGTCGGACGCGTATTGGATTTGCTTATAGAAGAACTTGATTTGGCGTTATCCTTATGCGGATGTCGTTCGCTGTCAGAGGTGACGCCGGATTTGTTGGCTGATCATAAATTGATTTTGCAAAGTACACAATAGACCACTTTATTGGCGAGAAAGTAATACGATATGACTGCAACCCCCTTGTCGAAGCCCACTCCAGCACCCAATATTGAGCCTAACCGCCTACGCAGCTTGCGTAATTTGATTTTCTCGCAAGAAGGTATTCTGCTGGTTGTGATTATTGTTCTGATGGTTGGTGTGGGAACGGCTTATCCTCGCTTTCGCGCACCGAACAATCTATCGGATATTTTTCAGAGTAATGCCTATCTCGCCGTAGCGGCAGTTGGTATGTCTATCCTCATCATTTCCGGTAACATTGATATTTCTATCGGCTCATTAGTCGGTGTATTAGCTATCCTCGCCGGTACGATGGTCACTAACGGCTTTCCGGTCTGGCTGTCGTGGCTTGTTCCCATCTTAGTAGCCATGATCGTTGGCGCGATAAATGGCTTCTTCGTAGCTTATCTCCGTATTCCCTCCATTGTTGTGACGCTTGGCATGCTCAGCATCCTCAAAGGGA
Source organism: Aggregatilineales bacterium (assembly GCA_044226325.1). Lineage (GTDB taxonomy): Bacteria > Chloroflexota > Anaerolineae > Aggregatilineales > Phototrophicaceae > CFX2. The sequence goes on from JBGAHG010000019.1 coordinate 37,162, forward strand.
GTTTGATTATTGTCTTGGGTGGCACAACCATTACCAATATGCCGCCTGATTTTTTCCTGTCACAGCGCGATTGGCTCGGCGTGCCGACGCCCATCTGGTTCATGATTTTAGCCACCATCATTGGTACGATTTGGATGCGATACAGTGCCACTGGGCGCGCGATTTATGCCGTCGGTGGTAACGCTGAAGCCGCGCGGCTTTCGGGTATCAACAGCCGCCGTATTACTATGACCGCTTTTATTATCAACGGTCTTTGTGTTGGTGTGTGCAGCGTCATGTACTCCACCCAGTTTAATTCCATTCAGGCCAGCATTCCGGTTGGGTTGGAATTGAAAGTTATTACTGCTGCTGTAGTCGGCGGTGTAAGCATCCTTGGCGGCACAGGTCTTGTCATCGGTGCGACCCTTGCCACCATTTTATTAAGTGCCATCACTTCGGCAATGGTTTTCGTCGGAATTTCACCCTACTGGATCAATGCGGTACGCGGAACCCTCATTTTGGTGACGGTTTTGGTCGATATTATCCGTCGCCGTCGCGTAAATCGTCGCTAAAAGAGAAAGAATAACATTATGGCTGTTAGCGAAACTCCAATCGAATCAACGCAGCGCCCCGGCGGTTCAGGGATTATGCGCTTGTTGCTCAAACAAGAAACCGTCTTAGCCATCATAATGGTCATCGGTATACTGCTGCTGTCCAGTCAGACCGATAAATTTCTGACCACCAGTAATATTTTGAATCAAGGTCGCCTGCTTACTGAAGTCGCCTTGATGGCCATGCCCATGACATTTATTATCATCACAGGCGGTATTGATCTCTCTGTCGGATCAATTCTGGGCCTAACGGCTATCGTCCTTGGCGTGTGTTGGAAAAATCTGGGGATGCCACTCGAACTTGCCGTGATTGTAGCCATCGGCGTCGGTACGTTTGCAGGTTTTGTAAACGGCTTTTTCATTGTGAAGTTGGGTCTGCCGCCCATGATCATGACCCTCGCGACGCTGGCTCTGTATCGTGGTTTGGCTGAGGGTATCAGTCAAGCTCGCTCGGTTCGTGGCTATCCGGATTGGTTCTATCAATTAGGCCAGAAAGACTTGGCTGGGGTGCCTTCACAGGTATGGATAGTGGCTGTTGCGATCATTATCACGGGCATCGTATTGGCGCGAACAACCTTTGGTCGCAGCCTCTATGCCATAGGTAATAACGAACTCGGGGCGCGCTTTTCTGGTATTCCGGTTGACCGTGTGAAATTGCTCATTTACACCTTCTCGGGTTTTATGGCAGCGCTGGCTGGCTACATCTATGTGTCTCGCGTCAGCACCACCCGCTCCGATATGGGGACGGGGCTTGAGTTGGAGGTTGTGGCGGCAGTAGTATTAGGCGGAACCAGCATTTTGGGCGGTAGCGGAACCGTACTCGGCACCACTATTGGCCTGATTATGATCCAACTGCTCAAAGACGGTTTATCACTGTCGGGTGTCAAGGGCGATGCAACCATTGTTATCGTCGGTGTCATCTTGATCCTGTCAATCATGGTAAATAACTTTATCCAGCGCCGCACCGGTGCGAGCGCATAATTTAGATTCGTTATAATTGTAATGCTGCAATTTTGAACGCCCTTTAAAGGAGGTGATGCGCAGACGGGCAAACAACAAATGAATATGGTTTTTCACTTTCGTTACAGGTCTATCTGAGGAGAAATATGCACATGTCGAAGAAACTCTTTTTAGTAGTCGTTATTGTTTTGTCGATGAGCGTTATGGCCTTGATGCCAGCGCGCGCTCAGGACACCAAGAAGTGGGATGGCTCAGATGATCTTCCCACCACCCCGTTGGAATGCGGTACCGGTGCAGCGATGGCCGAAACCACACCTGACGCAGCAATGGCCGAAATGACCCCCGCAGCTATGCCCGCGTATGATGGCGGCACTGCCAAAAACGCCCCTGATCTGGCTGGCAAGCCCATCACTTTGATTGATGTGCCCAAGCTGATCGGTATTGGCTACTTTGACGCCACCGCTAAGGGTATGCAGGACGCCGCCGCTGAACTTGGTAACGTCACCGTCAAGACTGACGGCCCGACCGACGCCAACATTGACAAGCAGATTACCTTCATCGACAACGCCATTACCTCTGGCGTAAACGGTGTGTTATTTGCCGCCAATGATCCGGTTGCCATCTCGCCAGTGTTGACCAAGGCTCTTGATGCTGGTATTCATGTCGTCGGTTACGATGCCAACAGCACTCCCGCTGCCCGTGAATGGTTTGTCAACCAGGCACAGTTCAACGGTATTGCCAAGGCGCTGATTGATGATATGGTCGCCGAAAAGGGTGACGCGGCGAGCTTCGCGATTGTCACCAGCACCTTCACCACGCCTAACCAGGCACGTTGGATTGCCGAAATGCAAGCCTATCAGGAAAAGTGCTATCCCAACATGAAGTGGTTGGAAACTGTTGAAGCGCAAGAAGACGCCAAGCTCTCCTTCGATCAGGCCAACACCCTCATCAACAAATATGGTGAAGACCTGCAAGGCCTGTTTGGTATGACCAGCGTTGCCACCCCCAACTCAGCCGATGCCGTTACACAGGCCGGTGCCTGCGGTAAGGTTGCGGTTGTTGGTTTGGCGACCCCGAACCCCATGAAGCCTTTCGTCAAGGCCGATTGCGTCAAGTCAGTCGTTCTCTGGAATCCAGTTGATCTGGGCTACGCCGCTGTCTACGTGATGCGTGCAGTGGTTGATGGCAAGCTCAAGCCCGGTGATGCCACTGTTGAAGCTGGCAAGCTCGGTACACTTCAGGTTATCAATGGTAGCGAAGTCCTGCTTGGGCCGGCCTTCACCTTCACCAAGGATAACATTGACGGCTTCGACTTCTAGGATCTTTAGAAGCATTTCGTAGGGACACCATTATCGTGTCCCGCGAGTTATAGGGGCGGGTAGCAATACCCGTCCCTATGCGAATGATCTAGAACGTTCTTTTATACTTATAGACTCATTATTACGGGATCGCTTTTTACGAATAGTTCCACCAAATGACAGGGACTTTGAGGTTCGAATGCATTTGGCAGATGACTGACGACTTATCAAGGATTTGTAAATCATGACCACTCCATCGACTCTCGCACCGCTTCTGGAAATGACCCGTTCCCTCGGCCAGCCCCATTTGGAATATGTCATCATTGGCGAAGGTAACACTTCCTGCCGTATTGATACTGACTCCTTCTGGATCAAAGCCAGTGGTCAACAGATGAACAACATCGGCGAAAATGGCTTTGTCGCCGTTAAGTTCGCACCTATTTTGGATATGCTCGATCAACCAGCCGGTGACCTCGCCGCCCAAAAAGTTACGATGCAAGCGGCCAAGGTTGATTCATCTGCTCCCGGCGTACCTTCCGTCGAAGTGACCTTTCACGCCATGCTGCTTCACGAATGCAATGTCAAATATGTCGGTCACACCCATGCGATGGCCGTCAACCGTTTGACATGCAGCCCACGCCTTCAAGACTTTGCCACCCATCGCATGTTCCCTGATGAAGCCGTTCTGTGCGGCCCTGAATCAGTTTTAGTGCCTTACGTCGATCCTGGTCTGCCGTTAGCGCTTGCCATTCGCGATGGTGTCCGCAGCTATATGAAGGATTGGGGCGAAGCCCCCAAAGTCATCTTAATGGCTAATCACGGTGTCATTGTCTTGGGGCAAACGCCGCAGGAAATCCTCAACATCACTGCCATGACCGTTAAGGCCGCCAACATATTTTTCGGTGCGGCTGCGCTCGGTGGCCCGATCTTTATGACACGTGAAGATGTCCTGCACATCGTCCGCCGTCCTGACGAAATTTACCGCCGTAGTCTCTTCGTGGAAAAAGAATCTCACTAACTAATACAAAATATTCGGTCAGCTTTTTGTCTTTTCCTACTCAAGCACTTTGCGTAGGAAAAGATAAACTGCGCTCTTAGGGAAAATAGATAAGGAGCGCAGAATTGACATGACCGACATTATTATTCGCTATGCCATGATGGATGATTTCCCCCGCATTAAATTGCTCCTGCAGCGCTGTCATCTCGTCACCGATGGACTGTTCGAACCGGGCACACAATGTTGGCTGATAGAAGAATTCGGTAAACACACGGTTGTTGGCATCGCCGCGATAGAATTAGGCGATCATGCCGGATTACTCCGCAGTGTCGGCGTTGATCCAGTGTTCCGTCGTCAAGGCTTAGGTGCTGCCCTCACCAACACGGCATTTGAAGGCTGCCGCATGGCGGGGCGTCATGTCGTTTACTGCTTCAGTACCGGTGCCGGTGCTTATTGGCAGCGCTTTGGCTTCCGTGAAGTACCCGTTAGCGAAGTAACCGCTGCTTTGCCGGATAGCCCGCAGGTCAACCATTTTGGACGTGTCGGCTGGTTGCCGACTGAAATTGCATGGCGCAAAGATCTCTAGAACCACCAGCTCGGGCTAATATAACAAAGGGCTTTGAATTGTTTCTGCAAAACTTATGGGATATACAGTTTTAAATAGCGGGGCAGGCAATTAAATGAATTCACCCAATCGGTGTATTCTGACGCCGGAAGAATTTGTAACTGTGCACGCCCACCAGGAAGAAATAGAGCAGGCATTAATTGCTGCTAAATGTGGTGATGATTTGCATCTTAAGTCGTTCATCAATTCCGGCGTAGAACGTGGTCGCGTCACATGACACTAGGAATTTGGTTATCAGTAAATACTAAAACATGACATTCAACGACCTCAAGATCTGATGCTTTCGCTCGACATGCGTTAATATTTACCGTAAACAAGTAATATTTGTTAATCTGAACCTAATAAAATGGATGCGACTGGGCTCTGATTTTGGCGTTTCTCAGCAGTCCGTTTTAGATAAATCTACCGCTATTTTGTACAAAAGTGGACGACGAAAATTCGTGTACAAATCGTGGTATCAGTTTTTGACATGTTGACTCAATTACGGTAGACTGCCACTACCTTTGGCAAAGCAAGTACCATATAAAGCCGTGCCAATTTGAAATATAACTGTTTCATGTATACCAAGGAGTCGGTTTAGATGCTTAAGCGTTTTTCAGTCTTGTTCGTCCTGGTCGCCATGGTCGTTGGCGTATTTAGTGTTGCAACAGCCCAAGATGCAGTCAAAGTGGGTCCCATCACCCAGCGCATTCTGGATCGTAAAAAACTGATCTGTGGCGTAAGCACGGGGACACCTGGCTTTACCGTCATCAATACCGATGGTAGCTACAGCGGGTTTGATGTGGACTTCTGCCGTGTTGTTGCTGCCGCCGTACTGGGTGATTCCACATTGGTTGACTTCCGTCCTCTCCAGGCGGATCAACGTCAGGCCGCTATTCAGTCTGAAGAAGTTGATATGATGTCCCGTAATACCACCTACACGCTCAGCCGTGATTCGGTCTGGGGTGCAACCTTCGCTCCCACCACCTTCTATGATGGTCAGGGTATGATGGTTACGGTTGACAGTGGCATTACCGATCTCAAGGGCTTGGAAGGCCTCACAATCTGTGTTCAAAGTGGTACCACCACCGAACTCAACCTCGCTGACCAGATGAGCCTCGCTGGCGTCAAATACACGCCCAAAGTTTTCGCGGCTGCTGACGCGACTTGGAACGCCTTCGTTGATGGTCAATGCGATGCCTTCACCACCGACAAGAGCGGTCTTATTGGTTACAAGGGTAGCAGCGCCGACCCCACCAAATACACTATTCTTGACGTGACCATGAGCAAGGAACCGCTCGGCCCCCTCAGCCCACAGTCTGACCCTCAGTTTGCTGATATTGTCCGTTGGTCGGTTTACGCGACCATTCAGGCCGAAGAATACGGTATCACCAGCAAGAATATCGATACATTCTTGAAGAGTGATGTGCCGGAAATTCAACGTTTCTTGGGCCAGGGCGACAATGCCATCGGTTCACTCTATGGTATCGCCAACGACTTCACGGTCCAGATTATCAAGCAGGTCGGCAACTACGGTGAAATCTTTGACCGTAACGTTGGTGCTCCCTATGGTATTGGACGCGGTGTCAATGATATTTGGGAAAAGGGTGGGTTGATGTACTCACCGCCGTTCCGTTAGCCAAATGCTCACGGATTAGATTGTTTATAGCGATAAGGGCGACGTACTCCGTCGCCCTTATCAAATCAAATTGTTGAATGAACTTTTTGCGGGTTGTAATAATATTTACAAGTGGTTTCAAAAATAAAAGTTACTTGACCCCACATATGTTCCCTCCTTCGTTTACGGGGAGAGGGTTAGGGTGGGGGTTTCTAATCGCCTCAAATAGTAACGGAATCTGACAGGCTTAGGTCAAGATTATGGCTGATCTTCCACCCAATACTACCCGGCCCCCCCTTAACGACAGTGTTATTCCGGCGTTCCTGCGTGATCAACGCATTTTGTCGGCTGTCGGTCAGCTTATCTTTGCCTTCGTACTGGTCTACCTCATTTCGTTGTTGTGGGGATCAATCCTCACCTCACTCAGCTCTAAAAGTTTGACCCCCAATTTGAACTTTTTGACCAATCGTGCCGGCTTTGACATTGGTGAACGTCCTGATTGGTACACTTCAAACAGCACCTATGGCGATGCTTTTCTGGTTGGTGTCGTCAATTCGCTGCGTATTATCGGCATTGGTCTGGTTCTGACCACGATCCTCGGTGTCTTGGCTGGTATCTTCCTGCTTAGTAGTAACTTTTTATTGCGGAATGTAACCCGTGGCGCGGTTGAACTTCTCCGTAACACGCCAATATTGATACAGCTTATTTTTTGGTATGCCGTTGTCATCGCGTCACTGCCGGATTTTCGCACGCCACTGACTGTTTTGCCCGAAGGCCGTTACGGCATCCCGGTACGTTGGCTGATTGAACTGGTCATCTTTCTTTTCCTATGGTTTGCCTATTTGGCTAAGGAAAAGATGGGTTCGCCGCGCCGTTTGTTGTTAACCTCTATCTTGATCGGCGTGATTGTCGCTATTGAAGGGGCATTCATATTTGTGGCAGGCTCATTTGGGATGAGTTCGCTCAGCAATATGACCTTTATCGTTTATGCGCTGGTCAGTATTGTCCTCATATTTGTGTCCACCCGCATCAATAATGTGCAGCGCTGGCGAGCCATTGGGTTGACGGTTGGGCAGTTTGTGGGTGGTTTCATTTTCTATTTCGGTATTGTGCCTAACAATGGCCTACCGCTGGACGTCTATCCCACTGTTTTTATCAGTCGGCGCGGTTTTGCCTTCCCCGAATTTCACATTACTGCTCGCTTTGCCGACTGGCTGGCTTTCATTGCCATCGGCGTCTCTTTGGCGCTGGTGATGTGGATCTACTTGGGACGCATAACCGAGCAAACCGGTCGCGCCTATCCCCGTCTGCGTTATAGCATACTTGCGATTGTCATCTTTACCATTGTCGGTTGGATTGCGGTCGGCTTAGAACCCGGCCCCGGTGTTGTGCCGGTCACCAAAGACGGTCAAACTGTCTTAATGACTCTGGCTGATGCCCGTGCTGCTGGTCTCTTAACACCAGCCGACGAAGATCTCTACAGTTCCAGTCCCTTCTTGTACATCCCGCCTGTCCAAAAAGTGAATGCGGCGGGTATTGTCTCGGGCTATGTCAGCGGTACACAGGTATCGCCGGAATACATCGCACTCTTGCTCGGTTTGGTGGTTTATACCGCTGCCTTCATCGCCGAAATCGTACGTTCCGGTATTCTTGCTGTACCCAAAGGTCAAATCGAGGCCTCACGCGCCCTGGGCTTTAGCACTGCCCAAACGCTCTGGATGATTATCCTGCCGCAAGCCATGCGGGTGATTATTCCGCCGCTTGCTAGCCAATACCTCAACCTCGCCAAAAATTCGAGCCTTGCGATTGCGATTGCCTATGCCGATATTGTGGCAATCACACAAACCATCATGAATCAATCTGGTCAATCTGTGACCGGTATCACCATGATTATGCTGACCTATCTCACCATCAGCCTTGTGATCGCCTTTTTCACCAATCTGGCGAATCGTCGCTTCCAGCTTGTGACAAGGTAGCCACGCCATGACCACACTAAACGAACAACATCCTGCCTCCTTCAGCACCACCATCGTCAGTGGAGCGGATACCTCACCCAGAAATCCGCCCTTGCTGGCAGTCGGGCCGCTGGCATGGATCAAGAAAAACCTCTTTAATACTGTTGGCGATGCCATTCTCACCATCATTGTGTTATTTGTGGTAGGTGCGCTCGGTGTTTCCTTCGTCAATTGGACCATCGGGCAGGCCAACTGGTACGCCATCAGCTTTAATTTACGCTTGCTGATGCTCGGTCAATACGACCCAACAGCCGAATGGCGTGTGACCATTGTCGTCATACTTGCTGCTTTTACCGTTGGTGTTGCCCTTGCCACATGGACGCGGATGCGGCTGGCACACGGTATCATTTTTGCGGTCATCGTTGCCCTGACCTTTATTATTCCGATAGTGGTAAAGGCCGCCATACCGCTGCCGCCTTATTACGCCTCTGTCGGGACGATCAAAATCGGTGGTGATTCGGGTCAAGCACCGCAAGCTCAGGTCGCATTTTTGGGTCGAGCCAATGAAACCGTCAGTGTCAGCTTGGCAGCCCAATTCGACTCGGACGAAACATTGTCCACGCTCCATAGTTTCGCGGATGCCGCTGCCAACGCTGCCATGAACGCGTCCGCTACGCGCCTCACCACTCAGGCGCGTATTGCCGAACTCAACCGCTTGATTGCTTCAGATTCGCTCACCCCCAATCAGCGCAGTCGCGCCGAGGGTGAACTTAAGCGCCTAAAGGTTGTTGATCCGGTTGTCGCGGGTTTGAAGCTCAACCAGCAGCCCGTACATATCGCCATTTTAGACTCATCGCTGCAACCGCTGCCCAACAGTGAAGTGACCCTGGCCGAAGTTGATACCGGTGTCACGGTGACCTTGCCTGCCGATGGCTGGTATGTCCTGCAAAAAAACCTTGATGATGCCTCATCAGTTTCCATCCTCGAGATAAAAGGGATATATCCCGTTATGTTGCGCAACACCACGCGCGGCGCGGATGAAAACAGCGCGGCGGTTGGCAATGTGGCTCAATATCTCCGCATGACGGATAGCTATTCAACCGAAGTCGCTGTTCCGTCTGATAAAGATGGCAAAGCGCTGCCCTTCGTCGTCGTCACCAGCAATGAATATCGCAATTCCGCCCCCTTTGGTGATTACCTCCGTCTCTACGTTGCGCCTTTCCTGAACCAGATCAATTTCTTTTTGCTGGTGGTTTTTGCTGTCGGTGTGCTGGGACATGTGATCGCCCAAATTCTGGATCGGACGTTTTCACCGGCCAATCGTCGTCGTGCCACTTCAACGCGCCTTGCGACCTGGCTTTTGATTGTCGTACCGGTCCTCAGTTTCATTCTGATTTATGGCCTACCGGGTACCTTCCTCCCCTTAACCGATACGCGCAAATGGGGCGGTGTGCTGCTGACCATGATGCTCACCATTGTCGGCATCATCGGCTCACTGCCATTAGGTATCTTGCTCGCGCTCGGACGGCGAAGCAAAATGCCGGTCATTAGCACCGTCAGCACCATCTACATCGAACTGTTGCGCGGTATTCCCTTCATTACTGTCTTGTTCATGGCACAACTCCTCATCCCGTTGATTAACCCGTCCTTATCCAGCTTCCCCGGTGCTTTCCGTGCGATGATCGCGACCGTCTTGTTCTCGGCGGCTTACAATGCCGAAGTGGTGCGCGGAGGGTTACAGGCTATTCCGCCGGGGCAGGATGAGGCAGCTAAAGCACTTGGCCTTAACGGGCTGCAAGTCACCTTTTTCATCACCTTACCTCAAGCGCTGCGCTTGGTCATTCCCCCGATGATGGGCAACTTTGTCGGCATGTTCAAAGATACATCTTTGGTCGCCATCGTCGGTTTGCTTGATCTAACCGGTATGGCACAAAATATCGTTTCGCAAACCGAGTTTCTAGGGCTGCGCCGTGAAACGTTTGCCTTCATCGCGATTTTCTATTTCGCCTTTAGCTATATCATGGCCGCCATCAGTCGCCGTATTGAAGCCACCGGCGCGGGGCAGGCCATCAAGACGCAGATTTAACGGTATGTAGTCAATCAGTATTTTTACGAGGTCTTCCTAACGAGGTCTAGCAATCATGGCAGAAACAAATAGCGCCACTCCCCAATTGGGTGAACCGATCATCATTTGCAAAGACGTAAATAAATGGTTTGGTGAGTTTCACGTCTTGCGTGATATCTCTGTAGAGGTTGCCCAGCGCGAGGTCGTGGTTGTCATCGGCCCATCTGGTTCGGGCAAGTCCACCTTCATTCGCTGTATCAACCGTCTTGAAGAGCATCAGGCTGGCGAAATCATCGTTGACGGCATTGAACTCGGCAACGACATGCGCAATATCGCCGCCATTCGCCGTGAAATCGGCATGGTTTTTCAGCAGTTCAATTTGTTCCCCCACAAAACTGTCGCCGAAAACATCACCCTTGCGCCCATGAAAGTACGCGGCTGGTCGAAGGACAAAGCCGAAGCCAAAGCCAAAGAGTTGTTGATCCGTGTCGGTATCCCCGAACAGGCCAACAAATACCCCGGCCAGTTGTCCGGTGGACAGCAGCAGCGTGTCGCCATCGCCCGCGCCCTGGCAATGGAACCCAAGATCATGCTCTTTGACGAACCCACGTCGGCCCTCGATCCCGAAATGATTAAAGAAGTTCTCGACGTCATGAAGGAACTGGCCCTCAGTGGCATGACTATGATCGTCGTCACCCATGAAATGGGTTTCGCCCGTGAAGTGGCCGACCGTGTCATCTTCTTTGATCAAGGGCGCATTGTCGAGCAGGGCACACCCGAGTACTTCTTCGAAAGTGCCCAACACCCCCGCACCAAACTTTTCCTCTCTCAGATTTTGTGAGTTCAATCCTCACGTCCTGCCCTACATAGTCACCCTGGCAGGCTGATTCCACCGATAGCCCGTAAAAACACAGAGGGGAGTTTAAACCCCTCTTTTAATTGACCCTAAAGGACTTCCTCCGGTCGCACTATTCATCAATTTTGCCAAAAAACATTGGCGGTTCTGGCAAAATTTGTGTCAATTCGGCGGATGGCTCGGCTGGATTTGCGGCAATCGGCTGTTGGGATGTCCGCCGCCAAGTTTGCCAAATCAGTCTCCAAACCCAATGCATTTCTTACTATGATCCCACGGGGAGGCTTCGCACATGCACAAAGAAAGAAGAGAAATACACTCTAGCACCATGAAGACATAATTTCATATTAGAACAAAAGTTTTTATAGGTCAATGTGATTCGGTTCGAGTTTTCAAACCTAGATACCCTTTAAGAATCACTATAAAAACTGTGGCGCAGATGGTGTTTCCTGTTCAAAGGAATACATCGGCATCACCAGAAAGCCAATGGTTAATCCAAGGAGTATCAAAATGTGACGTTTGTGTATCATGGTACTGCCTCTACACCGATTGAATATAAACATAGTCTAGCGCTGAAGTATCGCTGCTGCCTGATGCTTAACCCACCCCCATCTCAGATGAATGTCACCAATAAAAAAGAAGCATACTGCGATGCTCCTTTTTCTCTGTGCCTTGTGTTAAAAATCTCTCCGCCTTGATCTCAGCGGTTCAATTGCATTTGTCTTTTACGTCTGCAACGGACGCCGCTGCTCCGGCCCACCTGGATTCTTCACGATAATAAACTGGGCCCGCTCATGCATTTCGGCAATGGTCCGCGCGTTGCTGTAGCTCATGCCGGAAAGTAAACCACCGCGCAGCTTTTTGACCACTTTGCTTGCCTTGCCTTTATAGGGCGTGAAGGTCGTACGGCCTTCCGGCACATAATCATCAAGGCTGGTCGTGGTCGAGCCGAGCGCCAGTCGCTTCTCAAAGGCGGTGGCCGAAGCCATACCCCGCACCATCTTTTTAAGCATTCCGTCCTGTTCGACCGGTTCACCGGGGCTTTCATCTGTTCCCGCGAACAGTGACCCTACCATGATCGTATCCGCGCCAGCGCCAATCGCCTTTGCCATATCACCCGGTTTGCGGATGCCGCCGTCGCTGATAATGGGCAGGGGATTACGGTCATTCTTATAAGCTTCTGCCGCGTTCAAAATGGCCGTGATTTGTGGCACACCAACGCCTGCTACGTCACGCGTTTCGCAAACGTATCCCGGCCCGACGCCCACCTTGACGCCATCCGCGCCGCTATCTCGCACGTACTTCGCCCCATCAATCGTCGCCACATTTCCGGCGATGACAGGAGTCGTCACACGCTCGTTGACCTTCAGCCGGTGCAGGATTTCCTGTGTGTAATCCAATTCGCCGTGTGCGATGTCCAGCACCAGCACATCGACTTCCGCCGCGACCAGCGCCAGCGCCCGTTCGATGTCGCCGTCTTGTACGCCGATTGCCGCCCCTACCAGCAGCCGGCCCCGGTTATCGAGCGAGGCTTGTGGATACTGCTGATAGTATTTGTAGTCTTTCATGGTATAGACGCCGAACAAGCGACCGTCATTATCCACCATCGGGATTTTCTCGACGCGGTGCTTGTGCATCTCGTCAACGGCCTCTTCCAGTGCCGTACCATAGGGAACGGTGGCGATGCGCTGTCGGGGTGTCATTACCGAACTGAGTGGCGAATCGGCTTTGCCTGCCGCGAAGTCACGCGGGGTGGCGATTCCCGTAAACGTCCCGTTAAAGCTTTCGCCTTCATAAATGACGACATAGCCTCGTTCGCGTTGTTTGAGCAGCTGCCGCGCATCGCGGACGGTAGCCGTACTGGGAATGACCGGCGGATGCTCTTCCACCACCCGCATCCGTTCTTTGACCTTCCGCACTTCGGCCACTTGCTCGTCCACACTCATAAAACGGTGGATAACCCCGAATCCGCCCAACAGCGACATCGTAGTCGCCATGCGCCAATCCGTCACGGTGTCCATGTTGGCTGATATGATCGGAATGTGGATAGCCGGTGCGCCTCTCGCCACCCGCGCAATTGTCTCAATCTCGCCGCTGAACCGTGATCGTATTGATGACCGCTGTGGAACCAGCAGCACATCATCAAACCCTAAACCTTCACCGATAATTTTGGGATTCGTGGTCATTTTGTTGCTTCTACATAGTTGTATTTCGAATTGAGACTTTTATTGTAGACCACATTCCATATCTTATAGAAGGGGGATATACCTTAAAGAATGCGATCTTAATTCTTCTTGCATTCCTGTAATGTTATCGGCATATTGGTAGCAACACACCAGTCTTTTTAGTTCGACTCTGATATGGCTTTTCAAACCAATCAGCCTCATTTGCAAATATATGAGGCTGATTTCGTAATACTTTTTGTAATATTTACCTGTTATCGCCTGTTTATCAGGTCACCAAAAACGTCAAACAAACCGGTGTAGCTACTTCAGCCACAACACCCGTTTCTTCCAACACCCCTGTCGTCTGGTTAATCCTAAAAGTCACCACGGTATCCGTCGCCTGGTTAGCCGCCAGCAGCCATTTTCCGGTTGGATCAATGTTGAAATCTCTCGGTACTTTCCCACCTGTCGATTGCTGCCCAAGTGCTGTCAATTTACCTGTTTGCTGGTCAACGGCATATATCGCAATGCTGTCATGTCCTCGATTAGACGCGTATACAAAGCGCCCATCTGCTGTAATCCTTATCGCCGCTGCCCATTTCTGCCCATCATATTCTTCTGGCAATGTAGACACGGTTTGTAACGTCTGCATCGTCCCACTGGCCGCATCATAGCTTAAGGCTGTCACTGTCGCCGTCAACTCGCTCACCACATACACAAACTTTCCGCTTGGATGGAACACAAAATGCCTTGGCCCTGAACCCGTCTCCAGCTTCACATTACCTTCTGCCGCTGGAATCAACTTGCCATTTACGGTATCCAATTTGTACCGCACCAGTTGGTCCAGACCCAAATCCGCCACGAACACATAGGTATTGCTCGGATCAATCACCACACAATGACCATGTGATCTGTCCTGCCTTGCGTTGATGCTGCTCCCCTGATGTTCTGTCGTATCACTCGCTGGATCTAACCCGCCGTCTGTCCTGATGGGCAGCATTGCCCATGTTTTGCCACTCGTATAATTCGCCACCAGCGCATATTTCCCATTGCTCTCAACCGTTACATAACAGCTTGCCTGTCCTAATGTCGGCTGCTCATTAATCAATGTCAGCTCACCAGTCTCCCGGTTAATACCATAGGCAAAACAGGCATTTTCCCGTCCTCCTTCTACTTCTTTTACGGCATACAAATGCCGTCCTTTGCCGTCCACCGCCGTATAAGTTGGGTTCTCAATTCCCTTTGCTGTACTCAAATAATTGATTTTTCCGGTTGCTGAATCAAATTCATAGCTATAAATCCCTTCAGCATGTGCTGTTGGAACATGTGGTAATGGCTGGGTATATGTACCGACGAAAAGCAAAATTTTCGACATTGGTTAAACTTTCAACAATCTATGTGGATAAGGAACGAGGATTGTACCGCAGAAATTCGCACCCACGCTTGCCTGAAAGGGCATACGGCCGTATGCCCTTTACTCGGATAGGTATTTATTTGACGGCTAACTCAACCCGTACAACTCGCTGAACTTCGCTTCCAAATAGGCCAAATAGGGCTGAACATGCAGTTCTTTACCGGTCGAACGCTGTAACAATTCGTTGGCACTAAACGCCCGTCCATGTCGGTACACATTTTGTTGTAGCCACCCCAGCAGCGGCATGTAATCGCCCTGCTTTAATGAAGCATCTAACCCTGCCACTTGTTCATGAGCTGCTTTTAAGAATTGTGCCGACATCACATTACCCACGGTATAGCCCGGAAATGAACCGAACCCACCGCCTGACCAATGCACATCTTGCAGCACACCTTTACTATCGTTTGGTGGTGTCACGCCTAAGTATTCTTCCATCTTGGCATTCCATATCTCAGGTAGATCAGCCACCTTCATTGATCCATCTAACAGTCCCATCTCAATTTCGACCCGCAGCATAATATGCAGGTTGTAGGTCACTTCATCTGCCTCCACACGGATCAAGCTCGGCTTCACACGGTTCACTGACCGGTACATCAAGTCTGGATCAGCCCCCGCCATTTGTTCAGGGAATATTTCACGCAGTCGACCAAAATGTACTTCCCAGAATTCACGGCTCCGACCGATTTGGTTTTCCCACAACCGTGACTGTGACTCATGTGCTCCGTAGCTCGTTCCACCCACCGGATACTGTCCCAAAAAGTCGGTCGTCAGTGCTGTTCGCGTCAATGCCGGATCAACCCCTTGCTCATACAACGCATGTCCGGTTTCATGCATTGTCCCGAACAACGCCATCGGTAGATAATTCAGGTTATATCGCGTTGTGATTCGCACATCATTCCGCGTAAACGAAATCTCAAATGGATGTGGTGCAATGTCCAACCGGCCACGCTGCACATCGTAGCCGATCTTTTTCGCCATCTCCAACCCGAATGCTTTCTGCTTATCCAGTGGAAATTCGTGCTGCCACAGGTCTTTTTCTAGCGGTTTATCATTCGCCACGATCTTCTTGAGCAGCGGCAGCAAACCTGCTTTCAACTCATCAAAAAGGTTCTTTAACGAAGCCGCAGTCGCACTTGGCTCATACTCAAACACCAGCGCATCAAATGGATGCCCACTGTAGCCTACGGCATCGGCTTGTTCCCTACTTAAGTCGAGCATCTGTTGAAGATAAGGCACAAAACTGGCGAAGTCATTGTTCTGCTTGGCCTCCGCCCACACCTGTTCTGACATCGGTGCTAATGTTGCCTTTTTGGACGTCAGTTCAACCGGAATCCGCTTCACCAATTCATAGTATTGACGTGTTTGTTGAACTGCCCGCACCCGATACGAGTCTTTGTCTTCGCCTGCAATCTCGTTTTCCGCCGCATCCAGTAATCGTGCTGTTGTGTCGCCGACGAAATAATCCTGTGCAATCCGTGATAACGTCGCTAACTGATTACCACGCGTTAAGGCCCCACCCGGTGGCATATTTGTCCGTGCATCCCACTTCAATACCGAAATCGAGTTCAAAATATCATTCAATGCTGCGATGTGCTGCTCAAACTGTTCATATGCGGTCATTTGCTTATCCCTCTTGTCGTTCTATGCTATATCGATGTTCTAGCTAACTTCTGGAAGTTGTAAGGAAGCCTCACCCAATAGATTTTCTATATGCTGTGGCCTGTTCCTAAAAATGATGACTACACTCACGGCAGTAATCATCACCCCCACCGCCACCACCTGCATAATCAGGCCGAATCCGTGTCCTGCCTGTAAATACCCGCTGATAGTCGTCGCACTAAACCAGCCCACGTTCCATGCCACCAACCCGATTCCGCTTGCCATATTATGAGCTTCCCTTGGTAATGTGGACATCACTAGCGGTTGAAACAGTGGTTGCATGGCATTCCGCGCCGATGCTGCGATCACATAAGCAATGATGCTCACCGCTAATGTTGGCGCAATGCTCAGGCCGAAAAATGCCGTCGCAGCGATAGTCAGGATGATAAACAACGCCTGTGACCGTCCGTAGCGTTTATCTAAGATCGGATTCACCAATGGCACGATGCCCATGCCAATCCAACCGATGCCCAATATAGTACCGACCACCTCATCACTGATATGAAAGGTATTGCGGAAAAATAGGTTGTAAAATGGGAAAGTTAACCCGCCTGTAAACCCGAAGAAAAGCATTGGAATGGCAAACACCAGCAGCAGTCGCCAGGGCAGTTTGCGGAAATGCGCTTTTTCCTTGCCCACGCGCACAGCTTGATGGGAATCTTTCACGAGCATCAACGGGATTAAGCTCATCAGCATGATGACCAGACCAACCGTCAAAGCCGATGCATAAGCCAGTGGTGTTTGTGCTGCTAAACCTTGTTCGACTGTTGGATGTGGCACCAGCCCGATGAGAATGCTCGGCAAAAACCCGCCGATGAAACTCCCTACCGCTGTCGCCACCATCGTAATGATATTGTGGTAGGAAAAAAGAAACGGCTGTTGATCCGGCTTCACCAATCCACCGATGAACGGGTTAATGGCTACCTGTTGTGCTCCATAAAACACGCCCAATAGAAAACGGCTTAGTCCTAACATCGGCAGGGCAGGCCATAAAATTGGCAGCAGCAGCGCTACGCCCATTCCGACTGTCGAGTACAAAATGACACGGTAAGCCCCTAATCGGCTGGCAACCAATCCCGCTGGCACGCTGATCAGCAGCCCGCCAATTCGTGGTAAAGATTGCAGCATACCAATCGTTTCCGGTGAATGACCGAGGCTCGTGAAGTAAAAGTTCAGGATGACATCGGTAACGCCAAACAGCCCGATTTGAAAAATCGAGCTGTACAGCATAAACAGTGTAACCTGTCGGTTCGCAACGGGCTTAAGTATATTATTTCGCATTTCAAATTAAGAGCAGTAGAAAATATGTATATAAGGGGATACTAATTTTCATATTCCCCACATATCTGATCTTTCAACAACGGCGTGTTTAGGAATCGATTTGCGTAGACATCCGCAATCATTGCGCTAAACTTGTCGGCTCCTTTTGAATTCAAATGATTGAGATCAAGAAATAATTCATCTTTAAAAACGAGGTGACAACTACTCGTGTTGAAATCCCAGACGGGCAAGCCTGCTTCTTTAAGCACATCCTTGTAAAGTGTTTCTTCTTCCGGCTTAATGTATTCATATGCCATCGGATGAATAGGCATATTCAGCAAAACACATGTCGTACCCGTTTGCTGGCAGTTTGCCGCAATATCACCTAACGCCTTTTGAACGGTCTCACTCCGCCCAAACGGAATAAACTGCGTTTTGATCACGTTTGGATCAGGCATAAATCGGCTCATACCCGGTGAATAACCCACATCATCAATCGTAATTTGGAAGAAGTGTTCCTGGTTGATGCCACGTTGCCCTGTAAACCATTGGTGGAAATTATCACGGTACCGAATCCAGTTGGAATGCTTCAACAGCCAGATCAGGAAGTCTCTGAACGCAGCTGAGTCTTGGGATAATGCATAACCCAGCGACTCATTTCTAAAATCGCTGACCGCTTCATTCCTCTCATCCTGCGACTCAGGGTTTAAGGCTCGCATCTCAATCGCGTAAACAACCACCTGTGGATGGTTGGGAATAATCAGGTTACGGATCAGATCACGCTCAATCGTGGCAACCGACCCTAAAAAGGTCACATCCACTGACTTCACATCCTGCCCGCTAATCGCCTTGATCCGTGTGTCAAATACATGTGGTGATATACCCGAATAGGTTTGTGAACTGCCTGTGAATACAATCGGTTTAATCCCCGCTTCGGAAAACCGCCATAACGCTTCCACCCCTGGCATATTTTCGAGCCGCAGCAGAAAAGGTGGTTCTGCCGTGATATAGCGGATCAACCGTCCCAACAACCAATCCGATACCACCAGAATCACCACGACTGCCACAGCCGTCAGCACCAGTTGTCGTAGTGTCCAGTTGCTTTCCGGTTGGAAGATAAAAGAATGCTCACTCATGAAAAGGTTCTGTTTTCAGTGTCATGAATGCACCACCGCACAGGTCGCATCACCCGATATTGGCACCTTAAAAAAGATTTCACCATAAACATCGGCGATCATCTGCGAAAATTTTTCGGCCCCGTTGGCATTCAGGTGGTTCAAGTTGAAAAACGATGCGTCGCCCAGCAGGACACGGCAGGCTTCGGTATTAAAATCCCATATCGGTAACTTTGCCTCTAAAAGCACGCTCTGGTAAAGCGCTTCTTCATCTGGAGTAATATAGCTATAGGCCAATCGGTGTAGAGGTGTATTAAGCAGGATGCATTGCACGCCACTCTCTTGGCAGTTCGTTCGGATATCAATCAGTTTTTGACGGGTAGCCTGATCCACTGTAAACGGCACAAACTGGTTTTTGATATTCGCCTCACTTTTCCCCACCTTACTTGAAAACGGGCCGAAACCCAGATCATCCACTTTGGTCAGTAAATCCTCTCCGCCGTTGATTGGTCGGATACCCGAAAACCACTCATGAAAATTGTCACGATACCGCATCAGATTAGAATGCTTCAATAACCATATCAACACATCACGTCCGATAGCCGAACGCTGAGACACTGCGTAACCCAGCGCTTTATTCCTGAAATCACTGACGAGGTAATAATCTTCGTCTTGCGACTCACTTTTTAGCGCTCGCATTTCAATACCATACAGGATGATTTTGGGATGGTTTGGGATAATCAGGTTGCGGATAAAATCACGTTCAACCGTGACAACCGACCCTAAAACACTAACATTCACCGAGTTCACGTCCTGTTGGCTAATAACCTTCAGTCGCTCATCAAATACATGTGGCGAAATACCCGTATAGGTTTGCGAACTTCCGGTAAAGACAATCGGCTGAATACCTGCCTCAGAAAAATCCCACAGGGCTTCCACGCCCGGCACATTGACAAACCGAAGGATAAACGGTGGTTCACTGGTGATGTACGGTATCATCCGTCCGATCAGCCAGTCGATAATCAACAGGATAACGGCCACTGATACCACCAATGTCAAAAGTTTGCGCACCGTACGCGGTGTTTCAGAACTGAAAATAAATGAACGGCGCATGGGTTTGGCTTCCAAAAATGAAAATACTGAGAACCAACAGCGTACACATCCCAATGCGCCATATCGGTCGCATCTGCCATAAAAACAACGGATTATTACTAACGGCTTGCGGTACATCGATGATCAGCAGCAGTAAAATCGGCACGAGAACTTTGATCAACCATAAAGCGTTAATGTCACTCAATGGGTTGGAAGAAACCAGCCGTTGAAAGAATACGAATGCCCCCACGATTGAATCAACCCGAAAAAACACCCATGCCACGCTCACGGCTGCCAGCGTAATCGCGACACCAATAATGGTACGCATCCAGATCTGTAAACGGGTTGCGTTCTTAGGCTTAATCCGTGCCCGTGGGAAAAAGACACGTTCAATCGATAAATAAACGCCGTGTAATGCCCCCCAGACAATGAACTTTAGCCCCGTTCCATGCCACATCCCGCTTAACGTCATCGATACCAGAAAGGCGACCATTTGTATCAATCGCCCTCGCTGGTTGCCCCAACGTCGTAACAGGGCACGGCTCACCGGGTAAAAAATGTAATCCCGAATCCATGTGGATAAACTGATATGCCAGCGATCCCAGAATTCGCTGATCGTTTTTGAGAAATACGGCTGACGAAAGTTCTGGACAATGGGTAGTCCGAACCACACACTCACGCCAATCGCCAGCAGGCTGTAACCTGCAAAATCCGCATAGATCCGCACTGTAAACAGGATAAATTCTGACCATGCGTCCGTCGAACTTAACGCGCGTATATTGGCGACTGTTGGCACTAACGGGCTAAATAGCGGATCAGCAATGGCGACCTTGTAAAACAGCCCCATAAAAATAAACGTCAAACCGACTACAAATTGTTGCTGGGTCAGTCGCCGAATGGGCTTCAAAGCACTGATGAAAGGCTGCGGACGAACAATTGGCCCCGAGACAATCTGTGGAAAAAAGCTGATGTATAAACCGAAGTCAACCCAACTGCTTTCGGGTTCCATCACACCGTTATAAACATCAAACAGGTAAGCCAGCGCCCGAAACGAATAGAACGACAATCCCAATGGCAGGATCACCTGCGTAATAAGCGGTACATTTTCCATACCCAGCTTACTGAGTACCGGCCTCATCGCTGTAATCAACCCCAGCGCATATTTAAACAGCGCTAGTATGCCCACATTCACAGTAATACCCGCCCACAAATAGCGTCGCCGTTGGGCCACATTTGCGCCCAGCCGTCGTCCAATCCAGAAGTTGAAGGCCGTCATCACCACCAATAGGATGACAAATCGCGGCTCTAAATACGTATAAATCGCGTAGCTGGCAGCCAGTAGCAGCAGGTTTTGCCATCTGCCTGGGACGATCTGATAGACGATTAAAACAAGTGCGGTGAACAACCAGAATTCTAACGACGTGAACATCAGCTAATATCCATCATGAAAAATGATCATAGGCGTCAACCAGCCATATGGGGAAAATTGATAATAGCCTATAACCCGGCTTTACTCAACGACCATCAGGTGCTGTGGAATTCAGCCTGTACCGCCTTTGATTTGCGCCTCGAACGACTCCATAAACGTCTGCATAAAATCGATCAATGGCTTTCCAAATACTTTTCCGGCATTCGTATTCAGGTTCTCGTAGCAGCTTATCTGAAAGTTGATCTGGTCAACAATATAAGCACCCGTTCCGGTACCATTTTGAAATCGCTCTGTGAATTCCTCCGCGCTCATGCCCCACGTTTCGCCTTTGATCAACTCTGGCGCATAATCGGGTTTATCCGATTTGGATGTAAATCCGCGCATAAGCCCGACTGCGCCGAGTAAATCTAACGTATCGGCATCACGCAGAATGGCAAGCAGTTGACCCTCACCACACATCGAATTGTGATACCGTATAGCATCTGCAATTTCCTGAATGGCTGTCTCATCAAAAAGCTGATATGTCTGCAAAAATTCAGCCGCCAATTGTGCCCCAACCTGCGCATGACGTTTTCGTCCACCGCTTGCCAGACCAATATCATGCAGCAGCGCCGTCGCTTCCACCCAATCCAAATGCGGATATTGCTCCTGTTTCGCGATTTTCAATGCCCAATACCGCACCCGATCCACATGCTTGTAATCATGTGCCACTTCGCCCACCATCAGCGCTTTGGCATACTCCTCAATCCGTTGCGTTCCATTGGGCATAGTCTGCCTTTCAACAAATGTGTTTTAGCATTTGATTTATTTCCTCCCCTGTTACTACGCTGAGGAGAGGACACCTTTTGTGGGAATGTTATTTTTAAAGAACAAGTCTTCCCGTAGGGGAGCACCTATGTGTGCTCCCGAATTGAATTTTCTTGATTAGGGTCTCCCTCATTTTCAAACATGTCCTCTCCTCAGGTTACTACGGGGGGAGGATTAAGGAGGGGGTTCCGCCTTACTTCTTACCCCACACCCAACATTTTCTTCCCGCCAATAAACGTCATCTGCACATGATCCAGCGCGTCTAAATCATCAATCGGATTACCGTTCACCACAATCACATCGGCTTCTTTGCCAGCTTCCAATGTGCCGAGTTTGTTTTCCAGATGGCTTAACCGTGCCGCTACAATTGTAGCACTCCGAAGCGCACCGTAATTATCGGTCACTACGCCCACCTTCACCATGAACTTCAGTTCCGGCGCAACGATTTCATGCCCGACCACCGGACTCCCCGCATCCGTTCCGAAGGCAATTGGCACGCCCGCTTTTGCCGCGTTTACCAATCCCGCGTAGCGTTCCGGCCCTGCAATTGCCCGCTGCCGTTCCTCGATCTTCCACTCAGGTACGTTATATTTCCGCGCCACTTCGGCATTCGCTTGCATTACCACTGGCGCAAAGGTCGTCACGATGGGGATTTTCTTGTCCAGCAGCAGTTGGATTGTTTCGGCGTCCATCGAACCGCCGTGTTCCACCACATCGACGCCGAATTGCGCCACTCGCTTGATGCAGTCGTTATAGGTGGCATGTGCTGTCACAGGTAAGCCATTCCGGTGTGCTTCATCTATCACAGCTTCCAGCTCCGCATCCGTGAATTCCAGCGTATCGTGGCAGGCCATAATCTTGATCAAATCCGCCCCGCCTTTGACCTGTTCACGCACCGCCCGTCGCATTTCGTCCGCGCCGCTGGCCTCACGACAGCACCAGTAGGTATGACCGCCAGTTTGGATAATCGCCTCGCCGCAAATCAGAAGTCTTGGCCCGGGGAATATCCCTTGCTCAATAGCTTGCTTGGCGAAAAAGTTCGTCTTATTCATACCCAGATCACGCACTAGCGTAACCCCTGCCCGCAGACTTTTGAGCATGTTGGCCGCGCTCTTATAAGCACTGATTTCCACCGCGTCATCCATCGACTGCCGCGCCAGATCATGTACGCCGTCCCATGCCAGATGGGCATGAGAATTAATCATCCCCGGCATGATCGTTTGGCCGCCCACATCAATTACTTCGGCATCCGTTGAGCCTAAATCACTGGCTTTCCCTACCGCTTTAATCTCGCCTTTTTCAATCTCCACAAAACCATTTTCAATGACCTCGTCGCCTACACAGGTCAAAACCTTTCCACCCTTTAAAATACGGTGTGGCGAAGGGATGTCAAATAATGGACGAATAATCTTTTGGTAGCGCCAGGCGGCTGGTTCAGGCATGATACGGCATCCTTTGAGCTAATGAAAATACGATAAGTTACGTCCCATTTCGAGACGGTGGAATAGGTGTGTCATTTGTAGGGAAAAGTTGATAGCTGTTACCTTGGCTCTCGCTAGCCCAACCAATCCTGCCATCATCCAGTTTGATTTGCCACCACGCGTTATTGTCTTGGCATTTCGGACCATCCATAACAATGTAATGGTCAGTGCTTCCGATTTGCTTGCCGCCAACAGTATCAAAGGCTGGTGCTAATCCATTTGGATTTGAATTCGTAAAAGCATGTCCTTCCTCCCCAATCTTCAATCGCGATAGTGCTGCTCCGGGGCATCGCTTCGCATCGAATTTTAGGCGCGGATCAGCTTCCGTCGCAGGTGCTATGATAGAGGCATTACTTGTACCATTTTCAAATTCGGTGGTGTATTCATTCACTTGTATAGGCGATGATCCCAGATCGACTTTTATAGTACCGCCCCATGTCCCATAATCATCCGTGTTTGAAACACTAAAGCTGTATGTTTGGTCATACGCTTGCTTAAGTATCATCGTCTGCGGCAAATTATTGTACGTGTTTTTGAGCAGATCACTGAGGTTCTGTGCGGCTAACTTTTTGCCACCATCCAGCTTGGCAATCAGCACGGCACGTGGTTCATCCTGTGTCAAATCGGTCATTGAACTACCGGCGACGCCTTCACCGCGCCATACAACCGGATACGCTGTCCATTTTTCAAAGACTGTTTCGGGGAAAGGATATGCGTCCACTAACGGTTTCACTATCGAACTTACCGAAGTGTCGCCTGCTGTATATTGATCTAACAAACTGAAATCAATCGCTGCTTCATCGTCATGCTGATGCGTAGCTGCCAGCGCATTCCCGCGAATGTAATAAGATAATGGTTCGAGATAAGACGTTTGTACCGCCTGATCATAAGCAGCCATCGCTTTGTCTTGTTCGCCTGCCGCTGCATATGCTAACCCTGCACTCAAGGGCAGCATTGGATGGATATAAATATCCGCCGGAACGTTCAAATAAAGTTCGGCTACCTCGTCATACTTGCCTTCCTGAAACGCTTTTAGTGCTTCAGGCACAATCGTGTCAATTTCAGCCGAACCTTTGCTTCCGTTCGAAACATCAAAATTGTAAGCGCTGTTGAATACCGTGATGGTCGCCGCATAAAGTTGGGCCTCAATCACACATTGGCTATCAGCACACCCGTCGCGCAGCGTCATCAGAGCCTGCATTTGGCATACGCCATTTGCGTTACCGGCCTCTATACAAGTTGTAAATATTTTGCAGCTCGCGCCAAAATTGAGCTTTGTGGACGAGGCGACAACAGCCTCAGCCTTGCTATCGCAGCCCGAACTCCAGCCTTCTTCCGCCTGTGCGTAAGTCGGCTTGGGCATCACTAACAGCAGCATGAAGCAAATCCAGTAGAATCGAGACATGATATGGCCTCCTGTCAGAATCACAAAAGCAGTTGACACTTTCAGTTTATTCTGAATATCAATCATATGCTTGTTGTGATCTTTCCGACGGATAGCATACGGTCGTTTATGCTTCGGTCAACAGCTGCTTGTTAAGCGGATGATTTGCTGCCATGTAGCGTGCCATGTCTCTCTGTTTGCCTCCAAATGTCAGGTTTGAATAGATCGGGCCGGGTTCAAAATTAGGTGCATATCCCCGAACTCGTGCCACAGGTAATACTTCTCAAGTGCCTCATTGTAAGCCTTTGCCAGATGATCGCGTGGTGCAAGTGCTTCTAACATCGCGAGGTGTGTTGCCTTCGGTTCATGTAATCCGGAAAGCAAACCGTCGACTGCTTTGACACCGCGCTCCGGCGTAATGATCGCTTGCGTCCAGCCTTCGCCCGCATGGACATCGCCCTCATTATCGCTTATGGTTTCCAGCGCTCGTACCACTGTCGTACCCACCGCAATCACCCGACCACCGTGCTCATGTGCCAAATTGATAATTCTTGCCGTGATATCTGGTACACGGAAATATTCTGCATACGGTAGCTCGTGTTCTTCCATACTGGACACACCTGTATGCAGCAGCAGCGGCACGACCAGCACCCCTTTTGCCACCAATCGTGTAATAATCTCTGGTGTAAACGCCCGTCCCGCCGAGGGCATTTCAGCGCTGCCCATCTCCGTCACATACACCGTTTGATAGTAGTGGCTGTCCCATACTTGCGGCACATACTTGTACCGGATCGGATTGCCGTAGTGTTTGAGGTAATTGTCCAGTGTCATCGGCAGCTTGAGTTCTGCTTTCCACAACCGCACCCGTCCATTCAGCGGCATACCGTATGGCTCGATTAGCGTCACAATTCCACCACCGGAAAGGTGATAAGCCTCACCAATTTGCGCGTCAGCAAACGGTTTGGTTGCCGGCCCATCGGGTTGCCGTACTTCGATCACCCACTCACTGTCTGCCAGATGGGTGGACAAATGCACCACAAACGCTTTTCCGTCCGCCCGCTGTGCTGCAAATGCCGCATTCAATGTTCCACTGGTATTAATCACCACCACATCACCTGCTGTCAGATAATCAGCGATGCGGTTAAAACAGGTATGGATAATCCGATTATCTGACGGATACGATACCATCAGCTTGACTGCATCGCGTGTTAATCCTCTCGCTTCGGGTGGCATTGTGGCTTCGAGTTCCGGCGGCAGCACAAAATCCAATGTGTCCAGAAGGATGCGCTCGTTCATGATGTCGCCTCCTTTACTTGGAACAACGTCAGTGCTTTAATCGGCATCCTGTCAGGCATACTCAACCGCTGGTTGCGATGCCCCCAATCCGTATCTACAATTCCATGCAGTGCCTTCGCCCCACCCGCTTGCACATCCGCTGATGTTTGTTCCACATCGCGCACGCCCAGTGCCAGCCGGATCGGATCATTCACGGCCTGACCGACCTCAACGCGATCAACCGCTGCGATTTGCGTCCGATCTGCGATTTCAATTGTCGCTTGTCCCGCGCTGAACAATGCTCCGTGTCCGGTATCATGCCATTCTTGCTGCATCGTTAGTTTCAAGCTGTTGCCCAGGAAATCTGCCGCCCCTTCAAAATCGTCCACTTGCAGTACCAGATTCAACCAATGCACCGCCGGTTGTTCTTTTAGCTTGTCCAATACATTCCGTGCTTTATAGCGCCCACTAGCTAAGCTTCCCGTAAGCAATTCGACCAATCCCGGAACGCTCACTTCTGGTAATGGGCGGTCGCTGATGTCCTCATCCGGAAACGCCGCCTGGTGCATCTCGGTTCGCATATCACCGGGATCAACCCAATACACTTTCCATTGTGGATTTTCTGCTGCTAAGATGGCCGACAGGTGTTCCAATGCTGCTTTGCTGCTGCCGTATCCACCCCAGCCTGTATAAGGTTCAACCCCCGCGTCGCTGCTGATGTTGATGACTCGTGCGTCCGACTTCAGATGATTCTTCACCGCTTGGATCACACCCAACGGTGCGACAACATTTGTTTTATAAACTGCTTCCAGTACGTCCAGTGGATAATCGAGCAGGGCAGGCTGTGGACTTGGCCCAAGCACACTGGCATTGTTGATGACAGCATCCAAACCGCCTAAATCAGCGGCGGCTTGTGCAAGTTGCTGCCGGTGTTCCGGCTGTGCCACATCACCCACGATTGCCACGACTGTTGTGATTGCTCCCAATTCTTGTTGCACACTGTCGAGTGCTTCCCCACCGCGTGCATCTAAGATTAATCCCCAACCTTGTGCCGCTAGTTCACGAGCCAGCGCCAATCCTAATCCACGTGATGCCCCGGTGATCAAACCTGTTTTCATGAGGAATACCTTTCACCCTAACGGCTGGTGTTTCTTGATAATCTCACGTTATCACAGGCATTGATGCCGAATCTTCGTCTATTGGGACGGTCTTGCGCTGTACTTCCGAACAGCACTTTCTACATATTTCGGTTCGGTTAAGACTTCCCTGTTTACTATTCAAACTGCGATAATCCGCTTCTCCAGTGGATGGTTCGCTAAGAATTGGCTGGTCACTTTCGCTTCGCCCTCAGTCACAATCATGCTGTCGATGAGCCTGTAGCCATCAATGCCCGGTCGGTAAATGCCCGGTTCATTTGAAAACACCATCCCCGCTGACAGCAGCGTATCATCCCCCGGTGCTAGCCACGGCCCTTCATGTCCTTGCAACCCCATCCCATGTCCAATCCGGTGCCGGATCGCATCACCCAATCCATATTCGCGCAGTACGCTCAATGCCGCGTCATTTACTTGCGTGCAGGTATTTCCGACTCGCAGCGCCTTAATTCCCGCCATGTCGCACTCAGCCGCCGCTTTCAAACAGCGCATCACATCATTCTTAGGTTCACCGATCACAAATGTCGCACCGCTTTCTGCATGATACCCACCCACTGACGCACCAATCCCCGCGATCATCGGTTCGCCAATTTGGGGTTTGCGCTCAATTGGTGATCCGTGTGGTAGTGCTGCTCTCGGCCCACTGTGAACAGTCCCCACCACCGAACTCCCGCCAAGCTTGAAAATCTCACCGACTTCAGTCTTCATCCTGGCAGCTGTCGCACCAATACAGGCCTTCAAAATATCAAGTTCTGTCCCACCGTCGCGGATGATGGCTCCTGCGTTTTCTAAAACATATTCCAAACAATAATCTGCGTAGGTCGATGCCTTCTCGATGAATGCGATTTCTTCCGGCTCTTTGATCCAGCGCATCTGCTCCACCATCGGCGTGACGACAACGCTATCGCCGAGTTTCTGGTATACATCTACTGTTAGCGTATCCACACCCAACCGTTTGACACCGGCTTCCTTCACCATCCACGCCACCGGATGTATCTCACCCGGATATTCGAAATAGGTGCGAATGTCTTTCACCCATGTTGCCCCGGCATTTTCTTGCTCCAGCAGCGGCACGAACAGCGCCACCTCACCGCTTTTCGGGATATATAACCCCAGCGGTCGCTCGGATGGTGTATGGAAAAACCCGCAGGCATAAATCACATTCGGCACATCCAGCAGCAGCATTCCGTCCAACTGCTCGGCATCCATCCGCGTCTGAATTTGACCGATCTTCCGCCTGTAAAATGCTTCGTTCAATAATTGCATAATCAAATTCTCACGTATATATTAACGTTGTAATGTTCCCTCCCTTGCGTGCGGGGAGGGTTAGGGTACGGGTTCTTCGTCTTGGGCTGTCAATTATCCCAACGTCACCGTTGCTTGTTTCCATCCTGCTCGTTGAGCGCCCGCTGTGATGGTAATTGTGCTTTCTGCCTCGCCGCGTACCAACCACTCTGCCTTGCCCTTCGGATGATGCCAATCTGGCATCCAGGGTGACCATGTCGCCACCCGTTCATCACGCCCTGCCAGATGCCCCAAATCCTGCGATTGTTCGCCCATAATCAACTCAATACCGTCACGTAGCTGCAAATCTGTTTTGACGCTTCCCGCTGTCCCATGTTTCAACGCCCGTGCGGTCATATTCGTTGGCAGGAAGCCAGTATTTGCCACCACCACCGTCACTTTATACAGATTCGCGCCCAAAGCCTCGGCCTTTACCGACTCGATCTGTACCAATGGCGTACAAGCGGCATGTTTCAACGTGAATAAACAATTTTTATGGATCGTATCCCGCAAGAAGTTCCGCGCTTTTTCGGTCGTTGCTAGCGAAGCCGGTGGCGGATTGCGGAAGGTATACATATGCGTCCACCCGCCGATCTCGATCTGCCCCAACTGCGGATGGTCGAATGCTTTCCACTCCACAAATCCCTTGCCGCCGAGATGTTCATCGTTGTATTTGAGTAACTTGATTTCATCCTCGGTTGATCGTGCCCGAATCTGGTACTTGGCCGGATCTTGTATCCCTGCCGCCAGTTCCGGATTCCATAACTCCGTCGAGAAGGTGACGATACCCAGCTCGTCATATGACCACTGCATCAGCGAACCCGTTCGTGGATTATCCGGATCAGTCGTGAATTCCTCATACACCGAAATCACTGGATACCCTGTGATCGCCTGTCCCATCGCCCCGATGCGTTTGATCAGTGCCAGGTCGCTGCGCGGTAAAGTACTGTCCGGCGCAATCAATGACGGTCGCAGATGCACGCCGCCATGTGTGTGATAGCACTGCATTCCCGCGATATTCGGATGACTCAAAATAAACTGGGCACACGCCAGTGCTTCCGGCTCCGAAAGAGGCAAATCACCCGCGCCGTACTGCCGTTGTTCCGACCACCAACCCGCTGGAAAATTGCGGTTCAAATTCCCATCTCGAGGACGTTCAATGTCAATCGTCACGCCATCCCAATCGCCCTTAATCAGTCCCTCGCGGTACAGCTGGTAATACGGCCCATCGCTGACTTCCCCCGGCTGCCGCTGGATCATCAAGCGCGGATCATCCTTCGAGATTTTCCACTCGCCCGAGTCGTCTTTAATCCGCATCTGCACGATCAATCCGTCGCCGTTGATGTCCTGCTGGCACAACCCGCGCGTCTGTTCCTCACCTGGCAGATAACGCCCGTTCCCGCACCAATGATGTCCGGTCGTCAAACTGATTTCCGCGCCATCGGGATTCAATCGCGGAATAATATAAAATGTCGTGTTGTCCAGCAGCCATGTAACTTCTTTATCCGTGCCATAATTCGTCAGCAGATACCAGATCGTATACAGCGCCGTATGCGAAGTCGTCACTTCTTCCGCATGGATATGTGCGTCGATATAAAATGCGGGCTTAGTCGAATGTGTTCCTGTTGCACTGTTAGTAATCGTCATGCACCAGATGTCACGCTCCCGCCAGCTTTTCCCTAACGACTCCAGCGTCGCCAACTGTGGATAGACATTCGCTAGTGCCTTGAGATGGCTCGTCAAATCATCAAACAGAAAATACTCACCGAAATCAATGTTGTAGCTCATCGCTCTTTTGTATTCCTCTGTCTTTTCTCAGTGTCTCTGTGGTCAAAAATCTTCGTATTTGCTCTGAGTCTCAGCGCTTAAGTCTTCCTAAAGTTCCTGCACCTGCTTGGCATCCGGTCGCACGAATTTACCCCCGCCGCGTCTGCCCACCACTTCACCATCCACGAACACCGTTGTGCCATTTACAATCGTGCGGCGTACCTTGCCTTGGAAAGTCATGCCCTCATACAACTTGTCGCACGCCTTCGCCTTACTGAACAACATATCCTGTTGGATTGTCGTCGTTTCATGCGGGTTATAAATCACAATGTCCGCGTCTGAACCAACTGCAATCGCACCCTTTTGCGGATAAATTCCGAAGCGCTTCGCCCCATTGGTGCTGATGAGATTCACCGCTTTCTGGATACTGAGGCGACCATTAAGTGCCGCGTCCATCATGCCCAGCACTAGCTCTTCCACACCCGGCGCACCCGGCGGCGTTCGCCAGATATCCGTCCGTGCCCGTTCTTTTTCCTCGACTGTGAAAGGGGAATGATCAGTGGTTACTGCCATCAGCGTTTCGTCAGCAATCCCACCCCACAGTGCCTCGACATCTTCGGGCTTTCGCAGCGGAGGATTAATCTTTGCATACGGCCCGACGCGTTCCATATCCGCCTCGGTGAAGAACAGATATTGTGGGCAGGTTTCCGCTGTGGCTTTTGCTCCGGCTTGCTTGAACTGCCGGAATACATCAATCGTTTCTTTGGACGTCATATGCGCGATGTGCAGTTGCATACCTGCCGTCTGGTTGAGCGTCAAAAGGGTTGCTACTGCCAGCGCCTCCACATGCGGTGGACGTGACTCGCCGTGTGCCGCTACGTCATTGCGTTTGGACGCCATCATCTGCGCCGTGTGCCACTCCAGCAGTTGATCATTTTCAGCGTGTACCGCGCATACCAAACCCGTTTCGGCCACCAGCTTCATGGCCTGATAAAGTTCTGGCACTTGTGGCAAACACAACCCCTCGAATTCATCATTGCGTCCTGCTGGTGCGCCCGTCATGAATATCTTGAACCCGATTGCGCCCTCATTTGCCATATCTGCGATTTCTTTGCGGTCAAGCAGTCCCGGTGCGCCGTACAGCGCAAAGTTCACATAGGAGTCCGCCTCGCCCAATGCTTTCCGTGACCGGAAAATAGCGCCGGTCGCACAGCACGGTTTTGAAATCGGCATCTCAAATATCGTCGTTACGCCACCTGCTGCCGCCGCGCGTGTCTCGGTCGCAAAATCGCCGCGATCAGGATACGCCGGTGCGCGGCAGTGAAAATGAATGTCAATCGCGCCGGGGATTACCAGCCTTCCCGCTGCATCGATGATTTCACGCGCTGTTGCCGCTGTCCCACGAGCCAGCAGGGCCGCAATCCGCCCTGCATTGATGCCAATGTCGAGCTGCTCAATTGACGTTTCAGTTACGACGTCGCCGTTGATAATCAGGGTTTCAAATTCCACGTTTGTTTTCCAATGATAGTATTGATTGTGTTGCTTTTAAGAACATCTCTATTAGGGTTGTTTCATTTCTTGGCGCACTCGGTGTCTGTGTGGTTAATTTCGCATCGTTTTTTGCACAAACGTCCGCAGAATATTCACGGTACTTTCAAACTCAAGCAAATCCACGTACTCATCAAACGCATGTGCCACCTCATAGCTCCCCGGTCCAAAGATAATCATCTCCCCGCGTGTCATAGCAGTCAGATGTTTAGCATCGCTTCCCGGCAAATACCCGATTGGCCCCGGATAATATGCATCTTCTTGCTGTTGTTCCCCCTCTTTATGTAATGGGGAAGAAGTTAGGTGGTGGGGATTATTTCGTAATTCTCCTGCCACACACACCAAAAACGTCTGTGCCAGAGGCGACACCGCTGTGGATTCAAACCAGTTCGACGTTTGGAACTCGCCAATCGTCAGTTCTGCCGCGCCCACTTCAACCTCTGCGATAACCGCTTGCATCTCCGCCTGCACTGCCGCTGGATCTTCACCCGGAACCATGCGCCGATCCAAATACACCACACAGCTATCCGGTACAGCGTTTGCTGTACTTCCGCCTTGGATTACGCCCACGTTGCAGGTCGGTACCCCCACAATCGGATGCGGACGCCTTGCCAGTTCTTTGTGATATGCCTCCAGCGCCAGTACCGCTCGTGCCATCGCAACAATCGCATTGACACCGCGATCTGGATTGGTCGCATGAACAGACCGTCCTGTGGCTCGCACCGTCGCCCGCATTACACCCTTGTGCGCCGTCGCCACACGGTTATGCGTCTGCTCGCCTACTACAATGAAATCACACAGTGGCAGATGTCCATTGTCCGCCAGCCACTTCGTACCTAACCGTCCACCGGTTTCTTCCTCTGCCGCCGCCACCAGCACCAATGTCCCTTGCATCTGTTCCCCCTCTCTATGTAATGGAGAGGGGGCTAGGGGGTGAGGATTGTCTTGAGTATCTTCCTCTGCACTCAGTACTCGGTACTCGGTACTTTTCTCTATGATCACTGCCATCATCGCAGCCAGCGGCGCTTTATCATCCACGCTGCCTTTACCGTACAGCTTTCCGGCTTGGATGACCGCCCCATACGGATCGAAACTCCACCGTTGCGCTTCATTCGCCGCAATCGGTACCGTATCAATATGTGCGTGCAGCATAATCACTGGCGTACCTTGCCCCAACGTCGCCACCACACTTTGCGCTTCAGACTTAGCGTGCGGCGCGAGCACCCTCACATCGCACCCCGCCTCGCGCATCACCTCGGCGATATAAGCGGCAATCGCCCGTGTATCCCCCGGCAAGTTCGGTGACGGTATCTTTACCAATTCCTGTAACAACTTCACAGCATCAATCATCTGTGTTCTTCTCTTTTTCTCTCTGCGGTTAATCTGTTTTATAACTCGCCTTGGATTTCTGCATAAAAGCAGCACCAATCACCGGTTTGCACATTCGGCAGCGCTCGTAGCCCGAAAATCATGCCATCCACTGGTGTTCGCACCTCGGTCAGCACGTCACCGTACACATCCACGATTCGCGCCAGCAAATCGCCTTTTTGCATGGGCTTTTGGAACTCCAACGTCGGTTCTGCCACGAACATTCCACTTGCCGGAGCTAGTAGCGCATGTTGCACACCCGTCAGCCACTTACCCGCACTGGTCGCTATACCATCAATTACCTTGTAATAGCGCAGTACATTGAGTACCCCGTCTGCCAGCACCCGCGCACAGCGGTGGAAATCTTCGGGGGACGTAGCCGGACGTCCGCCCAACTCGACGGTAATCCCTTGTTTTCCTGCCTCAAACATAACTGCGGGAGGACTGCCTTTCGGCAGGAAGCTCTTCAAAATCAGCGGCCAATCTTGTCCCATTGCCTTCGCTAGCTCAATTGCCTTCGCATCGGTCGTCGCGAAGATCGTCTCCGAAAGATACGAGTGCGCCCCGCCTGAATGAATCGAGATTTCATAGGTTGCCACCTCGCGCAGCCAATGACTGTGAATATGTGCCAACCGCTCCGTCAAATAACCATCCGCCTTACCGGGATATATCCGGTTGAGGTCGTAGCTAAATGTATCCAGAGGATTGCCGCGCTGTGCGGCCTCAAACGCCGGCACGTTAAGCACCGGGACCAGCACCACGCTCCCACGCATGGTTGACGGATCAAGTTCGGCATTCAACATGTGGCAGCAAAGTGTTCCTTCGGGTTCATCTCCATGAATCACAGCGTCCACCCACACGCACGGTCCCGGCTCGGCACCATTCAAAACAATAATAGGGATGTCTAGCGTTCGACCACCTGGCAAATTCGTTACCGGAATGACACCGCGAACCCGCGTTCCTGGCGCTGCTACCACGTTACCAATCTTCAAGTCTGTCATGATTTTCCCTTGTTTCGTAGTCACCGATTAGGTGATGCCTGCCGCCCCATGTACCGACTTTACATTCACGCATCCTGTAAGGGAGTAGGGGAGGGGCTTTGACCCTCCCGCTCTTTGTTTTCTCTCTCAAATAGTTTGTAAACCCGAACCGACAAATAAGAACTTGTGTGCTATAATTATATTGGTAATAATCACAGGATATGTGACCGATAAAATTGTATTTCCGTAGGGGAGGGTCTATTGCCCTCCCATTCCGAATATCACGAAACGGCAGAGATTTGAAAACCACTAAATTTGGCATCCAAACGTCTTCAACGCCCTGCCTTTGTGGTAAATCATATTGCATTCGCTTTCGCACGTTCAGCAGATTATTCCCGCGCATCCGCCGAACCGGCATTCGGCGGCGGATATACGGGAGACTCTTGCGCTACTCAGCGGATTTAGCCGGGCTTCCACGCTGCTATTTGTGCCGATTTAGCGCCACCCTCCCTCACTCCCGCCTGCCATTGCAGCGGCATGTTGTGCCAATTGTGCAATTTCCGCCATTTCTGCCATTTCCGACACAAATCTGTAGGTGGGGCAAAAAGCTAACCGCTAAACATCCACCCAGCGACGTTCTTTAGAAGACAGGCGTATCGCGTCCATCGCCTGTTGGGTCTGCAATCCATCTGCGAATGTCGCCCCCCATTTCACGCCCCGCTTATCACGGATCGCCGCTGTTGCCTCTTGAATCAAACTTACAAACGATACGTTCCAGATGCCCTTGCCGATGCCCGGTAGGTTCGCATTCGGATCACTCTCGCTCACGTCTGCAAATTCCTCACCGGCTTTCGCCAGCCACAACTTCTCCTCACCATCCGAGAGTTTGATTGTTCCCTCACTCCCGAAAATCTGAACATGGTTGCCGATGGTGTGCCGTGCCACTCCGCTCATAAACACCTGCGCCAGCGCTCCACTTTTCATCTCGGCTGTGAAAGTTGACACATCGTCTGCGGTCACCACCCACGGCTCGCCGGTAGTCTTGTCTGTGCGGTTCGGGATCATCGTCATCACCTGCCCACTCACCGCGCCAACATCACCCAGCCAGAATCGCAGCAAATCCAGTTGATGCGAACCGTTCGCGCCTAACCGTCCCCCACCCATATCAGCCTTACCCAACCAACCATCTGCCGTTCCAGCCGGATTACCCCAACTGGAATTGATATTTACGATGTTGACGTGCCGCACCTGACCAATCACGCCGTCCTTAATCAGATGATGGATTTTGCGCCGGTTCGGGTTAAACCGTAATTCATGTCCGATCATATGCACCCGCCCCAACGCCTCGGCTTTTTCCAGCATCGCCCGTGCTTCATCGCTGTTCATCGCCATCGGTTTCTCGCAGATCACATGCGCTCCAGCTTCCAGAGCCGCCAGCACCATCGGCGCGTGATAAACCGTTGGCGTTGCGATCCCGACCAAATCCACTGGATGTTCATCCAGCATGGCCTGCCAGTTGTCGTAAGCATTAGGGATGTTGAAGCGCTCGGCGACTGACTTGGCACTTTCCAGCCGTGCACTCGAAATCGCCACCACGTCCACATCCGGAATGCTCGTCAGCGCCGGTAAATAAGCCTCTTTAGCGAAACTCGCCCCGATCACGGCTGCTCGTATTCTCATATTCTTATCTTCCCTCTGTTTTATCCCCTCCCTCGTTTACGGGCTATCAGCGAATGAGCCTGCAAAGGTAGCTGATGTAAGGTTAGGGAGGGAGTTGCATCTTCTCTATCTCTCTGTGGTGAAAATACTCACCACAGACCACGTGCTTTTAGCACCTCACCGACCGCTTCTAGATTACGCAGTTCCGCCTCTGAATAATTCCGCGAAAGCAGCACACCACTCGCCCCACCATCAAAGGCCGCGTTCACCCCGTCCTTGATTTCCTCAGGTGTAATTTCCTTGCTCTTACCCCCGTCACCGACGCCCACACCAATTCCTGAATATACCTTCTTGCCCGTATCCGCGATCAAGTTCGCCGTCCACTGCTTGACGTATTCCGGCTTGAAACCAGCCATCGGCGCTTCAGATCGTGGCGCAATGAACTCGTTCAGGTTAAGAATCGTCGCCAGCGCGTTATAAGCCCCATCGGGCGTCGCATCCGCTAACACGGCCTTATGCCAGCTGTCGGCGAAATTCGCAAAACGCGCCCCCGCTGGCGTGTGATACAACACTGGCTTGAACCAATCGGCATACGGCGCGTACTCCGTCTGGTCATACTGTGCCTTAGCATACGGATTATAGGTGTTGATTACCTGCCACACCCCGAAGCCCACCTCATTCTTGGGGTTAAAAAAGCGGATCAATCCGGAAACTTCGTGGTACATATCCTGATGTGCATCCAGCCACATCTTCTCCCACATCAGCACTTCCGGGTTCAAGAGCAGATGTCGTAGTAGCGTCACGAAAACGCCATCGCGTGGACGCTCACCTTTGCGCACGCTCTGTAAGAAGCGGTCAATCTTCTGGTAGCCTTCGATGGAACGCTGCACGTCCAACCCGCGCGCCCGTGCTTCCGCCTTGAAATATTCGTCAAAGCCCGTCGAACTATCGCCTCTGAAAATATCCATTAAGGGACTGTGCCGTTCGATTCCCCACAACATCCCCGTCAAATCATGGTTGCTAAACCAATCGCTAATCACCGACCGCCACCATGCGCGGTACTGTGGATTCATCAACGAGGGGCGTGTTGCCAACTTGCCCCAATGATCGCGATCTAGAAAGTGCGCGAATCCCGGCTGCCAGATGGATCGAATACTCGAAGCTGAAGTTTCACAGTAATACGGGTAAACCTGCATCCCGCGTTTCTTGGCTGCTGGGATCACATCACGGAAGGTGTCGAAACCTTTGTAAAGTGGATCAGGTGCAGCGAACTTCTTATGAAATGTACCCTCATAGAAATCAGGATCAGGTTCAAAAAACGCCCCGCCCTGTAAGTTATCCGCCTCGGCTACACCATGATCCGGGAAGCCATAAGGCGCCCGCCCCGCGTTACCGTAGCTCCACGAAAGCGCCGAAATCAGTAGTGCGTTCACGCCTGATTTCTCTTGCAAGATATCGAGCACTTGCTCGACACCCTCGTCTATAAAACTGATGGCACCAATCTGGATGCCTACCCATGTCTTGGTCATATTTTCCCTACTACAATCTAGAATAGCCATTACACGCGCAAATGTTTCCCTATCCAACCGATACTGAAACACCCTCAACTCTTGACGTCCGACCACCAATTGAGTGGTTTATCGAATATTTAAAAATCCAGTTACCTAAATTGAACGGTCTCCCTCCCTGTTACTACGGTTCAGGAGACGACAGTTTTACAATCTTATGCGTTTCTCTCCCGTAGGGAAGGCTCTTAGAGCCTTCCGCTTTTCCCTCAATTGACCAAAACTGTCGTCTTGTCAGGTTACTAAGGGGAGTGTTAGGGTGAGGTCGCCTCAAAACTTTCGACCACCAACTTAGCTCCGTCCTCGCAGCCTCGGATCTAGGAAATCCCGCAGCCAGTCGCCCAGAATATTGATCGCCAGCACTGTTAGCATAATCGCCAAACCGGGAAACACCGCCAGCCACCACTTACCCGCTAGGAGTTGATCGCGGCTTTCCGCCAGCATACCGCCCCATGTTGGAACCGTCGGCGGCACACCCAACCCCAGGAATGAAAGTGACGCTTCCGAGAGAATGACGCTTGCCACATTAAATGACGACAGTACGATCAACGGGGCTAACACGTTAGGGAAAATGCTGCGGAACATAATGCGGCTGTGGCTCGCCCCCATGCTGCGTGCTGCCTCGATATATTCTTTCTCGCGCTGGCTGATCGTCTGCCCACGTGCGATACGTGCATAGGTCACCCACTGCCCAACGCCCAGCACCAGCACCAGATTTGGAATACCCGGCCCTAGCACCACCAGCACCATAATCGTCAGCAGAATAAACGGAAACGCCAGTTGAATATCTGCCAGTCGCATGATGATGTCGTCCAGTGCGCCACCGAAGTAACCTGCGATGATACCCAACACTGTTCCCATCACGCCGCCGATACCGACTGCCGTCACACCTACCATCAACGAAACCCGTGCCCCATAAATGAGTCGGGAAAGCACATCGCGCCCCAGCCCATCCGTACCGAGAGGGAAGGTACTGTTCTCTGTCCCGGCCGCCGAAAATGGTGGTAGCAGTCTTAGAATGAGTGTTTGACGGTTAGGATCTTTGGGGGAAATCTGTGGTCCGAATACCGCGCAAAAAACGATCACCGCCAGAATAATGAGTGCCGCGATCGGCCAGCGTGCCCGTATTAAGCTAATACGCGCGCGCCGCCACACAGAAGATTGAGTTTGCGCCTTTAACACAACCGGAATAACCGGAGTAAGGGTTTTGGCTTGCACCGTAGTTTCTCCCACAGCTTTCACCCTAAACGTATTCGGGGATCAAGCCGCGCATAAATAACATCAACGAACAAATTCAAGCCAACAAAGATGAATGAGAACAGAATAACCGCCGCCTGTACCAGCGGAATATCGCGTTGGGTAATGGCTTGAAAGACCAATCGACCTACGCCGGGCCACGAAAATACTGTCTCAACAATAACCACGCCGCTGAGTAAGAAACCGAACTCCAACCCTAACATCGTGACTACTGGAATAAGCGCATTTCGGAAAGCATGTTTGAGGATGACCACACGTTCAGCTAAACCTTTTGAACGGGCAGTCACTACATAATCCTGCGACAAAACTTCCAGCATTGAGGAGCGTACCAGGCGGGCATTCCGCGAAAGCGAGAATACGCCAATAGTAATGCTGGGCAGAATAAGATGACGGATAGCTTCGGGGATGTTCTTGATAGCAAGTTGTGTATCACCCTTTAGAAGCGGGTCTAGTAATGCCGTTCGCCCCGAAATGGGTAGCCAGCGCAGTGCCAGCCCCACAAACAAAATCAGCATAATGCCCAACCAAAAACTGGGCATCGACTGTCCAACCATTGCCAGCATCATCATGCCACCATCAAGGGGTGTGCCGCGCCGCATTGCTGAAATAATCCCAATCGGAATCGCCAGCATTGTTGAAAAAAGCATCGCGAAGAGGGTTAGCTCAATCGTGGCAGGCAAGCGTTCCATAACCAAATCAAGCGCTGGCGTTTTTGAACGGAGTGACACGCCCATGTCACCACGCAGCAAATTACCAAGGAATATCAAATATTGTTCAGGCAGCGGCTTATCAAAGCCCAGCTTTATACGTACCTGATTAATCTCATCCGTGCTAGCACGTTCATTCACATACAGATAAGTAGGATCACCTGCCAGGTGCAAGCTAAAAAATGACAGCACCGTCACACCGAGAATAACGATGATCGATTGCAAGAGACGTCGAACCAGATATCTGCCCATAGTTTGGGTGCCTGTTCATAAACCGATTTGCGATGTTGCATTTGGAAGTGGGGCGAACGAGACATCCGCCCCACTGAACAAAACCTATCTGGAAACCAGTAACGTGATATAACTAAGCTGGTTTGATAGTGACATTGTTGACGATGATTTGCTCATCACGACGTGCTTGCCACTCCACACGGTTGCTCACACCATAGAAATCCGGTTGCATATACAGGAATAGCCACGGAGGATCGTCGTGCATAACCTGAAGCATTTCGTTCACAACTTCTTTTTCCTTAGCGGTGTCACGAATATCTGCCAGGCTGTTCCAGAGTTCGAACCACTTGGGATTTGACCAGCCGGTATAGTTAGTGGAAGCATCAGGCGCAGGCAAGTCAGACATGTCGTAAATCGCGCTCCAGGTGTCACCACCCGTACCGAGGAAGAATAACGGACCTACCTGATGCTTACGCACCAGTGGTACATATTCCGAACTCCAGTCCTTGATTTCCAGATCGATCTTGACGCCCACATCGCTCAGATACTGGGCAATCGCCTGTACAACCGCTGCGTCATTCAGGTAACGACCACGCGGCCCTTGGAAAGTGATCTCGAAGCGCGTGCCATCTGCCTTGCGGGGATAACCAGCTGCGTCGAGGAGTTCTTCGGCCTTCTTTGGATCATAGGGATAGGGTTCGATGGCAGGGTTGCCATTCGGCGGGTTGACCATGCTTGCCGCGCGGGTGCATTCCGTACCCAACAGAGTCTTACAAATGGTGGGGACGTCAACGGCATACTGCAATGCAACACGTACATCGGTCTTCTGGATTGCATCACCACCGGGCAGGGCAGCAAATTCAGGTGCTAGATTAAAACCCACGTACATACGGCGGGTACCCTGAACAGCTTCTACCTTGGCACTACCTGAATTATTGACCGCTTCTACCTGATCGGCTGGGACATTGGCGATAATATCAACATTGCCAGCTAACAGTTCCGCGACGCGGGTCGAAGCTTCAGGAATGACACGCCAAATCAGACGGTCAAAAGTTGGGGTAAACAGCTTAAAGCCATCATATTTCGCAAGTTCAACATAATCATCCTTAACACGGGATACGAACTTGTATGGGCCAGAGCCAATGGGGGATTCTGCTGCTTGCTCCAAAGTCATTTTTTCGTACGAGTCTTTACAATGGATACCGACTTCGGCAATCAAACCCAACGCAATCGACTGGTACTTCTTCATAACAATAGTGACATCAAGTGGGCCATCCACACGCGCATCGGCATAGCTAATCGCATCCAATACGAAGCCCGCCGTGTTACCCGTAAACTTGTTATCCGGGTTAGCAGCACGTTGGAAGGTGTAAGCAACATCTTCAGCCGTCAAAGCCTCACCATCGTGGCAGGTCAGGCCATCATTAAGCGTGAATGTTAATTCCTTGCCATCGTCTGATAGCTTGGAAGATTTAGCAAGGTAAGGGACAATCGCGCCTGCATCATCCACCGTATAGAGTGAGCCAAAAATGTGGTTGGCTACGTTGGCTTCCGCACGTGAATTCACGTTTGACGGGTCAAATGTATCAACATCAACGCTCTGGGCAATCACCAATGTCTTTTCGTCCGGTGCGTTTTGGGCATGGACGACAAGCGGCACAACTGCCAGAAGCACGGCTGAAAACAACAGCAATTTGCTAATTCTTGAAAAGTTACGGGGCATTGCTCACACTCCTATAAACCTATACTGTGTCCGGCAAAGTGGGTAAACCTGTAGAACTTACTGCAATAAATGTCTCCTTCATCGAACTTAAGAAATAGGGTCAAAATGACCAAATTCTGATGGCAAAACACTCGCAATGGTTACACTACGCGCCTCACGGCTGGAAATAGCACAGGCTTCAACCATCGCCAACGACATCAGGTGATCTCGACCGCTGCATTGCAATGGTCCACCATCAATCACACAGTTAAGAAATGCCTCTAGGAGTCCGCTTGTTTCGGTAATCCACATTTCATGAGGCGGTAGGGGAATGGGGTGTAAATTAGGTTCGGCCTGCTGGGCATAAAACAGTTCACCAAATTGGTTCAACTGGCTGATAATGCCGTTGGTGCAATCGGTGCGCCATTCAAAGCGTGGTTCTGCCCAACCACTTTGCCAGGTTCCTTGGTAATTAACGATCATGCCATTACTAAACGTGATAATGGCTGCTACATTGGCATCACTTTCGTACATACTCCACGGTGGATTCCATGTTTTCGCCTGAATTAACATCGGTTCTTGACCATAGACGTAACGCATCAGGTCAAAATGATGAATGGACTGCTCCCATAGCATCGGCTGATCCATCGTTAATGGATATTTATTTAAATCGGGGCGGTTGCCATCACGGTAGCGCTCGTATGTGAAGCGCGCGAAATTGGCTTGACCAACTAAATCGTCTTTCAATAAACGCATGGTTTCGATAGTGACAGCCAGGTAGCGAAAGTTTAACCCGATCATCAATGGGACGTTTGCGGCTTCAGCAATGCTTACTAATTTGGCAGCTTCGGTCACATCAAGCGCCAATGGTTTTTCCACCAGCATCGGGATACCACGCTCGGCGGCTGCCCGAATCTGGCTTTCACGACCAATTGGTGGATTAGCTAATACGAGCGCCTGCGCATCTGGTAGCGCTGCTAATGCCTCTTCGGGTGTCTTGAATGTGGGCCGAACGCCATATTGTGCGGCCATACGTTCACAGGCAGCAGGGTTCGGGTCAGCATAGGCGATTATTTCACAGCGTGGTGAACGAGATAGCACTTCTGCCCAATATCTTCCACGAACGCCTAAGCCTGCCAGAACAACACGTAAAGGTGTCATATAACGGCTTCCCCTTTTTGTTGCTCGATAATTACTTTTCGAATGCCCTCTTCGAAGGGCGTCCAATCCTTAAAACCTGTATCAGCCTGTAGCCGCTGGTGGCTGAGATATCCACGACGCGTTAATACGGGCAGATTGGGATTTGTACCCTCGTGAATGTCCAGTGATATTTCTGGAATGAGGGATTTAATGATGGTTGCTATTTCTATTGGCGAGCGCACTTGTTCAGATGCCACATTATAGAGAGCATGGTTTAATGTTTTGCAACTTAACAGGCTGACAACTGCTGAGCCAATATCAGGCACAAACGTCCAATCTCGAGCCGGATCATCGCTGAACACAGTCAGCTTCGGACTATGAACAGCCTCTTGCACCATGCGCCCGACCAGACTGACGCGCGGGCGAGTTGAGCGCGGTTGTTCATCAAGTCCATAGATGTTGCTTAATCGTATCGTGGCAATATCGCGTGCGTATTCCGTTCGTAAGGTCGCAATAAGCGATTCCATCGTTTGCTTGGCAACCGCATACAAACCTTTTGGTGAAGTCGGCAGGATTTCGCTCACCGGCCCCTGGCTGGTTTCAGCATAGACTGCACTGGAACTAATACTTAATAACCTGCTGACTTTTTGACGTTCAGCCCATTCCAGGACAGCAATCAAAGGGTCAAGATTGGCACGAAAATTGGCTTCGGCTGTTTGTCCAAGATCCTCTGGCGAGGCCGTAATTGCGGCTCCATGAACCACCGCGTCGACTTTAATCGGGGGCAAATTTATGCTATCGGCCTGTACAAACGCCACATTATTGCCCCACTGCTTAGTCCAGGTTGCTTGTAAGGTCGCATCAAACTGACGATCAACCGCGATGACCTTCCAGCCGTCATGCAATAGCGTTTGCGTTATGCCGCTGCAGACAAAACCGCCAGCACCAGTGACCAGTACGGTAGAAAAGGCGTTCATATATCGCCGCCCTCCCCATCGTCATGCCAGCCTTCAGCAATAAGTTCGCCTGAAGCAGCGACATGTGCTGCCATAAGTTCAACAGCTTTTTCGGCTTCACCAGCTTCAATAGCATCAATAATCGGCACGTGGTTATAGGCAATTTTCTTGAGATTGCTGTTACGTCGATTCAGCAAAGCCATGACCTGCCGTACGCGCATCGAAACCACGTTCCAACTGGTTAACAATAGACTGTGTCCGCTGAGTTCAATTAAGGTGTCATGGAATTCACGATCAATCTGATTCACTTGTTTCAGATTGCCAGCTTCAGCCGCTGCCAGCATTTCTTCAAAAAACTGACGAAGACGAATGACATGCTCTGGGTTGTGCTGGTCAATAACTCTCTGAATCGCAAATGTTTCCAGAACGCTGCGAAGACTATAAAGTTCTTCGATGTCTGCTTTTGTCAAGCGTCGAACAGTTGTCCCGTGATAGGGGATGGTTTCTGCCAGACCTTCAGTACTAAGGATTTGAAGGGCTTCACGCAGGGGCGCACGGCTAACACCCAGGCTGGTTGCTAAATCGGTTTCGATAAGCTGCTGTCCCGGCTTGAATTCACCAGTGATGATCGCATCGCGAAGAGCATCTAATACACGGTCACGAAGCGAACGATTTTCAATGTGGTTCAGTGTCATAATTGGATTCTTCAATTGCTTGACAAGCCATTGGTGCAAACTTATAATCGCCGGAAATTGTCGACAATCGACAAACGACAAGATGTCAGGATTATAGAAAGCACATCTCTATGTGTCAAGGAATCCATAAAAATGCCTCTTGCTACCAATGAATCACAACTTGTTGAAATAGCTGTTACAGGTAATATTAGCCCCCCAACCCTGCGTTACCCCGGTTATACGTTAGATGACAAAGGTGTTGGGCGTGTGCTGCCGGGTATGTCAGGCGTTGTATATAACGCGCGGGTAGGCGATCCAGCTTTCGGTTGGGCAGGCG
Organism: Aggregatilineales bacterium; assembly: GCA_044226325.1. Taxonomy (GTDB): domain Bacteria; phylum Chloroflexota; class Anaerolineae; order Aggregatilineales; family Phototrophicaceae; genus CFX2. Next base: position 81,512 of record JBGAHG010000019.1, read on the forward strand.
ATCATGTTGAACCCGGAGTTTCGATTGCGAACCCCGACAATGCCGCCGAATTTGCTTTGCACTATCTGACCTGCATGGGTAACAAGGCCGTTGTTACCAGTGGTATGGGTAAAGGGGCTGAAGGGATTGTTACTGGTGAACATGCGCGTCTGCTAATAGATTTCTCGCCCGACGTACATGATTTGCTGTGCGTAGGCGACTCGATCCAGATTGTTGCCTGTGGTCGTGGACTAGAATTAACCGATTACCCTCAAATCGTACTGAAAAAGTGCAGCCCTCAACTGATCAACGGTATACCGTTTGAAGCCATCAGTAAAAGCAAAATACGTGTGCCTGTGACCACTGTTTTACCACCCCGCATCATGGGGTCGGGCGCGGAACTTAACTCTGAGTACGTGGACCAAGATTTGATGTCCGGTGATCGGACGTTGATGGCAGAACTGGGCATCGATCAAATGAAGTTGGGTGATCTGGTGGTTATACCTGATGCCGATCATCGGTTTGGTCGCACATATCGCAAAGGCGCAGTGACTATCGCGCTGTGCATTCATGGCGACTCAGTCATGATCGGCCATGGGCCAGGCATATTAACTTTGATGACTTGCCCCGAACCGCGTATTGAATGGGTGATTGACCCCAGAGCAAATATAGCTAATTATCTCAACATTCGGGAGATGGCATGAACGTCCGAACCAACACTGACAAACTAGTATCTGTTTCGGTCATGGGGCAAATTGCCTCGCCGGGTTTTCCGGGCTTACCTGCTGAGCCTTATAGGCTGGATGCAAACGGCAAACCTTTTTTGCTGCCGACCTATGGGGGCATCGTCTATAACGTATCGATTGGCGATTCAGCTTATGGTTGGCTAGCAGACACAATACACCCCGGTGTAAGCATTTCGCTAAAGGATGATATGGGCAACCGTGGTCTGAATTTGTTCGCATGTGTAGGCAACGTGGCGATGGTCATGAGCGGGGATGCTAAAGGTATCAAAGGGGTCGTCACCGGGAAGTCGGGACGTTTTTCCGAGCAGGTAATCATCCATTTTGATAAAGAAGCCCGCAAGAAGATGGCGATAGGCGACAAGATCAATATCAAGTCGATCGGCGTGGGCATGGAACTCGCTGATCATCCTGATATTAAACTAAAAAGCTGCTCACCCGATATCCTCGAAAACCTGGAAGTGACGACCGGATCCGACGGAAAATTGAACGTGCCAGTGGTAGGTATTGTGCCGCCACATCTACTCGGTTCGGGCGCTGGATTAACCAGTGAGGGTGGTTCGCTGCATATCCAGACTGCTGACAAAGATGCACTGAAAGACGCTAAATTGGATGATCTCAAACTGGGTGATGTGGTGGCTCTGCTGGATTATGACAGCAGTTGGAATCACGGCTATCTACGGGGTGCAATCGGGATTGGGGTAATTGGTCAAGGCGACAGTCCGCGTGCAGGACACGGCCCTGGCATTACACTACTGATGACCTCGCCACAGACCGGAATTAACCCGATGGTGACACCCGGTGTGAACTTGAAAAGTGTATTTAACTTGCAGGATTAGGGGGATAACATGCATAAACCATATATCAAGCACATGGCGTTTGCGGTCAAGGATGCTAAGGCAGCACTCAAGACCTATCAAGATTTGTTGGGCGTGGGACTCAACGCGAAGATTGATGATTTCCCCAAGTCACGCAACCGTGTCGCCCAGTTCTGGGTGGGTGATGTGGAATATCAACTCTGTCAATCGCTGGACGAGGGTGGGCGCTTCGACAAGTGGATTAAAGAACGCGGCTACGAAGGGCTGCATCACATTTGCTATGCCGTGCCAGACATTGATAAGGCGCTGGCAGATGCCCAAGCTAAGGGCGCGACACTCAAAGAATGCAGCGCTTGTAAGGTCAAAGGCAGCCATGTACACCCCGAGGGATGGGTGGCGTTCCTTGATCAAGAAGCTGGCGGAATCGAATTGGAACTCATGCAGGTTTACACACCAGAGCAGTTGGAAGAATACAAGAAGGTCAAGGGTATTTAGCTCATGGCTATTACATTGGTTCGTGTTCCGGTTGATGAGCTAGAAAAATTCACGTTCAATGTATTTCGCGCGCTGGGGGTTTCGGAAGACGAGTCGCGGCGCTGCACACGCGGGTTGATCGAAAGCGAACTACACTGCTTGCCGGGACAAGGTCAAGGCGTACGCAGGTTGCCAGTTTATAGAGAGCGCATCACAAATGGCTGGATTATTCCCGGCGCACCCTATGAAATCTTAAAGGAAAGTCCGGCACTGGCATTGGTCGATGGTCATAATGGGCTGGGTTCGGTCGTGGCGCAGAAATCAATGGAACTGGCAGTCAAGAAGGCCAAGATCAGCGGCATCGGAACAGTGGTTGTCCGGAACAGTACCCATTTTGGTTCGGCGGCTGTACCGGGACGGTTAGCGCTGGAACAGGACTGCATCGGCATCGTGATGACCAACGCGGGGCCAGAGATGGCTCCCTGGGGGGCGGCGAGTGGTGTAGTAGGGACGAACCCCTGGGGGATTCTCGCGCCTACCGGCGGTGATTTTCCTGTGGTATTGGACATTGCTTTAACAACAGCCGGAAAAGGCATGATGCGCTGGTACGAACGTGAAGGTAAGAAAATGCCTCTCGACTGGGCGCTGACACCGGAAGGCTACGAGACGGATGATCCAAGCGCGGCGATGCAGGGTTTTCTGCTGGGCATCGGGCAGCACAAGGGCTATGGCCTTTCGATGATGACTGATGTACTGACGGGCGTGTTGGGGGGTGCAGGTTATGGATTAGCGCCCTATTCTAATCCAGCCAAACAGGACGTTTCCCATCTTTTTATCGCGCTGGATATTGAGTGGTTCATGCCGGTAAGCGAGTTCAAGACACGAATAGATGACTTCATTAAACAGATTAAATCCGCTAAGAAGCGGCCGGGATTTGATGAAATCCTCGTACCAGGCGAACTGGATTATCGGCGCGAGATGGAATATCGAAAAACTGGTGCGAAGTTGGACTCGGTCATATTTGATGAGTTGGAAGCTCTCGCCAAAGATCTCAAGATTGATTTCCCGTTTGAGCGTGAGGTGGTGGCCTGATGACCACTCCACAAACGTTGATGCGACCCTTGTCAGCGCGGATAGCGAATCTGCCGGATGTGGCTGAGTACACGCATAATCCACCGATAGCGGAAGGCGTGATTGAGGCCGCTATTCAAGCGCTGAAGGATGGAAAAACCCATTATACCGACCGTCCCGGTATTCTCGGGCTGCGGAAATGGGTTACCGAGTATCTTCAGAAGCAATTCAATGTGACTCTGAAACCGGACGAAGTGACGATCACCTGCGGAGCGACGGAAGCGCGTTTCGTGGTGATCAAACGGCTGGTGAAGGCTGATGGCGTGATTTTATGTGCAGGGGATAGCAGCGTTATTCAGGGCGCAGCACAACTGGTGGGCGCTGGTATTACCCGGGACAGCGACACTCCCAATATTCGTTTGCTGTATGCGACGCCCCATCATGACATTGATAAATTGAAGCCTTTGTTAGAGGCGGCAGCAAGCCACAATTGGTGGGTCGTATGGGATGTAAGCCAAAAACCTGCTCCTCAATCCTCCATCACAAATGAGGGAGGGCGTTTATTTCATCCCGCGCAGGACCCGATACTTGCGCCCAAGGTGATCAGCATCGGGAGCTTTTCGGATACGATGCCGGGATGGCGCGTCGGTTGGATGGCAGGTTCAGAGATGGCTGATAAGCTGCGCGCCTATAAACAGAGCATGACGATTTGCAGCACGAGCATTTCACAGTGGGCGGGAATGGGACTGGTTGAAGCATGAATTCCAATACAAATCAAAGCATAACCGCTGTGAGCGCGGAGCGTGAGAGATGAACAGCCTTAACTCCAATATACCGGAGGCGGTACGCGCAGTCGCATCGGATGGGACGCAGCTCCGGTACGCCTTGATGGAGCTTTCGGCGCAGTACAAGGATGCAATTGCGCTGGGACGCGGCGATCCTGATCTGGCGACTCCGGCACACATTATCACGGCTGTAGAAGAAGCGATTATTCAACAGCGAACAGCGCCGACACCGGTTGCTGGCATGAGCCAAATCCGTGAGGCGGTGGCCGAGAAGTTCCGGCGTGAAAACAATCTACCTGTTACGGCTGAAAATGTGATGGTAACGACGGGCGGGCAAGAAGCGCTTTACCTGCTGATGCAGACCTTACTTGATCCCGGTGATGAAGTGCTGGTGCCTGATCCGCGCTACACGTCCTATGATGAGGCGATTGATAGTGCGGGTGGGAAAATGGTGATGATCCCAACCGACCATGATGATGCGTTTAACCTGCGACCGGAAGCCGTCGAAGCGGTGATTACGCCGAAGACCAAGGCGCTGCTGATCGTGACGCCAAGCAACCCGACGGGCGGAATTGTGACCGAGGAACGGCTGCGCGGGATCGCTGAAGTGGCGATTAAACATAACCTGATCGTTATTTCGGATGAGATTTACGAGAAGTTTGTTTACGATGATTGGAAGCATTTCAGCATCGGGTCTCTGCCGGGGATGGAAGAACGGACGATCACGCTTAACGGGTTTTCCAAGACGTACGCGATGACTGGCTTTCGCATCGGGTTTGTAGCGGCACCGAAGAATTTCATCGATGCCATGACGAAGGTAAAGGCGATCACTACAGGGCCGGTCGCGACGATTTCGCAGTGGGCGGGCGTGGCTGCGCTGGCGGGTTCGCAAGCTCCAATTAATGACTTTCACCGCATTTATGCCGAGCGCCGACAGGTCATGATGGATGGGCTGACGGCGATGGGCCTGAGCTACAGCGAGCCGCGCGGGGCGTTCTTCCTGTGGACGGATTGTTCTTCGATTGGTGTTCACTCGACCGAGCTTTCTTATCTGCTGCTGAAAGAGGCGCAGGTGTTGATTTTCCCCGGTACGGGCTTTGGTGAAAACTGGGGTGGCTATCTGCGGATTAGTATCTTGCAGACGACCGATTTGCTGCGCGAGGCACTAAACCGGATGCGTCCGGTGGTAGAGAAGTATCGAGCGATTAGCGGTTAGCTTTTAGCCCAAATACAGGTTTGTGTCGGAAATGGCTGAAATTGCACAAATTGCAATTTCACCGCTGAATTGACAGGCGGGAATGAGGGAGGGTGGCGCTGAATCGGCACAAACGGCAGCGTGGAAGCCCGGCTAAATCTGCTGTGTGAAGCAAGACTCTCCCGTGTGTCCGCCGCCGAAGGTCGGTTCGGCGGATGCGCGGGAGTATTCCGCTGAATGTGCAAAAACGAATTGAAACGCCAAGATTTTTTTGTCGCAGAAGTGGAGAGGAATGTTCGAGTAATCGAGCGCGTTCGGATTGAGAAGTTCATAGTAATTATTGTAGCACAAAAGTTCTCTATCGATGGTTAGAGTTTACAAAGAGACCGTTAGAAAAGTGGTTTTTGGTAAACGGACGCGATATATCGCGTCCCTACACGTCAAATTTCCACTCAAATCATTGTCTTTTGTAGGGACGACATATATGTCGTCCAGAACTTCCAGACTTTTCAAATGGCCTCAAACATTTCGGTAGTGTTTAAAGGCCAAAATGCAAGAGCATGTGAGAGGGTTATTGATCCTCTCTTATGAGATGTGTGGTGCAAAGAAGGGGTATGAAGCAATGACACTGAATTTAGAGAAACATTTATCGACACGGGCAAAGCAGCTACAAGGTTCATTGGGCAAGCAGACATCGGTGCCGATTCCGGGGCTGATTAATCTGGGCAGTGGAACACCGGATTTTGTGCCGCCACCCGCAGTGTTTGATGCCATGCAAGAAGCTTTATCGAGCAACCGTGTGCAATATACAACGTGGACAGGTATCCCCGAACTGCGGAAGGCGATTGCGGCGAAGCTCAAGGCTGATAACCATATTGAGTATGATCCTGACAGTGAACTGATTGTGACATCGGGGGCGCAAGAGGCGCTGATGATTACGCTGATGACGCTGCTTGATCCCGGTGATAATGCGCTGATTCCGTCGCCACATTATGACGAATACACGCGGGATACACAGATTTTAGGCGGACAATTGATCCCTGTGCCGACCACACCCGAAAGCAACTTCACGATTGAGGTAGCGGCTTTGGAAGCGGCCATTACACCCCGAACGAAGGCGATTGTGATTGTGTCTCCGAACAATCCAACGGGTACGGTGCTATCCGAACAACGGCTGCGCGAGATCGGTGAACTGGCGATCAAGCACGATTTGATTATTGTCTCGGACGAGATTTATGAATACTACGTGTTTGATGGCAATCAGCATAGGAGCATGGCGTCGTTTCCCGAAATGCGCGAACGGACAGTGACGATGAACAGCTTCTCGAAGAGCTTTGGTATGACAGGTTTGAGATTGGGATATATCGCCGCGCCGGCTGCAATGATCGAGTCGATGCTGCCGTTCCACCACGCCATGATGATCTGCGCGAATGTGGTGACTCAGTACGGTGGTTTGGCGGCACTGAGCGAATCGCGTGCGTGGTTTAAGCCGATACTCCAGGAATATGACCGGCGGCGGCAGGCATGGATGACGATGTTGGACAGCATCGGCATCGGCTACAGCAAACCTCAAGGGGCGTACTATATTTTTGTCGATATTCGCTCGACAGGGTTGACGAGTGCGGCCTTCGTTAAACGGGCGCGAGAAGAGGCCAAGCTGGTTTTCCAACCGGGAACGATTGGCGGTGGCGCGGGTGAAGGGTTTATTCGCGGGGCACTGACGACAGCCTCACCAGCGTTTGAAGAAGGCCTGGAGCGGTTTACGGCGTTCATTCAGAAGTTGAAAAGCTAGCCAATATAAATGTGAAATGAACCGCCAAAGTGCTAAGGAAAAGTAGAGAGGTATCAGCAACCCCCTCCTTAATCCTCCCCCGCAGGCGAGGGAGGAAACAAAGACAAACGATTTTTCGCGTCACGCGTTTTGTAGGTAATAGCCGGAGAGAAAGTGAAGCGTTTAGATGATTGATATAAAAGGTAAGGCAGCCATATTGACAGGCGCAGCCGAGGGTTGGGGCTATGAGATTGCCAAGGCATACATTCGCGCGGGCATGAAAGTGGCGCTGATGGATGTACAGGGCGAGAAATTGCAGCGGTTGGCCGATGAGATCAAAGCGATGGGTGGTGAGTGCCTGCCGATCGTGGTTGATCTGGCGAACGCCGAGGCCACGCAAGCCGCAGCCGACGAAGCGCTGGCGTATTACGGTACGCCGCGTGTATTAGTACATAATGCTGCGCTGCTGCGAGAAGTATCAATGCTGGATGTGTCCTTCGAGAACTGGCGGCGGGAAATGAATATCATTATTCAGGCAGCGTTCATCCTGTCGAAAGCGGTGTGGCCGGGGATGGTCGAGGCTAAGAGCGGAAGTATTGTATTTATCTCTTCAGGTTCAGGCATCAAAGGGTTCGTCAAAGAGACCGCCTATTGTCCCGGCAAGCACGGTCAAGAAGGCTTGATGAAGGTGCTTTCGATGGAAGGTGAACCCTATAACATCGCAGTGAATACGATTACGCCCGGTGTGCCGATTAAAACACCGATGTCGGCTTCGCATTACACGCCAGAGCAGCAGGCACGATGGGTCGATCCGTCGATGATTGCGCCCGCATTTTTGTATCTGGCAGGGTTAGATGCCAAGACCACGACCGGTCACCGGTTGGACGCGTGGCAGCTTTCCGAGGCGATGCGAGTGGCGCAAAAGATTTAACTACAGAGTCGCAGACGTAATACCAATAAGGCGATGCGAATACGAACCCCTACCCTAGCCCTCCCCCGTAAACGAGGGAGGGAACTCCCGTATCAGATCATTTTCGCAGTACTTACTTTGAGCAACTGAGAAAATACAGAGAAGACAAAATCAGAGGTGATGATAGTCATTGGAGCGTTCAAGGTTCCAGCGGTCATCACCTTCGTTTTGATACCAATGTGTGATGGATGTGCGGCGGATTTCGGGCATGGCACGGTCGAGAATGGCCTCGCCGTAGCCGAAGAAGTACATGAACGACATCTGGATAAAGGCACCATGCGTCAGAACAACGATGGTTTTACCGTCGTGTGCTTGTAGAATGCGGTTGAGGGCGAGATGCACACGCAGCGAAAACTCCATGCGATTTTCAAAGCCTTCAATCCAGCGGTAATAGGCTTTATGGGGTTTGGGAACGGCTTTCCAACGGCGCATGAATTCCTCTGATTCGATGCTGCCGTCGTCACTTTTCCACTCGACAAATCCCTCATCTAGTGTAATGGCCTGACCGAGCAGGGGTTGCAGAACAGTCGCGGTTTCGTGGGCGCGGCGTTCAGGGCTGACGATGAACACATCCGCCTTGATTTCGCCTGTACTGGCGATTCGATCCCGTAGTTTTTCGGCCTGTGTGATGCCTTCCGGCGAAAGACCGAGATCAGTGGTTTTGCCATCGACTGGGCCATCAATATTGGCAGCATGGCGGATGAGATAGATGTGCGTCAATCGATAATCCCCCGCATTTATTCCACAATAAGAACAGTTTATGGGAAATTGCGAGGGGTGTCAAAAGCGATGCATGAACCCCCACCCTAGCCTGCCCCCGTAAACGAGGGAGGGAACCGATTCAAAATGATTAAAGATGTGGGATTAATTGATCGAGCGGAAGGCCATCCTGCGGGATGAATTGACGCCAATAGGCTGCGGATTCGCGGATGCTGTTGAGAATATGGGCAGGATGTTCGGCGGTGCCACTGAAGATTTCCAGCGTGAGGTAGAGGTCGGTGCACGGTGGCGGGTAGGTGGGATCGGCAGGCTGCTGGTAAGAATCCCAAATGGCTTGCAGGACTTTGAGCGGATCGACGATGCCAGTGCGATTGTTGGTTTCGGTAAAGGGGCGATGGGCGGAAATGGTGCCATCGGTTTGCTGGAGGTGGATGATGGGCGAATAACAGCCGAGCGTTCGCAGCCAAGCGTAAAGATCACCGTCAATGGGTTGGGCAAATAGATAAGGACGCTGTTGAATAAAGGCTGTAAGGCTGGTGACAGTAGGGGATTCGATGGGGTGGAGGGCATCTGTGCCCAGCCATAAGTTGGGCAGTGTTTGGTGTTGATTGACAGCCTCGATATAGCGTTGGATGTCGGCGACCCCGGGTAAAAGGTGGCGGTGCTGGCCGATCTGGTGGCCGGTGTCGAGGGTGAGATACAGCGGCGATTGGTAACGTGCAAAGATATTCTGTAGTAGTTGTTGGCTGCCACTGATTGTCCACGGGATTTGATGTGGGCTGTACATCTGCTCGACGGAGAGAATTACATTTTCGTGGACAGCGACGACGGCTAATTCGGATAGGCGCTTGAAGAGATCATCGACGGCGGAAGCGTATAGTAAGGGATCGGCAAGTATGGATTGCGGGAAGGCATGACAGAAGAAACCTAAGCCTGCATCGAGCGCCGAAGCCGTGCGAATCATCGGTTCGAGCCAATTGTGCTGAATGTGATCGCGGATACGAGTATCGGTGTGGGCAAGTCCGAGGGTGGCATAGGTGCCGTGACCGGAGTAGAGGTTGACGACTTTAGCACCTGTTCGCATTGAGGCCGATTGGACTTTATCGAGCCAGCTTTGGAGTGTGTCGGACGTGTTATAGAGCGGATCGCATTCGTTGTCGGCGCTGGCTTCGATGCACGAAATACCGGCATCGCTGGCGATTTGCATCCACTCGTGCGGTTCTGTCCAGCGTTTGGAGGCGAAACAGTTGTCGACAGCCAGATAGATACGCGGGATCATAGCGGCTTCCTTAATCAATAATAACGCTCGACATCCAAGACATTTTGCAGCGGTTCGTCTGCCAAATAATGCTTGAGATTATCACAGAACAGGCGGGTGATCTTAGCGTTTTCTGTGTCGCTTGTGCTGGCCGAATGAGGATTGATAATCACATTAGGCATATCCCACAGCGGATCAGCGGCGGGTAACGGTTCGGTGGCGAATACGTCGAGCGAAGCGCCGCGCAGATGACCATTCTGTAAGGCTGTGGTCATGGCGGGGTAATCCATAACGGCACCGCGTGCGATGTTAATGATTACTGCGCCTTTGGGCAGTTGGGCGATTTGTTCGGCGCAAATGAGTCCTTCGGTTTCGGGTGTGTGTGGGCAGGAAAGTAATAAGTAATTGGCCTGCGTGAGCAGCGGCGTCAGTTCACCGGGGGGATAAAGTTCATCGACGTTGGGCATGGAAGAATCGGTCACCTGGCGGCGGTTGCCGATCACGCGCACATCGAAGGCTTTGGCGAGTCGGGCGGCTTCACGTCCGATTTTGCCGAGGCCGATGATCGCCAGTGTTTTTCCGGCGAGTTCGGTGGTGCAGTTGCGCGCCCAATGATGGGCGGCTTTTTCGCGTTGGAGATACTCAAAGTCACGGGCAAAATAGAGCATCGACATGATGACGAATTCGGCTAATGGTCGGGCATGTACGCCGCTGGCCGTGGTCATGATCCATCGGGTGCGGTCATAGCCTTTCTGCTTGACGAATTGACCGATACCGGCGCTGGTAGCCTGTATCCATTTGAGATGGGTGGCAAGTTGGGGCAAATCGTCGACATGGCTGTGGTCAAAGTCAAAAAGGATGTCGGCCTGTGCCAGAAGCGCCTGCCATTCGGATTCCTGTGCTGTCGTGCGTGATGTGGGGGCGCTGTGGTCAGCCACATAACGCGGCGCGCCGAGCAGATCAGGCCGGTTGATGACCTCGACCTGCGGGACTTCGCGACGGATTTGTTCAACGAGTGCAGGCTCGAGATAAGAAGCAATAAGGACGGTAGGTTTGGATGGTGACATTCGGTTTTCCAGTAACATTAGTTGATGATGAAGGCCATACTCTACCGCGAATGGCGACGGCGCTCTAGTGCCAGAAATTGGAAAGGCGGCGTAGGGTAGTCGTCAAGTTTATAACCGCCAAAGTGCATAACGTAATAAGAAAGAACATGCGTTTTTATGAGATGCGGTGGAAACTATGTTGAAGAAACTTTTCCATACTTTGCTGCTGGCAGCATTATTGCTTACAAGTTTGAGCGTGCAGGCTTATCAAGAAAGCACTCAATCGGTGATGGTGACCGCCCGATATCTGAATGTGCGGCAAGGGCCAAGTACCAACACGACGATTTTGGTAGTGGTCAGGGCGGGCCAGATGTATCCAGTGATCGGGCAGTCAGGGACATGGTGGCAGATTCGGGTTGGGGACATCAACGGCTATGTGAGCGGGCGTTATGTGAAGTTAATTGATGGCCTTCCGGCTGATGTACCTGCTCCAACTGCAACGGTATGTTCAAGAACTGTGTTTTTCAGTAGTACACCAAGTGATGTTTGTACAGGACCGATTGCCCATACACAGGCTGCGTATCAAACGTATCAGAACGGGTTTATGATCTGGTTGGCGGACAGTGGTGATATATGGGTGTTTCTGAATGCACCGAGTGGTATGCAACCGCCCTGGCTGCATATTCCGCAGAATTATTATGCCAGTCTGGCGGATGCGACCGGACCAGTACCAGCCGGATTGGTACAGCCGATTAATGGCTTTGGGCGCGTATGGGCGAATTACAGCGGTGTTAATCAGACAGAAAAGCTGAAGGATGAGTTAGGTTGGGCGACAGCAGGTGAAGTCTCTTACAATGCGACATGGCAGCTCATTGGGCGAGTGATGCATGTGCATACGTATATGACGATGCCGGATGGGCGTGTGGCTGATACCTATTCGGGGTTAGCTGGCGTTTTTTGGTCAGTTCAGTAGATAGTGATCGTTCAAGTACTTGACATATCGATTTATTTCGATATAATGGGTTTTATGATAAATGATCTTGCACTCACCAAAGCGATTGCCGACGACGTTCGTTGGGAAATCATGGAGCATTTGTGCTGTGTATGGCTCAGTGTGAATGATGTCGTATCCAAGCTAGACGGTAAGGTGAACCAGCCGACAGTCAGCCATCATCTGAAGAAACTTGAAGAGGCCGGATTGGTCACTGTGAAGCAGGATGGCCGGCAGCGGTTTTATACTCTGAATCAGGATCGTGTTGTCATGTGCTGTGGTAATCTGATGCGGCGGTTTGCGCCGGATTACTCGGAGCAGGTGATTCGTATTGACTCGATTGAGACTAAAGAGGCCTAACAGCCTTTTTATTTCCTAAAATGTATCGATGTAAATCAATATAATATTTGGAGGATTGTAATGTCTGAGCCTATTGAAATTCATGATGTGGTGAAGGAACGTTACGGCGCGATTGCCAGTGGAACATCGAGTTCATGCTGTGGGGGTGGAGATGATGGCTGTGGATGCAACACACAACTGTACGACAACAATTTATTGGTGGGACTGCCCGCCGATGTTACCAATATCTCGTTGGGTTGCGGAGACCCGGTCACGATTGCAGGACTGCACGCCGGGGAAACGGTGCTCGACCTCGGCAGCGGCGGCGGAATCGACTGCTTTTTGGCAGCGCGGCAGGTGGGCGAAAACGGGTACGTTATCGGGGTAGATATGACTCCTGCCATGCTCGAAAAGGCCAATTCCAATAAGCTCAAGATGGGTGTGCATAACGTTGAGTTCCGGCGCGGACAAATCGAGGCGCTGCCCGTACAAGACAATGCGGTTGATGTGATTATGTCGAACTGTGTCATCAATTTGTCACCGGATAAGCAGGCGGTGTTCAAAGAGGCGTTCCGTGTGCTGAAGCCGGGTGGGCGGATTGCCGTCAGCGATATTGTGACCGAAGGCGATTTCAGCGCTGAACTGCAAGCAGATACGACCAAATGGGCAGAATGTGTGACCGGCGCGATTGACGTGACGACCTACACAGGCTTCATGCGTGATGCTGGTTTCAGCAACATTCAGGTCGTCGACAAGAACAGTGCCGACGGTATTATCGAAGTGCAGGCGGGTATGCCACGTGTTTACAGCGCACGGGTGACAGCACAGAAGATTGTCTAGATGAAGCGGCGTGTTTTAATTTTGTGTACGGGGAATTCGGCGCGCTCGCAACTGGCCGAAGCCCTGGTGAATGCACGGATGTCCGGCGCATGGGAAGCCTTTAGTGCTGGAACACAGCCCGCCGCACAGGTCAATCCAAATGCGCTGGCAGTACTGGCCGAAGTGGGTATTCAAACCACAGGCAGCCATCCCAAGCACATCAGCACTTTCGTGGGGCAGCAGTTTGACGCCATCATCACGGTATGCGATGATGCCGCGGAGAACTGTCCGGTGTGGGCGGGGCAAGGGAAGCGCTTACACATTGGCTTCCCTGATCCGGCAGCGGTCACTGGCGATTCTGAAACGGTCTTGAGCGCTTTCCGCGAAACGCGCGAGGCCATCATCGAGCGATTACTGCCTGTACTCAATACTCTGCCGTAAACATTCATCAGTAACCAACAATTGATAGATCTTTCGGGCAAGATCTTGATCACAGCATCGTGACCAAGATCTTGCTGCCTTTGGTTGGCACTACTGTGCTGCTGTAGCTTCGGCGGTTGGTTCGACAGTCACTTCTACTACTGCTGGCACGTTGATGGTAATGGGTCTGGCAAAGAATAGGTGCGTTCCATCTCTTAGAAAAGCCTCGGCACTCAAAATGCCATAGTCGCCAGCAGAGAAGGTTGCTGTTATGGACGCGCCGTTTATTAAATTGGTGACGCTGCCTAATGCACGGGGAGCGCTGTGGTCACCGGGCGAGAACGTGAAATCGACATGTGTTGCCGCTAGTGGTGCCGCAACCCACGAAATGACTTCGGGTTGGTTGGGCTTCAAGAAGTAGGCGCCATTTTCAACACGGAGATAGGTGTTCAAAGTAATCGCATTAGTATTACTGTTGGGATCAATTACGGAAATGGACGGGTTGTACAACGTAGTGGCACTGCTGCCGTCAGAACGGAGCGCCGTAGCGGTGACTTCACCCAGGAAGCCGCTTGGTGCTTGCCATAATACGTAGAGGCCATCAGCCGGATTGGTATCGCTGCCAATCAGAGTCATTGAACCGTTATTCGCCCGTTGGAAGAAGTCTGTTCGCAGCGCATCGGCTGGGCCACCGTCCCACGTCAGCCGGATGGATTCGCCACCGGGAAGCACATAATTACCGGCATCTGCCCATAGATACTTCGAGATATTAATTGATCCAATTTGCTGGGCAACCCGCGTCGGGATGACAGTTGGCGGCACAGCGGTTGGCGGTGTGGGCTGGCGCGGCACACGCAGGCTTTGACCGACCGAAATGAGATTGGCGTTGGCGAGACAGTTGGCCTGGGTGAGTGCGGCGGCGGTTGTACCGGTACGAACGGCGATCCGTCCCAGCGTGTCCCCGACGACCACTGTGTACTGCGGCCAATCGTTCCGTGGTGTACAGGATGGTATGGGCGTGGGTTGAACGACGGTTGGTACGGTTGGTAAAGGTGTCGTGGTGGCAGCATGTTGGGTCGGACGTTCAACGATGGCGCTGGGCTGCGTATTGGTCGGCTGCTGCGGTGGTGGATTGTCGATGACATTGACGGACAGGTTGCAACCTGCTGCCGCTAACAGCACCAGGATAAGGATTACAAGTTTCCCCTTCATGATCATTCCTCCGAAAGATGCGCTTGTTGTATCTACCCTTATTAACGCCTATTCTAAGATCATAGTTCGACTGCGGCGGGGATAAGCAGGCTAAGCGTCAGGTGAGAGTAGGGGAAAGCTTGCACATTAGATAGGTGACGGTGGGCAAACCGAAAACGACCACTTCAACGCTTTGTTGATCGTGGTCGCTCGGTACATATAGGCGTATGTTGCAGCGGCTCATTAGCCCAGGTTACACAGATCAAATGCCTCTTTGAGCGATTGAATCGGGTCGCGGGTGGGTATGAATTCCTGACCGAGATAGCCCTCGTAACCGGTATCGACAATGGCCTTGGTAATCGCCCGATAATTAAGTTCCTGCGCGTCGTCAATCTCGTTGCGACCGGGGTTGCCTGCCGTGTGGTAATGTGCAAAGTGTGGATGGTTATCGCGGATAGTGCGGATCACGTCACCTTCCATGATTTGCATGTGGTAAATGTCATAGAGTAGTTTGACGCGTGGCGAATCGACCATCTGGCAGACCTTGACGCCCCAGTCGGTCGTATCACACTGATAATCGGGATGATCGACTTTGCTGTTGAGCAGTTCGATAATCAGGTTGACTCCGGCGTCTTCCGCCACTTTAGATACGCGGCGTAAATTTTCGGCGGTGATTTCCGCGCCGAGCGAGTCATCAAGTCCATTACGGTTGCCGCTGAAGCAAATCACATTCGGAATGTTCCATTTGGCTGCGCGTTCGATGCTCTGTCGCAGTTCGGCTTCGATACGACTGCCATTTTCGCGGCGGTTCAGTCCATCGGTAATCGATTCGTGTCCGCGAATTGAAGCAATTTGAAGGCCGTGATCTTTAATCAGTTGGTAATCTTCTGGCTCGACCAATTCAATAGCAGCATAGCCAATGTCGGCGGCTGTTCGTACCAGTGCTTCGGGTGTCATATGCTGCGGCACGAAACACCACCATGAAATCGACTGCTTAATGCGTGTCATGCTTTAAATTGCCCCCTGATTTGCGAAAAGTTATATTAATGAACTAGGCAAGCTGCGTTCGTGCACGGTTGGCAGCCCATAGGCACACATCCCACAGGTTGGCGACTGGCACGTTGGTGTGCGGCAGCGTATGGAGATAAGCAGGCGGCCCATATTCAGGCGTGAAGGTGAGTACCGTTTCGCCGCTGGCTTGTTGGGCATCACGGATGGCTTTCCATTGGGTTTCGTGCCACGCCAGTTGAGACGCATATTCCGGCGCGGAAGGGTCAGGCACTTGCGGACCTTCTTCATAACCGACGCGACCGTGAATGTGCCTCGCATGAGCATTTGCCAGCGCCAGTGCCTCGCCTTGATCGACCGGCAAGCGTTCGCAAACGTTAACCCAATGGCTGTAATCAGCAGTGATGTGTAGGTCGGGAAATTCGTGCAGATAAGCGGCTGCTACCCACGGGGCATACAACAACTTGCCGCGATGGGTTTCCTGCATGACAGTAAATCCAATCTTGTGCTCGGCCTCCAACATGGCTGTGACAAAGCGCTTGCCCTCATCAAAAGTCATCGAGTCAATGCCGCTCTGGATGTTGATTTTGACAGGGTTGTATTCAGCAAAGGCTTGCAGGGTAGGTTGGATTTCAGGGATGGTGGCAATGGCTCCCGCGACGATTAACCGTAAGTGATGCTGTTCAGTTAAGCGTAAAATTTGGGCGGGGGTAAAAGGCGAACCGCTCAGCCAGACTTCGACGCCATCGTAGCCAGCCGCCGCGATACGCTCAAACTGCTGTTCGAGCGGACCTTCCATACCCCACAGCGCACGATAAATTTCAATTTTCATTCTAAAAAACTACTTTCAATAATTTAACTAAGACTCTTTGGCAACAATACAAGTTTTTAAGGTTGCTCGCATATACCAGCCGACTCGTTTTTTAATTGATTCAGCTAGTAGATTGCTTGGGCAAATAGATATTCGGTTATTACTGAAGCCTTCAATTACAGGTAATCCATCGAATGGATGATTAGGTTCTCTAGAATGTAGCTGCCATATGCCATTCAGGTTGATCCGAAAAGTCTCCCCAACATAACAGACAATGCCACTTAGTGGCGTATTTTGTTTTTCGGCAAAGAGAAGTTTGGGAGTTGCATATTGCCCTAGAATCCAGTTTTCCACAACGTCTAATGAGTCGGATGTGTAATTTATTTTTGCGCTGACTTCTTTTGGCAATTGAGATTTAAAGTCCTCAATATATTCGTCCATAAAGGTAAGCCAGCCATCAAAAATGTCAGGTGTGATTTTATTCATCATTAAAGTGTATAGATTTATCTTGTGCATTTCGCTCGGTCAAGCATAAAGCAATACGACTAGTTCGTAACAATCATTTATATTGTTACGAACTAACTTAACGAGAGCTGAATATTAAGGGTGATTTTACCCCGCTTTATCGACTTTGAGTTTCTTGGCCTTAGGCTTGTGTTCGTCTTTATACGAGTCGGCCTGCGCCAGAATAGCCTGTGCGCTGAGCTTGCCGCTTTCGCCCTCGGTGCCGAGCATGGCCGCCAGTTCGGTGATGCGGCGGCTTTCGTCATCCAACGAACTGACGATGGTGGAAGTGCGGTCGCCCTTAACCTGCTTGGTGACGTGATAATGTTTGTCGCCATATCCCGCGAGTTGTGCCAGGTGAGTGACCACCATTACCTGATGGGTTGCGGCCAGCGCCCACAGTTTTTCACCGACGACACTGCCCACACGTCCGCCGATACCGGTATCAATTTCATCGAAGATCAGCGTGGGGGTTTGGTCGGCATCTGCTAACACGCGCTTGAGCGCCAGCATGATACGTGCGGTTTCACCACCGGAGGCCACTTTTGCCAGCGGACGCAGCGGCTCGCCGGGGTTGGCACTCATCAAGAATTCGACTTCATCAACGCCTGTGTGAGAGAAGGCATAGCGTTTGCCGCCAATATAGCAGCCCTCTTTGTCTTCGGTACGTTTGATGGACACCTCGAACTTCGCTTTTTCCATCCGCAGATCGGCCAATTCAGCGACAATCCGTTCGCCCATCTTTTGCCCGATCATGACTCGCACTTTGCTCACCCGTTCAGCGACTTCACCGATCAGCCTGAGCAGTTTTTCTTCTTCGGCGCGCAGTTCCTTGAGGCGTTCGTCACTGTTGCCGATACTTTCCAGCTCAGTACGGGCGCGTTCGGCGTGTTCCAGCACCGCTTCGATGGTCGCACCGTAACGGCGGCGCAGCTTGTTAACCAGTTCCAGCCGTTCTTCAACCTCTTCCATTCGTTCGGGGTTGAACTCGACACGATCCGCATATTTTCGCAGCGTCAGTGCCAACTCTTCGGCTGATTCAGCCAGTTCGTCCGCTAGTTCCGAGTCGTCCTTCATATCGGGGTCAATGTGGCTGAGTTTGCTCAGCAGCACCGACACCTGCCCCAATTGATCCACCGCTGAAAGCTGTTCGCTGGCATCATCGCCGTGCAGGAGGGCATAGGCCTCCATAGTCAGGTTGGCTAGTTGTTCGCTGTTACCCATACGGGTACGTTCGGCACGGAGTGTGTCTTCTTCACCCGGTACGAGTTCAGCGATGTCGATTTCTTCAACCTCGCGGCGCAGTTCGTCGGCACGCCGTTTGAGAGCGGCTTCGTCCTCGGTCAGCCGTTTGATTTCGCGGCGATTGGTGTTCACTTTATCGACCAGCGCGCCGAGGGCTAAGCGCATTTCGGTCAGTTCAGCGTAGCGATCCAGCAAATCAATGTGTGATTTGGGGTTGAGCAGCGACAGATGTTCACTTTGACCATGTACATCAACCAGCAGCATCGCCACTGACTTCAGCACATCAGCGTTGGCGGTTACGCCATTGATGCGGATGGTTGAGCGTCCGTTGCTCTTGACCTCCCGCGCCAATGTAACATAATCATCACTTTCGCCCTCTAATTCCTCGCGCTTGAGGATCGGCAGCAGTTGAGCCTTAACCGTTTTGTTGAGCGCAAAGGTGCCTTCGACCATCGCTTTATCTGCGCCAGCACGTACAAAGGTGCCATCGGCTTTGCCGCCCAGCAGCAAATCAACCGCGTCAATGATGATGGATTTACCGGCGCCGGTCTCACCCGTGATAACGTTAAAACCGATATCGAAGGTCAGTTCGAGCCGGTCAATAATCGCAAAGTTTTGGATGCGTATTTCTTCAAGCATTTTTACCCGTTTTGCCGTACCTTGTTAGCAATAAAACATCTAATCACATGTTGCAGCTTTTTAAGCGTTATTATATAGCACAAACGTTTGACAAGCAGGGGGTAATTGGTTGGAAAAAACAAACCAAAGCCCCCTGATAGGTGAATTACGCCCGTCCTCGAAACCGGCTGTAGGCAAAGAATGCCATAATACCAATGAGGATGGGAATACTAAAGTTTGCCATCATGACATTGATTGCCAGGTCAAATGACGGTAAACGGCCTAATCGCATGGTCATATTAATCAATGCGCCTGCTATCCCTCCGATGACCACAGAGGCCGCAGCGATATTGGCGGATTGGCGACCGCGACGCCGTTGGGTGAGTCTGAGGCCAAGTTCCGCGATGCCCCCACCCAGTGGAATGGCGATGAAGATCAGGAAAAGTGAGGGAATGCCGATTTGTAGGACAATAGCAGCAGCAATAGCACTTGCGATGCCACACAGTGCGGCGATAATCACGTAATCACTTTGTCCGGCGCTAAAAAATTTGTCCTCGTGTTTGCGTACACATTGTTTGCAGCGGTAGCCAACCGGAGTAGGAACGGCGCAGTCGGGACACATCAAGCGCCCGCATTTGTTACAACGTAATGAGGTTTCGCGGTCGGGATGAACCTCACAGAATGTGAGTTGCTCTGCCATGAAAGGGTCCTTATATGACTTCTCTATCCGTATCAGCATAACATGTGAAAAATATATTTCCTGTTATAGTTTGCTGATGGTCTCATTTAAATACAGGTACAATGAGTAGTATATCCTGAAATCGGAAATCAACAGTCATAATTTCTGTTGACGGTTTAATGAAAGCGTAGATCCTTTTTTATGTCGCTTCGCCGTTTTGTGACGATATCTTGCCTTTGGGGCAGCGTATTGTTTCTGCTGATGATAGGGTCACTTTCCGCGCAGGATGCGACTGCTACCACACACGTGTGGGAAGTCTTTTTACGACGTGATGCCGTGACTGGCGCGGATAATCTGACTTTTGTGGATGTAATCACGGGTGATGAAACCCCCGTGACCATTAGCGGCGAACGCTATACCCTGGTCGGTAATGGGGTCATGTATTATGACCGTGTGGCGAACCGCGTCATGTTGGTGTACCCTGATGGTCAGACGGGTGAACATCCTTTCATACAACCAGGTACCGAGACTCGCCGTGTTGATTGGCAGCTTTCGGCAGATGGCAAGAAAATTGCCTGGACATTGACGGAAGGTACGCCAACGGCTTTGACCACCTTGACCAGCATCGCCAGCATTGATGGCACAGATGTACACGAGGTGCTTTCGGATGGGCCGCGCAATGCCATTCGTGCCATACCGGTCGGCTTTAGTCCGGATTACACGACACTTTATATGGATTTCCAACCGGATGGTTTTGCTGATTTCACGCCGATGCCACAATATGCTGGTTTATTCGGGGTGGACATTGCCAGTGGTCAGTGGAATTATCTGCCAGATGAGCCCAGTTGTTTTTGTGGTGCGGGTTTTGGTGCAGGTGTCCTGCTGCGTTTGAAGGTGTCGCAGGATTTAAGCGGCTTCGATGTGCATGTCTACAATCTGGCAGGTAAAATCGAGCAAACCATTCCGGCACAACCCTTACGCGGTTATACGCAAGCTGGAGATGTGGTGATTTCCCCGGATGGGCATCAAGCCGTGTACGCGTTGGCGCAGATACAAAACTTTGGTCGAGCTGACCAGAGCGTGCGGACGGTTTTCATGTTGATTGACATGGATTTGAAGACGCAGACAGCGCTGACTCAGCCCATCACCACTTTTGTCGAGCCACATAGTTGGACAGAAGATAACAGTGCCATTCTGCTCACCAGCCGCCAGCAGGATGGGACGTGGAAAATCAATCTGAGCGATGGCAAGTTGACGCGTGTGGCGGACGCAACCTACCTGGGAACGGTGCATTGAATGCTAAAACTGCACTTTCGGAAGCGTTGGCAGTCTTACAAAACGTAAGGTTGTATGCAGAAAAGCTAACTTCGGGGTAACCTCAACGCTTTCGGTTTGACCGCGCCGAGATAAACCCTTAAAATATAGTAAGTCTATTATGTGAGACTTTGTACATTCATCTGTTATCGCAGTAGGGGAGGGGTGCCGTGGGTCGCTGGGCGAATAAATATGTAATTGGCCTCACGGGAAATATTGCCACCGGGAAAAGCGTCGTTCGCCAGATGTTACAACATCTGGAAGCGTATACGATTGATGCGGATAGTCTATCGCACCGGGCTATGGCTCCGGGCGCGCCTGCTTATAAGCCGATTATCGATACTTTTGGACAGTTTATTCTCGATGCGGATAAAAATATTAACCGCGCTATGCTGGGCAACATTGTTTTCAACAATCCGGAAGCCTTAGCGCGTCTGGAAGCCATTGTTCATCCGGTTGTCAGTGGCGCAGTTTCCGCATTGGTGAGTCGTGCTCAGCAAAAAGTAGTCGTAGTCGAAGCGATTAAGTTGTTAGAGGGTGATCTGGCGCAGGCCGTTGATGAAATTTGGGTCGTGGATGCCAGCCCTGAAACACAATATAAGCGTTTGGTCGAACGGCGTAAAATGTCGGAGGCCGAAGCACGCCAACGAATTACCGTACAAAATGCGCAAACCGATAAGCTTTCAAAAGCCACCGTCGTCATTAAAAACGATGGTAACATCGAAGAAACATGGAAGCAGGTACAAACTGCTTTTAACAATGTTGAGCGAAAGATGAAGGGTGGCGCGCCAGCAGCTTCTGCTCCGGTTGCACAGCAGCCACCACGTCCTGCTCAGACAGCCGTACCTGCTATGCCGGTGCTGCAGGCACCTAAGCAGACTCAACGGTTGACACCGCCTGATATGGCTCCAGCCGCTAGCATCAATGTGACGGTCAAGCGTGGTATGCCGACCAATGCCGAAGCGATTGCGACCTTCATTAATTCGGCGACCAACCGTAACATCAACCGTATGGACATCATGATGGCCTTCGGTCAGAAGAGTTATCTACTGGCGCAGGATCAAACCGATCGCGTTTTAGGGGTAATGGGTTGGCAGGTCGAAAATCTCATCACCCGCGTTGATGAGTTTTATCTGGCAGCCAGAATTCCAGCCAAGCCAGTGGTCGAAAGCCTGATTGTGTCTGTCGAAGCAGCCTCCAAGGATCTGCAAAGCGAAGTGGCCTTCTTCTTCTTGCCACCGGCTGTCGCTGCGGATTTGGTCGGATCGTTCGAGCAAAAAGGCTATGAAATCATGAGCGTCGAACAGATCAAAATTCCGGCGTGGCGCGAAGCCGTGCAGGAAATTGTGACTCAGCAAAAAGGCGCTGTCATTCTGGCGAAGAAACTCGGTGATCGGGTACTCAAGCCGATCTAGACTTTAGATTGTGTAAACTAACCATACATTAAGTGGTTTGTTGCAATCCCTATATGAAGAATGTTATAAAAGGCGCATATGCGCCTTTTTATTTGCAATTATTATTCCCTTCAATTTCTTTTTTGCTCTTATGTATTGACATATAACAATCTTCATTGAAAGATTGTTGGCATTAATGTTACAATGCGTGTATATTCATTACGACATATGACGAAATTTACGGAGTAAGATGCTTATGAACAAGACAAAGGTCCTTGTTGTCGAAGACGATATGAACATTTGTAAGCTAATCAATGACTATATGTCCGGACACGGATTCGATGTAACGACCGTTATGGATGGTCCTGACGCGCTCGACTATATTAAGGAACGCGGGCTGCCCCACATCGCCCTTATTGATCTGGCGCTGCCGACTATGCATGGTTTCGAGTTAAGCAGCAAGCTGAAAGCTATGGCTGATGTGCCAATCATTTTTGTAACATCTACCAGTGATACAGATACCATAGTGCAGGGCTTACGGCGCTATGCTGAAGATTTTATCGTGAAGCCCTTTGAACTGCGTGAACTGGAAGCGCGCGTACAAGCGGTGCTTGCCCGTATGCCCAGTTTGGATTACGCTAGTGAGCCTATCGTGCAAATCGATGAGCATCTGCAGGTCGATTTTGCCCACAACCGGTTGGTGCTGAATAACAAGGGCTACAGCCTGACGCCGACCGAGTCGATTCTGCTGCATGTGCTGATGCGTAACGCAGGGCGTGTCGTCGAAAATCGCATGTTGATTGCGCGTGTGTGGCCATCAGAAGATGTGTACGAAGATACACTGCGCGTACATATGCATCGGCTTCGTCGCAAATTGGAATCAGACTCACATCATCCGCATTACATCCGTACGGAACGCGGTATTGGCTATATGTTTACCGTGCGTCCGCCTGATAATAAGCCGGATGGCAAATAACCGCATTTTCGTCCGGTCATCAAAGTTTCATTGTGTTCACATGAAGCGCGAACTGAATTACCAGCATGTTTGTTAAAACTGAACATCCGCAAACTCAAGTAATGGAAGAGGTCAGCCTGGCTGACCTCGTACAATCCGTACTCGAAACATTCGCACAGGATATGCTTGCGGACACCATTTCAGTTTATTCCTATAGTCAGGACTTACGTGAAGCGGTTTTGGTTGCCAGTACGCCTGAACCTCCTCCCGACGAGGTTAGAAGTGCCGTAGAAAAGTTTTGTGTCACTGGCAGCCTGAGTGCCACTGTTGCTGGCAGCCATTTCCCCAACATGAATATCGCTTCGGCACAATTTCTATTGTTCAAAATCGAGGACGAACCCATCGGAGTGCTGTTGCTGCTGTCGCGCTCCAAACCGGGCAAAAAAGCACTACATCCACGAGTGAATTACTGTTTTTCGGTTATTCAGGGGCTGCTCCAAAATCAGTATCGCAGTAACAGTGAAGCCATCACGCGCACAATTCAAGCCATCGCGCGTGAGGTGGGTGAAGGTGTTTCACCGCAAGAATTGGTCAACCTTGTTGGCGAACGATTGGTTGGGCCTCACGTTCGTTTTTGTGCGCTGCTGATGTATGGCCCCCGCCGCGAAGATCGACCGAACGGCCCATTTGCTTTTATGGAACTGCAAGGCTCGTGGTCAAATCGGTTAGCTTCAGGCGTGGGCGTGGGGATGCGTCTTTATCTCGATCAGTATACGGAAATGTTGCAAGAGATCGAGGAACGCAAGATATGGCATGTACCCGACGTTCGGGCGATTGAAGGCCGTCTCGATTCGCTCACACGGGGATTTGTGCGCGGGGCCGACGTGCAGTCGGTGGTCATTATCGCCTTGGAATCAGTTGGACGCCGTTTGGGTTTGATGGTGATGGGTACGGAACCCAACCGTGAGTTTAGCCAGTTGGAACTTCAAAGCTATCAAGCCGTCAGCGAATTCCTGGCCCTGCGAGCGATGGCGAACCTGCTCAAGCAGGAACAGGATTTTGTACAGCGGGGGCGTGCTGCCCTGTTGGATGCCGTAAGCGATAGTGTGTTGATGGTACTGCCAAGTGCCGGTTCGGTAACTGGCGATAGCAGCAAAACCGCTGTGTTGACGATCAATAAGGCTTTTACAGGTTTGTTCGGTGTAAGCGCGATGCGGGCACAAGGACTATCACTGCCTCAACTCTTAACGAAGATGCAGTTGCCGGAGGATGTCCGTCAGAACCTCAGTCATCATTGGTTGTCGACCAGCGTTCGTGACCCCGGTATACAGCGCGGCGACTTCACCATGATTCATCCCACTGGCTATCACACGTCGATCGGTTGGTACAGCGCGCCCGTCATGCGTGATAACAAGGTTATGGGACGCATTTATATTTTCCATGATGTGACGGATGATCGTACAGCTATCAGTCTGCGGGCGAATTTTGTATCGCGCATGTCCCACGAGTTACGCACACCCTTGACGTCGATTAAGGGCTTCGCCCAGTACATGCTGGAAGAACTAAATGATAATTTGACTCCGTCAGTGCGTGACTATGTGGAAATTATTCTGGATAACGCCAAACTGCTGAACACGCTCTTTTCAGATATTATCGAAATCACCCGCGCCGATATTGGCGATCTTAAACTGATTATCGGTGCAGCTCGTTTCTCTGATTTGGTAGACCATGTTGTACTGCGTTTTGAGGAGCAGGGCACTAAAGAACGCAAATGGATTGAGATTCAGCTTGCGGACGATTTACCATCGGTACAAATGGATACGGGTCACATCAGCCGCGTATTGAGTCTGTTATTGAGCAATGCGTTTCAACATGCGCCTGCTGATAGTGCTATCCGGATTATCGCGCAGGTCATCACCAGTTCGGGCCAATTACCGTTCGGCGCACCGGCAGATGTCATCCTGCCCAGTATTCTGGTGACGGTGGAAGATCAGGGTGATGGTATCGCTGCTGAAGACACCGAATTGATCTTCCAACCTTTTTATCGTACCCGTGATGCCCGTGCCGCTCGTCTGGAAGGTAGTGGTTTGGGCTTAGCGTTGGCTCGCAGTGTACTTACGCTGCATCGTGGCAAGATTTGGGCGGAAGCCCGTAGGCGTGGTCGGCGCGGTGCGCGTCTTTTCTTTACCCTGCCCATATCAGCCGATTAGTTTTATCAAGCCTATTTAAACACGCCGATGTTAAAGGGTTGATTGCGGTACACAGGCCACAGTGACAGCCATAACTGCATAAACATTTCGACGCCGCGCGCGGTATGCAAACCACCCAAATCAATAATGTTCGGGTCTTCCCATCCAAAGCTCTGCAAAATGCCCCGTAGTTGGGCTTTGGATTCTGCATTGTCACCACTCATGAATACGTTATGGTTACCCGGTACGAGTGAAGGCTTAACCATCACGTAGCTGCTCATGGTGTTCAGACTTTTGACGACATGTGCTTTGGGAAAAGCCGCCTGGATTTGCTCGGCGAGACAGTTATCCGCGCTGGCAAGGCTTTTCGGCATCCCATCGCTGAAGGCCAGTAGATTACCCACATCAACCACCAATTTGCCTTCTAAGTTATCGGCACCTGCTGCGGCTAATGCGTCGACAGCATGTTCACCCTTGGTACAGCAGAAAATGACATCACCGAAGGCGGCGGACTGTGCGAATGTACCATAACTCGCACCCCGTGGATGCTTTGCCGCCCAATCTTGCCCCTTGGAATTGGTAACCTCACGCCCACCCATCGTCACATCATGGCCGAGTTCGACCAGTTTGCTGCCCAGCATTTCACCGACAATGCCTGTACCTAACATCGCAATTTTCATGTTGACCTACTTTAATATGTTGGGTTGACCGAGAGTGGTCAGATTTTATGGTAGCGATAAATCAGGCCAAGTGGCAATCCCAATCATCGGGATAGCGATCAGCACACTGATTTATCATGTTGCAACAGGAGATGCCGCTAAACAGTATTCGTAACCCTTGCGGCATGGTCGCAAGTCGCGCGTACCGCTTCCGCGATTTCGGCCAACGACTGTTGCGCCTGTGGAAGATCGGGCGTGAGCTGCCAGACATGCCACATACGCGGATAAATGTGCAGCGTCACATCGATACCCGCCGCTTCAGCGGCCCTGGCAAAACGCTGTGAATCCATTGCTAATGCTTCCTCGCCGCCCGCGTGCAAAATCAATGGGGGTAGACCATGCAAGTCTGCAAATAGTGGCGAAATCAGTGGGTTATGGGCGTTCTCGCCAGCCACATACGACAGCGAAAAACGATCTACCGACCGTGGATGCAGGATGGCATCCAACTGTCCGTGAGCGGGATTGTCACGGGTTAAATCAGTCGGGGCTGAAATACATACCCCTAATTTGGGCAAAGGAACGCCCTTATCCCGCAGTACCAGCAGCAGGGACAAGGTTAGATTAGCACCAGCCGAATCACCCATAATAGTGATCTGCTCCGGACGTATACCTTCATCCAGCAGATGCTGGTAGGCTTCAAGACAGTCATCGAGCGCCGCCGGAAACGGGTACTCAGGCGCGAGTCGGTAATCCAGCATAAACGTGCGCCCACGAACATCATGTGTCAACTTCGCCAGCATCGTGCGGTGCAAAGGCGTCTGTGGGAAAACAAATCCCCCGCCATGAAAGTACAAAATAACCGGCGAATGATCATCTGCCGCACTGGATGTGAACCACTCACCGGCAGGTTTAGCGATGCGCTTGGTGATAATAGGGGCAGGCAGTTTGACGCGGTATAACGCTGCGCTTTGCAGGCGGCGCACCACACCAAAGGGCGCGTAAGCCACGAACAGTCGGGCGACTTTCAAGCCTGCGCGAATTCTATTTTCAATGCTGAAGTCTGCTTGGGCGGCCATCATCTTGTCCCTGCAACAAGCCGAGTCGATAT
Organism: Aggregatilineales bacterium; assembly: GCA_044226325.1. GTDB lineage: Bacteria > Chloroflexota > Anaerolineae > Aggregatilineales > Phototrophicaceae > CFX2. The sequence continues at coordinate 108,586 of JBGAHG010000019.1, forward strand.
TCGCCCAATTGTAACATGGGCTTAAACTTCAGGCTGCTTCTTTTTCTTTCCTTATCCATTTTAACTCAGGCCCGTGCTTCAATGAATGTCGATCCACTGCCCTATAAATTTCACTCCCGATCTGTTAAAATATCGTAATACTTATTATTATCTTGCCGCTTTTTATAGACGCTTTCCGCCAAAAGATAACCCCAGCCATGACTCCATTTGAATTACCTGAACTCGAACAAACCGTTGGCGATTTGGTATTGGATTTGCTGCGTGCGCGTGGCGAACATCCCGAATTGGTGCTGAGTCCGCCTCAAGATGCGCGTGGTGAAGTCTCATCCAATGCGGTCCGCGTGACCCAGCATTACACGGTTGCCCTGCTGGCTTATGGCTTTTCGGCGGATCAGCTCGAACTGCGTGAGGCCGCCGATTGGTTCGCGTCGCCGTTCCCCAGCGACCTGCACAAGCGTATTGATCCGGTCGAGATGAACCGGTTGGAAGCGCTGCTGAGTCTGCGTCCCACCAGCGAATCGGTGCTGCCCCGTTTGGAACAGCTTGCTCGCCAGCGCATGGCTGATGATTATTTTGATATTGGTGGGGCACCTGCTTTTGATACCCTGTGGGCCATCAAGGTCATGGCTCAGGCGCGTGACTCTAAAGTACTTAACGGCATCATGGCCGAGGATACCTTGCGCGAGTGGGCAGCGCGCATGGTCGAAGTCAACCATCGTGACAAAGATTTGGCTCTGGCGCTGCACTTGCGGTATGAACTCAAGAGCAAACTGACGCCTACCCAACAAAAGAAATATGTCGAAAAGCTCATCAATATAGCCGAGCAAAGCGGCGGCTTCTGGGGCCTGGCACAGGATATGCGTGGGCTCGCCGAAAACATGCAGCGTGGACAGCTGACCGCCGACCAGATTGCTGACCACCGCGAAATCTTCCGCGAGATGATTATCTCGACCTGCTATGTCATCGAAAATATGATGCCGCTGGTCGAAGCCTATCCACAGATTGAACCAGTGCTGCGTCGTGCGATGGAACTCTGGTGGAACGTTTTCAGCGGCAGTGGTGCGGTCAATACCCTGCGTGCTTTATTTCCTAATCCCTACGATTATTTGTTAATCGTCTGCCGCACCCTCGTATCTGTGCGCGCCTATGTCGGCCAGCCCTTGATCAACTGGGTGGGGATGTACTTCCACCGCAAGCTCGCTTTACAGCAAACGCGCCCTGTCGAGCCGCCCGATACCGAGAGCATCCGTCTTGCCCTCAAAAATTGGATTCGCGTTGACCTCGATAAAGCACCCGAACCACTGCGCCTCGGCATGTCGGATAGTAATGTGGTGCGGATTCATCCGTTTATCGCTAATCCTATGCAAACCGAGGATGACACCTTCAAGCTCAATATCCCCAATGCCGATTCGCTGGTAGTCAAGTACGGGCCAGTTGAAGAAATCGACCTCGAACGAGATAATTATGCCAAGCTGCCCGGTGGCATTCGCGACTGCTTCGTCAATATTCCACAGCCCAGCTACATTGACTCCGAACGGCGGCGGGCTTTCGTCATCATGGCGGATTTGAACCGCTACCGTACCCTGTCGGATGCGCTCATCAAGGTGCCTCAAATTTATGAAGCGCTTGCCAACGAACTCGGCCCCTTCCTTCTGCGCGTGCATCATGGTGATGGACGTGGACGCCGTTATGTTCAGGAAGGCTTGCTCTTGCAGTTGTATCTGCTGCCCATGCAGCAGCATATTCGCCGCGTCTTTAACTATGTGCTGGAAAACCGTTTGTTGGATGTCGATGATAAGCTCAAGTACGCTAACCATTTACAACGCAGCCTGCTGGATCGTGTCGGTAGTTTGGTGCGGTATCAGCTAGAGCTGGAAAACTTCCCGATTGCCTGTATGCATGGTGACCTGCACTCGCGTAATATCATGGTACGCCGGATGAAGCGCCGGCCAGGCAGTGAAGGTGGCGAGGGCGAAGTCGATTTCAAGTTGATTGACCTTGAAAAGTTCCGCCGCAGTGGTGACGCTGCCCTTGATGCCGGTGAACTGCTGGTCGATTTGGAAATTTTGCGGTCGACCCGTAATAACGATCCCGCTCGTGATCCTCACGCGGCGTTGATCCATTCTATCGAGCAAACCTATACCGATTTCGCTGCCGAGCGCGAGGACAAAACCTTTGCTATTCGGATGCAGTTAGGGCAGGCACGTTCTATTATCCGCATCGCCAAAGGCCGCACCAAGCAGGGTGAACTTTCCCTCAAAGAAAGCCGCAAAGGCCCCGCTATCCGTGTGGCATTCGATGTGCTGGAATTCGCCGAACAGGCCCTTACCCATCTCGACGCGGTCGTCGGCGCGTTGGGGTAATGTTGTGTGTCTAGCGAGAGGAAAGCGAGAACATGTCTGTTTTGATTCTAGATGTGGAAAGCCTGAAGACTACACTTGAAGTCTTATCCTCACAGCAAATTGACTCCTTAAAACAAGTCTCTACTTACTATCGCTTAGCCCGAGCGCTTCGCACGATGGGATTAGTGAGTTTGGGGCTGTGCGTGTGTTCATGGATCTTCTATTTCAATTATTTTACTGTTGCTCACATCGCCGTGAACTTTTTGATGGTCTCCGTATGTCTGTGGGTTATCGCTAATCCGGGTGTAAATGGCTTCATTACAATAGCCTTTGCTTTGCTGATTTGTGGATTATGGAATCTGTTTGTCACATTCTATATCGGGGTAGCGATTTTCAATGTCATATTAATTGGCATTGGCGTTCTTCAATTGGCGTATGCTATTCAGTCATATAGGTTATACCAGAGCTTTGTTTTACTTCCAGCACCAAAGCCTGCTCCAGAACTTAAGCAAAGATACGATACCATCTGGAAGTCCATTGTCGGGGCAAACTCGAATGACAGTGCCGATTTTGTAAAACTAGGAATGAATACCAATCAGTATTGGTGGCAGGGGTTATATACCCAAAATCAAGTTAAGCAACGCTATATGCTTTTGCTGCCTAAGCAAGCAGTATTGGCTTACAAAGATCGAAAGTGGCTCGACTTTGTTCCCAAAACAGAAGTGATTATCGAAATTGGGGAAGGCTATTCTGTATCTTTTCCCGAACCAAAACCGGCTGTTGAAAACACGAAAGCAAAGAGCTTAAAAAGGCTTTCCAAAATTCAAATGTTTGCTCGTCTGAATGATGAGGTGTGGAGCGGCTACATTGATCCTGTAGGCTTCGAGAACTATATGGGCTGGAAGAAATTCAGTGATTCGGAAGCTGTGAAACAAGCCATAAACACGGAAACATTTGCGAATGAGCGTCAAATTCATAACAAGATAAAAAAGGGAAAATCTACGGCTGTTTTAGTGTATATTTTCATAGCTGTTATTCTAATTATTTATGTTATGCAGCATCTCCCCAACTTGTGGTAACCCTTATGCCTAGACGCATACTCAAGATTTTCCTGTTGCTGATCGGGGTGTTGATTGTAGGTGCGTTGGTCGTCGGCTTAGTGGGTTATATGCTCATTACACGTATTGATACGGTCAATGCCGCTTCCACCCTAACCGATTTGCCTCTCAACCAATGGATGCGTATCGACCTCAGTGACAAAACCATGTGCAGCGATGGCTCGGATTACCGTATTTATGCGCGCCGTGCCAAAAGCGATAATCTCATTATCCATTTTGCGGGCGGCGGTATGGCGTGGGACGCCAATTCCGCTTCGCATCCCATCTCCCTGACAAACCTCAACGGTTTTTACTTTCCCATCATTTGGGAGATCACTCGCGCTACCCTGGGTGGTATTTTTGCTCAGGACAACCCCCGTAATCCTTTCGCTGATTGGAATGACGTTTACATTCCTTACTGCACAGCGGATTTTCATATCGGCCATACCAGCATTGATTACACGCTGGAAAACGGCCAATCGCTCACGATTTATCACAATGGACGCCAGAACGTCAGCGAGGCGCTCGATTGGATTTATGCTACTTTTAAGCAGCCGCTTAAAGTAGTAGTTTCAGGCGAGAGTGCGGGTGCTTTCGCCTCAACTTTTTGGTCGCCGCTGATCGCCACACATTATCCCCGGGCTGCTACCTTTAACCTGTCAGATGGCGCTTATCTCGATACCACGTTATGGGCGAATATTGTAAATACCGTCTGGAAAGCTGACACCGAAACCATGCTCGGCTTCACCCCAACCGATAACCTCATCAACAGCGCTTATTTACGTCCAACCAAACCCACGTCGCCGCATATCACCTATTTGCAGATCAACACGCTATACGATGGCGTTTTGACCTATTTCGCCTCGGTTCTTAATAATCAAAATGATGACTCATCCTTTATCAAAACGTGGTCGCAGGCTATGCGTGTCTCTGCCAAAGAAGTCGCCGGGTCGGATCTCGACTATAACTATTATCTGACCGATTATGGGTTGGATACCAACAGCGGCACCACTCCGCATACCAGTGTGTCCGGTAATTTATTCTATGACATCCAACAGGATAATATCGCGCTGGCGGATTGGGTGCGCCGAATTGTCATCGGCGGTGAACATGTTTCAGTTGGCTCTGAGTTTTTACCGTAAATGCGTTATCACTTATGAAGTTTTTTCGTCTGCAGCTCAGCACTTGCTTACTTCTTTTTCTCGCCGCTTGCCAACTGGTCACCCCGACACCCGCACCCCTTCCACAATCCGCATGGGGATCGGTCATCACATTGGCACAGGCTGAACAATCCGATGCACCCGCATTGGCTGTCGACGAAAAGAATGTGATTGCTGCATGGGTTGGATCTGATGAGCAGGGGGTTTTTCAAGCGCTTCGCACCGCCAACGCCGAAGGTATGACAGACCCTGTGCGAATGCCTCTGCCTGTGCGCCCCTATGCCCAACAGTTCGCCCCCGCCGCCAATGATCGGCAGCATCTCTTCTGGTTGGACTCGAACGTCAATGGTGAAACACGTTTATTCACAGCCTTGCTCAAGCCCAACCTCGACCGGGATCGTGATTGGACTCTGCTCACCGAAGAGTCTACCCGCCGCTATACGTTGCTGCCGACCGCTGATGGGGGCGTATGGTCAATTTCGTCCGGTGGCTTAGCCAGCGAACCCAATCTTTACGCTCACTTTGTCGACGGCGATGGTCGTTGGCGTTTGAGTGATAGCTATCAGATTGCCGATAATGCCGATTGGCCTGCCGTCTTGCAGCGTCCGGATGGACTTATCAATCTTTATTGGCTGCGGTATACCGATGGCGCGGTTATGCAGGCTGGTTTTATTGATGGTCAGGTGGTCGATCCACATGCCTTAGTCGATGGTGTGCTGCTCAACCCCGGTGATCGTCTGGATGGTTTTTATACCGCCCGTGACACCACGGACTATTATCTTTTTTGGAACATCAGCCGCGCCGATGGCAGGCACGAAACGTGGCTGACCAGTGCTGCCCCCGATGCGACATCGTGGCAGCCGCCCACCCGCCTCAAAATCAATGCCCCTGAAGATGTGACTGATGATGCACCTGCTAGCACACTTTTCGACAGCGGTTTTAACGCGGGTAAAGTGTTTGCGTCTTCTGATGGTCGTGATAATGTCAGTTGGGTTAAGCCCGCTTCAGGTGTTTTTCCGGTGCTGCCCGCTGCCGCTGAGGTCGATCAGCAAATCAGTGTGGTTTTTTTGCACGCTGGACATATCGTCGGCTATCGACCGATGAACATTGAAACCACCTTGATCGGGGTGCCCAATCTACAGGTGGATCGTGATCTTTATCTCTATGTGTCGTGGTCACAGCTCGATCCTGCTGGCTTTGCTAACCTTCGCCTCGCCAGCCTCAAACTCGGTGCTTGGTCATGGGTGAACAATTCACACAGTAATTAACTATCGCACCAACATAATCGCATAGGGGATAAAACCCACACCGAGGACAACGGTCGCCGCCAATCCAATTATGTCGATGTCTGGGTTAAACATCAGTAGTGAACCGAGCAGCATCGGGATGCTCTGCCAGGCAGGGATCAGGTTCGCGCTAACTAGGCCAATGGTCTGGATAATGAATCCGATTGGCAGCAGTGGCAGCAAGCGAAGCAGTCGTAGCCACCCCCGACATTCAAATATGGCTTTTAGACCCGGCATCATGGCTTGGAATTCGGCTTCGGGCAGGGTGTCGAGCGCGCTGGGCACTAAGCACAAAGCCGCCTTATCCAGTGCCAGGGCAATAGCACCCACGATGGCTAAAATGCCGCCGATATAACCCCACCAGACAGCTTTATCTTGTAGGATATTCATGAAATGCAAAGCGATCACAATGAGTAGCGGAACGGCAAGCGTCATTAAGACATGCCCGAAGTGCAGTATCTTAAGTCAGTTTTGGATAAGAATAGCGAATTCAGTATCATCGACTAGATGTAAAGAAGGATTCTTGGGTTGGTGAGAGTAGGCGATCAAGCCACAGACCAGATTGAACATGAAGTTGGCAAGGCTGCGATGACGGGTATGTTCAATCTGGGAAATGTTTTTCAGCTGGTCAATAATCGACTCGACAACCGTCCGCTGACGCTGCCAGAGTTTGTCAGCCATATCCATGAGACGATTTTTCAGGGTGGATTTGATCTGGGTGATGAGTTGGACACCCTGTTCCCAAAGCTGTTCGAATAAAGCCTGGGACAAATAGCCTTTGTCGCCCAACAGCTTGCCAAAGAGCCGTTTGACCAACCTGGGCACGGGACGACGGTCATCGGTATTGCCAGCCGTCAAGCAACAGGCCAACAATTCGCCACAATCATTAAAGATCAAATGTAGTTTAAAACCAAAGAACCAACCCATGGAGTTCTTACCGCGAGCAGCCCATTCCTTAAAACCCCGGTGCTGAGCGATGCGTCGATTGTGACAAACCGCCAGTGGGGTTGAGTCGATCAGGCCGATACCGGTACATTGACCGAAGCAGTAATGCAGATAAGCGCATCACACCACCAACACCCGTGGCATGAGTTGGACGAAGCGCGAATAGCTGACCAATTGAGGGAACTCTCGCTGCAAATGCACCGGTACATGCTCATTGTAGTAGGCTTTGAAATGCCGATAATGCGCTTGATGAAAATGGATCATGATCGTCATGATTTCGCTCTCGTGCAGTTGGCCTGCTCGTTGTCGCTGGCGCATGCCACTGCTGAGTTGCTGCTGTCGGTACCCAGGTGCGTATCCCTGCCAGAAATCATCGACATGGCAATAACGTTCGGTTAAATTCATCTTGGGACTCCTTTCTTTTTTTCAGCTTGGAAAAGCATATCGCTTCTCCGAAAGGTGTCCCACCTTATCCATAACTCACGTTAGAATAAGTACAACATTTGTGACACGACTATGAGGGAAATCATCGATTGTTGTAGCAGCAAAAGCATGTAGGCCATAGCAAAATGCTCGCACGCTGGTACATTATGTTATCCAACTCACCTTATAATTCTAAAGTATCCAAGAAGTGCTAAGGACGTACACTAGTCACTGAAAACATCTGCCCTTAATTTAGTCCCAGCGAATATTATTGGCTATAATTTATGCTAAATAAATCGGGGGGGCAGTTTTGATGCGAATATTTAAAAGCCTTATTTATTTCTTTTTGGTGTCACTATGTATCGTGCCCGTACTTGCACAGGGGGATGACTGTCCGACTCTCGTACAGAATGCGATCACAGCCATCGGGAATTTGTGCGGAGCCACCGGATTGAACCAAGCCTGTTATGGAAACATATCCATACGTGCCAACCCACAGCCGGGGATAGTCAGCTTCGTTTTTGACAAACCGGGTGATGTCGTCCGCGTGGCCGATTTGAAGACACTGCGGGCCGATCCGTTTGATTCAGTCACCAAACAGTGGGGTGTGGCCTTGATGCGCTTGCAGGCCAACATTCCTGATATGCTGCCGGGACAAATGGTCAGTTTTCTCGTGTTTGGGGATGTCCAACTGGATAACCGTGCCCCAGCCCTACCAGCACCACTTGTGACATTTCCATCCAACACGGTGCTCTTGGGTGCACCACAGTCCGATGCTCCTGTTGTGGGGGCATTGAGCGCTGGCGATCAAGCCTTTGAATTGAACCAATCAGCCGACGCGGCATGGATACGCTTGGAACTCAATGGCAGTGATCGACGTACCGGATGGGTTCCCGCGTCGCTGCTGATGCCAGTCAGTGGGCTGCCTATCTTTGACGCCAATGCACCGGCTCCCATGCAAGCCTTTAGTTTGCAAACCGGCGCGACGGGCGCGAAATGTTCCGGTGTCCCCCAAGATGGGATTCTGGTGCAATCACCGGGTGCCGGCAACATCAAAATTAAACTGACGGTAAATGACGTCAACGTTGAATTGGGATCAACAGTGTTTTTCCAGGCGCAGCCGAATAATATGATGATCATTTCGGTGATCGAAGGCAAAGCAACCGTCGAGCTACGCGGTCAGATCGTTGATGTTCCGCAAGGGTCATGGGTCAGTATCCCGATGGATGCCAACCTCGAACCTATAGGCACGATTAGCAATCCCAAAGGTTACGAACCGGGGCAAGTCGATAATTTACCAGTTGGTTTGCTGCCACAGTCCATTACTGTTGCGCCACCGATTGTCGCCACAGCAACGAACTTATGTGTGAGTAATCCGAATGGCGCGTGGCTCCGCGCCCAGCCCAGCTCGACTAACCAAACCATTTTGCGCGTGTTGGTATCTGGCGATGCGGTGCAGGACTCCGGCTCGACGCTTAACGACGGTACGCAACTTTGGCGGCAGGTTGTAACAGTCGATAACCAATTAATGGGCTGGATTGAAGCCACCTCACTCTCAGATTGCGCTAATTCGGTACAGGTCAGTTCGACCGCGCCTTCTGTAGTGCCGAGCTGTACGCCGCGTGCTGACTGGACGCTTGTCTATACCGTGCGCCCCGGCAACACACTTGCACAAATCGCCCGCATTTTCAGAATATCGGTGATTGAATTAGCGCAGGGCAACTGCATTTCGGATGTGAATGCGCTTGTCGTAGGGCAGCGATTACGAATACCGAAGCCCGGAACTGCTGTTACGGAGCCACCGCCCTTCCAACTGCAGCAGGGCGCTACATCTGTCCCGGCTGCTACGAATGCCCCGCCGCCGATTTCAAGCGGTCGCTGGTCATTGACCATCACCACACAGCAAACCGGTTGTCAGACTCCAACCCAGTCGTCGACTTTTGTAACCATAGCCGATGTTCAGGTGAGTGCCAACCTTCAATTCCTGAGCTTCACGCTCGGTCGAAATACCAAAGTAGGGGCGGGTGCTACCTTTAGCTTCGTACGAACTTCTGCATCGGTTTATTCGGGTACGTGGGGTAGTTCGGGCCAAGCAGTTCTAGTTGTAACCGGGGCGAACCAAGGGACGGTCAACGCCACTGCACCGTGCAACCAAATTGGTTAACGCATGAAGGGATGACTTCTAGCCATCCCTTTGACTTTGGGGCTTTGCTAGATTTAATCAGCTAACCACGTTTGTTTTGCAGATGCCTTTTAACCAAATCATGCATCGAAACACATCCGTTTATATAGTAGAATTTAGTACAGTAAAATATATTTTTATGCAGTAAATAGGCCAAACAATGGAAATCACCCAGTCCATTCCCAACGCCATCCTCGCCATTGGCGAAGACACGTCCTTTGATCGTCTGACCGCGATGGCTGAAAAGACGGTCAGCAAATCATCGGTCCGTGTCTATAAGCACACATGGGGTGCGTGGCACACATGGTGTACTGACAACGGTGTAGATGCCCTCAACTTCAGCAGTCAAGCTGTGTACGGCTTTCTGGCGGCTGGTGATACGACTAAAGCCACCATGCACAACCGGGTCTCCGCACTCCGGGCGCTGGCTCAAATTCTGGGCATGATCGGTGATGACCGTGCCAAGCTCAATTATGAACTACTCAAGAAGTTTAAGAACTACCCTACCCCATCCGTCGAAGCCACCAACCGCGAACGGGTGAAGGTGGCCCTCACCCCGGCTCAAGCCCATCGGGTGCTGCGGGTGTGGGCGGATGGCTTGAATGGCGATGTCTTCGACAAGCTACTGGAAACGCGTAATACAGCCCTCATTGCGGTTTTAGCCTATACTGCCATCCGGCGTGCCGAGTTGGGTGAACTGCGCTGGAACGACATCAACCTCGAAACCGGTGTCATCCATATCCGGCATGGTAAAGGTGATAAAGAACGGGATGCTTCGATTGTAGGCGAGTTTGCCATTGAAGCCCTCAGCCATTGGCAGCAATTACAGGCCGCACGGTCTGGGCAGCGGGACATCGTGTTCTGTGCAGTGGCAAAGGGTGACAAAATGGGAGCCGATAAGCCGTTGAACCTACGGGCCATTAACCAGATTATTGATGCAACGGGCGACCGCGCCGGAGTTGCGCTCACCCCGCATATGTTTCGTCGGACGTGGATCACCGAATGGTTGGCGACTGGTGGTAGCTTGCGCGATGCCCAGATGCAGGCCGGTCATAGCAACGAGTCCACGACGCTGCTCTATGCCATCGCCGGTGCTGCCGAGAGCCGACGCAAGCAGGCACGTTTTCGCTATTGATAGCCGACAGGCTATTCATCGGCAACCCATACCTGCTTTGCTTATTTCCGCCGAGTTGGTCGCGGCGGTGATGTCATCAAAGGTATAAAAATTGTATGGGTTATTATTATTATTGACGACTTTATTGACAGTGCCGCGCTATCCTTTTGTCGATAAAAGGTTTTACTAAGCACGGTACTTAATTCATCAATCAATAACATTGCTCAGCGATTTACCCACCGCAAAAGCCATTAGTGTCAACGACTGTGCTATTTAGATACCCCTGACCATTTTGGTAGATAACCTTGATCCAATCACCGGTGCGCTCAGTTGCATTTAGAGTTAGGTTGTAAGGAACAAGCGTAATCACCTGTCCATTTGCGTCGGGAGCAGCGCGTAAGTTTGCAATATGAAGGGTGGTAATTTGGCAGTCATTGAGTGCAAATGCATTGCCGACTGACGGAGTAGGTGCTCCAGGAACGAGTATCAGTGTTCCAACTTGTGTAATGCGGGCACAGGTATAACCGCTTTCAAAGGTGACGTTCGGTGCATCGCTTATTACGCGGGGCATTCCTGTTGCGTCGCGGTATAGTAAGCTTCCTGACCCTTGCAGACATACCTTAACTGGCTGGTTGAGGCGAGTAATTGAACCATTTGGAGTACTCTTCATAAATGCTGTGACTTCGATGGCGAGAGTAATTGCACGATCTGCAACACCATGTTCAGATGGACTGGTTAACTTTTCGCAGAATAGGTTAGCCGGAATTCCATCAATGCTTGCAAGATCATTTGGAACTTCAGCACTTACACCAATAACCGACTGATAGGATGGATCAAAACATAGCGGCACAGGATCAGAAATAGGTGTTGATACTGATGGTTGCGGCGGGGCTACTGGAAGGGTGTAAATTCCCTCAAAGGCTCCAATTGAACATGGTAATGAACGGGCAACACCTCTTTGATCAGCTGCAGGACATTTCGCTGTCTCGCTGGCACCAAGTGCAGCACTTCCCCTAAGAAGCGGAATTGTTTGTGTTGGACCGCCATAGTTACCTAATGTGCCTAAATTAAGACTCACGGTGTTCATTGTAAATCCGGGGCCACAACTCGTATCAGTACTTAGATTAAATGCCGATACCTGACGTACCTGCGATGAGCATCGATCCTGATCGTATGAGGTTCCTGAATACAATTAAACAAACGGTTGAAGAAGCGCTTGGCAATCACGATAAAGTGCTAGAGAACTCCAATATCAAAGATATTGATCTCGCATATTTAGTTAATAATCCAAGGCGTACACAAAAAAGAGATCAACATATTCAGCAAATAACAGATGTTTTTGAGTCAAGCCCAAGGCTATTTATTGTCGGTAAACCCGGTTCTGGAAAGACAAGAACACTTTTTAAGTTGGCTGAGGCTCTCATCGCCAATGCTCTCGAGAATCCGACGGCAAAGATTCCAATTCCCATATCATTATCAACATGGAATCGGAAATATAGATCATTTGACGAATGGTTGAGAAAGACTATTACAGGTCCTGAGGGATTTGGACCTTACGAAGCAATAAATCAATTAATTGCAGAAGATGGGCTCATTCTCCTACTTGACGGATTCGATCAGATAAAGGATTCTAATCGTAAGATCTGTATCGAAGCTATTAGAAAATATGTTCGAAAATTTGAGTTTCCAGAAGTTGTCATATGCAGTCGTGTAGATCAATATGAAACTTATGAAGAAGAGTTTGATAAACTGAGTAATTTTTCATTATTAACTATTATGCCGCTAACTACCGAACAGATAGACCAATATTTGGAGGAAAAAGGTAATCTCGAAGCGCTTCGAGATTGGTTGAAGAGGATTTATACTACACCCGAAGTTAACTGCACGTTGATTGAGAAGTTTTTGATCCAAAGTGTCAAAGAACCGTGGCCCCTTAACATGCTGTCACAGGTGTTTAGTGGTAAAACACCGGAAGCGATTGAGGAAATGATAAAGACAACAGTTGGTACAAACAACGAACCGAATCTGTACCAATTGTTTGAAGAACATAAATTTCGAATTAATGAAGATATTGGCAAACCCCCTGCCGAAATTAAATTTGGGATGACTTGGCTAGCCAGAAAAACAAAACGTGCTGGATGGGAAGGCTTCAGTTCAAACGCGTTATCAAAAGAATGGTTGGATGCTGAACCCACTGAGAGACTAATTAGTATCTTGCAATGGTCTATTGTTGCGCTTGTAATCATTCTAACGGGTTTTACGACAATATGCGGGGTAGGCCATGGTATTTATGTTGACAAAGATGTGAAAGCACCTTTGTTAGCTGAACTTATCGCAACCGCAATCTGGCTAACGACCTTAGTAGCATTTTATGTTGCTGGAAATCGTTTCTCGGAGTCTGGAAAAATCGCCATTTTGTTAGTTTCTGGTTGGAAACGACGAAAAGTAACTTGGATTAACAAACAAGATTGGCGGTTATTTTTGCCCGGGATATTCTGTGGTATCAGTGGAACCGCAGTTGGTGCTTTTCTGGCGTTCTTTCTTCTCCGAGTGTTAAATTTTGAAAATCGATTATGGGGCGGAGCAGTTGCGTTTGGTATCAGTACAATAGTATTGGGACTCTTACTTGCCTTAGTATATTATCGTAATTCAAGGAAATCACGAGAATCATTCCTTGGTCTCATAATTATGGGTGCCACGGCTGGTATAATTTATAGTTTTGGCGTGCAATTGGTCGCAAGACTAGTTAATTTCGATAACGTTATTTCGGCCTCATCTTCTTTCGGTGCGGGTATTGCTGCTGGACTTGCTGTTGGTTTTGGAACTGCATTGGTGCGTGCTTTATATCTAGTTCTCTGGCAAGGTGCTACATTTCCTCGTGATATTAAGAATAACCCCAAGAAATTTCCGGAGAAAATTCGAGAACAAAAAATGTCAGAATCTTGGCGAAACGCTCTTCGCTTTGCCTTGGGCGCTAGTGCGGTTGGATTCGTCGGCGGTATAGCGATAACTCCTTTAATCTCTGGATTCATTACCCTAGCATCCGCGAGGGCTGCCTCTACAACATGGGGATTTCCTCTTTGGCTTGCAGTTGCGCTGAATGCGTGGTTCTTATTTTTCTCCTATAGTTTATTATTTTTCGGTGGATTCGCTTTTATTGAACATTTTCTCGTTTGGCATTTACTTAATCGCGAGGGCGACGTGTCTATGACTGACTTTGACGAACTAATTCAAATAGGCTTACGTCTCGATTTCATTAACAAAATAGGTAAACTTTATAGGTTTCGACATGATACTTTAAGGGATTATTTTGCTCAGAGGTCAATAAAATAACCTGAGTTCGATACCGTTGGCGAACTAGGGAAAAAGAGGGATAAAAGAGCCGAAAAAGATAATCGCAAAGAGTTTGCCATGAGCATCAAGCCAAGACCCATTCCGTCAGTACCCAAAGCGACCAAACGGATCGCACAGGCAGCCTTTCCCAAAGGGAACATCTATTTATAAATGCGGGATGAGTTGGGTGAACTCTATACAGATGATTTGTTTAGAGATCTTTATTCGTCAGAAGGGCAACCCGCATTCAGTCCTTGGCGTTTAGCACTGGTCACGGTAATGCAATTTGCTGAGAACTTAAGCGATCGACAGGCAGCGGATGCGGTTCGAGCACGGCTAGACTGGAAATATGCGCTGAGTTTAGAACTAACCGATAGTGGTTTTCATTATTCTATTTTGAGCGAGTTCCGGACGCGTTTAGTCAACCATGCAAACGGGTCACTTTTGCTAGATGTACTTCTGAAAGAAGCCGTTTGAAAAGTCAGGATGGGGGAGGTTGAGCGAGACGACGAAGCATGAGACGGATCATAGAGGCATAAAGCATGGCCTCACTGGACTTGAAATAGAGTTCGTAGTCCTTGGCTAAGCGACGGGAATGACCGAACCAAGCAAAAGTGCGCTCAACAACCCAACGTTTAGCACCAACAGGGTGATGGTTCTCAGGCGAACGCTTGAGGATTTCGAGGTGAATGCCGGTATTGCGCTGAAATGAAATAGACGAGACTTAATCTGACACTCTGAGTAAACTCAAGAGGATAAAGGAGTGTCAGGATGACGAACGAGCAGAAGATCATAGCCGGGAAGTTGGGACTGTTGAAGCTGGCGGAGCGGTTGGGCAACGTGAGCGAGGCATGCAAAGTCATGGGCTACTCACGCGACAGTTTCTACCGCTTCAAAGAACTGTATGACGAACAAGGGGAAGCCGGTCTACAAGAGATCAGTCGCAAAAAGCCCAATCCGAAAAACCGAGTAGACAGTGCCGTAGAAATAGCTGTTGTCAACATGGCAACGGAGTATCCTGCCTTTGGACAGGTGCGCGTATCCAATGAACTCAAAAAGCGCGGTGTATTCGTTTCACCGGGTGGAGTCCGTTCGATATGGCTGCGGCACCAGTTAGAAACCTTTCGCAAACGCTTGGTGGCGCTGGAAAAGAAGGTGGCGGAAGAGAACCTGATTTTAACTGAGGCTCAGGTGGCAGCACTGGAGAAAAGTAAGCAGGAAAAAGAAGCACATGGCGAGATCGAAACCGAGCATCCCGGCTACTTGGGTGCACAGGACACCTATTATGTCGGGACGATTAAAGGTGTAGGCCGCATTTACCAGCAAACCTTCATCGACACCTACAGCAAAGTCGTGTTTGTGAAGCTCTATGACCGTAAGAATGCCTTGGTGGCAGCGGATTTGCTCAATGACCGCGTGTTGCCGTTTTTCGAGCAACAGGAGGTGCCGTTGCTGCGGATACTCACGGATCGCGGGACTGAATATTGTGGCTCGCTCCAACACCATGAATTTCAGTTGTACCTTGCCATTGAGAACATCGACCATACTCGAACCAAGGCGCGCCACCCACAAACCAATGGCATTTGTGAACGTTTCCACCGCACCATCCAAGACGAGTTCTATGCTATCGCCTTCCGTAAGCAGATTTATACAACCCTTGAGCAACTCCAAATCGATCTGGATGACTGGATAGAACAATACAACCGTGAGCGTACCCACACGGGCAAATACTGTTTTGGACGGACTCCTTTGCAGACGTTCCGTGAGACAAAGCATTTGGCACAAGCCAAACAATTGGATACGCTTTTTGAACAACAGGAGAAGATGTTAGGCATTCCCGACGACTCGTTCGATAAAGTCGTCGGTCAAGTCACGGGTGTCAGATGAAATCTTGTCTTTTACAGCTGAAATTCGTCGAGAAAGCGCTCGCCACGATAACCCGCATCCGCCCAAATGATTTCAAGACGCGGTAAATGGCTTTGAACCGACTGCAATAACCATTGCGCCAAATCACGGTCGCCGATGTTGGCCTCGCTGATGACCACATTCAATACCAAGCCTTGAGTATCAACAAACAGATGTCGTTTATGACCCTTTACTGGCTTGTGTCGGTCAAAGCCACGATGCCCCCTTTTTCCGTCGTTTTCACCGACTGGCTATCCATAATTCCTGCGCTGGGCGTAGCTGCGCGTCCCACATACTGGCGCAATTGTTCCCGCAACTGGCGGTTCATCGCTTCTCATGTCCCATCTTTTCGCCAGGTATTGAAATAGTGGTAGACCGTCCCTTTTGGTGGAAAATCATGTGGCAACATTCCCCATTGGCAGCCTGTTTTGACCCCATAAAAGATGGCATTCAGCACTTCCCGCATATTCGTCTTTTGTGGTCGTCCTCCCCGCTTCGCTGGCGGGATATGCGCCTTGATCTGTTCCCATTCTTTGTCGCTTAAGTCGCTTTTGTATTGTTTTCTCATCCTTCTACTCTAGCTCTGGCTTTCTGACTTTTCAAACGGCCTCAATCCACTGATTATCCTCACTGTCATCGTGGGATTTACGTAAGCGACCAGAATATTATCAAGACGAGAGAAGCTATCAACTGTTAAAAACAATACCAATAGACTATCTTAGCGATGACGATGTCATCGGATATGACCCGCTCAAACGCATTGATCAAGCCGCATCAAAACCAAATCGAGCGCAAATAATATACTCGGATAATAATTTTAATCTTCGGAGGTCAAAGTGAGCTAATGACCAGTTGCGGTGCTGGCATATGAACTGGTACAACTCTATGCGGGCCGCGACCCATTCGGTTTCCATTGTGCCAGGACGAAGACAAAAAAGATGTTGAGTAAATAGGTGCAGTGGTTTATCATCATAACCTTTCCCTTTTTAGCCATATTGGCTTCGCTACTTGGTACCATAATCCATGTTCACAACTTGGGCGTTCTGGTTGTTTGTATTGGCAGTTGTCGTGCTATGCCAATTTGTCCCCGGAAAATGGCAAAATCTACTGCTTCTGGCCGCTAGTTATGCGATTTACGCATATCTAGAACCACGCTTCGTCATACTGCTCATCGGTATAGCTTTGTTCAATTATTGGATAGGCCGTCAGTTGGCTTCCGACCGGCGGCAACGTTATTTTTGGGTAGCAGTAGGTGTGAATGTCGGGATCTTAGCCCTGTTTAAATATGGATTGGGACTTGCAGCGGTTATGACGCCTCTATTGAGTAAGTTGGGTGTGACAAACGAACCGCTTTTCACACATTTTGTCCTGCCACTGGGATTATCATTTTACTCGTTTCGAGCGCTGGCCTACGTATTTGATGTCTACAATGGGCAGCTCGAACCTGAAAGTAGCTTTATTGATCTGGGATTGTATATCGCCTTCTTTCCACAGATCGTATCAGGACCAATTGTACGCCCTGCGCCTTTTATTACTGCATCAAAGCATGTCCGACGGTTGACTCAAGAGGAATTGGTGGATGGGTTGACTTTTATTTTGATGGGGATATTTTACAAAGTCGCGATTGCTGATCCCCTTTACGGCACTTTACAAATGACGGTACCGAATATAAGTGCGTTAACGTCAGCTAATGCTTGGTCAGAGTTTATTTTGTATAGCATACGTATTTACGCTGATTTTGCTGGGTACAGTTTGTTAGCCATCGGCGTCAGTGTGTGGTTTGGTCTGCCGATTATTCAGAACTTCCGGCAACCCTATTTTTCGAGATCTATTAGCGAGTTTTGGGATCGGTGGCATGTAAGCCTATCAACATGGATTCGCGATTATATTTTTTATCCGGTGAGTCGGACTTTATTGAGACGTTGGGGTAACCAACATGCGCGTACTATTCAAATCACCGCGTTTATGATCTCGATGACATTGAGTGGTATGTGGCATGGGACAGGCTTGAAATTCGCTGTTTGGGGGGCATTGCACGGGGTCTACTTGTCAATCGAGCGGTTGTTTTTTCCACGGATACGGATCAAGCCCAAGAATGCGACACGATTACAAATTTGGGTTCGTGGGGTGATCGGTATTGCTGTAACACTCACAGCCGTCAGTGCTGCTTGGGTATTTTTCCGGGTTGATTCATTGACCGGAGCAGTTGTGTTTTTTCAACGTATGTTCTCATCTAATCCCTTAGTGGATACAACTGTTTTGTGGTGGATTAAGATTATGAGTCCCATCGTGTTATTGCTGATTATCGATATACCGCAGACAATCCATAGTAGTCCATTATTTTTATGGCAAATGCGGCCTTTTGGGCGTGTTGTGATGTGTACATTGCTAGTGTTAGGCATTTTTATTTTTGGAAGTCAAACCCATGCTTCGTTCATTTATTCGGGATTCTGAGCCTAGAAGAACCGTTCGTAAACTCGTTACACTGCTTTTGTCAGTCCTTTTCATGCTTGTTGCCAGCGATTGGATATTTGGTCGTCTTGTGCCCTATATAACCCGTGAACAGCCATTTATTCTGCGGTATGAAAATGTACCAGGAGTTCAGGCACTCTGGGATTTTTCGGAAAAAGGCATTAAGCCGATTGTGTTTACTGGCAGTTCCCAACTCTACACAGGTATGTCACCCCATCTTTTTATTGACCACATTAAGGCAATCACAGGGCAAGATATACATGCAGTGAATGTAAGTGTTTTCGGTTCGGTGGCAACTATACAACGCGACCTCATACGCAACTTGATTATTCCTAATCACCCACAAATCATCATCTACGGCATTGAGATGCGTGCCCTTGTACCAGCGGCACAGGATGAAAATAGCTATTTTGTGAGTGACTTCAGAAACAAATCTGTCGGCTATGCGGTTTCTCGATCATCCGCTTTAGAAACCAATGTACTGCTGTGGCTGTTACAGCATTCAACAATAGCCAAGTACCGGGATAATATTCGTGAATGGCTGACAGGCACACGGCTCATAAATCAAGTAGAAACTGGCTCCTCTCCGAGTGATGATCTGGGTTACGCGCCGTTTCCAAACACGTTTAGCCAAAATGCAGGTAACATTACTACTCAATTTTTACCTTTTACAGCGACTGATACGACACAGCAGATGATGATTGATATTGGGAACATATGCAGACAAAACGGGGTAAGTTGTATTTTACTGAACATGCCACTTCATCAACTGTCGTATCAGTACATCAGCGCAGCTGAAGAAGCCCTTTATCAAACCCTGTTAAAAAAGGCGGGGTTGCCCATATGGGATTTCGATACCGAGTCCTGTCGCAACCTGCTGGGCGATACGGCTTTCTACAATCTTAACCATCTGAACTCTAACGGGGCGGAAATATTCTCAGGGTTGGTAGCGGATGTCTATGCAAAAGTTTTTTACGATGTTGATATTACTAGCGATGCGCGATGTGCATTAATGACTTCATAATACGAGAAAATCATCGTTGTACATCTCTCAATTAACTGGGCACTGTTTGAAGAGACGCTTTTGGACCAATTTGAGTACAAAGAGTACCTTTTCTTTCTACTCCCTAAAGTATCCAATAGACTTCGACGATGCACAGTTCTAACCTCCTGTAGACTGCGAAACAACGTCAGTTATGGATAAGAATAGCGAATTCAGTATCACCGACTAGATGTAAAGAAGGATTCTTGGGTTGGTGAGAGTAGGCGATCAAGCCACAGACCAGATTGACCATGAAGTTGGCAAGGCTGCGATGACGGGTATGT
>JBGAHG010000020.1:0-126598 GCA_044226325.1 Aggregatilineales bacterium
TCGCTCACGTTGCCCAACCGCTCCGCCAGCTTCAACAGTCCCAACTTCCCGGCTATGATCTTCTGCTCGTTCGTCATCCTGACACTCCTTTATCCTCTTGAGTTTACTCAGAGTGTCAGATTAAGTCTCGTCTATTTCACCTTATATGTCCTCCCCATATTGTTTGCTGGATTGCTGGTTAGTGTACGCGCCGGATTGGCAGCGATGGTCATCTGCATCACCACCGTTATTGCATTTGCCATATCCGCCCAAGCAGGAGCCTTTCCTCAAATGGATGGTCAGATCGCGTTAGGCGCGCGCCTCGGCTATTATGTTACATTATTTGGCTTTACAGGAGTCACCATTTATCTCAGCATAGGGGCGGTCAAGACTGCGTTAGATCGTGCCCGAGCTAGTGAAACCGAACTGCGCGAACGCAACCGCCAATTAAATGTTGAAAGCGAAAAACGAGAACAAGCACAAAATGAACTGCGTGAAAGTGAATTGCGCTGGCGCTTTGCCTTAGAGGGCAGCGACACGGGTATCTGGGACATGAATCTGGAAACGCGCGAGATCTTCCGTTCGCCCGGCTATCTAGAACTGCTGGGTTATACCCCCGAAAATGTGCAAGATTTACCTGACTTAACATCCCTCGTTCATCCCGATGATATTGAGATGATGCGAGCCAGTCGCGACGAATTCTTTAAACAACCCATCCGATCATACGAACATCAAATGCGTCTTTTATGTGCTGATGGGACTTATAAATGGTTCCTATATCGCGGCAATATCATCGAACGCAAACCCGACGGAGAAGCACAACGCTTTGCCGGAACGCTAACGGATATTACTGCCCACAAACAAATGGAAGAAACCATCAAGGCGTCCGAGCAAGGCTATCGCACCCTCTTTGAAAATAATCCAAATCCAATGTGGGTCTTTGAAAAAGAAACCCTGCGCTTTATCGCTGTCAATGATGCTGCAATTGCGCTTTATGGCTATTCGCGCGATGAATTCCTGAGCATGACGATCCGTGATATTCGCCCACCAGATGAACTTGCCCGGTTTGATGCCTTGATTCATGCGCCGATGCCGCTTTTATCCCCGCCTGAAATGTGGCAGCATCGTACCCGCGACGGTCGCATCCTTCTGGTCGAAGTCACCGGCCATGAAACGATTTTTCAGGGCAAAGCTGCCCGATTAATCCTCATTCGGGATATGACCACCCAAAAAGTAACCGAAGAATCACTGCGCACGTCACAAGACCTGTTCAACCGTATGTTTGATTCAGTTCCGGTAGGGGTTGCCATCAGTCGCGCTGAGGATGGCCGTTATCTCAGTGTCAATCCACATCTGGCAGCCATGCTCGACTACCAACCAGAGGATATGGTTGGTCACACGAGCGTTGAATTGAATATTGTGAATAGTTCAGATCGTACCAAGCATGTTGAGCAGGTGAAATCCTATAACCCCACTTCTACAGCTATAAAATTGGATGTAACACTCAGAGCGCGTACCGGGCGCAGCATCGATGCCTTGACTTACACACAGCAGTTGAAAATTGACGGCGAAGACACAATACTTTGGATTATAGTGGACGTAACCTCTATAAAACGAACGGAACGTGAACGCCTTCAAATCGAGCTTCTGCAATCTGAACTGGATCGACAGCGCGAAATCGTGGAGATTAAAGAAAACTTTATATCCAGAGTTTCGCATGAGTTTCGCAGCCCATTAGCCATTATATTGAGCGGCACCGGCATTTTGAGGCTTCATGATAAGAAGTTTACGTCGGAACAGCGCGCCGAACGCTTGGGAAAAATTGAAACCCAGATTCACTATCTTGGCAACTTGCTCGACAACATTTTGACCATTGGCAAAGCCCGCGCAGGCAAATTTCACTTTAACCCACACCCTATCGACATCGTGAATTTCTGCCGCGAATTGTTCGAAGATTTTCGCCTGACCGATAACAACGCTCATCAATTCATATTTGAGGCGGTGGGCGATTTAAGCAATGCACGTTTAGACGACCAGCTTCTCCAGCACATTCTCATGAATCTTATCTCTAACGCTGTCAAATACTCGCCAGTGGGCAAACCAGTATGCTTACACATGGAACGCGATGACAAAGATGTGGTTATCGAAATCAGTGATCAAGGCATTGGCATTCCCGAAGAAGAACAAAGCCAACTGTTTGAACCATTTTTCCGCAGTAAAAATGCCGAAATGATTAAAGGCACCGGATTAGGGCTAGCAATTACCAAAGAAAGTGTAGATGCTCATCACGGCAGTATCACATGGCGCAGCGCCCCCGGAAAAGGCACAACCTTTACCGTCCGATTGCCGGGAGGTTTCCAACCCACAATCCTGCTTGCACCCGAAACGTGATCCGCTTTCAGCCCAGCGAAGACCGCTCGAGCGCGGCGGCCAGCGTATTAAAGGCTGCCAGAATATGCGAGTCGAGTGTTATCTTGCTCATCATGCGCAATCCACTGCTGATGATGGCAGCTTCTTCAGCAGTCAGCGTAATTGTGAGCAGTTCCAGTGCCGTTGAAGCAGCCTGTTCTGGAACACTCGGAACTTCGACCGCTGGCGGAGAACTCACATCTGGCACAACCCCAACCGGTACAAATCCAACCGGCGTTATGGGCATAGCTGGCTGACCAACCGGCGCGACCACACCCACAGGTGCAATAGGAGCAGATGGTTGTCCGACCGGTGCGAAACCAACAGGCGAGATGGGCACACTTTGACCCATTGGGGCAACAGCCACAGGTTCGGCGGCTATCGACTGCGGCGAAGATGCCGGCTGTTGTCGTGCATAATCTTCCAGCAGCCCATGAAATTCACTGGCTTCGGCAACATCGAATTGTTCCCATTCATTAGATGTGTGCCCCCAACAAAAGATGCACTGAGCTTCCACCGGTGAATGTTGGTAGATCGTTCGATCCGCCCACGCCAACTGCTCGAACATTGCCCGCTGCGCCGACCAACCCCGCCCACCATACCAATCACCCCATTGATCCTGTAATGACTTCCACCCACGAACATTCGGATACGGGCCACGCACACGCAAACCATTCAACCACGGTTTGATGTCGCTCACATCATCAAAACCATGCTCCGTCAAAATAATACGGGGTGGTCGAATCCCAATACTCTGACAGTAGTTCGTCAGGAAATGAAAGCGCCCACAGTGAAACATCGTCAGCTTATGGACATCATTCGGCCAATTCTCCACCGGCACAAAATCAGCATGGCGCGGATCATTCGGTGCGCCACCCACCAAACCTGACGTAATCACTCCCGCCGCGTATTCGTGCAGCCCAAGCACAAACAAATCGCGATGTTGGTCAAGCAGTTCTAACATCCGGCGACCCATCGACCATTGATCAGGCTGCGGTGTACCCACCGACCAATTACCGATTACCAATGGAATACCACGCGGTGCGGCTAACTCTATCAGCTTTACATGCCAGTCAATGACATCTTGCCCCCATCCCGGTTCACAGGATGTATGCAGCATAATGCCACCCGCCGCCTCTCCTGCCCGCAAATCCAGCCACTGCTGAGGACTGACCTTGGTAAAAATCGCATCATCGCCCTGGGTAACACCCCAATTACGATGAATAACCATCGTGTTGGGCAGCATTGACTGAAGTTCACGTGCCAAACCCAACCCATCCATAATAAATAAAGCGGTTGGTTGCAAACGCTCGATATGCTGCATGAAAGTGGGTTTGTCTAAAAGTCGTTGAGCATGAACATTATATGTAATACGAGAAGCGGTCATGATTACCTCAGTTATTAGGGGGCACATGAGTCTCTGGATAAATTATAAAGGGTTACGTCATGATTGAGGCGAAAGAAGTCATTTCTTTGTTTTTGTCCATTAATGAATCGGGATATAACAAAAAATTCGTAAATTCTCACGCCTTCAAATGGTAAATTTGCGTTAACGTTATAAGAGAAGAAAGTACTTTAGTCATATAGTCTTGTTGTGACAAAGTGTGTCACAATGTGAAAAAGGTGGGAAATTTGGGATAATGCGCTGTCGCATATATTGACACAGATGAGCGGTTTCTCATATAATTCGTAAATAAGTTGTTCTGTTAACGTCTTGACATTAGGTTTTTTGACCAGAGTGAGTCAGTGAACACTTACGTCAGCAATCGTGTTTTAAAAATAAATGTCGGATTTCTTCTAGCCGCCGGGCCAGCAGCAAATCACGACACAGTTTTTGATGTCCCCACGGTAAAAGTAGCCGACGATCTCACAGTCAATTATGTTCGCGGACCTATCCGCCTGAGCAGAACAGCAGCCGGCATCCTCGTACAGGGAGAGCTTGAAACCAGTATCACTGGTGAGTGTTTCCGCTGTTTGGATGATGTGACTCAAACTGTCACAGTCCCTGTAGAAGAATTATTTGCGTATCCAGCCTCATCGACTTCCGAATTCAGTGTCCACGAAGATGCCATTCTTGACCTTGCGCCCTTGTTACGCGCAGAAGTCATGATCGCATCCACCAACGGTATGCTGTGCCGTGAAGATTGTAAGGGGCTGTGCCCGGAATGTGGCACCAACTTGAACCACAGCACTTGTGATTGTTCTTTGGATATGATCGACCCGCGCCTGGCAGGGTTGAAGCAGTTTCTCAAGTAGCCTGAATTTTCGTATATTTCATTCTACAGCAGGGGGAGTGTGACCTGTGGCCTACGAAAAACAGCCTTTTAATGGTTTGGATTTTGTAACAAGTAATGATTTTTTTGAAGAAGACGAATTTAGTAGTGCAATAGACGTTGATTCCGCCGATGACTCATTTTTCGCATCCGACAGTGACGACAGTTTCTATGAAGATGAGTTCAATGAAGACGATGTCGAAGATGAGCTCCTTGATGACGACGATACGGACGACTACGACGTCAGCGGAATGCTCTCGAACGACGCCGTTGGTTTGTATCTGAAGGAAATGGCGCGCGTTCCCCTCCTCAACACCGAGGAAGAGATTAATTTGGCGAAGCGCCTGGAAGCTGGCGACGAATGTGAGCGCAAGCTGCGTAAAGATCCCCAGCACAAGAAAGCCGCCGAATGGCAGGCCAAATCCGCTGATGGCATGGACGCCCGCGAACATCTAATTAAGGCCAACACCCGCCTGGTAGTTTCTATCGCCAAGAAATATATGTCACGTGGTGTACCCTTCCTCGACCTGATTCAAGAAGGCAACCTTGGCCTGATGAAAGCCGTCGAGAAGTTTGATTATCGTCGCGGCTATCGCTTCAGCACCTACGCTACATGGTGGATTCGCCAGACCATCACCCGCGCCATTGCGGATCAGGGTCGCACCATCCGCGTCCCTGTCCATATGAGTGACCGCATCCGCCGCCTGTACCGCGTGGCACGCCAGCTCGAACAGGAATACGGACGCAAACCTACCCCTGACGAAATCGCCAAGGAAATGCAGTGCGAACCCCGCAAGATCCAATGGATGCTGCGTGTCTCATGGCAGCCCTTGAGTCTGGAACATCCTGTCGGTGAAGATGAAGACAGCGAACTGGGCAACTTCATCGAAAACGACAGCGAAGTGACGCCCGCTCAAAGCGCTCATGATAATCTGCTGCGTGAAAAGATCGAAGAAGTGCTTTCGACCCTCACCCCGCGTGAAGCCCGTATCCTGCGCCTGCGCTTCGGCTTGCAGAACGGACGCTGCTACACACTGGAAGAAGTCGGGCAGAAGTTCGGCTTAACCCGCGAACGCATCCGCCAGATAGAAGGCCGTGCACTGCGCCGCCTGCGTCATCCGCGCCGCGCCCGTCAACTGCGCGATTATCTGGCAATCTAAATCCGAGTGAACAACTTTATCGAGATTGCGAAAAGAGTTACACTATATACGTGTAGCTCTTTTTTGATATAAAGACAAAACCGATGCCAATGAATAGCCAAAGTCCTTTATCTGAAGGGGCAGAAGTCGACCTGATTCGCGCTATTGAACATAAACGCCTTCGCGCATTAGTCGATGCCGACATTGAAACGGCAAACCAACTGCATGCCCATGATTTTCAATTAATTAATCCCGCAGGTATTTCGATTTCAAAAGAGCGCTACCTTAGCGATATTACATCCGGTGAGGTTAACTATCTCATATGGGAAGCTGGTGAGATTGACGTTCGTTTGCAGGGTTCAATGGCAATTATTCGCTATCAATCCCAACTCGAAATCATTGTTAAGGGTGACCACGCTCCCCTCCGACACATGTGGCACACGGATTATTATGAAAAACGCAGTGAGGGGTGGCAGGTTGTGTGGTCACAAGCTACGGCAATTCTCTAAGCTCTATTAGGTAAGTTGTCTGCTTAGAAGAGGGCGTCGCGCAAGCTCCGTCCTTTTTTATATCCTCACAGCACCAGCAAACTTCCATGAGTAACCCCCTAATACTGCTGGCAATTTAATCTGCTGCGACATATAATGCCGCGTCGCATTCGGCCTTAACCTACCGACGAATAACTTTATGAAACAAGATTCATCCGTTACTGAGACAGTTCTCATCTAGCGGCGTTAGGCTCGAACGTTGGCTGTTAAACCCTAATCACATTTGCTGTTTTGGGAAAGAAGTGTAGGTCATGATAGAAGTGCAAGATTTAGTCAAGAAATATGGTCAGGTGGCCGCGGTTAAGGGCATCTCCTTTACCGCTAAACCCGGCCAGGTGACGGGCTTTCTGGGGCCGAACGGCGCTGGAAAAACCACCACCATGCGGATGCTGACGGGCTTCTTGCCCCCAACATCCGGTCAGGCAAAGGTCGCAGGCTTCGATGTCTTTGAACAAAGCATGGAAGTCCGCAAGCGCGTCGGTTATCTGCCGGAAAGCGTACCGCTGTATCGCGATATGACGGCGCTGGCCTATCTCATGTATATGGGAGAAATACGTGGGATTAGCAAGCGGCGTGATAAAGCCATGGAAGTGCTGGAGCGTGTTGGCCTCAAAGATCGCTCTGGCAGCCGTATCCGTACCCTGTCAAAAGGTATGCGGCAGCGTGTCGGTTTGGCGCAGGCCCTTCTGCACGATCCCGAAGTGCTGATCCTCGATGAACCAACCATCGGCCTCGATCCCTTTCAGGTACTCGAACTCCGTGAAGTCATCCGCGAACTTGGACGCCATCACACACTGTTGTTCAGCACTCACATCCTCTCAGAAGCCGAGCAGGTTTGCGACAATATCATCATTGTCAATCATGGGCAGATTACGGCGGAAGGTTCACCGAGCGAATTGCGCGCCAACCTCGAACGTGGCGGACGCGTCCTGCTGCGCTTGAATGTGCCTCCGATGGAAGCCTTACCTGCCATTCAAAGCCTGCCGGAAGTCGCCAGTGCGGCGATCAGCACCACCAATGATGGTATCATCGCTGAGCCTGTTAATCCGCGCACCGACCCGCGTCCGGCCATTGCCCGCGCCGTCATTGCCAAAGGTTGGGATTTAATCGAACTCCGTCCGTTAGCGGTCAATCTGGAAGAAATCTTCCTCGAAGTCACGCGGCGGCAAGATGAGGAAGAAACACATCAGACACCTGCCCCGGAAGAGGCAGAAACCGAAAGTGAGGCCGCGTCATGAGGCAGATATTTGCCGTTTTTAAGCGCGAACTGGGCTTATATTTCCGTTCGCCGGTGGCCTATGCCATTGCCTTTGCCCTACTGCTGTTTTTCGGATTGCTATTTAGCAACAGCTTATCTCAGGCCAACCAGCAAGCACCTGCCGATCAGGTCAATTATATTCCAAGTGTCCTGACCTTCTTGCTGTTTCTGGTCGCTCCACTCCTGACCATGCGGTTGCTTTCAGAAGAAACCCGCGAAGGTACCCTCGAAGTGCTGATGACGATGCCCATCCGCGAGTCACAGTTCATCATCGGTAAGTTCCTCGCTGTCTGGGCGTATTACACAGTCCTGCTGCTGCTGACCGGCGTCTACTATCTGGTTCTTACATCGGTTGGTATTCCTGATACTGGACGTGCTTTCGGCATGTACTTCGGCGCATGGCTCTATGGTGGCGCGGCACTGGCTGTCACGCTCATCTGGTCAGCCGTGACCGAAGATCAAGTCGTGGCCGCTTTCCTCGGTGCAGCCTCGGTACTGGTGCTGTATTTGGCCGAAGTCGCCGCCGGTGCCATTGGCAACCTGCCTAATGTAAACCCCAACGTCGGCACGTTCATTCGTGAACTGGGTTTCCAGGCTCATTATGACGCCACCATGCTCAACGGGGTCATCCGCGCCGAAGACGTTCTCTATTTCCTATTTATGATTGTCGCCGCGCTGTTCATCACCACGCGGATTGTAGAAGTAAGACGGTGGAGATCATGACAACTCAAACACCAAATCCGAATCTCGACGAACAAGAGCCTTTTATCCCGCCCTTTTACATGCTGATTTTGGCGGCTGTTGGCTTGATTATCGCCATTATATCCGCTTTGACTCAAGCATCCGTCAGCGTAGTGGGATGGGGCGGCCTGGGCTTAGCCATTCTATCGATTGTCGTCTGGGCCTTTATGGCGCCCGATCAGGCCCGTTCGCTGATCACCGGACGCACCGCGCGTTACGGCGGCACGACCGTCCTGGTCACGATTCTGTTTCTGGCAGCCCTGGTTGCCATCTACAGCGTCGTCAAAGGCCGCAACATTCGTACTGATTTGACTCAGCGGGACACGTTCTCATTGAATGAGCAAACACGCAAAGCAATTGCAGGTCTGGCAGTCGAACCGAAAGTACCGAACATCAAGATTTTCGCGTTCTACACCAACGCTCAAGCCAGTCAAAAAGATCAGGACACCATCCTGCTCGATGACTATGCTAAAACCAGTAACAATAAAATCAGCTACGAATTCATTGATCCCGACCGCACACCCGGCGCTGCCCAGCAGTATAAAATTACGAGTAATGGTCAGCTCGCCGTTGTGCCACTAGATGCCAACAATCAACCCCTTGTGGATAAAGCTCAGACGGTCAGCTTGAGCAATCAGGAAAACTTGACCAACGCCATCATGCGCGTGGCCGCTTCGGGCAACTTCCATGCTTACTTCCTATCGGTTGATGGCGGCCTCAAATTGACCGACACCAGCGACAAAGGTCTTTCTCAGTTGAATGACCAGCTGACGAACCGCTTTAACTGGAAAACACAGGAAGTTTCGCTCATCGACCTCACCGCGCCCGATAGCAAAGTGAAGTTGAATGATCCGACAGTGGACGGTGAAGTGCTGGTGATCGATGGCGGTACTGGCGCTTTACCAGATGCACAGGTGAAGTTCATCACCGATTATCTGGATAAGGGCGGTAAGCTGGCAATCTATGCAGCCCCCTTGAACGCCGATGGCAAGCCAACACTGGCCGCCGCCGATAATCTCAGCACCTATCTCTACGACAAGTTTGGCCTCCGTTTTGCCAACAATGTCGTGCTGGATAAAGTTCAAGCCGCCAGCCAATCGCCTTTCTATCCGGCAGCGGTCGACTTTGACAGCAGCCAGTACATCACCAAAGATTTTGCCGGTCAACAGGCTTTCATGATCTTTGAAACCCCGCGCAGCATTGATGTAGCGCCCACCGCACCGGCTGATGTGACCGTCACCCAGCTCGTTAAGTCGGGTAAGGACGCCTACGCCAAGACCGATCCCAAAGTGCTGGCAGCGACCGATATCAGCCAGATTGATCCGGTTGATGCCGATCCCAAAGGTCCATTTGTACTGATGGCCTCTGCCGAAAATACCAAGACCGGTGCGCGTGTCGTTCTGGTCGGCAGTCAATATGCACCCAGCAACCAGTATGCCTCGCTGCTCAGCGCCAATGTACTGGATCTGGAAATTGCAGCGCGCAGCCTGTTCTGGACGACCAAGTTTGATGATTTCTTTAGCAAGATCCCGCAGCTTCAGACCACACAGAAGCCGCAAGATCAGCCCATCGTTATGGATAGTCAGACGGCTCGTACTGTTAACTTCGTTCTCATTATCCTGCTGCCCTTCGGTGTGCTGTTGATCGGCATTATCGTATGGTGGTCGGGTCGCGAAAAACGAACCGTATCCTAAATTAATCATTGGGGATATATCTGTAATGCGTGGAGGAGGCCTGCCTTCTCCACACATCGAATCATGGCGTCGATTTATCACAGTAACCACACACTAACCGTATCGCTTTAACCTGTACCGGAACATCATGGATGTTGCGAGGAGATTTGTATCATGCGTTTGAATCGTGGAACGCTTCTTTTAGGTCTTGCCAGTATCATCGTCATTGTGGCGGTCGTGCTGCTGAGCAACCAACCGGGAGGCTTAACCGTCAATACCGGCACGCCAACCGCCACCGCCGAGTCGGCTGGCCCACTCTTCCCCGATATTAGCAGTGTCGACAACCAGAGCAAAATTGTTCGCTTTGAAATCGTCAACACCACCGATAACAGCAAAGTCGTCATGACCAAAGACGCCGCGAGTGTCTGGACGGTCAGCGAAGCCACCAATGCTCAGCAGCTTGCCACCGACCAGACCAAAGCGGTCGGCATGATGAGCAACCTGGCTTCCCTCACCGCTATTGAGAAATTTGAAACCGACAAGCTGGCGGATTATGGCTTGGATAAACCGAAGTACACCATGACTTTGACCGACTCTGCTGGCAAAACCTACAGCGTCAAAGTCGGCAACAAGGCCACCACCACGCCGCGCTACTATGTGCAGATAAACGACGACACCAAGACCGTTTATCTCGTACAGAACACGACAGTGGATATGCTGATTGCCAACATCGCCATTCCGGCTTATGTCGCATCACCGACCCCAGAGCCAACGGCTACCGCATCGCCCAACCCATACAGTGAAGTCGAACAGACTGCGACTGCCGCCGTTCAGCAGCAGCAGTTCATAATCACCTTGACTGCGATGGCCGAAGCCACCACCGAAGCGACTGGTGAAGTCACACCGGAAACGACCGCTCAGCTCGCACCGGCAGCCACGACGGTTCCGGCCACTGCTACTCCATTACCGCCGACAGCCACCACGGCTCCCGCCAGTGCCACGCCGACGGTTACACCGACAGTGACCGCCAGCCCAACCACTGGTTCTTAGTAACCATACTACTTAATCAAGGGGTGTAAAAACCCCTTCCTCGGCTCAAAATGCCCAAAACCCTGCTGCATCCCTACGCTAGCAGGGTTTTTTGTATGCGTTTGTCTGAATATGTCCGATCTTTGTTATTTTGACGGGCACTCTCTGCTAATATAAGAGTGGGGGAAGACTTTCATTTTGTAGGCGATTGATATTATGACACGTCTAATCATGCGGCGCGGCCCGCAACCGGGCAAGGTTTTCAATCTCGAAGGTGAGATCGTTACCGTTGGCAGTGGTATGAAAAACGGGATCATCATTCAGGACA
This sequence comes from Aggregatilineales bacterium, assembly GCA_044226325.1. Lineage (GTDB taxonomy): Bacteria > Chloroflexota > Anaerolineae > Aggregatilineales > Phototrophicaceae > CFX2. The sequence continues at coordinate 11,378 of JBGAHG010000020.1, forward strand.
ATGATGTTAGCCGTGAACATTGCCGGCTGATTCGCGTCATGGCGGATTATGAACTCTATGATATGAATTCCGTGCGCGGCACATTCGTGAGCGGCCAGCGATTAAAAACCGGCTGGTTACTCAAACCCGGTAATGTTATCGAACTCGGTGATAACGTCACGCTGGAATACGAACGCGCTCCGGCCCCTGTGGAACTCACCAAACTCAACACCCAATCGGCCCCCAAGCATATCGACAAACCTTCGTCGCAGTCGCATCCCTATTTGGTTTCTACGGCTGGCATGAAAATTGGCGAGGTTTTCGCACTCGAAAGCGAAACCGTCCGCATCGGGCGTGAACAAACGAACGAAATCGTCATAGCCAATTCGGCGATCAGCCGCTTGCATCTGATCCTGCGCTGGAAAGATAATGCCTACGAGGTTGAAGATCAGGGTTCGACCAATGGCACAGCCGTCAACGGCAACGTCTTACAGCCCAAAGTGCCACAGCCGATTCACTCTAACGATGTCATCAATGTGGCAGCCACCATCGAACTGCGCTTCACATGGCAGCCCGACGATGTTAGGAATGAAACGCAAGAACAGAAAGACGCGATTAAAGCGCGGCCCAGCACCAAGGAATTTCTACAGCGTGAAACAGCCGATAACAAATCGGTCACGCAGCCCAACAGCAAACGACAGACCAGCAAACTCGGCACTGGCTTGCAATCCGGCGCACTCATCGATCATGTATTCATCACGTACGCGCGCCCTGAATGGCAGTCCATCGTCGTACCCATGATGGCGCTCATGCAGGATGCTGGTCTCAAAGTTTGGGTTGACCAATATCTGATTCAGGGCGGTGATGACTGGATGATCGCGGTCGAACAGGCACTCTCGGAGTGTAAGCTGTTGGTCGTGGTCGTATCGCCGGAAGCGCTCGAATCACGCTATACACGCTTGGCCTATCGTTACTTTTTCAACCGCGAAAAGCCCATCGTACCCGTGTTATACGCACCGGTTGACGATATGCCCTTGGAGCTGAAAAAGCATTCCATCGTCAACTACAACAGTGCCGACCGCAAAAAGACCTTTGATGAACTGATTTCAGAAGTGAAACGCTTGAAAGATTAATCGTTTTATCGGGTTGCTGAACCGTGTTCCTTAATTGGATTGCGGCTTTGCTCGTTACTATTTCGTTATATTACATTGCTGACCATCTAAGTTGCCACGTCACCCAACCTGTGCTGGAGTGACACGAATTGTCGAGGATAGTTATGTTGACCGAGCGCCAGCGTTTGGATGCCCTCTATAAAATGAGCCGTATCCTGCGTGAACAAGAAGCCAATCTCCAGAATATTCTGCAAACAGCCTTGACGTCCTCGGCTGAAATGATCGGTGCGAAACATGGCTGCCTCATCACCTTTCACAAAGATGATCGCGTTAACAACAAACTGATCTTAGGGCCGCAGGGCAATCTCGAAGGCCGCTACGCCCTCTGGCAAGAACTCATCACACGTGGCCTGATCGGCAGAGTCCATCATGGGCGGCGGGTCATCGTCATCCACGACATCGGCACCGATCAGCGTTGGCCGCAGTTGGCGACCACCCCCGACGAACTCCGCACCGGATCAGCCATCGGTTTGCCGCTGGAAAAAAATGGCAACATGTATGGTGTGCTGGCGCTCATCCATCCCGAAGTAGATTATTTCGAGGCTGGCATTGTCGAATGGCTGGGCGCGGTAGTCGATATGGTCAGCGCCTCGGTCGGCAACGCGGTCGAGATGAACGCCATCCCCAAAGATGAAACCCGTTATAAGTGGCTGTTTGAGGAATCGGTCGTTCCCATGATCATGACCAATCTCGACGGTTACATCATCGATGTCAACCGCCGCGCCTGCGAATTCTTACGCTATAAACGCGCCGAGATCATGCAGCAGGGGATCACCGCCATTCACCGTTTGGGAACTGGCCCGATTGGCAGCAACCGCTTCGACTCGCTTCAGGAAGGCAAGGAAGTGGTCTTCCGCACCACCGCCTTTCCCAAGCAGGGCGAAGACATTCCGGTGATGGTACGCGCCCGCCGTCTATTTCTCGGTGAAAACGATGTCATCATCTGGGTCGAAGAAGACATTTCCGCTCAGATGGAATTGGAACAGCTGCGCCAGGATTTGACCTCGATGGTCTACCATGATTTGCGTGGCCCGCTGCACACCATCTACAGCAGCATCGTCACCCTTTCCAAACTGTTGGCGCGGGAAAATTCGTCAGTCGTCAGAGATTTGCTGGATGTTGGTACGCGCAGCACCAAACAGCTCACACGCCTCGTCGAAAGTCTGCTCGACATTCAGCGTTTGGAAGAAGGTAAAGCCGTTTTAGATGCCAAACCGATTTCGATTCACGCCCTCTTAGCCGAGGCTGCCCAGTTAGTAAATCCCCTTATTCACGAATCGGATCAAAAGCTCAAGATCGACTTCTCAGATGAGCTGCCGCTGCTCACCTGCGATGCCGATATGGTGCTGCGCGTTATCACCAACCTTATGGAAAACGCCGTCAAATATACACCGATGGGCGGGCAAATCACGCTGTCGGCGCGTCAGGTCACCAATGCCGTTCGCGTCAGTATCAATGACTCCGGCCCGGGGATACCCTCCAATATGCAAAGCAAAATCTTCGAGAAATTCAGCCGTGTCAAATATAAAGACGCACCCAAAGGCGTCGGACTCGGCTTGGCCTTTTGTCGCTTAGCCGTCGAGGCTCACGGTGGGCGCATTTGGGTCGAAAGTGAACCCGAACACGGCTCGTCATTCATTTTCACCCTACCCACCAGCGAAGCCACCGTTCCGCTCACCGTCCAGAATTAATTTCAGAGTACAAATTCTGTCGGGAGACGGCATACCGTGTCCGCCACCTGAATAGCATCCGAACTCGATAGCCTCTGCCTGAAACGAATTCACGAGACGACACTTTTACAGTCTAGTGAGTTTTTCTCCCGTAGGGAAGGCTCTAAGAGCCTTCCGCTTTTCCCTCAATCGACCAAAACTGTCGTGTCGTAAACTGAAACGAAAGAGATCGACTTTCCATCAGCGCTCCGACATCATATGCCACTGCGCTTCTTCTACCCCCCACGCCTCGACTCCGCCTGCACCAATCAGCGAAATACAATCTGTGGGCATCTCGTTCCCGCGCCGCACGCTGCTCACCGGAGGTTGCCCGAATGACTCCTTCACCGCATCCAGCGCACTCCAGTTTAAATAAACCTCGATGCGTTCAACATCCTGCGCGCTACCGATTACGCGGCTCCAAACTTCTGCCGGAGCCAATGGAAGTAAATATTTGCTGCCCGCCGGGCTAGACAAAAAGCGCGACAGGGCCGCTACAAAAGCCGCCGCCTGATTGATATTCGTGTATTGCAGAAGATGATACTGGGCATCCGCTTTTGGCCTAGCCACCTTTAACCCCCTAGACTGCCGGTTTAGACGCCAGCAGCAGTTCCATCGTACCGGACTGTACCGTCTTGCCATCCTGGTTGAGGATCTTAATTTCTGCGCTGACGATCCCACCACCCAGACGCTTCATCTCTTTTTTCTCTTTGACGGTCAAACGCACATGGATCGTATCGCCGATCAATACCGGCAGGCTGAACTTCATCTCCAACCCTCGAAAAGCCAGTACAGTGCGTTCCATAAAGCCTAATTGATACAACTGCCCGACCGCGTAACTAAGCGTCAGCATCCCATGTGCCACCCGCTGCCCCATCGGATGCGACTTCATGTACTCGGCATTCGTGTGCATCGGATTGTAATCACCCGTCAATCCGGCGAATTGCACGATGTCCGACTCCGTCACCGTTCGCCCGCGCGTGACCAGCGGCTTATCGATTTCAATGTCTTCAAAGTAATAACCCAATGGGCCGTTTTCTGTATATTGCATGACCAAAACTCCAACCTGTTGATAATTAAACTCAAATAACACCACCGATTGATTCCCTCCCCTGCTTGCGGCTGAGGAGAGGACACCTTTTGTGGGAATGTTATTTTTAAAGAACAAGTCTTCCCGTAGGGGAGCACCTATGTGTGCTCCCGAATTGAATTTTCTTGATTACGGTCTCCCTCATTTTCAAACATGTCCTCTCCTCAGTGCTTGCGGGGGAGGGTTAGGGCGGGGGTTGTCAATGCAGCGTCTCGCCTTTCAACGGATCAGCAATCACCCGCCCGATTTGCAGCGACCGGATAATCTCATTCCACACCGGACGAAACTGCCCGGCCTGATTCACCCAGTAATCAAACGAAATGATCGCGTGAATGTTGAACCCGCGCGCCAATGTCACCCGGGTAAACGCCTGTCGCGGATTTTCTACCGGATCGATAAACTTTTGCTCTGCCCACACCACCTCGATGTCCGTTCGCGGCAGCCGTGTAATCGCGCTTGTACCCAGCGTATCCCGATCATCAATATCTTTCATCGAGTGCAGCAGCAGCGTATCCACCGGCAGCCCTGTCCAATCAATCCCCGGCTTGGTACGGAAGAACGTCACCGAAAGTCGCGCGTCATCATTCGGTGGTGCGGCATTGTGCATCTCGAAGGTCGGCTCCATCTTCGCCACAAACCACTTCTCAGGGATATTAAAACTCACCGCACCACGATCCAGTACCACAACCTTAAACCCCGCCGGAGCCTTCCAGCTATGATTTTCCTTCAGCTTATAAGTTTGTGGCGTTGGTAACGGCGGTTGTTTCTTCTTACTCATCACACTGCTTCCCTGAACACTGAGACTTCCGCCTATTGTAGCGCATTTCACCGATCATCTAAGTGATCTGTCGCATAAACAACATACCGCATCTGTGGTTACGATAGCAAATACAAGCCACCATCCGGCAATTTATTATACTTCACGTTTATTTTTTCAAATCTGTCCTACCAAACACCAACCATTTTCCAACCGATTTAACAATTTCACTCCCTCAAAATGGTTAGCGCCAACGCCTCGAAAAAGTTACCAAATGGTCTTCCAAAATGTAACCCATCGCCTTCTCACATATTGTATGATGTTCGTAGGGACGCCATACATGGCGTCCGGGCTATTTAACATTCCCGCGACTCGCTTTGACCCACGACGGGTGACTAAAGACTTTTTGGCAATCTTGGCGTCGGACGTACCCACCACCAGAATCGCCAACTTTGCCAATCTTCCAGTACCCTTTTTCCCTCAAACAGGGCAAGTCCACTAATGATGAAATTGGCAATTTTGGCAAGAATGCCGCCTTTGCCATTGCCGAAATTGCTGCCGATTTTGCCAAATTTCACAAGTCCCTGACTTTGCTAAAAGCCAATCGCTAACCGCCAATCGCCTATGGCATTTTCAATGCCGCCACTGCCGCCATAAAACAAAAAGAACGCTTCCGCGCCCTTTCCACTAAATCTCTGTATCACTATGGTGAATTCGGATTTGACCTGCAACTACCGTCTTATGCCCAATCGCCGTGCCAGCAAACCAGCAATCCACCGTAGTTCTTCGATTTTAAGGATGGTCGCCATGCCAAAGAACACCGCCACACTTACACCGCCGGAGATGCCCACCAGCAGCGCCTCATGCACAATCGTCCGCGTCCCGATCCGCGCCATCAAAATCGGTAGCACTACCGCCGCCGCGATGCCCATTACACCCGCCGCCAATCCGGCCTTACTGAACGTCTTAATCAACCGCTGCTCACCGAAACCCTGCATCCGCCGCGACAGCAAAAACGCCGAAACCGAGGCATGAGTCATATGTTTGAGGCTGTCTGCGATCATCAAGCTGAACAGGCCATAGCGTGGGAACAAAATCACCGCTGTCACCGCATACACCACCAGACTCAGCGCCCCGATCAACGCCGGAGTCAGCGTATCCTGGCGGGCATAAAATGCGTACACCAGCAGCAAATCCAGCGCGGCGAACGGCAGCCCGATCAAATAATAACGCAGCGCCATCGCCGTCATCATCGTGTCTTTTTCAACAAACGCGCCGTGTTGGAACAGCAGCCCGATAATCGGGTTCGCCAGCACCAGCAAACCAATGGTCGCCGGAATAATCAGGGTGATCGCCAGCCGCAGACCCAACCCCAACGTATCCTTGAACGCCTTACTGCTCTCAGGTGTAGTCAGTGCCGCCTGACGTGCCAGCGTCGGCAAAATCGCGATACTGATCGCGGTCGCCACCAATCCCTGTGGAAACTGAATCAGTGTCGTCGCCCAGTTCATATACCCGATGCTGCCGTCACCCGTCTGGCTGGCAAGGCTAAAACTGAATGGACGAATCAGGAGAATATCCATCACCAAAGAAAACATCACCGGCGCGTACAGCTTGGCGATTTGCCGCACCACCGGATGCCGCCAGTTAAAAGTAAAATGCAGCCGTGCGCCCTTCATCCCCGGCACTTGAATCGCTAACTGGGCCAGTGAGCCGATCAACCAGCCAATCGCTGCTGCCGAAATGCTGTAAGCCGGACGCATCATCGTCCACTGCACGCCGACCGACGTGATATTAGGTAACAATTGCAGCGGAGGTGCGAGGAAAATAGTCGCCAGCACGATACTGCCGTTGAACATCACACCCGCAAAAGCCGGCCATGTGAACTCGCGCAGCGCATATAAAGTACCACTCACCACCGCGAACAAACTCATAAACAGCAGCGATGGCGAAATCAAGCGCAGCAAATGGGTTGCCAGCGCCGCTTTTTGGGGATCAAATCCACTCCCCACCACACCGATCACCTGTGGAGCAAGCAGCGTCACCAACAAAATGAGGATCGCCAGAATCGCTGTCACCAAACTCAGCAGCACTGATACCACCGCCCACAGTGCTTTCTGCCCTTCGCGGGTTGCGATCTCGCTCAGCACCGGAATAATCGCACTATTGACGTGTCCGCCGATCAGCAGGTCATAGAAGCCTGTCGGTACACTGGTCGCCACCTCGAAGGCATCCACTGCTCGCGACGCGCCAAACAAATTGGTCAGCGCGATTTCACGCACCAGCCCGAGTATGCGACCCGCCAGATTACCCATTGCGATAATACTACTGGCACGGGCAACGCCTGCGTTGGTTTCTTCCTGTGTGGGGGGGACATCGGGGACAGTGATAGTTGTGGCTGCTTCCGTTGTAGGGCTTTCGAGCGACATAGGACTCCTGTCCGCTGCTTTCCGCCCAAGGATAGCACATCACAGGGCGAAAACGAGGTTAGATTTCGCTCAGAGACAACGCTCGTGCATCGCTGCCCCCACTAAATACCTACGGCTGGAATGTGCGTACAGGCTAGAACTCAACTATCTCTCCTCTAGAGTCTGTAATACAATCAAAACATGGAACCATCTCGCTACCCTTTAACAATTACGATTAAAAACATACCCTGCACTATCACACTGCACACATGAGTCAAGCTACTTCTTGCCAAAGGGAAACATAGTATGTCGAAACGCCTGTTAATGAGTTTGGCAGTTCTATTGGTGACCGCAACCGCCTGTGGAAACAGCGGTACCCCTGCGAATAACGCATCCGTTAGCCAGTCTAATCCTATTGATTGGGATCGTAACCCTAAAACTATCGTCTTTCGTGCAGATGTAACCGGTGGCGATACCGATCCGTTCCTCGCCCTTAGTGAGGTACCAGCCTGTACCATTTACGGGGATAATCATGTCGTTTGGACCAACGAACTCGGCGTAAATAACGTTCAAATTCTCGAAGATCGTGTTTCGGATGACAAAGTGCGTGAATTCATCAATTATGTGGCCCTCACCAAGCAGCTTTATAATTACACTGCCAAGGCCGACACCCTCCCTTTAAGCAGTACCAAACCCGTATACGAAACCTTGAGCTTATTTGTCAACAACGTCAATCACAAGACTGACGCGTTTGGTGGTTGGGATTACCAATACTATCAAGATATTGTACTCAACTGTAGCCAGATCAGCAGTGCGCCGGTTTTATATGCCCCTCCCGGCGCTTGGATTTCCGCGCGTGTCGTCCAGGCTGATTCCGAGGCACCGCGTATACCCTGGGATGCCGCAGCCAATAATCTTAGTCTCAAAGACCTTGCTGCCAGCGCACAACCCAAGTGGGTAGTGGATCGCAACGTGGGTGTGTTCTGGACGATGTTCCTGACTTCACCCAAAAACATCCAATTTAGTGAAGATGGCATAGATTATAACGTCGCCATCCAGGTCCCCAATATCACCCGTGATGCGCCTGCTGCCCCCTAAAACAAAAAGGGGACAAGCTGTTTAGCCTGTCCCCTCTCGCTTGATCTCATTCAATGGTTCGTTTACTCAGTCTCAGTAGTTGTAGCCAGCAGCGCCGCTTTCAATGCGTCGATGTCCGCATAGGGGGTTCCGCCCGACTGCACTACACCCGACTTTAAGCTGATATATTCGACATCCGGTTTGTGATGGGTCGTCTCACGGTCACGCAGCGGATAGAAATATTCACTCGATTGATTGATACGCGTCGTAATGCGGCTCCGCAGGGTGGTAACCTTTTCCGGCGTTGTAATAACCATGAAATCTTCGGGAGCAAGATGCCCCACGAAATCATCACCACCGCCCATCTCGCGCACCGCATTTTTAATCATCATGGTGATCGCCCGCAGCACATCATCAGCCGCCACGAATCCGTAGCTCTCGCGGAATTCACCCATGCCTTTGATGTCAATTAGCAGTATTGCCCAGGGATCATCCGTCATCAACAATTCACCGAGGCGCTGATCAGCTTGTTCGGCTTCCGGCAGTTCCGTAACGGGATTACTGCTGGTCTGGCGTACAGCCCGTGTGATTGCGTTACGAGCACGTAGGCGCAGTTCCTGTACATCAAATGGCTTGGTGATGTAATCGACCACGCCCAGTTCCAGCCCTTGCAATTTATCCACACGGTCGCGTTTTTCGGTCAAGAAGATGATGGGCACATTCTGGGTTTTACGCTGCAAACGCATCTGCCGGCAAACCTCATAACCATCAATATCCGGCAGACGAATATCCAGCATGACCAGCGAAACATTGTGGTTTTGCACCAGTTCGAGTGCCTCTTTGCCCCATGCGGCCGTCAGCACGTCATAATCCTGCACCTTGAAGTAGGCGCTCAACATTTCAGAAAGATCGAGATCATCTTCGACAATCAGAATTGTGGTTTTGGTTTCAGCCACAGGCGCTTTCCCTCCGCAAATTCTTGATTAACGATTAGCCTATCGGAGTTTTGTTAACGACAAAGGTACATTGTGGATCACCACAGGCTGTACAGGTCGTTTCATAAACATAATACTCATGACCATTAGACGCCCAGCGCATACATTCCTGTACGATGCCCGCCAGTGCGTGGCAGACCGGTTTTTCTGATTTGCGTCCCCATGCCGTTGCGCTGTTATCAACAATAAACCGGAAGCTGTCGGTGGTCTGGTCAACGGCGCATCGTTGGTCACTAAAAGTATTGTATATATTTGCCAGCGCTTTTAGCCCGATCAGGCAGCATTCATCGCGTGGCAGCGCCCGGAAAGCCGGATCACTCATACCAGCCATCGCACCGAACGTCCGCAAGCCGAGTGAAAAACTAGCCCGTCCCACACGCAGCGTCATGCCACGCCCACCGCGAATACCATAGCTGTCTTCCAGAGCGATATTTAACGCGGTCATACTAGCGAAATCAAATTCTTTCGCCAGATTGTCCGGTGGCAGTTCGTTGACGTAATTGAGCAATCCTGCCTGTTTCAAGAGTGTTTTGAAGGCAGCCTGCCCCATTACATCGTCCATTGCCACGAAGAAATACCGCGCAATGCGGTTAGGGAGATATAGGCCAGCCAGTTGCACGGGGCTTTACTTTTCTTCAGTTTATACGAGTTGGGATAATGCATCAACCGTGCGGGTGACATCCAAAAAGATTAAACCGAGTTTGGCTTCTTTACGAGCCAAAACCGTTAACACCGCTTCATCGCCGACGGCAGTCAGGATAACATATCCGCTTTCACCCTTCACCATGACCTGCTCCAACATGCCACGCCCGAGTTCAGACGAGATACGTTCCCCCAGCGATAGCATAGCAGCCGACATAGCGCTCACACGATCTTCTTCGATATGGCCGGGCAGTGAAGAAGCCATACTCAGGCCATCCACGCTGACGATAGCCGCCGCTTCCACATCGCCAGAGCTGGCCTGCAAATCGCGTAGTCGTTCTACAAGTTGTTCAGTACGGGACTTCGCCACGAGCATCTTCTCCTGCAACGACAAAAACAAATTTCACTTGATGATTTGGATTGTAGCATAGAATTACGCCTATAGCACTTAAGCATTGAGGTTCAATAAAGAATCACAGGATTGGAACAGAAATTAACCGACCTCAGTGATCTGTTCGGCAATAATACAGCAGCTTCCCAAACGGCTCCTTTTAGATAATCCGGGCAGTAAAGAGCGATTAATGCTCAGCTTGCTCCCATACCAAACCATGCGGTGTATTAAATGGATCGTAATGCTTACCAGAAGGACTATTGGCCAAAACTACCAATTGGTCAGTCACATTGATTGTCGAAAACACTGAGCTTGATAAGAAGATGTGTTTGAAAATAATATATCGGTCTACAACGGGCAACAAAAGAGGCCGAGCATTACGCCCGACCTCTTTCTATTTACGGCACAACCCTATGATGCCGTTATTCAGTCATTATTTGGTCAGCAAATCACCGGTCGTCGGATCCACGCCAGTTTCGATCCAACCATGCTTGAGACCAACCAGAATGTCGTTCATGTATTCGGTCACGGCATCCGGAACATCCGAATCATGCTTGGGAGCGAATCCGACACCACCGTTAGCGGCTGACAGAACGAAGTTCGTTCCACCTGCGAAATCCTTGCCACCCTCTACCAATGACTTAACCGCCAGATAGACACCTTGGTCAACACGCTTAACGGCGCTGGAGACAATCTTGTCAGCACCAGGTGACTTACCACCACCGAATGAAGTGGTATATTCGTCCTGATCCACGCCGATGACATACACGCCAGCCTGTGCCGCTGCTGTGATACCACCGGTACCGGTTGGGCCACCTGCACCGAAAATCACATCAGCACCTTCGCCGATGAACTGCTTGGCGTTCGCGCCACCAACATCCGGCGCAGTAAAGCTGGCATTGTAAGTACCGAGGATTTTGATGTCCGGGTTAATGAACTTAGCACCATTTTCGAAACCATTGCGGAATTTCTTCACTGGAGGAATTTCAATACCATACACCCCAGCAATCGTACCGCTCTTGCTCATCTGGGCGGCCAACGCACCAGCCAAAAAGCCCGATTGATCTTCACGGAACTGGAGACCCGAAAAATTGGTCGGAGCGGCTTTACCGTTCGCGTCTGCACCGACAAATTGATCAACCCCGATGAAATAGACATCTGGATTGGCTTCAGCAGCTGCTCTGGTCGCATCGGCAATCAAGAAGCCAACGGTGACCACGGCCTTGAAGCCTTCTTTTACGCAGGTGTCAATATTCTTGGCATAATCGGTTTCAGCAACCGTTTCGATGTATTTATAATTCAGACCAAATTCGTCGGCGGCTTTCTTGCCACCTTCGTAAGCAAACTGGTTGAAAGTACCATCATTAATCTTACCCTTGTCCGTCACGAGGCACAGATTCTCAATCAGGCTGTCCTGAGCCGAGACCGTGAGCGCGGGAACAACGCTGAGAACGGCAATCGCCAACATCAGCAGAACCACAATACTGCGCTTGCTCTTCATACAAAATCCTCCACTATTTCATTCACAAAAAATCACAAGGGCAACACTCGCCCCAAGTGCTAAGAAATGTTACCCTATTTTTGAGTTTGCGGAAACCTCGCTCATTGTCGAAATTATCCAGTCTTATTTTGTCAGAAGTTGCCAGATGCAATCAGGATCCCGATACTCTTGCCAAATTTATGCCTGAACTTCATAACCGGGGAAACCACTACCATCCGCATTTTGAGGGTTATAAGCAACTAACTTTTCGAGGACACTGGTGAATATCGACATCTGATCTGCACCTACCAGGGCGGTATATTCGGCTTCAATCTCATTTTTAATGGCACAAGCTTCCGCGAAAAAGTGCCAACCGGCATTCGTGGCTTTAACCACCATTGCGCGGCGATCTATGGTAAAACCGCACGTTAGCCTTCGACGATATATTGTGTTACGGCGTTCGGCTCGGCATTGCGAGTGCTTTCGTAGACAGTGAAAGTGGATGGCTCGGCGCGAACCTGTAAACGATGCTGCCCACGGTCCGCATCATCGAATTGTACAAGCCAGTGATTTTCGCTCTCAAGTTGTACGCTTTTGAGGCGGAAGGCATCTAATGCTTGCTGGCCCGTTTGGCGACGTAGATAGGCTTCCGCAGCCTGGGCGGGCGCGTCATAAGCCGCGCAACCACGATAATAATCGAGCAAAAGCGTATTGGTCTGATAAGCATGAACAACCGCTGCGGCATCTTCAGGAGGAACGCGCCCGTAACAGATACCATGTGGCAGACAAACCAACGTTCCCGCGAAACGATGTCCACCGATGTGCGTGGTTTGCCAGACTTCGCGTCCGGCAATACTTGACAGCTCGTTATAGAGCGGCAGACCATTTTTGGCACAGCAAATATCGCGTTTGCCGTTGGTACACACGAGAAACAAGTGGTCTTCCGAAAGGGTTTGATCCGAACGTGCGGAAGCGATGGCTGCTATATCCATATCCAGTAAGTCGTCGTAACTTTCCAGTTTGAAGCGAAACAACATCGGATTAACGGGATGGGCTTGAGCGACATAGAAGCGAATACCGTGACGATTGCCACCCTGTTTGATAAATTGAAAGCGCACGTTAGGCAAACTAGCTGACTGCGTGATGAGCAGTTGTTTGACCCGTTCGGGAAGATTGCTTTCTTCCAGCGCTTTGGCACCCCATGCCTCGTTATATTCCAACAATATCCAGATAGATGCACGCGTGGCTGTCGCGGTTAATGGTTCACCCGCCGCGAGGGAGTACTGAGCAATATCAACAGTTGCCATGATGAGGTTTCTAATCCTGCTAAAGCGAACTTTATCCAAGGTTAGATGTTACCCCATTCAGACTAAAAGGGGGAACTAAGCCGGTAATCTGGTCTGGCGATGAATAGCGTAGGCTACGGCGAACGCTACACCCCAATCACAAACCAGATCAAAGAGCGAGGCACTACGATCAGGAACGATGGATTGCAAAATCTCGGTGATTAAGCCCATCAGGCAAGCAAAAACAACTGCGATGACAAGTGACCGAGTTGGCGAGGTAACCGTGGTCAGGGCTGACCAAATCAGAAATACCAGCAGGCTAAATCCGACGAGATGACCGGTGGTTAGAAAGATTTCCCAAGCGAGATTGTATTCACGCGGGGCTACAGGCCCAACAACAGGTTTCATGCTGGATTGGAGCAGCACCAAGGTCAAGAGCGCGGTGTAGGCCAGTGCTACTAGCACCCGTAAAGATCGCTGGTAATGAGAATCAAGATTGAAAAGCGGCCTGAATTGAGTTTTGAGTTTAATTATCATGCGGCCATTGTAACATGATGACCACGTCTTCAACCGATGCTCAGCCGACGTTTAACCTGTGCTTTTCCATGTGGCTTTGATGACGCGTAGCCAATTTTTATAGGCGACTTTTTCGAGATCCGATTCGTCATAACCTCCGCTTCTGAGCGTATCCAACAGCCGAGGAAGTCCGCGCACATCGTTTAAATCGTCAGGCATGTCCGCTCCATCGAAATCTGAGCCAAAGGCTACATGATCGATACCTACACGGTTGACGATGTAATCGATGTGGGCTGTGATCTGGGTTAAGGGTACGTTTTGCTCGATGCTGGAATGGGGATGGGTGTTCATGGCCTCGAAGTTGACGCCAATAACACCACCCGATTGGGCAACCGCGTCAATCTGGGCATCGGTTAGATTGCGCGTCGAGGGGCAAATGCTGTAGACATCGGCATGAGTTACAACCAGCGGCATAGTTGAAAGTTCGGCTACATCGTAGAAGCCCTGCTCATTGAGGTGAGCCAAATTAATGAGAATACCGAGCTGATTACAGGCTTTCACCAGATTTTTGCCAGCCGCAGTGAGGCCAGGGCCAATGTTGGGCGAGGCGGGAAAGCGGAAAGGCACACCATAACCAAAAGCGTTAGGACGACTCCAAACCAAGCCAATCGAACGCACACCTTTGTGATAATAGGACTCCAAATTACTGAGGTCGGCATTGATGGCTTCAGCGCCTTCCAGGGCGAGAACCATACTCAGAATATTTTGATCCAGGGCATATTCGAGTTCGTCATAATGCCTGATCATTTTCACCTGACCGTTCGAGGTGGCTTCCAGTTGATGGGCGAAAGCAATCACATCATCCGTGAAGCGCTGGACATAAACGGGATCAAGTGGGCTGCGCTCGGACAGAATATAACCGTTATCAGTGAAGGTGATGCCATACATGGGATCGGCTTCTGGCGAATTGGCAGGCGGACGGGTGAAGATGGCGAAGAAACCTCCACTTAAGCCACCCTGTTGAGCGCGAGGCAAATCAATGTGTCCTAAGGAACTTTGCTCAAAAAAGGTGCGTCCTTTAGCCAGTTCGGGAATAAATAGATTGGTGAGGGTGTCATTGTGTCCATCGAAAACATGCGTCATGTGGGGTTAGCCTTCATGATAGGACAGATTTGGATTGAAGGTTGCATTATAATCCAAGCACAAAGTCATTAAGGAAATGAGGCACATGTCGAACGCGCTCAATCATTATCAGCAAAAATGGGGTTTATCTGATCCGCAGATGCTGGCGACCACAATCACCAGCCATGTTTATACGGTTACATCTGCGGGTGAGCGCGTTATTCTGAAACTGCTCACCGAGATAGGCACTGAAGAACGGCAGGGCGCAACAGCGCTACACTACTTTGATGGATATGGAGCAGTTCATTTACTGCGTGAAGATGAACAGGCGCATCTGTTGGAATATGCTGTGGGTGACAATCTGGTCGGTTTGGTAAAGAGTGGTCAAGACGATGAAGCAACGGCGATTATCGGGGATGTGCTCAATCAACTTCACCAGCAGCGTGACAAGGTTATACCGGATGGCTTAAGCCCGCTCAATAAGTGGTTTCGCAGTTTGTATCTAAAGGCAGAACTCGACCAATCTGAGGGTTTGAACACGATTTATACACGCGCAGCGACACTGGCCGAAAAACTCCTCGCTCAAAACCGAGAGGTACGGGTTTTACATGGGGATATTCACCATGAAAATATCCGGCATCATCCGCAACGAGGCTATTTAGCCTTTGACCCCAAAGGGCTGGTGGGTGAGCGAACATTCGACGCGGCGAATACGCTGTGTAATCCGATGAATATGCAGGACACCGTGGAGAACGAAGAACGCATTTTGAGAACATCCGGCATTTTGGCAGAGAAAATGGGCATTGAACATTCGCGCGTGTTGGCGTTTGTTTATATCTATACCTGTTTAAGTGCCAGTTGGTCCGTTGAAGGTGGCGAAAACCCTGTTCAAGAAGTGAACATCGCGGCATTGATTGAACCGCATATACGACATATATCCTTTTAATTTGGTGACAAAGGCTATCAACCCTACCCGAAATACGGATTTATCGTTAGATTCCAATGACCTAAATCAACTTGAGACGAAAGTGAACGATTATGTTACTACCTGCACTGCGCGAAGAAGTTTGTCGCCTGCACGCTGAATTACCGAAAAATAATCTGGTGGCATGGACGAGCGGCAACCTGAGCGCGCGCGATCCTGAAACCAATATGGTGGTGATCAAACCCAGTGGTATTACATTCCCAAACCTGACACCTGAGAATATGGTGGTGGTGGATATTGATGGGAAAATCGTGGAAGGCGATTACAAAGCTTCATCGGATACCGCTTCGCACTGCTACATTTACCGGCACCGTCCGGATGTGTTCGGCGTGGTGCATACCCATTCACGTTATGCGACAGCCTTTGCAGTGGTGGGACGCGGCATTCCGTGTTTGACGACTGCAATGGGTGATGAATTCGGCGGCCCGATCCCTTGCGGCGGTTTCGCACTGATTGGGGGCGAGGAAATCGGAGCGCTGGTGGTGGAGACGTTGAAAGACTCAAAGAGTCCATCGTGCCTGCTGCAAAGTCATGGCGTTTTTGCTATCGGAAAGAGTGCGGAGGCAGCCATTAAAGCGGCTGTGATGACCGAGGACAATGCGGCGATTGTATGGCTGGCTTCGCAGTTGGGTACGCCGCTGACGATCTCGGAAGAAGATATTGCCAAGCTGCATCACCGTTATACCAACGTGTACGGGCAATAATTGGAACTGAACCGCCAAGACGCCAAGTTTTTTATCGCAAAGAAATAGAGCAACAGAGGTTATTCACGTAAATAACCTCTATTCATGCTTCGCAAAACACGACACCAGGCAGTAATATTATTCGCCTTCGCCAACGGGTTCTTTGGTGGTGGTGACGCTCATCCATTCGGGACGGTCGGGGCGGAGATGACCAAAGATAGGCTTCTCGTTACGGAGCATATCCACGAAGGCCATGATGTCGCGGATGTTGAGGAACATGTAGCCCTTCTTCTCTTTGGGGTCCACAAACGGGTCAGGGTAGGCGCTATCTTCGGAAAGAAAGAAGACATCCATCGCGTAATCGCCGCCTGTGCAGCGGACGATGGCGCGCACTTTGGCGGTGATGCCGTTAAAGTTCTGGATTTCGAGCTGCCGCCAGATAATCATGTACTCTTTGATTTCAAAAGGTGTCGGGTCCATTTTTGCTCCTCGCTGAGAAAACATTTACTCGCAATACAATAATCTTGCCGTTTATGGGGCGCTGTGTCAAACACGTCAATACAGGGTTAAGCGCAAAGACGCCAAGTTCGCCCAGACCAAGACAGCGAAAACATCATAAAGAGCGTTCGGGATCGGGTTTAAGGACGCGCCAGATACGATCCAGCATTTGCAGGGTGAGCAAGTTGCGAACGGTATAGCCATAACGCAGATTTTCGGGCGTGAAGTAGGCGGCGAGTTCATCATCACCGGGCGGCCACGAGGGATGCACATTGTCATAGGCGAGGCCGCTGCCGGGTAGGTCTGACATGGCGGCGGCGAAGTCGATGAGCGGCAGGTTATTGTTGGCGGCTAAATCACGCAGGATAGTATTAAAAGCCGAGACACGATCGGCTACACGCGGTTGAGGCGGGATGGTGGTTAGCACTGGAATGACGCCCATTTCCATCGAGTGGTTGATGATCTCGGTCATGTCGTGGGTGTATTCATCCCCGGTACGGTAGCCGACATCATTAGTACCGAGCATAATGAAGGCAATAGAGGGCTGGATGATACGGTACTCGCAATCCAAGGGAGATTCACCCGCGTTACACTGATAAGGATCGGCGTTACGGGGCGCAAGCACGTTATAAGCTGCCCATCCGACAGCCGAAGCAACCGAGGGATTGTTAAACGAGTTACGGTCACGGACAGGTGTTTGAAGAAAGGCATCGATAACGGGCTGCAAGTAGGTGTGATCACCAAGTTGATATTTACCGTTACCAAACGGGTAGAGAAAACGCTCACCAACGGTGATGCTATCCCCGATTTTGGCGAAGACAGAGGGGTTGTTGCCGCGTACCTGCCCGATCATAGCGATGGTTTTGAGGTTGGAGACTACCTTATCGCTCAGCGGCGGGAGCGGATTTTCTGACCGGGCGTTGATAGTTGGACTTAAGATCAGGAATGCGATAGCCAACAGAAGCACACCAAAAAACGCCACTAGCAACCGCTTATTCCGTTGAAATATCATCTGAGTCGTCAATGTCAGTTTAGTCACCTGTTGTCAGTTGTTAGGGATTCCTGTCATTTGGCAAATTTAGCAGCAAAAGCAGCAAAAGCGGCAATGGCAAACTGACATTTTGTGCTGTATTTGCCAACCTGATTTGTTGTTCAAACATAACAGCCAACCTATTACTTCCAATGAACAGTTTACCATAGACAAACGGCGAATGGGTTACATTTTGGTAACACTTGC
Source organism: Aggregatilineales bacterium (assembly GCA_044226325.1). GTDB lineage: Bacteria > Chloroflexota > Anaerolineae > Aggregatilineales > Phototrophicaceae > CFX2. The sequence continues at coordinate 29,405 of JBGAHG010000020.1, forward strand.
GCGGGTTCGGCATTAACGGTTTTGAGGGAGAAAATTTGTTAAGCGAGTCGGTATCTGGTTAGAGAACAGTTTCAAGAGGCAAGACAAACCCCTAACCCCAACCCTTCCCCCATAGTATTCACGACACGACAGTTTTGGTCGATTGAAGGAAAAGCGGAAGGCTCTCAGAGCCTTCCCTACGGGAGAAAAACGCATGAGACTGTAAAAGTGTCGTCTCGCGAACCCCATAGTAACAGGGAAGGGAGCCAATCCGGTGTTTCAGGGAGGAAATGCATCTTAATGATAAAGTGTCATCTCCGAAACCATAGTAACAGGGAAGGAATTATTAGATGCAAGCGGAAGGCTCTAAGAGCCTTCCCTACGAGAAGAAGGTTTTATCTATGTGGTTTTGGGGCAGCCGCAAGAATGTCAGCGACGGCATAGATTTTCCAGCCGTTATAATTGCGGGCACGGAGGCGTTCGTTGTGGTCGGTGAATTCGAGGGTTAAGCCCTGCGTGTTGAGTTTGAGTATGGGTGAGTAGACTCCAGCATCAAGCTTCCAAATGGTCACACCAACGCTCCAACTGCCATAGGTTGCAAGCAGATGATGTACGGGGTCTTCCGCGACGACAATCTGAATGCCCGTTTCGGGAAATCCAGCATCGTAAGGCCGATAAGGGCAAGGGATATTGGTAAGGCTATATACAAGCGCCTTTGTGGTAGGTTCTCGAAGCGTTGCCGTCAAATCCTTGTTGCAATACAGATTTAGAATATGAGCCACTGCCGGATCGATGTCATATGCCTGAATTATGCCGCCATATTCGATTTTTAGGGGGTCAAGTTGAACAGGTTTGGAAGCACCTGTTGGTAAACTGCTGACATCAACCGATTGTGGCAGCCACCCCGCACAAGCTGATCCCCAAGAACAGCCGCCTAGTTCGCGCCAGAACGACGCTTGGGGGTTGGTCACACCTAACACTGCGCCAGCACAACCACCACCCGCAATTAATGTGCCATCCAAGGTAATCATGTAGGCTTCGTCATCCGTCCAACTATACTCACGGCAGGTGGTCGCGCCTGTATGACGGGGCAAGGTGGTCGTTTGCCCGGTTCGAGTGTTGGTTAATTGAGCGGGAGCAAATCCCTGTGCGGTGTATGTTCCGTGAGGTGAGGTGTTTATACCCTGATAGAGATCGGTACTGTCGTCAATGTTCATCTTTATAGGGGTGAATTCATCAGCGGAGATTACTTCGCGTGTGGTACTGCCGTCAAAGTGCATGGTTACATGGTAATAATTCGGCACGACGTCCAAACCAGTCGCATAACTAAATGCAATTTGTTGATGGGCTGTATCCCACTCGATTTCAGTTTGTTGAAAGCCGTATCCGCCAAAATGGGCTCCAAAATCTACCAGTAGTTGATCATGCGCCACATCGATCAACCAGAGAAAGGCATCACGAAGTCCATCGGGGCTATAGATGCCTTCCACCATTAATAGGTCTTCACCAGAAGGCGACCATACCATGCGGTTGGTTGTCATCACATTATGCAACCAGCCTGCAACGGGATGACCTTGGGTATCAATCAAATAGGGTAGACGGGTGTCACTACTATCGAAATAGGATTCGCTGTAGGCGGCGAAGTATTTACCGGAGGGCGACCAACCGGGGCCACCGATTCCGGTCAAGTTGGGTGGGATGACATCGGCGGCGATCTGGCGGCTGTCGGTGCCATCGGCACGTTCGATGATGAGGCCGCCTAAGAGCTGCGAGTAGTAATAGAGATAAGGTGGCTGGGAATCGGATTGGGCGTGAAGGGAAGGTGTGGTAATCAGAAACAGAACCATGCATACAATGGCTGCTCGACGAGTCATCGAAAAAGTTCCCCGCGTTAATCACATCCAGAAGACAGGATAGCACGAGTCGATTTTGGAGACGACCTGCGATATGCCTACGGAGACAACCCCACCCATAGGATTCATGAGACGACAGCTTTGTGATTGAGCGTAAATCCTCACCCCCTAACCCCCTCTCCATTTCATGGCAGAGGGGGAACCAATTCGCTTTTTTAGGGGAAAATCATCTTCATTTAAGAAGTATCATCTTCCACCTCCGTAGTAATAGGGGAGGGAATAAGGCAGTGGCTTAAGCAGAGGTAATGATGCCCTGTTTGGTGAGCCAGTCAATGATGGTGGGCAGGAAGTCGGGTGTGAATTCCTGTTTGAGCGTGGCGTACTCAGTAGGGCTACCCGTAGCAGCGGCCTGCATGAGATGGTTGGCACCGGTCAAGGTGGTCAACTGATAATCAGTGTTACTGGCTTTCTTCATGGCGGCCTCAAAAGCGGTCGCGTTCTGGTCAGCATCGACCTGAAGATCAAGCGTGCCATAAATCGCCAGCACCGGAATAGTGGTTTTGGCCCAATCGTCACCAGGGTTATAGGTCAAGAAGAAGCGCCACCAATCCGAATTGTAGGTGGAAGTGGTACTGTCAGCCCTTTTTTTGGCGTAGACTTCAGGATCACCAATTTCTTTCAATTGATCCGCAGTTAGGAGCTTGGTTGCTGCCAATATCACGTCATATGCCAATTGGCGAATGCCATCAGCGTCATTGGCTTGCACTTTCTCGAAGAGTTTCGGCAGAAATTCGAGCTGGGCTTTAACTATAACAGCGGGCGTGTTTTCGGCCTCTAAGATGCGCTTGTTCTGTACGAGCAACACATCCGCACCGGAAACGGCGGGGCCAGCCATCGAGACGATGAAGGCCAAGTGCTTATTGGTCGCGCCGAGCATGGCCGCGACATCCCCACCTTCACTATGACCGAGCAAACCGATTTTAGCGGGGTCGATGTCTTTGCGGGTGAGCAAAAAGTCGATGGCGGCTGAAGCATCCGAGGCAAAATCGGCGGTGGTGGCTGCGGCGAAATCACCGGTTGATTTGCCAATGCCGCGATCATCCCAACGCAGTACGGCGACGCCAGCGCGTGTCAGTCCATCGGCTATCAGGCCAAAGGGTTTCATCGCGCCAATCGTTTCATCACGATCCTGCGGGCCGCTGCCAGTGACCAAAACAATAGCGGGATATGGACCGTCGCCTTCGGGAAGAGTCAAGGTGCCAGTGAGGGTAATATCACCATTTTTGAAGGTCACTTCTTCCTGCGTATAGGGCAGATCAGGGGCGACCGGCTCGACATAGGGTACGAGTGCATGCAACATCGGTTGAAAAACGGCATTGTGGAGCGCGTCGTATTCGTCCGAAGTGGCCTGGAGGAAAACGACATAGGTGCGACCCGATGCTTTATCCTCAGCTAACGCAAAATCGAGAACCATTGTGGCTGAAGGCGCTTTAATGTCCACTTTGTAGAGCGTCCAATCCAGTACGGCAGACGTATAACCACCGACCGCATCCGGCGGTGTGGTTAATCCAAGCTGGGGCAGCATGGCATTCATGACCTGCTTAGCGCCTACCAGCACACTTTGTTGGGCAATGAGCGTTACGTCAGTGGCTGTGCTGGCGCGACGGTAAAGGCCATTGCCACTCGCTTTCCAACCTTCGGGAATCACACCCGTTAAGGCCATCGCCTTATCGGTGTAGGGCTTGAGGGTGATCGTATCCTGCGCCAGAACGGGCAGCACAAAAAGCATGATCAGCAAGCTGCTCACGCTGAGACGAATAAAATTTCTCATTTGAAATGAACTCCTAAACTTAGAGCCAGAAACGGAAAGCACGTATTCCTTTCCACAGTCTGTATACGCATTTCGGCGGGAAAGCGGTTCAGAAAAAACCAATCGGCAGCTCATAAACATGACAAATGTCAGAAGCGACTCCGGCAGCGCACACACGATAAATGGCGCAACGGCGGCTCGATGTAGGGAACCATCGCATCCAAGATGGGTTGGAAAACGGTTTTATGCAGCGCGTCATATTCGTCCGCGGCGGTTTGCAGCGAGACAAAATACGTTTTGCCTGTTGCCGAATCTTCAGCGAGGGCTATGTCAACGGCAATCGGGATGGTAGGTGTTTTGAAATTTACGCGGTAGAGCGTCCATTTCAAGATTTTGGATGGATAGATGCCAATACTCTCCGGCGCTGTGGTTAAACCCAATCGGGGCAGCAGGTTGGTCATTATTTTATCGGCTGATGCAGCAACACTTTGTTGGAGAATGACCGTTACATCCGTGGGTGACTGGTCGCGTTCAAAAACGCCGCCACCTATATCCTGCCAGCCTTCGGGAACCACACTCGTCAGCCCATAGCTTGTATCGGTGTAGGGTTTGAGGGTGACGGTATCCTGCGCCAGAACGGGCAGCCTAAGCAGGATGAGCAACAGACCGGTAATAGCCGAACGCATCAACAATTTCATTCAGAAGGCGCTCCTCAAGGACAAAAAAGGAAGGCAACTATGGTTACCTTCCCCGGATATCAACATGCATTTTAGAGTGCTGGTGGCGCGGCGAGAATGGCGTTTATCCACCTGTGATGGTTTGGATGAGCAAATAGATGTTGAGCACGGCGATTACAATAGCGACCGTCCATGCCAGATATTTCATCCATGTGGGGTTAACGAAGATGCCCATCTTGGCCTTCTCACTGGTGAACTGCACCAACGGAATAACGGCGAAACTGAGCTGAAGCGACAGGATCACCTGGCTGAGTATCAAGAGTTGGCCAGTTCCCTGCTCACCATATATGGCCGCGACGATGATGGCCGGAACGATGGCAATCAGACGGGTGACGAGGCGGCGCAGCCAAGGTCGCATGTGGATGTTGAGGAAGCCTTCCATCACGATCTGACCAGCGAGGGTTCCTGTGAGGGTGGCGTTTTGTCCTGAGGCCAAGAGCGCTATGGCAAACATAGTGCTGGCGAGGGTTACACCCAGCACAGGCGCTAATAGTTGATAGGCATCACCAATATCAGCGACGCTTTCGTGTACCGTACCGTGAAAGGTCGCAGCCGAGACGATCAAGATGGCGGCATTGATAAAGAAGGCGAAAAGCAGCGCACCGGTCGAGTCGATGGTGGCGAACTTGATGGCCTGACGTTTGCCAGCTTCGGTTTGTTCGATGTTACGGGTCTGCACGATGCTGGAATGCAGGTACAGATTATGGGGCATAACGGTCGCGCCAAGGATACCGATGGCGATATAGAGCGCCGAGGGGTTGAAGATAATCTGCGGCGAAGGGATCAGGCCGACTGCGATACCAAAGAGCGACGGATGCGAAACGATCAATTCGTAGGCAAAAGCGCCGAAGATCAGCAGGATAAGACCGGCAACCAACGCTTCGACATAACGAAAGCCTTTGTGTTGTAAGAAGAGAACGATCAGCACGTCGCCAGCCGTTAACATCACACCGACGACCAGTGGAATACCAAAGAGTAAATTAAGCGCGATGGCTGAGCCGATGACCTCCGCAAGATCACAGGCTGCGATAGCGATTTCGCACAGCACCCACAAGAAAATGACGACCGGACGCGGGTAATGATCACGGCAGGCCTGAGCAAGGTCACGTCCGGTGACGATGCCGAGCTTGAGCGCCAAGTGCTGCAAGAGCATCGCCATCAAATTTGATATGAGTATGACTGAGAGGAGGAGATAACCGAAACGTGCGCCACCGGCTAAGTCAGTAGCCCAGTTGCCGGGATCCATATACCCCACAGCAACCATCATGCCAGGACCAGCGAAAGCTAAGAGTGTGCGCCAGAAACCGGCGTTCTTGGGAATCGCAATACTGGCGTGTACTTCATGCAGTGATGGAGTGCCGCGCTCTAAACGCCACCCTTCGGGAGGTGGCGGCACGGTTTTGAGATCATTTTGCATTGTTGATATGTCCATGTTTTTAGTCTCGTCTAAACTTTTTTTATTGTACGCATAAATACGCAATTTGTCAAGCTCAATTCATGAGTCCAATTTCGAACAATTCAAGGTCATTTATGATGCGCCATACTGACTACCCAACTGGAAATACGGATGTATTCGATTTGAAAAGATGGGGATTTATTTAGACATTATGGGTGCTACCATTGAAGGGGGTGGTTCCAGGAAACCTCGCATCATTTGAACCGTCGGCACTTGCACTTAGTAAATACTCATCTAGATGGACTAGAATTCCACAAAAATTACATATTTGTTATTTATACTAGCTAATTTGGTATGATCTATTGTCTTAATCTTACTGAAATGCTGGGTATATGACCGCATCAAAGCCATCACGATTCACGATCCAACCCCCTTTATCGCTTCTATTTATGTTGAGTGCTGCCACATTTTTGCTGCTGTTCGCAGGCTGGCTGCGGATGCAGCATATCGTCAGTTTTTACGAGTGGCCGGACGAAATCTGGTCATTATGGCATGTGCAGGGGAGCTTCAGCCAAGCGATGACGCGCGTACCATATGATTGGCCGCCGCTATTTAGTATTGTGGCCTGGGTATGGACGCAGATCGTCGGGCCAAGGCTTGAGGCCTCGCGCGTCCTCATGATTCAATTCGCCATGTTGAGTCTGGTGTTTACGTATCGGGGAACGCGGCTGTTTTATGAACAGATCGCGCCGAAAGCAGCGGGTAAACGCGGGGCGGCATGGGTGGCGCTGGTCGCCTCGGTCAGCATGGCCTATATCATCTTTGCCTCGGTCGAAGTGCGTGCATACGGCGTGGTCTTGATGTTCGGCTCACTAGCGTTTTGGCTGACATTACGATGGCTGAACCAACCAAACAACTGGCGGCGAACGGGACTGCTGGCAGTGGTATTAGCGCTCAATTTTTACAGCACCTATACGAGTCTGCTGTATATCGGCTTTCTGAGTTTGTTCGTGGTGGTCGTAAATCCCCGTTTGCTGGTGCGCTGGATTGCGGTGGGCATCCTGACAATGATCGTGGCGCTGCCTGCCCTGCCACAGTTTATCAGCAATGCTTTGGGGCGTTTAAACACAATGCCCCAACCACCCGACGCTTTTCCGCAAGAGATGACAAAGATATTCAGCCGGTTCGGAGGCACAGAGGCACACGCAATCGTGATGGGTGTGGCGCTGCTGATCGTATTGTTTTACATCGCGCGGCGGCGGCTCAACTGGCGCTACGGACTGCTGCTGGTGATCTGGATCGGTGTTCCGGCAGTCATTTATGTATTGAAACCCAATCGGGAGTTCCTGAGTTTGCGTTATATGTGGTGGGTAGCGCCGGGCATTGTGGTACTTATCGGCGCAGCATCCCTTTATTTGCCGCGACAGGTGCAATGGGTTGTGATTGTGCTGCTGCTGGGCATGAGTTACTTACCAATAGAGTGGTTACAGTTTCGGGCGGTTGAAACGGAAGCAGTACCGATGCGGATGGTGTTGTCATGGTTCGCCGAACATATCCGTCCCGGTGATGTGGTGATCAAAGATCCGTATTGTGTATGTGGTGAGCCGATTGCGTGGGATTACTTTTTACCCCAATTTTTCCCACAAGGTTATTTACCCTGGGCAGCCGAACCGGGAACCCATTCACGGGTATGGTATCTGGCGACTACAGGTTGGAAACAGGACGAACAATTAAAAGCCTCTATTTTGGATGGACGCAAGGAGTCTATTTTTGTTGGTCCCTGGAATTTCCTACTGCGACTGTATGAAGGCCCGCCATTGTGGCAAGGGGTGAGCTTCGGAGATGAAATTGCGCTGAACGGGTTTGAAATCAGCGACAACCGATCGACTTTCAGAGAAAATGAGACGGTACCGGTGAAATTATGGTGGTCGGCCCTTAAAAAACCGTCGATGGATTACAGCATTAGCCTCGCCGTATTTGACGAAACTGGCAATCTGGTCACACAACAAGACGGACCAGCCCATGCAGAGGGTACTCCAGAGCAAATGAGCGCATGGGAACCAGGGAAATATTATGAGGATTACCGGAGTTTTACCATGCCTGTCGGTTCGCCAGGCACAAACTACACGCTGGTGGTAACGGTTTATAACTGGCAAGATGGCAAACGTCTGACGCCTGTCAAGAGCAACGGCTTTGAGCTCTACGGCTATAATCCAGAATATTTGCTTCTAGAAAACTTCAGCGTGGTTTCGTACTGACCATCTGCTTAACAAATTACCATCATTGCCAGACGCGTTTCTGAAGCATCCTCTCCATATCCTGTTTACAGGATGACCGTTTTGTAACGATAAAAGAAGAAGCGTATTACACGGGATGGTCTGAGGCCATCCCCTACGGAGAGAAGTTCTGACAACCTTTAAAAGTGAGGTCACCTGAACCATTTTCATGAGCGAGGGATCTCAATACGTTACGCCAAATGACGTTAAGGTTATTGATAGGCATATCGGTTTATACTCAACGTAATATTTGCTTCAGCATTGTTTCCTTTTGAGACGGTGAATTGAATACGAGGTAAGCGTTGCATATCGATTTCAGTGAAATCCTGGGTATTGTGCTGGTTTTTTTCAGTCTGACATGGCTCATTCTAGGCGCGATTACAATCACCAGCACGGCAAGACGACAACAACTGCTCAGTTTTATCCTTATCATTCTGGTTTTGGTTGGCTTCGGCAGCTATTTAGGTTTGACAGCCAGCACCCCTTTCCGCCGCGCATACATTAACCTCCCAATGCGCGAGTTGGCGTCATCACTCATCGAAAACGGTTTGGGTTTTGGTGTGGGTGTGGTGATCGCACTGGCGCTGTATGTGATCGCACGGCGGGCGCAGCGTAATCACCATTGGCGCTTTGTCGTGATTTCGAGCATCGGCATGGTTATTGTTTTCGGCGGGGTGCTGTTGTGGTTATACAAAACAACATTCGTGCCTGACCTTGACCAGGTGACGACCGATACCAGCAGCACCGGTGAGATCACTATTACCGATAACATCCCAATTAGTTTCTTTGAAAACAAGGTCGTCAAAGCACCAACGGCAATGGAACTCGGACCGGATGGTGAATTATACGTCGCCAGTTTGAACGGTTTCATCTGGATACTTAAGGACACAAATAAGGATACTGTCGCGGACAGCGTGACCGAATTCGCCAGCGGATTAACCAAGCCGGAAGGTTTGGCATGGAGCACAGACGGTTTATACGTCAATGTGGGCGGAGCACTGATCCTGATGACAGACACGGACGGGGATGGTAAAGCGGATAAGACCAAGACCATTGTTGATGGTTTTCCGTCTGAAAGTTACGCGTTCCATCAAAATAACGGCTTAACCTTCGGTCCCGGCGGGTTACTTTATATGGGTTCAGGCTCGACCACTGACCACCGCCCCGAAACCAATCCGAAGGCGGCGCGCATCTTCTCGATGAATCCTGATGGCTCCAACTTTAAGGTGTTCGCGACCGGCGTGCGTAACCCTTATGGGATTATTCCCGCACCGGACGGAAACGGGTTTTTCGCAGTGGACAACGGATCATCGGGCTGTCTTGACACCGCCACTGAAACCGATAACTGCACCAATCTCATCGATGTGCCGGAAGAAGTAAACTACATTTATGAAGGCGGCGACTTCGGTTTCCCCCATTACTTCGGTATCCCACCACAGGACTCTGGCACCGAACCACCGGTCGTCACACTGCCAGATCATGCCGCGCCGACCGGAATTGAGTTGTACAAAGGTGACAAACTGCCTGTGAAATATATAGGGCGGTTGATCGTGACGATGTGGCTGCGAAACGAAGTCAATTCGATTATTCTGTATAAGCTGGATGATAAGCACTATACGGGTGAAGTGCGCCCGTTCATCACCGGATTGCTCGGGCCATCATCGGTCATTAACGCACCGAATGGTGGCCTGTATATTTCGAGTTTTTCGGGTAACGCTATTTACTACGTCGGTAATAAATAGACTCTGCCTACAGTACCGATCTGAAATGTGTTCATCAATAATCGGAAGTGCGTGTGAATAATCGATTGTCTCAACTTCGGCGTCATTGGCGCAGCCTGCTATTACCCACCGTGATTGTTTTGTATGTATTATTTTTGGTGGTCTACGGATTGCTCTGGTTATTGAAGGCTGACCAACTGTGGCAAACCGATGTAATCAGCAATTTTACGGCGTGGTATTTCTTACCTGCGCTGCCACTACTGGTACTCGCTCTGGTGCTGAAACGCCGACGATGGGCGACTCCGCTGGTCATCCTCCTCGTGATTGGTGGCGTCAAATATGCGCCGCGATTCATTCCACGTGGAGGCAATGTGAGTGCTGCCAATACACCGACGCTGACCGTGATGACGATGAATATGCTCAAGCGCAACACCCATTGGGATGCCGTAAAAGCGCAAATTGAAGCTGCAAACCCTGACATCATCACCATACAAGAGATACCGGATACGTTTCTTAAAGATGTGTGGCCAATGCTGACGGCGAATTATCCATATCATGTCCACGCGCTTAGCCCTGTAGAAGAATCCAACATGGGACTGTTGAGCCGGTATCCGATCGTTGAGCAGTCGGTATTTAAGCTACCCGATGAATATGACCTGACACATATTCGAGCGGTGATTGATGTCAACGGGCAACAGATGGTGGTGTATAACCTGCATCTGGCAGCACCCTCCTTTGAACATACATCAGGACAATCGCGCTTTATCGGTCGTGTGTTTCCTTATACCTATTCCGCTTTTTACCGGCGCTGGCAGATGGGCGCGTTGTATCCACGATTGGCGCAGGAGACGCTGCCGGTCATGGTGATGGGTGACTTTAATACAGCCGATTCGAGCGGCGATTATGGACGGTTTCAGGCGGCAACCGGCCTACAGGATACCTATAGTGAGGTTGGATTCGGGCTGGGCTTCACCTTCCCCAGCGAAGTCTCGATGAGCGGACGACCAATCCCATTTGTGCCGCTGATGCGCCTCGATTACATCTGGCACAACGCACAGCTGCAACCGCTGTCGGCATGGGTGGGCGGATCAACCGGATCGGACCATTTGCCAGTGATCGCCCGCCTGAAATTGGTGGAATAACCGAAGCCCTAATCGAATTTGAGCAGGAAACGCAGCGCATTCGGTAGACGCCGCGCCCATGCGGCCTCGTTATGTTCACCATCGGTTTCGACCACATGCAGTAAATTATGGGCTGGTCGATAACCCTTTTCGATGAGCAACTGCTTCATGCGGCGGGCACTTTGTTCGCGTGTTCCGTTATCGAGGTAGATTTTACCTTCCACAAACGGCTGCTCCTGAACATACGGATAGATCGCGCCACCACCAATCCAGAAGGCCGGACTCATCACACCCGCGAAGCCGAAAATATCAGGCCGCTTGAAAAACGCAAACATGCTAATCAGACCACCCATTGAGGAACCGATTGTACCGGTATGGTCACGATCCGGCAGGGTGCGAAAATCGCGGTCAATGATGGGTTTGACCGTATCCACCACAAAAGCCAGATACTGCTCACCATTGCCCGCCCAAACGTGCGGGAAGGGGTTATATTCCTGAAAGCGTTTGTCGGTGTTGGGAATACCGACCACAATCGCTTCAATGTTCTCGTCTGCTAAACGGGCAAAGGTTTCATCTACTTCCCATTCGTTGCCCGCGAAGCCTAAGGCGCGGTCAAACAGATTTTGTCCGTCGTGCATGTAGATGACGGGGTAGCGCTTATCCGTGTTGTGATAGGCGGCAGGCAGCATGACAAATATGTCGCGCTGATTGTTGAACTGTGGGCTGGCGAGCTGTGGCAAGACGCGCAATTCGCCCGTAACGGTGTTGTAGCTATAACCGCGCCATTCGCGGTATTCATGCCAGATTTGTTCTTTGACGGTCATATTTAGTGGGTACTCCATGTGGGGGAACGGTGACGAAAAGAGGTGCTAACGATAGAAAGGTGGGAAAAACAGGACCTGAATTCGTGGTTTTGAGCTATTTATGTTCTCATTTTAGCGGGAAAATCTAAAGATTTGGTTAGTAAAAGTATGAAAAAGGTTAAGGTTTTTTGCTCCCGTAAGGCCATTTTGAGGGATTTTCCCCACGTTTCCCCTACGCTCTCTCGTGCAGGTAGCACAGAAGTACTATCTTCTAGGCGAATTCTCAAGTATATTATGTTAAGGCATGATAAAATGCTTTTTAGCGTGGATGCATTATGCATTAAAAGGCAAAAGGAGACTCAAATGGCTCAAGTAGAATTCTATGATGTGAAGACTCGCGCCAAGGTCAAGATCGACGACAAGAATATCACCAAGGTCAAGATGGACACCAAGAGCGGCCCGCGCTATGCCATCAAGGGCAAGACCGCTGATGGTCGTAACCTGACCAAGTTCGTCGGTGCAGCGGACTGGGAAAAACTCAAGTACCCGGTCGCCAAGTAATTTGTCTGCTCTGTAAGAAAAACAGGGAGCCAATTGGCTCCCTGTTTGATTCTGCGGACACGAAAGAAGTGGTTTTATCCTTGATGCGACATTGTAACGTCGAAGTTCATCTCGCAACCCTCGGCATTCAACGTCATGCTGCCGGCAATTTGATCCGATGCAACCACCGTTAGCGCGTAATGAAGGACTGTGCCTTGCTCGCTAAAATCGACAAGGTATTCATTAGGCTGTGGATTGGTGATGACAGCCGAAGCAGGCATTTTGTTGCCGGACGAGTCCAAGATTTCCTTCATATCAAATGGACCTTCCGGAATGGTAAGACCCGTCTTGGGGAACATCGCAGCGCTGATGACTTGCTCCATGCCACTGGGACAGCCTTTGCCCAATTTGACTGAATTGACTGAGAACTGCCATTTGCCGGGGGTCGGTACTATGGCGGCGCTGGCAATTGCGGCTGCATCCAGAGCTGGAGCGACAGTGACGACCTGTGGCATCAAACGAAGTGGAAGAACACCTAGTGCAGCGGCGTCGTAAGGTTCGGGGCCTACCGGCACACCATTGGCCGTTAAGTTTGCGTCCAGCGGAATACGCGCGCGCGTCCCGGCTGGAACTGTCACGGTCGTACCACCAGCGGTTACTGTACCCTGACCCTCGACAACACTCACCGTCATCTCACCATTGGCCTGTGCCTGAAAATAAGCGGTTGAACCGAGCGTAATATCCGCGCCATCAACGTTTAAAGTGATTTTGCCCGCACCCTGTGGCGTTTGGATAAGAATGCCGCTATCCGGTGCCAGTGAGCAGGGAGCGTCCTTCAATCCAGATTTGAAGTAAAAAGCCTGCATTGGACTGTAGCGAGGAGCATCCGCCTTGACGACCGCCAGGGTTTTGACATCACCGGTGACGGTCACAATAGTTGCAGATACCCAACCCTGCACACTCGAATCAGCCGAATGTACACGCAGCCATGCTCCATCATCCGTAATGCCGTCCGCGAGTAATTCTGTACCTGCCTGTGGCGAGGCAACCACCTTACCCGACTTTGAAGGTTGTTCACGAACGTTGATGGTTTGTTTGGCGCTTACAGTGAGCGTAGCAGCCGAAACGCCAGCCGCATTATCAATCTGGACATCGCCGAACAATACAAAGCTGACATTCTGACCGGGAAGCGTATCCGGCAGGTTGGCCTGCACCTTCATCAAGGCGATACCCCACGAGTCGGCGTTAGCATCCAGGGGGCTGAGGATAAGCTTTTTGACACCGGTAATATCGGCTAAATCACCGGGTTTGGTGAAATTAAAAGCTGGTGCGTCCGCTTGAGCTTCGGCTGTCAGACTAACATTGCCGTAACACGCTTGATTGCGTCCGGTAGCGCTACAGACCGAATTGGTTGCATCCAGCGCGTTTTTGACGATCTCGGGACAATCTGCGGCATTGACAGCAGCTACGGTAACGAAAAGTACAGCTATTACACCTACACTGAGGCGCCGTAAGAAAGGCATTTTCCAACTCCCAAAACTTATTTAAAGACGCTGAAAACGAGAATCATTATTCATGTGCTATCGCTTAGAGCTACACCTTATTATAGGATTTATTCAAATTGGCGGATCAGCCGAAAGATGGAAAACGCTTTCCACCCAAGAGAGGATGGTACTATTTGGATGAATAATGCAATGGGATAGACGAGGAAATCAGGTCACAGTGCATCGGACGGAATTTGCACTTATTAGGCCGCCTATAAATAAAAAGGACACCCGCATATAAACGAGCGTCCCCAAAATATAGAGTCCTGTTCCCTGTTCGTCCTTCATAGCAGTCAGAGCCCAGATGGCACGCTGGCTATTATTACGTGGAGTTCATCCAACGACGAACACGAAACGGTCGTTGTCGCAGCCCTAGCCGGTTTTGGCTTTGCCTCTTGGCGCGCCTACAAAACGCTTGACGAATGATACTGCCGGAGCAGCTTTCTTTTGTGCTTGAGGTTGATACCAATCCGGATTAGCAGCTTGTTCCACAATGGGACGACGGCGCGGTTCCTTGGCCGTGACATGATTTTCACGCTGCTCGGTATCCAGCGCTTCGGCTTTCGTCCGCAGCCGTTCAAGGAAGGCCGCTACACGCGGATCAGGGCGCTGAATTGGATTAGTGGGTACGGTGGCATTTTCATCGAGCGGTTTAATTTGAAGGTCGTCGGCTTTTTGGCTCTTGGTCATATACGTCCAATCACTCAACTATAATGTCCGAACTACGGCGATTTAGAACCGCCTAATCATTCCGGTACTACCCTGCGCAATGGGCCCCAAGGCAGCCTTGACGGTATTGAGTGCGGGTTACGGCTGAGCAATTATCGAGGGAAAACCGCTTTATCAGCCGCATAACTGCGAGGATCAAAACCAGATGCAATTGTTTTACATCTGGTTCTATTATAACACAGGCCGGTAGTTTGATGCGACAATGCTGCGCTACGATAGCCCTGCGCTCAAGCGGCGTTATTTGTTCGCAGCAGGCATTTGATGAAGGCTTTCGAAGGTCAAATACCCTCAGTTGAATTTGGCAACCGCCAGAATAATGTTCAGCAGAACAAAGGCATCGTGAACGTAGATGATCATGCGTAGACGAGGCAGCGCCGCACGCATTTCGGCTGTAGCAGTACTGTTACCGTCCACAGCAACCGTTATTTGTTTCTGTAAACGTGCCGCAATCGGATTGATACCCACGAAAACGATCACCAGCAGAATGATGTAGACAATTTGCTTGATGAACAGCCACAACGGTGTAATACTCCCGCCAATACCCAGAAAACCCAGATGATCAGCAGCCAATAATCCTAAACCGGTCAATAAGATGCCATTCCCCGCGATCATACCCGCTGTACTGCCAACCCGGATCTGAGCTGTCATTAAAGTAAGTTCAGCCGGTTTGCCTTCATTAGCATGAATCAATCGTTCAAATATCAAAGTGGTCACAAATTGCGCGATCCATAATCCGGCACAAATGATATGAATGACCAATAAAATGGCACGTACATCAAGCATGATATTCCCCTTATCGCTAAAATCTGCACACAGCTTATGCTGATTTGGGTAAGGCGGTCATCGGACGAAAGATGGAAAAACATCTACAACAAAAGAGGCGATGTGCTGATGACACACCGCCTCTTTCATCATAATTACCAAACTCTGCATTAGTGCGTTACGAGCGTCGGATCGAGGGTCTTGACGGATGCATAGAAGCTGTTGAGCGCAGTGGGCATCACGGTCAAATAGCCTTGTACGCTGCTCAGGTCGCTATTGAGCGAAGAATTGAGTGCATCACCACCCGCTTTGAAGTAGCTGATGAGATAGTCGGTGGCTTGATCCACGCACTTGGGGAATTTATCCTTGTCAGTGTTGAGACTACTTTGCAGCGTCCGATACTGCTTGAGCAAATCGTTCATTTGCGTCGTGGATATCTTGGTGATATCCAGCTTGGGATTGGACTGAATGAAGCTGTTATAGCCCTTACCGATAATTTGCTCGGTATACCAGCGAACAATCGGGCAATCGCCGAGTGAGTAATCTTTGGCTTCCACCAGCCAGGCATCGGTTGTGTCGACCTTTAACTTATCCAACTCGTCATAGATGACCAGCAGTTTATCCGCCAATTTAATGGTTTGCTGAGCGCGTTGTTCTTCGGTGGTGGGACTGCTGTAGAAGGCGTAAAGATCATCAGCAGCCTTGGCAGCATTGCTAATTGAAGTTTTGGCGGCATTAGCACACGGTGGGGCGGCATCCGCTTCAAACTTGATTTGCCACTGTTTGAGCGCTAATTGTGCTTTGTTGACATCGGGCACTTTAGTCGTAATGGTTGTGTTACGGGCGTTACTGAACACCTCACCCATAGCTGTGCTGTGGGCTGTCCACCATTCCTGCGCGGTACAGGGAATTTCCGTCGGGGTGGCGGTCGGCGGCGGCGAAGTTGGAATCATGGCAGCAATATTGACTGTGCCATTACTTCCATTGCCACCGGGTACACCAATCGCCAGCGAAACTGCTACACTCACAATGGTCAGCAGCACCGTCATCGCCAAACCGATGCCGATTACATGCATAATATCTTTACCGATAGAGCCTGATTTCATGCTCACCGCCCACTTTCCGCCAAAAGCCAAACAGCCTTTAGCCCAATCGCTATACTAAATGACATACTGTTAGTGTAATTATGTTCCGAAGATGGCGCAATTGGGGGTAAAGAAATCAGCAACCAATTTCAAATGAAACAATCGGTTTTCATCAACGTGTTTTAGAAAGCAAGCGATGTCTACCAACAATCCCGAATTCAAAAGTTCAAGCGCTCATCAGTCGGTATGTCCGCAGAGACGGTTCAGCGAATTAGATAAAAGTTTGGATTTCGGAAGCAACGCTTACTTTTGCTGATGGGAACATCAAAGATGCAAGGCGTAGAAAATTGATCAGAATAGTGTTGGCATTCGTCAGCGGTCTATATCACAGCCTATTCGGAAGTCAAAAACGGAAGCAGCGCAACTCCAGACTGCAACCGAACTTCTGAGCGCATATCAAGAAGCCCGAAGCTTTCAATTGCAACCTGGAGTCATCCGGTAGTTACGCCACTAAAATAAACTATTTACCAACAGCAGTCTCACGTAAACTATGGGTGAGCAAACCGTGACGGACCAACGCGGCTTCAACGATAGCGCCCACGAGACGGTCATGTTCCCATCCGGCAGCGAGGGCTTGCAGACACAGGTCACTATAACCAGGGTTCAGACCGGGCAGCGGATTGATCTCCAAAATATAGGGCTTGTCATTATCGTTGGCATCCAGACGGAAATCGACACGGGACACATCAAAACAACCTGTGGCACGGAAAGTTTCGCCAGCAAGGTGTTGTAATTCACGGGTTTGTGCCTCACTTAAGGGCGCAGGACAATGATAACGATACTCGTCCAGACTGGAGATGGTCTTCATTTCGTTGGTATACACCCCGGAATGGTTCACGCCATAGGCAGCATGATCCAATTCAAGGATGGGCATGAATGTTAAGTCATGCAGATTACCCACCATACCAACCATCATCTCACGGCCCGCAATAAAGCGCTCGACCAAAATGGGTTGGTTGTAGCGCGACAGATGACTCGCCACCCGTTCACGGAGTTCGGCTGCGGTCCGCACAATGCTATCGGCATTCGCGCCCATGCTCGTACCCTCGGCGTTGGGTTTGACGAACAGTGGATAGCGCAGTTCGCCATCTTCGTTGAGCAGTTCATCATTAATCGGTGTGTCGGCGGACTCGAAAAGTTGGAATTCAGGTGTGGGCAGACCATAGGTCTTGAGCACTCGTTTGGTCATGGCTTTGTCGAGCGCTAAGGCTAGGCCCAACATGCGGCTGCCGGTGTAGGGGATTTGCAGCATTTCCAGAATGGCTGGAATTTGTGATTCGCGCGCGTCACCAAAGTGGCTTTCGGCAATGTTAAAGCACAGGTCGGGCTTATACTCGCGCAGGCGGTCGATCAAGTTGAAGGGCGGGAGGATGCTGGCCTCGAAAAAGGTAGCATCGTGTCCCATACGCTGCAACACACCGACGATAGCATCCGGTGTGCGCGGGTTGTCGAGGTCATCCCAACGGTCAGCAGGCATTCCTTCATATTTAGGGGCATTGGTTTTTAAATTGGCTAAAACGGCGATACGCATGATTTCTCCTGATAATATCTAGGCTTAAGACTCGTCACTCTTCAAAGCGTTTAGAATGAGAAGATGTGACACACGTTTAGTAGAATGTGATCGTTATTATGGGTGGATGGGATTTCTCGATTTTCTGGCTGGCGGGACAAGCTATTTTGCACGGTCAAAGTCCCTACTCAGTCGAGAATTTTTTTAGCCCTCTTCTTTTTGCATATGGATTCGTTCCACTGGCTCTACTGCCTCAACAAGTCGCATTTTTCTTATGGTTATTCATTAATCTCGTCATCTTAATCGTTTGTTTGCGACGACCTTTCTGGAAATGGTTACTCTATCTGCCAATGATTCATCTCTTTAGTTCCGGCCAGGTTGAGCTGCTGTGGTGGGCGATGGAACGTGCGATCAATCGCGGCTGGCGCGGTGCCATATTGGGCGCACTCATGACCCTCAAACCGCAAGCGGCTGTCATACTACTGAGCTGGCATTTATTGGACTGGCTCCGCAATGACCGTCGTACGCTGGTACGCTGGTTGGTACTTACGGTTTTGCTGTGGGGAATCCCTACGCTGCTGAGCCCATCGTGGCTTGGCGACTGGCGCGCGAATTTACCAACCAGCACGTGGCAAGAATCGGCTGGTAATGCGCCTGGCATATTCAGCCTACTGCGCCTCGCACCGGGGATATGGCCCATATTACTGGTCATCGCTGCCGCCATTTTCATATGGGGACAGTTTCAATCGAAGCCCGTTGCCCGCGCGGCTGCTATGCTGGCTTCGCCCGTTGGCCTGTTTTATTCGACGCTGGCACTGGTCGATACGGCTCCGGCGTGGCTGCTGGTTCCAGCCAGCATCATCGCGACTATTCTTTCCATGTTGACCAATACGTTCATCGGCTTTGCAGCGCTGCCCGTAATCGTAATTATCTGGCATCGTTATCATCCCCAACCTGAGTTACCGAAAAAGATCGAAGTTACGGCTGTTGCTTAAACATCATCATGTTTCGGTAAGGACGGTATGTGTCCATTGGAATGATTTCCGTTGGTTGAGGCTGGCTGCTTATCCGCATGATAGGGCTGCCATTTAGCGGCGTCCGCATTCAAACGGTGGGTATGACCGCCGCGCTTATGTAGTGTGTCGAAGCCCTGCGGTTTGATCGCCATGGCGTCACCTGCCAGCAAACCAGCCACACCTGATTGTCCCGGTTCGGGGCGGCGCGTGACCTGCCGATCCAGATGTTCGATCATGCCTGCGTCGTAATCCGTCGGCTCTTCATAGGTAGCGATGTAGCCTTCGTAATTCCGCAGCACGACACGTCCAGGTGCCTGACTAATGAGATACTGCGGCATGACCGGAATCTTGCCACCACCGCCGGGAGCATCCACCACGTAAGTCGGCACGGCATAACCGCTGGTATGCCCGCGCAAGCCTTCGATAATCTCGATACCTTTGGCGACTGTCGTACGGAAATGCCCTGCACCTTTCACCAGATCACATTGATACAGGTAATAAGGACGGACACGGTTACGGACGAGCTTATGCACCAGTTCACGCTGGATGTTGACACTGTCGTTGATACCCGCCAGCAGTACGCTCTGGTTGCCAAGCGGAATACCTGAATCGGCTAATTTTGCCAGCGCGACGCTGAGTTCCGGCGAAATCTCTTTGGGATGGTTGATATGGACATTCATCCACAACGGATGATATTGGCGCAGCATGGCGCAAAACTCATCGGTGATACGCTGCGGTAGAAACACGGGTACACGGCTACCGATGCGGATGATCTCGATATGCTCGATGGCGCGCAAACCGCTCAGAATATAATCGAGGGTTTTGGGCGCAAGCGTCAGCGGATCACCACCGCTAATCAGCACATCACGGACTTGCGGTGTTCGGCGTAAATAATCCAACTGTACTTCGAAATCCGTCTTGCTGAAATTCTCGTGTGAACTGCCAACGATACGACTGCGCGTGCAGTAGCGGCAGTAGCTGGCACATTGGGTGGTGATGAGCATCAGCACACGGTCGGGATAACGATGGACAAGGCCGGGAACAGGGCTGTGGGCATCCTCTGCCAGGCTATCCTCCATCATGCCTTCGAAAGCTTCTAATTCGCGTCCCAATGGAATCACCTGGCGCCGCACCGGACACTGCGGGTCGTCAGGATCAATCAGGCTGGCGAAATAAGGCGTGACATCCACACGGAATTTATCTTCCGCGGTGAGGCCTTGCAGTTCTTCATCGGTCAGGTGGATAAATTGGGAGAGTTCCTCAACAGTGTTGAGGCGGTGTGCGAGCTGCCAGCGCCAGTCATCCCATTGTGAATCGGGAATGTCTGCCCAGATGGCAGGACGTGGGGTTCGCGTGGGGGAGGCCGCTTTGGCAAGCGGCGTGGCGTGGGGAGGCTCCTCTTCGATAGAGGGAGGCTCGTCCCCGTTCAGAGAGCCGGGTTCGTCGTCAGCAGGTGTGACGTACTCCTGTGTCGGACTCGCTATAGATGCTTGTACAGCGCGTATACTCATGTTGAATGACAACCTCCAAATACAAAAGCGACAATCTAATTTTGTTGAAACAACTGTAACACTCAGAACCGATTATAGTAGGGTTCAATAACGAGTCAACGTATCAAAATTATTCCAACGTTGCAATGGAATGGTACGTTGAAGGGCGTTTAAAATGATAGGCTAAAAATGGCTTATAAAGTGGGTCATTCGACCTATTGTTTGGAATGCTCATGCTGCGCTCATAACAATTTAGGAGATGGGGTAATGAGATGGTCAAATATGAAGCAAATGCCCAAAGACACTTTCGCGTATTCTGGTCTTATGCGATTGTGGTGATTGTCGGATTACTTGTGTCGAACAAATTCCTGCGATGGTGGCTTTAGGACAAGGTCATTTACCTGGTTTCATGAACATCAATCACCTGTCCCGACTTGATTGTGTCTAGCAGCGACAAAACCTGTACCATGAGTGGTTGTAATGTCTCAAATTTATTGTTGTGAGCAACCAAAACGATGAAGGCAATGGGGCATCTTCAAGTGACTGTTGATACTGCATATTTTGGTCAACTGTGATAAACACGTCAAAAGCATTGACCATCAGTTTGAGCAGAACGCCATTTTTCTTGCCTGCCCAACCCGCTTCGGGAACGGTCTGAACATCATGTCCACTCAATTCACGTTTTAGGCGCTTCGGGAGGCATTCGTCAAGGAGTATTTTCATCAGCGTGCGCCATCATGAACTGTCCAGCCGTCTCTAAAAAGCGCACAACCTGTTCGCGGCTGACAGTGGGAAAATCTTCGAGGAAGGTTTCAATGGTATCACCGGTGGTGATGTAATCGATCAAGGTTTGCACGGGTACACGCGTCCCATAAAAGACGGGTGTCCCACTCATGACATCATGACCTTTATATATGAGGGGTGTGTCCATAGTGACTCCCGAATACTAACCTCATTGCATATCTTCGATTATAGTTTAATTCTCCAAAGCAGGCAGGCGGACGGTATAGAGTGTGCCTTTTTGGGTATCACTTTCGACCTTGATGTCGCCACCATGCAGTTCAACAATTTCTTTGGTGAGGCTCAAGCCCAAGACCGTGCCACTGACCAAGCCCATGCTGGCATTGGTAAATGGCTGAAAGACCTGCGCCAGCATATCCGATGACAGTGCCATGCCGTTATCCTGCACCTGCACACAGGCCATTTTGCGCCCGTTGGAATTGGGGTCAATCATGACATGCACATCAACGTGGCCCTCTTGCGGCGAGTGATTAACCGCATTGGAAATCAGATTGGTGATAACCTGCACCATACGCTTTTGATCGACCAATACTTTAATGGGCGGACCGGTTACGTCCGACTCGAGTTTGACCGAGCGGCGAGCGGCACGCGGTTGATATCCGGTGACGGCTTCGCTCACCAACTCTTGCAAGACAACACTGTCGCGGTCGAGCATGACTGCGCCGCGTTCGAAGCGCCCAATATCCAGCATCTCTTCAAGCAGCTGCTGCATATGAGCAGCCATTTCGTCCATCACCGCCAGATGTTCTTCTAATTTTTCCGGCTGTTTATGCAGCAGATAGAGCCGTGTCTTAATATTTGACAATGGCGTTCGTAGTTCGTGCGAGGCGTTGGTGACAAAAGTATTGCGCTGGGATTGCAGCCGCTTTTCCTGACTGTTATCACGGATAAGGAGCAGCATTTGTCCGCTAGGAGCGGCACCGGCATCCAACGGTAAGCCGATGACTGCCACATCCAGTTCCTTTTCGTCTTTCATATTCAGTTTGTAAGGACCCTGCCAGATGCCACCCTGCGCGATAGCGGATACCACGATTTCGCGCAATTTTGCTAACTGCCCCGCTAAAGGAACAGCGTCGTCTGCATCCAGCGGTTTACCCGTCAGATCATCGGCACTAAAACCAGTTAAACGGGTTAAGGCGCGGTTGGTATAGCGTATGCGCTCGGCATCCAGTACGATGACACCTTCCGACATGCTTTGGAGAATGGTTTTGCTCTGGGTGCGCTCGTCGGCTAATTCACTGGCGCGTCCACTCAACTGGGATTGCAAATCGTTATTCGCACGGATCAGATCCGCATTTTGGCGGCGTAATTCCGCTTCGTTTTCAGCGCTTACCCCCGCCCGACGCCGTACATCAAACACCAGCATCACCGTTAATACAGCGCCCAACGCTAAAACACCAACCAACAGCACCAGCAGTGAAACGTCAAACTGTCCGCTGCGTTCCTGGCCGACCAAGAATGCGGCAATCAATAAAGCTGCCAGCAAACTGAACAGTATGCCTGCCGCGAGGTAGACTGCATTCATATGAAAGGAAGGCCGTTTATCTTTCGGCTGCTGCATTTAGTATTTATCTCACTCAACTTAATAGTGGCAAGTTATAAGTATAAAGTATTTGTGCCTGCTGCGTAAATAACTCAGAAGTCATGCCCCACGTAAAGAGACGCATTAACCTTCCCTTACACTACTTTAAACTACATTATCGCTCTTTTACTGCATTAAAGCTCATTTAACAAAAATACCACACCACCTTAATTTCATTAGCACATACCCATAACACGCACCATCTTTTCTGTTAACACTCGTCAAGTATTATGTTATTCGAAATAAGAAAACAGTCTCATCAATCTGACCGTAACATTCAGGAGAAAAGCATTTTGAAAAACCGTATCGTTATTCTATTCGCTGTGCTGCTGTTAGCAGTAGTCCCATTTATGAATGTGGGCGCACAGGACCAAACTATTGCGGACGTTGCTGCTGGCAACCCGGACTTTTCGACATTGGTTTCGTTGGTTCAATCGGCAGGTTTAGTTGATACACTTAAAGGTGCAGGCCCATTCACCGTTTTCGCACCAACCAATGACGCTTTCGCCAAGCTGCCCAAGATAATCCTTGATTATCTTTCGGCTAATCCCGACGCACTCAAGCGCGTATTGACCTACCATGTTGTTCCCAGCGCCATTGCCGCTGCCGACGCCATGAAGATGACGGAAGCAGGCAAAGTCAAGTCGGTCGAAGGCAGCGAATTGACCGTTGTTTATGCTAATGACACCGTCAAAGTTGACGACGCTAAGGTTGTCACCGCCGATGTTAAGGCTTCTAATGGCGTTATTCATGCAATCGACACCGTTCTGTTTCCGCCTGTCACATTGGACGAAGTCACTCCGGCAGTGGTCGACGGCGACATCGCGATTGATGGCAGCTCGACCGTTGGCCCGCTGACCATCGCCCTCTCGGATAAATTCAAGAGCGACGGATATGCCGGTAACATCACCGTTGGTATCAGCGGTACCGGTGGCGGTTTCAAGGCTTTCTGCGAAGAAAAGCGTATTGATATTGCTGACGCCAGCCGTGGAATCAAGAGCAGCAGCGACGCAGCCAAGCCCGACGAACTTCAGAAATGTGAAGCCAATGGTTTGAATGCAGTACCCTTCCGCGTCGGTACGGATGGTTTGACCATCGTCGTGAGCAACAAGAATACCTTCGCAACTGATTTGACCAGTGATGAAATTAAGGTTCTGTTCACCACCGCTACCAATTGGTCAGATGTTCGTGCTGATTTCCCCGCACAACCCATTCAGCGCTTCATCCCCGGCACCAGCAGCGGTACTTATGACTTCTTCGTGACGACCTTCGGTGGTTCCGGTGACAAGCTCGATGCCTTCAAGAAAGCTGTCCTCGGTGCTTCAAGCCTCAACCAGAGCGAAGACGACAACGTTATCGTTCAGGGTGTGGAAAGCAGCGAATACGCAGTCGGCTTCTTCGGATATGCCTACTACAACGAAAACTCCAGCGCCCTGACCGCCGTCTCGATTGATGGTGTCGCCCCGAACTTCGATACGGTTGAAGCAGGCACCTATAAGATGTCCCGCCCATTGTACATCTACAGCGACCCCGGCATTCTGAAAGCCAAGCCTCAGGTTGCAGACTTTATTAACTACTACCTGACCAACGTTCAAGACAACATCAGCGCAATCGGTTACTTCCCGGTTAGCGAACCTGTCCTGAACCGTTCACGCTGGTGGTTCCTCGCGGCCAACAGCTAAATCCGCAGCGCATTAACAATGGGGTGGGCCTAAAAACCTGCCCCAATTTCCCTTCAATAAGAACCATGATGAGTTTATTAAGTGGAAGTTAAAGTCAATTTAAATCTCTGCAAAAAACCCAAATTATAGATTTTTGACTGTTATACTGATTTTGGAAATAGCCTGATTAAGACAGTAAAGTACTT
Source organism: Aggregatilineales bacterium (assembly GCA_044226325.1). GTDB lineage: Bacteria > Chloroflexota > Anaerolineae > Aggregatilineales > Phototrophicaceae > CFX2. Next base: position 54,087 of record JBGAHG010000020.1, read on the forward strand.
GTAGACCATTAAGGATTGAACCGATACCTATGGAAGCAAGATTGGACGTACGGCGCAAAAGTGATCTTTTTACCGCTGCACTCCCCACCAAGCAGCAGGTCATCCGGGAACGAGGGACCAGTCTCGAAATGAAACCGCGAGTCGGTGAGTCGGTCATTCAAGCCATATTAATGTTTTGCGGCGCAGTTTCGGTCATCACAACCATCGCGATTGTGATCATCCTTGGCAAAGAAGCGTTACCTTTCTTCATTACAGGCGCTGCTGAACTCAAAGTCAGTATTGGCGAGTTTCTGGCCAAGTTCTTTACCGGAACACAGTGGCAGCCACAAGCCGCTTTATTCGGCGTGCTGCCTTTGGTTATGGCAACGCTCATCACCAGTTTGATCGCTATGTTTGTGGCTGTGCCATTGGGCCTGGCTGCCGCGATTTATCTGAGTGAATATGCACCGCCGCGCGTCCGTGCGACCCTCAAGCCCATTTTGGAAATTCTGGCGGGTGTGCCTACAGTTGTGTATGGGTTCTTCGCCCTACAAACCGTCTCGCCTGCTTTACGCAATATGTTCGGGCATGACATTGTGCAGTTCCAAAACATGCTCTCGGCAGGTTTGATCATGGGCTTCATGATCCTGCCAACCATTAGCTCCATCAGCGAAGACGCGTTGAGTGCCGTGCCGCGTTCACTGCGCGAAGCTTCTTACGGATTAAGCGCCAACCGGCTCGAAACCAGCCTTAAAGTTGTCGTTCCGGCTGCCCTCTCCGGAATCGTAGCTGCCACCATCCTCGGTATTTCACGCGCTGTAGGTGAAACGATGATCGTAGCGCTGGCGGCAGGTTCTGGCCCGAACTACGACTTTAATCCGCTGCACGCCGCAGAAACCATGACCGGTCACATTGTTCGCATCAGCACCGGTGAGCTGAGCTTCAACTCCATCGACTATAACAGCCTGTTCGCCATCGGCCTGCTGCTGTTCATCATTACGCTGGGACTGAACCTTATCAGCCGCGCTATCACCAACCGTTACCGCGAGGTGTATTAGTGGCTAGCAAAGTGTCATATATGCCGGATGATGCGGCCTACCGCAAGCATCTGGCAGCACGGCAAAGCGCCGGTTATCGCTGGCAGTTGTTTTTCCTCGGTGCAACTCTTATCGGTATGGTGGTACTGGTCGTACTGCTGCTGAGCATACTTAATCAGACTTTTGGTTTGATCGCCGTTCGTGAGAAAATCAGCCTCGTTAGCCTTACCAACGGACGTGAACTCAACACCCTTTCTAGTGCCGAGTTGAGCGACATTCTCAAAAGTAATTTGTCTAAGGGCAAGTTACAGGGCGCGTTCCTGCAGCTGGTGGCTGGCGCAAATGTTGACCGTAAAAAGTTAGGCAGCGCGACTATTGCCGAAGTTATTCCAGGCAAGGTGATTGCTGACGGGTTGGGCAGCAAGAAATTCTCCGCACTCACGGTTGATGATCTGGCAAAGCTGATCAGCGACAACAATTCACAGGCGGACCTCGCGACCTATGTAAATGAGGAAATTGTCGGGCGCGAAGTTCTGGAAAGCTGGTCGTTTATCGACAGCATCACCAATCGGGCTGCGATTGAGCAGCTCGTTAAAGATCGGGCTGAAGGCAAGGGATTTTCTGACGGACTTTCAGCCAAGCAGTTGGATGAACAAAAGCAAGCCTACGCTTCTGCCCGTTTGGAAATGCACTCGTGGCTGAGCGGTGAATTCATTGGGCAGCAGAACTCAACCATTGCATCAGATGCCGGTATTCGCAGCGGCTTAATCGGGACGTTATGGGTTATCGGACTAACGATGTTGATCGCAACACCGCTGGGTGTCGGCGCTGCCATCTATCTTGAAGAATATGCCAAAGATGGCGTCTTTGCCCGCAACACATGGCTCAAACGGCTGAACGAAATTATCCAGACCAACATCCGTAATCTGGCGGGTGTGCCCTCCATCATCTATGGGTTGCTGGGTCTGGCGTTATTCGCGCGGGTATTGTTCCCCCTCACCAGCGGTGAGATTTTCGGTGTTAAAGATGGTCGCGGTAATACCATTCTCAGTGCCAGCCTGACTTTAGCCCTGCTCATCCTGCCTGTTATTATTATCAACGCGCAAGAAGCCATCCGGGCAGTACCGCGCGCCATCCGTGAAGGCAGTTACGGCATGGGTGCTACCAAATGGCAAACGGTATGGCGGCAGGTTCTACCAGCGGCCATTCCCGGCATTATGACCGGCATTATCCTATCGCTTTCACGTGCTGTAGGCGAAACAGCGCCTCTGGTGGTGGTCGGCGCGGCAGTCTTCCTGTCTAAAGATCCCAATGGCCCTTTCCAGCCATTTACCACGTTACCGATCCAGATTTTCAACTGGACCGAGCAGCCTAGCGATCAGTTCCGCGCGGCTGCCGCAGCAGGCATTATTGTCCTGTTGGCAATGCTCCTGGTTCTGAACGCCTCTGCTATTATCATTCGTCAACGCTTCAGCAGGAGATTACAGGGATGAGCCCAAACGGCGCTTCCAAATCTGTCGAAATTAACAACATCAACATATACTACGGCCCCAAGTTGGCGGTTAAAGAGGTGTCCCTCCCGATTTACACCAATAAGATCACCGCATTCATTGGCCCCTCGGGCTGCGGCAAAAGTACAGTGCTGCGATCGATTAACCGTATGAATGATCTTATTCCGGGCGCACGGCTAGAGGGTGAAATCCTCTACAAAGGGCAAAATCTTTATGCGCCGAATATTGATCCGGTAGAGGTTCGGCGGCGCATCGGTATGGTATTCCAAAAGCCTAACCCGTTCCCCAAAAGCATCTACGACAATGTGGCTTATGGCCCACGCCTGCTAGGCATCACCAAAAAACCCGCACTCGACGAAATTGTTGAACTGAGCTTGAAGCAGGCATTTATCTGGGATGAAGTGAAAGGCGACCTCAAAAAGTCGGGCCTCGCGCTTTCCGGTGGACAGCAGCAGCGTTTGTGCATCGCACGTACTTTGGCGGTTGAACCGGAAATTATTCTGATGGACGAACCCTGTTCTGCGCTTGATCCGATAGCAACACAGCGCATTGAAGAACTTATGCGTGAACTGGTGCATAACTACACCATCGTCATCGTTACCCACAACATGCAGCAGGCTACGCGCGTCAGCGATTTCACGGGTTTCTTCAGCATCCGTAAAGATGGCATGGACGCGAACGAAAAGCGGTGGGGTGTGCTGGTCGAATACAATGTGACGCAGCAGCTCTTTAATCAGCCCGAAGAATCCGAAACCGCCGATTACATCTCTGGCCGCTTTGGCTAGACTGCCCACGACAAAGAATTAATTCTAGAGCGCCATAGTTGGCGCTCTTTATTTTTAGTATACACTTCAAGTATTAATCCTTCATAAGAGTTATTGACGTGGCTGTACTACCGATGTTACAGTTAAGGAGTGGTTAAAGGGATGTTTCGCGCCCGCTCTACGCCAAATGTTTATCGTGCGTGGCCGGGCATTTGAGCAGCACCCGCTGTCTTGTTTTTGATCTAATTTATTTAAGGGGTTCGCACCTGCGCCCCGGCCAAACGCCACTTACACCCTCATTTGGCTCGGTATCCGCCCAATTTTATTCGCGGATCACGCAGCGTCACAACTCCGGGAGTACCACATGACAATCGATTTTCTTTCCCGTATGATTGGCACGGTTATTTTTGCGTTGGTCGGTGCGAGACTCGGTGTTGAGTCCGCCACTACGCTGGGTTTGCCGCCCGATATCACCGCCGTGATCTTTTCACTGGTGGGTGTTTTGGTCGGTCTAATCCTCACCCCCTGGCTTACAATCCGACCGCTGCGCTACCTTCGCCAGGCCATCACTGAACTGCCAATTGATATGCTGCTCACTTCTTTAGCCGGAATGAGCATTGGTTTGATATTGGCGCTGCTGCTATCTTATCCTTTATCGCAACTGGCACCGCCGCTCGGAACATGGCTGCCTACTCTTGTGTCGGTCATTGCAGGCTATCTTGGATTGGTGATTTTCCGCACCCGTTCGCGTGAAATTCTGGGCTTGTTAGGCGAACCGGGAAATAAACGGACTCGTAATTTCATGGCTGGCACTGAACGTATCATTCTCCTCGATACCAGCGTCCTTATTGACGGGCGCATCGTGGACATCGCAAAAACCGGCTTTCTCGGCGGGACACTGGGTGTACCCCGTTTTGTCATTAATGAACTGCATCAGGTGGCGGACTCGTCCGATACGCTGCGCCGCAATCGTGGTCGTCATGGTCTGACCAAATTGAACGAGCTGCAACGCGACGCTGTTATGCCCTTTAAGATCCTCGAAGATGATATTCCCGGCGTCGTTGAGGTCGATGACAAATTGATCGCGCTAGCGGTTAAGATGAACATGCCCATCATCACCAATGATTATCCCTTGAACCGCATCGCCGAAACCCAGGGGGTAACGGTATTGAACGTCAACTCGCTTTCGAATGCCGTCCGTTCGATCTACCTACCCGGTGATACACTGCCAATCCGTATCATTCAGGAAGGTCGCGAACCGGATCAAGGGGTGGGTTATCTGGAAGATGGCACAATGGTGGTGGTCGAAGGTGGCAAGCCTTTCATGGATCGTACAATCACCGTCAGTGTGACCAAATTCATCAATAAAGATACAGGGCGCATGTTCTTCGCTGTTCCGGAGAAAACGTAGGCGGACATCCGTCAGGCAGGCGTTGGGTGACACAGCCTATCGTACCGTTATAATAGGCTCACCATGCGTTACCCAATATTTATCCTCACACTCCTGTTTTGTCTGCCTTTTACCATAGCGCGCGCCCAACCCGTCCAACCTCAGCCGGACGGACGCGTACTCATGATGGACACGCGTTTGCGCCTGCGTGATGCCCCTTCGTTTAGCAGCAACACATTAGATGGTATTGATCCCGGCGCACCGTTGATGCTTATCGGGCGCACCGCTGACTCCAATTGGTTATATATCCGTACACAGGATGGCCTCGTCGGCTGGTCGAACGCCGCTTATATCACCGTCAATATTGATCTTGCTAATTTGGCGGTCACAACCGATCTCACTTCATTGGCTCATCCGCTGCACATGGCCGCTAAAGTCGCTGATAACATTCGCACCATTTATGCACAGGGGCAAACATTGGGCAACCGCGCCGACGTCTTCTCCAAGGTCGGTGACAGCATCACAGTTGCGCCCCACATGCTGCATCCTGTTGGTGAAGGACTCTACAACCTCGGTGATTACCAATATTTACAGGGCGTCATCGACTATTTTTCGATCACAACTGCCCGTGATGCTAATTCATTCGCCAACATATCCATCGCAGCAGGTTCGGGTTGGACGACTGACGCTGTACTGAAATCCAAATATGCTGATCCTAAGCTCTGTCTGCCGGATGAATCCGCTTTGGTGTGTGAATATCGACTGGTCAAACCGGCCTACGCATTGATCATGTTCGGCACCAACGATGTGGCCCATTTGACGGTTAAAACCTACGCCTACAACATGGGTTTAATCGTCAAAAAGTCTATTGAAATGGGCATTATACCGATTATCAGCACCATACCAGTTCGCATTGGCTATGAGCAGCAGGTAACCGACTTTAATGAGGCACTGGTCAAGGTGGCGCGGCGCTATAACGTGCCGCTGTGGGAGTTCGGTGGTGCAATGCAGGGCTTACCCGATCAAGGTTTAGCACCCGATGGTATTCACCCCTCCATCCCGCCGCGCGGCTACAAAGGTGCTGCTGATTTCCGCGCCAGTAATCTCTATTACGGCTACGTCATCCGCAACCTCACCGCCCTGCAAATGTTGGATGCAGTGCTGCTGGCAGTAGATGACTGAGTATTTTTTCGGGGCGCAGCAGTGCGTTGCCCTCCATCTCTCCCGAACTTCAGCTCTTTTACTCAGGAAAGTGAAGCCTTTAGTCCGCGGAAGCGAATATATTTCTTCATATAACTCTGCCCTCCTAAAATGTAAGCGTTCGATAATCGGGAGTACTTAAAGTTTTCCCAAACATCGAACGCACATGTCACTTCCGTTAGAAAGCTGGAAAAATCGGCAGCTTAATCCTTTATGTCTTCTAGTGCTATTGGCATCATGATGTGTTCATAGGGTGTGCCTGCCCACATGATATACGGTTCACCGGAGTTAGGATCTGTTGAGAAGAGGGTTGTATCCAATTTACCCGGAAGAACAAGCATCACATGAGGGGGTGTTGTCACCCATTTCTCACCCGGTGCTGGTTCAAGAGCCAGTGGATCAGTGTTGCTGGCATCGCTGCCACCCTGAAGCATATAAGACAACCCCGGAACTGTGACTTTAGGCACTTCCCCTTTAAATAATGCACGGGTCCAATCCTGAAAAGTCTGGTCGTTGCAGGCTGGATCATTTCCCGGTGTGCTAAGCAAGTCCGGCATACAGTACCAGCCGTTGCTGCCTTTACGCAGTACTATGAATGCCCCATTGGCATCCATATCGTTGTCCACGATGGTTGCGTCCTTAGTGATTGCATCGGGAGCTGCGCTCATAGCACTCTCGATCTTGGCCTGGATGGCTGGATTAGTGTCCTGTGCAAAAACCACAAACAGACTCAGCGCAAACGGTAGAAAAAGCACGAGAACCTTCAAATATCTCTTCATAAAATCCTCTCCTTAATTAAATAAAAAAGCGTTACTCGCTGTTATGAGTAACGCCTTGTTTCCTCGTGCAATACTTTGATATGGCAACAATGGATAACAGCACGCTTGCCATTGGACAAGCGATAGCCTATATAATTATTGAGATTATCTTACAGGAAAGCATTATTGATTCAATAGTGTCAAATGTCATGTAAGAAGGGTGCACTTTTAGTTAGTGGATTCACTCAAGTCAAGAAATCACTTGGGTAAAATTGAGTAGGATCACCACCATTGATGCACCCGTACAGTGGGTGATCTGTCGCTTTCATCCTAACTGACACCGTAGAATTAGTCAGTCACCTGCCGCGGCGGCAATATTCAATTCCGGTGTCATTTCACTTTCACCTTCAACCAGGTGCTTAATACGCGAAGGCAGTGTTATCAGTACGAATGTCGCCGAACAGGCCATGATGATCGCACCAACCAGCATAGCGTGCGTCATGCCGTTAACAAACGATTGATTGGCAGTGCCGATAATCAGCGTTCCCATAATCTTGGGCATTTCCGGCAAAGCAGCAATGGCATGAGCGGCCTGAATACTGCTCGAAACCGCATCCAGTAATTCTTTGGGGAAGCCAGGGATCAATCTGAGGCTGCCCTGCACACCGTTAATGTAGGTGGTGTTCATGAACGTACCGAGTACCGCCACGCCCAACGCCGTACCGAGTTCACGGGTGGTATCGTTCATCGCTGAACCAATACCCGACTTATTGGCGGGGATGGCACTCATAATCGAGTTCGTCGCAGGAGCCATCGCCAAACCCATACCCGCCGCTAACAGCAGTTGTCCGGCAGCAATGGTGATATAGGGCGTATCGATTTTGTATGACGTTCCCATAAACAGCAGCGAAAAAGCAGCGATGCCGATGCCCAGGGCCACTGTGAACTTAATACCGATTCGCTTGCTGATCGGTGCGGACATGGGCGCGACCACAATCAGACCAGCAGCCACCGGCAGCGTTCCCAGACCGGCGGTCAAGGTGTCGTAGCCGAGGATGGTTTGCATGTACTGGCTGACGAAGAACATTGATCCGGCCAAGCTGAACATGACCATTGCCAGTGCGATACTTGCACCGCTGAACGACAAGTTCTTGAACAGATACAAGGGCATCATCGGTTCTTCGGTGCGCGACTCGATGAAGGCGAAAATCGCCAGCAGCACAAACGCGACGACAAATAATCCGATGACTTCAGAATTACCCCAGCCTTTGGAACCGGCTTCAATAATGGCATACACCAGCGCAAATACACCTGTGCTGGAAAAAATCACGCCGGGAATATCCAGTTTGGGTGCAGTCTCATCTTTGGACTCGGCGAGGAAGCGCTGCCCGCCGACCAGAGCGATCACGATAATAGGCAGATTGATGAGGAACAGAATGTGCCATGTATAAAACTTGAGCAGTGCGCCACCCAGTAATGGGCCGATGGCAATACCTAACCCAAAAATGGCTGACCAGATACCAATCGCCTGCGCCCGTTCGCGCTGCGGAAAGCTGACGTTAATAAGCGATAGGGTTGAGGGCATAATGAACGCGCCCGCGATACCCAGAAAACCGCGTGACAGTATCAGTGCGAAGGTGGTGGTGGAAAGTGCCGCCCCCAGCGAACCCATGCCAAACATCACCAGACCGATTTGCAGCGCCCGTTTGCGCCCGAAGCGATCACTCACCGCGCCCATCGTCAGCAGCAGCGCCGCAAACACCAGTGTATAGGCATCAATGATCCACTGTAGATCGCTAATGTTAGCATTCAAATCACGCGAAAGTGATGGCAGCGCGATGTTAAGAATAGTATTGTCGAGGCTGATGACCAGCAGCGAAATACCTATGAAAATCAGCCCTTTCCAGCGGGTAGCAAACCCCGGCATGGTCGACTCATCCACACCAAAATAAGTGGTCACAAACAACCTCCGACTAAACCTGTTTTGCACAAAACTGTGTGATATTTTTAACAATAAGGGGAAAATGAATACGGTTCAAGAGGGAAATTAGATTTCTAACAGGAAATTATTACTGGTTGCAATACTTAGTCGCTGTTGATCGGTCGTAAGGTGGTGGGGGTCGCCAAGAATCGCACAGAGAAGGTTGTCCCTTCACCCAGTTGGCTGCAAACCTCGATTGTAGCGGTATGAGAATCGACAATCTTTTTGACAATCGCTAACCCCAGTCCGGTTCCACTCCGCTCAAAAGCGGCGGCATTTGTGGCACGGTAGAAACGTTCGAAGATATGTGGTACAGCATCGGCATCAATGCCAATACCACTGTCGACAACTTCTAATAATATTGTCCCATCCCGTGTCAAGGTCATCACCGTTACCTGTCCCCCGCTAGCCGTATAGTTCACAGCATTTTCGATCAAGTTTGTGAGCATCCGGCGTATCTGTTCTTCATCACCACGAATACTGGGCAAACTGGGCTGTGCCTTGAATTGGAAAACAATCTGCTTACCCTCGATGCGCGGACGCAGCAAATCGACCACCGCTTCGACCAGCGGATTGAGATCAAGTTCCTGGAAGTTCAACGTTGGGATATTATCGAGCCGCGAAATAGTCAGCATATCTTGAATGTATTGATCCATCAGGGCAAGTTGTTCACCGATACGCTCAATCCTTTCGTCACGCTGGGTCTCGTTCTGCGCCCGTTTGAGCAAATAAAGGCTGGTGGTCATAACCGTTAGCGGGGTTTTGAGGTCATGAGACAATGTGCCAAAAAAGTCGGTCAGAAAAGCATTTTTCTCCTGGGCCAATTCTAACTCGCGCTCATGTTGTTGTGCCTGGTACTTCGCGGTCAAATCAGACGTCAGGACAAGTACCTGCGAAACATCACCGGTGCTGGTGTTCGGAAGTGGCATAATATGGCGTAGGTAGTAAAACTCTGGTACGCCCGGTATTGTGATCTTATCTTCAGTGAGGCTGTCCTTGCCATCCTCCATCACCTGTGCCTGAAGCTTGATCGCTTTATCAGCATCCTCTGGCTTAATAATGTCACGTAAATTACGCCCGATCAAAGCGTCCGGGGTGCTGCCGAGTATCCTCGCTGTGGCCGTGTTAAGCAAGACAAAATCCCCGTTTTTTGCATATACGGCAGCCATAACCGGGATACTCTCGAACAAAACGCGATATTTCTCCTCACTAACACGTAGACTAGCCTCGGTTCGCTGGCGTTCAGCAATTTCCAATTCAAGTTCGCGGTTGCGTTCCAACAAGGTTTTTTCGTGCCTGTTAATGCGCAGGGAATTGGCGCGAATCATACGAGAAGCGCCCGACAGAAGAACACCCGCCGCACCGAAAAGCGCAACTTGCTGGAAGAAACGATCTGTCAAATACAATGGAGTCGTATGCAGCGGCAAAACACCGGCTGTTTCACCAACCGTGAGGATAACAGCCGAAAGCAGGCTTAGCGCTGTGAATATAATGACTGATCGATCAGGTAGCAAGATGGCCGAAAAAATAATGACGATAGCGTAACTGCTAATAGAGGCATTACGGATGCCGTTGATATTGAATGATGCTAGGGTAATGACGATCCATAACCCGCTCACAAACAGCAGGCTGGCAAGCACGAAACGTCCGCTGTGCAGCAGAAAATAACAAGCACCAAACACTATTAGGATTGCCGGGATGTAAATCAACTGTGACAGTGAGGCTGCAAAAAACACAAACGATATGGCAACGCCCATCAAGAGAAGGAGTGTGTAATGGAGAACACGGGCAGCAAATGTCTCGTATTCACCTTCAAGCTGTGGGAGTGCAAACCAACGCTTGATCATGATATACAACTCACAAAAATAATTTATGTATTATTGAGGGTGGGGCATGAAGCCACCTGAAAGAAAGAGCCAATTCGGGTAAAGTCTGTAGCTCTCACACTCAGACATAACCCAAAAGGCTCAAGGAAATGATAACAGCGGATCATCCATTGATCCAATTATTGACACTGCTTGATATGGTCTGGATTGAAGTTGAACCGGGAGCGTTGAAACAGGGGCGCACTAAAGCTTTATAGCGAAAAGACGATGTTCAAAGTGTATCTCGTCAGTTAGTTTGCTGAGGCAATTGTGGGCACACCGCTCGCTGTGGCGCTATCTATCGAGTATGCCACTGGTGGCATCGGCCTGTGATTTGGTGCATATTCCCGATCGACGCACCTTGGATCGTCGCTTGGCAGAAATCGCGCCGCAAGCTGAAGCGCAAATCCGAGCCTTGGGCTTGACCTTGTCGTTGGAAGCAGTGACGGATGCAACAGTTGCGGCGAGTGATGGTTCGGCCTTTGCCACCCCTGGCCCTATTTGGCACAAGAAGGACAAAAAAGCCGGAATTATCCCCGAAGGATTACATGGTTTGGATGTCGAAGCAGATTGGATTCAGTCGGACTATCATGGCTGGGTTTACGGCTACAAAGCCCATGTCTCGATCAGTGTGGCACCGACGACCGTTCGGGTTGTCTTAGGCGCATGTGTGACTGGCAGCTGCCTGTGAAAGTCATGTCCTGCAAGCACGAACCAAAGATTTGCCACCTTTGCTGCGTACCTTGTTATTGGATGCCGGCTATGATGATGGCGATTTGATTGCAACCTGTGCCGAACGTGGCATTGAGGTATTAGCTCCCTTGTCTAAGCCAGTTGGCAAATCGACGCCTCAATCTCGACGTAACCGAGCCGACTATCTGGCTTCCCCTCAAGGCAAAGCCCGTTACCGGCAGCGCGGTTCCAGCATTGAGCCATTTTTTGCTACGATCAAGGACTTCTTCCATCTCGATCCACTGCCTCTCCGAGGCAAAGCCAATGCATCCACCTTGATCCTACTGGCTTTATACGCTTGGAACTTGATTGTTTTGTTCAATTTTATCAATGATCGTCCTTTGGGTGTGATAAAACCATTGCTTGATCTGCTCTGATTTATGCCCCACCCTCATGTATTATTGTACCCGATTCAGATCACCTCGAAATGCACCAACTTGAACAAAAGTCGACAGAGTTCCCATCATTAATTGTGCCTTATTTCACTTGCACACCCACATCACCCTGCACTTCTAACCCAGCATTACGACCAGTCCCGCTGAACAGTTCGCGCCCACCCTGCACTTCAGTAAGGCGTACATCAATCGTCGCGCGCAGCGTTTCCTCGACACGCCGGTGCATCTCTTGACGGTTCGGCTCATGCAGTAAGCCACCCTGCGCCCGTGTCGCCACCATCTCTAACCGATGCTTTCGGGTACGGAGTGTCCACTCCACATTGGTATCGGTCACAGACAACTTTTCGAGTTTTGCCCCTGTATATGTCGCAAAACAATAAAGCTGCTGCTCGTGCCACAAACTGACGATATAACCGGGGAACTTCAACACCTTAAACGGAATCACCGCGACAGAGGCGGTCAGGCATGTTCCCGGCTTCTCGAAATGATTACTCTGCGACCAGATCCAAGCCGATGGAAAAGACTCGCCCCAATCTTTCTCGATATAGCCGCGCCCGCCGCTGAAATCAAGCGGCTGACCATCGAGCGTCAAAGTGCCTTGAATGCGATGATCAAGACTGACGACACCGTGATAACACTCCATAAACGTCAGCCAACCGAACGGCCCCATAATCCCCGGTGCTGTCCAGGTCACCGGATACGGAACCGTATTCTCAAAGACCAAATCCCCTTTGAGCGCCAGCGAGTCACCTTCCAATTGCAGGTGAATCGCATCCCGCCGGAAGCGGTTCGGCCCGATTTTGATGTCAAAGTCATTCTCGGCAGCGCGAAACTGCTCCGGTGGATACGTAAAATACGCCGATGCCCCCGTCAGGCCATCCAACACCTGTACAAACGCGTGATGCTTTGTTCGCTCATGACTGAGGAAGATACCAGGAATGACCGCGTAACGATGCTGTTCGCTGGCATCTACAAGTTTAAAGTACCAACCCTCGAAAAAAGGCGGCAGTTTATCACGACCATGATACCAATCCGGATTCATGACCCGCTGGATGAAATTGGGCATCCTAAGCTGCCGTAATCACAAAATAAACACGATGCGTGGGATCGGTCAGCTGCGCGTCGAAGCCTTTTTTCTGCTCACCATATTTCGCCGCCAGCGCTGCATCGGCTGCGGAACGACCGTCCTCACTAACCCTATGTGCCACAGCTTCCATCGACGGCCCCAACAAATTGCCTGTCCGATCACATGGCGCGATGGTCACGCGCGGCGTATTGATGATCCGTTTGGCCTTTCCAGATGCCAGCATGGTCATCACATAGACCCGGTTATCGACCTGCGCGAACCAAACCGGCGTTACTATCGCCTCACCAGTCTTGCGATAGGTTGTCAAACTCAAAAAGTGATGCCCATCCAACATCGAAAAGGCATTACCGGGACGTGCTTCTGTTGCAGTCTGCGTCATAATATCGTTTCCCTTACTATAAAAATGAATTGGTGAATCAAAACAGATTAATGGGCTTCAGCAAAATGCGCTTTAGCAGGGCATGAATATTTCCTGAGCAAAAGCAGGTTGCGTTAGCAGTCCTCTGCCGGCAGCATAATGGTAAACGTTGTTCCCTTGCCGACTTCACTTGCCACGCTGATGCTGCCCCCGTGCAAATCAATTGCTTGCTTGGTAATGGCTAAGCCCAGGCCGGTTCCCGGAATGCTACCTACATTTGACGCGCGGTTAAACGGCTCGAAAAGACGCGGCAAATCTTCTTTCGGAATACCGATCCCTTGATCACTTATTTTAATAATGGCGCGGCAGTCGGCGTAGGCCAGATCCATATTGACAGGTTTGCCTTCTGGAGAGTATTTGATGGCATTGGTCAACAAATTAGTCAGCGCACGCCGCATCAATTTGGTATCAATCAAAGCCTCGATACGGCGGTTAGTGCCGTTAAAGTTCAACGTGCGCTTCATACGATAAGCCAGCTGCAATTCTTCAATAATGTCACGGCAGTATGTTTCCAGATCAACAATCTGGCGATCAAGCTCCGCGCCGGTGAAATCTTGCCGGCTAATCGTCATCACATCATTAATCATTTCCGTGAGATGTTCGACCTGTTGATCAATGGCATCGTAGGTCTCGGTTTTTTCTTCGGGTGAGGAGCGATCCCCATAGTTGCGGAGCATACTGTTCGCCAGCCGGATCGCCGCCAGTGGTGATTTCAAATCGTGGGACATCATGGATATAAAGCGGTTCTTCACATCGCGTAGTTCGCGTTCTTTTTCCAGCTCAATATTCAAACGCTCTTTTTCCCATACCTGCGATTCCATAAATTTGCGTTCGGTGAAGTCCTGAATAATCGCCGAATACAACCGGTGATGGTCAACTGGTACCTCACTGACCGCGAAATACATCGGAAAAATACGCCCGTCTTTACGCTGGCCTTCCAATTCATCACCTAAGCCGCTGACCTGTTCCAACAGCTGCTTGAGTTCTTTCTGGCTGGCATCATTAGCCAATGACGGAATAAGGATGCGAATATTCTTTCCGGGCAATTCATCGGCGGCGTATCCAAAAATATAGGCTCCAGCGCGATTCACCGATTGGACTTTGCCGGTTTCATCAAACATCAGGATGCCATCAACCAGATTATCCAGCACCGCTTCCAACAACCGCTTGCTGGCTTCTAATTCCTGTTGCGTATTCTTCATATCGGTTACATTCTGCTGAGACACGCTCAATCCATTCTTTCCCTACCATAAAACATCATGGACAGGTTATCGACTTCTGAATGACAATCGCTTGCTGCTTGTGAAATACAAATCCGGACTGGGCTCATTGGCAATAAGTGTAATGTATTTACCAATAAGGTTGCGAGAGGTGCAGTTAGCAAATAGGGGGCTATGCTTATGAAATGTGCCGCATCCACCCGCATTAATAATAGATACATCACATCGTCTCCTGTCAGTTCCTGCACTATAAGACGAATTATGGTAGTGGGGCAACACTTTTGCTTATTATAAACTCCCTTGCCTGCACTTGCTACTCGCGTTAAGCTCTACTAACAAATCATAATCCTCACAAATAACATCGCCCTTGGCTATCAACAAATAAGAAAATGATGTCCAAAGTATTGAAAAGTAATGGAGTCTGTAAGTTCTAACAGGGTTAGAAATAGGCTTACTTATAGTAGATGGGATTCGCCGTGAAACTTTTGTGAAATTTCTGAATATTTCGCGAAGAAGCATTGCAAAGATCGCAAATTACCTTTACGATCGGCTTATGAATTTCATTCTTTATCAATGTTTTGATTGAGGCAAGCAAATGTTTTACTTCACGACTGAGCAGTCAACCATTCCGACAAACCCGGGCGTTGATGTTCAACGCATCACCAGCAAATTTATGGATTTGCACACAGCTTTGCTGCCGCGGGTCCGCAATCATAACCTTGATCTACACCCACGCTGGCAGAAAACCTCCATTGTTTCACAAAAATCTGCTGCCTCACTCGATCAAAACGACTCAGTTGTTCTCACTTATTTTCGTTCACAAGAACAAGCCGAAATGGTTGAACGTCTGATGGGCAAAGAAACCATCGGCGTCAGCAAAGAAGTGGATACCTACTGCCATCCGGTCATCGAAATGCGCTTAACGCCGGAACACTTCGTTATCGAACTCGTCCTTTCACCCAAAGCATGGTGGGATCAACAGAACTTCATTGGCAAGCTGGATCTCCCCCAACACCGCGCGACTTTCCGCAACTTGCTCCGTAACCTCGACCGTGACTACCGTCTGGGCTTCTGGGGCGGCACACACCTCAGCGACATGCACCTGACCGTCAATCACCTGCTCTACGGGCGTGTCATGGACGAATGGATGAACACCTTCAGCGACCGTCAGGATTGGCTGCGTATCGGCAAATGGTACAGCCATGAAGATCAGGGACTGGACGACAAGGTTATCCAGAACGAAATGTTCAATGCGGTTCAATCGCTCTACCCGCTGTATAACTTCATTTTGTGGACGAGCAATAACAACTTCCACGATTTTTATCAAAAACGTACGAAGTACAGCACCCGCGTACACGCCTAATATTGGCCGACAAAATTTGATCGTTCCAAAAGGACATAGCCTAACCTATGTCCTTTTTAGTTGTGTTTCCGCTGAATCCTACCTGCTGATACCTGTATCCGCAGCGCCCTGCCCGCTCAATTCTGTAGCAAGCAAAATTACCGAATCTCCGTTAGAATATTCTTTATTTAGTGTTCATATTTTTGATCGAAGTTAAGCATGTCAACATCCGGTAAGCAAGCACAGGATCGCTCCAATTTCATTACGCGCGCCATCACCGCGCTCATTGGCGGTCCACTCATCCTCATTCTCACCTATATAGGCAGCATCCCGTTTCTGATTACAGGGCTGGTGATGGCCGTCTTATCCGTTCTCGAGTTTTGTGCGCTCGGCAATGACCGCCACATCCCCGGTAACATCTATATCGCCTTGCCCGGTTCAGTTCTCTTGGTGCTGTTCGTCACCAGCCATCAACCCGCGCTGGCGTTCTTGACCATTGTCATCGTCATCGTGGCCGCCCTGCTTTGGGACTTTCTACGCGGCAAATCAGAAAAACGGCTGCCACGCGTTGCTATGACACTGGCAGCACTCTTATACAGCGGCCTGCCGCCTGCCTTCATCATCCTCATTCGTACCCTTCCGGATGGTCTGCTGTGGATGTTTCTGATATTCGCCCTCACATGGGGAACCGACACATTCGCTTATCTAGGCGGCAGAATGTGGGGCAAACATCTGCTTGCACCCACTATTTCGCCCAAGAAAACCATTGAAGGGGCTGTTGTCGGCGTCATTGGCGGATTTTTGCTCGGTCTTATTACGATCATCGCCAGCCAAAAAGTGATGCCGGTTTTAATCCTGTTGGTCTTGATCGCCCCTCCGCTGGCCGTCATGGGTGATCTTTTCGAGTCACGGCTCAAGCGTTATTTTCATGTGGGCGACTCGCATCTCAGCGGCTTCAACATTATCCCCGGACACGGTGGTGTCCTTGACCGTACCGATGCCTTGATCTGGGTCGTGACTCTTTTTTATGTCTACTTTTTGATCATAGGGGCAGGTGTCTAGTCCTTATTCCCTACGCATATCTATTTAAAATTGTGAATCTGACGCTACAATTAAGGGTATATTTATTGTGGTGATACGGAATAGTTTCTAGAGGTGAAGTGATGGCAAATAAAGATGCTGGCCCACAGCCAAACCGTGAAGAACTTTTACAAATGGGCATCCGTGCTGCCAAAGACGGAAATAACGATGGCGCGCGCATCTTTTTTGAACAGGTGCTGAATCAAGATAAGCGCAATGAACGTGCCACCATGTGGATGGCAAAAATAGCCACCGACAATAAGGCCGAGCGCAAAAAATGGTTGGAAAAAACACTGGAAATTAATCCCGACAATCTGCAAGCCCGTGATGCGCTCAAGAAAATGGCCTATGTTCGCAGTGCGACCGAAAACCGCACCCTACTCATGTTCGGTATGGTCGTCGGTGTCTTAATCGTCCTGGCGCTCGTGGTGGTTATCGGCGTGGTGGTACTCAACCGCCCCTAAGCTGCTAGCGATTCATGTAACGATGCAGGTTGAAGTTTAGGCAGATGTGTTTTCCGGGTAAGGTTGGCTTATCGGGTTTTGACTCAATGCGATTTCACTTGCGCTTCAGGCTTCCGCACAAATAATACGCGAATATGGCTTTTGAACGAGCTTATAAGCAGGTATTTAGCCTATCCGCTTGGTACATTCGTCCATACATCGGGTTTAACCTTACGCTTTATTATTCTCCGCTCTCTCTTTATGGTATAGAATAGGTAATTATATCGGCGTGTACACGACGCGGAGGATCTGCCTTGGCTGGAAATAATTCACTTGATGAAAAACTAAGAACAGGTATTGAAGCAGCACGGCGCGGTGATAAAGCAACTGCCAGCCACTTGCTGAGGCAGGTTGTTGATATAACCCCCAACAATGAAGTGGCATGGATGTGGTTGGCTTCGGCATTGGATAACCTGCAAGAACGTAAATCCGCCCTGGAACAAGCCATACGCATCAATCCGTCCAATGCACGCGCTCAACAAGCACTCGAGCAATTGAATGCCGTTCTGGGTACGCCCACTCCAGCACGTCGTGGAACGTCCTCGCCGGCCAATCTACCGCGTCCAACCGGCGCAGGTGGTGGCGGGAACATTCTTGTGACGATTATCGGCGCGGTGGTCGTCTTAGCCATCATCGCCCTGATTATTTTCGCGGTTGTGTCGAACAGTCAGCGAACCACGCTGCCCAATCCGGCAACGCAGGAGGCCGCGCTCAATACACCGCGTCCCACCTCAACCATTGATCCCAAAGACTATACACCTACGCCGGTTTTTAGTGTCATTGTCACCATCGACCCGAAAACCTTGCTCACATTGCCACCGTCTTTCACACCAACCTTTACGGTGACACCCATTCCGGTCACAGCTACGGCAACCTTATATCCGATGAAACAGTTCTCGATGCTCTATACCAGCATCAAAGATGGGCAGTCCCAACCATCCCTTTTCAGTGTCGATGCGTCGGGTACAGGTGATAAGCAAATTGCTGATGGAACCAACGGCTTTACCGACATCGCATATTCGCCCGATGGCTCGAAGATTGCCTTCATTCGCAGCAGCACCTACGACAATAATGGCACCAGCGTCACCGCCCCCGAATTATTCGTTGGGCCTGCTAACAATCCTAACGGCGCAGCCCGCATTACCAATTTTGGAACCACTGAGTTATCGCATCCCTCATGGGCACCGGACAATCTGCAGATCGTTGTCGCCAGTAATTACGATGGTGACATGGAATTGTGGACAATGACTGACGATGGCAAGAATGGGCTTCAAATTACTGACAATGATTTTGCCGATCGTGATCCGGCATGGTCACCAAAGGGTGATGTTATCGTTTATGCCTCAGAGCAGGCTAACGGCGCAGGCAATAATCAATTCCAGTTATTTAGCGTTACACCCGACGGTAAAACCATTACCCAATTGACATCAGCCGGCGGCAGCAGCTACACCCCGTCATGGTCACCGGATGCCAGCCGCATCGTTTTCGCCAGCGACCGCAATGGGGACAGCGACATCTTCATTATGGATGCAGCAGGACACAATTACACACTCATCACCAACGATAGCACCAGCACAGGAAACGGCGCGGAAGATCGTATTCCGGCTTTCAATCCTGTGGGTCAAATGCTGATCTTCACCTCCAATCGCGCGGGTGACGCCCAGCAGCTTTATATGTCCGATCTCAAAGGCAACAATGTCACACGACTCGCCGATCCCGGTCTGGACATTCAATCTTTCTCTCTAAAGCCCGAGCCATTGCTCTTAGGGAAATAGGCGACTATTTGTTATTCAATGAACACCCACAGGATGTTGAACAGTGAGTGAAGAACACAATCTACAAGATTTGATGCGACAGGGTATTGAAGCTGCCCGCGAAGGCAAAAAAGCGGAAGCCAAAGGTTTCTTTCAGCAGGTCGTTGATCTGGACGACAAGAACGAAAAAGCGTGGATGTGGTTGGCGTCGGTAGTCGAAACCGATGAGGAACGCCGCGTTTGCCTCAGTAACGCGCTTTTCATCAATCCCAACAACGAACGCGCTCAGGCCGCGATGGCAAAACTCGATGCCCGCAGCCAGCAGCAAAAACAAGATGAAGAAGTGATGCCGGGAATCAGCCGCCGCCAATTGTTGATGTTTGGTGGTGGTGGTGTCGGTGTTATCGTGGTACTGCTGATCATCTTTATCTTGATCACTGGCAGCCGTAATGCCCAAAATGCCGAGGCCACCCGCGTCATTGCGGACGGTTACGCGACCGGCACAGCCATTATCGCCCTTGCTGCGACTGATAGTGCCAACGCCACCGCCACTCAGGCTGCTTTAGCCACCGCCACACCGACTGCCACTGCCACTGATGCGCGTGCCACCCTACCACCGGAACAGAGTCTGACAACCGCCCTACCCACAGCAGCGCCTACTGGCACAGCCTTGCCCTATCCCTCTGGAATGAGCGGGCATCTCGTCGGTTGGAGCGGACGTGATGTTTCGCAATCCGGTTACCTACCCATTGTGGTCTATGATTTTGTCAACAACGGTGTAGCTATCCCGCTTTCAAGTGGGCAAGCCAGCGTACAGGGTCGTAATCCCGACATTAGTGCCGATGGGCAGCGAGTGGTCTATACCCGCTATTACTCATCCACGACCTACGATACTGGCATCGAACAAATCGGCATCGATGGCACAGGCAGCACAGCCTTAACGACCACACTTGATGTCATCAAAGCGCAAATGCCTAATTATTGCAGCACAAAAAATCAAATCGTGTTTGTGGCACTCCCCAAAAACTTTCAGGGTGATCTCAGTGCGACGATTTTCCCATCACAGGTCTTTGCCTATAACCTTGATTCAAAAGAACTGTTCCAACTAACCAACGACAAATCCAGCTATTCCTATCCCGCCTATTCACCGGATTGCAGCCGCATTGCCGTGATCCGCACCGAAACCGGTGGTACCAATGCAGGATCAGATGTTTTCCTGATTGATACGGCTTCGTTGGCGCAAACCGCCCTCACTAATGACAGCGCTGCCTATACCGAGTCATCGCCGCGTTGGTCACCGGATGGAATCAATCTTACCTACAGTGCTTTCCCCAAGGATGCCCCTACCAATAGTGATATTGTTGTTCGCCGTGCCGATCCGTCCAGTACGCCGCTGGTCGTCGTCAAAGATCCCGCCGATGATCTTGATCCGGTATTCAGTCCGGACGGCAAATATCTGGCCTTTTCCAGCAACCGTGGTGGCAGTTACGATATCTACATCTTGGATCAACAAAGCGGCACCATCTACCAATTGACCAACACGGTCGATGAGGATTATCCCGGCGCATGGGGTCCCTAGACGCCCTGACTAACGGACGATTGGCAAATACGGTGTTTCTCGCTACGCTGAAGTTCATGATTTATACTAATATACGGGGCGTGGTCCATACCGCGCTCCGTTGGTTGAACGTCTAAGTGAGGTAAGTAGCGATGGTTAATCAGGAGGCCGCACGTCCCGGCAGCGAACGTTTCGAGGAACTTTTTCAAGCCGGACGCAGCGCATTTGCAATGGGCAATACGCAGCAGGCGCATGACTTCTGGAAGGAAGCAGCCCGCTTAAGCCCCTTTAACGAACAGGTGTGGTTGGCGCTGTTGGATGTCATCGACAGCGATGAAGACCGCCGTGTCTGCCTACAAAACATCTTGCAAATCAACCCTATGAACGTTCAAGCACGGCGGATGCTGAACCTCATCGTCGCCCGCAAAGAAAGCGCCGCTCAACTCAAAGACGATAAGAAAATCGGCGTCAAAAAAGATAAGAGCCGCCGTCGCGGGGTTTTCGCCCGCGCCTTTTTCCTTGGCATCATTATCGGCCTATCAGGCATCGTCTTTGGCATCGTCCTAAGCATTCTCATCTACGCCCGTTGACACCGCGCTGCCTCTATTTTCTCACCGCGTTCCGTAGTTCAAAGCAAATGATGCAAAAAGCCATGTTGAATGATCTGGTTTCCTCCCTTGCTTGCGGGGGAAGATTATCGTGTGGATTGCACCACTTTCTTGATATTGCTTCTGAATCTCGATGGCTAGATTCCGTTTTCGTATTCCAACTACCGGCTGCTGCCTATTTCTGCTTCCCCTTTGGCATCCGGTTCCCGAACCACCACCCCCCAACCGCTGCCAACAGTCCGCCGACGACCAACAGGATGATTTGACCACTGCTGATTTGACCTTCCGGCTGCACTTTAGCCGCCGACCGATCCACAGCCAATGTCGCCGTAGCGATGCCAGCCTGTGCCGGTTTTACGGTGATGCGGATACCATCCGGCATTCCGATGTCTGCATGTTGGCTGTTCCCCAATGACGCGCATAACGTATACGTTCCCGGCGTCAGATCGATAATCGCAGTCGGTTGGTAAACCATACCGTTCAACGCCCCATTCACCCACAGGTGCCAGTGTTGACCATTCGCATTTACATCATAATTATTCGTCTGGATCTGAATCGTCACGGTACTCCCGTACACCACATCAATTGTCGGCTGCACGATGCGGACCGTCGGCGCGTTGGCACCCGTTTCAATTGGACGGTCTGCCGCCAGCAAGCGCGTGCAGTCCGCCAGCACATTGCTATCATCCGCCGTGGCTTCAGGGGTACTTTGTGCTGCGACAGGCAGGATCATCGCCAGCGCCAGCAAGGTTATCAACAGGGTTTTGAACAGTTTGAACATATTGAGCTCGAATGCCTCCAGACAAAACGCGCAGCACTTTTTCACCCAACTCCAACAAAAAGCACATAGTTTTGTTGAAGAGTGTGCGTTACTATTGTACAGAAGCATGACCGTTATCGTGCGATGAAGCGTCTCATCGCTCACTGAATATTAAATAAAGGTTTTAGAATGTCGAAGCGCAAAAACCGTAATCAATCACCCAATATTCCACAATCCACGCTGGACCGCGCCCGTCAGCAGTTGGGTCAAACTGAAGAACCCATTGCCCCCGAGCCCGAAGTCAAGGTCGAGAAGGCTGCTCGTGTGGTCGAAAAAGCCCAACCGGTTGCCGCTGCCCGTCCCGCTGTGGAACGCCGCCCTCGTCCTGCCCGTACCGGCACAGGTACTGCACGTACCACCAGCCGTAAAGAAGACAAGCACGACATCTCTTACATCCGTCAGCGTCTGGCAAATCCTACCCGTATGGTCAGCGAAGCCGAATTGAAAGCCGAATATGGCTATGTCATGACCGATCTTCGCACGATGGGTCTTCTGGCGACGATTCTGGTGATCGCGCTCGTGGTGATCGAAAAGATCATCTAAACAGCCAATCGAAAAACCAGGGTGTAAGGCTGAGGCGTGCCTCAGCCGCGCTTTTTAATCCATCACCGCTTTCCATCCTGTGCAAATAAGCTTGGTGGAATCAGGTGTGGGGCAATCAGCAGCAATCGGGCAATATTTTTATTGTTATTAAAAATGCACCTGAATTTTTAGTATTTAGAAATTGGTCATTCGAGTTGCCGATTACCCATGAACGTTGATTGGAAGCAGATCCCCTATTTCGAAAGCCTCGCCCGCTGCGATATTAATCTCATCGAGAACGCGGCTCATCACCACACCTATCTGGCCGGTGCGACAATTTTTGGTGAAGGGGATACCTGCGCCGGTTTTCATATTGTTCTGGATGGCCTCGTCCGTATCTACCGCATGAACGTCGAAGGCCGCTTGCATACGCTCAGCCTGCTCCGTCCCCTCTCCACCTTCAACGAAGTTGCCGCCGTTGATGGTGGCCCAAACCCCTTCAACGCGGTGGCCGTCACTGCGGTCGAAGTCGCGGTCATCAGCCACGACCGTTTGCTCAGGCTGATGTCCACCGAACCTGGTCTGCTCAGCAATTATGTCCAGGCTTTGGCGCATCTCAACCGTGAGTACATCGAACGCCTGGAAGACATGACCTTTCGCTCGATTCCGTCACGTCTCGCCAAGCTCTTTCTGCACGAAACCATGTATGCCGAACAAATTGCCGAAGCCCCCACCCATCTCACCCAGGAAGAAATCGCCGCTATCCTCGGCACCACCCGTGAAGTCGTCGGTCGCGCCCTGCGTGGTCTGTTCAACGCTGGATTGCTCAAGAAACGTGGACGCCTCGTTTATGTTGTCGATCGTGCTGGCCTCGAACTCCTAGCCGAAACCAACACCATTCCCGAACGACTACGCCATCTCTAGTAGAAAAGTTTTCAGCTAGATATAGACCCTATATCTATTTGCCCTCGGCTCCTTCCAGCATACGCACGATCGCTTCGCGATGCTCGACCTCAGAATGCAACCGTGCGTGGTCAAGCGCAGTTTTCCCTTTTGCATCCCGCAAATGAATGTCTGCACCTGCCCTTAGCAACATCCTTACGCGTTCTGGTCGCCCACAGGATGCCCCCAAGATCAGCGGGGTCATCTCTTGTGCATCACGCGCATTGATGTCAGCCCCCGCCCGCAATAGCATTTCAATTACCTCCACCGAGTCGCTGGCAACATAGCCATACGTTGGATGATATTGGAATTGCTCAAGGTCAATTTTCTCAAACATCGCGCGATGTTCCTCAGGAATACTGTCGAGCAAATTGCTTCCGCCATATTTTTTCATTAGATCATAGGCAGTGAAGCCTTCCGGCGCGGCAGCGTAAAACAACGCCGTCGCACCCCGTTCATCGGCTTTCAGATGTACGTTCGCGTGGTGGTCAAGCAGCAATTTTACGCCCTCGACAAAGCTATGCTCCGCTGCCCTCATCAGTGCGGTTTCACCCCAACTCATCGCCTGATCGACGTTTGCGCCGCGTTCGAGCAGCAGGCGCATCATCTCCAGATTGCCATCATCTGTGGCTTCCCGCAGCGGCGAGCCGGACTGTCCCTTATCCGGGTTGACCTGCGCGCCTGCATCAATCAAGTAGGCAGCAACCTCAGGGTCGTTTTGATGCTGAAGCGCATCCTTACCCACCTCATCAGTGAGATGTATATTCGCCCCATAATCCAGCAGAAGTTGCACCATCTCAATCGACTGAGCGTGGGATGGTGGAAACCACAGATCGGCGTTCTGGGCATTCGGGTTCGCGCCCGCTTCCAAGAGCATCTGGACAATTTCTAGATCATCTTGTTGCACAGCGACATAAAGCGGTGTGGTCGAATAGCGTTTGGTTTCGGCATCCGTATCCGCGCCCATGTCGAGCAGCGCCCGAACCATTTCGGCATTAACCCCTTCCGCCGAATATTTCAACAGCGTGTAACCTTCGCCGCTGATGAAATTGATGTCCGCACCTGCCTCAACCAGCACAGGATTATCCGCAGAATGAGCCGGAGATCCTACCGAAAAAAGTCTTATTTATTGGCATTTCTGGCAAAAATCAACCTATTTTGCCAATTTCGCCATCAGAATTGAAACAACCGTCTAGGAAATACTTTTCAACATCAATTAAAGACCATTAATTATAAAATTAACCGGCATTAAAATGACTTTATCGTCATTAAAATATACAACAATCAACACTGAAAAATTGTTTTGCAAATCCAACAAAAGTTCCAGACACTACGGTTACAATTGGGTATAGTTACACCATAATCAAGAGACTATAGGAGATTCCACTCATGACCCACATTATTACCAGCCTGTGTCTGCGCGACGGTGCCTGCATGGAAGTATGCCCCGTTGAATGTATTGTCCCCGGCAAGCCAGAGGCGGAATGGCCTTGGTACTTCATTGATCCCGATACCTGCATCGACTGTGGTGCTTGCATTCCCGAATGCCCCTTTGAAGCCATATTCATCGAAGAAGAAGTGCCTTCGGATTTCTCGACCAACGAAGGTCAAGAATCGATCCCGTTTGAAACCAAGACCCGCGTCAAGCACGCTGCTGGCGAAGTCCTCGATCTGACCGAAGACATCCAACCCAATTATGAATTCTTCGCTTCCGGCCCCGGCTACGACGCGATGAAATAACCGTCCCGTTCAGTTGTCTTTTGTCTGATATTCCCCCTTCACCGGGGGATTTTTATTTGAACGAAGGGGAAACGCGCATGGAATTGTTATTTGTCTACGGCACGCTGCAAGACCCTACCGTTCAACAGCGCCTGATTGGTCGCACTGTAACCGGCACACCGGATACGCTTGAAGGCTTCTTTAAATCCTCTATGTCAATGACCGAAGGCGTTTACCCGCTGGTTATTCCACGTCACGGGCATGAGGTCAGTGGGCTGGTTTTGGAAATCACGGCTGAAGAATTATTAGCAATGGATGTGTACGAAACCACTGCCTACCGGCGCGTCCGTGTGCCGCTTCGCAGTGGACGCGAAACGTGGGTTTACGCCTAGCACAGTAATCTCACTCCCAAACGCCCCTTAAAGTTGGGATTTTCGTGCCTTTCCTCATACAGTTTTCTATCTTTACAAAATAAGAGTTTTGTGAGAAGATGAACAACGATAGGTTGGGATATGACCGGGTCTGAGAAATGCAGTATACGCCCCCTGTGCTACATAGCCGTCTGGTGTTTGTGCTAAGTGCCTCGTCCTCTTCCGCCATCAATCGTTTTTTTGAAAAATCCTATAGGAGAGTTTCGTGAACAAGAAGCTATACATTGGCAACCTGCCGTATAGCGCGACGGCAGAAGATATCCGGGCGCTGTTTGAACAGGTCGGTGAGATTGCTGACGTTGCGGTAATTAGTGACCGTGAAACCGGTCGTTCAAAGGGATTTGGTTTCGTCGAAATGGCGACCGAAGACCTCGCACAGGAAGCCATTCGTCGCTTCAACGGTTATAGCATGAACAACCGCCCGTTGACTGTGAATGAAGCTCGCCCGCGTGAGGAACGTCCTCGTCGTGATACTGGCGGCTACGGCGACCGCAACCGTTATTAATTTAACACCTGCTTATTGCATAAAGGCGGCCACACAGTCGCCTTTATTTATTTCCGGCTAAATCGCTTCATACATCGTCACAGCTAACGGGCAACTTTTCAGCCAATAATCGACCACTGGACGCAACAAAACCCATTCTTCTTTGCTGCCCAACGGAGCCAGCGCGACACTCGTCAGCCCATAAAGTGGATAATCGCGCGCTATTGTCATCAATGTATTTTCAACGTAGCGCATCCGTGTCATCCCTACCGACGACTCGCGCACCACCAGAAACAACAGATTAAACTGTGCCTCGCGCCACATCCATAACATCCCCGGCTTAACGCGTCCACTGTTACACTGCTTGCGAAAGCTGGCAAAGGCTGATGGATAAACATCATACAAGCGTGTTTCTAAGCCACCAACCTCTACCCGCCCTTTGGCATTAAAGCCAAAAGCCAGTGTCTGTGCCTGTGTGGTCAGCGGGTCACCTGTAACAACCGTTATAGGCATAAGACTATCCTAAAGCATCGCTCAGCTTATTCTAAACAATAGATTGAATATCCATTAACAAATACATTGTTTTCGCGAATACACCCTTAGTTAGTGGTAAAGTTACCTATCTTTTCACCCTAAGAGATTAATCCGATGTTCACGTCCGTAAATCCTGTTGCCCTATTTTTGAAACGTCTGCATAAACCTAACAGCAATACCCTGCTGCTGCTTGCTATTGTACTCGGATTAGCTACGGCTGCGGCCATCTGGCTTTTTAGGCAGGGCATCGATTTCTTTAACCGCGTCTTCACAGGCTTTCTAGCAAACACATTACTAAGTCCTATCATCGGCGCACTTGCCCTCATAGTCAGCCTGGCTCTGGCTGGTGCAATTGTTGGACTGATAATGCAAACATTCGTTGGTGAAGAACGACATCATGGTGTAGCTGGGATTATGGAATCGGTCGCCATGTCGGGTGGACGTTTGCGCTATCAGCGTATCCCTTTCAAAGCAATCGCCTCTGCCCTGTCACTCGGTGCCGGTGCCTCGGTTGGGCCCGAAGATCCCAGTGTTCAAATCGGTTCTAATCTCGGCTCATTTATCGGGCAGCGCCTCCATCTCAGTGATGAACAGATGCGCTTACTGGTTGCTGCTGGTGGAGCCGCAGCCATTGCAGCCGCATTTAAAGCACCCATTGCGGGCGTCTTTTTCGCACTTGAAGTCATCCTCAACGGCGCATTCGAAACGCGCTCTTTTGGTGTGGTCGTACTGGCAGCCGTCGTATCATCTGCCCTAACGCAGGCCATCGAACCAGCAGCCGAAATGGGACCACTTAATTACACCCTCGGCAGTGTGCTTGAAATCCCCTTATTTATCCCGCTGGGAATTTTACTCGGTATTGTATCTGCCTTCTTTATCCGCGCGGTCTACTGGCAGCATGATTGGTGGCATCACCATGTCCATCTGCCCCGTCCTGCCAAAACAGCCCTAGCCGGAGCCATAGTCGGCATTATCGCCATATTCCTCCCGCAGATTATGGGCGCAGGACGCGAAACCATGAGTTCGGTACTCAGTGGCGAGTCTAACTTTAGCCTCACCCTGCTGCTCATCCTGGGTGTCATCAAATTACTGGCAACCACGATCAGTATGGGTGGTGGCTTTGTCGGTGGGATTTTTGCACCTACGTTGTTTGTTGGCACTATGTTGGGCGGCGCTTACGGCCAAATCGTGCAGGCGACCATCGGCGGTAAAGAAGGCAATCCACAGGTTTACGCAATTGCAGGTATGGCGGCAGTTATGGCAGGCGTCGTCCGCTGCCCCATCACCGCCATTATGTTGGTCTTTGAACTCACAAACGACTACCGATTAATTTTGCCGATCATGCTGGCGACAGTCGTTTGCGTGTTTATGGCCGAGCGGTTGGCACCAAATGGCATGTATGAGCAGGGTTTACGCAATAAAGGCGTTTTCCTGCCTGTAGGGCGTGAGATTGATTTGATGCAAGGAGTAACGGTTGGTGAAGTCATGACCAAGCCCGCACCTAGCATCTCTGAAACCGCTTCTTTACTCGAACTGCGAGAAGCTCTCCACAGCTACCAAAGCCGCTCGATATGCGTCGTGGACGCCAAAGGCAACCTTACTGGCATCGTTACCTTATCAGATCTGCAAAATGCTTATCGCACTGCTGTAAAAGAAGAAACCACGGTAGCCAGTATTTTTACGCCCGATCCGATCACAGTAGCCGTGGATGATGAGTTATGGACGGCCGTCAAAATCATGGGACTGCGCGAATTTGGACGGCTGCCCGTGGTGGATCGTTCAACCGGCGCATTGGTTGGCCTTGTGAGTCGGCATGCCGTTGTGCGCGCCTATAACATCGTAGTCGAGCGCAGGCTGCAAGACCAACACACCGCCGAGCACATCCGGCTGAATGCCCTCACAGGCGGGCACGTTTTTGAGTTTCACATAAAACCCACCAGTCCGGTCGCGGGCAAACAGATCGCAGCCGTTCATTGGCCGCAAGAAAGCGTGGTGGCATCTATCCGGCGTGGACGAAAGCAACTTATTCCGCATGGTGACACCGAGATCAAAGTAGATGACTTGCTCACCCTAATTGCTGACCCTGAGCTTAAAAATGTACTCAACGATCTGCTCACCTAAAACAGCCGGAATCAAAAGGGCGAGGTAACTCGCCCTCAAAACATCGCAGCTATTGAAAACTTAGGACGCCTGTCCGCCGATTTCAACCTTGATGCTCGGCCCCATGGTTGAGGTGACGACCAAGCGCTTCATGAACAAACCTTTTACGGTCGCAGGACGTTGGCGCTGCACGGCGTCAAAAACGGCCTGGGCATTTTCGGCAATCTTCTCGACGGTGAAACTGGCCTTGCCCACCGGAACATGCAGGTTACCGAATTTATCATTACGGAATTCAACACGCCCCGCCTTCAATTCCTTGATGGCGTTTTCCAAACCGTCCGGCTGTACAACTGTACCCGCCTTGGGATTGGGCATCAAACCGCGCGGGCCGAGGATCTTCGCGACGCGACCGATCTTTGCCATCATCGACGGAACGGCTAAGGCTGAGTCAAAGTCCAACCAGCCTTCGGTCTGGATACGGGCAATGGTGGCTTCGTCACCGATGATGTCAGCACCAGCGGCTTCGGCCTTACGCACATCGTCACCGTTTTCGACGAAGACAAGCACGCGAACTGTTTTACCCGAACCGTTCGGCAGCAATACGGTGCTGCGTACCTGTTGGTCGCTGTGACGCGGATCAATACCGAGGCGGAAATGCATTTCGATCGTTTCATCGAACTTGGCTGTAGCGGCTTTTTTCGCTAGGGCGACAGCTTCAGCCAGTGAATACAGCTTACTATCTTCAATATCCTTAAGTGCGTTCTCATAACGCTTTCCATGTCCCATGTTCTTAATCTCCTGTGGTTCGAGTGGACGCTAAATTGCATCCTCCCACGAATACAAATTTGCGATAAACGGTCAGATTTGACCGCTAACTGCCAATACTAGTCACCAACAACTTCCACACCCATGTTCAGGGCAGTGCCTTCGAGCTGACGGACGATCGCATCCGTATCTTTGGTGTTCATGTCAGGGCGCTTAATGTCTGCGATTTCACGCAGTTGCTTGCGAGTGATCGTACCCACCTTGATGCTGTTAGGGTTGGTTGAACCCTTCTCAATACCGGCCGCCTTCTTGATGAGGAAGGAGGTTGGGGGGCTTTTGAGGATAAACTTGAACGAACCGTCGCTGAAAACGGTGATTTCTGCCGGAATAATTTCGCCCATGCGTGCGCTGGTGCGTGCATTATATTCCTTGCAGAAGGCCATCAGGTTGATACCATGCTGTGCCAACGCAGGACCAATCGGGGGTGCCGGGTTCGCTTTACCCGCCGAAATAGCCAGCGTTACGATTGCCTTGACTTTCTTTGCCATTGTGTCCTCGCTTTACGTTGCAGTCTGAAGATCAGTTTTGGGGTTGTGTTCTCAGTTTACGGGATAAAACTTATCACGCAGGGGCTGGTTACGTTATACCGGAGGCTAATCTTGTATCTGCACGTCGCATTAAATAGATTGAAGTATTATAGATAAACTGGAGAGGAAAAAACAGGGACAAGTCATGCCCGTCCCTGCAAAATCAATTAATTTAACAGTGTAGACTTACAAATTTCTTCGATATGGCGATGATCTGTTCCGCAGCATCCGCCTAATATACTCAGATGACCAAATTGCTGCTTTAACGTGCGATAGTACGATCCCAATTCAATGGGATTGCCCGCGTCCAACTCGGTTGACTCATTAAGTTCAGCATGACTCTTTTGGGAGGCGTTGGCTTTTATACCCCGTATGCGTGATAGCCAATTTCCATCCTGCGCGAGTGACTGCTGGAAGTGTTGCGGATGGGCACAGTTAATCATGTAATAAATTGGATAGCCGCCTGTGGCCTCATCGGTTCGTTCAATAGCTTCCTTAAGCGCGTCGCCTGTGGGGAGCTTGCCATCCGTTTCGACCGTAAACGAAATAGCAACGGGCATATTGCAGGATTTGGCTGCTAAGGCAACACCAATCGCCTCTTCGATATAGTTCAAGGTGTAGGCCGTCACCATATCGGCTTCGGTCTGAGTGAAGGTTTTGATTTGCTCTAGATGATAGGCTTTCGCTTGCTCAACGCTCATCATATTCGAGGGCACGTAGCCATCTGCTTGTGGACCAATTGCACCATTAAGCACCACGTGGGTTGTATCTGTTTCGATAGATTGGCGTATGTTGAGTAGAAGTTCGACGGCCTGTTTATTCACTTGGGCTAAATCTTGTTCAGAGAAGCCTAGTTTGCTACCCCAATCGCGGTTGGCGCGCCATGTGGGTGTATCAAGGACAAAGCCGACCTGATACCGTTGGGCGATGGCTGCGTAATCACCGTAATAACGTTCCAGCGACTTAATCCCTGATTCCGTTTTCAACAGAACGAAGGCCGCAAATTCGGGTAGCTCAATACCATGATGAAAAATAAAGGTGGTTTCCATCCCACCGTCCGAGATAAACGTGCCACCTGAAACTTGGGGTAGATTATGACGGTACTTGGGCATTTGGCTCTCACCTTTAAGAGTCTATTCAGTTTTCCAGAGAATGAGGCAAAACTAGACCTTCTCTACTTCGAGGAAGTCCAATTCAACCGGAGTATCGCGCCCGAAGAAGTTCACCATCACGCGCACTTTGGATTTTTCGGCTTCCATCGCAGCGACAGTACCGATGAAGTCGTTGAACGGCCCATCGATGATGCGTACGCGTTCGCCCACACGGAACTTCGGCACGAAATGCGGTCCTGAGGTTTCCATACGGTCGATAATCGCCTTGACTTCTTCTGGTCGCAGCGGCGTCGGATCGTTACCCATGCCGACGAAGCCAGTCACACCGGGCGTGTTACGGACAACGTACCATGAGTCTTCGTCCATTTTCATTTCAACCAGAATGTAGCCGGGGAACACACGCCGCTCGACAGTACGGCGCTTGCCTTCCTTGACTTCAATTTCTTCCTGGGTCGGCACGATCACATCAAAGATTTTGTCGCGCATACCCATTGTTTCGATACGCTGTTCAATTGAATAGCGCACCTTATTTTCGTAACCCGAATAGCAATGCACGACATACCATTGGCGACTGTTGTCGGTATTCGCCAAGGGCGCATCCAACAATGGCGGCATACTGTCGCCACTGTCACTAGAACTACTTTTGGTAGGTTTGGTTTCTAGATATACAGGTTCAGGATCGTAATCCGGTTCCTGATCTTCTCTTTCGTCTGCATCGTCGTACATGACGGTTGATTCCTTCACACTAAACCAACATGCGTGGCAGGGAACACAAACCTATTCCTAGAACAGTGTGCTTCCCCGGTTGCTGCTTCGCAAGTAGAAGCCGAATGCCACCACTGCCAGCAAGAAAATAGCACCGAAAACGATCAGCGGCGAATTCAAACCGGCGGCGATAATCGCACTAAAAATAAGGCTGAGTACACCAAGAACAATCGATGAAATGATGGTCACTATCAGAACAATGGTCGCCAAACGCTGGGTTTCTTCACGTGTCGGCCAGACGACCTTCTGCATTTCAGAGCGCACACCTTCCCAGTATTCGCCGATGCTGCGGAAGGGTGAGGTAACACTGCTCACGATGCCCGTTTCGGCTTTAACCTCTTCAACTTCCTGAGTACGTCGCCCCGGAGTCGCACGGCCTTTCGGTGCAGTTATGCCACGAGTTGATGCACCTTCGTCTTCGTTCTCATCTTCAACCGTATCGTTTTCGAGGTCTTCCACATCGTCCACAATCAGGTTACTTTGTTTGTTCTTGGCAGACATGCCTTATGTCCTTAACTCAGTATTTTTTAGGTTGTCCACAAAGGCGGCTTGTGCCCGCCCCTAAATTATTTTACCAGAAACCGCCTTATAGCAAGACACCGCCAGCGAGCGACGGTGTCTTGTACAACGATAGCAGGGGAGCAAGGAATCGAACCCTGAACCTACGGATTTGGAGGCCGTTGCTCTGCCAATTGAGCTACTCCCCTATAGTACACCTACTTCGCTTCGCGGTAGATCACATGCTTGCGGACAAGCGGATCATACTTCTTGAGTTCCAACCGTGCGGTGTCGTTACGGCGGTTTTTCTCTGTGTAATACATGTGGCCGCTCTCGCTACTTTTCATCTTCACGATTGTGCGGTTGCCTTTTTTTGCCATATCGCCATATCACTTTCAACTAAATACCCAGAGCCTTGAATGGGATTTGAACCCATGACCTCACCCTTACCAAGGGTGTGCTCTACCGACTGAGCTATCAAGGCATTGCTAGACTGCATCGGTACAGCCTATGTGGGCCGAGAAGGACTCGAACCTTCGAAGGCTTCCGCCAGCGGATTTACAGTCCGCCCCCTTTGCCACTCGGGACACCGACCCATAAGTTCGATTGGTAAATTACCTAATCTCAAAGCCGCCCATCGGAATTGAACCGATAACCTCAATATTACAAGTATTGTGCTCTGCCAATTGAGCTAGGGCGGCATCAACACTTTCTCAGCGATCCATCTTGCTTAATATGTCTTTCCGTCAGCATAGCGCTTACGACGCATTTGCTGTCGGACACTGTTTTTCCCCACATTTGCCGATTTATAGGTATCGGTCTGGGAATGACAGTTTGGACAAAGAAGCCTCAGGTTGTTAATCTGGTTATTATCGGCATTACCATCAATATGATCAAGTTCAAGTTTGATCGGTTTTGCCATCCAATCTGCTATACCGCAAATTGAACATTTATAACCTTTTGCTTCAATCACAATCCGTTTGCGGCTTCGATCAGTCTTAGCTTTTTCGGTTGAGTTTACCCGATGGTAAACATGCTTTTGAGCACATTCAGAACAGTATTTGTTTTGACGGTTCTTCGTCTTGCCACACGTGCAAAATTCAGGTGGTCTTAATTTGATTCTATTAAGATGCCTGTTGCGACCTGTGTTGTTAAACGAAGCACTACATGAACTGTTACAAAATTTTGCTCGTCGCCGCTCAAAACTGATTTTCTGGCCACAAAACAGACAAAACTTGGGATCTGCTTCATATTTCTCAAGTGTTTGCTGGGATCGTTTCCGGCCATGCTCACTGAGGATATGTTTTGTTTTTTCGTACCCGAGTTTGCCAGCTTGTGATTTGTCCATAAGTGGGCTGTATTTCTATCTCACCAATTTCCATAAGTTTATCATGGATAACAGGCGAGCTTCAATACATTGTCTCCACTCAAACGGCATTCTAGCGGAAGGGGGTGGGGTTGTCAATATCGGCTACCCACCGTAGAATGCGTTTTGTGTCATGGCAAACTATGAATTGCGTATCGAGCAAAATTTTGAAAACACGGTATTTATGTTCATCTGCCCTCTTTCTGCTTATTTTCATGTTAACTGGTTGTAATCGGGGACAGAATATCGCAGACATCCCTACACCGGCCTCTATCGAAGGCCTGGCAACAGCCAAAGCCCTGACAGCCGTCGCACCGCCTGAAGGTTTTCGGGATAGTGTCAGCTTTCCCGAAGTGGACGCCAATCTACAGCGTTTGATCGGCGGGCGCTATGTCGTGACACTAGAATTTAACGGGGTATTCACCAGCACACCGCGTACTACCAATGCCAAGGCTAATGCTGAAGTCTGGTTTAACCAATCTGGTTCGCGGCGGGTTGTAGTCGATATTAACGGCGAACTACTGGGCAAAACGGATAATAATTTTGAGGCCGTGCGATTGGGTAACGATTCGTTTATGGTGCTGAACAAAGAATGTTCGAGTGCTGGTCCGGATACCGTAACGGCGGCTGGACTGCGTGCCGGAACATTAGTAGGCGGTGTAAAAAAGGCCGCACCTGCTGGTGAGAAGGCAACGCTCAATGGTCAAGAAGCTTATAAATATGCGTTCACCTCGGCGGATTTGAATTTACCGTCGATCAAGCTGTCTGACGGTGGCACGGTTGAGGCGACTGGCGGTGAACTGTGGGTTGCACCGAGTATCAACGCGGTCATCCGTTTTTACGTCAATTTGAATGTTACCAACGCCGTGATTTTTGATCGCACTCTGCCTGTTGATGGTCAGGTTATCGTGCGCTACGACTTATACGACGTGGGGCAAATTACCAATATCGCAGTGCCGAATGGATGCTAGATGTTAAAACGCCTGAATCTAAAGCAGCATACGACTATACTGGTGATCAGCTTATCGTGCGTATTGACCGCCTGTAATTTACAGCAAACGCCATCGAACCCGACACCAACCTTACAATCAACGCCTACGGCACTGAACCAACCACCTGAACAGCCAACACGCACACCGATTGGACTACCTAATTCGAACCAACAACCCTCACAATTACCCGAATCCAGCTTAAGCGCCCCACCCTTACCGAACCTCCAAACACCAACCGCCCTACCATTGGGAGCCAGCCCTAATCCTGCAAACGGTACGGTGATACCAACCGTCTCGACACAGCAGGCGGTCAAGAGTACAACGATTCAGGTGGCAGCAGGGAAAACAGTCGGGCTTAATTACGTGGTTACGCTGACGATGGGCAGCGTAACGTTGACCATGCAAGGTCCGGCAGGTGTCGTCTGGCAAAAGACCTTTACGGCGAGTGAAACCGGACGCGTCGAAGTACCTATTCAGCAAGCTGGCGCGTATGATGTGATGGCACAAACTGATCACTTTGAGGGGAATTATCAGCTTAGTTGGGATTGAACTATATTCACTTCTTTGTTCTCTTCAAGCCTCGTGCGCCAGCCAATAAGGTTCGCCCAACGGTGCGGCGGAAGAGGCGAACGAGAAAACCCATACCACGCGCAAGGGATTCGGGTGGTGCAGGTTGCAGGATGGGATAGGGTTCGAGGCCGTGAGACTCGAGAACAGTGTTAGCACAGGCGATGGCTGTTACAACCGAGCGTTCCATCCAGAGGGAGGGCGAATCGTAACCGATCCAGTCACCGCAGGCCAGCACATTCGTCCAAGGGGTATTGAGACTTAGAGTGTCAGAAGTTGGCGGACGAAAGGCGGTTTGTACCCGACTGTTGCGCCGCACCGTACCGGTGATGTATTTCCCACGCAGCTCAGGGAATGCCCGCTGTGCCTCATCCACACAGCGGATGAGCAGCACATTTTCGGGCTGTTCCAGCACATCGTCACCGGCATAGAGGTGCATCTCGATGCAACTGCCACCGGTTTCAGTGTGGAAAGCGCGGAAGTCCTCAAAGAGACGATGTAACCAGAAAAAGTTATCCGGTAGAAAATCACCCGTGAACATGCCAGCGTTGGAGCCTTCGCGCGGGCTGACACTGAACCACAGACGAACGGTGGCGTTTCGTACCATGCCGGGGAAACGCAGACGAGCGGCTTCTGTGGCAAGGTCGGGACTATTGAGCAGGATA
Organism: Aggregatilineales bacterium; assembly: GCA_044226325.1. Lineage (GTDB taxonomy): Bacteria > Chloroflexota > Anaerolineae > Aggregatilineales > Phototrophicaceae > CFX2. The sequence continues at coordinate 90,138 of JBGAHG010000020.1, forward strand.
CTTTCTGCACCGGAAACATGAGTCGCGAAGATGACATGATCTGCCTGCACCGAACGAAATCCCGAGCGTGACTGATCAGCAAAGACCACTTTCCAACTATCATCAACCCGTTCGAGGCGTTGAACTTCCGTACCGCGCATGACCCAGCCCTCATCTTTTTCGATGGAGTCAATCAGTGGCTTGATGACGGCGGTGTGTGAGTGATCGGGCAGGTATTCCATTTGCCACGAGTCGCGGCGAAGCAGGGTGTAGAAACGCAAAGCAGCGATAATTCCCGCAAGGGTAATTTCCTCTTTGGGAGCAGCCAAAAGGTTGACCGCAAGACCTGTAAATGTGGCGCGGAGATTGGGCGTCCATCCCCGAAAGAACTCGTCCATCATCAAGCCATCGAGTGCGATACCTTCTTTGATGGGATCAAAGCCGACCGTCCACAAGATACTGAATAAGAAACCCGGCAGCGAGAGAAAATCTAGCGGGGTGATGGTTGACCAGAAGCGCGGGCTATAAAGCAGGCTGAGATAATGGAACGGTGCCGGAACCCAGCCGAAGCGCACCAACTGTCCGGCCTCGACCACGCGAACCTCACGCCCCCAACGGTTAATCCACTCCTCACCCATTGACGGTTCAAGCTGCACCGAGGTGAAGCGCTTCAACATGGCACGCATGTTATCGTAGCCGCCCCACAAGGCGTGCATTCCATGTTCGGAGGGGAACGACCACGACTTTCCGTTATAAGTGAAGGTGTCGGGATCACCTCCGGCGAGGCGGCCACCCGGCCACAGGCCATCGGCTTCTAAAACGAGCGGCGGAATACCACGGGCGGCGAGGTGGGCAGCAGCGGTAAGGCCAGCTAAGCCTCCGCCAATGATGACGACAGGGAAGTTATCGGTGTTTGATGTGTTGTTCATCCCCCTAGTGTACAACGGCTGATGCGTCCGCGTAACGCATCAATCTATAGGCGGGGACACCTAGAAATCCCGAGTGCCAAGTACTGTGTACCGAGTAAAATCCAAATGGCAAAATTGGCAGCCCACAGGACTCCCTTCGGTCGCAATTTCGGCAATGGCAAAGGTGGCTTTTGTGCCAGAACTGCCATACATATTGCAATTGTAATTCCCGTTAAAATCCGTGCTTTAAGGGAGAAACAATCCCAATATGCGCAATATGCGGCAAAAGCGGCAAAAGCAGCAAACGTACCAGTGGATTTGGTGCAGATTGCGCGGGAAAGGTTGTTAAAGTGCGCCAACAGGATGTATTCCATCCCCACGAAAATCATATAACAGGTGACAGGCGAATGGGTTACATTTTGGAAGAACATTTTGTAACTCTATCGCGAGTTCGGCACTAACCATTTTGAGGGAGCAGAATTATTAAGGCGATTGGTAAAGAGTTAGAATTCGGTAGAGCAGGTTTGTGAAATTAAACATAGGTACGAATAAAAAAGGCACAACCGAAGTTGTGCCTGATATGAACATCTGAAATTGTGTGGCCTTAGCCGTTACCGCATTGTCCGGTAGCGCGGACAAAAGCATCACTGACCCAGCCCTGTGTATTCGTCCACACGATTTGATACCAACCGGGTACACGTCCGGTGACTTTCCAGGTGGTGTTATAGGCCAAACGCGTCAAAACCTTGGCGGTGGTGCTGGCTTCGGCACGCAAGCGCACGATCTTATTGACGGTCAGGCTGCAATTGCCCACTGCACCGATGGTCTGTGGGGCGGCTGGTGTTCCGGTCACACCCGGCGCTGGCGTCCCCGGTGTCCCAGTGGTGACGGGGGCTGGTGCCGGCGTTGGAGCCGCATTGTTGGTCAGCATGACGATACCGGCGGTCGATAGGCTGGCGCAGGTATAAGTGCCATCCGATTCGCCGGTCAATTGGATTAAGGGGCGTGGTGATTGGTTGGCATCCAGGAAGTAGATGGAGCCTGTGCCCAATAAACAAATTTTGAAGGGATTATTAAAGCTGGTCACGGTGCCACCACCAAATAGAATGGCGTAGACATCAACTGCCTGATTGACGCCGAGATCAATAGCTTGTTGGCTGCCGATTTCAGCCGAATTCACCAGATACTTGCCACTTTGTACCAGAGGACGGCAGTAGATACCGCCGCTGGATACTGTGCCGTATGGAATGTCATAACGGACAATGGGCGTGGTCGCTCCAGTACGGTCGGCGCACAAAGGGCGTGGATCATAGGTGGCAGCCATCGCCGGTCCGGCAGTGACGATGTTCATAGGCATACTGCTCATTACCAGCATGACACAGGCCGCTATAAATGTCAGTGTTAGAAAAGCTATTTTACGCATATCGATTTCTCCTCACTTCGCAAACGAACAGGCTGATTATAACGCAAAGCTGCAAAGTCAGGATGTTGTACGGTGAATTTGACCCTCTACCTACCAATAAAGTATGCATAAAAGCATCAACTTATTTTTTGAGCCTTGATCGAAATACGGGTTTGCAGACGGCGGTAAATGACATATGCGATTGACCCAGCGATGACGAGTATCCCTAATATTAGTTGACCTACCCAATTTACCCTTATTAATCTTTCTGTGGTCAAAACTGAACGGGGATTATTTGGTAGGTAGATAAGCTCAATGTGATCGCCAATCTTATAATTTTCGTAGAGTGACTGGTCATCCACTGACTCCGAGAAACCACTTCCATTAACTTCCCAATAATATGTAACATCATGGGAATCCGAACAAACTTCATCAGAGCAGGAAAAATTTGTGGAGCGATTCGTGATTACTCCTTGAATATGTACACCAGAATTTTGCATGGGAATAATATAAGCAATGTGGTTAAGAATTAGGGAAATACCGAATAGCGCCGCACACACCACGGGGAGATATGCAAAAAATGTACTGTTAAATATCCGGGCCTTCTGGTTCATGTCTTCCAGTCTCACAGAATAATTTATTATGCTTTGACTGTCCAAATACCAAGCGAATCTAATTTCAGGGCATCGGTGAGAGGGTGTTGCGGTTGATCTGCAACCATTGCAGGCCGATGATGGTCTTAGCATCCATGATGTCGCCGGTCGTAATTTTGTAGAGCGCTTCTTTCACGCCCATCGTCACCATGCGGATGTCCTCACCTTCCTCTGCCAAACCGCCTCCCGCAGCGATCTTATCTTTGGGGTTGATGGCAGCATAATAAAGGTGGATGCGTTCGGATGTGCCGCCCGGTGAGACGAAAAAGGTAGCGACTTTGCGGAAGCTGCTGACACTGTAGCCGATTTCTTCAAGCAGTTCGCGGCGAAGGGTGACGGTAGGATCATCCGTTTCATCGTCTTCGACCGTGCCTGCGGGGATTTCGAGAATCCAGCCATGATCTTTGGTGTAGGTGGGATAGCGGAACTGCTCGGTCATAATGATGGTATCCAGCATAGGGTCGTGGAGGATGACGGCGACACTATCCCCGCGATTGAAGTTGAGGCGTGTGAGTTCAGGACTCATTTCGCCGTTGAACAGCTCATGTTTTAAATGGGCTTCGTCAATTTTGAAATGCTGATCGAAAATGCGTTTCTCGCTGATGATTTTGACTTGTTTTGGCATGGTTTGATTATTCCTGTAGAAATAATAAAGTCAGTATAGAATAGGATATAGTTTTCAAAAACACCCAGTCATCCTAACTATCAGGCCGCCAACCGATTATGCCCACTTCTAAGAACATTAAAAATATCAAGATTTTTATCAGCTACCGGAACATTCCACGAAGCAAGGCCGAGGGAAATTTTCTAGCAGATGTGCTGAGAAAAGAATTCGGTTACGAAATCTTCATTGATACCCAGGAACTCAAAAATAAAGGTGGTGTCAAATGGGCGGAAACCATTTACGACAACATCCATACCAGCGATGTTTTGATCGTGCTGTTGGAACAGGAGACTCACCTTTCCGAATGGGTACAGCGCGAGGTGGATGTGGCGCGTGGGGCGCATGTTTCAATCCTGCCGATCGCAATTATCGAGGAAACGGAACTGGCAAAAGTGCTGCGCGAGGTTCAAGAAAAGCTGGCGATTTCGGAAATGCAGTTCTTGAATTTTGACAGCACAACTCCCGATTATCCACCCATTATCGAGAGTATTGAAAGCCTGTCGAAAAAGACACGCGATGCTCAAAAAGAGTGGATTGATGATCTGCGGACGCTGCGCTTCGCCAAGAAAGCATCCAACAGCGATCCCTATTATGCGACCTATGAGATTCTGCCCGGGCGAAAAATCTGCCTTGCCAGCGGCGATATGACCGAAATGCAGAACCTTGATGTACTGGTCAACACCGAGAACAACTACATGCAAATGGCACGGATTTATGAAGGGGCGGTGCTGTCGTCGGCACTGCGGCGAGAAGGGTCATATATCCGCGCAGGCAAAATTATCGAGGACACCGTGCAGTTGGAGCTAGACCAACAGGTGATCAAGGGTGAAGGCTTTGGCAGCCGTCCGATTGAAATGGAACAGGTGATTGCGACACACGCCGGACACGCCAAAAGTGCATTGGTCAAAAATGGTGCGCGCTATATTTTTCATGCGGCAACCGTCTATGTGCATCCGCGTAACCGCAAGGTGACCCCTATTCAGACTGACGCCAGCGTGAGACAAACGGTGTTGAACTGCCTGACCCTCGTTATCGAGATCAACGAGAACAAAGGTGTGATTTCGCCAGCGGGTACAGACGCCTATGAACGGGAACAAAAAGCAGCAGACAGCTACAGCCCAATTAAGAGCATCATCTTCCCACTGTTTGGCGCGGGGCAAGGCGGACGCTCAACGCTTGAGGTCGCGCCGCCGATGATCGACTGCTTTAAGGATTTTGTGGTGAAACACAAGAACGCCAAAGATTTCGCGCTGGAAAGCCTCCATTTGTGCGTGTTCACGGAAGTAGATGTCGCCATCGTTAGGGCGATTATGGAGGATAACTTCAAATAAACGGCGGTCAAAAAACGTAAACAGAACATTTTGGGAAAACTAATCAACTTCGTTATAATTTCCAAACTTACTAATACGGATCTGTGCAAGGATTTATTCAATGGCAGAACGTTCGACACGCCTATTCATCAGTTACAAAACGGGCAAGGATGACGGGTTAAGCGGCGATGCAAATAACCTCAAAGCCCGTTTAGTGGCCGAAGGTTATGTTGTGTGGATGGATGACGAACTCGAAGCGGGTATCGCCTTCAACAAACAAATTTACCAGCAAATACCCGAGAGCGATTTACTGCTGCTGTTGATGTCGCAGAAAAGTGCCGAGTCCAAATGGGTTAACCGTGAAGTTGACGTAGCAAAAGGCGCAGGTGTATTCATCCTACCCCTGCTGATCCGAACGGTCGACAATACGGATGAGGTTCTTTCAACCTTTGACCTAAAAGACATCCAATATATTGACTATCGAACCAGCTCAAGTGAACAGTTCAAAAAACTATGCGAACAAATTGACGCCCATAACCGTGTAACCTTCACTACCCTATCAGATCGCTACGAAATTCTGACCAAACGCAACGAGTTTGAGCGCACAACGATCAAAGACTCAAATCAGGAATATGCGGTCTACGCCTTAAAAGATTTCACTGACCGCTGTAAAGTCTATATCGCTGCCGGCAATATCATCGATATGTCGAACATCGATGTACTCGTTAATTCGGAAAACGACTACATGCAGATGGCACGTGCCTTTGAAAGCGGTACTGTATCCTCTATGCTGCGCTATCAAGGTTCAAAGATTAGAAATAAAGAGTTGCTGGACGACTCGGTCCAGGATGAACTCAATTTCGTGGCAAATAATGAAATTGGACGCCGACCGGTTCCTGATGGCGTAGTCTTTGTCACCAGTTCAGGCCATCCGGAAAGCAAGCTGTACCAGGAAAACAAAGCATACTATATTTTTCATGTCGCGAGTGTGACGGTGGTTGGTTATGGTATGCAGCGGAAAACACTGCCTGTCGAGGCTTCAACCATCAAGGATACGATTAAAACGATTCTGACCGAGACAATACGAGATGTCGATAAAGAGAAGGGGGTTATTTCGCCGCTCAATACACCGCAGCGGGCAGCGCAGGAAGCCCGCGCGGCAGCCAATGAATATACAAAGACTTCGAGTATTATTTTCCCTATGTTTGGGACAGGGCATGGAAAGCGCGCAACCGAGGACGCATTAGAGCCGATTACGGAAGCGTTCGTCGAATACATTGCTAAGAACCCGAACACTTCGCTTGAGAAGATTTATTTGTGTGTTCATTACTCGGAAGAACTCGAAATGGCTGATAACATCTTTCAGGCAAAAGGACTCAAAAAGGTCAAATAAAGAACACCGCAGCACTTTAGGGAACTAAACACACACCATCAGCGTCTTTCCTCCAGAACGTAATGCTCAAGTAGTTTTGGAGGTGTGAGATGAAGCAATTTATAAAATCCCCATTTAGACCGATCCATACAATCGCTGTTTTATTTTTACTGATGGTTGTGGCGGTGATGCCGGCTGCGGCTCAAGAACCTCCGTGTCCAGTACCGCCACCGTGTCCAGCCGATGCGACATGCCCTGCTGTGCCACCGTGTTTCCCAAGACAACCGGGGGTATTCACCAATCCCGAATGGCTGCGGATTGATCACCATCAGGTGACGGTCAGCATCAAAGACCAGATCGCCACCACCAGCGTCGATATGGAATTCCGTAACGAGGGTAACGCGCTGGCAGAAGGCACATTCGTCTTCCCACTGCCGGGGAGCGCGGCGGTCGATAAACTGACCATGACCATCAATGGTGTGGTAATTGAGGCCAAGATTCTGGCGGCGGACGAAGCCCGCAGCGTCTACAACGAAATCGTGCGCCAATACCGCGATCCGGCGCTGCTGGAATATGTCGGTGACAGTGCTATACAAGCCAATGTGTTCCCCATTCCACCGGGGGAATCGCGCAAAGTTAACATTCGGTATTCGCAAGTGCTGACCGCCGACAATGGTTTGCTGCACTTCGTCTATCCGCTCAAAGTAACCAACCTGCTGTCCAAGAATCCGGTCGACAAGATGAGTGTGCGGGTGGAAGTCGACAGCAACGATCCGATTAGCAACGTCTACTCGCCCAGCCATCCGATTGCCATCAGCCGCGACGGTGACAAGAAGTTCACGGTTGGCTACGAATCGGCAGGGACAGTACCCAGCGATGATTTCAGCCTGTACTACGGTATCGCCACCCAGAGCATCAACGCAAACCTGATCACCTATCGTGAAAGCGCCAACGAAGACGGTTTCTTCATGCTGCTGGTACAGCCCCCTGTGACGATGCCTGACGATCAGGCGATTTCCAAAGATGTGATTATTGTGCTGGATCAATCGGGCAGCATGTTTGGTGATAAGTGGGATCAAGCACGAAACGCCGCCGAATATGTGCTGAAGAAGCTCAATCCGACTGACCGCTTTAACGTGGTGTTGTTCAGCACGGGGTGGCGCGTCTTTAGCAATAACATGGAGTCGCCAGATCAATCACAGGCCGCGATTGATTGGGTGCGTGGACAAGATGCCGTTGGCGGCACGGACATCAACGGCGCGTTGACGACTGCGCTCGATATGGCAGACAAAGAACGCCCGACGACAGTCCTATTTATGACGGATGGCCTGGCGACTGAAGGCACGACTGACTCGGCACAAATACTCGCCAATTTGAAGGCGGCTGCCCGCCCGAATGTGCGTGTGTTCAGTTTCGGCGTGGGCGACGATGTGGATACGCAGTTGTTGGACTCCATCGTGCGCGATCAGCATGGTACCGGAACCTACGTTCGCCCGACCGAACGGATTGATGAAGAAGTTGCCAGCTTATATAACAAAATCAGCGCGCCGGTACTGACCAATATCACACTGGAAACAGGCGGCTTGAACACCGACGACGTGTATCCGACGACCCCGCTGCCTGATTTGTTCGCCGGGACACAGTTGACATTGGTGGGACGCTATCGCGGTGACGCCAGCAACTTGAGCTTTACACTCAAGGGGCAGGTCAATGGCAAGGATCAAACCTTCGTTTACAGCGGCTTGAACTTCCCGGCACGGGCAGGTGGCGACTCGTTCATCGCCCGGCTGTGGGCAACCCGCCGTATCGGTGATTTGCTGAACAGCATCCGCCTCAATGGTGAAAACAAGGAACTGATCGACAGCGTGGTGAGCTTAAGCCTGCGTTACGGCATCATCACCCCTTACACCAGTTTCCTGATTACCGAGAACGATATTCTGACAGCCGACGGGCAAAACCGCGCCGAAAATGCCTTCCAGGAGCAGGCACAGACGCTGTCGCAAGACAAGACCGGCGCGGCAGCAGTCAGCGCGGCGGATGCCAGTGCAGGGATGGCGAATGCCTCGGCTCCGATGGCATCCATGTCCACTATGACCGCTCTACCGACTGCGACAGCACCAGTTGGCGGCAGTGTCGATGAAGTCTTAGCCCCTGCTCAACCTGCCGTTAATCCGATCCAGACGGTGAACGACAAGACCTTCCTGCTGCAAAACGGTATCTGGACGGATACCTTGTTCAAACCGGACACGATGCAAACCCAGAAAGTGACCTTCTTGAGCGACGAATACTTCTCGCTGTTGGAGAAGATACCGGAACTCGCGCCTTACTTCGCCATCGGCGATAAGGTGATTGCGGTCATCGACGGTGTGGCTTACGAGGTGGTCGGGCAGTAAATCACATTCGACCGAGATAGATAGATGCGACAGCCCCAATTTACGGGGCTGTTTGCTTTTTCGGGCGCGGTCTACAGCATATATCAATCTTTCCAAAATGATACGTCTTGGCTAAAATTGGATTTTTGAAGAGCATAAAGCGTTTCTGATTTAATTTGAATATTCAACGTCGCCAATTCATTCAAACAGCCTTCTTACTGATATTCCCCTGTTTGCTCGTACTGCTATTTGTCATTTCAACCCAAACGCCCGGCATTATCAATTTTATAGATACCGTTTGGTATCTTAACCGTGCCCGTTTAATCTGGCAGGGTGTGTTCACCGATCTGTTTGTCTACACGCTGGCTTACCCCACCGTTGTCGGTGCCATTAATCTGGTTCTACATGACGTCATTCTGTCGGCTATGCTAACCAATGCAGCCCTACTCTGGTCCACCCTCGTCGGTGTCTATATCCTGGGCATTTGGCTGTATAGTCGGAGAAGAATCGCAGGATTAGCAGTGCTGTTGGTCCTTTTAAACGGATCGATGCCCGGAGTCCTGACATTACTTTGGGCAACGCTGCCTTTCATGGCGGTCGGCGTATGGAGCGTCATTGTTTGTATGCTGGTCGTTCGGCGTCCGGGCATGGGTACGGCCTTGCTGCTCGGCGCGATGCTGGCATTGGCGATCTACACGCGGGTAGAGGCGATCACCTATTTCATTTTCATCCCGATAGCGGCAGGCGCTGTCTACCGCCAGCGGCATGATCGGCGTTTAGCTTTACAGATCTTTATTACGGCAGGAGTGACGGCTGCGATCCTCTGTATCCCCTTCGCGCTGAATTTCACATATATCAACCGCCACATTGACCGTACCATCAGTGAAAATGTTACCGGTATTTTCACACTGCTGAATCGGACACCGATTGAGTGGTTTGTGATCTGGCGGCGGGTAACCGATACGCTGACTGCGATGATATCCCATTGGCCGTCAGCAGCATGGCTCGTCGGCATTGCGGGCGTCCTGTGGGCGTGGCCCCGATTTCGTCAGGCACAATTGATTTGTACTGCATTCATCGGGCTGAACGTGCTATATGCGTATGTGCTGGCAATTTGGCCGATGCAGTTGCAGATCGTTTTCTTTATTCCGTTTGCTGCGCTTATTCTTGCCGCCACATTTGATCAACTGCTTCAGCGGGGACGCTGGTCGAAATACCTGGCACAACTGCTGTTGATTTCCATATTGGCGCATGGGGTATTTAGTTTCGTTACCAGCGCGACCACTATGCCGGTGATGAACTATCGTACATCTAATGCCCTGGAAACCGGTCGGGCGCTTGACGACTGGATACAAAAACAGGGGTGGAGCCGAACCCATATTTACACCTTCTGTTCGTCGATTGTCGCTTTCAGCCACTCAGACCTTCAATTGATTTATCGCCTGCAATTTACGACGGGTTGGGATAGGCCACAGCAGCTTTTCCCACGTATGCGCGAGGAAGGTTCGCTGCTGCTGCTTTGCGATGAACCCGTGTATTATCCCGACTGGCGGCCTCTACTGACCCAGGAGGTTCCACCCGGTTTACATGAAGTCGGACGTTTTCAAAATTACATCTTCTATAGTCCGAATGGATTGTCATGATGGCACGTGATCGGTGGTTGGCTGTCGTTATCGTACTGCTGGCGGCAGCATTGCGGCTGAATGCAGTAACCTACGGACTGAGTGATGTTTGTTTGACTGTGCCAGAAGAATACTGGTTATATGACACATCTCAACCGGTATCGCTTTATACATGGAATATTGCGCCTACCGGTGCGTGGGTGAACCTGCTCGGACGTGTGCCACCTGCTCCTCTTGTTACGGCTAGCACTACGATAGATCAACGCTTATTGGTTCGCCTGATCGGCTGCGCTGCGGGACTGCTGACGGTATCCATCGTGATGAAATTGGGGCGTAGACTGCGTGCGCGGTGGTGGTGGTTGGCCGGGCTAGTGGTTGCTATTTCACCCTGGTTCATAGGATCTGACCGCTGGATCGTGCGCTTTGATATGGCTCCACTGGTTGTCGCCATGAGTGTGTTAGCGCTCCGCGAAAGAAGCCGCCTGCCATCCGGTTGGCAGCACAAGTTAAGCGTCATTATTCAAACAGCGGCGGCGCTGAGCTTACTGCTTATAGCCCCGCCTCTGTGGTGGTTAGCCGCAATCTTGCTGCTGCTGCAACCGCATCCCCTTTGGCGCTGGACGCTGTTCATCCTCCTGGCCGGTATCGTCTTGATCCCCGCGTTACAAACGCCGGAACTGTGGTTAGCAGCCGCCCGAAGTTGGGATGGTGGTGTCACTGCGGCCTGTATGCTGGTTGGGCTTATCCTAGCCCTATGGTGGTGGCGCTCGTTATCGATCCTCCAAATGCGGCTGTTGTTTGTATTGGTGCTGCTCGCGGGCGGGATGACCATTTATCAAGATACCCAACTCAAGCAGCCGAACGCCACCGAGTGGGAACTCATTCGTTGGTTACAAACACGTGTCCCTGATAATGTCGTGGTCCAGTTTGATTTTACAACCTGGCCGCTCGAGCAGATTGTCGCCTGTCCTAAAGGCGCGGATATTCATTTTCAGCCCCTCTCGCTGCCCGTTCGATTTTTTGATTCGCGCGATATGAAAACGCCTTATTATCTCGTGACCACTGATCGCACAGCCGCCGAAAAAATGTCCTACGCCAGCCAAATCGCCGAGACTTATTGGGTCGGACGCGGGCTTGATATGAAGAACGCGGTTGACATCGGGTTTGGTGATCTGGTGTATTTGTTGAATTTCGAGGTACTGACGCCAACTGCCCATCCCATGGATCTTATTGATGTTCGTATCGACTACCAATTCGGGGCGAATTTCACACCGGACGCGCTTAAATATGCGGCTTATGTGCATGTTACGCCTAATGATGATCCCGGTACCAAGCGTGTTAATTACAGTGATCCATTTTTTGCGGAGTCCGGTAATACAGGTTCGCGCCGCGTGATGTTAAACCATCATATACGCTTCACTTTGCCACCCGACATTCCAGCCGGTACATATGATGTACGCTTTGGCATTTTTGATGTCTATTCAGGACAATCTGTGGGCGATGAAGTCGTGCTTGGAAACATCCTTGTAAACTGAGTTATCGGTGCCGAACCACAAATGACATAGTATGCATTTCGATCTGCGACAGCCCCGGAAACTAGCCTGTTTACTTGAGGGTCTTCACTCAACCAGACTAAGTAACAAACTTGTATCGGTGGCGGTTCAATAGCACTGGGATATAGTATGAGGATTGTTCTTATCGACAGTCTTTTTTATTGCAGTGAGTAGATTTAACCATGCCTGATTTCACCGTTGTCACCCTCGATGATCGCCCTGACTTGATTGATGCAGCTGACAAACTCGCCAGCCAAACCGGCGCGTGGCAGGAATTTATGCTTCATGATCCCGTAGCCTCCAAATATTTCTGGCGGCTGTACGATACCTTTCCGGCCTATCAAATCGCGCTTCTGGATCAAGAAGGCGAGATGATCGGTTTGGGCAACACCATTCCGGTCACATGGGATGGTACATTGGATGGGCTGCCAGACGAGGGTTGGGACGCCATCTTACAACTCGGTGTGAGCAACTTTCGAACTGATATTACCCCCAACTGTATCTCGGCCATTCAGGCAGTGGTTGCGCCGGAGTATATGGGACAGGGTGTGAGCAAACAGATTGTCAAGGCCATGCGCGGCCTGGTGGCGCAGTATGAATTAAAACACCTTATTGCTCCAGTACGCCCCACCCTCAAACATGCCTATCCACTAACAACCATGGAACGCTATATTCAGTGGCAGCAGGCGGATGGATCGCTGTTTGATCCATGGCTGCGGACGCACACTCGCCTCGGTGCGCGTATACTAAAGGTATGTCCACGTTCAATGACTATCACCGCGCCTGTGGCTGCATGGGAAGGTTGGACAGATATGCGCTTCCCCGACAGCGGACAGTACATCGTGCCCGGGGCATTGACTCCGGTGACCATTGACCGCGAGGCCGACAAAGGGACTTATGTTGAGCCTAATGTGTGGATGCTGCACGACATAACGGGCGAATAAATCAGAAAATTATTTTGCGCTGAAAAGTGCTTTATTAGAGGGGAATGACCATGCGAATTGTACGCGTCCATGATTACGGTGAACCTGAGGTCATGAAGGTTGAGCATATGGGGCCACCTGAACCCACAGCCGGTATGATACGCGTCAAGGTCGAGGCTATCGGGGTGAACTTCATCGACATTTACCAGCGTTCAGGCCAGTACCGTCCGGCGCTGCCCTTCACACCCGGTCAGGAAGCGGCTGGCGTAGTAGATATGGTGGGCGAAGGCGTTCATACGGTCAGGGTAGGTGACCGCGTGGCTTATGGCTTCACTATTGGTGCCTATGCTGAATATACGATTGTGCCTGCCGAAAAGGTCGTGCCGGTACCGGATGCCATTGACTCAAAAACGGCGGCGGCGCTCATGCTTCAAGGAATGACCGCCCATTATCTGGTGACGGATACGTATCAGGTTCACAGCGGGCAAACCGTTTTGATTCATGCGGCGGCGGGTGGCACAGGCTCGCTGCTGGTACAGATGGCGAAACTGCGCGGGGCACGGGTATTGGGAACGGTTTCCAATGATGAGAAGGCGAAACTGGCGCGTGAAGCCGGTGCGGACGAGGTATTCCAGTACGAAGATTTTGATACCGAGGTCAAGCGCCTGACCAATGGTTACGGCGTAGATGTGGTTTACGACTCGGTGGGCAAGGATACGTTTGAACGAAGTTTGAACTGTTTGCGCCCACGCGGATATATGGTGCTGTTCGGGCAGTCGAGTGGTGCAGTCGCGCCCTTTGATCCGCAGCTGCTGAATAGCAAAGGCTCACTCTTTTTGACGCGTCCCTCATTGGGTTATTACACAGCGACATCCGACGAAACCCATTATCGAGCAGCGGCCATTTTCGAATTGGCACACACGGGTAAATTAAAAGTGCGGATTGACCGCGCCCTGCCTCTGGAACAAGCGCCTGAGGCTCACCGCGCCCTGTCGAGCCGCGCGACTACCGGTAAGGTGCTGCTGGTGATATAAGGCTAACACGTGAAATGAAATCATGGTCACGCGTTAGCCCTCAATCAACCGCCTAAAAACAACGAATCAGGGCAGTTTATTACCGGCTGCCAGATAGATGTCGTACCATTCCTGACGGGACAACCTAATATCGGAAGCCTTGCAGCTATCCTTCACCCGCTGCGGATTGGTCGTACCGATGATGGGCTGCATATGAGCCGGATGGCGCAGCAGCCACGCTATCGCTATCGCGGTATTGGTTACATTATGAACCGCCGCGATCTGGTTGATCTTCTGGTTGAGTTCCGGAAATTTGTCATTATCCAGGAAAACACCCTCAAAGAATCCATATTGGAACGGCGACCAGGGTTGAATGGTGATGTCATGTAAACGGCAGTAATCCAAAATGCTGCCATCACGGTCAATAGACGGATCAATTTCCATATTGACGTTAATACCAGCGTCGATCATGCCGGTGTTGGTGATACTCAGTTGAAGCTGGTTGAAAATTAGGGGATGCTTGACGAATTTCTTCAATAACTCAATCTGCATCGGGTTTTGATTGCTGACGCCAAAATACTTGACCTTGCCACTGTCCTGAAGGATGGTGAAGGCTTCGGCAACTTCTTCCGGCTCTACAAGGGCATCGGGGCGATGCAGTAGCAGCACATCCAGATAATCCGTTTGTAGGCGCTTCAAGCTGCCATCCACCGCTTCCAGAATATGCTCCTTAGAAAAATCGAATGACCCTTTGCGAATCCCACACTTGGATTGGATGATGAGCTTTTCCCGAACTTGGGCATTCATACCAAGTGCTTCAGCAAAATTCGATTCCGACTTTCCGCCGCCGTAAACATCCGCATGATCAAAGAAGTTGATGCCTTCATCGAGTGCCGTATTAAGCAAGGTTGATATATCTTGATTTGCCATCTCTGCGATTCGCATACACCCCAGCGATATTTCGGATGCATCGAGGTCGCAGTTGGCGACTTTAACACTTTTCATTTTAATAACGCTCCTTATTGAATTCTTACTCGTGAAATTATAGCGAGTGAAGACGGCTAGGACTATTGCCTATACCACTCAGCATTGACAGGTCGCCTCCCACAAGCCAGAATCGAGTGATGTTCACCCGATAAGGCAACACAGAAGCGGACGGTTCATGACCGACAGCCCGTCTCCAAGAACGCTGATCATCATCCCTGCTCTAAATGAGGAGGAGAGTGTTGCGCGTGTTATCGCCAGTGTGCAGCAGGAGATTCCTCATGCACATGTGCTGGTCGTTAATGATGGTTCGTCGGATGCGACCGGCTCACGTGCCGAAGCCGCCGGAGCGATGGTGCTGCATATGCCTTACAACGTGGGTATCGGAGCCAGCGTACAAGCCGGTTTCCAGTTTGCCGAGAAGCAACGCTATGAGATTGTCGTCCGCAATGATGGTGACGGTCAGCATGACGCCGCCGAAATCACGCGGATGCTGGCTGTGCTGGAAGCGAATGAAGCCGACATCGTCATCGGTTCGCGCTATATCGAAAATCGTGGTTACGTAGGCTCTCCTATGCGGCGGTTGGGCAGTTTGATACTGGCAAATTTGATTTCGACCATCGTCAAACAGCGCATCACGGATCCTACCAGCGGCTTCATCGTCTGTAACCGCTCTGCTATTCAGGCCTGCGCCCAACTGTATCCCCATGATTATCCTGAACCGGAGTCGATTGTTCTGCTGCACCGCGCGGGTATCCGATTGCGCGAGATGCCGGTAACCATGCAGCCGCGTATTGCCGGACAATCATCGATTACAACCCTGCGCTCGGCCTATTACATGCTCAAGGTCATACTCGCAATTCTGGTTGACCTGCTTCGCCCCGTTGCCATTGTGCATACACCCTAGCCTAATCCAGACGTGGACATTTCCAGCACACAGACCGCGCCTACCCTCCGCACCTTTTACACCCTTGTTCTCACTCAAACGCTGTCACTTATCGGCAGCCGTATGACCAGCACAGCTATTGGCATCCGCGTCAGTATAGATACTGGTCAAGCTGCACCCTTGCTGCTGGTAGCCTTCTTCAACGAACTGCCACCGATGCTGTTTGGCAGCGCGGCAGGTGTGTTAGTTGACCGTTGGAACCGCCGTTGGGTGATGATGCTGGCGGATGCGGGTCAAGCTGTCGGCAGCCTGTTACTGTTGGCGAGTTTTCTGTCGGGCAGCTTTCAACTGTGGCATTTGTATGTGATTGTGCTGTTGCAAGGCACATTCGCCATGTTCCAATCACCTGCCGAAGACGCCGTGACAAGCCTGTTAGTCGCGGATGCTCACCGTGATCGTGCCAACGCCCTCAAGCAGATGGCCTTTCCATTAGCGGGTGTGATCGCTCCGGCAGTGACAGGTTTGATCTATCCTCTGGTGGGAATTGCAGGTGTTGTGCTGGTGGACATGATCACCTTCTTGATCGCGGTGGCGGTTGTTTTCAGGATGCACATTCCGCAGCCACCCACCAGCGAGGAAGGTCAAGCGGCATCCGGTGGCTTCTGGCGTGAACTACGCGGTGGATTAGCTTATTTAGGAGCGCGGCGGGCGCTGTTGGGTTTGATCGTCTACTTTACGGTACTTAACTTTTTGCTCAACGGCCCGCTGGACTTAGGCATCCCTTACCTGATTAAGATCACGGGCAGCGAGAGCCTGACCGGACTGTTGTTAGCGGCCATGAATGCGGGGGCGCTGGTCGGAGGTGCGGCTATTGCGCTGCGCCGAAAGGGTTGGAAACGCATCCATGTCATTATGCCGGCCTTCTTGCTGACGGGCGCGATGTTCATCGTCTACGGCACGAGCCGTACACCGGTTCCGCTGGCGATCAGCATGTTTTTCCTGTTGTTTACGCTGCCTCTGGGCTGGGGGTTATTCACGGCGCTACTACAAAGTAAAACGCCGCCGGATATGCAGGGGCGAGTGTTTAGCGTATTTGGTCAATTGGGATTTGTGGCCTCGACCACTTCATTTTTACTGGTTGGGCCGCTGGTAGATCGAGTGCTTGAACCGGCCGTCAAACCAGGATGGGCATTTACATCCCTCGTCGGTGATCAACCGGGGGCGGGAATGGGTTTGGTGCTGGTCGTGGTCGGGGGCGTTATACTGGTGATGACCGTCGCGACCTACGCGCTGTCTGCTATCCGCCGGATCGAAACCGATTTACCCGATTATCAGGTGTGACCATGAGTCCTAAAACCGCGACCGCACAAGTGAAACAGAAGCTGTGGTATGCTGCCACATTAATTATGCGCGACCGGGTTGAAGATCATCAGAAATCCTCTACCTGTGATGAACAAATTCGCTTGATTCACGCCCGCACTGCCGAAAAAGCCTACAAAAAAGCCTATAAGCTGGGCAAGGCGCAAGAAACCGTTTACCTGAATAATGCGGGTGAGATGGTCTATCGCGAATTTATTGGGCTGCAAGATTTAAGCCTGATCGAAGCCGCCCTGGATGATGGTGCAGAAATCAGGAGCCGCGTATTTACTCATGACGATCCACAAACGCTTGTCCACACGCAAGACGAGTTGAGCGCATTTGGAATACCGCCGTCCGGCGAATGGCAAATTATGGGTGAAGCATTCCCTGTTCATGATGATGAATAACTGGAGACGAATTACTGGTGACGGAAAAACCGCTGCGCGTGCTGATGCTATCCAAAGCCTGCATCGTCGGCATCTATCAACGCAAATTGGAAGAAATCGCGCGGCTGGGCGTCGAACTGCTGACTCTCGTCCCGCCCTCATGGAAAGATGAACGTGGCGAAACCAAACTGGAACGCGTCTATACACAGGGCTACCAATTAGAGGTCGTGCCAATCGCCCTCAACGGGAACTTTCATCTGCATTATTACCCGGCCGTCGGCCAGCAGATTCAACGCTTTCGCCCCGACATCGTTCACATTGACGAAGAACCCTACAACCTCGCCTCGTGGCAAGCGCTGTATCACGCCCGCCGCGCTGGAGCAAAATCACTCTTTTTTAGCTGGCAGAATATCAACCGCAATTATCCGCCGCCCTTCAATTGGGGCGAACGCTGGGTGCTAAATAACATCGATTACGCACTGGTGGGCACGGAAAGTGCCGCGCAGGTCTGGCGCAAAAAAGGCTATCACGGACCGATGGCAGTTGTGCCACAGTTCGGCACTGATCCGAAATTATTTACCCCTAGCCACCTCCCCATACGTGAGGAAGCGGAACGGAGATCCTTCACCATCGGTTATGTTGGGCGCCTGGTAGAGGAAAAAGGTATTCACCTGCTGCTGCAAGCGGCGGCGCAATTAAAAGGTGATTGGCGGCTGCGCCTGGTCGGCAGCGGCCCTTATAAACCGGACTTAGTGGCGCTGGCGGAACGGCTGCATATCACGGATCGCATCGATTGGATTGACTGGGTAGCCTCGACCGATATGCCCGATCAATATCATCTACTGGATGTGCTGGTCATACCGTCATTGACACGGCCTAACTGGAAAGAGCAGTTCGGACGGGTTATCACCGAAGCCATGTCCAGCGGCGTGCCTGTTATCGGCTCGAACAGCGGTGCCATATCAGATATTATCGGTGAGGCGGGATTAGTCGTGCCGGAGGGCAATAGCGAGGCGCTGCGGGACACATTAGAAAATCTGCGCTGTAATACCGATTTGCAGGTGCGCTTGGCAACTGCCGGTCGAGCACGAGTGCTGGCACAGTTCACACACGAGCAGGTGGCAGTGGCTACCGTCCAGGCTTATAAGGCAATGACAAATATTGAGTGAGTGGCTTTATCCACGGGCGATTGGCTGCACGATGCAAAAAACGCGACCACATGAATAACGGCAATCAACCAAGGTCATCGCAGGTAATAGTTTATATACTGTTTGCTATTCTGGCGCTGCTGCTTGTTGGGCTGCAAGCCACACACATGTTTAAATTGGCTTATCACGCGAATGAAGACTGGTCTGTTTTTTGGTCATCAACTCGTACGGCCAACGGACTGCAACTGAAACACGTTCTTACGACTGATAATCTAGCGCTCGACGTCTGGATATCCCTTTTCGGAAACGCAGCACCGATTACCCGCTATCTCTCAGCGTTGTTAAATGTCACTTGTTTTGCATTTGTATTTCGACTGGGTACAGATCTGTTTAATCGGAAAACGGCGTTCACGGCTGTTTTACTTCTCGCGACTGTGAGTGTTATACACAATAGCAGCGGATTGGCTCAACCCTTCGCCGCACTGCTGATGCTTGTGCCTGCGCTGCTCTGGATGGGCTTACGCTGGTTGCGTCGACCAAACCGCAAAACTGCCGGTCTTTATGTTGGATTGGGTCTGGTCGCCGCTTATGTCTGTATATTCAGCCTGCTGATTATTGCCGCCCAAGCGCTGTTCTTTTTATTATTTGTGCCGCGCAATCGACAGCGCGACCGGCGATCTCTGCTGATATTCATCATCATCGCAGCAGCCGCACTACCCCGTTTAATAGCTTTCACCACGATCAACCTTCAAAGTGGATTGCCATTTGCGAGTGGGTACGCAGTTGATCTACTCAACATCCCCATATCGATTTTGCCTTTGGAGTTGGCGCAGCTTATTTTGCTGATGGCGCTGGCGATCACTGCCGTATCGTTGGAGAGCGGCGCTGATACGATCGCTAAATGCCGATTAGAAAAGAGCGCCAATTGGCATGTTGTCTATCTGGTAAGCATTGCTGTCCTGTTCGTTCTTATGCTGGTGCTGTTTTCAAACCTCACAATCGGCTCAATCTATATCATTGCCGTCATACCGATCATGGCGCTTTTAGCGGCTCGCGGAATAGAGTCGTTAAGTCGTCCTTCCCGGGGGTTGATACTGATCGTATTTGTGCTGCCATCACTGGCTGGCTTCCGCGACATGCTCCCGCTTATGCCCTATCAGGATATTGTGGACAAAACGGTGTTGTCGCCAAACACCAATAGCAAATTGATTGTGGCCGCGCCCTATGTGTGGCAGCATTTACCACTGACTCATTACGCTGCTCAGGAGTCGGATCGCATATTTCACCTGCTGAGTAATCAAGCTGATGACAGCAGCAGTTTTATGCCGCAGGAGCAAACCGCTTACCTGAGCGACGCCATCTCGGTCCAACGCTTTAATCAATTCGTGGGTGATGCGCCGGAAATATGGCTCTACACTGAAAATCTAGCCGACAAGCAGTTAGCCGACTTTTCAAACACACTGTTGAAAACATACGATGAACTCAGTCCGACGCAGCTTCGTCCCGATGAAAGACAAATGACCAGCTATAGTGAGCTGCGGAAATTCGTTCGGATACCAGCCAATCTTCAGCCCATGTTTGTTTTTGGAGATGTCCTCAGTCTGCGCGCCTGGCAGCTTAAGGACAGCGTCAACGTTGCTCCATGCCAAACCATAACCGTGCAGAGTTGGTGGGGTACTGATAAACCTATCGGGGACAATCTCAGCATGACGCTCGTCTTGACCAATCCGGCCAACGGTCAGGGGATTGCCAACGCGGATGGCATACCGACCGGACGCGACATCAGCACACTGCCGCTGAACCAGCCGCACGTTGATGAACGCAGCATCCAAATACCCTGTGACATCCAAACAGGCAGCTATCCCTTGCTCATTGGCATTTACAAGTTTACAGATGATGGCCTTAGCCAACTCGCGGTAACCGCTTCCGATGGCGCGCCCCTGGGTCATTTCGCTTACTTGACGACATTGTTCGTGAACCCCTAACCGCTATGAACGGATTAGCCACTCCGATGACCACACCACATTTACCACCTTCGCATACAGGCTTACTGCACCTTGTCCCACGCTGGCTGCTAGCTGCTTTGGCCGGTATTGCCCCCGCTGTCATGACTGTTGCGCTGGTGGGTGGTTATCTGAAGCGTAATTTATTCGACTTTAGGCCACTGTTGTGGAATGACCAGACCTACTACTGGCATCAGATTTTGACGTTTAGCCAAGTTGGATTCAACGGTGGCTATTATATGTTTTATGAAAAACTACCCCGCATCGATTTCTTTCATTTTGGTGCATCTGGCTTTCTCTATCCGGCTCTATATGGCACAGTCGCCCATTTCATCGGTTGGCAGCCCTTTACGGGCATTCTTCTGAATATGATTGGACTGGCCGTTGCCTGCTGGCTTGTGATCTATGTCGCGGATTTTGGTCACACTCAAATCGTATTGACCGGATTGTTCTTATTATCCTTCGGCCCGCTGCTCCTTTATGTGATCACGGTTTCTCAGGAAAGTTTTCATCAGGCCGCTGGATTAATCCTTGCCGCCATTTTTTACCGCCTCTTACAGAATAAAGGGGGGGTGTCTCGCGGGTTTATGGCCGCCAGCATACTGTTTTTGGTGATGATTTCGCTGGTGAGATTTTCATGGGGATTACTGTTTTTCCCATTGTTCGTCCTGATGCTAAAGGAACTGACATGGCGGCGAATATTGACGGCTTTTATCAGCAGCAGCATCGTCTTAATCACCATATTGCTGGTTTTCCAAAATACCAGCGCACCGGGTAATAATTCTGTTTTTGGGCGAGTTGGAGAATTTTCGGCATCCCCCTTTGCAGCCCTTGGAAGTCTGTGGAATATTGCAGTCCACAATCTGGAAACGATATTCACCACTACGGATATTCATCATTTGCCGGTCGCAACCATCGGACTCGTTCAATTCTTCATTCTGTTGTTATGTCTCATACTAGGCGGGCGATTATTTGTAAACCAAACGCCACACACGGAAAATAAGTCTCTCGTAGCGAAGCAATTGTTTTTTCATATCTACAATTTAGGTGCAATCTTAGGGGCTTCGCTGATCTTCTATCTCAGTACAGGTTATTATCGAGTTTTCGCGCCTTATATCCTTCTGACAGGCATACTCCTTATCGCCTTCAGAAATTTGCGACTGGTGATCGTATTGATCGTCATCAATCTGCTGAGTATCGGAGTCGTCCTCAACGAGTATGGTAAATGGGATGATAATTTTATTCCTAATTCAACTGATACCGTTGCCGCTTCACAAGCATCTTTTGATCAGTACTTACAATATGATGCCCATACGACCAATCCCTGGTGCAATACCCTTCTGACTCAATTAAAGTTTTTGGATCGTCCATTAACGCTTATCCCGCCCGGTATCGGCGTTTCCTTCTTTCTCGCGCCCGCCGAACAGCCTGTTCCAATAAAATCACAGTATCTATTGTTGGATGACGCTTCGTATCAAGTGCTGCGTGATCGTGCCAAGTTGACCTATTTGGCAGCCGTCAATGAGGGTAGCCTCTACCGAAACACAGACGCAGAGTGTACAAAATAAACCGTTGAATTGACTGAGGAGTATGTTCTACACATGAAAACCATTGGACTATTAGGCGGCATGAGTTGGGAATCGTCGCTGGAATATTATCGCATCATCAACCAGGAAGTGAAGCAGCGCCTGGGTGGCTTACACTCGGCACAATGTTTGTTGTGGTCATTCGATTTTGCTGAGATTGAAGCGCTGCAAATGGCGGGAGATTGGGAGGGCGCGGCACACAAAATGGTCGCGGCGGCACAATCGCTGGAGCGGGGCGGGTCGGATGGCATTGTCATCTGCACCAACACCATGCATAAACTGGCACCACAGGTGCAGTCCGCCATTCACATCCCCATTTTGCACATCGCGGATACCACTGCTCAAAAAATTCGCGCCGATGGATTGACCACCATTGGTTTGCTAGGGACGCGCTTCACGATGGAGCAGGATTTTTACAAAGGCCGGCTAATTGATAATTTCGGTCTGAAAGTAATTACGCCCAACGATGCTGACCGAAAGATTATCCATGATGTTATTTATGACGAGTTGTGTTTGGGAGATGTGCGCGACAGCTCCCGCCGTGAATATCTGAGGATTATGGACGACCTCACCGCACAGGGCGCGCAGGGCGTCATTCTCGGCTGCACCGAAATCACCCTGCTTGTCAAACCGGAGCATACAGCGATCCGCCTCTATGACACCACACTTTTACACGCGCTGGCGGCTGTCGATTGGGCGCTAAGTTAATTACACCACCATGGCGCTGACCTTTGAAGCAGCCGCCAGCATAGTGTCCGACCAGCCGAGTTCCTTCCGCAAAAAACGCGGCAGCAGATAACGTTCGTCGCGGCTGACGATAATTTTCCAGATGCGGCGAGCATGGGAGGTTTGACCGAGCACATAATAACATAAAGCCATCACCGCGATGGGTTCGGTTTCCATCGGGGCGCGGTTGCTAATATTCTGCAACCGCATCAAAGCATCGTCATATTCCCCGTTGGTAAATTGGGCTTTCGCCTCAGTCAAATCGTCCAGCATAGCCTATCCTGTTACTGCCCTTTCCAGTAATCATACTGCATGTGATGTGCAGTCTCAGCGGCACCTTTCCTACCTGGCAAACATCCAACCCTATACAGCCCCAAAGCGTTCGTTCATATAGAGGGTCATATTCCCTCCAGCAGCGTGTAGCACATCCTTCGCGCCGAAATGTATTGAAAGGCTTGAGGTTATTGTACCAATCGGTCAATTCACACAACGCGTCATCCAATGCGTCTCAATGAGTTCTAACGAGGGTGGCGAAGTCGTAACGGATTGGCCGCTTACCCAATAGTTCTAATAATATACTTTTATACAGTATTAATACTATCGCTTTGATAATTGTCACGATTTCATGGTAATGCTTGTCTAAAAATTCATATTAACTAACCAATAACTATCGAGTTTGTGTTAGGATGATGATAAGAACAAGTTCATTATAAAGTTCTATTTAAAAAATACCTGCGAGCTAAATTCACGTTGAAATGTTTACGACGATGGAATGCTAATGCTTTAAGGCAGTTGAAATGGGATCGTCAAATACAGCTTTGTTGAAGACTATTCCCTTGGGAAATGCCTCAACTGCCAAAAAATGGTCAACGAAAATCAGCATTGGCTTAGTCGTGGTCGGTTGTTTGGTATTGCTCGGTTGGATGCTGAACATTTCAGTTTTAAAAAACATCCTACCAGATCTCGCCAGCATGAAGCCCAACAGCGCCATAGCATTTGTGTTGGTGGGCTTAGCCCTCTGGTTCATAGCAACAGGTAGATCCCGCACAAGCTATCGTCTCCCTCAAATTTTGGCGTTACTGGTTTTCCTTATTGGACTGCTGACCTTAAGTGAATATCTCTTCGGGTGGGATCTTGGGATAGACCAGTTTCTATTCCAGAATACAGCCAGCACCACCATCAAAATAAGGATGGCGGAAGCGACCGCCTTCGGGTTTACGCTGCTCGGGCTTGCCCTGCTTCTATTGATTGATGCCCGTCGTTATATCCTCACACAGATTTTTGCGCTGATCGTGTTCGGCATAGGACTGTTAGCCTTTGTCGGTTACATCTTTAGTGCGAACGCTTTGTATCGCGAAGCACTATTTAACACCATAGCGTTGCCCACCGCTTTAGCCCTTTGTGCCTCCGGCCTTGGGATATTACTGGCATCGTCTGAAAAAGGATTTATTGCGGTTATTTCGCAGAATCATCTCGGTGGATTGATGGCGCGCCGCATGTTACCAGCCGTGTTTAGCGTTCTACTGGTAATGGGTTGGCTGCGTCTGCAAGGTCAACATCTCGGTTACTATGAAACGGAATTCGGGACAGCGCTGTTTGCAGTCAGCGCCATCATCATTCTAACGATTGTTGTGTGGTGGACTGCCCGCCTGCTGAATCGAATTGACACGCAGCATCAAGAAGCAACCAGGCAGTTGGAACTGTATGGTAGGCGCATGGAAATCCTCCATAACATCGATCAAGGCATTATTGCTGCACAAGCCTTACCACAAGTGATAGAAACGACCATCAAAGAACTCCGTAAGCTTATCCCATGCGAACGGGTTGCATTCTCGTTAGTCGATGAAATCTTGCAAAATTTAGACATTTTTACAGTCGATACCAATCTCGACAACCCATTCAATACCGAGCGCTTGCCTTTACAACCGAACTTTTTTGATGGGTTCAACGACCATAACACGCGCCTCTTCGAAGATTTACGACTGGTTCAAGGGAGTTTCCAGTTTGCAGATAACCTGATCGAACGTGGTTTTCTCACGCTCTTTCAAGTGAAAATAACCCGAAATGGTCTTCCGGTCGGGATTGTGCATTTGGCCGCGACGACTGTTGGTTTCTTCACTAAGGAATATCGCGAAATCGCTGTTGAGGTCACGACCCAACTCGGCATTGTCATCAAGCAAATGCGCTTGTCTGACAGCATCCAACGCTCCAATGAAACATTGGAGCGTTACGCGCGGCGCATGGAAATTCTCCATAAGATCGATCAAGGCATTATTGCCTCATACGCCATACCGGAGTTAATTGAAACAACCCTCAAGGATCTGCGTGTGCTTATACCCTGTGAACGGATTGCGGTCAGTTTGGTTGATGAGCCTGCCCGCGAGTTAATGATTTTCGCTGCCGATACCGATCGCGAAAGTCCGTTTGATGTAGTACGTATGCCGCTGGCGCCGCAAATGTTTGAAGATTATGGTGCCGATAACATGCGCCTCTTTGAAGATATGCGTCTGGTTCAAGAACGTTATCCGTTTACGACAAACTTGGTTAAACAGGGCTTTCTTACACTTTTGCAAGTTCTACTCATGCAGGATGGTCTTCCAATCGGGTTTATGAGTTTTTCTGCTGTTAGCGTTGGCTTTTTCACATCAGAATTCCGCGAAATCGCCCTTGAAGTCGCCAATCAGCTTTCAATTGTCATTAAGCAAATGCGCCTATCCGACGCTCTGCGACAGGCCAACGACACCCTGGAACAGCGTGTCATCGAACGCACAGCCGAACTGAACGCTGCTAAAGACCAGGTTGAAGCCATTCTAAACAACAGTCTGGACGGCATTTTGCTGGCGAATATTGACCTTGGTATTGAAAAAGCCAATCCCGCCTTTGAAAAGTTGTTCGGACACACGATTGCGGACCGCGCTGCTTTATCACTTTTGGATGTTATCGATGCCGCAGATGCCAGGCGTGTGAGAGAGAGCATACAAACGGCGCTTATGGGTGTTAGGAATAATACGCTTGAAGTACGCGGTCGCCGCGAAAATGGCACAACCTTTGACGCTGAACTAAGCATTGGACATATCGAAGGTGATGGCTTGGTATCGACCATTCATGATATTACCAACCGCAAAGTACAAGAACGCCAGTTACATTACAATGCCAGTATCCAGAATACAGTCGCCGATGCGGTCATCGTGACCGATTTGGACTTTCGCATTCAAAGCTGGAATAAAGCCGCCGAACGTATTTATGGCTGGCCGGCTGACGAAGTGATTGGAAAACCCGTTAGGGATATACTACGCACGGAATTCAACAGCACACAATTTGGTGAAGAAATCCAGCGCGTATTCATTGAAGATGGGCACTGGACAGGTGAAGTCATCCAGCACCGCCGCGATGGCAGTACGATATACATGTTGAGTTCGACGGTACTTTTTAAAGATGTAACGGGCAATCCATTCGGTATACTTGCCATTAACCACGACATCTCCGAGCGGATACAGGCCGAAAATATGCTGCGTGGCGCTTTGGAACATGAAAGAGAATTGGGTGACATGAAGACCCGTTTTATCTCGGTGGCATCACATGAATTCCGCACGCCATTGACCGCCATTTTGTTAGCAACCGAGTCGCTCAAGTTCTATCGGCACAAATTGACACCCGATCAAATTGACCAAAAATTGGAGAAAATAGCCCTGCAGGTTTCGCATATGACCTCCATTTTGGAAGATGTTTTGCAGTCGGCACGGATGCAGGATAATTATGTCGATTTCAAACCGGCTCAGGAAAAATTTGAGGTGGTATGCAGCGATATTGTAGAGGAATTCACAGAACGGCAGGAATACGAGGGGCGCATCCATTACACATCAGAAATCCCCGAACTCATGTCATCATTTGACTCCCGTTTGGTGCGGCAGATTGTTATCAATTTGCTCTCCAATGCGCTCAAATATTCAGCGGCGGATAAACCCGTACACATCAAACTCTTCCAACAGGATCAGCAAATCACGCTGGTAGTGAGCGATCAGGGAATAGGCATCCCCGCCGAGGACTTAAAGAACATATTCGAACCGTTTCACCGTGCGAAAAATGTCGGCAGGATTTCCGGCACCGGCCTTGGTATGAGCATTACCAAAAAAGCGGTTGAAATGCACAACGGGACTATCAACGTCCTCAGTGAAGTCAATCAGGGAACGACCTTCACCGTGAATATCCCCATCACCGAAGCTTGATTTGAAGTAAGCCTCGTTCCTCATAACCCAATTTGAAGCTATGCTATAAATCAGTATCATGACGTTTAGCCGCAGGAGTGAATCATGCTGCGTAAAATTGATTGTGTCATGCTCAAAGTCCCTGAGCTTGAAAAAGCAGCAGCCTATTACGAAACCGTCTTTGGACTTAAACGGTTGTGGCAGGACGCCCATTCTGTCGGCATGGGAATGCACGAAACAGACGCCGAGATCGTGCTGCATGACAACGACGCGCCGCCCAAAGAAATCAGCGTTCATTATCTGGTGGATGACGTCGTGAAAGCCGTTGATACTTTTGCCGCGCACGGCTGTCTCATCCGCACACAGCCCTTTGATATTGTCATCGGCAAGTGTGCTGTCATCGAAGATCCTTTTGGCAACACCCTTGCCATTCTCGACATGTCCAAAGGCGCGCGCACATGACATCCTACCAACCACCGCCACCAGCACCCGCCCGTCTACATGTCCTGCTGGCACGCGAAGCGCCCGTTGCGGTGATCTTGCGGCGCGGCCCAACCCGCTGGATACAAATGATCCATTGGGATACCAGACGGGATGTGTTTACGCCGGGGCAGTGGCTCAAGGCGCGTGTCTACGAGGACAAGTGCGACCTCTCGCCGGATGGCAAGCTGCTGATTTACTTTGTCCACAAGGGTAATAATTGGCGTCTTCATCCCGATTACGGCTACGCATGGACAGCCATCAGCAAGCCGCCTTATTTCACCACACTGGCCTTGTGGAAAGAGTCGGGTACATGGGGTGGCGGTGGACATTTCATCGACAACAAAACGGTTCGTATTTATGTCCCTAAAGACAGTTACCATCCCGATCATCCGCCGCGCGGCCTCACCGTTCTCGACAGCGACAGTCGGGTGACGTTGAATATCGAGCGGCGCGATCAAGTGCGCCAGTCACGTTGGCAGATGGTCAGTAACGGACGTGATGTGCGCGACGATTACAAAACCCTTTTGGCCTCTTTGAACGAAGGTACAAAAGACAATCAACTCGACGTAGATGGGGATTGGTATCAGCTTTTGGATGCGGAAATGGAAGGCAAAAGCAGCAACAGTTGGCTCGTCAAATTGAACCCACCTACCATCTGGCGCAAACCCTATGCCAATTACAGTATCGAAAAGCACTATTTCGGCTATCGCATGAATCGCGGTGAGGTTAATCAGTTGTTCGTCGTCAAAAATAAAACTGGCGAAAAGGTTCTGTTGAGTGATGCGACATGGGCCGACTTCGACCAGCAGGGACGCCTCATCTTCGCCAAACAAGGCAAACTGTTTACAGGTGTTCTTAAAAACGATGATGTTAAACTGACCGAACTCGCCGACTTCAACAGCAGCCAACCCGATCCGCAGCCTGCTCCCGATTGGGCGCAAAAATGGTGATTTTCGATTCCCTCCATCGCTGTGCGAAGCCTCCTGTGGATGCGGGTTCACGAGACGACACTTTTACAGTCTTATGCGTTTTTCTCCCGTAGGGAAGGCTCTGAGAGCCTTCCGCTTTTCCCTCAATCGACCAAAACTGTCGTGTCGTAAACGCTTGCGGGAGAGAGTAGCGTGGGTTCTTCACGTTTGAAAACGGTTTGTGCTTTCAAGCGTTATCTTCATAAATACCCCTAAAAATACCTGTTTTTACCTGTTCAACCTGCAAAACAGGCATTTTTCACATTTTACGCGAACATTCATTGGAACAAATCACATTTTTTGAACGTCTATATCAGCAATCCGACCACTAAACTAAAGGAACCTGCTGATGAAACGCTTACAATCTCGATTACCCATTCTCATCTTATCCGTCGTCGTCATGCTCCTGACCAGCATCGCTGCCACATTAGCGGCTTCGCCAACCAACGTCGCCCTTACCACCATGACACCACCCGGCCCCACGCCCGATAATCAGCCGCCTAAACCACTCGTCTTGCTCACCATCTATAATCCCTGGTTGATGGTTATTGGTTCTGATGAACCCACCTTCGCCCTCTATGACAACGGTTTGGTTATCTATCAACGCCTTGGCCCTGCCGATGCCCCCGAATTCGCCTCTGTCCAGTTGACTCCAGCTGAACTCAAAGCACTAAAAGCCGGGCTGAAAATCGACAAAGATTTGTATGCTTTGGACGCCAATAAGGACTACTACACCAAGACCGACCAACCCACCAACGTCATCCGCCTCTTTGATCCGGTTCTCGGTGAAAAAGTCATCTCGATTTATGGCGATTTACATTGGGATGAAGAAGCTCGTCAAATGGCCGCTCCCAAACGCCTGATTGATCTCTACGACACGCTGGCTAACTACGGCCATACTAAAGCCGAATTGTGGCTGCCGGAAAAGTTCGAAGTCATGTTGTGGTCATACGATACCACCGACGCCGTCGCATGGCCCAAAGACTGGCCGACCCTTACCGATCCCACTACAGTCAAACGCGACTCGGTCTACAGCGTCTATGTGGACATCAAGGATTACGACCGCTATTTGGAATTGCATCAGTCGGCTAACGTCCTTCGTTTGGATGGCAAGAATTGGGCATTCTCGGCACGCTTCCCCTTCCCGCACGAACTCACCGCTCAGTAAACCGCTGCATTCTGGCCGGGACAACGGTTAAATTGTCCCAGCCAGTACTCATTTATAACTTCACCGGCAGCGCTTCCAGTCCCCGCAGTGTTACGCCTCGCCGCCAGACCAATGTGTCGCCTGATGTCGCAAAACGCAAATTAGGAAAGCGTTCGACTAACGCCTTTAGTGCAATAGAGCCTTCGAGTCGTGCCAGTGGCGCACCCACACAGTAATGCGCTCCCTGTCCGAATGACAAATGTCGGTTTGGATCGCGGCTGATGTCCAGCACATCAGGATTAACAAACATGTTTTCGTCACGATTAGCCGAAGCCAATGCTGCAAAGGCCATATCGCCCTTCCGAATGGTCACACCTGCGATCGTGATGTCTTCACGGGCATATCGCTCAGTCGCAGTTTCAACCGGTGTCACGAAACGCAGCAGTTCTTCGACCGCTGGCTTAATCAATGTTGGATTGTCCCGCAGCCGCTCCAGTTGGTCAGGATGACGCAGCAGTTCCAGTGTCCCCGTACCAATCAAATTGACAGTGGTTTCATGGCCTGCGATCAGCAGGATGAAAACCATCGCCAGCAATTCATCTTCACTCATCTGGCTGCCAGCTTCCTCCGCCTGCACCAGCGCACTGATCAGATCATCCTGCGGCTCGGCACGGCGCTGCTTGAACAGCTTTCGCAGATAACGCATAAACAGCAGCAGAGTCGGTGTCGTCAAAAGGGCAGAGAATGTGGATTGAATCGAAACCATCTTCTTCGACCAATTATGGAACTTGTCACTGTCCTCTTTCGGAATACCCAATATCTCCGAAATGATGGTCAGCGGAATTTGGAGGGCATAATCATGGATCAGGTCAGCCTCACCTTTGCGTGCCATCGCATCCAGCAGTTCGGTTGATATGCGTTCGACACGCACCCGCATTTCCTCAACCAGTTTAGGTGTAAACGCCTTATGCACCAGCCCGCGCAGCCGTGTATGATCCGGTGCATCCAGATCCAGCATATTGTGTTCCAATGCACGGAAAGCCGCCGGAACATAAGGCTGCTTTTTAAGCTGTTCCCGTGTCATCACGTTGCGCCGATCTTTAGCGAATTGCTCGTCTTTCAATGCCGCCAGCACATCCTCGTAGCGGCTGATAATCCATACCGAACGCTTATCGGGCATTTTCACCGTCGTGCGGAAAACCGGTGCCTCCGCTCGCAAGTAGGCATAAAACGGAAACGGAT
Source organism: Aggregatilineales bacterium (assembly GCA_044226325.1). Classification (GTDB taxonomy): domain Bacteria; phylum Chloroflexota; class Anaerolineae; order Aggregatilineales; family Phototrophicaceae; genus CFX2. The sequence goes on from JBGAHG010000020.1 coordinate 121,032, forward strand.
TAGCCTTAAAGTCACGGCTGGTGATGTCGATCTTTTCATATGGGGTCGCCGTCACGTTCATGAATCTTCTCCTTTGATGCCGTACAGCACCATGTCAGCGATAACATCGGGAAGCTTTTCCCACTGCGCTTCGATAGTCGGGTCGCCCATAGAACGCAAGACTAACAGTCCCAGCACCACACTGGTTATCAAGCGCATCATGATGGGTATATCGAACTCGCGGATGAGTCCAGCCTCCATCCACCCGTAGAAATATTGCTCAGCAATTTCAAAGGTTGGCGCAATGATTTTCTCGTAATACAGATCACGTAGATCGCGGTTCACCATGATTTCCGAAAGAACGATTTGGATGACCTTCATGCCTTCGTTGTTCATTACCCCCAGACGATGCCGTAGCAGTGTCCTAAAAAATGTGTCAGTGTCCATATCGGCAGATTGCTCAAAGTGTTCTGCACGTTGGTCAGACTCATTCAGCCGGTTTAGGAGCCCCAACAGCAAGGCCGTCTTATTTTGGAAGTAGATGTAAATGGTTCCGTCCGCTATTCCTGCGGTCTTAGCGATGTCTTTGATAGTAGAACGCTCAAAACCCTTCTCGGCGAATACCATCGTCGCAGCGTCGAGTATCTGGTTGCGCCTTGCCGCGACAAGCTGTTCTTGTATCGGATCGTTACTGTTTTTTGCCATAGTTTACCTTTAATGAATTTCCATTCACTAAAATGAATGAACATTCATTCACTAAGATAAGAGCATTTTCAAAATGTGTCAAGCAAGTCATTTAATGGCGCAATTTTGCCAATCCCTTGACTCTGACGTTGCGTGATGGTTTATGATGCCTGTGGAATGAGGAGAGCGAGGCATGTATACCGTTAAACAGTTATCCGATTTGGCGCAGGTCAGTGTGCGCACCCTGCATTATTACGACGAGATCGGCTTGTTGATTCCCTCACAGGTCGGCGCGAATGGCTACCGTTATTATGACGAGGACGCGGTTTTACGCCTGCAGCAGATCCTCTTTTACCGTGAAATCGGCATGGAACTCATGCAGATCAAAGATGTGCTGGACAGTCCGAATTTCGATCTGGTGACCGCATTGAAATCCCACCGAGCATTACTGCTCGAGAAAAGCCAGCGTCTGCTTAATCTGGTGACGACGGTCGACAGCACGATACAGCATTTACAGGGAGAGAAAACCATGAGCAAACGGCAGTTATTCGAAGCCTTCAGCGACGAAAAGCAGAAGGGGTATGAACGCGAAATCCGCCTTCAATATGGGCCGGACAAAGTCAACGAGTCGATTAAAAACTGGAAAAGTTATACACAGGCACAGAAGAAAGCCATCGGCCATGAAGGCAACGCGGTCTACAGCGATCTGGTGGACGCAATTGAAGCTGGAAAACAGCCCGACAGCGAGGAAGTGCAGGCCATCCTCAAGCGCTGGCACCAACATCTGCGCTACTTCTACGAACCAACCTTGGATATTCTGCGCGGCTTGGGCGAACTCTATAACACCCATCCCGATTTCATCGCGAACTTCAGCAAGATTCACCCGCAATTGGGCGAATACATGCGCGAGAGTATCAACCAGTATGTCGACGATTTGGAATATGCCGAAATCGAGCGCATGTTAGCCGACGACGAAGCCCAAAAGCGATCTTCGTAGGGCTGAGGCGTGCCTCTTTCGGCATTGAAATCATCTTTGGGGTAGGTACTGCCAGATTCATCCTCCACCCGTTGGATGACATTCTGAGTCCCCGCGATATAATTACAGGGGATGATTTACACAGGTTTAGGTGACGATTCATCGCTGCCTCCTTCGAGGTCGCGCTTAGCCAGGCTGCTAGGCCGTTGCTGAACCAAAACGGAGGCAAACGCATGTTTGCAATGTCCGGCTCCTCCTCTACCAGCCGCTTCTTGTTAATCACAGCTAGCATCATCATTGTGGTCGCCGGAATGCGCGCCTTCGCCGACACACTCAACGCCTTCTTTATGGCCGCACTGATCGCTATACTCTGCACACCCATCCAAAACCGCTTGAGGGCACATGGTTGGTCACAGGGTTTATCCTTAGCCGTAGTGCTGGTACTGATCATCGGGGTTGGTATCGTACTGGTCGCCTTCATCGGTATTTCGACCAATCAGGTCATCCGCAAACTCCCCGATTATCAGCAGCGGATTCAACAGCTCGAAACCAGCACATGGAATGAGTTGGATAAGCTCGGGCTTTCCGAACAAACCGTTGCCGCGCTGGAGTCGGTTAATCTGCGCTCACTCATCCCCTTCGCCAGCACCGTACTCCGAGCCATTCTCGACTCGCTAGGCAACATCCTGCTGGTCTTCCTGATCCTGTTCTACATGCTGATGGATGCGCCCAATATTCCCCGCCGCATGAAAGCAGTGCTGGGCGAAGAAAGTCATTGGTTGGTAAAAGCCCGATTGTTCGTCCTCAGCGTTCAGCGCTACATGCTCTTGAAAACTGTCTTCGGCATCATCATCGCCGCCATTCAAACGGTGGTCATGCTGCTGATGGGCGTGGATTTCGCCATCCAATGGGGTGTGCTGGCGGTCATCACCAATTACATACCCAATGTGGGTTTCGTGCTGGGATTAATCCCGCCTGTGATCGTGACTATTCTGGAAAAAGGCCCATTGATGGCGCTCATCCTCATCGTCATCTACAGCCTGATCAACAACGTGATTGAAAATTTCGTCACACCCAAATTTATGGGCGAGGAACTCGGCATCTCGGCACTCTTCATTTTCCTCTCGCTGATCTTTTGGACGTGGGTATTAGGCGCAGCCGGAGCGCTGCTGGCTGTACCGCTGACTCTGCTCGTGAAGATCATGCTGCTGGACGACGACCAGGGCGCGCGGGCATTGGTCGCCCTCATCAGCGATGGCACTGGCGAGGTCGCCCTTCCGGAATTGGTTGAACCGTGATGACTCTGCTCCCTTCCTTCATGCCACTGGCTAGCCACCGTCGTCCTGTTTTCAACACTGTCGATGCCCCTGCGAAAGGGGCATTTTTATTTTTTTGGAGTACATTGCTGTGACGCATGATAAGTATAGCAATCTTTGCATATACCGTATCACTGTAGGGATGAGGCCTGCCTCATCCGCTTCCCCAAAATACTCATTACACCTTGTAAAAGGTATCTTCTTCCCAGCGTGTCGGATTTGTCTGAACATACTCACGAATATGGTTGAGTGCTCTCTCATTGCGAATAATATGGTCATGAAAACTTGCCTGCCAGATGATAGGTGCTGATAATCCCATTTGTTGATTGATGGCACGGGTTACGGCTGATTTGTAGCCTCCAACGATTGCACTGAGCGTACCTGCAAGATTCCCTTTTGAATGTTTTTGCGGTAGGGATGCGGCGGATGAGGCAGGCCTCCTCCCTACAGGTATTTGCGACGGGTCTTGTTGATCGGTAATAAATATGATTCCGTGCATATGATTGGGCATAACTATATGGGCGTCTAAAACAATATTGGGATGATGTCCGGATAATGCCAGCCATAGGTTTTCAGCAATTTGGCCGATGCTTGACAGTTTCATTTCGCCGTTTACGACATCACCAAAAAGGTGAACGCGCTGATAGGTGCAGATTGTGACAAAATACGCACCTTCTTGACGGTAATCATATCCCTGTAAACGTGGCGATTTGCGCTGTGGTCGTGGCTGTTCAATCATAATTCACGGGAATCTGTAGGGATGAGGCCTGCCACATCCGCTTCAATAACCAACCTTATTTCTATAGCATACAAGATTTTGTTGATAGAATTGCCTCAGAATCTATGCTATAGTTTGAATAACACCATTAACGAGCATTTCTGCTCTACAGTTGCAGGCTGGTTCCTCTGCTTAATTTCCCATGTCTCCACAATTGAATAGCATTTACCTCGCTTATAGTCAGGATGCAGTTCGCCGTCTGCCCTTGGCATTGGCTAATGGATTGCGCCAACAAGGTTACGATGTATTTATGGACACAAGTCATTTTCGACGATTTGATCCGCCACCGCAGCGTATATTGGAACGGATCGAATGCCACAAGTACTTTATGTTGTTATTAACTCCCGCCTCAGTGCGCTACGGGTTTAATTTGGGTGAAGAACGGCTTGAACATGAAATTAAATATGCGCGACAAGTAGGTCGTTCTATCATCGTGATTTTTGCATATGGGCTGGAAGTTGAGCGAACTCTATCTCACTGGTCGATGGGATCGATTCTGCCTCAAGACATAAACACGTATGTGCTGGATGAAGTTAACATCGAAACTTTGCGCGACAATCTCAACGCAATACTGAGGCAAAACCTTGAAGCCACACCTTTAGCTTATATTCAACCACACAAGACAACATGCTTGATGCCGACGAAGGCACAACTACAAGCAGAACATATTCTCGATCAGGGACTTACTGAAGAATATGATTCTATATCTAATAACCGCCCCAGTGAAGCAGTTGACTACTTTATCAAAGCTTTAGATACCGACTCTGAGTACCCTGAAGCTTATTTTCAACATGCAGAATTTATGTATAGGGAGCGTTTTAGCCGACGGAAAAAGTTCATGCTAACAGATGCAGAAATACTTGTTGATTATGACCGTGCGATTAGCCTAGTGCCTCAAGAATCTCGATATTATGAGGGTCGTGCCCGTTTGTATGCCCGTATCGGTAATAAAGAAATGGCAATTAGTGATTACACAAACGCTATTTACCATGCGCCTGAATACGCAGATTATTACGAAAATCGGGGCAATCTTTATTTCTCTTCTAGTGATTTGGATGGAGCAATTGCCGACTACACTATGACGATTCAAATAAAACCGAATAATGCCTATTACTACATACGGCGAAGTTCGATCTATCGCCAAAAGGGCAATAATCAACTTGCGCTAATCGATATGAATACCGCGATTGAGCTTGACCATAGTGACAGGGATTATGTTGCGCGAGGATTTCTCCACGCTGATATGAATGAATTTGAGAAGGCAGAAGCTGACTGGAATCATGCAATTGAAATATCATCTCGACCAGCAGGCGTATATGCGTTGAAAGCACAACTGCATAATCATCGGCATGAATTTGATGAAGCGCTCAAAGCTGCTGAAGCTGCACTACAACTTGACCCAAATCACAAGATGGCACTACGAATTAAAGATGACATTCTAAAAAGTAGGTAACCAAAGGCGATAGACAAATTATATGCAGTAATTAGATGGTGGTTAACTTGCGTAACTATCTCTAGAAACATTCAGTATGCCAATGACATGTTCGATTGTAGGGATGAGGCCTGCCTCATCCGTCCTATTCCACTCATATTATTACTTACGTCTAGATTAAGTTTGTCGGCAAACCAATCTCAAACCCTCGCCGAACCTTCTCCGCCTTCTACTCCCTCACAAAGTTAACGCCAAACCGCGCAAAGAGTTACAAAATGGTCTTCCAAAATGTAACCCATTCCATTCTCACTTGTTGTACTGTTAAGTCAGGGATCAAAAGAGGGATAAAGATGACGGAGTTTAATACGAGCGTCATCAATGGTAAATTGCCAGTAAATTTTG
>JBGAHG010000021.1:0-126410 GCA_044226325.1 Aggregatilineales bacterium
CCAAAATGCAAGTCGTCGCTGCCGTCATGCGTAAACTTTTGCATCTCGTCTTTGGCATTCTCAAGTCTGGGCAACCCTTTGATCCTCATTTTCTTGATCACCAACTTCCAATCTCTTGACTTTCAAGACGGTATCTACCCGAACTAATAGTGAGGCGATTTATGGAACAGCACGACGAAAAAATAATCAGTGAGTCGCGAGAAATTTGGGATACGAACGCTGAAGCATGGGATAAAAAAATCGGCAGCGGTGGTGGGTGGCAGACGACATTAATCGCGCCGACGGTCGAGCGTATGTTGAATATTCAAGCCGGCGAAACGGTGCTGGATGTGGCCTGCGGGAATGGTCAATTCAGCCGACGATTAGCCGAGTTGGGTGCGAAGGTGGTGGCGTCGGACTTCAGCCCCAGATTGATCGAACTGGCAAAAAGACGGACCATCGAACACGCCGACCGGATTGCTTATCATGTGGTGGATGCCACTGATGAGACGCAGCTGCTGGCGCTGGCAGGTGACAATCAACAGCGATTTGATGCGGCAGTATGCAATAACGCGCTGATGGATATGCCCGCGATTGAGCCGTTGTTTCGGGCGGTCGCCAAGCTGCTCAAGCCTAAGGGGCGGTTCGTGTTCACGGTGATGCATCCATGCTTCAATGGATTGTCGATGGCATTACAACCAGAATTGGCGGACTATGCGACGCATCCCACCTACTCGATCAAAATATCGCGGTATCTCTCATGGGAAGTCAGCAAAGGGACGGCGATCCGCGAGCAACCGCTGGAACAATTTTATTGGCACCGTCCGCTGCATGTGCTGTTGAACAGCGCTTTCTCAAGCGGATTGATGATGGACCGACTAGAAGAACCCAGACTGGCGGATGTGGTGGTGGCAAAGAGCGCGTTCGATTGGGTGAACTACGATATGCCGCCGCTGCTGTTCGTGCGGTTGAGGCCAGCGGGATGATGATCGCCAATCAGGTGCAATCCAATCAATGATGCCGCCCTAAACAGCGGCATTCGTGAATGCTACTTATCTCGACTTTATCCATTCTTGAGCAGGAAGGGTTACTACGGTTCAAATTGCTCATTTTGAAAAGATTCTCAGACTTTAATGAACCAATATAACCCGTTAAAGTCTTATTAAGTTATAGTTGGATAAAGTCCAGCTTATGTGGGTTCTCGAAAGAAATGAGAAAAGCCCTCCCCCGTAAACGTTTACGACACGACAGTTTTGGTCGATTGAGGGAAAAGCGGAAGGCTCTTAGAGCCTTCCCTACGGGAGAAAAACTCATTAGATTGTAAAAGTGTCGTCTCGTGAACCCGTAAACGAGGGAGGGAGTAATTCACAGACTATTGCTCATTTTCTAGAAACTTTCGAGATTCACCATTAGTGATTTTGCACCTGCACCATCGTCACAACGGCCCGTTCATTGGTATTGGTACGCCATGAGACCATCAACAACACCAGAGCGATAACACCCGTTAAAGCACCGGTCGTGAGAAGACCGCTGCCCGCGCGTTGTACGATCAAAACGGTCATATTAGCCAGCATCTGGCCGAAAGCGGCATTGACTTGAATAAATGTGTTAGCAACCCCAGTATTGGCTAAGATAACGCCGACCAGCAGGAAAAAGGAAGCCGGAACAAACAGTGATTTACTCAGCCAGCGCAAACTTGCATAGAGGTCACTGCCACGCATATAGGACAGAATAATCCCGACCAGAACAGTCAAAAGAATAACCATCACAATTGCCATATCCAGGCCGCTGCGAACGGTGACCTCCAGGAACCCATCGAGCGTGTGCAAATCCGTGTGGAGATCAAGCGTGCTGCTCAACCGCATACGTTCAGGTGCATTTTCCAGGATTACGGGCAGCGCATGTGCAATTTGAGCGGCTGTGGCAGCAACCGACAGATTATTACTCATGCAGCGTGGTAATGTGCCAGCAGGTGCAACAGCTGTTTGATCGCTGTCACAGAAAGGTAAGGCGGCGGCCAGGGTATTGGCAAAGCGCAAACCGGCTGCTCCGATGAGGGCCGTCTTAATTGGAGTGAGATCGATTGAAACATCAAAGGTGCTGGCACGCCCTTGAATGAAATCGAGTACCGCATTCACCGTATAGGTGGATTGTGTTCGTAGGGCGTTGGGTGTAATCACCTCACGCAGGGCGCTGTTCAAGGCCGCTACAGGGAGTTGATCGGCCGCGCTGAAAACCTGACGGTTAAATTGGTTAGCGAGTTCGCCATTCCAAAGAACATCATCGACACGACCGTCATTGACAACCCCTTCATAGAAAGCGCGATCCAAAATCCAGGGACGCATCGAACTCATCATCATGGCCGACACCGCCAAGGGAAAGAATAGACCTAACCAGATTAGTACCGTTAAAAATTTCCGCATCCCATTGTCCCCTTCAAAGCGCCTGATTGATGCTCATGCACCTTAATACGTTCGTTTCAGCGAATTGGTTCCACCGAACACGACATTTCATGCTTTGAGAAATGCAGCGTTCTGCGCGACCTTATTACCTTATGCGATAAAGAGGCCGGTTGTAATCCGCCGAAAGCTGTAGATGAGAGGGGACGTTGGGTGGTTATTTTGGGGTGTTAAGTTAAGGCGGGTTGATGGGTCGCCAAGTGGGACGACCGCCGTCGCCGATGTATTGGAGGCCGCTGCCGTCAATCTTGACAACGTAAATTTTCATGATCTCGCCTTTGTAGCCGGTGTTCCGCTGGAAAGCTATGTACTGACTGTCGGGCGACCACACCGGCCAGACATCATTACCGGGCGAAACCATAAAAATTGGTGTGGCAAGCTGGCTGGCGGGATAGGTTAAGCGGCGGACATTGGAGCCATCAGCCGCCATAATTTCCAGCCATGTGATACCGGAGAAGGGGTCGGAAACCTGATAGACGATTTGCGTGCCATCGGGCGACCACTGCGGGTTGTATTCCATATGGTCGGGTGTGTTAGTCAGGTTGATGACCGTTTGGGTGGCGTCGCTGGCACTAACGATGTCATCATCACTGACGCACAGCATTTGATAATCCGTCCAGCGGAGTGACCACGCTTCAGCGCAAACAGAGCGTTCATCCAAAAAGGGCAAGGCGTGCGGCGGTTGGCCGCTGCGATAGGCGTAGGTGTGATGATAGGGATTACTCCAGAAGTGGATTTCGTCGGGCGCAATTTGCACAGCCGACAGCGACTCAACCGGTTGTATGGCACCATCGGACATATGCATGAGAAACCACAACTCAGGTGCTGCCCGATGTTCCATCCATGCCAGATAAGCGCCATCACGCGACCAAAAAGCACCACTGACCATGGGTTCTTTGAGGGGGTTGACAATCAACCGTATGGTATTCTGCTTCATATCGAGCAGCGTTAATCCCGGCATACTCAAGGCCAGATAACGCCCATCCGGCGACCATGCCGGTGTGCCGCAGCTCGTGATGGTCGGCAAATTGAAGTCCTGCGGTGGGCTGCCGTCCAAGCTGGCTATTGAGACGCTGCCACAGTCCACGAAATAGGAGTCACCGTGCAGATAGGCGAGTTGCAGCGCGGGCGCAGCGGCAGAGGTCATGGAGGTAGTCAGCAGGACAAGTACAGGAACGAGGAAGCTGAGTATTCGTTTGAGCATTGAGTCCTTCTTTAGCCAAGACATATCCCAAATCATGACTTCGATTATAGATAGGAACCGGCTGAAGTAACCCGATTGGCGTTTGCCTACTTGCCTCCTATTTCCCTGTGCTTAAGAGTTTAACCATGCTCCAGCCAATCTTGCATGGGATTGAGCCAGTACATATCCCAACCTTCGTCGTGGCTGTCGCGTTCGTTGGTGTTGGGAAAGCGGCTGTGAATGAGGTGAATGTGGGTGCTGGTTCCTTCGGGGTGGAGTTCCCAACGTACCAGCGAGTCTTCCCAACTTTTCTGCCAGCCATTTTGCCGCCATGTGTATTCGAGCAAGTTAGGCGTGGTGATGTGGGTGAAGCGCCCGCTGGTTTCGCCGCCGAAAAGTTTATAGGTACCCCCTTCGCGCAGATCCAGCTCGACGTGGTTATCCTGCATCCAGATGCTCAAGGTGGTGGCGTCAGTCAACGCCGCCCAAACCCAGTCAATCGGCGCGGAAATGGTCAGGTGTTTATGAATGTCAGACATCATTAAGCTCTTTTAGTGTGATGTATTTTCCGCATACTATAGCCACACGCCCGCTATAAATCAAAAGCCCCGCTTGTGCAGCAGGGCTTTTGTGTTTTGAGCCGCAATGGGATGGTCAAAGACCAATCCCCTAGGGGAATGTTCGTATTCGCGGATTAAAACATACCGCGGTGGCTGTTGCCATTGCTGCCAGCACCGGGCAGCGAGTTCATAAATTCCTCGTTGCTTTCGGTCAGGCGGAATTGGTTGATGAAGCGTTCGTATGCGCCGACTACGCCCATTTCGGGATCTTCCTGGAGGTGCGAGAGCATGTTACGCATGGTGTAGGCACGAGCCAAGACATCCGGCCCCAAGAGCAGTTCTTCACGACGGGTGGAGGATTGTTCAATGTCGAAGGCAGGGAAGATACGGCGTTCTTGCAGTTTACGGTTCAGCATGAGTTCCATGTTGCCCGTACCTTTGAATTCTTCGTAAATCAGGTCGTCCATCTTACTGCCGGTGTTGACCAGGCAGGTGGCGATAATCGTCAGGCTGCCGCCTTCTTCCACATTACGGCCTGCGCCGAAGATGCGTTTGGGCGGATGAATAGCTGACGGATCAAAACCGCCGGAGAGCGTACGACCGCTGCTGGGTACGACGAGGTTATAGGCGCGTGCCAAGCGGGTGATACTATCCAACATGACGACAACGTGCTGCTTGCTTTCCACGAGGCGTTTGGCGCGATTAATCGCCATTTCGGCCACACGGACGTGATGCTGCACAGGATCATCAAAGGTTGAGGCGATGACTTCGGCATCCACCGAGCGATCCATATCCGTCACTTCTTCAGGACGCTCACCGATCAGGGCAATCATCAAGTGAACTTCGGGATAATTCTTGCTGATGGCGTTCGCAATTTCTTTCAAAACGGTGGTCTTACCGGCTTTCGGCGGCGAGACAATCAACCCACGCTGACCACGCCCGATAGGAGCAATCAGATTGAGGAGACGGGTGGAAAGAATACGCGGGCTGGTTTCAAGGTCATAGCGTTCGTTGGGATAGATGGGTGTGAGGTCTTCAAAGTTGGGGCGGTTCTTGGCTTCTTCGGGGTTAAGGCCGTTGACCGCATCCACACGGAGCAAGCCGTAATACTTCTCTGAGTCTTTGGGTGAGCGTACCTGTCCGATGACCATATCACCGGTACGCAGGTTGAAGCGCTTAATCTGCGTCTGGCTGACGTAGATGTCGTTCGGCCCCGGCAGATAATGCTCTGCGCGCAGGAAGCCGATACCGTCATCGACGATTTCCAGTACACCGCCACGTAATTGATACCCCTGCTTTTCAGCATTGTTACGCAGCAGCGATAATATAAGTTCAGGTTTTTTAAGTCGGCTGTAGCCCGTTACATTATTATCGCGGGCAACCTGACGTAAATCTTCAAGTGTTTTTTGCTCTAGTTGGGCAATGTCCATGTTCAGTGTGACTCCGGGGTGGGGTTAATCCCCAAAACAGATAACCAGATCGAATCGTATTCCATTGGTAGTGAGGGGGATACGTGTGGAAAGGCGACTATCACGCCGATACGCCAAATGATTTTCTAAAATCACGTTTATTTGAATGTATAACTCAGTGTGTGTAGATGAAGAAGCGTGGCCGTTTCCTTAATTGGCACTATAGCATAGGTTTTTTGAATAGGCAAGATACTTTTCTTAACTTTTGTTAAAAGTATGACGAAAATCACCCATCAAACTGGGTAAACCGCTCTTCTCCGTTGGCGACCAGCATATCATTGAGCTTTTTGCCGATGGTGAGCAGGCAGGAATCGGGCGCTTTCTGCTTTTGACCCCAATCAGACAGGGTATAGGTTGCCATGCCCAAGATGAGCCGCCCATTGATATTGTTACCCAATCCAATAATTACATCTTTGGGCAACGTATTCGGCTGGAGCAGCCACGCGATATTCTGGTTGATCTGTTGGCGACGCGATTGGGAGTAATCATTGCAGTTCGCGACCATTCCGGCGACGGCATGAACCTCATCTGCTAAGGAGCCAGTCAAGGGCGCTGCGCCGGGCAAAGCGGTCATTTGATTGATGAGATCGTTGGGACCAACGACCCCGGGTACAAGCGTACCTACCGGCGCATCAATGGCATTCCCGTTGATGTCAGTTACCGTCGGATGGGGAGTATTCCGGGCATTGATGGCTAAAACGGCAACGACCGCACTGGCGATAAAGATCACGAGACCCGCTGCCAACCAACGCTTATCCGTTTTGGTTGGCGGCGGTAGATTGTTCGACAACTTCATGAGGATTTTCGTAAGGATAGCATATATTGATAGAGTGCTGTGCCGCCCGTGATACTGAGGCGGTTGGTGGAATATTGATGAGCAGGGCCTAGTTTGCCACCAGAGCGCATAAAGGCGATGAAATCCCCTTCACTCTGGGTAGATGTTATCAACGACGACCCCTTGTCTGTGCCTTCGCCATTCGCACCGTGGCAACTGGCGCAATCGAGTGCATCGTACCGGCCTTTACCGCGCGCCACCACTTCCGGATCGAGTCCGGCAGTTGCCTCAGCCGTCGTATCCGCTCCGGTGCTCGAAGCAGCCGATTCGATAGTGGGTACGGGCGTCTGAATTTTTAAGCTATAGGTTGGAATAATGGTCTGAGTTGGAATGGCTGTAGCCGAACCACCCCCACCACCACAGGCGGCTAAAACCAATGCAACCATCAACGAGGCGATGACAAACCCAGAGGATGAGCGGCGTAGATATTTCATGTCAATTGCTCCTCATTGTAGATTATTGCGAACGGCTCGGATCAAGCGCTTCCTGCAGCCCATCGCCAATAAAAGAAAAAGTAAGCATCGTGAGCGCCACTAAAATGGTGGGGAAAAGCGCCAGATGATAATAAACTCGAATGGTATTACCGATGCCGCCACCCAACATCTTGCCCCAACTGGCTGTCGGTTCAGTAATGCCGATACCCAGAAAACTTAACCCTGCTTCAGCGAAAATTGCGCTTGGCACAGCAATCGTGAACGAAATCAATAAGGGTGAGAGGGCGTTCGGCAAAATATGCCGTGTGATAATTTCCCAATCCTTCGCGCCTAAAGCCCGCGCTGCCGTAACGAACTCTTTTTCGCGGTAGGTTAAGAACTGTGCGCGCGTGAGGCGCAATGATTCAATCCAACCCAGAATCGCCAGCACAAAGATCACGTTACCGAGTCCGCTGCCTAACACGCTCAGCAAAAAAAGCTGAAACAGTAACGGGGGAATAGCGGTAACAATATCGACCACACGCTGAAGGGCAAAATCAACCTTGCCGCCGATGTAGCCGGAAATGGCACCCAAAGGTACACCAATACTGAAGGCGATTATCGGCACCACCAGTCCGACCGTCATGGAGGTTCGTGCACCATAAATCAGCCGCGACAGATAATCCCGGCTGGAGCTATCCAAACCGAGTGTGTGCGCCACATCAACACCGGGCAGCGTACTGGCGCGTAAGTTTAGAAATATGCGGTCATAGGGATAAGGTGTAATGACATCCGCAAAGATCGCCAGAAATAGCAAAAAAGTGAAGACCACCAGCCCGGCCATCGCCAAACGATTACGGCGGAAGCGCCGGATGGCATCAACCCAGGGAGAGCGTTGTTCGATGGTTTCGCGCAAGGTGACGGGCGGCAGCGGTTTAGCTGCGATCTTAGTCGTAACTTTATCGACCATGTTAACTGACCCCCCGACCACTTATCCGCACACGCGGGTCAATTAATGTGTATAAAATATCGGTAATCAGGTAGGTAATGCCCCAGAAGAAGGCCACCAACAGCACCAAACCCATAATCATGGGGTAGTCATGACCAAAGATGCTGGTTATAAAGAATTTCCCTAGGCCCGGAATACCAAACACTACCTCAATAAAGAGCGAGCCAGTGAGCAAATTCGGGATTTGGGGCAGCAGCACCGTAATCATCGGGATGAGGGCATTTCGCAATACGTGGCGAAACATAATGGCACGTTCGCTCAGACCCTTTGCCCGCGCAGTGCGTACGTAGTCTGCGCCAAGTGCATCCGCCACGCTCGAACGGGTATAGCGTGCCACCAGCGCTAAGGGGGTCAGTGCATAAGTAATCACCGGCAGAAAGTAGTCCCATGACAGAATCGCCGGACCATTGGGCCACAGAGGGGGGATAATCCACTTATGAGGATCGCCCCAGCCATTCTGATAGCCGAAAATCAGCAGCAACAGGCTGGCAATAATAAAGTTGGGAATGGTGATACCGAGTGTAGCCGTAAAGGTCACAATATTATCTATCCAACTATTGCGTCGGTAGGCCGCGACGATGCCCATAATGAGGCCTAGGCCGAAGGATACTATGATGGTATAAACACCGACTTGCAACGTGACAGGCCATGTGCGGGCAATCAGCGCAAAGACAGGCGGATTACCGGCAACAGCGAATGAATAACCAAAGTCCAGATGTAAGGCACTCACAATGTAATTGATATATCGTTGAAAGATGGGTACATCCAAACCATACTTATGATTCAAATTTGCGAGGGCGATTGCATCGTAACCGCGTTCTCCCAAGCTGAAAGGTCCGCCGGGGACAGCATTCATCAGGAAAAAAACGATAGTCGTAACGGCGAAGAGTACAAAGAAGAGTGCAATGAGTCGCCGTATAATATAGCCCGTCATGAATACTCCCGTAGCAATGAAAAAACGATTTTAAAAACCTGTCAATATAATTTGTCGATATAAGAACAAAGTACAAGTCTGATTTGCGCTTACGCCCAGACTATACAAGTTTAGTTTCTAAAAAGACTTATCAACTACATCCAAATTAATCTTCTCATAACCGCATTGTTTTTACCTAAAATAACAGGCAGAGGCGAATCTTTAATCCACCCCTGCCCGTTTAAGGATAACCTAGAGCTTACTTACTCCGGTAGGTCTTGTAATTAGCTACATCTTTGGTGATGTAGATCGAGCCATAGCACCAATCGTTGCCCCAGTGCCAAGCGCCTACGCCCTGTGCATCCTTACGGAAGCAGTCACCCGCGACAAACGGTTGGTAAAGGCCACCGAGAATACGATGGTCAATGAAGATACCACCGACATCCTCAACCAAAATCTTTTCGGCATCTTTGTACATCTGCAAACGCTTGGCCGGATCGCTCACCAAGACGTTGGCATCATCAACCAATTTATCGAACTCAGGATTAGACCATGAGTGACGGCCAGTGGAGACCCATACGCCCAACATGTTCGACGGATCAAGGTAATCCATACCGTAGCTGATCGCGCCAAAGTGAATGGTCGTAGGACGCGCGGTCAAGCCAGCCATGTAATCCTTTTGCACCATATTGTTGACGGTAATGGTGACACCCAAGCACTGGCTGATGGAACCGGCGACCGCTACAAACCACGCCTGATGCGTATCATTTTCGCCACGGAGTTCCAGTTCCTGAGCCGGGAAACCCTTGCCATCCGGGAAACCTGCGTCCGATAGGAGCTTCTTAGCGGCATCGCAGTCATAGGCCTGAATATCCTTCAGCGTGCCATCGCTGTCTGCTGCCGGGAAGCCGGGGGCGAGGAATGAGTGGGCCGGAATGGCGAATTGGGCACCCATGACGTTCTTGACAATCGATTCGCGGTCAACCGCTTTGGCGAAGGCCAAACGAACATTCTTGTCGTTGAAGGGTGGGTTGAAGGTATCGAATAACAAATAATCTGTACGGAAGTCGCCGAAGTTCGGACGATAGTTCGCCGTCAGAATCGGGTCTTTGGAAATGACATCAAAGTCGGCGGGACTGAGTTGGTTATAGTCGACGTGATCGATTTGACCAGCTTGGAAAGCGACGAAACTGCCATTTGCGAAGTCGCCATAATAGGCATTATATTCTTTCAAATACGGCTTGCGAAACCCATTATAGGTTGGATTTGCCACCAGATTGATGCTTTCACCGGGTTTGAAGGACTTCAACATGAAGGGACCGGAGGAAACACTGGTCTTGGGATCAAGAATGTAGTCGGGACCAAGGGTTTGTAAAGCCTTCGCCTGCATCGGTGCCCAGAAGTACATCATACCGGGAAGATAAGGACGTGGGCCATTGGTCGTAACGACCAGCGTGTTATCATCAGCCGCCGTCACACCGATTTCAGTCGGCTTCACTTCGCCAGCAACCGCTTCCGACCAATTCTTAATCGTACCCTGCCACATCCACACAAAGTCATAGGCACTTGAGGGAGTTGCCATGTACTGGTAGGAAGCAACATAGTCATTAGCGGTCAAAGGTGTACCATCACTCCACACCTGCCCGGGGCGTAGGTGGAATGACCATGACAAACCATCGGCTGATGCTTCCCACTTTTCGGCTGCGCCGGGGATCAGGTTCAGGTTCTCATCCAGAACGACCAATTGGTCGCCAAACATATCTGTGTTGCAGATGCGGGAATATACAGTGACGACCGATGAAAATGAAACTTGTTTAGCTGTCGAATCACATAGCTCAGTAAAGATCTGTTGATCGTACGGGGCGGCATTCTCTGGCAAATCACGCCCGTAAACATCCTTATTAGCGTCCTGAGCGCCGGCCAATGGCAGGCCAACAGCGGCGAGTATCATGAGCGCCGAGAGCGCAATCAGAACAGCAGACAATTTACGATACATATGGCCTCCTAATTCGAAATTCGAAAAAATTTTTTACAATCATTAAGGATTGTGGCGAAGATATTACACTGTCATGCGTCTGTATGCAACACTTCCACATAATCCGACTTTCGACTGATTTTTCTTGACGTAGCTGGTGAGTGCATGGTATTCTGCTGTTTATCGTTCGATGATTAGAAAGGAGAGTTCCAATGTCAACCACAATACAACTTCATATCGGTTTTGGATACGCTCCAGTGAGTAGTGCTTCGTAACGTTTGCTGTAATCCCCTCACTCGTGCTTCAACCCTCGATATGACCCAACCTTATTGAGTCTGCCTCATCAACGCCTATTCATGCGGATGATCAGGGCAGAGCAGCGACTTTTCAGTACATGAACAGCCGAACATGGCGCTTGCCCTGTTCCAAACACGAGTGAGTAAATACCTATATGTTTGCAATCCATCCGCGCAAACGTGATGCGCGACAAATGTATCTCTTTTTTAGTGTTGGGATGTCGATTTGCTTCTCCATGAGCTTTTTGGTCATCATGGTGTTTGTGGTACAAACCGTCAACCTGACACCCATACAATTGGTGTTGGCGGGCACAGCCCTGGAAACCACCATCTTCATCTGCGAGATTCCAACAGGCATTATCGCTGATGTCTACAGCCGCCGCCTTTCGATTGTGATCGGCTTCTTTATCATCAGTATCGCCTTTGTCTTGCAGGCTTTCACACCAACCTTCTTCGGTGTGATCTTGTTTAATGTCCTGTGGGGATTCGGTTATACCTTCACCAGCGGCGCAACCGAGGCATGGATCATTGACGAAGTTGGTAATGATCAGGTCGGGGCGTTGTTCCTGCGTTCCAGCCGCCTCGGTAATTTGCTGGGCGTCGCTGCCAGCATCATCGGCATTGTGCTGGGCAGCCTGCTCATCACCCTGCCCATACTGGTGGCCGGATTGCTCTTTCTGGTGATAACTGTCGGCATGATCCTGTATATGCCGGAAACTGGGTTTCATCCCACACCAACAGAGGACCGCAGCACCTTCGGCCAGATGGTGCATACGGCGCGGACAGGTGCCGGTTTGATACGGGTGCGACCGATGTTGATCGCTATCCTTGGCATTGGACTGTTTTTCGGCCTGTACAGCGAAGGCTTTGACCGTCTCGGTGACGCTCACCTGCTGCGGAGTTTTACCCTGCCGGACTTTCACGGGCTGCCACCGGTGGCATGGCTGGGCATCCTTGGTTTAATTGGTAGGCCATTCACGGCTGTCGTGACGCACATCATGGAAAAACGATTGGATATGAAACGCGGTCAATCGCTGGCACGGGCTTCGTTCGGCTTATCGGCACTGCTGGTGGCCTGCTTGTTCGGGTTCGCGCTGGCGGGCAACTTCGTGGTGGCCTACATCATTAGCTGGGCGATTGGCAGCGTCCGCACACTTCTCGGCCCGATCAACTCGACGTGGATCAACCAGCACATCGATTCGTCGGTGCGTGCCACCGTCATTTCGATGACCAGTCAAGTGGATGCGTTGGGTCAAATCGTGGGCGGTCCGCCGGTCGGTTTCATCGGTGAACGGCTGGGGATACGGGCTGCACTCCTAACCAGCGGCTTGATCCTTAGTCCCGTGCTGTATCTGTATACGCGTATCGTCCGCGCAGATAATCGGGCGGCAGCAGCAGTCGTGGTGCAGGCTCAGCCTTCGGCGGAGGTGTAACCGTGAACAAGCCCGTAGCAATTTCATGTGTGGTAAGGGAACCCTTACCACACCCATATAATTTATTGCGAACGATCTACACAGCCGTTTTTAAAACGGAGGTTACCTATAAATATGACTGAAGCACAAACACAGTCGCTCATCGACCATAAGGCGGTTAATGATCGCCAATTTTTGAACTCGCGCATGAAGAAATTCTTGTCGTACTACCGACCCCATATCGGCCTGCTGATTGCAGACCTGGTCTGTGCCTTTATCGTGTCGGGCATAACGGTCGTGCTTCCGCTCTGCGCGGGGTACATCACCAAGAATGTTCTCGACGGCAGCAACCCCGACGCGCTCAACCAAATCGCTGCAATGGGTATGGTGATGTTGGTGTTGGTCATCATCCTTACGCTGTGTAATGGCTTTGTCGACTATCAAGGGCATATGATGGGCGCGAAGATGGAAAGTGATATGCGCGATGAGCTGTTCGACCATCTCCAAAATCTCTCGTTCAGTTTCTACGACGAGCAAAAAACCGGTCAATTGATGACACGCATCACCAACGACCTGTTCGCCCTGTCGGAGTTCTACCATCATGGGCCAGAGGATTTTGCGATTGGGGCATTGAAGGGGCTAGGGGTGTTCATCATCCTTGCCCGCATCAATATCCAGCTTACGTTGATTGTTTTTCTCTTCCTGCCAGTGATCGCGGTGTATGCCGTGTTCTTCAACCGCCGTATGAATGTGGCCCTACGCAAAAGTAAAGATCGCATCGGTGACATTAACGCTCAGGTGGAAGACACGCTGGCTGGCATTCGGGTGGTCAAATCTTTCACCAACGAGGCGAGGGAAAAGGCCAAGCTCTCGTATGAAAACAAACGATTCGTCCAAAGTCGGCGCGAAAGTTATGGGAGTGAAGCCTACTTCTTCAATGGGATGGACGCCTTCACCCAGTTGATTACGATTGCGGTCATCATCTTCGGTGGGGTTGCGATTGTACACGCCTCATTGGATTTAGGTGACTTACTCACCTTTTTACTGGGAGTAGGTATCCTCATCGAACCGATCAAACGCTTTATGAACTTCGCGCGGGTTTATCAAGAAGGATCAACGGGTTTTGCCCGCTTCATGGAGATTTTGGAAGTGCAGCCGGATATTCAAGATTCGCCCAATGCCATCGACCTGACGCACGTGCAGGGGCATGTGGAATTTAAGAATGTCAGCTTTAAGTACAAGGAAGACTACAACGACGTTATCAAGAATGTTTCGCTGGACATCAAAGCAGGCGAATACGTCGCGCTTGTCGGCTCGTCGGGTGTCGGCAAAACAACCCTGTGTTCGCTCATCCCGCGTTTTTATGATGTGACTGAAGGCAAAATTTTGCTGGATGGTGTGAATATCAAAGATGTCCGTATGCACTCGCTGCGGCAGAATATCGGCATCGTCCAACAGGATGTTTATCTGTTTGCGGGAACCGTGGCCGACAACATCGGTTACGGAAAATTGGATGCCACGCGCGAAGAAATCATGGAGGCGGCTAAAAAGGCCAATGCCCACGACTTTATCACCGGCCTGCCGAATGGCTATGACACGGATATTGGTCAGCGCGGTGTGAAACTTTCCGGCGGTCAAAAGCAGCGCTTGAGCATTGCGCGGGTTTTCCTCAAAGATCCAGCGGTGATTATCTTTGACGAAGCCACCAGCGCTTTGGATAATGAAAGCGAAAAGGCGGTTAAGGGATCTATGGAACGGCTGATGGATAACCGTACCATGTTGGTCATCGCCCACCGCTTATCGACCGTTCGCAAAGCCCAGCGGATTGTCGTGCTAACGGATAATGGGGTACATGAAGAAGGTACACATGAAGAACTCATCGCATCGGGCGGCATCTATTCAAATCTGTATAACATGCAGCTTGAGATATAAGATTAAGCTCACCTAAGATTGCGTCCCTATGAATGCCATCGACGAGTTACTGGACACTATCTTTGACGGTCAGAAACCCGCGCTGTATCCCGAATTTGAGGGGTGGGTGCGGGGTTCGCGTCGATATAAGGCTTTTGCCACAGCACTTATCGCGACAAGATACGCACCAAGCTGCGAAATGTTCGCGACGAAGCTGGTCTAAAAGATGTCCGCGCAGAACTGGAAACCGCGGCCCGGCTGCTCCACGATGAACGGTTCACACTCGAATATGAAAAATACGCCGCCTCCAAACAGCGCGGCCCGGATTTCACGGTTACATTCAGGACCCACACCCCGTTTAACGTCGAAGTGAGGCGCATCCGCTTTCTTGAATTGGACGAAGGGGATACCGAAGCGCAAATCAGCAAGGTGATGGCGGTACTGTGCGATAAAGTGGGGCAGATGCCATCGGGTATCATCAACCTGTTATGGCTGATTGCCGAACGTGAGCTTTCCGAAGCTGATCTCACACGTGCGGTGACAACACTGCGCCAACTGGCCGAGCGCAAAACCGAGGACTTCTTTACACGGCGCGGGTTTGAAAGTGCTGCCGGTTTCCTCAAGCAATACCGCCAGCTCGGTGCAATCGTGCTGCATCAATCGGGCGAGAATGTCATATGGCTCAACTCGCTGGCACAGCGCAAAACACCGCCGGAAATCGTGAATGCGCTCAAGCGCCTGGAAACGATCTGAATTTCAAATCAAAAGCGAATAAACTTGATCAAGAATCAAAAAGGAGGGTTTGTGACCCTCCTCTACGGAAAACAAAATCCGTATCCGATTTTGATTTAGCTCTTGGCAGGCGGAGCGTTCAAAAATGCGCCGAAGTAGGTCGTCCAATAGGCGAAACCATCGCCATTGCCGACATGCAAGGGATTAGAAGCATCCCACTGCACGACATAGGTTTCGACCACATCATTGGCATCCAGATCGGAACCATCATGGAACTTCACACCCTGACGCAGATGGAATGTCCACTCGGTACCGTCGCTGCTGACATCCCAACTTTCGGCCAACGATGGCACGATGTCGGCAGTACCGACCTTGAAGGCTGTCAGCGATTCGACCATTTGCACACAGGCGCGTGAGGTTTCATCATCGGTATTGTCGGCGCAGTACAGCATGATCGGCTCGGCATTCTGCATGAACACCAGTTGATCGCTGGCCGGATTCTTGGTGACGTAGAATAACTCGCGGCGCAGCGGGCTGGCCTGTGCGCCTTCGATACCGGCTTTGTAGGTGATGGCCGAACCACCGTGCGCGATTGGCACCATTGGCGCTTCCTCTTGCACAAGCTGGTTGACCTTCAGATAGGCCGCGGCACGGACTGCGTCATCAGTCGAACGTCCACCTTCAGCCACCGCTGCTTCGATGTCCTTGTAGTCTTTACCGAAAGAAGCCTGGACACCCTGGAACCAGAAGCCGAACAGGTTGCTGGCATCGGGGTAATCCGCGCCGCCGCCGAGCAGATGCAGCGGATATTTGCCCGATATCGCTTCGGAAATAAAGGTTCCCGACTCGACCACCTGTACATTGATCTTGAAGTATTTGCCATCACCCAGCCCATTAAGCTGGGCTTGAAGATCCTGCGCAATTACAGGCGGTTGTGGCAGATAACCGCGCACCACATCACGGTAGCTGATGGTGGACTCGATAGGCAGTTTGACGCCATCATCCTTGGCGGCCTGGTCAAGCAGTTCCATCGCCTTCTTCTGGTCGATTGGATAACCCGTGACTTCTTTGCTGTAACCAAACATCGCTTCGGGCAGCAGTTGGGTCGCTACGCTCGATCCCGGTGGGAAGAAATTATCTACGACACGCTGCTTATCGATCGCATAGGCCACCGCCTGCCGTACCTTGACGTTATCGAACGGCGGGAAGTTGTTGTTCATGGCGAGATACAGCGTGTTCAGACCATCGCGCGTCAGCAGTTGGTAATCGGCATTACTTTGAATAGTCGCGAAGTCGCCGGGTGCTGGATTATCAAACACATCGATGTTGCCGGATTGCAATTCGGTGAAGCGCTGTGCCGCTTCGGAATTCCAGCGGAAAATGAGAGTCTTGGCCTTGGCCTTTTCGCCCCAATACCCATCAAAGCGGGTCATGTCCAGTTCGTTACCGCGATCCCACTTTTGCAGCATATAAGGGCCGGTGCCAATCGGGTTGGTGAGCAGATCACCCTTGCCGCCGGTTTTCTCTAGATAATCCGATGATTGAATGCCGAACGCATCCTGAACCACCTTGGCCGTAAAAGCCGGATCAGGATAGCACAAGGTGAATTTGACCGTCGCCTTATCCACCGCTTCGATGCTCTTGATTTCACCACCATAATCACAATTGGGCGCGGCTAAAGACATCAGCTTGGCATCTTGTCCCGCGACAGGCAGGATACCAAGTGCCATCGCTGCCAGACTTATACAACCTGCAAACCGAAATAAGCGTTTCATATCGACTCCCCTTATTAAACAAAATCAGGCCGAGCTTGAATGAGGCGAGATCAATAGATTTTTGACGATGTTGCCCTCCTTCATCACCAGCGCAATATTATCGACATTTTCCAACGACCGCAGATCCGCCAGCGGGTCCGTCTTGCTGATGACCACATCCGCCAGCTTACCGGTTTCAAGCGTCCCAATTTTGTCCTGCCAGCCTAAACATTCGGCGGCGGTGAGCGTGGTGGCGACGATCACCTCCATCGCGGACATGCCTACCGAACACATCAATCCCAACTCACGCAGGTTTTGTCCGTGCGGCACGACCGGCACATCCGTACCCATCGCGATTTTGACGCCCGCGCGGTAAGCCTTGGTGATGCTCTCTTTGTGGACGTCCAGCAGTTCGCGCGCTTTACGGACGCCCCATTCGGGCATGTTGTGTTTGGTTTCGTGCATTTCGAGAATGCCGGGTATGGCGATCAAGGTCGGCACCAGAAACGTACCATGTTCCAGCATCAGTTCGATTGCTTCTTCGTCAAGGAAAATACCATGTTCAATCGAGTGGATGCCTGCTCGAACGGCATTTTTTGTACCCTGTGCCCCCTGCGAGTGCGACATCACTTTGGTATGGCGGCGGTTTCCAGCTTCCTCGACAATCGCGCGCAGTTCGTCCATTGAATATTGGGCGTCCTGTGGATCGTCCATCGGACTCATTACGCCACCGGTCGTGCAAATCTTGATGACATCTGCGCCGGAACGCAGAATTTCACGCACTTTATGGCGCACGCCATCTACACCGTCGGAGATACCGCTTGGGCGTCCCGGATAGGGGAACATTTCATCGAGGTTCGCGCCTGAGGGCTGCCAGTAATCAATATGCCCGCCGGTAGTACTCATCACCGTGATGCTGATTTGCATCCGTGGGCCAAGCACCAGCCCTTTATCAACGGCCATCTTCATGCCCAAATCGCTGCCGCCAGCGTCGCGAACGGTGGTAATTCCGGCCTCGATGGTACGCTTCATGTTGCCGATGGCGCGGAAAAAGTTGAGCGACAGCGGATCGGTCATCTCGCGCATGACGTCAAAATCGTCATGCCACATATGGACGTGGGCGTCGATAAAACCCGGCAGGACATAACCGCCCTGCGCGTTAATGCGGGTGATGTCCACATAGGGTAGTGGAATCGCATCGGCTCGCCCGACTGCGCGGATGCGTCCGTTTTCAATCAAGAGCGCCGCGTTAGGAATGGGTGCAGCGCCTGTTCCATCAATAAGTGTCGCATTATCAATCAGAATAGTCGTCATGGGCCGCTCCTTGGCATTGGCGGTAAGTATGCACTTAATGGTCTATGTGGATGTGTTCAAACATAACGCGCACATCTCGGAATTGCTATGTGATATAAGTCCAATCTGTGGAAATGACACGGGTTGCGGTCGAAAGCTTATCTGCTTGACAATCGCATCCATTCATTCTAATATATCCGTTATGGATATAACGCATACGGATGTAGATATGACCAATCCGCAGGGTTTACTGCCGCTGACGCCGCCGGTTTTCCATATTTTGCTGGCCCTGACTGATGGGGAACGGCACGGCTACAGCATCATGCAGGAAGTGGTGGCAAGCACCAATGGGATCGTGGCGATGGGGCCAGGAACGCTCTACGGTTCAATCAAGCGGATGCTGGCAGCAGGTCTAATCGAAGAAACCGACTCGCGGCCTGATCCAGCCCTCGATGATGAACGCCGCCGTTACTATCGCTTAACCGATTTCGGGCGGAAGGTGGCAGTGGCCGAAGCCGAGCGCCTCGAATCCGCTGTTGGGCAGGCTAGAAGCAAGCGGCTGTTAGGCGGTGCATCATGAACTTCATCTGGTCAGAGCGTTTATTCCGACTGCTGCTTCATTTATATCCGGCCCAACACCGAGCCGGGTATGGTGAGGCGATGACGCAGCACTTCCGCGATAGCTGCCGGGATGCCTACCAACGCGGCGGCAGGCGCGGACTCATCCCTATCTGGTTCAAAACCGTAAGGGATACGCTGGCAAATGCCCCGGTTGAACAGTGGGCGGAAATCCGGGCAGGAGGACTCATGCGAAACAAAACAACGATTGTGCTGTTATTGGCTCTCTTAGGCGGTCTGTTTGTAGGTTATATCGACAGTCATGCCAGCGAGGTTCAGGCCACCTTGATGGTCATGCTGCCGATTACATTTGTGCTGGGTTTCATTGAACCCAAACGCGCGGCACTGTGGGCCTTGATCGTCGGGCTGAGCGTTCCGGTCAGTTACCTGTGGCTGCTGGCGACAGGCCAACACTATACCGCACCACCACCCAACGGTTTTACGACCTTGATCGCGCTGGTTCCGGCCTTTGTCGGCACATTCAGCGGCGCGATTTTACGTCGAATTTTCAGTCAGGTGGCTGCGCCAAATCATTCATAGGTATTGTACGCTATGCTAAACTCTACAGGGCCTGTCTATAAACGACAAAGTCTGATTTCTCGGCCACTTTGTCATACAACTGCATAGCGACCGTATTGGTATTTTGCGTTAGCCAATAAACGCGATTGGCGCTGCTCGCTTTGGCCCGTTCGTAGACGGCATTAATCAGGGCGCGCCCGACTCCTTTGCCGCGTGCCGCTTCCAATGTAAACAAATCTTGCAGATAGCAGGTCGGACCAATGTGAATGGTCGTGCGGTGAAAGATAAAATGCACCAACCCTAGCAAGCTGCCATCACTTTCGGCCACCAGCGCGTTCACCGGTTCATAGGCATCAAAGAAGCGCGACCATGTCATCTGTGTGACTTGATCGGGTAACGCGGTTGTGCCATGCCGTCCATAGAAGGCGTTATAGCCATCCCAAAGGATCTTCCACGCCGGAAAATCGTCTCGCAGAACGGGGCGAATCACAAGTGGGTCAGTCATTACGCATCCTTTTGTTTAAACATGAGTTTGCCGTTTTCTACAAGACATTATCCTGTAGCCGGTCTATCATGCATATGTAAATGTGGAACCAAAATCCGGTAAATCAGACAGGAGAATGGATGATGGATACGAATATGCCCAACAAAGTAGAGAAAAAAGACCTTGTCATTACCCGCGTTTTCGATGCACCCGTTGAGCAAGTTTGGAAAGCGTGGAGCGATGCCGATGATGTCATGCGCTGGTGGGGGCCGACACATTTTTCATGCCCGATGGCAAAAATCGATTTCCGCGAGGGCGGCACATCGCTGCTCGCCATGCGTCCGCCCAAGGATTTCGGTAATGACGACCTGTACAGCACATGGACGTACCAGAAAATCGAGCCGATGCAGCGCATCGAATACATCCACAACCTGGCGGATCAAGATGGTCACAAAATTGATCCGGCTGTGATTAATATGCCGCCGGATTTCCCGCAGGATCAGCGTCATACGATCACCTTCAAAGTGTTGGACGCGAACAAAACCGAGTTGACCGTCACCGAACACGACTGGCCGCAGGGACAAATGGTCAAGATGTCCGAGATGGGCATGGAACAGTGTCTGGATAAGATGGCGGCTATTTTCGGTTAATACCGGCTTCGACCCGCCGTCGATAATTCGGTGGCGGGTTTGATCAGCCTTTACCTGAGTACGCTATAAGTTTTTCTCGAAGCAGCGGCTCAAAGGTTCGTTGACATAAATACCATAACAGGGGATAGGCCGGTAGCCCGACGATTGGTATAACGCCAACGCTTCCGGATTGCGTGTACCCGTTTCCAGGCGCACTTTTTGATACCCGAATTCATGCGCCAAATCTTCCAGCGCGGTTAATATCAATCGCGAGATACCCTGTCGCCGTGCCTCCGGACGCACGAACATACGCTTGATTTCGACGGTATCGGTTTCATCCATTGGACGCAGCGCCCCGCAGCCAAGCGCCTCATCGCCGCGCCATGCCACGATGAAGGCCGCCCTTTCGACTTGTACATCGGCCAGCTTGAATGCGCCCGCACCATCACCACCATGCGAATCGGGATACCGTCCGGCTAACTCTGCCGACAGTTCGTGGATCAAATCAGCCGCCACCGTCGCGTTCGGATCAACCTGTGTGATGCGGATACTATTCATCGTCATCTCCCGTGACACCTCTGATGCACCGAAACCTATATCATACTCAAAAAATGACCGTTGATGATGTCAATTTGGGATAAAAATGATGCGTGGAATATTGTCTAGTGTAGGGGAAAGGTTCGAGAACTTCCCCTACCCGCAATTTTAGGAGATGAGCTTTGCAATCACAAAAGCGGCGGCAGCGGCTAACCCGCCTACCAGTGCCGTTTGCAAAGCACCGCGTACAGGTGGCGCACCCGTCAGGCGAGCTTTCACGTAGCCAAAGATCAGCAGTGCGACCAAAGTTGCAATTACCGAAGCAATTTGAGCCGTTGCCACGTTCGTAAACAAGATGTAGGGCAGCAGCGGAATAAACCCGCCTGCCGCATACGAAAAGGCAATGGTCAAGGCACTGATCAGCGCCCGGTTGGGATTAGGCTTTTCCATACCCAATTCGAAACGCATCATAAAATCGACCCAGGCCTCCGGTCTGGCAGCCAGCGCTTCAACCAGTGGTTTGCTTTGATCTGCGGTTAACCCATAGTCTTGAAAAACTTGCTGTACCTCAAGCCGTTCGGCCTGTGGCATGTCAACCACTTCGCGCTGTTCACGCAGGCGTTCGCTGGCATAGTGTTCCGCATCACTGCGCGCCGCGAGGAAACCACCCAACCCCATCGAAATCGAACCCGCAGCAATTTCGGCAAGCCCTGCCGTCACAACGATTGCAGTTGAGGCTGCAATGCCGGAAAGGCCAGCGGCTAAAGCAAAGGGTACAGTCAACCCGTCCGACATGCCAATAATGACATCCCGAACGGTATCCCCAGCGGTAAAATGCTTTTCAATATGAGGAGTTTGTGGCATAAGACACTCTTTCTTGAAGCGAGGCTGTTTATCATTTGTTA
Organism: Aggregatilineales bacterium; assembly: GCA_044226325.1. Lineage (GTDB taxonomy): Bacteria > Chloroflexota > Anaerolineae > Aggregatilineales > Phototrophicaceae > CFX2. The sequence continues at coordinate 21,886 of JBGAHG010000021.1, forward strand.
CCACACATACGGGATCATGCGATAATGCACCTTTTGGCGGTAAGCCTCATATCCGGCTAAATTAGCCGCCAGATATTTCTCTTCCTCAATCGCCCTGAAGCCAATGCTGACCAGCAGCAGCAGCGGAAACGGCAGCGCCACCAACGAACCCAATGCCAGCGGCGTAACAATCATCAGCAAGCCAGCGCCCATATACATCGGATGCCGCACGATGCCATAGACACCCGTGCTAATCACCTTCTGGTCTTCTCTAATCTCAATGGTGGCGCTGGTATAGGTATTGACTTTGAACGTTAGGAACACGATATAAAAGCCCAGCGCGGCCAGCACATCCGCGATCAGGCTCACGACTGTTGGGACGCTCGACCAGTGAAAACGGTAATCCAATCCCGCGACGATGAAAACCAGCATGAAAAACAGGCTGGCGAGGCTTTGAATGACCTTTTGCGCTTTGTCCGTTTCGGCGGTTGGTCCGGCGGCCACGCGGCTGGCGAGCAGTTTTTGATCGAACTTCATCAAATACAGGGAGTTCAACGTACCCGCCGACGCAAACAGCATGAACCCCAGAAACACCAGCAAAAAGGCCAGCCCCATGATCGATTTGACGATTAAGTTATTCATTTTTGTTGTACCGTCGTTCAATACAAGCATCCAATAAGTATCTTAAACATTTTTAAGGAATATCGAATGAGATTGCTGGCGAAATCTATCATGCTATACGACACGGCCAACGACAACCGCCTGTGTTTCGCGCCAATAGAAATCCGGTTGATGAAAAATATGATCTGGTGATGTTGGATCAGCTAACGTATTCCATAGACTCAAATCGTCAGGGGGGACCCCTACAAGCTCCGCCTGTGAGGCTAAGAAACCCAGTACTGCGCTTAAGTAGATTAGTGCAGGCTCTTGAAGCGGTAAGGATCGCTCCATCAGCCCAGTTTTGATTTGAACCTGTGTCAGACCGGCATCTCTAAACCATTTGGGAAATGTGATTGTGCGCAAATCCCCGGACAGTTGCAGTGGTTTGACTCTGGCAACATTTTCCAGAAGATGCCAGACCAGCGACAAAGGCGTAGGCTGAATAAGGAGCCCGGTAAGGTCGTATTCCTTAATCGCGACAAGCCCACCGGGTCGTACAACGCGCCGGAACTCAGTTAAGGCGTAACGAAATTCGTCATCAGTAAAGTATTGCGACACGTTGGCACACCACACAGCATCAAAGGAGTTATCGGGAAACGGGAGCTGCAATACAGACTGTACCTGCGCTTCAACAGCGCACGAGTATTTCCCTGCGTTGGCATTTTTCTCTACAACAGCAATGTTTTCAGGCGCCAAATCAATGGCAGTGATCTTGCCGGTCAGACTGACTATTTCAGAGAGCAAAGGCAGATAACTTCCGCCACCGCAACCAGCATCTAAGACATGCCAGCCTGACTTGATGCCCACCGCACGTAAAAGAGCCTCATATTCTGCCTGGAAGGCTGCAAAGTGGCTGTCGAGGTAATTAGACTCGCCGAGCGAGTGTCCTAGCGAGGTCGCTAACGGTTCTTGGTCACGCTTTTGTGTTTCGGTCATCGAATGGACTCCCAATCCAAGTGCGAACAAAATTGGTTGCACACTTTGTCAACCAGTCGAAATTGAATAGGGCATTGGACAAGAACACCCGAAAAGCAAGATTCAGCCTTACGCCGTACTGCTGTAAAAACCCGCCCGTACTTTGACATCATTGAAGTTGGGATAATCGTACTCGGCCATTAACTGCTGCAAGCTGATTTCGCGGCTGTGTTCCATGCCAATCAGCAGGTCACCCAGCACAATATCGACCACCAGCAGCATCCGCCCGAAGTTTTCGTACTGCCCTTGCAAGGCGGCGAACAACACGGCGAAGACACGATCACGCAGTTCAGCATCCATGATACCGCTGCCCGGCCAACTGACCGTCCATTGGTCGTGATAAGTTCCGATCCGCAGAACATCTAAGCGTAACTGTGCCAATTGTGCAATGGCCGCCTTACGATCCTGTGCATCGACAAGGCGATTGGTGCCGCGATAAGGCGCATTCGGCAGTTGGATGTAAAGCTGTCCGGGCGCAGTCAGCTCCACCAGACGGAATAAGCTGCGTCCTGCTAACCCCAATCCTTCTCCCAATGACAGCGCACACTTACGGTAATAACGCACTCGCGCTGCGTCATCGGCATGTTTGTCGATACGCCACAGCAGGGACAGAAAATCACCGAAATCAAGCGGCAAACGCGGCGGCTCATCGGGTCCATAGGTTGAGGTGAGTTGAGAGATGCGGTTGCGTTCAGCAGGATTAGGCATAATTGCTTTAATCAGTTGGTAGAGGAGTCTTGGCGTACTCCCAAACGTAAAGATAATCGCGCCACGAATATTCACCTGATATGTATATTATTAAGGCGAATAACCAAATCTATGGAGACTATACAGCAGATTGGAGCTTAAGCCAAGACAGAGGGCGACAAGTGGACAAAATCAAAACAAGGCCAACCAGCCTATGAATTTGGATCCGATACGAAGGTTTTGGCGGTTATTCTTTGCCGAGGATCGCTTCCATCAAATCATCCAGCGTAATTTCTTCCGCTAAAGATTTGGCATCCACGATTGCGCGCGGGCAAAGCTCAGTTTCCAGATCAGTATAGATTTCTTCGGCGCGAATTCGGCTGGTCTGGCGCATCGGGTACTGCATCGCAATCGTCAGTATCTCGACTGCGCGCTCCTTCTCGCCTTTATCGACCATGACTTCGGCCATTTTAATTAAAGTATCCATTATCATGAGCAGTGCTTCATTCTTCATCGCGATACGAAGCGTCTTGTGAAAACGCTCAAGTGAGGGGTCGTTATAAGTGTCCATCGTATGAATACCATTCTTTAGTTGACATATTATAACATATGCCCGTTCCCTTGCGACAAACTTACATCAGGAACAAATGATACACATAACAAGACATCTAAAAAAATTGGGGACGGCTTGTCGAAGCCATCCCCACCGCAGTAAAAATTACAGGTTCTTGACCAGGTTCGAGAAAATGTTACCAATGGCCGGGCCAAGCAGCGCCAGAATGACGATGACGACGACGGCGACCAGAACCAAGATCAGAGCGTATTCGACTAAGCCTTGGCCTTCTTCACGGGGCATGTACAACATGAGAACTTCTCCTGAATGAATGAATAAACGACTATGATTACGATAGCATCAGTATTAATTGTACGTCAATACGTCAAGAATTAAGGATTCTCAATTAGTACTAAATTCCCCCTAAACTCAAATAAAAAGAGACAGGCTTAGCTGTCTCTTCTTAATGAATGGGATCATAGAATTTATAAGCGCTTGACCAAATTCGAGAAAATGTTGCCGATAGCCGGTCCAAGCAATGCTAAAATCACGATGACCACTACTGCTACTAACACAAGAATAAGAGCGTATTCGACTAAGCCTTGGCCCTCTTCACGGGGTTGATAAATCATGCTTCTGTCTCCAAAGATAATGAACGGAAAAATGATAAAATCAGATAGATAACCTACTGAATAGTTTAATGGTAGCATGGTTTTAAGATTCCATTCAACCTAAAAAATCAATTCTTAATTAATTCTATACGGGAAGTGTGCTAGTCAAGCTTCGGAATGGCGTCGAGATGTGTTTCTAAAGCGGCAAGCGCTTTCAGTAGATCGGGGTTTTGTAACTCAGGGGCTTCGGCCATGCGCGAAATCCAATAGCGGTCATTCATATTGGTGGCATACAGCGTGTTTTGGACGCCGCGCCCTGTCCCCTGCTGTATCAACGAAGGATATTCTTGCACAGCATGGAACTTGAGAGTCATCAGCGCCGTTTCAAGGCTCATGGGTCGGCCATCCAGCCGCAGTTTCACCTGTTTACGGGTGGCTTGATCCACGCCATTCAGGTTCGCAGTGCGCAGTACAACATCCACCAACATCGCATATTGGCTGATCCATGCAATTAATGGCGATTGCGGAGTGGGTGGAGGTGTATAAACCTCGCCGCGAACAGTCATCCGGAGTGCGCCCCAAAAGGCGTGTAAATATCGGCGCAGCATCACCATCAGCGTTTCCGGTGACGGCGTATATACTCCACACCCGCGCCGACCAGCACCACCATTTGCACGCCTAACGCGATCACCAACAAAGGCGGTGTACTGGATGTTGTATTTGGCAGAACACCCGCATCCATCACAACCGGCGCACTGGTGCTGACCATCGCGACCGATTGAACTGTCGGGCTGGGTGCGGAAGTTGGCTGAAAGGATACCAGGCCAGCGGGCACGCTGTTAGCCGTCGCCACCATCATCACAGGTGTAAGGGTTGGCTCAATTGTGACGTTGGATGTCGGATCAGGTTGTAAGTTCAGGTTGTCTTCAGGATACGGCGTTGGGATATTCGGATCATTTGTAGCCACTGGATCCGGTGAACTATTTGCGACCACATCACCCGGCGTCGGTGTAAAGGTTCCCGCTTTAGGCGGCACGAGGAAGATTTCGCCTTCCTTCAGCTTGCGATAATCGGCTTCGGTCATGCCGTTTAGCGCCAGCATCCTCGGAATATCGTTCCATGTATAACCATAAATCAGCGCGATTTGCCCCAGCGTATCACCGGATTGGATTTGATGTTCGATGTTGCCGTGTGCGTCCACACCCACCACATAAGATGGAGGTGCTTGCGGTGCGCCGCCGGAACTCTTGCCACCGCCGACTGCTGCCGGTGGTACATATTCCGGGCCACCCGGATCGCCAAACACGATCACGAAGCTGGTTCCCGCTGCCCCATGTCCGACCGCCACGCCCACTTCTTTATAACGGGTGTTGACCAGTCCGGCATAATGGATGCCCGAATTCATCCAGAACGTCCACGCATTATCGGTTTTGGCCATGCCGCCACAGTAAATATTCTCACCGACCCAATCGGTACTATAACCGGCATCACGGGCGCGGCTGCGTGGATTCGAACCGTCAGGATGCGTATGGGCGACTGCACATCCATTATCGACCAGCCATTGCGCCTGGCTTTGGGCGGCCGCTGTCAGCGAACCATTAACGGTATAAGCAGGTAAACCTTTGCTGCTGCGGAGCGCATTCATACGTCCCACGATATCACCGGCTTGATCCTGTGCCAGCACACTTGTGGTCATCCACAACAGCAAAAAGAGAATAAGTGGTGTTCTTTTCATAACGCAATATTCTATCACATGGGGTTATTATGAAAGCAAGTCTCGTTCGCAAGTCCCATTTGCTCGGCTAAACTAATCTAGTTTGTGCCAATCACTGTACCTTTATCACTTTGTAGGGTAACTTGTGTCCGATTAATTCGCTTAACCGTTAATGAGTATTTCTATCAATATCATAACCTGCGAAGTCATTAAGGGTTTTTTAAGATACCGACCGCTACTTCGTGGTAATTTAAAGAAATGAAGCGGTTACTTTGCCTGGAGGCACATAATGATTGACAGTCCTTTTGTTCAGCTTGTGATGGTGATTGTGATTGGGTATTTGTTCGGGTCGATCCCAACGGCTTACATCGTCGCCAAAACAAAAGGAATAAACATTTTTGAGGTCGGCAGCAGGAATATGGGTGCGACCAACGTCGGTCGTTCACTCGGTTTCTGGTGGGGTATCCTCGTCTGGGTTTGCGATAGCGCTAAAGGCATCGTCGCCATTGCCCTTGCCACCCTCATCATGCCCGAGCATTGGGCGGCTGCTACGGCCATCGCTGCCACAGCCGCGGTCGTCGGTCACAATTGGTCACTTTTCGCCACAATCCTTACCGGAACACTTCAAGGTGGTAAAGGTGCGGCCATCTGGTTCGGCACAATGTTCGCCATCGCTCCGCTGCAACTGCTGGTCGCTATCTCAGTCTTAGGTGTTGCTATCATCGCCATTACCCGCTACGTATCGTTGGCCGTATTGAGCATGTGCGCCTTAGCAACCATCTGGATTCTGGTACTCATCACGCAGCACACCATGCCCATCGAGTACATTTTTTACATCACCGTCGTTGCGGTCATGATCATCTACCGCTTCCGCGAAAATATTCAACGTCTGGCATCGGGAACCGAACGCCGCCTGGGAGATCCTGCATAAAGTTATTTAAAAATTGAGCCTTACGGAAACAAAATTAATCAGCCGCAGCCTTCGGGTTTGCGGCTTTTTTATTAGCTAAGCCGTCGGGGAAGATGTCGCGCGCCGTTGGTGGATGAAGCGCCACGTCGTGATACACGTAAACAGCCAGAATGCTGCGACCGAATATCCAGCTAGCACATCACTAAAATAATGGACTCCTAGTGCAATCCGGCTTGTTCCGATGAGGATGATAATGAAGCCCGTCGCCAGAAGGACCAATAAACGTTGGGCGTTATTCTTCAGCAGTACGCAGATGATATAAGCCAGCATCCCATAGGCGATGAAAGACATCATGGCATGTCCGCTGGGAAAGCTGTAAAACCGTTCGATCACCAGCGGGCTTGCAAATGTTGGGCGAGGTCGGGCGAAAAAGAGTTTGAGAACAGTGTTCAGCACTTCACCGCCCACAATGGTAATCCCCCACATGATGAATCCCAGCCACTGCCTTCTCCACGCGAAGATCAACCCGACCACAAAACTCCATCCGAAGAGAAGGGTGCCGCCAAATAGACTGATAATCCTAAACGCCGATGTACTACCTGTGGTCGCTGCATTATGCAGGGCATTCGCCAGCGCCACATCAAACTGCACGATAAATCCATTTTCCGAAACACCGTCTACCAGTTGGGCGAATACCAACAAACTGGCAATACAAACCACAAGCCCAACGACGATATACAGGGTTACATGACCGCGTAATCGGCTGGGAACCGCTTTTTCTAATTGTTTTGATGTGTTTTCCATGATGCCCCAAACTCAGAAAAGGACTAGCCCACTGTAATCCTCACTTTCGTATATATCATAACTATTTTGTTTATACAGTAGCCAAGTAGCCAATGAGTAGTGGCTTAAAAGCCCGAACGGTGACGCGACAGTTTCAAACGCAAATCTGATCTTACAATGAAATGACCGATATAAAATAAAACGAGAGGCTTATTTAAGCCCCTCGCATATCAATCATGGAAAATCGAACCGAATTTACGACTCGGCCAAACCGGACTTCGGATTGACAGACGCCAGTTCGGTTTCTGAGTCAACTTCTTCCGGCTTGGCATAACCCACCATCCGGTGATGGTCTTCGTCCCACAGGCGGATGTGCAGCGAGCGGATGCTCTTCCAGAAGGTCATTGGCTCAACCGACTGGAACAATTCGCTGTTGTTGTAGCATTCTTCCAGCTCATAGTTCGGGACGCGTGGGCTCAAGTGATGAATGTGGTGGAAGCCAATGTTGCCGCTGAACCACTGGAACAGCTTGGGCATCTTGTAATAAGAACTGCCGTGCAAACCGGCCTGGGCGAAATCCCATTGGTCGTGGCGTTCCCAATACACATCCTCGAACTGATGCTGCCAATAGAACAACCACACACCTGCTGATGATGCAATCGCGATAATCGGCAGTTCAACCAGCACGAAAGCCTTGAAGCCGATAATCATGCTCAAGCCAGCGATGATAATCAACAACATAATGTTGGTGAACATCACACTGCGACGTTCGCGTGGATCAGTCGCGGCATTGATCGGGTACATCCGTTGCAGCACCACAAAGTCCAACGTCGGGCCAATCACAAAAATCACAAACGGGTTGCGGTACAGCCAGTAAGTGAAACGCTTCCACTTCGGCATCTTGTAATATTCTTCTTTGGTCAGCGTCCAGATGTCGCCCGTCCCGCGCCGGTCAAGATCGCCTGCCGTCGCATGATGGATGGCGTGGCTGTGACGCCATGCCCAGTAGGGGGTCATCAGGAAAATGCCGGTGAAAATGCCGACATAATCATTCCACTTGCGTGACGGGAAGAACGAACCATGTCCCGCATCATGGAAAATGATGAACATACGCATGGTAAAACCGGCAGCCGGAAATGCCAACAGCAAGGTGATTAAATATGAAACTTCCAGACTGCGATACATCAGATACCACAGTACGAAGAATGGCAAAATACTGGTGGCACACTGCCAGATACTTTCGCGCCAATTAGCCTTTTGGAAAGGCGCGACATCATGTTTCCAGTTTTGAGGATCAAGTTCTTGTTGCGAAGCGTGTGAAGCGGAAGCCATTACATTCATTCTCCAATCGATACTGCGTAGACGAAAACGAACACAACTGAAGCGATGTTATGGTTTTCACCTCAGCTTACTGATATAAAACGTAATACATTATACCCTGTTGTACAGTCAGGACAGGGTCGTTACCACATTTGCTCATATGAAATAACGCATTAACCGGGGTTAAGTTGCGGAGGTTATGACAATTGGTACCAAAATCTCAATGTTTAAAAAATACTTCCAAATGAATAGGGACACCGTGCGATGTCCCCTGCCCGAATACATCTCTAATCTAATAACCAGTGGTGCAAGTGTGAGTTGTGATCTTTTGTAACCCTCTCTGTATACTGTTTTTCGCCCAAAAAGAGTGTCCTAAAGCCCTTCTCCCTTGCGTGCGGGGGCTGAGGAGAGGACACCTTTTGCGGGAATGTTATTTTTAAAGAACAAGTCTTGCCGTAGGGGAGCACCTATGTGTGCTCCCGAATTGAATTTTCTTGATTATGGTCCCCTCATTTTCAAACATGTCCTCTCCTCAGCGTGCGGGGGAGAAGGGTTGGGATGAGGGGGTTAGACTTGCACCATTAGTTAATACTGCTTATGTCATCGTTTTGGTCGGCGTTTTGGTCGCATGTGAACGCAGCCGTATCGCCGCTAGTACTTCAAACACACCGGTCATAAATGCCCACAGCGCGATCACGTACAGCATCACCAGCGCCGTAATACCCGGATATACGAAGGCTATGATACCCGCAATCACGCTTACGAACCCTTCCAGCAAGGATTTTGTAATCGCTAGGTGCTGCAATGGAACTGCCAGTTATAAAGTCTGGTGTAGGTTTCGCGGTGTTCGCCCGCGTACAAAATAACTTTGACATCCGTATTCCGTGCGTCAGACAAAATATAGGCCCCGCCATCCCAGTCGTACGTGTGCTCGGTTGTGTAAATCGTCCATGCATAACGATCCATGATATTGGCATCCAATGTACACGGTGGTTCATCATACCGGACACGCGTTAACGCAATTGTCTTATAGCCATTTACCAACCGCATGGTCGGCGTCCGATAACTTTGATCGCCATCCACTGCCTTTAATCCGGTCTTGATAACCCAATTGTCGCCTTCATGCAGGATATGAACCACCTCATAGCCTGTGAACCCCATCGTATTCAAATCATTGAGCATCACCACCCAACGGTCTCCCGCCCATTGAACCGCACCTGTAGCCAGGATGAACGTTCCCGACTCCGCATTGCTCGTAATGGTCTTAATCGTCTGCCAGTGCCCCGCCCGATCAAAAACCAGCAGCCTCGTAAGCACTGGAATGTAATGGCTGCCCATCACACACGATTCGTAGTACGTGGGTAAGATTGTCAACAACCCATCTCCACCGCTCACCAATGGTGCGATTGATGACCGTGGATAGGCTCCATCTGCATAGATGTGTGCCAGTTCACTATCACTGAGATTGGCCGCTTCGGGTGCAGCCAGTAAATCCGCCAGTGCCTGTGCTAACGATGTATTGTAAGCCTCAATCGGCTGGCGGCTGATGCTTTGATCACACCAATTCCCTGCAGGATAGGGTGCTATCGTCTGTCGTACCCGTGCTGCCAGCATTGAGCCGGGTGTCGGTATGGGTGATATATATTGATCAGGTGTCGACGTCGCTACAGCCGGAACAGCAATCGTCCCACATGCTCCTGTTAACATTGCCAACATCATGATAACCAGCCGGTAAAACATGCCGCACCCCTATTCGCCATGCTTTATATATACCGCCTGTTTTGGCTGGGGGTTCAGGTCGGTGCCTGCGCGTAGAGCAATCGCACGACTAACAGGCAATAAAAAGGCGGGGTGTTTTACCCCGCCTCTCTTTTATCGAATATTTTGAGAATTGTACTTATGTACCCGTCTTATCATAGTAAGAATAGCTTTCGATCTTACCGTCTTTGATCGTGAGCGTGACGGTACCATGATTGAACGCCACCCCATTATTCGTATAAAACTCGACTTCGGCTGTGACATGGTTTCCGATGATGGTTGCGCTGTTCATTTTGATATTCGAGTAGCCGCCAGCACCGTCGTAAAGTTTGGCGACCGCCGCTTTTAAGTCTTTTAATGACATAGTCTCGCCATTAAACGTCACCTGATCAGCATAAACCTCGCCTAATTCATCAATTTTGTCCGTACCATAGATGTAGGCGAAGCGTGCAAATGCAGTCACGGCCTCTACTGCCGGCTGATCCACCGTAACAACCCCAATAGCATCCAACAGTGGCTGAAGTTTGTTTTCACCCCAGCGTTCGCTAATTTTCCCATCCACAATCCGTAATATATCAGTATTGGTCACTGTGACACTTTTACCGGTGCTGCGAAAATTAAAAAGTGATTGTGTATTGGTACCAGTGAATGTCCAACGCACTACGATCCGATCATCGCCTACAACAACCGCTTCTGTCTTCACAGCGAGATCCGGGAAAGTGCCGAGCAGAGTGTTGGCATTATAGTTGAAGACGGCGCTGTTATTTTTATCGCCTGCCGATTCCAAAAGACTATTATTCACCAGCATCGGATCATGATCGACAAAATCCGCTGCGAGCAGTGTTTTAGCCAGAGCTGTGTTGCCTTTGCCCCACAATTCCTCAACATACAATTTGGCGATCTCCGCTGGTGTTTGCGTCGGCTGTTGCAGCACCAACGTCTGTATGCTGCTGCCTGATGGAATCAGGAATAGAAAAAGGATACCGATCACCAACACCGCCACCAGCAGTCCCATCGCCACTGCCCAACGATGAGGGCGGCTGACTGCCGAATGTCCGGGTTCCCAATAAGCGGTTTGTGCTGTCATAGTTGGTTTCTCCTGATTAAGGTCGAGTTTAGGGGGCTGACCATTCGAGGAAGCAGTAGGGCCGATCATCTGCCACTCGGCATAACGTATTTCGGCTTCAAAGTCCGACTCTAACGCCATATCCATCTCTGCAATCATCTGGTTCAATACCGGATCGCGCTCGGCGTCTTTTAAAATGGCCGACACGGTTTCAAAGTCACCACTTTCCAGCGCGTTACGGTAGCGATATAAAGCATATTCGCGTTGGCGTTGGGGGGAACGTTGGGTGTTATTCATAATGTCCGCCCACCCGATGCACTTCACGTAAGCGGTCTAAGGCGCGGTGCAAGCGCACACGGGCGGCGTTGGCCGTAATGCCCAGTGCTTGAGCAAGGGCTGCCCCATCCAGATCATGCAGAATGGCGAGCCGCAGCAGATCCGAATCGCTTTTGGTTAGGCCCATCAGCAAACTATTGATCGTATCGTTAGCCTCCATGTCGCTTAGAGATCCATCGGGCAGGGTCGGCAGCAAATCAAACAATTCATCTTCGCTCAGCATCTCATCGGATTGGGCATATAGATCACGGATCAGCGGTTCACGCCGTTCGCGCTTGGCACGGATCGCCTGCTCCCGTTTAATCAGGTTGGCAGCGATACCCAGCAGCCACGCACGTGGTTCAATACCGGCCTTCAGACGGTTGGCGCTGCTCAATGCTTCTACCGTAATCTCGTTCATGAGTTCAGAGGCGACCGCATTCGCATCCCCGCTGCCGACCAATCCCGCCCGCAGCACATAGTGCCGCAGCGTCCGGTGCAGCGCGGCACTTTCTGCTTTGATGAACTGTTCCAGTCGTTGACGACTGTCCCCCTGATCATCCATCCGGTGAACCTTATCCCCTCATAAGCCAGCCCCTACACCTGTAATCAACGAACGCGCCCCAAATATTACAGCACTTTCAAATAAAAAGAGGTCGAGTTTAGTACCCGACCTCTTGATTGAAATGGATACACCACGTTATCGCGTTACAGTTCGAACAGTTCCTTAACAGCAAGTGTAAAACCCGGGAGCAAACCGCCGCCGTCCAGTACCCCATTGATGCCAATCGTCTGTGGGGGTTCATTCGGCACAAACACTTGAACATACTTTTTGAAGGGATCGACCAACCACACCACCGTTCCCGCCAGCAGATAATTCACGATCTTGACGCGAATATCCTGCTCGTCATTGGTTGGTGACAGCACTTCAATCGCCAGATCAGGCGGCAGCGGATTATAGGGCTCGTAACAGGGTTCGGGCTGCCTGGTGATGGAAATGAAGGCCACATCGGGGATATAGCGTTCGCCCATGACCATGTAACCACCATCTGCGCCCGTCAGCCAGCCAAGTTTCTCTTTTTTGACGATGGGATAAATCTCGCCTGTCAAAATACTGGCAACCAGTGACGAATAGTTATTGGAAACCGTCTCGATGATTTTCCCACCAACATACTCGAAATCGCGGTTGGCATTTTCGGGCAGTGCAATGAACTGCTCAAAGGCTTCGAGGCTGACGCGCGTTTCGATTTGGGTCACGTTCATCCCTTAAATCTACTGAGGCACTCCGCTTTTTCGTCGTGCCTCACTCGCCTTACGATTGCCGATTGTTATCTCGCTTTTGGATAAGACGTTGCAAATAGGCACGATCACTCTCAAGATCAGGATGTTCAACCTGCTCAGCCAATTCGACACAGCGGCTCACATAAACAATCGCTTGATCGAGATTGCCTAAATCCTCATAAACTCTGCCCATATTGAAACACGTCACCGCTTCACCGCCCCGATCCCCCACCGCGCGTCTCAGCGGCAGCGCTTGCTCGTAGAATTCCAATGCCTTCCGCTTCTCCCCCAATGCATCCCACACCATGCCGATGTTATTGAGCGTGGTAGCCTCACCGCCCCGATCCCCCACCGCGCTAAAAAGCGGCAGTGCTTGCTCGAAGAATTCCAGCGCCTTCCGCTTCTCCCCCAATGCATCCCACACCATGCCGATGTTATTGAGCGTGGTAGCCTCACCGCCCCGATTCCCCACCGCGCGTCTCAGCGGCAGCGCTTGCTCGTAGAATTCCAGCGCCTTCCGCTTCTCCCCCAATGCAGACCACACCATGCCGATGTTATTGAGCGTCACCGCTTCACCGCCCCGGATCCCCCACCGCGCTAAAAAGCGTGCGCTTGCCTTTCGTAGAATCCGCAATGCCTTCCGCTTTTCCCCCGCAGACCACACCATGCCGATGTTATTGAGCGTGGGTAGCCTCACCGCCCCGATCCCCCACCGCGCGTCTCAGCGGCAGCGCTACTCGTAGAAGTCCAGCGCCTTCCGCTTCTCCCCCAATGCATCCCACACCATACCGATGTTATTGAGCGTCACCGCTTCACCGCCCCGATCCCAATCGCGCGTCTCAGCGGCAGCGCTTGCTCGTAGAATTCCAGCGCCTTCCGCTTCTCCCCCAATGCAGACCACACCATGCCGATGTTATTGAGCGTGGTAGCTTCACCGCCCCGATCCCCCACTGCGCTAAAAAGCGGCAGCGCTTGCTCGAAGAATTCCAGCGCCTTCCGCTTCTCCCCCAATGCAGACCACACCATGCCGATGTTATTGAGCGTCACCGCTTCACCGCCCCGATTCCCCACCGCGCGTCTCAGCGGCAGCGCTTGCTCGTAGAATTCCAGCGCCTTCCGCTTCTCCCCCAATGCATCCCACACCGCTCCTATATTCGAGAGCGTGGTAGCTTCACCGCCCCGATCCCCCACCGCGCTAAAAAGCGGCAGCGCTTGCTCGTAGAATTCCAGCGCCTTCCGCTTCTCCCCCAATGCAGACCACGCTGCACCAAGTTGGTTTAAGAATAAGGACTCGCGGCGTTGATACAATTCTTTATTGGTGGCAGATGATTGTAAACCGCGTGCCGCATTTAATCCCATCTCACTCCACTCAATCCGCCGCACCTGCCGCCTTCGGGCAAGGTAGCGCGTGGTGTTGTAAGCAAAGGTCAACGCCCGTTCCAAATCGCCGCCTTGCCCATTATCCGTCCGTTTCACCAACTCATCGCCCACCGCTGTGATATTGGGCAGGTCATCATCCAACACACTCCATTTTTCCGGCGGCAGTTCACGAAATTGTTCCGCAATATTCGTGTAAAAGTCACCATAGCGCCCGAATAATTCATGATCTTCACCTGCCGTTATGAGCGCCCTTGCATACGCCCTTAATAGATTATGCTGGCTGTAACGGTCATCACCTGTTGTGTCTTTAACCACATCCAACAACCCGATATCCACTAATCGCTGCGCCTCTACAAAACCATCAGTTGTTCCCCATGCTGCGTCTAACGCTGCCAGCGAATAATTGCTACCTACCGCAAATACTCCCAATGCTCGGAAGCGCTTCTGATCGTCCGCCTCCAGATCGTCATAACTCAATGACAGGGACAGGGCAAGGTTGGCATTCTTGTCGCTCTTGCTCAATTCCAGATTTTTGAACAGGTCGCTTTCGCCGGAGTGCAGCCGTTTAACATAATCCGCCGCACGGTTTTGTCCATATTTGTTGAGCCACTTGCCAGCAATCGCAATTGCCAGGGTATAACCATCCAAAGTGGTCACAATCGCGCGGTGGTCATCGTTCAATGTGCTCGTATCGGGATTATGCGGGTTAATAAACGTCGCCAGCAAACGTAACCCTTCATCGGGACTAAGCTTGTTCACCGACTCTGGATTTTCGACCAGCCCTTTGTTGCGCGTCGTCACCACCACACGGCAGTCCACGCCCGACCATTCGAATGCATCCACGAGGTTTTCTGTCCAAACATCATCCAGCACCAGCAGCGTCCGTTTGCCACTCAGGTGTTTTTGAACCAGCGCCCGTGAAGTTTGCAGATCGGTGTACAAATCCGGTGAATCACCAAAATGTGTCCCGATAATTCGCATCAAACTCGGCGCATCGGCGGCAGTGATTTTCGGCCCCGCTTCTAGCCAGAAAATCTGGTCAAAGGCACGTCGCACTTGGCAGTCGTTGCACAGTGCCAATGCCAGTGTCGTTTTACCGATACCGCCGATACCTTGCAGTGCAGCACTTTCTTGTCGCGAGGTAATCCCCACGATGGTCTTTTGCTGTGCATAATTATGGTCGTTGATGCTCAAGCGCTTCTTGAGGTCATTGATATACTGTGGACGCTCAATGTAATGCTCAGGCAGCTTCTTGGCATTGTACGAAATCGCCAGTGGCGCGGGCTTTTGCTTGATGGCCTCAACAATGTGGTTCAGCAGGTAATTTTCGTCTAGTTTGCCATCCGCACCCTTCGGATCAATGCCATCGGTGTAGCGAATCGTCTCAGGATAAGCCGCTTGAATATCGGCATCGCCCCAACCACCTTCCAACAAAATTGGGATGATAGGGACGCAGTTCGCCAGCGCGTGTTTCCACTCGCGTTCGCACCATTCCGATCCCATGCTGTGCTTGCCAATGAATAACAGCATGTATTCCGACTGCTCAATCGCGAGGTTAATACTGTCGGTGAAAGGCCGATCTTTGGTCAAACATGATTTGTCAAACCACGGCTCAAAACCTAGCTGGTCGCGTAAACCAAACAAATGTCGGTAGACCTTCTCGACAATTGGGAAGTGCTGCTCCTGCTCAACCGCGTTGGTCGTACCTTTCGGGTAAACATCCTTCCGACCATACGACAGAAACACATACCGCTGACTGCCCATGTTGAATTTCCTTACCGCTGTAATATGCTCGTATAAATCTTAGCCCGAATACCTCTCAATCACCACAAGACGCAACCCTAATATTGTGGTTTTTGTAGGGACGAGGCGTGCTTCATCCGCCGATTTACTCCCTCCATCGCTTGCGGGGGAGGGCTGGGGTGGGGGTTCTTCTTTTTCCAACCCTCCTCTCCCCAACTTCAAACCAAATTCTAATTGACCTATAAGAACATATATTCTATCCTGAAAATTCCTCGTATACACAACAATTTCAGGATGCCACATGCCCATTCAATATGCCCCCGACCTCAAACAGCAATCCCTCGAAATCTTGCGCGACACGGGCGGCGACATCAATATCGCCCACATCAAAACCGGTGTTCCCGAACGCACCCTGTACCGCTGGCGGAACGAGTTATGGCAAAGTTGGCGTCGGACATCCGCCACCTCCGTTTTGCCAAATCCGCCAAAACCGCTCCCTCAATTCGAGGACGATTTGGAAGCAATGGACTTTCTTCGCCAAAAAATCATGTCAGAATTGCTAAACCTCGCCAATAACTTCCAAACCGATGCCAACTTCATGACACCCGCCCAGCGCATCATGCTCCTCACCCAACTCACCGACCGCTTTATCAAGTTGGATGAACATGTCCGTGCGCGTTCAGAAGAATTTGAAGAAGAGGAGGAATCCGGCCTTCCATTTGAAATCGATTACGATGTCAAGCAAAAAGATGATCCCGAAGGGATGGAGTGGAATGGTCGCGAGTTTGTACCAATCGCCTAACAATCAAAAAGAGGCGGAGCTTCTCACCCCACCTCTCTCTGTATTTCTCTGCGGTTTTACGCCCTCCCTTGCTTGCGGAGGGCTGAGGTGGGGGTTACTACACCACCACGTTGATCTTCGGCTCTTGCCCGTTCCGTGCCGCGATGAAGATCACCTTCTTGGGAGCGCCACCGTTCAGCGCCCGTTGAACCGACTCGCTGTTCATAGCCGCAGTGTTGGCCTCGGCCTCGCTGATGCCCGCCGCCACTTCCACGCGGTCGCGCACCTTGCCGTTGACCTGTACCACCAGCGTCACCATATCCTCAGCCGCCTTGGCCTGATCGTACTCCGGCCAACTCTGCTGGTGGATGCTGTACCCGTGACCCTGCTGCGCCCATAGTTCCTCGGCTACATGCGGGGTGAAAGGAGCCATCAGCAGCAGCATATCTTTGATGGCCTCATGCCAGGCATCCGCGCCCACAGCTCCGGCCTTCATCACGTCCTTCAGGTCGTTACGGAACTTCATCAGCCCTGCAATCGACCCGTTGAAGCTGAAGTTTTCCAGCCCGTCCGCCACCCGCTTGATGGCCTGATGCACCTTACGTTCCAGATCGCGCTCGGCCTCCGCGTTGCCCGTTGCCGGAGCTTGATAGGTGGTCACAATATCCCACACATCGTTGATCCAGCGCACCACGCCCTGAATCCCCTTGCTGTCCCACGGCCCGCCCTTGATCCAGTCGAAGCCGAACATCAGGTAAGCGCGCACGCTGTCCGAACCGTGCTTGCTCACCCAGTCATCCGGGTTCACCACGTTGCCCTTACTCTTGGACATACGCTGGATTTCCAGATGGTGTTTCAGTTGATCCGGTCGCCCCACACCGGCCATGCCCGGAATCGTCACCACCGCATCCGGCACAACCTCCACCGTCCGCAGTTCACCGTCGCCTACATCGACTGTTAGCAAGTTTTCCGTCCGCTTGATGATCTCACCGACCACCAGCTTACTCCGCTTCGTGGGAGCGTTCGCCGGATCAATCACCTCGACCTTATCCGCGAACAGCTTAGCCGCCTGCCATGTCCCACTGGCCACAATGAAGTGACCGCTGCGTTCCTCGCCCAGCACCTGCCCCTGATTACGCAGTTTCAACATGGGTTCGCCCAACTGCATCACGTCGGGGTTGCGACCATGCTTCTGCATGATGTCCATCGTTTCCTCGAACATCCCCAGATCGCGCATGGCCTTCGCAAACCAGCGCGAGTACAACAGGTGCATGGTCGCGTGTTCCGCCCCGCCGGTATACACATCCACGGGCAGCCAATACGCCGCCTCTTCGGGATCAAATGGTCCGCTGCTGTAGTTCGGGCTCAGGTAACGGTACCAGTACCACGAGGAACACATGAAGGTATCCATCGTATCCGTCTCACGTTTAGCCGGCTTGCCCTCGCTGTCGACCGTGTTCTGGAAGCCCTCGTGCAGCTTGAGTGGGCTTTGTCCGGTGGGCAGGAAGTCCACATCATCGGGCAGGAGAACGGGTAGTTCGCTATCCGGCACCGGCTCAAACGTCCCATCCTGACGCTGCACCATCGGGATGGGTGAACCCCAGTAACGCTGCCGTGAGATCAACCAGTCGCGCAGCCGGTAATTGATCGATTCTTTACCGATACCTTTTTGCTCTAACATCGTAATCGCCGCGTCCACAGCCGGATTTTTACGTCCCTTTTGCCCGTTGGATACCAGGCCATTTAACGGGCCGCTGTTGATCATGATGCCCGCGCCGTCGTAAGCCTGCTCCATCGTCTTACCGTCGAAGTGTTCACCTTCCGGTTGAACTACTGGAATAATCTCTAAGCCGAACTTCCGCGCGAAATCGAAGTCGCGCTGGTCACCGCTCGGCACGGCCATGATCGCGCCTGTGCCATAAGTCACCATCACGTAATCCGCAATCCAAATCGGGATGTGCGTCTCACTCACCGGGTTAATCGCATACGCGCCGGTGAACACGCCGGTCTTGTCGCGCCCTTCCGCTGACCGTTCGATCTCAGTGGCTCGTGCCGCCTGTGCCCGATAGGCCTCAATCGCTTCCTTCTGCTCTGCTGTCGTGATCTTATCCACCAGCGCATGTTCGGGTGCCAACACCATGAATGTCGCGCCCCACAGCGTATCCGGACGGGTCGTGTAGACTTCCAGTGGATCGCCATGTTCAGTCTTAAACACCACCCGCGCGCCTTCGCTCCGCCCGATCCAATTGGTCTGCATGATGCGGATCGGTTCCGGCCAATCAATGTTGTCGAAGTTCAACATTTCATCGGTGTAGCGTGTGTACCGGAAGAACCACTGCGTCATCATCTTCTGGATAACCGGCTGTCCAGTACGCTCGTCCTTACCGTCGATGACCTGCTCATTCGCCAGCACCGTCTGTAACGTGGGTGACCAGTTGACCATCGCCTCATTCCGATAAGCCAATCCCGCCTCGAAGAACTTCTTGAAGAACCATTCCGTCCACTTATAGTACTTGGGTTCGCAGCTCACCATCTCGCGTTCCCAGTCGAACATCGCGCCCATGCTTCGCATCTGCTTACGCATCCGCTCGATATTCGCCAGCGTCCATGTTTTGGGATGGATATTGCGCTGTACTGCCGCGTTTTCGGCTGGTAGTCCGAACGCATCAAAGCCCATCGGGAACAGCACGTTATAGCCGCGCATCCGCATGTAACGCGCGCGCGCATCCGAAGGCGTCATCGCAAACCAGTGTCCGATGTGCAGGTCACCACTGGGATAAGGCAGCATCGTTAGGGCGTAATGCTTAGGCTTGCTCCAGTCCACCTTTGAGCGATACAGCTTGTCCGCTTCCCATTTCTCCTGCCACTTACCTTCAATTGCCTGCGGGTTGTATTTGGTCGTATCCGTCATCTTATCTCTCTCTTATAGCGTGGCATGTTGCCCGGATGAGTATTTAAATTACTGAAGGGACACAACACAGCGTGTCCGTAGGGTTTCTCTCTATATTCTGCGTCTTTGCGGTTAAAAGTATTTCTGCTGGAATCCAATAATGGGCGTAAGAGCGCCTGATTGTAACAGAAATGATGTGGAGGAAGAGGGTAAAGCGGTGGGGATGCGCGGTCGTTTACCGCACGGTAAGGGAAGAGC
Organism: Aggregatilineales bacterium; assembly: GCA_044226325.1. Classification (GTDB taxonomy): domain Bacteria; phylum Chloroflexota; class Anaerolineae; order Aggregatilineales; family Phototrophicaceae; genus CFX2. The sequence continues at coordinate 41,550 of JBGAHG010000021.1, forward strand.
GACCCACCTCGAAAGTCAGATGAATTGTGTTTATAGACATGCTTGCACCTTTGTTTGCTCGATAATGGGGACAGTATAGCACAATTTTATGGCACATATCAATCACCCTTATAGATGACCTTGCGCTGACGAATTGCCATCATCTACGAATCCTGCCACAATGTTATTCATTCGATATATATTATATTTTTAGGCTTAATAATGTCGCTTACCTTCACGGGCTATAAAAGATTTGCATTAAAGGTGTTGAGTCCTGTTGTTGTTTTAGCGGTATCAAGCATCGTGACAGCAACGCCATCACTACAACAATCACCGCCTTCAGGAAACGGGGGTGTGATTGTCGAAGGACAATTAGGTGGCTTTGACGGCTTTAATCCGCTGTTTGAGAGTAATGCGGTCACGACACTATTATTCCCGGAGTTAATAGGCATCAACCCTGATACAGGCTTCTTCCAAAAAGATGCGCCCAATGCACTAGCAACCGATTGGACTATTTCTGAAGACGGAACCGTTTATGCTTTTAAACTCCGTCCGAATTGGGTTTGGACAGATGGCGTGCCTATCAGCTCGAAAGATATGCTTTACACATGGAATGCCATTAAAAGCGGGGATGTAGATTCATGGTTAGGCTATCTCAAAGAGGATATTGTCAAAGTTGAAGCACCCGATCCGACGACACTTCAAATAACATTTGCCACTGCCAACTGCAACGCATTAAATAGCGCAAGTGCTTTACCCATCTTGCCTTCGCATGTCCTTCCCAACGATTTTTCGACCTTAAACAAAATTGAATTCAATACCAATCCCAGCGTGACGGGTGGTATTTTCCAATTTGAGGCGTTCGCTCCCGCCGACAAAGTGGTGTTGACTGTCAACCCAACGCGGACAAACGATAGCCCCTTACTCTCCGGTTATGTTTATCAATCAGTACTCGATCAAAGCCAACTGATACACGATTTTATGGATCGAAAGCTGGATATCATCATTAACCCGCCATCTGTAAACTACGCGGCATTACGCAATAATCCCAGTGTGAACACTTATACATTTGCAGGTAATACGTGGGATTATCTCGCTTTAAATTACGCTGACCCGCTGCATTCAGCCAATGGGTACGATGAAAAGGGTAACAAACTCAATCAGGGACATCATCCGTTATTTGGAGATGTTCGCGTCCGCCAAGCGATTGCCCGTGCGATTGATGTTGACGCCCTGATTAAAGGTGCTGTGTCCGGTGAAGCAACCCGAATGACCTCATCAATTATTTCTTCATCGTGGGCCTACAACAACACTTTACCGCCTATCGCCTACGATTTAAATGCAGCCAAGCGATTATTGGAAGATGCCGGTTGGATAGACGATGACCATGATGCAAACACGCCGCGTATCGCCAGAGGTGCCCAATATGCACCTGATGGAACCCCGTTCAAATTCACTCTTTACACTAACGAAGGCGGCACCCGTCGCGATTCAATCGCAGCACTTATTCGGGAGCAACTGTGTTTAGTGGGCATTGAAGTTGATGTTCAAGTTATTGATTTCAACACACTGTTAGGCATCATTTACAACCAGAAGTTTGATGCATTTATCTTAGGGTGGCGCAATGCCTATCCGGATAATCCTGATCTGACCGACATGTTTACGCCTGCCGGAGACGTGCTTGGGAAAGGCAGTAATTTCACCTCGTATGATAACCCGGGCGTTGTTGAACTTAATTCTCAAGCCTTATCTCTTTCGGGTTGTGATCCTGAAGCGCGCGCTGAAATTTACAGAAAAATACAGGTGATCATGCAGCAGGATCTACCCTACATATGGCTCTACTCCCTGAATGAGATGTATGCTGCCCAGAAGACAGTTAGGGGATTCGATCCGCGCCCAAATCAACCGTATTGGAATATAGTTAAGTGGTCGAAACCGATACCATAATGTGGTTCCGGATGATAAAAGGACCGAAATTGCTGTCTTTTCAATTTCCTGCCACAATACCCGTATCGGTCACCTAGCTATAGGGTTGCTCATGTCCGGCATCTTTATTTCCTACCGCCGCAGCACCAGCCAACACTTTGCCCGTTCGATCTTCAACGCGCTGCAACAACGCGGGCATGATGTGTTCCTGGATGTCAACAGCATCGACAGTGGGGCATTTGACCGTATCATCCGCAACCAGATTGCCGCCCGACCCCACTTTCTGCTAATTCTCTCGTCGGGTGCGCTCGAACGCTGCTCCAATGAAAAAGATTGGCTGCGTCTGGAAATCGAAGAAGCCTTCCGCCTCAACCGTAACATCGTACCTGTCTACGATGAAGGGTTCGATCTCAATCGAGAAATCGGTTACTTACCTGAACCCATCCGCACGGAACTCCCGCTAAAAAATGCACCACCCTTTGTTCATTTTTATTTCGATGCTTTTATCCAAACCCTCAGTGGCCGCTTCTTCAAAGACACGGTGGACAATGTGCCAGTGACGCCCACGCCACCTGCCGAACAAGCTGAAGTCCAGAAGCGGATCGAGCAGGCTGCACAAATTAATGATGGATGGACACCCAAAACTGAGGCGGCTGATCCAGTTTACTTCTCCAAACGTCATATTTCACCGGAAACCCAAGCCGAACTAAACGATTTTATGGATCGTACTGCTCAATTCAAACACGAGCTTGTCCCGCCCACACCCTCACATCCGCAAATGTGGGGCGTGGAAAATATTCTTCCGCAGCCATTTGAGTGGGTTTATATTCCCGCTGGCGCACTTATCATCAATGGGGGAAAATCATTTTTAGATGTCTTTAATATAGCTAAATATCCAATTACAAATGCTCAATTTGAGATATTCAGTCAGGCCCCTGATGGTTATCAAGATCCAAAATGGTGGATTTTTTTACCCCAAGCTCGACTTTGGCGAGTAAACAATGCAACACCACAACGCCGTGCATTTGTACAGAACGATCATCCCCGCGCCAATGTAAATCGCTATGAGGCAATCGCCTTTTGTAACTGGCTAACCAATCGTTTTAACTCTCATGCTCCTGAATTGCCGCCCTTAGAATTTACTCTACCGACCGAACAACAATGGCAAAGAGCTTCTCTAGAAGATGGTCAACGTAATTACCCGTGGGGCAATGAGTTTGATATTTCATACTGTAACATCAAAGAAAGTGGGATAGGGCAAACTACTCCAGTAACAACGTATCCGAAGGGCGCAAGTCCTTATGGTGTGATGGATACATTTGGAAATGTTAGTGAATGGTGTTTGAATACAGAAAATCGAACGGGAAATGATATCGCAGCTAGACTAGGCGGCTCATGGAATTCATCTTTAAATAGAGGTGATCTTTGGGCAGAAAGTATCACCCAATCCAACGATGTCGGATTTCGCATTGTGATGATGAACTTGTAACTTAAGGTGCAGTCCCTTCAATCTCGGCCTGATTAACGGTTTTCCACGTATTGATTAGTGACTCGGCAATCGGTCTGACGACATCGTTATCCGACAAATAACCGAGATGCGACAGGGGATTCCAACTCTCTAGCATACCGCCGACGTTCACCTGTATATCAGCATTTACTGCTCTGGAATAAGCATTATTCAAATCACGCAGCGGGAACCCGATCAAGTCATCCTTGTCATAATAATTGACCCATGCGCTCTGTAAATCGGGATAATGATCCATGAGTTGAGGCGCAGGAATAGAAATTGGCTTTCCAAAATCACGGTAGCGCAAACTCCATAGGGCGATTGGGCTGCCCAATGTATACAGCAGATTGAGTGTTTCGCCGCGTTCGAGCGGGGTATCGGCCATTTCTGCCCGAACCTGATCACTAATCAAGCGGGGTTTTTGCAGGTCATAAATATAGTTGCTGCTGATCACAGTGCCCAAGCTGTGAGACACAATACACAAGGGCGCTTTTTCGCCTGCTTCTTCTGCCAGCGCGCGCAGTGTCTGAGCATAAATGACATGAATATCGTCGTAGGTTCTGCGATCATCGGCAGTGGGCTGATACGCCAGTGCGTCCGCCACATAATCAATTGCCAATCGGCGCACGTTTCTAAGCCCCATCGGCCCCCCTGTCACCAGCCGATCCCAGAGAAGATCTTCTTTTTTCTGCATGGCTGGCGCCCAATAAACAGGCTTGATAACCACATCTTCGCCACAGGTACCGCGGCAGAGATGTTGAAGCTCATCTTCGAGCTTATCTGCAAATTCAGGCGCTTGATTACCGATGCCATGAACCACTGCTACAGCGATTTTTTGCGTCATCAGACTGCACCCCTTAATATTTTCCACAATAACTTGCCATGCTCTATGACTAATGTTGCAAAAGCCATATTTTTAGACAATGTCGATAAACGCATTTCATAGTTGTAGACCCTAATTGGCGATACGTGCAAGTTATTGACAAAGATATACCGAGAAACTGCGGGCAAAATCATTCGCACTGTCGCCGAACTCTAATCCCTGTCTTAACAGCATTTTGGGGAGGCAAAGGTCTGTGATTTGCCGCTGCTATTTCCCCTCAAAACCATACTCTAAGGAAACACTTTGAATTGAACCTAGTATACCGAGCTGATCAAGCATAATTTCTCATGTCTTGCCCTTGCGGCCTTTCATGCGTAACGCTACAGTTGAGGAAATATCGGCACTTATTCACATGGCATAATTTGATTATGGAAATTCCATTACGAGTCGGCATTTCTCCCACCCTCAACATTCGCGGCCTGATCGCTGCCCGTGACATCAAAAAGAACGAAATTTTAGAGCGCTGCCCGATCATTCTGGTCGATCATCGCAACGACACTGCTTTTGAAAATACCATCCTCAACCGTTACTGCTTCGAGTGGACGAAAACTCACAGTGCCCTAGTGCTGGGTTATGGCAGTTTGTACAACCACTCCTATACACCCAATGTGCGCTACCATTTCGTCTATACTACCAAAGAAATATTCTTCCGTGCGCTGCGCTTCATCAATCAAGGCGAGGAACTGTTCGTCAACTACAATGGCGATCCACCAGATCAAAGCGTCATCGAAGGCTTTTACCTCGACGGCAAGCACTAAAAAGCATTACGAGGAACCAGCAGCAAGAGCGAGTCAGCCACTCGCTCTTTTGGATTCATTCAGGACAGAGAATCGAAGTTTTGGTAAATAATCCTCTCCTTTATTGATAACTCCAGTTTATACTTACTGTAATGGGGTTACAGGTTATGCCGATCAATCCACCGTCAGCGAAATACTGTATCTTTACGGAACTCGATCATGCGATTTGGGAATTTCGATTTCTGAAGGCCACTCCGCAGGCGGTTGATGAGTGGGTCGCGTGGCAGAATTATTTAAGGAATCTTCCCCCTAATCCCCCTGTGACCACAGTAAGAACACTCCTCGATTTCAGGCCGGACGGCATTATACCGATGATGTATGCCTTGCAAAAGAACTTTGAATGGCGCAGCCGCAATCAGGATATTCAGTCGATACCTGTTAAAGTAGCCATTGTCATCCGATCCATGAACCGTATTCATAAAACCTATTTGGAACTGGCGAAGGATGGCGTCAATGCGTTCGGGATGCACAAAGTGACACTTGAGCTATTTTCCGATACCTATGACGAGGCACTCGATTGGCTGATTCAGGAATAGCGTCATCATCGTCAATCCAAATCCCCTGATTGCAGAATATCTGCGTGACAGAACGGAGCCGAAAATGGGCGCACCAATGATGATGCGCCCCAGATTAACCGACTAATCCGCTAACTTGATCGCGACTTCAGTTTGCCATTTGGCGGGATCGGGTTCGTCGCCCGGATCGGTGATATAAGTCTCATAGCGGGAAGCAAACACATCGCCGCTGTCGTTTTGCCAGTTATCCCATTGGGTGCCGTTATCTCGCGCCCATTCAATGAGGAGGCGATTGGCATCCATCAGGCCATCGTAGGCACCCGTGTATAGGATCGTCCCGTAGCGTCCGGCGGGCAGACTGCCACCAATCACGCGTCCATTACCTTTGACGGGCTGTGCTACCGGCCAGGCCATTTCGAGGTCCATCTTACCCGCCATATTGATAACGTTATAACGCAAGATCGGCGCACCGGAGGGTGATATCCCCTGCGCCTTCAACCAGTTCATAACCTCGTCGTGTAACTGCGGGATAATGCCACTGCCCAACTCCTGCATCGTCACCTGTGTGCGGATGCTGGCATAAGGTTGTTCGGCACGGACTTCGATCCTGGGTTCACTATTCATTCATCAGCCTCCCTAAATATAAATGGCTTACGGATGCCTGCGCTTAGTTGGCTTTTACAACAGGGTACTGGATTTCCGTATCCGAAGCACTCCTATCATCGTTATGCTTGATATAGATCTCACGATACGGCCCGATAATTTGATAGTTATTGCTTTCGATCCAATCGAGAAGCACTGCATGAAGCTGCACGAAATTATCAAAATCGCCATGATGCACTGCCGAGGCTACCTGTGTTTGTGGGAGTTCGTAAACTTTTACCCGTTCTGAGCTCGGTACGGCATGATCAACTGGTACAGCTGCCTCGGCGATTTCATTCGCCAGTATGGCGGCGGGTTGATGCCACACGGCGAAACACGCGCCTGTATCCTTTGCGCCCTGCATCTTGATGTGGTTGTACACTTCGTCATAGGCTTCACCCAGATAAGCAGGCACCTGGTCGTTGGTAGGGATCGTCACTTTCCGCGAGGCGATCAGTATGGGTGGGACTGTCTTTAGTACAACATCATAATCTGGCATCGTATCCTCCATCTCAATTTGCTTTAATCGGCTTCTGATGCGGGACAGTCGGGCTTGTTCATCTGCTAAATGCTGCTGCACCTCCATCTGTTTCAGCTTCAACATTCCCCGAAGTTGATCGTTGTTCAGGCCGCTAAGCGTCTGCTCGATCTGTTCCAGCGAAAAACCGAGGTCTTTGAGCGCCAAAATGTGGTGGAGTTGTGATAATTGGGCGACGGAGTAGTAACGATAGCCCGTGAAATTATCGACGTGAACGGGTTTGAGTAGTTCAATTTCGTCATAATGTCGCAGCGTGACCACCGAAACTTGCCCCAGCCGTGCAAAATCGCCTATTTTGATCAACACTCACTCCTTGTGCTCATATGTTCTTATGATATAGTCTCAGGTAAGGTGAGAGTCAAGTCGTCTTTGAGGCACAAAATTGTGATGTTACTTCTCTGGTGGACTGACGACTCTCGCGAAACATGCTAAACTAGACTTATCGCTCACCCGTTCACTGGCTGAGGTGTTAGAGATGCTCAACCGGGAACAACTCGAACAGGCAATTTCTGCCCAAGAAAGTTTACGCGCCGCCCTTGGTGACGCGGTGGTCGATGCCACCGTCGCCATCCTGCGTGAAAAATTAGCTGCGCTTGATCACCAGAATGCGCTCGAACAGCGCAAACTCGTCACGATTCTCTTCTGCGATATTGTCGGCTCGACTGCGCTCTCCGAGAAGCTTGATCCCGAAGATGTGCTGGAAATCATGGATGGTGCGCTCAAAGCCTATTCAGATGCCGTCGGTGAATTCGGCGGAACTGTCGCCCGCCTGATGGGGGATGGTCTGCTGGCTTTCTTCGGTGCACCAGTCGGTCGTGAAGATGATGCTGTCCGCGCCGTCCGCTGCGGCTTAGCTATTATCCGTGCCACCCGTACTTATGCTGCCACCGTCGCTGCCGAGTATGATGTGGAAGCCTTTAGTGTCCGCGTGGGCCTCAATACTGGCCCCGTTGCCCTTGGTGAAGTCGGAGGCGTAGCCGGTTCCGAGTGGACAGCGATGGGGGACGCCATCAATCTGGCTGCCCGTTTGCAAACAGGTGCTCAACCCGGCACGATCCTCATTTCACATGATACCTACGTGCATGTACGTGGCGTCTTTGAAACCCGCACCTTCGAGCCCATGCTCTTTAAAGGCAAGTCCGAGCCGGTTCAGGTTTACATGGTCGAGCGTGAGAAACCGCGCACGTTCCGCGTCACCACGCGCGGCATTGAAGGTGTAGATACCCACATGATCGGGCGCAACACCGAACTCTATCAGCTACAAGCCTCTTTCATCTGGGCGAATGAAGAACGCGAAACACAAATCGTCACGCTCATCGGTGAACCTGGCGTCGGCAAATCCCGCCTGCTGCGTGAATTTGATGTTTGGCTGGATGAACGTCCCGAAAGCATCATCCACTTCACCGGACGGGCTACTGCCGATATGCTCAAACTGCCCTATGCGCTGATTCGCAATACCTTCGCCTTCCGCTTCGACATCCTCGAAAGTGATAGCGCGGCCGTTGCTCGTGACAAGTTGGAGAAAGGTATCACTGGCTTTCTCGGTGAAGATAGTATTCCCAAAGCTCATGCTATAGGTAACCTCATCGGCTTTGATTTTTCGTCCAGTCCTTACCTGCAAGGTGAAGATCCTCAACAATTGACCCAGTTAGGGGTATTCGCCATCATCGAGTTTTTTGGTAAGGTCGCCAGCGACAGTCCGGCTGTTATCTTCCTCGATGACATTCATTGGGCAGATGATAAATCACTTGATTTGGTCAACCATATCATCCGAGCCAAACGCGGATTACGTCTGCTCGTCGTCTGCCTGACGCGTCCCGCGCTGTTCGAGCGCCGTACGCCCTTGTGGATGGATCAGCAGGACTTCCACACCCGCATCGAACTCAAACCATTGTCGAGTCAGGATACACGCTCACTCATCACTGATATCCTGCGCAACGTCGATGTTATTCCCGATGATCTGTGTGACCTGATTGTGGTCAACGCCGAGGGTAATCCTTTCTATGTCGAAGAAATCATCAAGATGCTGCTGGATGATGGCGTCATCCTCAAAAATGATGGCAAATGGACAGTCGACAGCTCGCGTCTGACTGATTTGCGTATTCCGCCCACGCTCACCGGCGTTTTGCAAGCCCGTTTGGATGCCCTGCCAGCGACTGAACGGGATCTGCTCCAGCGCGCTTCGGTCGTAGGACGTATCTTCTGGGACGATGCCGTCAGCCATTTGCAAACCGAAGAAGATCCACCGCTGAAGAATATCGCTGAAGCGCTGGCGACCTTGAACAACCGCGAACTCATCCGTAAACGTGAAGACTCGGTGTTTGATGGCACACACGAATATATCTTCCGCCACACTATCCTGCATGACGTCACCTACGAGAGTGTGCTGCGCCGTTTACGCCGGACGTATCACGCACAGGTCGCGGATTGGCTGGTCAAACGCAGCGGCGACCGCATTAACGAATACACTGGCATGATCGCCCGCCATTATGAACAGGCTGGTGAGTCGGAAAAAGCCGTTACTTACTTTATAAAAGCCGCCGAATCTGCCCTCAACATCAGCGCCTACCACGAAGCCATTGATTGGGCGGAACATGCGCGTAATCTGCTGACTGTCTCTGATCAACCCGCCGATGGCGCGCGCGATCTGATTGAAGCCCAGCTTCTCGCATATCTAGGACAGGCTTACCGCTGGCTCAGCGATTTCAGCCGCGCCCGCGAACTCTATGAACAGAGTCTTGTCCTGTTCGAGCGCGTGGGTGATAAACCCGGCATCGTCAAAGCACTGTATGAACTCGGTTGGTTGGTCGGCTCGATCATGCGCCGTTACACCGAAGCCGAGCAGTATTTCCAGGTGTCGCTCTCCATGGCGCAGGAAATCGAGGACAAGCGCGGTGTCGCGTGGGCATATAACGGCCTTGGCGCTATGGCCCACTATCAGGGCGACTATACCGAGGCAATCCGCTTTTATCAGGCCAGCCTGCAAATCGCCCGTGAAATTGGTGATCACGTTCGAACGGCTGGTGCGCTTAACAACCTCGGCCTCGTCAAAGCGGAGTTGGGACGCCTCGACGAAGCGCAGGGTGATTTGGAAGCCGGTCTGCAAATCTTCAAAACCATTGGTAATCGCTCCGGCCTCGCCAGCCCGATTATGAATCTCGGCAATCTGGCACGCTTCCAGGGCCGCCACGAAGAAGCTGAACGCCTCTTCCGCGAAGCCCTTGCCATCTACGAAGAAACTGGCGATCGCGCCGGTGTTTCGGTCTGTTTATGGTCATTGGGCAGCCTCGCCCGTGTCGATGGTGATTACGACAACGCCCGACAGAAATACCGCGAAGCCCTTGCTATCGCCCGTGAAATTGGCTCACCGGCTGGCATCGGTTCCAGCCTCGAAGACTTGGCGATGGTCGCCCGTTTGCAAGGTCAATACGATGAAGCGCGCGGCTATCTGGAAGAAGTTTTACGCATGGCTGGCGAAGTCGGTGATCATCATGAAGTCGCCAACGCTCTCTTGAATCTGGGCGGTGTGGCACGCGCGCAGGGTGAATATGACGAAGCCCGCCACTACCTTGAAGACAGCGTGGTGATGAACATGGAGCATGGTAACCGCCGCGCTTTGGCACGCGCCATCCTGTTCCTCGGTGATGTTGCCCTTGCCCAGAAGGATTATGCTGGCGCACGGCGTTATTATCAGGATTCGCTGGCTATCTACCGCGAATTTGATCACCGCCTGGGCATCAGCTTGACGCTCGGTGGCCTGGCCGATGTCGGTGTCGCCCTGGGTGAAATCGAAAGCGCCCGCAAAAACTTCCATGAAGGCTATACGATGGCGCAGGTCATCCGCGATACGCCGCTTCAGTTGTGGTTACTCACGGGCATCGCCAGCTTGCTTGCGCGTGAGAATGAAGAAGAACGGTCAGCCGAACTCTTAGGCATGGTACTCAACCATTTCGCTACCACACAGGAAACCCGCGACAAAGCCGGAGTTATTCTGTCGGGCTTGGGACAAGCAGTGCATACTGCTGCCCTAGAAGCTGCCCTGGAGCGGGGTAAGGGCATGGCGAATCATCGCAACCAACAGCGCGTCAGCCCCGAGGAAAACCGTTGGCTTCCACTTGTGACTTAATGGTTATTCCATCAAATGCTCGTGAGCGTTATACTTTTTTGCTCAGGACTGTTATGAACGTGCCTTAAAACACAGCCTGATGTCGCGACAATCATCCATTACTCACCTGTACTATGAATTAATTGACACGAGCCTAATGCACCACTAAGGGAGAATTCCCTATTAATTTGCTAATCTATAATGCAACCGAAGTTTATTAGTGTGTATCCCATGACGGAACCGACCGTAACAGTCATCGGCCCTAACTCTTCTGCCAGCAAAACATTCCAGCGTACCCTGATACGTGCTGTCATTTATCCGGTGATTTTGCTCGTCATACTCATCGGCGTATTTCTGTGGCAGTTGGGCAGCGTTTTAAGCACTAATCAACTGGTGCAGCGGCATAATATGATTATCGGACAAGCCACAGTTGTACTCAGGCTCATGGTGGATATGGAAAGCGGCTTGCGCGGTTATTTGCTGACGGATGACACCCGTTTTCTAGACCCTTACAACAACGCCCAACCCATATTTGATACCAACTTCCAGCGCTTACAAAGTCTGGTTGCCGATGATCCGATGCAAATCGATAAGCTCCGAACCTTGCAGGCCGACATTACCACCTGGAGGCAGTTCGCAACCAATACACTTGCGAATAAAGCTAACGATAACATAGACGCACAGCTTAACCGCAAACAGACAATGGACTCGATCCGCGAGCAAATCGCGACTTTCGTCGCTATTCAAGATCAATCGCGCGCTGATGCCATCCAATCGGTTCGGTCAACCACCCAGTTCGTTATCCTCAGCGTCATCGTCGGTGGCCTGATCGTGGGCGCATTAGTCGCTCTCCTGACCGTTCGCCAGCTTATCCAGTTATCGCAATCCCACGAACAAGCCCTTTCGCTGTCTCACCGGCAGGCTGAAGAACTACTGGCACAACAAGAATGGCTGCGCGGGGTCTTATCAAGCATCGGCGATGCAGTTATCGCGACCGACATGCTCAAGAATGTCACCTTTATCAATCCGGTCACGGCTCAACTTACTGGCTGGTCCGCTGCGGAGGCCGCTGGCAAACCGATAACCGATGTTTATAACGTTATCGTAGACTCAGCTCCGACGCAGACAGATACAGCTACCGGCTCAAAAAAGCTGATTTCGCGCGATGGCAAAACCATGCCCATCGAAGACAAAATCGCCTTGATTAAGGATGTGCATGACAATCAGTTGGGGACGGTGATCGTGTTTCGCGATATAACCCGTCGCAAAATAATCGAACAGGAGCGCCTCGGTCTGATAGAAGCCCAGAGCCACTACGCAGGACTCTTGCGCCAATCTAATGAGCAGCTTCAACAGTTTGCCTACATTGCTTCCCACGACTTACAAGAACCGCTGCGGATGGTCACCAGTTATTTGCAGCTTCTCGAACGCCGCTATGCCAGTTCACTCGATTCGGACGCACGTGAATTCATTGGCTTTGCGGTGGATGGCGCGTCCCGGATGAAAGAACTCATCACCGGTTTGCTGCAATATGCGCGACTTGATACGGTTGAACAGGATATTCACCAACTGACGTCGATGCAAACTGTGCTGGACAAAGCGCTCACCAATTTATCCATTCCCATCACAGAATCGGGTGCAATCGTTACCCATGACAATTTGCCATCGATTCAAGCCGATTCGATGCAAATGATGCAGCTTTTACAAAATCTCATCGGTAATGCGCTCAAATTTCGCGGTCAGCAGCCGCTTAAAATTCATGTTGGGGCAGAGAAGAAAGCCACCGAATGGCAGTTTAGTGTGCGTGATAATGGCATCGGTATCGCCCCCGAATTTCAAGAGCGCATCTTTGGCATGTTTCAACGTCTGCATGTGAATTCGGCTTACTCCGGCACAGGCATTGGCCTGACCATCTGCAAAAAAGTGGTCGAACGCCACAATGGTCGCATCTGGGTCGAATCAGCTGTCGGCCAAGGCTCAACTTTCTACTTTGCTCTACCGCTTAATCCTACCCAACGGGAAACCATCACCTCAACGGCAGATACTTCAAATTCAGTATGATTCTGTATCCATTAGCCTTCGGTTGGATATTATATGCACATCAATCGAAGTATTGAGGCAATAAAGGGCATTTTCACATGCCCCTCACGTAGATAATTATTAAGAGGCTGCTGCGGGGAATACCACCTCGACCTCACAGCCCTGCGGTGCATCGTATTGCACATCAAGCTGGCCGGACGCATTGAGCTTCCATGAAACCGTCACCGGCCCGCGCGGTGTTGGCACGACACCTTCCGCCCACGTCAGGTTAAAGGGCTGAGGTGCGATGCGAATGCGGCTGTAACCGGGTTCGACAGGCTTAACACCCAACACTTGCGTCGTTAGGAAATAAGCCGGTGCGGCTGACCATCCGTGACATAAACTGCGACTCCAATGCCCGCTGCCGATGTGACCGGGGAAGGTTTCCCAGAAAGTCGTTGCGCCTTTTTCCAGCATCCGGTTCCACTGTTCGCGCAAAATGGTCAACGCATCGGTCGACATGCCTTCCTGAAACAACGCCTCTAACGTGAAGAACAAGAACCAGGGACTGCCGACAGGCACCATTTCATCCGGTTTACCATCGGGCGCGTACCAGGGGCTGCTGCCGATGAACTTGCCATCCTTAGCGTTTAAGACCAGCTTCATGACCGCATCACGCCGCCCGGACGGTACGGCGTTGCACAGCAGAACCAACGTATTGGTCGGTTCACTGATGCGCTGCTTATTGTGGAATATCTCAAATGAATCCGGTGTAATGCCGCGTTTGCCACACAGCTTCTGGTAATGCTCGTAAGCTGTTTGATCGCGTACTGTATCCACGTAGCAGTGATATTTATCTGACCAACCGTACTTATTGACGGCATCGCGCAGCCGTTTTGCCAGTGCTTCATGGTGCGCCTTGTCGTCAGCCTGACCAAGCGCTTCAGCCATCCAACTGGCATAATCCAAGGACTGGGCCATCAACGCTGTGTTGCTGATGACTTCGCCATCACGTTCCAGATCCTGCGCTGCCCAATCCACCAGATTCCATACATCGGGTATGTCGAACAAGTCACGTTCCGTCAGGAAGCTTTCGCAGCGTACCAGGCATTCTTTGACATAAGCGTAGTAATCTACCAGCGCATTTTTGTCACCTGTATTCATGTATTGTTCCCACGCCATCCATATCCACAGGAACGTCCACATCGGGATTTCATCGAACCAACCGCTGACCACATGTGAAGTGGTAATGTGGGTTCGCATCGCCTGGATATGCGGGGGGATGACCATTTTCAGTTCGGGTGATAAGGATTGTCCTGTCAGGCGCACACAGCGGTCGGTTAGTTCATACGCCCCGAAGGCGATACCGTTAACAAGGGCGCTGTTACGCGCATCACCCACCCAGTACACCTGCTCATAGGCCGGACAGTCTACATAGGTATCCAACATGCACAGCCGGACGGTGTACGCACCCACTTCCCAAATCTTGTTCAGTGTTTCATCTGAACTATGGAATCTCCCTTTAGCTTCCACCGGATAGGTTGCCAGCTTGTGCGTGATATGCCGAATCTTCATCGGTCGTGTCAGATTACGGAAGGTGAATGAGCCGTAGCGGAAGCCGCGCCGTTCGTGTGAGGTGAAAACCTGACGACCTTCACGGCAGATGTAGCGGAAGCTGTTTCGCAGGTTACGCGTCCAGAAGATACCGCCGTCATCAATGCCCTCGAAGAAGTTAGCGTCGATGATTGCGCCTTCGGGAGCGTCCAGATCAATCTGCACATAGCCAATCGTTTCCCGTCCGAAGTCAATCACGACATGCACATCACCGTCCGGTTGCGGATTGATGGTCGTCCACTGACCGTTATCATGCAACAGGGCGTTTGGTGTGTCGGCTGGAAGAGGACGACCCGGGCCATTCACTGAAGGTCGCGGTGTGACCCGGGCAATATCGTGGGTACAAAATCCACCCGGCACGGCCAGAAATTCCTGGCTGGAAGTCAGCCCAAAAATATCTGTCTTGTTGTCGCTGGCAGGGACAGCAATCACTGATTTGCTGCGAACCAGATCATCTAATGAATCCACGAGCCACAAAGCTTCTACCTCGCCCTGCAATTCATTGAGTGGTGAAACGATCCCCCATGCCGCGCCTCTGGCAAAACGCTCTGCACTGAAAGTCAGTTGTTCGGTGGTTTCAAACAGGAACGAAGGCCATTCGACAGTCTTGATCATCAGCAGATTTGCGCCCTGATTCAGACGCACCGGAATGGGCGCTTCGGGATTGTCCAACGGACTGTTAGCATCGCCGTAGGTAGTGTCATTCACACGGATAATCATCGGTTCATAGTTGGGGAACATGTGGATACTCATGTCGCAGGCTTCGGGCGCAGTGATCTCGGTGAACAAGATCGAACCGCGCTCACCGGGGGGCGCACTGCGTAGCCCATTCCGCATCGTATTGAGTTGTTCACGTAAATCCAAATTCCAGATCATGCCCGGACGCGTTCGTGCCAATTCGACTGCCTTAATGGCAACCGGTGGCGTCAGATCTTCCGTCAAAAATGGAATACTGGAAGGGGTTAAATTGGTCCAGGGAGCGGTTCCAGCCGGGCCAATATCCACTGCTTGTGCCCATCCCGAATCATCGAGGTAAAGACCATCCCAATCGACAATTTCACGCCGCCCATCAATCTGTTCTTCAAAACCCAACTGCACCGATATACGGGGAGCCAGCGGGTTAAAAGCCTCACACCTTGTTGTTTTCCATTCTGATCCTGAACCCACGCGTGTAATTTTGCCATCAGTATCTTCGAGGATGATTTCGCAAAGCAGACCCGCTGCCCCGCGAATATAAACCATTGAATGATCACCGAAGGCATTCACCAGTGCGGCAACTACATTCTCTGCACCGGCTTGTACAGAAGCAGTAATATCATAAACATCATACGAATACGCATAGGGGAAACTGCGTACTGGCCCACGCCCAATGTGTATCCCGTTGATACTGCACTCGTAACGCGAGTCGGCAGTGATGAGCAGGGTTGCCCGCCGGACGTTAACGGGCACCGTCCAATGGTGACGGAAATAACGCCAGTCATTGTGTGGTGCTGCATCCGACGAAACCCAAATCCAATGAGCATCTGATGAAAACGTCTCTGTTGACATTGGCATATACAATCTCTTTTCCTCTAAAATGCTGCGCACTTTTTCGCCTACCGCTGATTCATCAAATACTCAGTTCGCCTTGCAAACTGGCTGTGAAGATAAACGCCAGAATCAGTGGCATAAATAACCTGCAAAAGCTCCATCAAGGAAGCTGTTTCCACCTAACATTATTATGGATCGACCAAATTGGATCGTTCACGTAAATACTAGCGCTCTCCTGTCCAATATGCTAAATGGTCATATCACAAGCGCCAGGCCAACCCCCTGAAAAGCCACGATACTGTCTATAGCTCATCTATGCCGTTGCCCAACAAAAAGCACCCGATACAGGTGCTTTTTCGTTACCCCATGTTCAACAGGTTCATTCAATCCAGATGGAATACTTCTTCTAAATTCATCATGTTTTCGTCTGGCCGACCTTCAATCGAGTCGAAGAACGGCGCCATGAATTCCTGCCACTTGAGGTTAATGGCTTCTTTCGCCATACCGGCATTGGAGGCTTCAAAGCTTTCGGCGGCTTCAAAATAACCGAACAACAGACCATCCGGTCGCAGGAACAGGCTGTAATTGTGCCAACCGTTACGGCGCAGGGCATCCAACATTTCCGGCCATACGGCGGCATGGTGCTGCTTATATTCAGGGATACGCTCTTGCTTAATTTTGAACTGGAATCCAACACGTTTCATGATGATCTTTTCCTAATAAACTAAATAACGGCCAATTCAAGCTGGAGCAAACGCGCCAACTTCTTAATTTTCTCGGTCTGCTGTCCAACCCCTAACGCGACATGATGTGTCGGGCCAAAGTCACACCAGCGACTCATGAACTCGGCTGGGTCAAGTTTGAACTTCAGCCGCGAGTTGGTATTCCCGATTTGCATGGTCGAGCCTTCAATCGAATCACCCTCTGCCGTCAGCATTTTGAGCTTGCCTTCGGCGGTTTGCGTCAAACCGAGGATGGTGATTGGTCCGCGCTTGACATGCATTTCGACCGACAGCCCATAACCACGCTTACCATGAAATAAACCCAATCCACGCAGCATCGGCTTTCCATCGGAGATGGCGATATGGCCGGGGCCATCGTGTCCCATCATAATGAAGTCTTCTTCAAAGTCCATGCCGTAAAACTCGGTGTAGGAACCACCTGCGCCCAACCGATCCATAATCAACATGGCGATGCAGGTCTTGAGGTCGCCTTCACCTGATGCTGGAATTCCGCGCGCCGTAAGCAGCGAATTACCAACGATTAAGCCTGCACCCAATTCTTCAAACTCGTTGCCATCTAAACCACGATAGTAGTAGGTCAACCCGTTCAAATCGAAATCAGCGACCAGCATATCCAGTCCACAGGCTACCTGTGCCGACCAATGCAGCGCTTCGGGAGTCACATCCTGCGAAATCTTATCATTACCTTTACCCATTAGTTGGAAATGGCTGCGAATTTCTTCGATTTTGGTATTGATGGTTTTCTCACTGGCTGCTTTGACGCGCACTTGCAAGTCGTCCATCTCCAACACTTCGATATGTGTGCCCAGTTGGGCATGGTGCATGGTGAAATCCGAATACATATCGAGCATTCCGGGATAGGTGTGGCCCAAGAAACCAATACGGCTGTAGCTCAACTCGCGCAGAATACGCGCTGCTGTTACCCACTCTTCGATTTGCTGCCACGCCCGCACATAATACTGGTTGGCATGGTCACGCCCTTCAATCTCGCCCAACAAACCAGACACCACATTAAATTGGATGCGGCTGCGGGCAAAGGCATTTGAGATTTCCGGTACACAGCAGGCACAGCAGTTCGCCAGCCATTCGCCCGTATCCGTGTTCGGGTAATCCATTGCGGCTGAAGGTTGCAAATTCAAAATCAAGACGGGGGCCTTGCGGCGCTGAACAGCCGGTAAGACCTGTGATGAAGTCGCATAGGTTCCAACGTAACACACGATCAGATCGACGTTGTGGCTGGCGAAGAGTTCGCCTGCCTGCTGTGCTGCCGGAGCATTATCGACTAACCCCGCCGATATGACTTCCGCGTTCATGGTGGAAATCTTGCGCTCAACTTCGCGTTGATAACCTTCAAGGCGTTCCTTCAAGCCTTCAAACTGCGGCCAATACGCCGCCAACCCGATACCAAAAACGCCGATTTTTGCTTTGATAGCCGTATTTGCCATGCTTAAATAATCCTTATGAATAAGTGTTGATGGCCTTCAGAACCTGTTCAATTATTTGTTGATGTCCGGCTGGGCCGGGATGCAGACCATCAGGGCAATACAGCGCTGGATCGGGTTTGGTACTAAACAACGACACCAGATCCACCAGCGGAATACTGTGCTTGCCGGCAATAACCTTTAGAGCATCCGCACAGGCTTGAATATCGGCATTATCCCACGTCATCTGCATGGCCTGATACTCGAGACTGCTGTTGACAATCGACTCAACTACTGGCGTCGGTGTAATCAGTACCACCCGCGCACCAATCTTGACATAAGCCTCGACCATCAAGGCAAAGTTGGCCGTGTATTCTTTAAGCGACACCAACAGCTTGCTGCTGTCACCACCGAAACGTTTGGTATCGTTCGCGCCGTACTTCAGAAACACCCAATCGGGCCTCTGTGCCAGATACAACGTAAAGGTATGTTCCAGACCGTGTGTCGAGGTATAGCCCGAGCGCCCATGATTGAAAAAGGTCACGGCTTGTTCAGGGTCAACCAGGCCGACCAATGCGCGCAAAATTTCCGCGTAGCCATAGCGATAGGTGGTGATGGAGTCGCCTACTGTCATGATGGTGCTGAAAGCATCTTTACGCGGCTTTTTGAGTTTGTGGATTGCCCCAAGTGTTCCCCGTTTTTCCAGTAATCCCTGTGCTACGCGTGTACATTCCGCAAAGGCTTGCTCTGTATAGCCCGTAAACTGTTCAACCGGAATATTGAGCATAGCAGCAGCTGCTTCCGGCGGGATATTTACACCTAGCGCGGATGGTACTTGCTGAAAATTGAAATCAATCTGGAAGGCACTTTCTGCCGAAATCTCAACCATAATATGACCTCAAAGTTAATATTTGCTACGTAACAAACGTCCTAAATTACCGACGCGCAGTTGATCCAATCCCACCGCTAGCAACAGCAGTATTCCCAATGCGATTTGCTGGTAATAAGCCGAAACGCTGAGCAGTGTCATGGCATTATCCAATGTGCCGAGGATCAGCACGCCCAAAAATGTTCCGAACAAGTTGCCCTTGCCACCTGTCAAACTGGTTCCGCCCAGGATAATGGCTGCCACCACTTTGAGTTCCAATCCAGTGGACGCTTGCGGTGCCGCTGCACCTAAACGTGACGTCAGAAATAAGCCGGCAATCGCCGCGCCTAAACCGGATAACACATAAGCGATCAGTTGATAGCGCTTGACCGGCAGCGCCGCCAGATAGCTGGCACGGCTGTTACCACCGATGGCATACATCGCCCGCCCATAGGTGGTGCGATGCAGTACGATAATGGCGATGATGAACATGATGACTGCGGCAATCACCAGCGTGGGTACACCGGCGATTTTGCCGCGTCCAAGCTGTCCAAAACTGGCATCCATAATCTGAATGCTCAAACCGCCGGAGAAGACAAAGGCTAATCCACGCACAACTGAAAGCATTCCGAGTGTCGTAATCAACGGATTGATGCCAACGCGCGTCACCAGCAGACCGTTAATCAAACCGATTAACGCCCCAATAACCAGCCCAAAAGCAGCCGCGCCCACAATACCTAATGAAGTCTGTGTCGATGCGACCACCACGCCAACCAAGGCCGTATTCGCGCCCACCGAAAGATCAAGCCCGCCACCTACCATCAAAAGGGTGCTAAAGACCGCGATCATACCGATGACCGCCACCGATACCGGCAAATTTACCAGATTACGTGACCCTAAAAAGTAGGGCGACAAACGCGAAATCACAATCACCATTATGATGTAGAGAACCAGCAGTCCCACGCCACTCAAATTCATTCGAGGAAAACCGGATGAGGTTGTAGGCATCGGTTTCGTTGTTTCGCTCACAATGTTCCTCCTGCTGCGGCGTGCAGCAGCTTCTCGCGTGATGCCTCGGTCCGGCTAAACTGTCCCGTAAGCTGGCCTTTGTAGACTGTCAAAATCCGATGGCTAACAGACAGCACCTCGTCCAAATCTGACGACACAAGCAAAATCGCTAACCCTTGCGAGGCTAAGGCTTCGAGTTGGGTATAAATATCACCACGCGCGCCCACATCCACGCCCCATGTCGGCTCGTTGAGCAGCAGCACTTTGACGTTCGCCTCAAGCCAGCGCGCCAATACCACCTTCTGCTGATTACCACCGCTTAAGAAGCGCAGTTTGGTCGACATACCACCCGCCATACGGATGCCGAGTCGGTCAATCCACTGCTGCGCGCGGCCCTTTTCCGGCCCACGCTGGAAGAATCCCCAACGCGAAAGTGCTCCCCAGTTGGAAAGCGTTACATTCTCGCGCACGTTCATATCGAGCACCAACCCCTGTACCTTACGGTCAGCGGGAACCAGACCGATCCCCGCACGACGCGCATCACGTGGATTCGTAATCGTTATCGGCTTTCCATCAATCATAATGCTGCCGCGATCCGGTTGATTTTCCCCAAAGATAGCATTGATGATGGCATCATGTCCCGCACCCAGCAGCCCAAAAATCCCGACGATCTCGCCGGGAATCAGCTGTAGGTCAATGTTGGAAAATACGCTGCCTCGCCCTAAACCGGATACTTTCAAAATTGGCGTGGCATTTTTATTGTTGTCGGGAATTGAGGACTGCGATGTTCCACGCGTCACATCATGCCCAACCATCATTTGCACCAGATCGCGCTGTGTGATGTCGGCAATGGATCTGGTTCCAACCAGCTTTCCGTCCCGCAGCACGGTTGCGCGGTCCGCAATCTGGAAAATCTCATCCAACCGGTGCGAGATATAAATGATCGAAATATTCTGTTTGACTAATGCCCGGATGCTGTCGAACAGAAGTGCCACCTCGTTCGGCGGGAAGGCCGCTGTCGGCTCATCCATGACGATGATGCGCGCGTTGCCGGAAATGGCTTTCACCACCTGGACAATCTGACGTTCAACCACTGTCAGGTTCATCATCAATCTGGTCGGATCAAGATCGAGTTTAAGCAGTTTCAGGCGTTCGCGGGCTTGATTATGGGCTGCCTTCCAATCCACCATCAGGCCGCGCATCGGCAAATGACCGAGCAGCAAATTCTCGGTTACAGAAAGTTCAGCCGCATAATGCTGCTCCTGATAAATCATGCGGATGCCCAGTGCTTCGGCATCACGGGGACGGTTGATTTGTACGGGCTGCCCATCAATCAAAACCGTGCCACCATCTTTTTGATAGTCGCCGTTCAGAATTTTGATGAGTGTGGATTTGCCCGCGCCGTTTTCGCCCAGCAGCGCCAGCACTTCACCCTCATACAGGTCAATTGAAACTTTGTCGAGGACCTTGACACCGTAAAAACTCTTTTCGATGTCCTGCATTTGAAGTAATAGTTTATCGCTTGCGGTCATGGTTAGGTTCCCCCATGCCGGTT
Organism: Aggregatilineales bacterium; assembly: GCA_044226325.1. Classification (GTDB taxonomy): domain Bacteria; phylum Chloroflexota; class Anaerolineae; order Aggregatilineales; family Phototrophicaceae; genus CFX2. The sequence continues at coordinate 63,200 of JBGAHG010000021.1, forward strand.
CTGTTCCCAGCGCACGCGTATCTGGTCGATGCCGACGGTTAGCAACAGTACTACACCACGCGCCACATCCTGCCAGAAGGACGACACGTTCAGTTGGATAAGGCCGTTATCCAACGTACGAAGTAACATCACACCGATGAGTGTACCAAACAGTGTACCTTTACCACCCGCGAGTGTCGTGCCGCCTAACACCACCGCCGCAACTACCGCGAATTCCAGACCAAATGCCGCATCAGGACGTCCCGCCGCCAACTGTGAGGCGCTCACCAATCCAGAAAGGGCTGATAGCAACCCGCATAACCCGTACACAATGAGTAAATGCCTGTTGATATTTATACCGGCTAAACGCGCCGCTTCCGGGCTGCCACCAATGGCGAACAAGTTGCGCCCGAAGCGGGTGTAACGCAGGATAAACGAGAAAACGAGGTACAGGATCAGCATCAGAATTAGCGAAAAGGGGATGCCAGCGATATTGCCACGTCCGATAAATAGGAAACTCGGCTCACCCAATTGGTTATCCTGTGTGCCAGAGACGACAAAGGCAATGCCGCGCACCGCCGAATAGGTCGCCAGCGTTGTTATCAACGGGTTGATTTTCAGACGGGTAATAATGAAACCATTGATCAGACCGACCAATAATCCACTGAGCAGCGCGGCACCCACCGCAGGCCAAATTGGTAAGCGGCTCGGCCAGAATAAGCTGGCAACCACGCCGGTTAGCGCGGCCACCGAGCCGACCGACAGATCAACACCGCCGGTAATCAAGACGATGGTCATGCCAATGGCTGATATACCAACGATCGCGAGAGTGCTAGCGATGTTGATGATGTTGTCGGAACTTAAGAAGGTTGGTGCAAAAATCCCAATGACAATACACATTAAGATATACGCTGCCAGCAGCGCTAAGGTAGGGTTGATTTTTAGGCTGAATGAGCGAGCCGGTGGAGAGACTGTTTCTTGTAACATAGTGATCTTTATAACTGCAATTTTCGGAAATAAAGACGAGGGCAGCTTTAACACCACCCTCGCCACTGAATATTATTAGCTCGATTTGGTAGGCTCAGCGGTAGCCTCGGTCATAGCCATGAGTGAAGCACAGCCTTTGCTGTCCGGCAGGACGTCACACATGTTGTCCTTGGTGACGAACACATGGTCAACATAGATGGCTGGCGGAACCGGTTTGCATTCCAGCAAGTCCAACATTGCAGGAATAATCTTGCTGCCGTAGAGTTCGGGGAAGTAAGCCGTCGCGCCCAAATACAGGCTGTTCGGCTTCAGCATTTCCGTTAGGCCTTCTTCAACAGCACCCTGACCCACAACAATCGAATTCGCGGGGGTACGACCTGCGGCTTCGAGTGCAGCAGCAGTACCCTGAGCAGTATTGTCGTTGATTTCTACAGCAATGATGTTGGCATCTGCCGGAATCTTGGACAATGCATCACCGACGACCTTGAAGGCTACATCTTGCGTATTCTTGCTGTCCAAGTGGATGATGTGATCTTCTGGTACTGGCGTTTCGAGTTTGGACTGAATTCCTTCGACTTGTCCCTGCATACGGGCAGCGGGGATCGGACCAGACTGTGGCAGTTCGAGGTCAAGGATGTAGTCCACCTTGCCACCCCAGTTTGCAACCGCATAATCACCACCAGCTTCACCAGCCATACGGCCAGCGCGATAGTTATCTGCACCAAAGAAGGTTGCACCAGGCATCGGGATGTCAATCGCGATTACCGGAATTTGGGGATCCTGGCTCTGGAACAGGTTCATGATGACGTTGCCGAACTTTTCGTCGGTCTGGAATTCGACCACGCCGTCCACACCCTGCGCGACAAAGTTTTCGGCATTGTTAAGAGCGGTCGCGCCGTCGAGGTTATTGTTGGCGATGACCAATTCAATATTGCCTGCGGCTGCGGCTGCGCTCTTCATACCATCTTCAACAGCGGTGATGAAGCCGACGCCGCTGGTCAGGTTAGCGAAGCCGATCTTATAATTATCTTTCTTGGTGGCGCAGGCGGCATCCTGCGCGGCTGCGGAACCAACCGATTTGGATGAACTGGAAGCTGAAATGATGCTTAATGGGCTAACGACGAGTGTGGCAAGAAGGGATAACAGGGCAATCTTACTTTTTGTTTTCATGAGAATTTCTCCAGCGAACTAAAGGATTTATACTTTCATCAGTCGGAACCTTTTTTTGCTACTTGCAAGCGCCTCCATGATTAATTTTGTTGAATTTTGTTGAAATTTGTTGAAAACCGTTGATAATGTAGCATGTGTGATGGCACTTGTCAATCAAAATGGCGTTTCAACGGCAGGCATATTTGATAGCGCCTGGACAAAATAGGTGTAGGCTAAGTAATTGCATGATTGAGCCAATCGCAGGGCTATTTCTACCATCCGCGAAAGAGGACGCAGTTGACCAGTAAAACATTGACCACTTTTGAACGCCGTCAGGTTATTCTTCGTATTCTGGAGGAACAGTCGGGCATCAAAGTGACGGATTTAGCCCAGCAGCTTGAAGTTTCAGAAGGCACAATTCGCAATGATTTAGCTGCCCTCGATGAAGAACAGCAGATTATGCGGGTGCGTGGTGGGGCTGTTCCACGCAACAAATCTGTACATTCCAATCAGCGGATTGCTGCCCGCGCCCGCGTCAACTATGACGCCAAGCAGCGTATCGCCCAATGGGCGGCGGGTTTGGTGGAAAACGGCGACTCGATCATTCTGGATGCCAGCACCAGCATTTTGCATATGGCCGAGTTTTTACAAAATCGGCGTGATCTGACGGTCGTCACCAATGGTCTGGAAGTCGCTCGCCGCCTTGCCGAGTCGCCTTCTAACACCGTGATTTTGGTCGGGGGCATCTTACGCAGCGATGGCAACGCCGTAACCGGATTGCTCGGTACCAAATCCTTAGAAGATCTCCATGTTCGCACCGCGTTCGTATCCTGCGCGGGCTTCTCGTGGGATGCGGGTTTTATGGAGTTCGATATTCCACAGGCGCAAATCAAGCACCAGATGATCGAGTCGGCGCAGCGGGTGGTGGCGCTGGTGGATTCCAGCAAGTTCGAGCAGTTAGGACTGACGCCCTTCGCCCCACTCAAAGCCATTCAGCATGTGGTGACGGATCAGGATGTGGACCCGTCGGTCATCTCCAATCTACAAAATGCCGGTATTACCGTGACGGTTTGTACCGACCGTGCTTCTACGACCTATACGCCGGATCAAAACCGGCAGAAGAATTACAAAATCGGATTCGCCAATATGAGCGAGGATATGCCTTTTCCGCGTGATGTCCGGCGCGGTTTGGAGCGAGCTGCCAAGAATACCAGCCAGATTGAACTGTTCGTCGCCAACAACCAGATGAACGGTGAACTGGCGGTCGAAATTGCCGATAACCTGATTGCTACGGGCATTGATTTGATGATCGAGTTTCAGATTGATGAGCGCGTGGGCAATATCCTCATGAATCGATTTAATCAGGCTGGGATTCCAGTGATCGCCATTGATATTCCGATGGTGGGCGCGACCTTTTTCGGTGTCGATAATTATCAAACTGGATTTGTGGCCGGTGTCGAATTAGGGAAGGCCGTTCAACAGGAGTGGCGTGGACAGTTTGACCGGCTGGTCATCCTTGAACATCCGCGCGCGGGATATTTACCGGCTTCGCGCATCAAAGGGCAAATCGACGGTTTCCGGGAGATCGTTGGAGAGATCAGCCCCGACCGGATGATCCACCGAGACAGCGGGAACACGACCAGCGTCAGCGAAACCCAGATGCTCCAGATTCTGCAGGAACTACCGGATGCGCACCGGCTGCCGGTGATTTGTTTCAATGACGATGCCTCGATTGGTGCTGTGGATGCCGCGCGTAAAGTCCACCGTTTGCAGGATGTATTGGTGATCGGGCAAGGTGCGGATCGCCGGATGCGGGAGGAGCTGCGGAAGGCCAATTCGCGGATTGTGGGCTCGACCTCGTTTCATCCCGAGCTATACGGCGAAAAGTTGATCGATCTGGCGCTGCACATCCTGAAGGGCGAACCGGTTCCACCGGCTGTTTACATGGAATACACGTTTATCAATGCTGCTAATGTTGATCTCCATTACTTCGCTGAAAAGGACGAACGGTAGGCTTCCGGCGATTAGCAGTTAAAAATTGGCTTTTGGCTTAAGAGCAAAGAAATTGTCGGAAATGTCATCAGTAGCGGCATTGATGTCCATGCCAGAAAGGATGCTGTTGTTGCTATTGGCAAATTTGGCAGCAAATGCGGCAATGGCAAAGGTCGGTTTTGTGCCGAATTTGCCACAAAAGTTATACCTATTCGAAATATTGCACCTGTAGCACGCCGATTTTTGTAACCCTTACGACGAGCGGCGGTTTTGAGGAGGATCATCGCTGAATGAGCAAGATATGCGGCAAATGCGGCAAAAGCAGCACCGGCGACAGTGAGTTTGTGCCGGTTGTGCGCGTATATAGATGTTAAGGTGCGGTTGGGAACCCCTAACCCCGACCCACATCAGCTACCCTCGCAGGCTCATTCGCTGATAGCCCGAAGCATCATCCACAGGAGGCTTCGCACGGGGAAGGGAGAAATACAGGTGTCCCATAGCTATGATATTGTTAAGTCAGGGATCAAAAGAGGGATAAAGATGACGGAGTTTAATACGAGCGTCATCAATGGTAAATTGCCAGTAAATTTTGGAAGAGAGGGAGTTACGGGTTTCAAACCAAGCCTGAACAGCAGGAGCGAGAAGCTGAGGAGAAGGAAAACGCTGGCTGAGACATTGGCGTTTGAGGACACCGAACTCAATTTCAGCCATGTTGAGCCAACTGCCATGAACCGGGGTGAAATGAAAAACGAGACGATCCAGTAGGCGTTTGGCTTCGGGAGCTGGGAAGGTATGATAAAAAGCAGTCGGGGAGTGGATATTAAGGTTATCGACCACCAAATGGATGAGGGTGGCATCCGGATAAAAAACGTCCAACACCTGGCGCATAAAGAGTGCCCAATCCTCGAACTTGCGATGCTCACGCACTTGAACGTAACGCCAACCGCGCAGGGGTTCGACACACAAGAGTAAAGTCGCAGCCCCAGCCGGTTTATACAAATAGTCAAAACGCGCAGGGCGTCCAGGAGCGGTTTGCAGGGGAAAGTAGGTGGCGATTTGCAAGTCTTTCAAAGACTCATCCATGCAAATCACGGGTTCAAGCGGGTTGTAGGGCTGCTGGTACAGATCCAGCAAGGCTTCCATGCGGCTGACAAAGGCGGCATTCTGCTGGGGTGGTATACACCACATTTGTTTACGCCACGGTTGAAGCGCGTTTTTTTAACACTTGTCGCACCGTTTCATAGGACACGTTATCCACGTACTCTAGGGCGACCATGCGCTCAGCCAGCAAACGCAATGTCCAGCGGGCATGACCTTCCGGCGGTGTACTACAGGCTAATGCCACCAGATGGGCTTCCTGTTCCCCATCCAAACGCGTCTTATATACGCGCTCAGGCTGCTTTCGTTGGACTGTTTCCTCTAATCCGACTGCCGTGAAGCGTTTGCGTATTTTTGAAACGGTATTTCGTGCTAAGTGAAAGGTGTCTCGAATTTGTTGGTCTGTCCATCCCTTTCCTTCGCTCACATCGGCTTTCAGCAAGATATGTGCCCGCTGAATTTGTCGTGCTGGCGCTTGCCCTTTCTTCACGATCTGTTTCAGATATTCTTTCTCTTCTTCCCTCAAGTACACATGATATTTTTTGTAGCGCATCGCTTGATCTCTTCTTACTTTTTGTCCTTTCTATCTTACCTCCCCTTTTTATCTATGACTAAACAATATTCGATGTGGGGAAGGAATGGGTTACATTTTGGAAGACCATTTTGTAACTTTTTCGAGGGGTTGGCGTTAACGGTTTTGAGGGAGCAAGATTGTTAAGCGGGTTGGGGGATGGTTGGAAAAGCATTTGTCGGGTTAACCGAAAGTAAACCAATGTTATAAGAAGTTTGATGAGGGTCACCCATTCCACCGACAACGGAAATACAATGCAGTTGAACCGCAGAGACGCGGAGAACGCAGAGATCAAGGCAGAGCGATTTTACGACAGGACAGTTTTGGTCGATTGAGGGAAAAGCGGAAGGCTCTGAGAGCCTTCCCTACGGGAGAAAAACGCATAAGCCTGTAAAAGTGTCGTCTCGTGAACGCATCCACAAGAGGCTTCACACAGCGATGGAAGCAATAAGCCTACTAGAACGGCCATCTGACCAGTGATGGCGTGAATAGCTATACATGGGATAGAGCTAATCGCTTACGCTTTCTTGCTGAATGCCGACTGGTGGCCCAGGAGGTTTGAAGTTCCCTTAGCGAATCTGCCTCCTAATCGACAAGCGTACTTAATCACGTATTCTTCATAACTGTTTCTCCATTAAAATCAGTTCAATAACTTCATTGCCTATTTTTTCTTCCTCATGCTTAATTCCCTTGAAAGCAAGTTTCTTATAAAACGATTGCCCTTTAGGATTCATAACCTCAACATGGAGTTGAATTTTCTTTGCACCTTGAAAACGCTCAATGACATTTTTGAGGAGTAACTCACCAATTCCTTTTCGTTGATGTTGGGGAGAAACATAAAGCCTAACCATCACAATGGTATCTTCAGGCATGAGCCCAGTCGATAGTCCAACGAGTTCATCACCATTTTTGACTAACGGAAAATAAAATTGGGGATTTTCGATCTGTTTAGTGAGGAATTCGATACTTTGCCAAGTTTTATAGACTTCGTCTAAAGTTTCCTGAGACAAGTGATCACCGTATGTATCCTTCCAAGTTTCTCTTAGAAGCTTTTGAATAGCTGCTGCATCATTCAAAGTGGCATTAACTAGTTGAAACATAAGGCGCTTTTACCCCATCTGAGCAATCTTCTAGCTGCACAAGCTCCCTGGTACGAAGCATGTGTGGAGGCATAGGTTTTTACATCGATTCGGCAACCCTTTGCTCTATTTAGCCCTAAAATGCAGAAAGTCTCCTCACTACAGGATACTATAGAGATAGAAAAGGTTGCAACTTGTTCATTGGGAGCAGTAAACAACTCATTTTGCCTACAATTTTAGTGTTATGACCTGAACATCGTTACAACCTCAGTCGTGGTGAAGTGATAAGCCAACTGCTAAAGCGGAAATCTTAGAAATCCCCAAAGCTGCCAGCAATTTCAAACCTAATCAACACGCGAGTCTGTACATCACAAGCTCTTTCGTTGTCCGCCTCAAGCCACTCGTGAAGCGTGAATAGCAGGCGAGAGGTACGGGGAAAAGTCAGTACGGTGGAAACGCGCAAAAAGGTGGGTTGTGGGGCGTTCAAGAGGCTGTGTTAGAGAATTTCATCCACAGGGATGCTAAAGCCCGGCAAGACATCTTCACCGCTCAGCGTATCGCTATAAGTCAAGACTTTCACATCACGCCCCGCGAAATAGACTTCCAGACTTTCGCCAAGAAATACCAAAATGGACATTTTCACGCCTTTTTCAATGTAGGTTATGGCTTTTCGCTGTTGGGCGCGTTTGGACTGCGAATCGGAACGTAATTCAACGGTTACTAAGGGCGGTGTGGTGAGGTAATCGTCCGTTGTCGGCTTGTGAATACACACATCCGGCATCATTTTCACCCCATCCAATACCAGCAGGACTTCCGTATAGACCTTGCCTATGGGATGCTGCTTGAGATAAATCCCAAATTCAACCGTAAAAGTTGCTTGTATGCCAGCATGAACAGCTTTTGGCGATACTTCCACCATCTCCCCATCCATAAAATCAAACTGCTTATCCGGGTGCTGATCGGCAAACATCAAGAACTCTTCAGGTGTCATTTGTTTTTGGACAAACATTGGTTTCATCCTCATTTTTGACGTTTTCATTATAGCCGGATTCACATGCTTGAATGCAATTAGCAGGCTCTTTCATTTTCGCCCTCAACTCAAGTCTTTCCTGCGTGAAGCGCGTTAAGGGCGAGAGGTGCGGGGCAAGGTGGGTCTGTGTTGATGTGAAGGGTGGGGACAAAGGCGGGAAGGAAAGAAAGCGGGAAGCACCGCTGTGTGCTTCCCTACGAAGATCGATCGTGAGGTGGTTAGTTGGCGCGGACGGTATCGAGCGGCTTGAGGTTGGCCTCGATCTGCGCGCGTTGGTCTTCGAGGAAGGGCGGGAGTGCCAAGCGTTCGCCGAGAGTCTCCACGTTTTCGTCGGTGGCAAAGCCGGGGCCATCGGTCGCCAGTTCGAACAGGATGCCACCCGAAATGCGGAAGTACAACGACTTGAAGTAGTAACGATCCACCTCGCCGGAGTTGCGCAAGCCCCAACGGTTAAGCGTATCCATCCATGCTTCCTGCTCGGCCACATCCTTGACGCGGAAGGCTACATGATGCACCCCGCCAGCACCCAAGAAACCGCGCTGCGTTCCCGGTTGGATGATCAACTGGACTTCTTTACCCGGTCCACCACCATCCATTGCGAAGATGATGACTTCTTCCTCTGGATTATCGAGGCCCGGGTGGCGGCTGATTTCCTCAAAGCCTAGAATCTCGGTCAGAATACGATCAACCTGCCCCAGATTGGGCATGGAGAGCTGCACACCGTAAAAGCCGCGAATGGCATACCCGGCCGGTACACCCGCACCATCCCAAAGCTGGGCGTTGGTCGGCGCACCGCCATCATCGACGAGCGACAGCCGTTGGCCTTCGGGATCTTCAAAGCGGAGGAGGCTGCGACCGGCAAAAGTCTCAAGCGGTTGGTGTTTCACGCCCTGCTCATCCAAGCGCTTCACCCAGTATTCCAAGGCGGCCTGCCCATTGACGCGAAACTGTGTGTTGACGATGCTGTCCGTACCACGCCGATCCGCCCCGGTTTGCGGCCAATCGAAGAAGGTCATATCAGTGCCGGGACTGCCGACTTTATCCGCATAAAACAGATGGTAAGCCGAGGTATCATCCTGATTCACCGACTTCTTGACCAACCGTAATCCCAATACCCTGGTGTAGAAATTCAGGTTCTCGCGAATCTGACCGGTAACTGCCGTAACGTGATGAAGTCCGTGTAACTGCATGATGGTTCTCCTAAGCACTGATTGCATCCTCACCCCCAGCCCCCTCTCCGCTGCGCAGCGAGGGGGAGTTCCGGAGGGATATTAGGATGAAGGCTGATAACTAGCTGAATGACTCATCTCCAAAATTGATTTAATGTTAAATCATTTGACATTAAACAGTTTAACATCATATAATGGACTTGTCAATCAGAAACACATTAGAAAGTATCTACCATCATGGGAACCAAATATCAGGGTACAGAGGCCGAAGTGCTGGCGCTGGATACCTACATTAAAGTGACACGCGCCGCCCAGAGCATCATGAACCGCGCGCTGGAACACCTAAGCGACTCGAACCTGTCGTCCAGCCAATTCGCCATCCTAGAAGCGCTGTACCACCTGGGCACACTGTCGCAGGTCGAACTGGCGCAAAAACTACTGCTGAGCACCGGCAATATCACGACCGTCATCCAAAATCTTGAAAAGCGCGATCTGGTTTGTCGCCAGCGCAGCGCCGACGACCAACGGTATATGCAGGTGTCGATCACCGATGCAGGGCGCGAACTCATCGCCAGCATCTTTCCATCACATGTGCAGGGCATCGTTGAGATTATGAATGTGCTGACCGCCGAAGAACAAGCGACATTGGGGCGATTGTCGCGGAAGTTGGGGTTGGGGAGATAGAGTTGAATATCGTAGCGTTTCAGCCCTCACCCCCAACCCCTCTCCCGACCGCTGAGTACAGCTAGGAGAGGGGAGAAAAGCAAAAGTAAATTTGGGATCGTCGGGCGGAAGGGTCACAAACCCTTCCCTACGAAGAGAAATTCAGAACGATCCCAAACGGATACATGAAAGGAAATGACATCATGTCTATCAACAGTTTTATCCATCGTTATAGAGGTTCATCTCACCCTCATGAACATACACTTTTACTCTTACATGGCACAGGCGGGGATGAAAATTCGCTGGTGAAGATTGGCGAACAGCTTGTCGCCGGTGCAAGAATGCTCAGCCCACGCGGGAAAGTGCTGGAAAATGGTGCGCCGCGTTTTTTCCGGCGGCTGGCTGAGGGCGTGTTCGATCAGGAGGATCTGGTGGCGCGGACGCACGAACTGGCAGACTTTGTGCAAGCGGCATCGGGTGAATATGAATTTCCCCTATCGTCCGTGATTGCCGTCGGTTATTCCAACGGTGCGAATATCGCTGCCAGTCTGATGCTGCTGCATCCCGGCCTAGTACAACGGGCGGTGCTGTTCCGGGCGATGCTGCCATTCCAGCCGGAAACGCCGCCTGATCTCCATGGAACCAGCGTTTTGCTGCTGGCTGGACGCTACGACAACTTGATTCCCGCCGCATCGGTCGAGGCCTTAGGATCTACGTTTGAAACGGCGGGCGCGAACGTCTCGCTGAACTGGCAGCCCACCGATCACCGTTTGACACCGGCTGATCTCAGTGCCGCTCAAGCATGGATTGCTCAACAACCTATACGAAGCGACCGTTGATACTCGCTTTAAACAAAAGAGCCTGCGGCGGGGCAGGCTCTTTTGAGACATGAACAGGGCGTTCCAGTTATGGGTCTAGCGTTGGGCAAACTTATAGGCGGAGAGATAATGCCCTTCGGGATCTTTGGCGAGGAAATAACGTCCGAACGGCAAATCGGTCGGTTCGCTAATCATTTCCACACCCTTTTCCTTCCACTGTTTCCAGGTGGCATCCACATCATCGACGGCGAAGCTCAGTTCGACGCTGCCCGCATGATCTTCAAATTTCGGCGGCAGTTCGGAGAATTCCTTGGCCTGTAAGCCGACCATCGCACCCCCACCTGCCGGACGAAGGGTGGCAAAGGCATTTGCGGAAACCGATCCGACATAGGTCATACCCAGCGCTTCGGTGTAAAAAGCCTTTAGTTTTTCCAGATCGTTCACATAGACGATGATGTAATTCAGGTTCATGCTCAGCTCTCCTTGTTGTTTATCACACTTTCAAATTCATTGTAGAAGAGCTAGGTGACACCATTATGTCAGCAGCGTTTTTGGGATTTTAAAACTGGTTATTTCTGGTGATTCTTGAGCATCCCCGCGGCCTCGCGGCTTAGTATGTCGCGCAGGGATTCCGGTTCCAATACGCGCACATGAGATCCCCAACTGAGCAGCCAGTTCAGGATGTCGCCGGGTTGGGATATGGTCAATGTGATGAGCAAACCGTCAGGATGATCCGCCGCCGACACTTGAAAATAGGATGGTGATTCCTGTGCCCAACGTGCAGTCTCGTGATCAAAGAGTGCCTTAACAGTGACCGTGCGATTGTTCTCTTTGCGCCGTTGGATTTTGAAATCCGGCGGGCGGGTAAATGTCTTGTCGAGAATGACGATGTCTTCCATGCGATCCAGCCGGAAATGTCGGGTATCGTGGCGCAAATGACAGTGTGCGACCAGCATCCATACATTGCCGACGTGGACGAGGGCATAGGGGTCCGCTTCACGCTGGCTGGCTTCACCGGGTTGAAGATCACGAGGGCGTGAATGGTAGTCAAAGCGCACCGTTCGCCGTTGGATAATGGCTCGCCGCAGCAGTTGGAGTGTTTCGGGCGCCAATTGTCCGTTGAGCGCCACAAAGCGAATGCTGTTCTCCAGATATTCGACCTCCTGCCGCAGTTTGTAGGGCAGCACTGTAACAATCTTTTGTCCGGCTGACTGCGCGGCGCTCCGATACTGCGCGTCAAAATTCTGCCCGACGAAATCCGTACCGAGCAGCAGCATAATGGCCTCATCGCTGCTGAAGGTCAGCGGTGGCAGGAAATAGCCCTCGACCAGCGAATAACCCTGGCCCGGAATCGCCACTATCGGCACACCCGATTCATCGAGCGCCAGCATATCACGGTAGATGGTGCGTTTGGTGACATAAAAGGTCGCTGCCAAATCTTCGGCGCGCACCTGCTTTTTGGCCTGCAATTCCAGCACAATCGCCAGCAGTCGATCCGTCCGGTTCATAGGGCATCCTCTCCCATGTCCTGCCTACTATACCCAACAAAAACGCCTGCAAACTTTACAGGCGCTCCCTTTTACCGTTGATGACCATTCATCTACGCGTTGTAAGGCTTGATTTCACACGGCACTCAGAACTTCTTCTCTACCTCATCGGCCTCGGCTACTGGCAGCGTGAAAGCAAAGATGCTGCCGCCACCGGGATTGTCTTCAATCCAGATGCGACCGCCGTGCGCTTCGACCACCATGCGGCAGAACGTCAGCCCTAAGCCACTGCCACGCCGTTTCCCACGCCGCCCCTTCATCTGAGCATAGCGATCAAACAAGCGCGTTTTATATTCATCCGGTATTCCCGGCCCTGTGTCGCTCACGTCAATGCGTACGAAGCGTTCACTGTCAGCATCCAATTCCGGTCGATGCGCCTTGATCGTCACCTTACCATTGGCGGGACAAAACTTGAGCGCATTGTCCACCAGATTTTGCAGCACCCGTTCGACTTTATCGCTGTCGGCATCCAAGGCGGGTGTTTCATCACCGATGTCGGTTGTCAGGGTGACTTCTAATTCTTGCGCCAGAGGACTCAATTCGACGCAGACACTATCGGCCACGGTCGCCATATCGGTCGGCTCGGTTTCCAGCGTCAACGCTCCACTGTCCAACCGTGAAATATCAAGTAGCGAATCGACGCGCACCAGCATTTTGCGGATCGCCCGCTGGCTGGTTTCGGTGGTCGTCACTACAGTCGGATGCAGCGGACTCTCGACCGGCACGATGTCACGGAGCAACTTCAAGCCGGTGGTGACTGCCGTCAGAGGACTCCGCAGATCGTGGACAATCATGTTGGACAGGTCAGAACGCATCTGGATCAGTTCACGGGCTTCGGTTTCATCGCTGAAAACCAGCATCATCCCAAGGATTTTACCTTCGGCCCCTTTAACCAGAATGATGTTCCGTTCAATGTGCCGCTCATCGCCTTCATTGGTCACAGTATAGGAGAACGGCTCACTCGTGCTCCACTCTTCAGGGGCGCGCAGTAACTTCAACAGGTTGCGAACTTTCTGATCAGAGTCGAACCCCATCCGCTCGGCTAGATCCAAATTCGGCTTTTCTAACAAAACATCGACCGGCTGCCCCAACAAGCTTTGGGCGTTCAGCCCCACCACATCCACACGCGGATTAGCCAACGTGACCACGCCGTTTACGGCAATCATCAGGATACCCTCGGTCATGGTATCCAGAATAACCTGCAAACGATCACGGGTTTCGGTGACTTCCCGTACCTGTTCTTCCAATGCCTTATCAGTGGTCGTGTATTGGCGGGCATTATGGATGGCTTGCGCAGCCTGAGCTGCGAACGCCAGCGCAATCGGTGTATCTTCTTCGTCGTAGGCATTTTCCTCATTGAAGAAGAAAGCCAACCCGCCCAATCGTTCGTTGCCCACCACTAGATCCAGCCCCAGATAGTTGGCTTTCTTTTCGCGCCGAACAATATCATCGGGTGTCAGTGTTTCATCGACCTGCGTTAGTCCAGTGCTGGCGACCATCTGCATGGGTGATTTGGCATCATCCCCCTGCATATATAAGGCCACTCCGTTCGATTGCAGGATGTCTTCGGCGGCGGCCACAATCGTTTGTTGTACCGCATCCAGCGCCAACGTGCCGGTGAGCAGAGGCAGCGTACGGTTCAGTGCGCTCACGCGGGTAGCCTGTGTCATCTGATGGGCATAAAGCTGCGCGTTATCAATCGCCACGCTGGCGCTTCCCGCCACAATAATCAGCAGCCGTTTATCTTCTTCACTAAATGCTTCCTGTGGATCGTCCGACCGTACGCCAATCGCCCCTAACAAACGGCCACCCGCCACCAACGGCACACCCAACCACGAATATCCTCCCGTTTGATCAGCCCCGAAAACCATCGCGGCTTGCTGTCGCAGCACCCTTGAAAGCAAGCCGTTGGTAATGTCGTCGTTGTAATTGTGTACTTCTTTTCCATCCTGCATTACCAGTGGAAAACGCAGTTTACGCGCATTCCGTTCATAGAGCGCAGTTACAAATTGGTCCGTTCGCATTAGTTGGGCTACTTGATTGTAAATGGCAAACAGCAGCGAATCTAACTTCAAATCGGACTGCAACGCCTGGCTGACAGCCGTCAGTGAACGCTGTTCTTCTAATTGTTTTTGCAGTTGGAAGCGTGTCCGGCTAAAACGATATAAGCCTATGGTCGTCAGCAGAGCACCTATCATAAAAATGTAGATCGAACTGGGCGTCAGGCTGATGACCATCGCTGACAAAACCGCAAAGGGCAGCGGAATAATGACCATTGATGCCAACAGCACACTGTCTTGCCGAATCATACGCCGGATAGAACGCTGCTCGACATAACTTTCCAAACAGAAGATCAGCGTGTACAAACCGCTGAATAAAACTGCAAATACCAGCAGTGGGATAAATGCTTGCTGCAACGGAGGGCGCAGCGGGTGCGAACCGTTCAATAAATCATATACTTTGCCCACCACGAATAAGCTCAGAGTCAAGCGGGCGCAGATCATAATGACGCTGCCCACATTACGGATGGTTGTCCGCCGCCGCACGCCTACATCCTGCTGCCTCATCATGAGCAGCACCCCGCCGATGATGCCACCAATGGCAATGGCCCAGAGCAATATGGGCTGCGCATCAATCGGCAGCGACAAAAATCCTGTTATGCCCGCTACATGTACGATGCTAAACTCACCCTGAGTCAGCAATACGCCCAAAGTCAGTGTGACCGCTGTAAGCATCAAATATAAGATGGCCTGCCCACCATATTGGTTGACAACCTCGGCACCCGGCCGGTTGACAAGCAACGTCAACCCGACTAAAAGGCCGCAGAACACGATTATCAGATTACTTACCCGCGCACGGTTCATAATGGGATCAAAACCTTATTGCATCTGAATATGCTGATTGTACATCGGCTCATGAAATTTTCGCAGTAATAATTCTCGTTTAAACGAAGCGAGGTCTTTTGACGTCATAACATAGAAACCACAAAAGCTTGTTATACTCTGGGCGTTGTTATCAGGGTGAGCTAAAGACCATCTCATTATGCCTATGCACAACCTCCCGATTCAACCCATGCCATTTGTGGGCAGGATAGAGGAACTCGAAGCGATTACGCAATCGCTGGCTAATCCGGCGTGCCGCCTGCTGACTCTGGTGGGGCCGGGTGGCATCGGTAAAACGCGACTGGCGCTAGAGGCTGCATCTTTGCATGGGGATATTTTTGCTGATGGCGTCTATTTCGTCCCCTTACAACCACTCGGTTCTCCCGCTTCTATAATTTCGACGCTTGCCGAAGCCCTTGATTTTCAATCCAGCGCGGGTAGTGAACCGAAAGATCAACTCCTGGCATACCTGCAAACCAAAAACATGCTGCTGGTGATGGATAACCTCGAACACCTGTTAGAAGGTGTCGTGCTGCTAAGCGAAATTCTCCAGATTGCCCCTCAAATAAAAATATTGGCGACCTCCCGTGAACCGCTGAAATTACGGGAAGAGTGGGTTTTTGAGGTCGGTGGACTGCGCTTCCCTATCAGTGACAGCGATCTTGAGCTTGAAAATTACGGTGCAGTGCAGATGTTCCTCCAGAACGCACAGCGCGTTTCGAGTGGCTTCAGCTTAAACGACTTCAATCAATCGGCGATCATTCGCATTTGTCAGATTGTGGACGGTATGCCGCTGGCACTGGAACTGGCGGCAGGTTGGGTGCGAACCCTGTCCTGCCAAGAAATCGCTCAGGAAATTGAGCGCGGTCTGGATATTCTGGAAACACCCACGCGCAACATACCTGCACGACATCGAAACATGCGGGTCGTATGGGATCATTCATGGGGGCTGCTATCGGAAAGGGAACAGACGGTCTTTAAGAAGCTCTCGGTTTTTCGAGGGGGCTTCACCCGTGCGGGAGCCGAAGCGGTTGCCAATGCATCCTTGCCGATTTTGGCGGCTTTGGTGGATAAATCCTTGCTGCGGCGTACCCCGGATGGACGCTACGATATCCACGAACTGCTGCGCCAATACGGTGACGAACAACTCATCCAATCCAGCAGCAAAGAAATGACACAGGATGCTCACAGCGCTTATTACCTTGAATTCCTCCATCAACACGAGCAAGGCATTAAAGGTCGCAGGCAGGTGGCGGCACTCAATGAGGTTGAAGCCGATTTCGAGAATATCCGCACGGCTTGGTATCGGGCGCTGGAGCGCAGAAATTATCATGCGCTTGACCGCGCGGCGGAAAGCTGCTTTCACTTCTGCGAAATGCGGCGGCGCTTACAAGAAGGTCGGGATTTCTTGTTGACGGCTCAAGAGCAGCTCAATGCTGAAACAGATCCCAATCTAAGGCCCATCTGGGGACACATATTGATACGCGGTTTGTGGATGTCGTTCTGGGGGCAAAATGGTTTTAATGAGATCGAAAAGATTAAAGTTCAAGCTGAAATAGCGCTGGCAATTGCACGCCAGCAGAGGGATACAGCACAAACTGCCTTCTGCCTCTGGCTTTTAGGCGCACTCAGAAATAACCCGAAGGATTGTGCGGCTGGCATAGCCTTCCTAGAGGAAAGTTTAGCCCTTTTTACCGAACTGGACGACCGCTTTTATATGGGAAGGGCAGCCGACTGGCTAGGGGCAGTATATTGCGCAAGCGGTCAACGAGAAAAATTCATCGCATTCTCCGAGCAAAGCCTCAAATGGAGACGTGCCATCTGTGACCGATTTGGTGCAGCAGCTTCACTGTGGAACCTCATGGTAGGGGCCTGTCATATTGGTCAATATGAACAAGCCAAACGCTATTGCCTAGAAATGGGGCAGATGTATAGTGAGATCGGCAGTGAAGGTTGGATGGTTCGTCAGAATGCAAGTTTGTCATTGATTGCTTTCTATCAGGGGGATTTTCAAGAAACCCGGGAACGGGCCGCAGAAGCGCTGCGACTGGCTTCCAAAAGCGGTTTAGCTGGTGAAGCTGGAGTAGAGATGGCACTCGCTATGCTGGGTATGTTGGCTGCCCTAGAGGAAGATTATGCGCGCAGTTGGGATTTGGGCGAACAAGCTATGCGCCTCTCGATGGAGTTTTCTGATGAAGTGCTGGCAGTTGCCGCCTGCGGGTTGGGGAACTATCCAACTGCTCAGTTTTATTTTCTGGATGTTCTGAAAGCATCTATTTTCTTTGAAGATCAAAGAGGGATGACGATTATTCTGCCGGTTGCTGCGATTTTACTGGCTCACGAAGATCACAAGGAGCGAGCCGTTGAGTTATTAGGCTTAGCCTCATACCATCATGCCAGCCCAAAGGCTTGGGTAGAACAGTGGCCTTTGCTCATGCGCCTGCGTACTCAATTGGAAGCCGAACTGGGCTCCGAGATATATGCTCAGGCTTGGGAACGCGGCAAGGTCAGTGATCTATTAGAGGTTGCTGGGAGTCTGCTCCAGCACTTCCAGCCTGACGAAGATCAACAGTCTTTTCAAGTGTCCAATAGTGGGCTTGTCGAACCGCTGACTGAACGTGAACTTGAGATCCTCCACAAAATTGCTGACGGGTTATCCAATGCGGAAATCGCCGAGCAGTTGGTAATTGAGGTCAGTACCGTCAAGAAACATATCAACCGCCTGTACGACAAAATGGGCGCGAAAACGAGGACACATGCTCTAGTGCGTGCCAAAGCGCTTCACCTTCTATAAGATACATCCCCTGCACCGGCTTCTAGTCACCTTTCGGTGTACGACACTACACCTGCCTGCCCGATACGCTGTAGATAGCAAACAGCGATCTTCCGAAAGGCAGGGCAACTATGCAACAGGTAATACAGGGCGTACATCGACCGCAGTTCGACCATCCGATTTCGCGTTTCAGCACCTCATCGCCGCGTACATTCATAGTACTCGTGCTGGTTGTTGGCTTCTTATCAGCAATGCTGCTGGTGAACACACTGGCAAAACACGTCATTGACCCTTATCCGCCTGACCTATTTGCCTCTTTTACCGACTTATTTCCGGGTCAGAGCATCGACGTACGGATGCTGGAAACAGAAGGGTATTCATGCTACACCGATACACTGCCATCATCAGCCGACATCACCGAACGCTGTACACAGGACTTGCAAACAGGATTGTTTTCGCACATCAGTGTGACCATATGGGATGGGGTCGTCAAGTGGCTTGATCTTGGGGTCCGTGAGCATGGGCTAACCGTCGGCGATCTTTCGCTGCGTTTGGGATGCCCCGAAGTGAGCGTGAGTGGACAGTGGGTGGGCCTCAACTGGTTCAACCATCACATCACAGGATCTGGTTGGTCTTACAACGGGCGATTCACCTATTACCAAGCGCTTTCACAGGTTTCTTTTGCCCTGTAAACGTCAATGAGACATCCCGTTGGCAGCCCTGCTACGGATCAGTTTTCCTCTTTAATGAGCCAGGATTTCCCTATTCACTTGGCGCAGTTGGCACTTCAACGCTAGACTAATGGTTAGGGGCTGTATCCGTCAGATTAGCCCCTCTTTTGTCGTCTATTCTCCATAACCTCTGAAACAGGTACAATGTTCCTCGGCTTAGAACGTATTGAATAAGGAGAAACTATGGCAGGTGTTACCCGCCATCAACTGAGTAATGGCTTAACCGTAATTTTGAAGGAGCAGCATAGTGCTCCGGTCGTAAGCTGGTGGGTCATGTACCGCATCGGCAGCCGGAACGAGCGTACCGGACAAACCGGCATTTCACATTGGGTCGAGCATATGATGTTCAAGGGTACGCCAACTTTTCCGGGTGGTATCCTCGACCGTCAGATCAGCCGTGAGGGCGGCAACTGGAATGCCCAAACCTCGATGGATTACACGGCCTACTACGAAACCATGCCTGCGGATCGTATCGATCTTGGCCTGCGTTTGGAAGCCGACCGGATGATGAATACCATCTTTGAACCAGATGAAGTCGAATCCGAACGTACGGTGATCATCTCGGAGCGTCAAGGCGGCGAAAATTCACCTATGTTCTGGCTAGGTGAGGAAGTGCGGGCGGCGGCTTTCCGTGTGCATGGTTATCACCATGAGATCATTGGTGACGAAACCGATCTGCGGACGATGACACGAGATGATCTTTACGGGCATTACAAGCATCACTACATGCCCAACAACGCGATTGCCGTAGCAGTCGGTGACTTCCAGAGTGAAGCCATGCTTAAGCGGGTGGAAGAACTCTACGGCAGTATTCCGGCGGGCGAGAAGCCGAATTTGTTCGTGCGACCTGAACCGGAACAGCACGGCGAACGGCGGGTGATGGTTGAACGTCCGGGGAATACACAGTTCCTCGAAGTGGCGTACCATGTGCCACCGGCAACGGATGACGACTGGTTCAAGCTGGCGATCCTGAACAGTGTGCTAACCGGGCCGAGCGGCATGGGTGGCGGCGGTATTGATAACAAGACCAGCCGACTGTACAAAGCCATCGTCGAAACCGAACTAGCGGTTGATATTGATGGTGGTTTGCTGCCGTCGATTGATCCGTACCTGTTCGATCTGGTGGCAACGGTTCGAGATGGGCGTACGATTCAGGAAGTCGAAACGGCGCTAGACGTGCAAATCGACCGGATGCTGAATGAAAATATCACGCAAAAAGAACTCGACAAGGCGCGTAAACAGGCCAGAGCCTTGTTCGCGTATGGTACGGAACGCGTCAGTTCACAGGCGTTCTGGCTGGCCTTTGCTGAAAACTTCCACAGCTACGAATGGTTCCTGAACTATGTCGATAAGCTGGAAGCGGTGACGATTGACGATGTGCGAAGTGTTGCACAGAAATATTTACGTCCACAAAACCGGACGGTCGGTTGGTTTGTACCGACCGAAGCGGATGGCGGCGATATGGGCGAGGAGGACGAAGAATGACCAATTCATCCATTCCGGGGCCGAATAATATTACCCGTGTTGAACTGGCTAACGGCATCATCGTGCTGGTGTATGAGAATTTTGCCGCACAGTCGGTGGTGATTGCCGGTTCATTGGAAGCGGGCAGCATCTACGAAGATCCGGCGAAATCCGGTACGGCCAGCATGACGGCAGCGGCTTTGATGCGCGGCACGAAGAACCGTGACTTCGACACAATCCACAGCAGTCTTGAAGACATCGGGGCTGATCTGGATGTGGGTGCAGGGACACATACAACCGGCTTTAGCGGTAAGGCGTTGGCCGAAGATTTGCCGGTGCTGCTTGAGATACTGGAAGATGTGCTGCGGTATCCGGCGTTTCCTGAGCAGCAGGTGGAACGTCTACGCGGGGAAATCCTGACCGGTTTGCAATACCGGCAGCAGGATACACGTTACCGTGCAGGACGGGCTTTCCGTGAGAATTTGTATCCTGAAAGCCATCCATACCATTTTAGTTCACGTGGGACGTTGGAAACTATTCCTGGTATCAGCCTGGATGACATGAAGGCGTTTCATCAGAAGCACTATGGGCCGAAGGGCATGATCATCACCATCGTGGGTGCGGTCAAAGCAGCGGATGCGATTGATGCGGTGAAGGCTAAACTCGGCGATTGGCAGAATGAGGCACAGCCAGCCAAAGCGGTGTTACCAGCGATTCAAGCAGTCGAAGAAACACGGCAAATTGCGGTCAATATTCCCGGTAAAACACAGTCGGATATTGTGATGGGCGTGCTGGGGCCGTCCAGATTTGAGCCGGATTATCGGGCAGCGTCATTGGTCAACAGTGTGCTGGGGCAGTTCGGCATGATGGGGCGGATCGGCGACGAGGTGCGTGAGAAGCGTGGTCTGGCTTACTATGCCTACAGCAGCATTGAAGGCGGGATGGGGCCGGGGGCGTGGAGCGTGAATGCCGGTGTTAATCCAGCCAATGTGCAGCAGGCCATCGAGAGCGTGGTCGGTGAAATCAAGCGGATTGTGACTGAAGAAGTGAGCGACGAAGACATTGCCGAGAACAAGTCCTACTTTACAGGCCATTTGCCTTTGCAACTGGAAAGTAACGAAGGCATAGCCGGTTCGATTTTGAACATGGAAGCCTATCAACTGGGTTTGGACAATCTGCAAAAGTTCGAAGGCGAGATCAATGCCTTGACCAAAGCTGGAATCCAGAAGCCTATGTGGTGGCAGTGGCAGGGCCACAGTAGGAAGTGCCGGGTGGGGATTTGCCAGCGGCAAATCCGTACGTTAGATAGAAGAAACCACAGTTCGGAAGATGGGCTGTGGTTTTTTGTTGGGGTGTGCCTGATAAACAGGCCATAACAGGTGATTATTACAAAGATTTCGGCAATGTTTTACCTGCTTTGCAGGTGGAACAGGTCAAAACAGGCTGTTTTTTACACGTTTATGAAGATAACGCTTGGAAAGACAAACCCAATTCGAACGATCAAGGTTGGAAAAATGTGGTAGAATTTTTGTTCTTATTGAGGGAGGGGATTTTTCCTATAATCCTCACCCCTAAATCCCCTCTCCATTGCATGGCAGAGGGGACTTTAAAGGCTTTTAGAGATCATCTTGAGCGCTATCATCGGCAAAAATAAGTCTCCACCGTTTAGTGTGGTGGTTTCTCCATTGCATGGCTTCAGAAGACGACAGTTTGGTCGATTGAGGGAAAAGCGGAAGGCTCTTAGAGCCTTCCCTACGGGAGAAAAACTCATTAGACTGTAAACGTATCGTCTCGTGAAGCCACGAATATGGAGAAGGGTGCGGATGAGGATACTAACAATGAGCAACTCACTAAACAACGACAGTAATGATAAGCAGCCCTTCGCCCAAACCTATACCAGCACCGAATTATGGGATGCTTTGAAACCGTTGGCAAGGCAAATGCGTCATGAGCCGACGACTGCCGAAGACGCACTGTGGGAACTCATTCGCAATCGAAAAATAAACGGTTTTAAGTTCCGCCGCCAATATACGATTGATCGCTTTATCGTGGATTTTTACTGTGTCGAAGCCCATCTGGTGATTGAAGTCGATGGCGCAATTCATGATTACACGTCGGATGAAGATGCGTTACGGCAGGCGTTTTTAGAGAGCCGCGGGCTGCGCGTTTTGCGTTTTCGTAATGAGGATGTGTTGCATCATGCAGCGGAAACTGTAGCACATATTGCGGAGGTATTGGGTGATGCGCGGTGAGTCAAATCCTCACCCCTAGTGTCTATGGCAGAATGCGAAACCAATCCTCACCCCCTAGCCCCCTCTCCATTTCATGGCAGAGGGGGAAATGAGCGAAAATTTGAGATGTGGATAAACCAACTAGCAATCAAGGTATCCTTGTTTTGAATGTAGGTTGAGCCACTATGACTTATCAAACGGCTTCTAACCGTCAGCCAGGAGTTTCCCCATGAATTTTGAAGAACTAAAACGTATAGCAGAATCAGTTGGTGAGCGTGAAGGATGGGACTTTTCGCGGATGCAGGCCGATTGCGATCCTGTACCGTGGGATTATATGGAGGTTGCCGCCCGATACCTCAAACCAACGGATTGTGTATTGGATGTCGGTACGGGAGGCGGCGAAAAGTTTATGCAACTCGCTTCTCATTTTCGTGAAGGTATCGGTATTGACCATGAAGCCGAGATGGTAGCGACTGCACGACGCAATCTGCCGCCGGGAATAAGGGTCACATTTGAACAGATGTCCATCGATTCACTGCTTTTTGAAGATCATCGTTTTGATGTGGTATTAAACCGCCAGGCACCGATTTCGGGGGATGAAATCGCGCGTGTTCTAAGAGTGAATGGTTATTTTGTCACACAGCAAATCGGGCCGCTCAATATGCAGAATATTCTTGAGGAATTCGGCTGGGATATTACTACTTTACCGCAATCTAGAGGTATTCAGAGTTACATTGAAGTCTTTAAAACACATGGCTGTGTGGTGATTGCTCAAGCTGAATATGATGTTCGCTATTTTGTTCGTGATATTGAATCACTTGTCTTCTGGCTCAAAGCGATTTTGCATTATTCGGCGACAGGTTTTCCTGAAACATTTGATATTGAAAAACATTGGCAAGTAATAGATCGTATCGTCAGCAAGTATCAAACGCCGCGCGGAATCGAAACCAATGAGCATCGCCAATTATTGATTGTGCAAACGACCTGAGCTTAGCGTGAAACAGCTTGTAAATAGCAGATGATTGGGCTTTCGCGGCAAAACGGGTGATGAGGTGGACATCAATTACAAGATCGACGTGTAGCCACCGGTCAATTAAAAAGGACATACCGTAGTAACTAATGGTGCAAGTCTAACCCCCTCATCCCAACCCTTCTCCCCCGCACGCAAGGGAGAAGGGTTTTAGGACACTCTTTTTGGGCGAAAAACAGTGTGCAGAGAGGGTTACAAAAGATCACAACTCACTCTTGCACCACTGGTTAGTATGCCCTTTCAAAGAGTTGAATTGAAGGGAAATTAGCCGCCCAAAACCTTAACCACCACCTGCGGCGTGATGAAGGCCTCGATGAAACCTGCCAATAACAGGCCGGGAATAATCAGCCCTAAGGCGATTTTGATGGTATCGCCCAGGGTCATGGACCACGCTTGCCCAACGGTAAAGCCCTGCGGCGGTTTGGTGACTATCGCGCCCATCCGCAGCGCCGCAGCAGCCGCCAGCACAATCACCGGAATTTCGATGATGCCATGGGTCAATACAGCCGCGAACATGAATGACGGATTGTAGCCTGCGGCGATGACCTGCGTGAACAGATAACCGAGGATGAAATAGACTGCCGGCGTGAGGATCAAAGCCGCAGTCCCAAAGGTAAACAGGGATAAAATGAGCGCTGCCAGCAAAATCCCACCATTCTGCCCGACAATCGCCAACCATGCGCCGGACTGCGTGGGCACATTCATCAAGGGCTTCATAAAGCCTGCGGCTGCCGTCATTTGAACACCCTGCGGGAGATGCATCTGCCACTGCGGAAGCTGCCCTACAATAATCCCGCCGAGGAAGGTCAGCACAAATATAGCGATTGTGATCCAGGCGGCTGGCCCCAGGCGCCGAACCGCAGGGAATACACCCTCGCGATACCATTGGAGCAGATTACGCGCCGGATTGCCTTTGGTGTCGACAGCACGTATCCACCGCCCGATATTGCGGAAGGTGGCTTTCAGGTTGAACTCGTCAATGGTGCGTCCCAACAGTTCTTCGCGGTTGAACACGGCGTTACCGACGCGCAGCAGCAGCACCGTCACCACAATCATGCCCACAATGATGGCCCACAGGGACGAAATCCCATTGGGTGATTCGGCATCCGGCGCGAGGAACATAATCGCACTTTCGGCCTGTATCAAGAGGGTCATGGGGATGACTATGAAGCTCGCCAATAGATTGGCCGCGCGGGTGCTGGTCGTCTGGCTGGAAACGACTACCGCACCCGTGACCATTACCAGAGCTTGCACTACTGTCAGCAGCATAATCTGGATCACGAGCGCTAGCGGAGGCCGCCAACCGAGATTACCGGCGAGCAAGCTAAACAGATACACCAGCATCCCGCCGATGCTGGCTGCCAGCGGTGGAATCATAGCGGCTAACGTTTTACCGATATACAACTCGGTGTTGGTCAGCGGCGTACTCAACAGCGGTTCGAGGCTGCGGCGTTCTTTTTCACCGACGAAGGTTTCGAGCGCAATCACCAGTGAGATCGAAATCGGGAAGAAGCCGACGATCATCAGCAGGAACGGGATAGTCCGTTCGCCGACAATCTCCGCGCCGTAATCCGATACGAAGCCCAGGAACTTGCCCGCCAGAAACTGCGCCACAAAGGGAAAGCCAAAGGTCAAAATGATAATGGGGGTGATGATGCGCCAGTCACGGAAACTGTCACGCACCTCGCGCCGGGTGATGATGAGCGCGTTGCTCAAGGTCGTGCGCCAGCCGAGAATCTGTGGGGCTGGACTGGTCATACGGGGTACGGCTTGTGTCGCCATATTAGTTTGCTCCTAATCAGCGGACACGACATATCGTGTCCCTACGCGGTGTGTGTTAGTGATGAACGGGTTAGCGCTGGTCATCGTTTTTGCCGCCTTCGTCTTCCTTGACGACCTGCAAGTAGATGTCTTCCAACGAGCGTGTGATGGGTGAAAGTGTCACCACATCCACACCCAAACCAGCGATGCGCCGCAGCAGGGCGGGATTGGTGGTGGTCGGTTCGGCCACGCGGTAACGCAGCCAATCGCGTCCGGCTTCAGTCACCGTCACCATATCGCCAATGTCCTTCGCCAGCCCGTTCATGACACCTGCTACCCGCAGTTCCATCACCGGTTCGCCCACGAACTGCCGCGCCAGTTGATCGAGTGTGCCTTTAGCGATAATCCGACCCGACCGGATGATAGCGATTTCGTTAGCGAGGCTTTGGGCTTCTAACAAGTTATGGGTGGTAATGAGGAAGGTGCGCTGTTCATCACGCTGGAGTTCGACAATGGCATCGCGTACCTGTTTGGCGCTCAAAGGGTCCATCGCCGAGGTTGGCTCATCCAGCAGCAATACCGGCGGGTTATGGAGCATGGCCCGTACCAGCGCCAGTTTTTGCTTCATACCCTTGGAATAATCGCCCAACCGCTTGTCCAGCGCGAAGGTCAGATCGAAACGTTCCATCAATTGCAGCGAACGGGTTTTGCGGTCGGCTGCGGTCATGCGATAAATGCGCCCGAAAAAGTCTAAGTACTCGATGGCTTTCATGCGCTCATACAGGCCGTGCTGTTCGGTCAGCACACCCACTTTCGCCCGTACTAAAGCCGGTTCGGTCAATACGCTGTGTCCATCGATTTTGGCCCAACCGGAAGTCGGTTCGAGGATCGAGGTCAGCATACGAACGGTGGTCGTTTTGCCCGCGCCATTCGGCCCCAGCACCGCCAATACGCTGCCGGGTGGAATAACCAGCGAGACATTCTTGACGGCCTCAAAGCCATCAAATACCTTCGTCAATTCATGGGCTTCAATCATAATCGGTCAACCTATTCAATTTACATTCAAGGTGGTGATTCGCTTACGTCTTCTCATCGTAAACGCAAGCCAAGTGAACCCGCCCCCCTCATAGTTAGGGGTATATGCTTAAGATTATTATCACATGGGAGTGGTAGCAAGCGGGTTAAGGTTAATTATCCCACTTCAACGTGTGACCATGTTATGAGTTATGATAGCAGCCTAACAAGGTGGGTTGGATTACCCGTTACCAAAAGTAAGCCCGTGTTCTGCACAGAGCCGAGCGACACTGCTGTTATCAGCTTCAAAACCGTAGCGGCTATACATATCCTGCACCATTTCCGCCGTAAAATTTCCTATGTTGGCAGCAATTTCGTCAAACATGTGTTCAAAACCGGCTGGAGAGATGATTTCCAATATGCGGCAAGGTGTATCACCGGCATTCCAAAAAGTGTGCCATTGATTACGCGGCTTAAAAACGAGATCGCCTACTTCGGCGTAGACCACATCATCACCTAGTTGTGCGCCCATTCGTCCCTGTAGAACGTAGCTATATTCATCCTCGCGCGAATGACGATGAAGCGGGGCAACCAATGCATGTGGAGCTATAGGATGTTCAACGACTGAGAAACCACCACCCGACTCTTCGCCCCAAATCATGAAGCGCACACCGAATGATCCAAAGTCAGCGAGTTTCCCACCATTCGGCCCGATGATTCGGGGGCCTTGAGTCCCATCGAATCGTTGTAGATTGTTTGGCTGTTTGATGTTGGACATCGATATGCCTCCTCCAGTAATGATTATGCTGATTATTTTAGACAATTTCGCATGTCGGTCAAAGTGTGATGCCGAAGCGCTTGTACTATTGCCTCTCAAATACATCGCGGCTGGCGAGATGTGCCTCAATATCCGCGCGCGTCAGCCAGGCATCACGCAATTCTTTTTTGGCGAACAATTCCAACTGATCGCCCATATGAGGCGAGTCAGGCTGAGTCGAGTTGCCGTATGCCAACAATACTTTGGCATGGACTGGATTGCTGAACTCGACAACGGCGATATACGAGTCACCCTGTACTACTTTGAAGCGCAAATCTTTGTCCTGCACGAAGGTCAAGGTGCGGAAGGTTCCCAGCACATCGTCCGCGCCGTTGGCTGGCAGATCATACTTGCCGACACGCATCCGAAAGGCATCGCCGTATTTCATATCCAGTCCACCGCCCAAGGGACGCAGCAGTTCAAGCTGTTGGGCAACTTTCTTTAAGCCTTCGACGGCTCCGGCAGGATCTTTGAGGCCGCGCGGCGTGTTGAACGGATCGTTCACATCCCACTGATTGGCAAAGGCCGCAAAGCCAATCGGACGTAAATAGCCGGCTGCCCAGGCCGTGAACAATACCGCGCCCACGCTGTCAGGGTCGGCGTGACGATCCCACTTTTTTAATACTTCGGCGCAGCGCTGTACCAAGGCATCATCGGATTTGGAGGCCGCCGCGATCAGATCATCCAACACCCAATTGGTCAGTTCCATATAAGTATCCTGCTTCAACTGCACCAGTTGGTCAAAGGTGATCGACGGATTTTCGTAGAGCAGACGCATCGAGCGAATCGGACGCGGCCAAGTCAGCGGCGGTGGTGCCATATAAGCCGGATAATCTTTGGGATTCAGCACGTAGGGATAGGTGGTCGTCCAAGGGGGTTCGTTGGCGTTTTGCAGCCAGCCAGTCGGCGGATTGATGACCTTCGGCAAATCCTCATAGGGGTGAAAGGTCGTCCACAGATATTTAGAGCTATCGCCGGGGATTAGCGCCGGATGCGAGGAGTCAACCGGATCGGTGTTATTCCAGAAGGCCCAATCGCCTTCAGTGCGAACCGGCACCTGTTCGTTAAAGACGTGCATGATGTTGCCATCACGGTCGGCATAAATGATGGTGAACATGGGGATGCGGATGTTTTTCAGCGCGGCCTGAAACTCTTCCAAGTTATGCGCCTTGCCCATTTCCCACCATTCCTGTGCGGCTGCAAAGGCATGATCGCCGACGACCCGCAGCGCGAGTTTCGAGCCATCTTTCTGCGCGATGACTGGCCCGTGTATGGAAGATTCAACCGTGAGCGGCACCTCTTTCAAGCTGCCATCGGCCTGCTTCACCTTGATGATTTCCTGCCGTACCTCGAAGTGCTTTTCCACGCCATCGAACATATAGCCGCCGTTTTTGCCATTGACCAGTTTGTACAAATCCCAACCATCGTGGGTATTAACGGTATGCGTCCAACCAATATATTGATTAAAAGCGATGCCCAAAATCGGGTTGCCGACGAGCGCCGCGCCATACACATTGACATCCGGCGATATAAGGTGCGCTTCCATCCACAGGCCGAAATCCGACCAGGGCTGATGAGGATTAGCGACTAATAGGGCGTTACCGCTGGCCGAGCGTGAGGGTGCAATCGCCCAACCATTCGAGCCGCCCAGTTCGCCATCCTGCCATTTACCAGCGGCGGCGAAAGCCTTGCCAGCAGTGAAGCTGTAACGCAGCACACGGATGCCATGCGCCACGATGTCCACACCCGTTACTGGCAGCGCGGCCTTCCACTGCTCACTGATGGCGTCGGGATGGGCTTTGACGTAATCGTTGATACCAGCCGCGAACGAATCGGTATAGCTTCTAAAATCGTCGGGCAAGGCAGCGTAACCGTCGATACCCTGCTGCGGAATGCCGACCGTCCACGCTTGCTCGTCTGAGGCGAGAAAATCCGCACCCCAGTATTCGGCGGCACGTCCACGCGCCTGCCCGTACAGCTTAAGGATTAAGTCACCCTGATTTTGTGCCTGTGCCCAACCAAACGCATAAAACAAACTGTCATTGGTTGGGGCATAAATATGTGGTACGCCCCAGGTATCCCACAAGATTTCGGGATGGTCGGGTAAAGCGTCGGTTTGGGCATTGGTTATCGCCGGGGCAAACATGAGCAACACAAAAATTAAGTTTATAGAGAGGCAAATTCGCTTCATCGGGACTTCATTTTCTCCCTAAATGGCATGTCTTTAGTAGACTATACCTCACCGTTTACGAGTTGTTATATGAGTCTTTCGTTTTTTATTATGATTCCACGATTAGGATAAAAATGTAGATCGATTACTAACAGAGAAAATTTTATGTCACAAATCAAGATGCTAGCCGTTAAAGAATTGGTTATGGAGGAGCGCTACGACGAAGCGCGAGCAATATTACGGTCGATTGACCATCCAAAAGCGTTGGCTCTGTTGGAAAAAATCGATAGAGTTGATCCACCTAAAAAACCAACAGCCGCGCCTGTCATTGATATTGAAGCAGACGATGATGAATTAATTACTCCAAATCACGAAAAACACAACCGCTATCCAAAAGCGGTCGCCGGTGAGTTTGATGGTATCCAATTTCGCTCGCAACTGGAAATTCGCTTTGCTGCTGAACTCAAGAAGCGGGATATTGCGTATGACTATGAACCCGCGCGAATCGGTAAAGGCAAATATATGATCGACTTCCATTTACCAGAACATGGCATCTGGGTTGAAGTCAAAGGTAAAATGGATGCCCGTGACGAATATTTGCTGCAAGAATGTGCCGATTTTTTGCAGGAAAGCCGCGCGGATTTGCTCTATGTATATAGCAGTGATCGCAAGATGCACCTTGTCCAGCATGATAAATTAGAATATCTGTGGCCGGGCAAATTCTGGGACATGCTCGAAGCGAAACAAGCCCACAAATAGCGCTCCTTTAGCCAGCTAATTTGTAGGCATCCTGCAACCACGTGATGAGCTGCGGGTCTACATCGGATGGTTGGGTGAGTTTGACGGTGTGCATGAAACGGCGCACAGAAAGCTGCTCGTGTTTGGTGATGCGCGGGTCGTCCAGGAGATGATCGGTGCGGAAGTGCAACAGGATGTAATTTTTGCGCGTGTAAACACCCGCGAATCCATTGGCATTATCCAGATGGATTGAGGTTTGTTTGGGCGCTTCATGTACCTCGCCAAACTGACGCAGGGCTGCCAGCAGGTGATCATAAATCTGCGTGACCACAGGTTCCTTACCCTCAAAATGACTGGCGAGTGTAAAGGTCTTTTCCATTATCGTGCCCTCATCATCATTTATCGTACGATTTATGCTAGACCAAAGGCGTGCGCCGGATTAATCACCGTCAACTGCCGTATATCAGACTCGTTCAGGCCACGCGCCCGCAGCGCCGGAATAAAGCGATCTATTAGGGCGGTGTAGCCGCGTACCCGGTCGGGCTGTGGCAGGCCATTCGGTGAGCCGACTTCATACCAACCCGCATCATGTGACAGGAGAATTTGCTCACCGTAGCCTGATTCCATCAGGTTCAGCGTGTAATCTACCAGTTTGTCCTGTTCGGGGAACCATTTATCCGCGCCAATAGCATCGAACTCGATCCATGCACCGCGCCGTGCCGCTTCCAGATGGACGCTCATATCCGGTTCAGAGTGGGCATGTATCCAGATGAAGCGGCTCAAATCCTGTCCGGCTTGTTCCAGAATATCGAGTTCGGCGTGGGCCGCACTGCCGCCAATGGTATGGCTGCCAATGGCCGCATCCGTAGCCTGACTGGCGATGGCTGCTGCCCGCAGGTTTCGTGCTTCAATGGCCGTTGGGCCGTCATCAATCAAGGCAACTTTGATGAAACCCGCTTTGATGCCGGTTCCCTCTATGCCTTCGGTTAGTTCACTTATCCAGCGTTCGGCCAAGGCTTCGGCGCTTAAATCCAGCCATTCGGTGGGGATAAAGCCTTCTTTATAGACACCTGTAGGGGCAACGATGTGTATGGGTGTGATGTCCGCCAGATATTTGAGTACGGTGATGTTTCGCCCGGCACCTACTGGCGCACAATCCACAAAGGCAGTCACACCGGCTGCTTGAGCCGCGTCGAGATAGGGTTTCATGAGATGAGCGACGGCTTGCGGTTCGGCCTCACCATAATGGGGGGCGAAAGGGCCGCGCAGGTCAACAAATAGATGCTCATGCGGCAGTATCAGACCGAGCGATCCGGTCGAAACGGGGCCTTTAAGAGTCTGCAAAATAGGCATTTTGGACTTTTCCCTTATCAAAATATTTCATTAAAATAAGCCTTGCTACCTGTGTGCAATCTGTCTGATTATAGCGATTTTAGCACGTTTGTTCCTGTGCGGGTACAGAGTTGATCCCGAAGGGTGGAGGTACGGCAAGCGAAACCCACCAAAACATGACAAAGATCATTATTGGCTGAATGCCTAAATTAGCATACCCTAAGCCTAGCTGTGGTACATCGCCTTCCAACGCGCGTTTTGCTTGCTCCTCAACGAATTTTGAACACAACCACAAGCCCATCCGTAAGGGTGAATATAACATCAGTTACGAGGAGAAATGAGAATCATGCATCTGCCATCGTACATTTCGACGGAGTTTCCTATCGGGCAGTACGAAAAACTGCAACTAAACAAACGCTTCCCGGCGTCCGAGTTGGACGAGTTGTATGTGGATGCCCAAACGTTGGGTAATCTGATGGTTTACTTTGATGCCACAGAAGAGGCGCGTGTTTTAGCAGTGGCAGAAGAACACCTGCTGCCGGATCGGGTCGCGTTGGAGGGCAAGCAGCTTATCATTGAAGCCAAAAACCTCAAACGGTTCCTGCAAAAAGGGCAAGCCGAGAAAATCCGTATCGAAGTCCATGTTCCAGAACGGACGCGTTTGAATGTTCACTTCGGCGCGGGTGTACTGATGCTGGCAGGTGGCAACGGTGACGTCAGCGTTTCGGGCGGTGTCGGGGAAATTTCTGGCAGCAGCCATGCGCGTAAGATTAATATCAAGCTGCGGGCAGGTGACGTCACGCTTTCGAATATACAAGCGCAAGCCGTACTCAAGATGAATATCGGCAGCATCACGCTCAATTGGACAGCGTTGAGCGGCGATGAGCAGGTGGAAGCCAAATGCCAACTGGGCTGCATCGACTTGCATCTGCCACCAGCGATTGCAGTGGTCGAAGATCAGGGCGGGTGGATGCTGCGAAAGACAGTTGATATTCCTTTCAGCACACATATTAGCGCCCAGGTCGGTCTGGGTGGACTGGATGTGCTGGCGGCAGATCCGGCGCTCGTCACCGCTTAGAAGATCCCCTGCTGCACCCGATTTATCCCACGCAAGTGGAACAAAACCCATAACATTTTCAAAACAGGCGAGAAGATGAAACACTTCTCGCCTGTTTTCATGTGTCGCAAGGCCGTTTCCCCCTGATTGCGCACTTGAGCGCCTGCCTGTATAGTGGAACTGAAGTAACTTTACATTTTTACAGTAACTTTTAAGGGGGGCTTAATGAAGGATCCAATCCATTTGTCTCGTTGGTTAGCGTTATCGGGTGTTACGTTAGTCGTCGTTGGATTTGCAATGCTTTTTGCTGTTCCACGCGAGGCTGTCGCACAGGGAGCAGGCAGTTTTGTGGGGGCGACTCATTCCAGCCCAATCACGTTGAACGCTGATGATACATTGATGGCTGTGGTTAATCCTGATGTCAATACGGTTACGTTCTTTGATGTGGGAGGGGATAAGAATGTCTCGCTGGGCGAAATTGCTGTCGGTAAAGAACCCAATGGCGTCGTATTATCGCCGGATGGGAAATTCGCTTATGTAGCCAATACCGTCGACGGCACGGTTTCGGTATTACAGGTTGATGTGTCCAAGCAACCGGTGGCGTCGGTGGTAGCGACCCTTCAAGTGGGTGTCGAGCCATACGGCATCGCCATTACACCCAACGGCACAAAAATATATGTGACGAATTCGCGTTCCAACTCGGTCAGTGTGATTGATACGGCCAGCAACAGTGTGGCTAAAACCATCACCCCCATCGGGCCTGCGGTCGGTGCGGAGCCACGCGGTATCGCCATTACGAACGATGGTAATGCCGATGACACCGATGAAACCGTCTATATCACACACTTTTACTCGTTCGCCAATCAAGGCAAACTGGATGGTGAAGACGATAGTAAAACAGGGCTTTTGACACGCATCAGCACCAAAACTGATTCAGTGGCCGGCCAAATCGTCCTCACGAATATGGCGGATACCGGCTTTAAAGCGCTGGGTGACGCGATCAACCACATTCCGGAAGGTAAAGACCCCAAATTTGTGACCGGAGCATATCCCAACCAGATGCAGGCGGTTGGCATTAAGAATGGTTTTGCCTATTTGCCGAACGTGGGTGCATCACCGAATGGGCCAACGCGTTTCAACGTCAATACACAGGCGCTGGTTCTGGTGATTGATACACGGACGAATCAGGACACCAAACTGGCAGTCAACCTGCATAAAGCCGTGGCCGACCAGCCCGAAGGCGTCCCAAAATTGTTCCTGGCTAACCCCTGGGCAATTGATTTTAAAGATAATGAAAATGTCGGCTATGTGGTGAGCGCGGCCAGCAATGTGGTGGTCAAGGTCGCGGTTGATCCTACTACGGGCGCGCTGACGGTTCAGACGAACCCACAAACCAATGCGGTTCAAAGTGTTAACGCAGGTCGCAATCCGCGCGGTATCGTCCTCAATAACACCGACACGCGGGCTTATGTCATGAACTACATTTCGCGCGATGTGACGGTTATTGATGTGACCCGCTTCCCGGAGCAGGTCATCGGCACCATGCGCTCGAGCGCGTTACCAGCGGCGGGCACACCCGAAGAACTCGTCCAGGCGGGTAAAGAACTCTATAACACGTCCATCGGAGAATTTGCTAACAGTGCCGGCAATATGGCAAATGCTGGCTGGCAAGCCTGTTCTTCGTGCCATCCGTGGGGTCTTTCGGATAATGTCGTGTGGATTTTTGGTTCGGGGCCGCGCCGTACAGTTTCGCAGCACACCGACTTCCTCGGTGGGACTATGCGGGCGCTGAACTGGTCGGGAATTTTCGATGAAGAACAGGACTTTGAACTGAATATTCGCGGGGTATCGGGTGGCGCAGGTCTGCTGCTGAATAAGGATGGCAGCGCGTTGGAAGAAGCGAAGAATATCGCCGGATTGGCCGCTGGCGATCCTCCTGCATTGGCCGTTCTGAATTCGACGCGTAACCAACTTCAAGTTCGCACACCATCCGGCAGCTTGATTAATGCCTGGGATGCGATTGTGGCCTACGAAAAGACCATCCGCGCGCCGATTTCGCCATTAAGCGGAAGCACTGACCCTGAAATTGCCGAGGGGCGACAAATATTCATCAACAATAACTGCCAGGTCTGTCACGGTGGGGCCAAGTGGTCAAGCAGCTCGATTGCTGGCCCGATCACCGATATTGCCCTGATCGCACGCGGACAGATTATTGGTCAGTTGACGAACGTGGGCACGTTTAACGCGACTGACAAGAATGAAGTACGGGCAAATGCCAAGCCACCCCTCGGCGCGGATGGATTTGTACCGCCTTCGTTGTTGGGTGTGTCGATGTCCGCACCTTATTTCCATAATGGGGCGGCGGCTTCACTTGATGCGGTGTTCAGTGATACGTTTGCCCAACATCGTGCAGCGGGGACAGGCGGTATTGATGGCCTGACCAATCCTGAAGACATCCGTAAGCTGGTGAAGTTCCTGATCTCGATTGATGCGTCCACTGAACCCATCAGTCCGTAAGACAGAAAAGGGAGGGTCACTGATCCTCCCTACGAAAGCATAATTATTTCTCTCGATGATGTACCATCAAACAGGGCGCAGGTTATAAACATCTACGCCCTGTTTTTATTTATGACTAGGGTGTCGCGGTGGCTTTTAGATTCGTATAGACGGGGAAAACCAGCGGATCGGGCAGCGCATCAATGCCTGAGACACTCATAAGCGCACCGTTTACCCACAAATCCGCTAACAAATCGGGCAGCGAAGCGCGGATCGAAGCGGCACGATTGGATGGACAGCTAATATTAATCGCCACGAGCTGCGACTGATTGCCGATGACTACAGCCATCACCAGTGAAACATTGTCATTGGTATCATTCAGCAGATAATAAGCGGCGTCGTTGCCATCCCATATAAAGGGTTGAGGATCGGTCGCGGCTGAGTCGCCGACAAGGGCGGGTTGGGCGATAATTTGTTGGAGAATACGGCGGGCGGGATGCGACTCGCTATCCACTGGCTTCGGAAAATTATTAACCTCGTGGACAAAAACATAGACCTGCATCCCCATGAGTTTGCCGCTGTTATGGAATGAGCTGCGCTGCTCGGCAATCAAAATGCCATCGTCCATCTTGCGACCATTCCAACCGGGTGGGACGCGCATATTAATCTGTACACCTTGCAGATTAGCCTTAATATTTTTGACCACAGGCACAGGGGTAACGGTAGCAGTCGGTACTGGTGTTATGTCCGCTTCAGTGGCAGCTTCACAGGCTACGATCACCATGCTTATGCCTATATAGAGGCTTAGGGTCAAGAATTTCCGCATCACTTGGTTCAGCACACGCACATCCACTCAAGGAACACTTTAGAATTCTCGCTCATATTCAGCACTATATGAACGAAAAGCCTGTCTTCAATGAAATCAGCATTATTGAGTATACGCTGCTGTTATAGGCAGTGCCTGAAAATCAGGTAAGTGATTCCTCAGAAAGTCTCAACAGTTGTTGAATATAACTTTATGTTCATCATTTAAGCCATAAAACCGGCCTGCCGCAGATGCTCAAGCGAGGCGGGTAAGTCGGCCATGAATTGACGGGCGTAATCGGCATTTTGCCCCGGATTGCCACATTCGAGCGCTAACCAACCGCTGTAATTAGTATCTTTGAGGACGGCTGCAATGGCGGCGAAATCGATCATGCCCTGACCGGGTAAGCGGCGGTTACTATCCGAGAGGTGCATGTAGCCAATATCGGCGGCATAGTCACGCAGGGCCTGAAGGCTGTTTTGTTCTTCCATCGCCATGTGAAAAACATCAGCGTTCAGTTTGACATGGGGGTGATCTTTGATTTTACGGCGCACCTTGATGGCATCGGCTAAGGTATTCAAAAAGTGGGTTTCATAGCGATTGATGGGTTCGATGTAGAGGTCGATACCGATGGCATAAACGTAATCGGACAAGGTACGCAGGTGATTGTGAAGCATCTCGTATTCCAACTGCTCAACCGATTTATAGGGGGTGAGGTCAGGCAGTGTGGGTTCGGCAAAGTGGGGCACAAGGATGACACCGGCTGCGCCCAGATCAACCCCATCGACGACCGATTGGCGGAAGGAGGCCAGCGCCCGTTCGCGTTCGTCACGGTCGGGGTCGAGCAAGCGTCCCTGCCGCCCGTGATTGACGGCGGAAATCCCCACGCCGGTTTGTTGGACGGCTTCGGCGAGTTCGGGTACACGAGGGGTTAAGCCCTTGCCCCAGACTTCGACACCGGCGAAGCCCAACGCGTGTGCATTTTGGAAACGTTCGAGGGCAGTTTTACCGGGGAGCATGTCTTCTTGGATGGCGAGGCGCATGGGTTCAAGTCCTTAGTCGATTATCGTTTAGGGATAGTTTACAAGGGTCGGTCATCAGTCGCCAGTGAAAGCGACAAACGAGGTATACCGGAGAAGGGACGAAGCTTTGACGTGGAAAGGCGCAATGTCAACCAAAAGACAATCTCACTAAAGTAACTGGAAGAAGGTGATGCTGTGATAGGTGACGCAATCCATGACATTCGACACTGCACAGCAATCGGCAATTACCGTTAAGATCAGTTAATGATATATAACACCGCGTGAATATACGCTGTTATGCATTACTGAAACGACGACATCAACCATTCCACACTCAAGGCGCTACTGTAACAGCAGTAACGCCTTTTTTGTTTGCGCCGGTTTTTACGTCAGGAGGCCAAAAGGTGCAAACTGTATATCACACAAAGCTCGTCACCTGGTCTGAAGAGAACCTATTCCATTCACAATATCCTTTGAGGCCAATTGTCGGGCTGTTCTACCGCTTGGCGACGCTATTGTTGATAACGTTGATGGCAGTATCGGTGATGTTGTGGCTAACGATGCGGATCATCTATCTACAGCCGCAGCCGCATGTTGATGATTTCAGTGGTTATGAGGCGCTGTTACCGGGAGAAACGAGTAACCCAGAGGATTTCGGGTTCCAGATACTTCAACACACTTCCCGCCCTGAAGAAATGAATCTGGACGTGGCTCATACAAACACCTACATGAATACCGGAACGACACCGCAAGTAATTGTTATTGACACACCTTATAGACAAAAACAGATTGTTCGCTTTAGTGTCTATTCGAAGCAGCTTCATCTATCGGATTTGATGTGGCGGTGGGGGCGACCGACTTACAAGCAGAAAGACATCGTTGGTAAACATTGGGATTTCAAGTGGCTTGGAGATAACTATACCGTTTCGGTTGACTGTCATACCCTCAAGCTCGAAGCGCCAGTGGCACTGGTTATCATCACGTTAAATTAACATCTGCCTCAGTTGCGCCGGTCTTCACATCAGGAGGCCAAGAAAAAAAATGCAAGCGACATATCGTGCAAAATTAGCGATTTGGCAGGCTGTGCATTCACCGCTAGTTTCACAGGATCACAAAGAAACCTTGTGCCATTCGACTGCACCGTTGAGCTCGGTGGTTGGGCAGTTTCACCGTTTGGCAATGATTCTGTTGACGACATTAGTTGGTGCAGCGGTGATAGTGTGGTTAGCGATGCGGGTTATTTATCCACAGACAGAATCCTATATTGATGATCTCAGTGGTTATAAAGCACTCATGCCGGGAGAAATTGCCCATCCAAAGGATTATTCATTCTGTCTCCTTGAGCATGTTTCTGGACTATCCGATTCTGAACTTCACAGCTCAGAGACGAACACTTACCTCAATAGTTCACACAAAACACAGGTCGTCATGTTTGACATTGATAATCAACAAAAACAGGTTAAGCGATATGTCTTATCTTCCAACACGGTTCGGCTAGTAGACTTGTTATGCCGGTGGGGGCGACCGACTTATAAGCAGAAAGACATCGGTGGTCGACATTGGGATTTCAAGTGGCTTGGAGATAAATACACTGTTTCGGTTGACTGTCGCACCCTCAAGCTCGAAGCGCCAGTGGCACTGGTTATCATAACGTTAAATTAACATCTGCCTTATTTGCGCCGGTCTTCACATCAGGAGGCCAACAACATGCAGACTATATATCGTACAAAATTAGCAGTTTGGCAGGCTGCACGTCCACCACCAGTATTATCTACAACATCAGAAGACATGCTAGTCCAGCCAACATACCCGCTGTGGCCGCTGGTGGGGCAGTTTCACCGCTGTATGACGATGATGTTAGTGACATCGGTGGTTGTATCAGCGATGGTGTGGTTAGGAATGCGACTCATCTTCCCGACGACACATCACATTGACGATCTTAGTGGTTACGAGGCATTGATGCCGGGAGAAACGACCAATCCAGAAGACTTTTCATTCCGGCTTGTCGCTCATGCCTCCGGATTACCACAACCCAAAAATACGTATATGAATAGTTCATACATCTCAGAGGTGATCATCATTGAAATCGCTTATGAGCATGAACAGATTATGCGCTTCACTTTGTATTCCAATAAGATTCAGCTGGTAGATTTGTTATGGCGTTGGGGACGCCCCGCTTACACGCATAAAGATACAACTAACAAACATTGGGATTTAGAATGGCATAAAGACCACTATACGGTTTCAATCGAATGCCGTACTCCGAATATCTGTTGTTCGGTGAAATCAGTACGGATTGCACTCAACCACTTAGATGAACAGATCAAATAAAAAGGGCCTATCAATGATAGACCCTGATAATGAACGCGTGAGAAAATTAGCCGGCGTCGCTGAAGTCGAGATCGCCGGACTGCGTGCCGGTGGCGGCTTCCATCAACAATGTGAGGCGCGAGGCCATCGCTGCCGGGTCGGGATGGATACCGTCTTGCAAGAGCGCGGTTTCAAACACCTGCTCCTCGACCACCTTAATCAACGGATTGTCGGGTGTGTTCGCCAACATCTGACTGAGGTTGTGCATCAAGGGGTGGCGCGGGTTGAGTTCCAGAGTCTTGACGGGCAGTTCATAATCCTTGTCCAACAGCCGATTGATGCGGTACATCTGGCGGCTGGGGCCGGATTCGTCACTGACCAAGCGGGCGGGACTGCCGGTGAGCGTCTTGCTGGCGCGGACTTCCTTGACACGATCACCGAGCAATTCTTTGAAGTGTTTCTGTAAAGTCTCGAAGGTGTCTTCGGCCAGACTTTCGTGGGCGGGTTTTTCGTCGGCTTTGGCCTCACCGACAGCGCTCAGATCGATGTCAGCTTCATCGACGTTGCGCAGCTTGTGTCCTTTGAAGGCATCCAAACCCATCAACATGAAGGGATCAACCGGATCGACAAAATACAGCACTTCGATGCCACGCTGGCGGAAAGCGTCCAGATGTGGGCTGCGAGCGGCGCTGTGATAGTCCTCGCCGATGATGTAGTAGATGTCATCCTGTCCAGTGACCATGCGTCCGGTGTAATCTTCCAGCGAGAAGAGTTCTTCAGGGTTGGCGCTGGTGCTGGTCGGGAAGAACAACAGTGGTTCGACATCGGTACGATCCGAAGGGGCGACAGCGACACCCTGCTTGATGAAGCGGCCAAATTGGGCGTAAATCTTGAGATATTCTTCCTTATTCTTCTGGGCCAGGCGCTTGAGTTCGCTCAAGACTTTGCCGGTGATGGTCTTCTTGAGGTTCGCCATAACCTTGTTGGCCTGAACACTTTCGCGGTTAACGTTCAGGGGCAGGTCTTCACTATCGACCACACCCTGGACGAACTGCAAGTATTCCGGCAGCAAGTCTTTGGCATATTCCTGAATCAGCACCTTGCGGGCATAGAGCTTCAAACCCTGCTCTTTGCGCGGGTTGAGCATGTTGCGCTCGCCGTTGCCGGGGATATAAAGCAATGCGTAGAATTGCAGCGGCACATCCGCACGCATATGGATGCGGTGCAGCGGCGGCTCCCAGTCCATCGTCAGCATCTTATAGAAGTCGTTGTAGAGCTCGTCAGTGACTTCCTTGGGATCTTGACGCCAGATAGCCGTTTGCTTATTGGTGGCTTCTTCGCTGTCGCCTACGTAAATCGGGAAGGCGATGTAATCCGAATGGCGGCGGATGATGTCTTTGATCTTCCACTCTTGCAGGAATTCTTTCATATCCTCTTTGAGCGTAATAATGATGTCTGTACCGCGTGACTCTTTTTCAGCGGGTTCGATCTCATAGGTTTGGCCGCCGGTGGATTCCCATGCAAAAACGGGTTCATCCTTCTTATAGGAACGCGATACCACACGCACTTTCTCGGCGACCATGAAGACCGAGTAGAAGCCGACACCAAACTGGCCGATGACATCCGAGGCGGCGGTGCTGCCGTTGTTGGATTTCTTGGCCGCTTCAATAAATGCCTTCGCACCGCTGCGGGCGATGACACCGAGGTTATTGGCAAGTTCATCCTTAGTCATGCCGATGCCGCTGTCGCTAATGGTCAGCGTGTTGGCTTCTTCGTTGGCCTTGATCTCGATTGCCAACTCGGCGTCCGCGTCCTGCACATCATGGTTGGTGAGCAGTTCAAACTGAACACGATTGAGCGCATCCGACGCGTTTGAGATCAGTTCACGGAGGAAGATGTCACGCTCGGTATAGAGCGAATGGATCAGAATATCCAATAACTGTTGGATTTCTGCCTGAAAGGTAAATGTCTCAGCCATAATGCTTAACTCCTGCTGGGTCGATTGTGTAAATCACTCTTCAAGTATTAGATCGTGAAATTTCGACGTATTTTATAACACTCGAGTGTAAGAAACGAGTAAGCGTTCGATAGTGATTGAATAATGCTATAATCTGTGTTGGGTGAAAGAGGAAATTATGGCCCTTCAAGGACTCTCTAAACGCTATACGATTTCTGAATTTGAGGCGTTTATTGCACGTCCTGAAAACGCCGGGCGTCAGTTTGAATTGATACACGGCGAGATTATCGAGAAAGCCATGCCCACCGAAGAACACGGTATCATCATACACACACTGTCGGGCGAGATCTACATTTTCTTGAAGGCCAAACCGATTGCCCGTGCTGAAATTGAAGTGCGTTATAAAATGCCAAAAGATGAGCATAATGGCCTGCAACCGGATTTATCGGTGATCACCGATACGCAAACACCGATTGTCCGTAAAGGGGCTGTTCCACGTATGCCGGATTTGGCGGTTGAGGTCAAATCACCCGATGACAAATTCAAAGATATGCGGGAAAAGGCCGATTACTATGTCGCCAATGGAACGCGGATTGTGTGGCTGATTTATCCACATGAACGCCTGGTGGAAGTGTTTCGCCCGAATGCAGACTCGGAAATCCTCAACGAAAGCCACGTGCTAAACGGTGAAGATGTCCTGCCCGGTTTCACGTTGGCTGTCAATGACTTATTCCGGTTGATTTAGGAGAGCATAAATATGCGTCAGGTCATCCTTATACCCGACTTGGAAGATGGCGGTTACACGGTCGAAGTTCCGAGTCTGCCAGGTTGTATCAGTGAAGGTGATACCGTCGAAGAAGCACTCGACAATATTCGGGACGCCATACGGGGTTATATCGAATTATTGGAAGAAGACGGATTACCTGTACCATCTGAACATGAACATACTGTTTTAATAACCGCTGTCTAATACCCAAATTACCTCAAATCTCAGGGCGTGAGTGTGTAAAAGTGCTTGAAAAAGCAGGCTTCCGCTTTTTACGACAAACAGGCAGCCATATCCATATGCGTCGAGATACACCTTTTGCTCAAGTCGCTATCCCTAATCACAAACCAATTAAAAGAGGCACGTTACAGTCAATTATCCGGCAATCCGGATTAAGTGTAGACGAATTCCTCGATTTGTTGTGATTTATGCCTTCTCTCTTAAACCCCAATATCCCACGCGGCGAGATCAGCGATAAAGTGATGCGCCGTCATATCCAGATGGATGGGTGTTAGGCTGGCATAACCCCGATGCACCGCCCACAAATCCGTACCTTCTTGCTCGAACAAGCCAGTCGGTTCCGGTCCACCAATGCGGATAATATCACCTGTGCGTTCCAAAACGTCGTTATAGAGACGAGCACCCTGCCGCGTCAGCCGCAAACCGTTGACTTTATCGCCGGACGGAATATTGAGGTTCAAGATGGTGAGCGGTGGGAGTCCTTTTTCGATGATGTGTTTGGCGACGGTCACTGCGAGTTGTGCCGCCAGCGCATAATCTTCAACGGTGTTGGCATCACGCTTATCCAGCGAAACAGCCAGCGCCGGTACACCGAAGATCGCACCCTCAAGGGCGGCTGTGACTGTGCCACTGTAAGTAATGTCCTGCCCCATATTGCCACCCCGATTAATGCCGGATACTACAAGGCGCGGCGGCCATTTGAAGACGCCCAGAGCGGCAACCGCCACACAATCAGCCGGTGAACCGCTAACAGCAGTGGCGCTGGTGCCATCGGCTAAGGTGGCAGTGCTGATGGGAATATCGGTGAACAAGGTCTTTTTATGTCCGCTGCTGCTCTGGTTGATGGCAGGCGCAATAATTTGGACATCGCCCAGTGATCGCATAGCCTGTGCCAGCGCCAGAATGCCGGGAGCCTGAACGCCATCGTCATTGGTAACGAGAATATAAGTCACGAAAAACACCCCTTTTTATGCTGAGCAGCGCCACATCATACTCCGTCAAAAGTTGGGTGTGAAGTGCAGAATAAGGACGGATGTAATGGCAACGGCATGTGTACTAAACTGTATTTATATAAGGGGAAAAGGCTGTTCATCAGACAGCATCAGTATGTGCAAGTTTGAGATTGTGGGGTAAGCTCAGCATGAACGCATGGGTCGTAATGGTGTTGAAGGAGTCTCAGACGATGTCTGATGGCGCGGAATTCCAAGGATATTACACTGAAGGTATTAATGTCTTTCAGAACGCGCGGCGCAAAGCCTTTGTACAAGAACTCATCGGGTTGATGCGCGGGCAATCGGCGGAACTGCTGAGCTTTGACGACATCAAGGCGCGCTTGCGGCTGCGTGAAGAGAGTTATAAAGGGCTGCAAAATGTGCCAGTCGATAAAATCGTCGGCAGTGTAGGCCGCTATCGTGATTTTACCAGCGACTTCCTGCCCCGTGGAAACACTTCACGCG
This sequence comes from Aggregatilineales bacterium, assembly GCA_044226325.1. Taxonomy (GTDB): domain Bacteria; phylum Chloroflexota; class Anaerolineae; order Aggregatilineales; family Phototrophicaceae; genus CFX2. Next base: position 106,335 of record JBGAHG010000021.1, read on the forward strand.
ACCGTTGGAGCCGCGTGTATGCACAGGTCAACAGCCTGGAAGGTACACCGCCTGTCGAACTGTATCAGGTGGGTGATGTTTACTTCGTGCGTGATGGCAACCATCGCGTGTCGGTGGCGCGGCAGCTTAATAACAAAACCATCGAAGCTCATGTGACGGAACTGCCCACATCGATCAAAATTGAGCCGGGGATGTCCCTCAAAGATCTGGATAAAGCCGGTAGTTATGCGGCCTTCCTTGAGGAAATCAGTCTGGAGATCACCCGTCCCCATCATCAATCATTAGAACTCAGCGAAGCATCGCGCTACAGCGATTTGCTAGGCCATATCTACCTGCACAAAAGTGTGTTGGAATACAAAAAAGGCAAGCCCGTCACCATCGAAGAAGCCGGTGCGGATTGGTACGACAACGTTTTCCGTCCGGCAGTGACGTTAATTCGTAAATACGAAATCCTCGAACATATGCCGGAACGCACCGAGGCTGACCTGTTTTTGTGGTTGGTTGATCATTTGCGTGAAGTGCGGGATGAACTCGGCGAAAAAGCTGAATCACGTACCTTCAGCGATGCGGTAGTGGATTTCTTGTCCGAGCGGCATATCCCTGTGCCCAAAGATTTGTTGATGGAAAATGACGAGTCGGTCATCCTGACCAAAACACAGGTGATGCAAGCGGTACAGATGGGCAAAGCACGCGAGGCCAAAAAACAAGAAAATGAAGATCCGACTGCTGAATAGTTGAACGTAAGGTACTTTCGCAACTGAGCGAAAATATCCCTGCTTCTTCTTTATTTCATGCCTTTATAGGCCAACAGGCTTGTAGCAACGAAGGAAAAAAGAGGATTGCACCGGAAGAAAGTTCTGACAACTTCTAAAAGTGTCATCTCCTCAATTTCATAGCAGAGCAAATTTCAAAATCATTCGGTTGGGTTATGCCACCAGCAGCGCCAACGACGCCAGACTTTGCAGTGTGACGTCTAAATCGCCCGCCAAACGTCTTCGCAGATCATCGGGCGATTCGGGTGCTTGTGCGCCATCCGGTAAGCTGATTTTGCCGGATTCGGCCAGCCCAACCAGAAAATCCAGCATGGCGGTGCGGTCGTTTTGTCCATCAAGCTGCGCCAAAACAAGGCGGCTAAAATTATCCAACTGCACCCGCGAATGAGTCAGATTAGCGACATCCGAACGATGCCGCGCCTGATAACGAGCCAAGGTAGTCGCTAGAGGATATTCGCTGACAACGGTCGTCATGCGTGGGGCAAAGCTGTAAAACTCAATGAGGTTCAAGCTGAAAGAAAAGGCGCGCAGCAGATTGGCGGCCAGCGCGACAGCATCTTTGTCAACAATTTGGGTCATATTCAGTCGTGACGCAGATTTGCGTATCAACTCATCAAATTGAACGCGTTCCGGCGCGGCTTCCACCAAATAATGAAAAGCGGCTTTGGTCAGCGGATGATCGGTTTTGAACTGGCTGCCATCCGAACCTTCAAATGTTTCAACGTCACTGGCTTCCCCGTTAGCCGTCAATTTTGCGACAGTCGCTAAAGAAGTAACATAAAATTCCCGCAGTGGTTGGATAGATAAGCGCCGGTCTACGTCAATATCGTCGTGGCAAAGCAGCGTGCGGCGGAACGTTCGATTTCGCAAAAAATCAAAATACTGTTCCATTTCGACGGTCGTGCGAGCCGTTTTGCCCAACTGCTCAATTACCTCATCACTTAAACCGTTGGGCATAACCGTTGGGAAATCGGCTTCGACCAGATATTGAAGACCGTGCTGTTCGGCGCGTTCAATAAATTGGTGGAAGTAGATAGGTGCGTTGTTGGCTTCGAGTTCATCATGCAAAAGGGCCGCATGGTCGATTCCTTCGGTTTGTGTCACACGGAAGGCAAGGTAGTTCTCAAAGACTGCCGCATAAGCTGAATCGGTGTTGTTCGCCAGGGCGTGTGCCATAAAACTCACCCATTCGCGCGCCTGTGCCGATTTTTCTGCGGGACTGGCTGCATCGCGGGTGCGAAAGAGCATGAGATTACGCATGATTTCCAGAGTATGCCAACCAGGATAGGTGTTGTAACTGACGTATGCGATGCCCTGCGGTGCAAGATTGTACCTGCAAATCTCCAGGAGCTTTTCCTGAACAACAGGTGGAACCCACGAGAAGATGCCATGCGCGATGATGTAATCGAACTGCCCGAAGTCCGGCGTTATATCGAGGATGTCCATCTTGTGGAAGGTGATGTTGGTCAGGCCAGCGGCTCTAAGGACAACCTGTGCCTCCTCGATTTGCACAGCTGAAAGATCAATGCCCACGAAGGTACTGTCGGGCATGGTGGCAGCCATCGGCAGCAAATTCCCCCCGGCAGCAGTGCCAATTTCAAGCACACGGCAGTTTTCAACCGGAGCCGGTTTCATACCCAGCAACTTGCCCAACATAGCGAGCCGATCCGGATGGGTTTGCACGTAACACAGGTCGGGGTAAGGCACTTCGTCATAGCTGTAATGCTGTCCGCTGCTGGCCATGAGTTCGGTTTTCCTTTAATGGTGCGACGCTATAACCGCTGAATTTATCACCAATTCATGTTATGCGCTTATATGAGCGAATGATTAGAGCGAGAAATCAGGATAAATCCGTTCGTACGGGTTCTGACGAATCTATGCCTGTATCGCTTCAGTGTGATACATGAGTTACATAAATTTCAAGGAGAAATTGGGATGTCTGATTTACTTTCAAAGAATCTCTCTCGCCGTACATTACTTAAAGGGGGCGCTGCACTGGGTGCTGGTGCAATGCTCGGATTCAATCAGGTATTTGGTTTCAGCCGCGTTCTGGGACAGGCCATGAAGGATGACGATCTGGCGACCATCATCAATTTGGCTTCAACTGCCGAATTGTTCGCCACCACCCATTATCTGGCCGCCATCAATGGCAAGCTGGGTCTGGCTGACCGTCAGGTTGATTATTTGAAGGCCGGTTTCCTCGCCGAGCAGGATCATCTGGAACTGCTGATGTCGCTGGGTGCCAAACCAGTCGTCACCGAGTTCTATGTGCCGGAGACATTGTTCTCTGACCAGAAATTGTTCTCGGCTGTGACCGAAGTAGCCGAAACGGCGTTCGTCGGTGCTTATTTGGCCGCGACCCGTATTTTCTCGGCTTCTGCGGACACCACCAAGTACGCTGTGACTACTGCCCAGATCGCCTGCGTCGAAGCAGAGCATCGTGCATTGGCCCGTGAAATCGGTGGCAACCTGCCCAATAACATCAGCTACGCTCAATTTACATTGAACAATGTTTCGGATGCTGTGCCGGTTCTGCAACCGTTCCTGGATGGCAAGCCAGCCGACGACAGTTTGGGCAAGTTCGTTGGCCCGGTCAAGCCCCCGACGGCTGATGACATCGCCAAGATCCGTGCCGAAGTGGCAACCTTGAAGTACGACGAATCGGTCAAGCCATTCGCCGCGATGTAAGATGGTTAATGATGGTGTGGGGAAATCCGCAGCGCATTGAAAGCAGCAGGAGAAGCCATTGTCTTTGGTCGGATGCTGGCTTCCCCAACAGACTTACAAAACAAGATTGTTCCGCAAGCAATATCATTATAACGGCTTTTTTCAGTCGTTAAATATGCTGCGAAACCATCTTTGGAACAGATTTAACATTTTAAATTTGATCGCAACCGGCTCGGCTGATCTTCCGGTCAACCAAACCGGTTGCGACTAACCAACAGAGGTGATTTCGAAATGACAAACCTATCCCGTCGTACATTACTCAAAGGCAGCGCCCTCCTCAGTGGTGGCGCATTCCTGACTTTTAATCAGGTGTTTGGTTTCAGCCGCGTTTTGGGCCAGGCGATGAAGGATGATGACACCGCAACCATCATCAATCTGGCTTCGACCGCCGAATTGTTCGCCACGACTCATTATCTGGCCGCCATCAACGGTGCCGCCGATATGAAGTTGGATGCCAAGCAGATCGAGTACCTGAAGGCCGGTTTCCTGGCCGAACAGGATCATCTGGAACTGCTGATGTCATTGGGAGCCAAGCCGGTGGTGACCGAGTTCTATGTCCCCGAGAAATTATTCAGCGACAAAGCCCTGTTCGCCGCTGTGACCGAAGTCGCTGAAACGGCTTTCGTCGGTGCCTATCTGGCAGCCACCCGCGCTTTCTCGAATGCCGGTGCGCCCCAGTTCGCTGTGACTACGACCCAGATCGCCGCTGTCGAAGCTGAGCATCGTGCATTGGCCCGCCAGATCGGTGGCAGCCTCGCCAACAACATCAGCTACGCACAATACACCCTGCAAAACGTCAGTGATGCAGTGCCGGTTCTACAACCGTTCCTCGACGGCAAGCCGAAGGACGACAGTTTGGGCAAGTTCGTTGGCCCGGTCAAGCCGCCGACGGCTGATGACATCGCCAAGGTACGCGCCGAAATCGCGACCCTCAAGTATGACAACACGGTGAAGCCTTATGCCGCGATTGCAGCTGCCATGACACCGGCCGCTACGGCTGATGCCAGCGGTGCGTGTATGGTGATGGCCAGCAAAGACGTCAACATTCGCAGCGACGCCAGCACCGATTCCACCTCAATGGGGTCATTGGGCGCAGGCAAGTCGATGGCCGTTGACGGCATGAAGATGGGCGCAGACGGTAAGGTTTGGTACCGCGTTTCCGGCGGCGGTTTCGTCCGCTCTGACGTGGTCACCACCACCGGTGATTGCACCGCTTTACCCTCGGTCTAATTTCTAACGACCCTTTGTGCCTCCTCGCCCAATCCACGGGGAGGCACATTCCGACCTAACTGATCAACATCAAGCCAGACCTTATCCACAGGGCGAATATTCGTACCCTGACTTCGACATGGAAATTTCAGCAATTTAAGGAGTAACAATCATGAGCCTCGGACCTACAGAACTGATCATCATTTTGGTTATCGTTATCCTGCTTTTCGGTGTTGGGCGTGTGGGCAAAATCGGTGGCGAACTCGGCAGCGCGGTTGCCAACTTCCGTAAAGGTATGACCGACGCAACCCGTGACACCACCAAAACCAACGAAATCGAATAATTACCATTCGCTATCGGCATGTCGGGCGTGGGATGTGGACGACACAGCATTTAATCCGGTTATAAACGGGGAACGGACGGTACATATACCGTCTCTACAAATCGTTCTCTCTTGCAGGGACGCGATATGTCGCGTCCGCCCCATCACGACCGGATCAATCCTTCGTCCAAATCCCCACCCGCTACATCACCGGTAGTCTGCAAAGAGGATCAATCATCATGGAAATTTTTGGTGTCGGCGGCGCGGAAATGGCTGCCATATTGATTATTATGCTGGTGGTCGCTGGCCCCAAACGCATGGTTCAATGGGCGTATGTCTTGGGTCAGTATATAGCGAAAGCCCGCGCCATGTGGGCGGACGTGATGGCCGGTGTCCAGAAAGAAATTGATGACGCTGGGCTGGATGTCAAACTGCCGACAACCATGCCCACCAGCGTCAATCTCAACAGCCTGACCAAGCTCGCTAACCCCGTCAACAATGTGTGGGCAGGCATCACCGCGCCGGTTCAAGATGTCATGAATGACGTCAGCACTGAAATCAAGCAGACGCACAGTGATTTGCGGGATGCGGTGCAGGAAGAGAAGGTGGCTTCATGAGTGCTGAAATCCAACTACAACCCCCGCAACCGCTTTATCCCGATGGTGAAGGCGCGCGCATGGGGATATTCGAGCATCTGGACGAACTGCGGCGGCGTTTTTTTGTCGCAGCCCTCGCGCTGGTAGTCGGCACAATTGGTGGTGTCGCCGTTGCGACTCCGGTACTGGAGTTTTTACGTAAACCTTACGGTCAGGCCTTCCTCGTTACTGATCCAACCGGCGGCGTTGTCCAATATTTCCGGGTGGCGATTATGGTGGGCGCGTCGCTGGCGATACCGGTAGTGACCTACGAAGTATTGATGTTTATCCTCCCCGGTTTGACGGGTAAGGAAAAGAAGCTGCTGGTGATGTCACTGCCGCCGATTACGCTCCTGTTCATCATTGGCGTGGCGTTCGCCTGGTTCATCCTGATTCCCCCGGCGCTCGGTTTTCTCGTAAACTTCCAACCCACGATCTTCCATGCTCAATGGACAGCCGATCACTATTTAGGCTTTGTGACTTCGCTGTTGTTCTGGATGGGAGTGGCTTTTGAAACGCCGCTGGTCTTCTTTGTGCTGTCGCTGTTCGCAGTCGTGCAAAGCCGCCAACTGATGCACCACTGGCGCATCGCCGTTGTGGGCGCGGCCATCGCGGCAGCTGTGATTACCCCGACCGTTGATCCTGTGAACATGATGCTGGTGATGGGGCCGTTGATGGCGCTTTATGTTCTGAGCATCGTGCTGGTGGGCATCGGTAGCCGAATCATTAAAGATAAATGAGAAGGCTCACCTCACTGAAATCCGTTTAGACCTCAAATTTCGGTAGTAATACATGTATCCGCCATTAATTATGAAATCGGGTACATGTATTTTTAGATGTTTCTATAAGGAGATCGTGCATGAGCAGTCGTAAATTTATTGTTGTCGCAGTTCTTTTTACTCTTTTAACCGCGCTGGTTTTTACAGCGCAAGCGGCGGACACTCCGCAAGTGACTATCGGCGACCAGCTTGTTCTGGGCGGTTTTGTCAGCATTGATTCGATCTACAGCGAAGGCCCCGGTTTCGTGGTCATTCATCGTGCGTCGGACGGCGGCGTGGTTGGTGTATCACAACCCTTGAATGATGGTTGGACATATAACCTGCGTATCAATCTGGACACCACCAAGGCCGAAGCCAAGATGAGCGCGATGCTCCACAAAGATGATGGTAAGGTTGGTACGTACGAATTTGGTACGGTTGATGGCGCGGATTTGCCCGTCAAGAACGGCGATGCTATCGTCAACACTTTGTTCAACGCTAACGTTTTGGATGCGGTCGATCAAAAAGTCGCTGACGGCAGTGTGACCATCAAAGCTGTGGCGATGCCTGCTGATGGTTGGGTCGTGGTTCATGGTGGCGACAAGGATAAGTTCGGCGGTGTGCTGGGTGAAACCTTCGTCAAGGCTGGCCCTGCGACCGACGTTAAGGTTGCGCTCACTGGCGATCTGACCAGTGTGTTGTGGCCGATGCTGCACATCGACAATGGTGAAGCAGGCAAGTACGAATTCAACGGCGGCGAAATTGATGCGCCTATTGTTATGAACGGTGTAGTCGCCAGCGCCCCGATCTGGACAGTGCCTCATCTGCGCGTTTGGGATCAAACCACCATTCACGGCGATAACATGCCCGCGATGGAAGGCATGGATATGTCGATGGCCATGGTTCACGTCAAGTCGGTTTTGTCGGATGGCCCTGGCATCGTGGTCATTCATGCCAATGAGAATGGCAATGCCGGTGCAATCCTCGGCGCGGCTTTCGTCAAAGACGGCCTGACTGAGAATGTCGATGTGATGGTCGATATGGCTACGACTGGCGCAGTCGTCTGGCCGATGCTGCACATTGATGCGGGCACGATTGGTAAATATGACGGCCTGGATGTGGATAAGGTTGTGTCGGCTGACGGTGAGGCTGTGACCTTTACCATCAACGATGCACCTTCACTGACGGTAGCCGATCAGAAATTGGCTGACGATGGCACGATCACTATTCACAAGGCCATTATGGACGCCCCCGGTTGGATTGCTATCCATGCCGATAATGCTGGCGCACCCGGCGAAGTTATCGCGACGGCTTTTGTACATGCTGGCGCGAACTGGGATGTGAAGATCAAGGTTGACGCGGCCAAGGCTGGCGCGAAGGTGTGGCCGATGCTGCACTACGATACCGGCGCAATGGGTACGTATGAGTTCGGCACGGTCAAGGATGCTGATGCACCGGTCTTCGTTCAGAAGAATGTGGTCGTCGTCCCGCTGAACATCACCAAGTAGGTTTCACAATCACATAGCGAATGAATCGCTGGAGGCGCACACTCGTGCGCCTTTTCTATTTAACATCCATACGGCATAAGCTTCTTTTGATTGATCCGCCAACCCCAAATGGATATGGGTTAACGAGCAAAAGATCGTACCTGAAGCCGTTAGAATCACTTCCTGACTATTGGTAGGGCAAAAATCGCTTAACTGATAGATTCTGCGGTATGGTTTACATCAAGAAGCAATAGGTGGGAGATTTATTTATGTTGACGCAGGCGCAAATAGATTTTTATAACGAGAACGGTTATTTGCATGTGCCGGAGGTATTCAGTAAAGCGGAAACAGATGAACTTTCGGATGAACTGGATCGGCTGGTGCAGGAATGGGCGTTCACCAGCGAAGGGTGGACGGGTCCCTGGCGGCAGGCCTATATGGACACGGAGACAGAGAAAAAGTCCAAACTAACGGCTATGCACGATCTGCAATTCTATTCAGCCGCATGGCTGCGGGCCGTAACCCATGCCCGGCTGGTCGAGACCATTGGCGACATTCTGGGGCCAAATGTCGAGCTGCATCATTCCACGCTCCACATTAAGCCGCCGCAGACCGGTCACCCGTTCCCGATGCATCAGGATAACCCGTTTTATACGCATACCAATGGTCAGTACGTGGATGTGCTGGTTCACCTGGATGACACCTTCCACGAGAACGGTGAAATTCGCTTTTTGGCCGGTTCAAATAAACTCGGTGCGCTGGAACATGTGACGCGGATGCCGGATGGCAAACCGTGTACGCCACATCTGCCAACGGCGGAGTGGCCGCTTGAGAATACGGTTCCCGTTTCGGCCAAACGCGGCGATGTGGTTCTGTTTAGCATCTACACCATTCACGGCTCGTATATGAACACCACGCGCCAGCCGCGCCGACTGGTGCGAGTTGGCTACCGTGACCCGCAGAACATCCAAACGGAGGGCCAAAGCTGCGGTCGTCCCGGTTTGATGGTGCGTGGCTACCGCAGCCGGCGCGAAGGGCAGGCACTGTTCCCGGAGAACTAAACCATCACTATTGATTGGGTGGAACAACGACGCTCCCCAGACCTAAACGTTGGGGGGCGTCACATTTGAATACTTAATACGCCTCAAACCCGCTCCAATATCACCAGCGGGATGTCACGCATGGCCTTTTTCTGATACTGATCGTAGCGTGGGAGAACCTTAAGCATGATTTGCCACAGCGGCGGCTTTTCCTGCGCGGATGCGGTTCGCGCCTGTGCCTTGAACTTATCCGCTTTGATTTGCAGCTCAACCTCTGGATTTGCGACCAGATTGCGATACCACGAAGGGTCTTCGTCTGCGCCACCATTCGACGCCACCAGCAAATAACGGTCACCATCCTGCCCGTAAGCGAGGGCTGTGCGGTACAACTTGCCCGACTTCCGCCCACGCGTAGTCAGCAGCAGCGTTGGCATCCCGTTATATTGATACCCGTCTTTGCCATCCGTCTCGATATAACGTTGAATATGCTTTGCCACCCATCCCACCGGACTATCGATTACTTCTTCGTGTTCTGCCATAAAAGCTCCTTGTTGAACGCCTGCGGTTTAATTATCTATGAGCGCCACTACATCGAGGCCAACTTATATTCACAAGTGAAATCAGTTTATCAACTCGCCAATAAAAAATGAAGAACATGCTTTCTAGGATAGCACATCCCGTACCTAAAATCATACGGAATTGCAAAACCTAGACAATATCTCAAAAATGAGAGCCAAAACCTTGACAGACTCATTTTGCACTCATGATTTACTCGGCTGGTATTTAATTATTTCTTCCAATATAAAGGCCGTAGCTACGTTAAACGATGACAAATTGACTCAAGTTTCTACTGTATTTAAGGAGTGAGAACATGCGTAAGTTAGGTCTATTGTTAGTTGCGGTCGTTATATCTTTACTGGCCGTTGTTCCGGCGTTCGCTCAGGACGCCAAACCCACTATTGCCGACATTGTGGTGGCGTCGGCTGCGGGTGATAAGCCCGAATTTGCCACGCTGCTGGCGGCTGTCAAAGCGGCTGATCCGGCAGTTCTGGAGGCCATTTCGAAGGCCGATGGCGATAAGCTGACGGTTTTCGCCCCCACCGATGCCGCCTTCGCAGCCATTCCAGCGGATACACTCAAGGCTGTGCTGGCCGACCAAAAACTCTTGACCAACATCCTGTTGTTCCATGTGGTTCCCGGCGCTGTCATGTCCAAGGATGTAGTAGGTCTATTGGATGCCGCCAAGGATGCTCCGGTGAGTGTCAAGACTCTACAAGGCCAGCACATTGACATTACCAAGAACGAAGCCGGTGACATTCTGATCAACGGTGCCAAGCTCGATCTGAAGATGGTCGATATTGAAGCCTCGAACGGCGTCATCCATGTCATCGACACCGTGATCATGCCCGAAACCAAAACGGTTGCCGAACTCGTGACCGATGCAGCCGCCGCCGAGAAGCCCGAATTTGCCACCCTGTTGACCGCCGTGAAGGCCGCTGATCCTGCCGTATTGAAGACCTTGTCCGATCCCGAAGCTGTGCTGACGGTCTTCGCCCCGACTGATGCCGCTTTTGCCGCTGTGCCAGCTGATACACTCAAGGCTGTCCTGGCTGACCAGAAGACGCTGACCAACATTCTGCTCTACCATGTCCATGTGTCCGAAGCGACGAGTGATGTCGCTGCCGCACCGGTTGATTATGCCGATGTCGCTGCTGCCTTGACCGCTACCGATGCGCCCAAGGACGGAATCAAGGTTCCGACCGCCCTCGCTGACAACGACCTGACGATTGCGTTGGACGCCGATGGCAATCCGGTCATCAACGGCAGCGTCAAGATTGTCGCCCATGACATTGATGCCGCCAACGGTGTCATCCACGTCATCGACGCGGTGCTGATGCCCCCGATGTAATCCCGTAGTTTTACCTTTCCATTGTAATTTTCTACTGTAAGGGAACAGGACGAGTACAACACTCGTCCTGTTTCGTTTTGGGTAAGCTGCTTGACAACACCTACACCCCATGGCACAGTTGCATCACCGTCCGATGCACCAACCGGAAGCGATAAACCCATGACCATCGAAGAACTCAGCAACCCTATCGTCAAAGCGGCTTTAACTGCTTTACATGCAGGCAACCGCAGCGCGTGGCTGGCGTTATTCACACCGAATGCCACCCTCACCGACGATGGCAGCAAACGCAGCTACATCGAATGGTCGGGCAGCGAACTCTTTGGCAAAGGTAATGGACGCATCATCAACATCGAGAGTGAAAGCGCCAACGGCCTGACCATCAACGCCCTGTTTCATTCCACCGTTTGGGGCGAATTTAGAACCTTTTGGACGTTCGAGATTCAGGGCGACAACATCACCCGCCTGGATGTTGGTCAGCTTAACTCATAACCGGTGATGACTAAACGGTGTCTCACGCGGCTCCAATGCGAAAGCGCGCTCATATCCCTGCCGCCGATCCGGCTGAAACAGATAGGTTAACTCCACCTGTGCGCCCCAGCGTTCATCCAGGTTAACCGCTGTGATGTTAAAGCCCAATTTGAGTTTGGCGATGACGACCGCGCGGTTGTTGGTCTGATGATTACTAACAACACGTTCGTACCCCAGCGCCGACAGATAAGCCAGCAAGCGCTGTGAAAACGCCGTATAAATCCCACGCTGACGATAAGCGGGTAGCAATCCGATACTGGTCATGAAAAAGGTTTCGCGGTCGCGCATATCCCCGAATGACCAGCCGACCGCCTGCTGGTTTTCGTCCACCATCAGAAAGCGTTCGTGATGGGCGGCAGCAAAGACCTCTGCCAGAGCCCGACCATTGGCCTCGCGTCCGGCAGGCATCTCATACGCGCCGATGTCACCAAAGGCTGGAAAAACCGCGTTCATCATCGGTTCGACCGTTTGCCAGAAAACATTAACATCGGTGATGGGCAGCGCGCTGATCCCTGTAGGTAATTGTGCCGGAAAGAATTGTGCGCGGATGGTTTCAAACATCGTTTATCCTTTCTACGGGTGATCGTATCTGTTATTCTGCCAGGCGAATACCGCACAAACAGCCGAAAATTTGGGCTGAACCGCCAGAATGCGCTACAGTAGATTACTGATAAGCAAACCGGATTAATTAATCGATATAACATAGAATAAACCGATTTAGGTATCCGCAAGGGCAGCACGTTTCAATCAGATACAAGTAACGACCAGCACTAGAAAGTATAGTTTTACAATGACGATGAAAGACGATACGACACAAATGTTATTGCCGATTCACCCGATCACCATCGAAGGGGTGTATATCGCAACCATTAAAGCCTACGAAGATGAACGTGGACGCTTCATGGAAACCTTCAAGCGCGAATGGTTTCCGGCGGTGAACTGGGATCGCATCCAGTCCAACCGCTCGGATAGCAAAGCCGGTGTGCTGCGCGGGCTGCATTATCACCATCAGCAGATTGATTACTGGTATGTGCCGCGCGGCGTGGTGCGTGTGGGTATGGTCGATCTGCGTCCCAATTCCAAGACGTACAAAGTTACCTACACCATGGAAATCGGTGAGAAGCACAATTACGGGGTCTTCATTCCAATTGGTGTGGCACACGGTTTTTATGCCGTCACCGATGCCTCGCTGACCTATATGGTCAATAATTATTATGAGGGTGGCCGCGATGAAAACGGCGTGGCATGGAACGACCCCGAAATTAACCTCGATTGGGGTTTAAAAGGCGCGACTCCGCTGCTTTCTCCGCGTGATGCGAAGAACCGCTTCCTCAAAGACATCCCCCTCGAAGAACGTCCGAAATAGAACCGGCGACAGTTGAATAAGCTTCATGGATGGCACATTTCATCTTTGTGCCATCCGTGAAAATGCGCCACGCCTCACAACATATACCTACAAAAATGTTATACTGTCATTATTGTGCAGCATTTTGGAATGAGAGTATTGTAGCCAATGGTCGCTCATCCTCTGGTCACATATACGACTCCCTTTGTTGGCAGGGCAAACGAACTTCAGCAAATCAGCGACCTGTTAAATAATCCTGCTTGCCGCCTCTTGACGTTGATTGGCCCCGGCGGTATAGGAAAAACCCGACTCGCAATCGAGGCTGCCCGTACACAATCCCAATTTTTCCCCGATGGTATTTTCTTCATCGCCTTACAATCGCTTGCCATGCCGGATTTGCTGGTTACCGCCATCATTGAAGGAATGCACCTTCAGTCTTACGCGGGTATTGAACCCAAACAACAATTAATGGAGCAATTGCGCTCCCAACAAGCACTGCTGGTCTTAGATAACTTCGAACACCTATTGGAAGGCGCAGAACTGCTATCCGAATTCCTGAGCATAGCGCCCGATGTGCGATTGCTGGTTACATCGCGCGAACGATTGAGTCTGCTTGAAGAATGGATATTGGATGTGCAGGGCTTGGCTGTACCCAATAGTGAGTCCGGGGGTGAAGTCAACAACTACAGCGCCGTTCAACTGTTCCTCCAAAATGCACGTCAGGCCAATGTGAGCTTCACCGTCAGCGATGAGCAAAAGCCATCTATCATCCGCATCTGCCGCTTGGTTGGGGGGATGCCATTGGGCATCGAGTTAGCGGCGGCATGGGTCCGGGCGCTCTCCTGCCAAGAAATCGCCGACGAGATCGAGCGCAGCTTGGACATCCTCGCTATCAATGCCCGTAACAGTTCCCCCCGCCACCGCAATATGCGGGCGGCTATCGAACACTCATGGACGATGTTGACCGAACCTGAACGCGGTGTGTTCAAAAAATTGTCTGTGTTTCGTGGTGGTTTCCGCAAAGAAGCAGCGCAGATGGTGGCTGGAGCATCGCTGCTGACCTTATCCAGCTTAGTCGATAAATCGCTGCTGCGAATAAACACCAATGGACGCTACGAAATTCATGAAATGCTGCTGCAATACGCCGAGGAAAAGCTCAACGAAAACAAGGTGGAAGCCGAGCAAATCCACCATCAGCACATGGCCTATTACACGGACTTCCTGCACCAGCGCGAACCGGATTTGAAAGGGCGCAGACAGCGCGGAGCGCTTGATGAGGTCGAGGCGGATTTTGAAAATATTCGTACCGCATGGAACTGGGCCGCCAATCATCGAGAGTATGAAGCCATCAACCAAGCGCTCGAAAGCCTGACCCTATTCGGTGAGATTCGCAACCGCTTTCAGGATTGCCAGGAACTCTTCCGCTATGCACAGGAACAATTCTCGCCGGAACCGAACACAGAACCCCATCCGGTATGGGGGCGCGTCGCGCTGCGTTGGATCGCCCTAAGAAACAAGTTTGGTAGGCAGCTTGATGAAGAAAAGCAGGAACTCACAGCCCTCGTCGAACAAGGATTGGCACTGGCACGGCAACAAAACGATCAAGCCGAGATTGCCTTCTGTTTATTTATGCTGGGTTTCTTGAGCTTTAATGTTGGGGATGACACCACGGTAGCGCCCGCATCAGGTGAAGAAAGTCTCACCTTATACAAGGATCTTAATGATCTTTTTTATATGGGCAAAGTGACTGACTTTATGACCATGATTTATGACAAGGATCGCCCCATTAAACTTTCGCAGCAAAGTTACGAACTGTGCCACAAAATTGGTGATGATTATGGTGCGGCAAATGCGCTGCACAACCTTGTCCATATTGCCTTAGCATCTGGAGATTACGAGAAACTCATTGGCTATATGCACGAAACCGATGTGCTTTACACGCATCTTGGCAGCCAAGCGGGAATGAACCGCAATCAAACGTTCTGGGTGTGGATGGCCCTTTATCAAGGGGATTTCGATGAAGCGGATAAGTTGGCTGAAACAGCGCTAACCTCAAGCTTAAACTTACCCAGCGGTGGTTCACAGGAAGTCCTCATAACGCTCAGTTTACTGGCTAGTATAAGGGGCGACTACGTCAAAGGTCGGCAGCTTCTCGAAAAGAGTTTCAAAAATGGTTGGCAAACATGGCATCGGTTTGCTGCACATGCGAAAGCCATTAATGCCTTTGGCCTTGGTGATTACCGAACGACTGCGCACGATCTGGTACAGATATTACGCGAGAGCGACCTCATTTATAACAGAGCGATCATTCTGGCCGCGCTGCCCATTGCCGTTCTTTTATTGGCACATGAGGGCGACCAAACACAAGCGGCTGCTATAATGGCCTTAGCCTTGGCACAGCATCCGGGTACAACAGGTTGGCTGGAAAAGTGGCCTCTGATGATGCAGCTACGTGCTGAGCTGGAAGTTAACCTCGGTTCGGAAGCCTTTGCCGCCGCATGGGAACGCGGCAAAGCCAGCGACCTGCAAACAGTCGTCCAATCCCTCATCGAACGCTTCGACGACACGACCGAATCATCTATTCCGGTATCCCATCCGTCGACCAGCGACCCACTCAGCGAACGCGAACGGGAAGTGCTGCTGCTGATCGCCGAAGGCTTATCCAACCCCGAAATTGCGGATAGGTTGTTTCTGTCGCTCGGTACGGTCAAGGTGCATGTGCGGAATATTTACAGCAAACTCAATGTGAACAGCCGCACCCAAGCGGTTGCCCAAGCCAGAGCGTTTGGCCTTCTGTAGTACCTCTCTCGATACCCCTTTAACACCCGATAAATACCTCTGTTTCGCCGGACAAATACCTACTTCGGTCGATTACGCTACCCCCATCTGACGGGTATCTTGAATTCAAGATCATCAATCAGAAAGGGAATGCAATGAACACCATATTCACCAACGAAAAGTTAGGGCGCTCGATAGAAGACCTGCGGTTGCATGAAATTCGGCAGCAAGTCGAATTGCAGCGTATGGCTCAAACGGTGCGAACCGCTTGGTTCAAACGAATGAACCGCCGCATCAGCGTAACTGTCGCGTTACTGAAGCCCGTACTCTCTCGTTAACGACGGCTCATTTATAAGTGTGCAATCATCACCATTCTAAATTTAGTTATCCAATAGGGAAAATATCATGTTCGACTTAGGCCACACGCTCAATGGGAAAAACGTTCGCCAGCATCAAAAGGACATGATTCGAGAGGCACAACGCGCAAAGTTTGCTCGCGAGGTCAAGGCCAACCAGACGAGCAACAAACCCATTTCGTCGCTTCGTACAATCCTTCTCGCAATCATCAACTTGGTCATAAAGACTTCTTAGAAATTGTTAATTTGTTTTCACTAAATGGTGCTCAAAAGGGACTGTTGTCAAAATGTACACACCAACTGACGGTGATTGGATCAGGGAAGCGCGAAAACGTGAAGTTTATCAAGCGTCAGAAGCGCGTTGGTCACGGGAAGGTGTAACGATTGCTTCGACTCAAAATCCTGACCGTTGGCTGAACAAACTGAAAAATCTTTTAACCCGCTTGAAACCATCTGAAACTGCGCCTGAATCAATACTAGTATCTCCGAACAGCGAGATATCTAGCTAGTCGAAGCGATCAGAATAAGAATTCAAATCAAACTTCATAGGACTGCCTTTATTCGTCCATTCGTCGCCTCAGATACTCCTGATTAACCGATAAATAAACCTTTGCAAATGACCTTTGCGAATTCTGTTCATACGCTGATTAACCGTAATCGAATTATGGAATATAACGCTGTAAATTATTATGGAAAACAAACTCAATTTTTGGACCCAAAGATTATCGCGTCGTGTTTCAATAAGCCAAATGCTCCATATAGTTATCTGGGATAAAAGTAGTTATCCAATCGAGTCATCGGCTGACCAAAAACTCGGCGGAAAATATTCACAATCAGAAAACACTATTCAACCGCTTAAGCGGCTGCCTTATCTACATTTTGTATTCATCTTGTTATCTGGTTTTGCAGTGGCTGTAATTGGAGTAAAGGTTTTGACAAAACCTATGGTTGCCACTTTTGATCCGTTTTCTGTATATATGGATATTTTTCCCGGACAACCCAAGAACGCTGTTGAGACAAAGGGGTTCGTATGTCGCAGTGCTGATTTTTCTTATTATGAACCCTCAGGAGAATACTGCACTTTTACTCCAGCAGCTGGTATTATTTCTACTATTAGCGTAACTGTTTCCGCAGATGTAATTCACAAGATTACATTCACAATGCGCGATGAATCACTTGACGCGGGCGATCTTTTGCTGCTCACGGAAGCTCGGCGTTTTCACATATATCCCAAAGCAGTATTTATCTTATCAACCAGGGGATTTGTTAGAGGGTTGACAAGCAGTGCCGCAATTCCCTCTATAATTCGTCCTGTGTGGAGTGTTACATTCACCGATGCTTATGTATCAAAATAAATATTCAATGAGCTTCTGTTGCTAGATATTAAGTGTCCTCAAGTTCTGCCAGCGATGCGTTTACAAGTGTGCTTAATTCTCGTCACACGCAGCTGCCCTAACAGCAGAACATCCCAAGCATATTATTGTCCCAAATAGGGAAATGCCCAAATCCTTCAACTAGAACTATACATTTTGGTAGATTTCTTTCGGGAAGCCTTGACACTTCCTATTTTCAAGCTTAATATGACACTTAACGCCCGTTAATCGAACAGAAATCCTAATGTCTGAACGTGTCAATCGCCGTGACAATATCGTCGATGCTGCTGCCCAACTATTTGTACAGAATGGCTACGATGCCACGTCTGTGCGCCAGATCGCGGATGTGGTCGGCGTCACGGAAGCCGCGCTGTATTATCACTTCAAGGATGGCAAACGCGAGCTGCTAGAAGCGGTTATTGGCTGCCAGATACCGGATCTCATCCATATCGTGGATGAATGTGAAAGCGCGGAGACGCTGCAAGAATTTATTGTCCAGTTTGGGCAGCACATGAGCGCACTCAATCCCCGCCGTTTGGAAAAACTGCGCTGGATGGTCACCGAATTTCCGCGTATGACCGGCGAAGAACGCGCCTTGTTCCACAAAAAACATTTAGCCTTCCAGAACCGTGTCACCACGGCTCTCGAACGGTTCGTGGGCGACGCTGATCAGGCGCGGACAATGGCCGCCACGATTGTCTGCCTGATGTTCGGCTATGCCTTCCTCTTTGTTAACCTTGACCTTCAATCGGTCATCGACGTCAACAAAGCTGACATGATCCAATTATTAGCACAGGGCATGTCCGCTACCCGCTAAAAATACACTTTTTTGTATGCCACACTTAACGTTTGTTTAGTGAGCAATCTGTAGGAATTTGTCCAATCATTCCTACGCCGTTGGTCGTCAAGTTATAAGTTCGGAGGAAGCATGAATTTCGTTACCGATCACGCTGAAACATTACCGGGCTACGCCACCCGCTGGCGGGCGCTAATATTTATTTGCATCTCGCTGATGGTGGTCAGCCTCGATAACACCATCCTCAACGTGGCGCTGCCGTCCATTTCCAAGACATTGAGCGCGACGGCTAGCGAACTACAGTGGATTGTTGATGCTTATGTACTGGTATTTGCCGCGCTGCTGCTGACTGTCGGTGGTCTGGGGGATCGTTATGGGCGCAAGAAGTCGCTGCAAATCGGCTTGGTTTTGTTCGGCATTGGCTCGCTGGGGGCGGGACTTTCGCCCAATACCAACGTCTTGATTCTCACGCGCGCTTTCCTCGGCATCGCTGGCGCGGCCATTTTGCCGGCTACCCTGTCGATCATCAGCGCTACGTTCCCGGCTACCGAGCGTCCACGTGCCATTGCTTTGTGGGCGGCGGTCTTCGGGTTAGGCGTCGGCGTCGGCCCGTTGATCGGCGGCGCACTGCTACAGCATTTCGAATGGAACGCGGTTTTCTTCGTGAATTTGCCGATTATCGTGATTGCGCTCATCGGTGGCGCGCGTACGATTGCCGACTCGAAAGATGAGCACGCGCCCAAAGCCGACATTCCCGGCGTCATTTTGTCGATCACTGGCTTATTTGCGCTAGTCTATGGCATCATCGAAGCCGGTCAAAAAGGCTGGACAGAACAAACTGTGCTGATTGCCTTTGCTGCCGCCTTCATTCTGCTCGGAATTTTCGGCTGGTGGGAAGCCCGTAATCCGGATGCCATGCTGCCAATGCGCTTCTTCCGTAACATGTCGTTTACAGGGGCCAATACGGCGCTGGCTTTCGTGAATTTCAGCCTGTTCGGCGGCGTCTTTTTCCTTAGCCAATATCTGCAAACCATCCTTGGCTACTCGACGCTTGATGCAGGTGTCCGTACATTACCCCTGGCACTGGTATTGGCAGTGGTCGCTTCACGCTCAGCCATCGTGACCAACCGCCTCGGCGTCAAATACACGGTTGCCTTAGGCATTGCTATTGCTGGCGCAGGTTTGCTTTTCATGTCGACCCAATTCGGTTTGGATACGCCTTACATTACGATTGCTATCGGTCAAGTCATCCTCGCCGTTGGCATGGGGCTTTCAGTCAGTCCGGCTACCAACTCGATTATGGCCTCGGTCCCCGTCAGCAAAGCCGGTATCGGCTCGGCCATGAACGATACCACCCGGCAGCTCGGCGGTGCGTTGGGCGTCGCCATCCTCGGCACCTTCGCCAACAGCCAATATCTGGCCGGTGTGAGCAGTCTTAAGCAGCAAATCCCGTTGATGCCGGATGCTGGCATGGAAGCCATTAAGAGCAGTATTCAAGCGGCTCACTTCGTCGCCAATGACCCGCGCGCCGCCTTGTTCAAAGATCAAATCTTGAAAATCGTTGACAGCGCCTTTGTGGATGGTATGACCCATGCCATGATGGTGGGTGCTATCGTGATGTTCGCCGGGGCGTTGTTCGCGCTGGTTTTCCTGCCCGCCGTTGCTACGCGTTTGGCAGATGATAACGATGTCCAACCGGCCACCGTTTCAAGTCCCGTTCCCGTGAGCGGCGACTAAGTATCACTGCGGTTATTAAGGTCTGAAGAGGCAGGCACTGAGCTTGCCTCTTTTTGATTCACCGGCTTATCCTGCCACATCGATACAGCCCTCACGACTGACCTCCATCAATGATAGTTGACGTCAATAATTAAGTTTATTACACAATTAACACAGAATTTTCATGTGTCATAACGAGATGACTTATAATCAGAATGTAAGCTATTGAAAGTCAAAAGTGATGTCTCACGTCCGACCACCACGTATCAAACTGACCAAACATACCTACAGCCAGTTAAAAACGGCTCTTCGTAATGCCCCCAC
>JBGAHG010000022.1:0-124456 GCA_044226325.1 Aggregatilineales bacterium
GCTACACACGGGTTAGCGCATACCTTGACTCAATTAGCCTACTTCCGTCCGCATAATCGCCATCCCGATTATGAAAACCTGTATTTTGTGGGGGCGAGCACCCACCCCGGAACCGGCATTCCGACCGCGCTCATCTCGGCCCGGTTGGTTGCGAAGCGCATACTTGACGACCAAACCGCTCAGTAGACTTTTATAATATGCAATTAGATTGCAGGGAAACGGACTCCTGTTTCCCTGCATATTGAAAGATCCATCCACATTGCCCCGGCCATCATCAAACCCGTAATAGTATGCCGATTTTTTAGAGCTAATGAATAAGATCATAGCTTTACCCTGCAACACTTTCAGATGCCGTGTACAATCAATCACGTTAATCACACGAATCTCTATGGATCAACTATGACTTTACGTCTCACAAAACTCAGTACCGCGCTTTTACTCATTCTGCTTGCCGCCTGTTCCGGCGCAGCCGCACCGACCGCCACGCTTCCACCCTCACCTGTACCATCCCTAACGACCACTGGTGTAAGCGATGTGCAAGCCGCTGTTAATGGAACAGTCACCGCCCTCGCTGCTCAGCAGGCACTGAGTACGCTCGATACACCGCAGCCCAACGTCACCTTCGTGCCGGATTTCACCCTCACACCTACCGAAGCGCCGCTGGTCATCACCTTGCCGCCCACCACTGGCGACAAAGTCCCACCGCCTATCGACATTACACTGCCGCAGGGATGGAAAGTCGGTTATGACGCGCAGGTTTTGGCCGATGTCGAGCCGAACAAGTTCCGTATCATTCCGGTCGCCTTTTACAGTGGGCCGATTACCGGCGGCATAGGCAATATCGCGCTTTATTGGGGCTTCCCCAATCTCGTCACCCCCAGCACCGATGCAATGGCACAGGCCGCTATGGGCATGACTCTTGCCGCCACCCCCGAAGCGGATTTGTGGTCGGATGGAGTCCGCTTACTGCGTTCAGCCGTCATCGAATCCGACTGCAACATTGGGGTCGACGTCCGCCGCAGCTATCGCATCGGTTTGCTCAGCGCTGAAGGCACACAGTGGTCAGCCGTAACCTGTTCCAAGAGCGGATTGCCGGATACACGCGGTTGGTTCGCTGGCGTCAAAGAGAAGGGCGTTAATTTTGTCTTCTACGCCTTTAGTGATCCCATTACAGCCATGGATACCAGCAGCGGTGAACTTCAAGCCATTCTGGATACCGTCCGTTTCCACGTGGAAACCATGACGCTCACACCACCTGCCGCTGTGCTGACGACCACTCCCGCAGGAACCGCTGCACCGGCTTCGTCGGAAGCCACCGCCTTACCGGCCTTCGCCACCAATACACCTGCTTCGTAAGCACCTTGAATCAAAAGATGCCTTTCTGACACAATCAGGAAGGCATCTTCTAATAGGGTTAAGGGACGCGTACGGAATTACTTCCGCAGGGTGATCGTCTCGTTCTCGCCCATCTTACTCGTATCTTTGTTGATAAGACCTTCTGCAAACCCGATCATGGTTGCCACCAAACCACCGGGATTATCCCAGTATTCGGCCTTTTCTACACTCACCTTCAATAATCGGAGTGTAGGATCATCCAATCCGTCCGGGAACCAGACCTTGTAGATCGGGCTCCACAATTCCTTCATTTTCGCCTGATCGCTCACCACCTGTGCCCTGCCTGATACCGATACATACCGGTTATCACCTGCGTAGCTGACGTTCACAGTCTGATCATTCTTGATTTCATACACTTTCTGCGAATCTGACTTGGTGAAGAACCACAAATCGCCATCAAATTCGGCTTCCTGTGTACCCATCGGTCGGCTTTGCAGCGTACCATCGCTCGGGTTCAGCATGGTGAACATGGCAATTTTGATGCCCTTAATCAAGTCACGCAGCTTCTCGATGTTTTCCTGTTGGGTTTTGCTGTTCATTGGAAGTGTCTTTTCGCGTGTTTTACATCGCTAACAATAAAGCTCATAAACTGCTGATGGGCGCAAATCTCATCTGAAGAATCACGCCCATTTAAACGATGAATTCAAACTTCACCGAACGTTCGCGGTTGCTGACCTGCGCGTGTTAAGCTTGGTCGGGTTTAATCCCGCTGTGCTGTAAACCCGCGTTCCACACTGAGCGCACACTTTTTCGTTGCCAACTTGCTGTAAAGTCATGTTGTGGCAGTAATGGCAGCTTCCATTGGAACTTTCGATGTATTGCTTCGGTTCGTAACGCTCACTCTTCAATTCAAGTCTCCTATTAGTTCATAAAGTTTGATTTTCAGGTTTATCGTTGGCCGCCGAAACCGCCGTGACTGCTCACGTTCGGGTCGTCATTGCGGCGTGTATTCTCAGGCGCTCTCTCAACCGTTCGTTGGCTGCTAGCACTCGCGGTAGGAGTACGGCTTTGCTGCGACGGCTGCCGGAAAGTGGAGTTCGATCCACCGCTCGAACCAAATCCACCATGACTTTCGATGTTGGGATCGTCATATTGCCGGTGTCCGCTTCCCTGCTGCTGATTGCCACCAAAACCGCCGTGGCTGGAAATGTTCGGGTCATCATTGTGCGGAACTTCATTTCCCGGTCGGCTGTATGGATTCTGTTGCTGCTGCATAAAGCGTTGGATCAGCAACACCACCGCCACGATAATGATCCCGATTAAAACCAATGTACCTAAATCGCCGTTCATAATTTGCTCCTATCCAGCTTACTTACTGGACGTTAAACGTAACCGAGGAAGCCGCGTTGCCGTTCACAAAGAACTGTGCTTCGTACGTACCCGGATCAAAGTTCTTGCCTGTGGGTTGGAAAACGAAATTGATGCAGTTCTGGATGTAATCTTTATCCGCCGTGATTTCCGCTGTGTCCTCAACGGCGTTGTTATTACGGAACAACCGTACAAAAAGCGTTGTACCCTGCGGCACATTACTGTCTGGCGCAACCACATAAATGCTGTCGCTGCCGGAGAACGTGCTGGCTGTATCGGTTGCACAACCATTGCGGTCAACGCCTACCGCGCTGACGGGTGCGCCCAACTGAATATTGGCATTGCTGTTCACAGGATTTTGTTGTTGTGGAATCGAGGGAACATTGGATGTGGTGGTCGGTGTAGTGTTGTTGTTCAAAAGTCGCGGTAGCAAAACAATCGCGGCTAAAACAACCACAACGATGATAATAAGCGTTGATTTCGGTGTACCTTGCGTATTCTGTGTGCCTTGTTGCATTAGGACACTCCTTTCGTTACACAGTTTTCCTCACTGGTTACAGTCTATATCCCGCACCAACTAATCCCATGTGCGTAACGAAGGGTTTATATATAGGCCATATAGACAGGTCAGGCTTAGGACGTGCCATCTATACATGAACACGGGCAGCCGAATTCAGGAGAAATTGAAGTGAATTAAAATATTTTGTAGTATTACAGAGCACGAATCGAGATTATGAAACCGAACACGATGAAGCGTCGTAAGCAGCAGCCCAACCTCATTCCGCGCCAAACCGACGGGCCAAATCGCTGTGCCCTCTGCCAGCGCGAAGTCGCGCACATTACCCGCCACCATTTGATTCCGCGTGCTGAAGGGGGCAAAGAGGTCGCGGATTTATGTGTGCCCTGTCACCGCACGCTGCACAGTTTTTTCAGCAACCGCACCTTGCTAACCGAACTCCACACCATCGAATCTCTCCGCCAAGAACCCGAAATCGCCCGCTATCTGGAATGGATACGCAAGCAGCCTGATCGCGTCATCCGCGTCGCCCGCCATAAAAACAAACGTTGAAAGTCGCATCTTTCTTTGAGCCTTTGTGGTAAATCATCCCCTCATTTAAAACTCGATGCAGTATTCATATCCCATTTTGCGTTTTAATGGATAACGAACCGGACATCAGCGAATGGCGCGGCAGGCATGACCTTTACCGACGAACAGCAGATGATTCAACTGGCACAGCACAACCCGGCAGCTTTCCGTGAGTTGTACCGTCGCTACTTGCCGCGCGTCTACGCCTATGCAGCCTATCGCGTTGGACGTGCCGCTGACGCCGAAGATCTGACCGCCGACATCTTCTTAAAAGTCGTCGAAGGTTTGCCCCACTTTGAAGATCGCGGCGAAGGTGCGTTTGCAGCGTGGCTCTTTCGCATCGCTCATAATGCCGTCGGCCAGTTTTACCGCCAGCAGCATGTGACGCTCGACGTATCCTTGGACGAACTGCCCGACATCCAGAGTGATGCCCCTACGCCCGAAGCCGCCTTCCAGCGGCAGGAGCAGTTCCAGCGCTTGCGCCAGCGCATCGCCAATCTCTCGCCACGCCGTCAGGAAATCATCACCCTGCGCTTCTTCGGTGAACTCCGCAACAGCGAAATCGCCCTCGTGCTGGGCCTGGACGAACGCACCGTTGCTGCCCACCTCTGCCGTGCCATCGAAGACCTACAGCGCCAATACGACCCTGAAATGGATAGGAAGGTCGACCCATGAACCTCAATCACGATCCCGATAAACATCTGCTCGACCAGATTGATAAGCTGCTCAAAACCCACCAACCGACCGTTGATAAGGTGCTGGACGAACTCGCCACCAGCCGTCCCACTCCCCGTCCTGACTTCCAAAATACGCTGGAACAGCGCCTCCTCGCCCGCTTCGAACAGATCAAACAAGGAGAAAACGCAATGGCTGCCTCTACGTCCTATATGCCCATCTCCGCTCCACGCCGCAATTGGCTCCCATTGACTTTACTCGCCGCGCTGATCGTTGTCGCCATCGCCGGAGTCATGCTGATTAACGGTCGGGGTAAAACGCCTACCATCAATGAAGTGGCGCTTGCCCAAGCTTCTACTACACCAATGCCTACCCCAACCATCGATCCAGCTACACAGAGTCAGTCTGTTGGTATGGCAACGGCTGTGCCTCCCGTTTCCAACGCAAATTTATCAACGTTACTACCGCCTAACAGCGTTGCCATATCGGTTCCGCTGCAACATCTCACTCAGGACAGTTTGATTCCCGGTGTCGGCGGGGGTGTGGATATTGTGGTGATACTACCCTTCAAAGCCAGCAATCCAAATCTTGATGTCATCCCTGCGACGGCCATGCCCGATGGCTCACGAGCAGTGGAAATGACATTGGTGCGCGACGCAACCGTTCTCTTTCATACACCCATTTCACAATCCAACCCACCAGACGCATCCGCCAGTATTACGTTTGCGGTATCAGTTGAAGACAGCCAACAATTGGCCTGGATGGGCGAACAACCGCAGGTCAGAATTCGCCTGCAAAAGCCTGTTGAGAATACAATAGCGATGCAAAATGGTGTTCTTGTCCTTCCCTTTGAATTCGTCACCGCTGACGAGTCGATTCAAACTGGCGACATCGTCAATATTATTTCAACCTGCGCCTTCGTGCCGGATGCCATCGGTAATGATGTCACTGCTTCCAAAACCGATTGCTCACAATCGAGTAACCAAATACGGGCGCTTGATGCACAGATTATGTCGGGTGAAATCCTCGCCAATGATCAGTCATCGGTCAAAACATCCAACGCCCTATCGCTCAGTGTCCCAAATGACAGCCTGCCCATGTTCGCCCAGATGATTAACGGACGGATGCACTTCAAGCTCGTCAAATCAGGTGTAATCAACCAGCCTACGCCAACACCTGTTCCACAAGCCACTTTGGTCAGCAGTAAAGTGAATATCGATATTCCACTCGCAGATATCACCTTTATTACATTGACTAATCAGCAGGCAGCCAATGGTGTAGGCTACAACAAAGGCGACCTTGTCAGCATCATCAGTACAGTTCTTGTTCTCGGCACTACTAACGTTAACCATGTGACGACAGAGGCTACGCAAGCCGTTACGCCCGCTGGAACCGAAGTGCCAAGCCAACTGACAAAAGTGGCTGTCCAAGCCGCATTGATCACAAACGTAACCGGTGATGTTCTGACTGTCGCGGTCACGCCGGACGAAGCCGCAACCATCCAACAATTGCTTGATGCGAAATTGCCTCTGAAGATGCGTCCTGTTCTGCCGGTATTGGCAACAACGCCATCATTAAACACAATGACATTGACCCTCGATTCAATTTATCGCTGGAGTACAGATAAGCTGGAAGTGGGTGATCAGGTTGATGTGATTATAGGGATGGTAGGAGGAGAAGGCACACCTCTTAATCTAAGCTTCCAACCCTATGGTGAGTATTATTGGATTGATCCCTTCTCCAACGGCGCATTTAACGCGCAGACCTATATTCCTGATCCTGCCACTAAGGAGAAGGGTGGCTTCTTCTTGCGAGGCCTTCTACGAAACGCGACGATCAGTGCCATCGAGCAGAAAACTGAACCCAAGAGTGGACGCATCCAATCCATCAAATTGACGCTCGATTTGTCGACGAATACGACAGCGGCTGAGGCTTTAAGGGGTTATATCGACGCAGGATTGCCCTATCTCGTCATCAAACATGAATCAACCAACTAAAGACCTTCCTCGCCCTGTTCTATCTCAACAATGCGCAATCCGGTTTTTGGATTATTTTCTCCCTCGCTTGCGGGTTCACGAGACGACACTTTTACAGCCTTATGCGTTTTTCTCCCGTAGGGAAGGCTCTTAGAGCCTTCCGCTTTTCCCTCAATCTACCAAAACTGTCGTGTCGTAAACGTTTACGGGGGAGGGCTGGGGTAGGGGTTTTCTCATTTCTTTCGAGAACCCACATAAGGAGGGGGTTCTTCTCTTCTCCATCGTTACTTGCAGGTAACTACCTAACTTCAAAGTGCCTACTTTCAAAAAGATACTAACCGTCATAAAGTAACGTATGCTAATCGCGAATATTTCAGGAGAGAGACTCTATGTCAGACAATGCCAAACCCACTTTACTTGTAACCGGCGCATCCGGACACCTCGGCCAGCGTGTCATCGAATTGTTGCTGGAAACCAATACCGCCAACATCATCGCCGCCACCCGCTCACCCGAAAAACTTGCTGCCCTCACCGAACGTGGCGTCACCGTCCGTCATGCCGACTTTGATGATTCGGCCTCACTGACCAAAGCCTTTGCCGGTGTGGATCGCTTGTTACTCATCAGCACCGATGCCTTGGGCGTACCCGGTCTGCGCGTCAAACAGCACACCGCCGCTGTGCAAGCCGCCGAAGAAGCCGGTGTTAAGCATGTCGTCTACACATCATTGATCAATCCTGAACCCGATTCACCGATTAAGATTGCCCCCGACCATTACGGCACCGAAATCGCACTCACCAAAAGTAAATTAGGTTACACCGTTCTCCGCAACAACATCTATACCGATATGCTCTTTGGCACGCTCAATCAGGCGCTTCAGTTGGGCAGCATCTATGCCGCGGCTGCCGATGGTAAAATCGCTTATGTCACGCGCGAGGATTGCGCCCGTGCTGCTGCTGCCGCCCTCGCTTCGGACTTCACCGGACGTCGCATTTTGGATGTCACCGGCCCTCAAGCCTTAACGCAGTACGAACTCGCAGCCATCGCTTCCACCATCATCGGAAAAACCATTACTTACACTCCACTCCCACTTGATGTATTGGTTCAGAATATGGTCGCCGCCGGACTGCCGCAGCCTGTCGCTGAAGTCTACGCCTCATTTGATGCGGGCACCGCGATTGGCAAAAACGCAACTGTATCCAACACCGTTGAACAGCTCACGGGCCATAAACCGACCACTGTTACCGAGTTTCTGACTGCCAATCGGCAGGCCTTCTCCCAGGCCACTACCACCAACTAACCTCTATCTCACAACACCTGTAGGGGCACACGGCTGTGTGCTCCATCCCGCTTGATGATATACTTGCTTCAATGGAAGTTGTTCTGATACTGAGGACCAACCATGAGCGATTTAGTCATCCATGTAACTAACGAGCAGCGCCAGCGCATCGGAAAGGTTGCCCGCGAACGGGGATACAAAGCACCCGACGATTATCTATTGGCACTCTTTGAAATAGATGCTGAACGCGACCCCGACCAAGCCTACTTTTGGACTCCACAGTGGCAAGCCGCTGAACACGAATCCGATAAGGACATCGCCGCTGGACAGGTCAAAACCTTTGATACGATGGATGATCTGCTTGCCGACTTGATGAGCGATTTCGCAGGCACGACATCCTAGACCACAATCCGTAATGACACTTCCCTTCTAGCCTTCGCCCCCTCATTGAAATAGAACCCTACTTTTCACAAGCGCTTCCGTAGGGGCACGGCAGTGTATAGCCTCCCGTGGGACGCCATGTCCGCCGCTGATCTTTTCGCTCAGATTACTCGAAGCATTGAAAAGGATGGATGAGGGAGGGCAAATTAAATATCTGGTATCAAAGAACGTGCGCAGCGAAAGCCAGTTATATCAGAACTACCATTTGTTCTGTAAAAATTTGCGTAGTTCCAGTATGGACTATTCCATGAACCACCTTTTGCAACTCGATCTATTTCAATTCTATTTCCCGGTAAGGAAGTAGGCCAATTAGCTGGATTAATATTTGATAGAATTCGTGGAGCAAAGCGATCATCAGTCCATTCGGCAACATTTCCTGTTAAGTCAAAAGCCCCTACCCAACTTTTATTTTCAGGGATTGAACCCACAGGATAGGTTTGCGGATATTCTGGGTCGGAGGATTGAACATATTTAGGATTAAATGAATCGCCCCACGCAAAAACGTGTTTAGCTAAGCCACTTGCTGCATATTCCCATTCAGCTTCAGTAGGTAATCTAGCATATCGCAATTTACAAATATAATCGGCTGTATACCATGAAACATAAAATTGGGGCTGATTGGGATTCAATGCTAGCTCTTTATCTCTTGGCTCAGATATGCAGTTATCCACATCAGTATTAGCGTCTAGACCACAGAGTTTTTTGAATTGTTCTATTGACACCTCAAAACGATCAAGCCAAAACGGTTTGACGTCGACAGATTGGAGATACGTAGCCCCACTATCCTCTTGAATAACTTCAGGACACTGTTCGGTTTCTCCGTGTTGCTTACACAATGATTTGAGGGAATTTGCGTCTATTCCTAATGTGAAGGTTCCGGTCGGAACATAGACCATTTCAATACCCGATTCATCGCGAATGATGTCTCCGACTTGGTGTGTTTGGGCTAGTATTGGAAAAGATTGTCCGATCATCAACCCTAGAACAATAAGACAACCAGATAACGAGTAATTACACCTATACATGTATCGCTCTCTTCTCCGCGCCTCCGCAGTTCAATCGCATTTGCCTTTGTTTGTGTAGTCGCTTATCCTCACATCCCATTACTATGGCATAGGTTTACTTTCAGTTAACCCGACAAATGGTTCTCCAACCGTATCCCAATCCCCTTAACAAACCGACTCCCTCAAAATGGTTAACGCCAACCCTTCGAAACAGTTACAAAATGGTCTTCCAAAATGTAACCCATTTCATTCCCACATCGAATATTATTGGTATCAGGGAAATTGCCTTGCTCCCTTGCCCGTGCGAAGCCTCCTGTGGATGTTACTACGGGCTATCAGCAGAGTGAGCTTGCGAACGTTGCTGATGTGGGTTGGGGTTAGGGGTATCTCCACCGCACCTTAACATCTCTCTACGCACACAACCTACACAAATGACATGTGCCGCCTGTGCTGCTTGTTCCGCATTTTGTGCTTTTTGTGCCTAAAGGGATTTCCGCTGCCAATGACTTCAATGCTGTAAAAACGTGCGATTCGCAACAGCATCAGCAGCATTACTTCGATCACCGCCACTTCGCTGCTTGACTCAGCCTTTGGCAATATTGGCAAAAAAATCGACCATTGCCATTGCTGCATTTGCTGCCGAATTTGCCATGACGCCCTTAAAGCGATTTCCAATCGTTTGCAGAATTTTCCGACTGAAACGAATCCTTGAGGGCGAATCAAAAAGCGGTGAATTTCTGTCCACCGCCTTTTAACACAAACCAACTAAAAAGTGAGGTTGTAGACGTAATATTCCGTATCGCGAACCCAGCCCAACCGTTCATAGAGTTTCTGGGCAGTAGTATTCGTCACTGCCGTTTCCAACATTAAGCCTTTCGCGCCATCCTCCACCGCGAACTGCCGCGCCCGTTCCAGCAGTGCCTCGCCCACGCCCGACCGTCGTCCATCGGGCGCGACGAACAGATCATTCAAAATCCACAACCGCTGCATGGAGGTGGACGAAAACGAAGGATACAACTGGGTAAACCCCACCGCCGCTTTATCCAGCAGCGCCAAAAAGATCACCGACTCGTGCCGTATCAGCCGGTCTTTGATAAATTGGCGCGCTTTATCCACATTGGAAGGCTGCTTATAAAACTGGCGATAACCATCAAATAACGGGGCAATTAAATCAAGCTGCTCAATCGTCGCACGAATAATCGAACGGGTCATAAAAATAGTCTTTCTTTTAAGGAACCTACCACAACAAATGCTCACCGCCGTTAACATGAATCGCCGTACCGTTGATGAAATCCTCGCTCGCGAGGTAAGCCACCGCCCGCGCCACATCTTCCGGCGAACCCACCCGCTGCACAGGCGTCGTTTTCTTGCCGACTTTCGCCCATTCTTCATCCGTCATGTTCGTTCCGGCGGGCTTCATCACCGGCCCGGGAATAACGCCGTTGACGCGGATATCCGGCCCTAAACTGGCCGCGCTCACCTGCGTCAGCATCCACAGCGCCGCCTTACTCACCCCATGATGCGGATACGCCGGCCAGGGATCAATCGCCCCGCGATCCAGAATGTTGATGATGCAGCCGCCGGAAGGGTCATTCTCGCGCATCATGGCCGTCGCCGCCTGTGTACACAGAAAGGCCGCCGTTACGTTAATCGCCATCGTCTCCTGCCACTCTTCCAGGGTCACGCTCAGCAGGTCACGCTTCTGAAAGTTAGCCGCGCTGTTCACAAATATATGCAGCCGCCCGAAGTGTTCACGCAGCGCCGAAAAAATCGTCTCGACTGCTTCCGGCTTGCTGATGTCCGCCTGCACCGCGTAAGCATCCACACCCAGCGACTTGATCTCACGCACCGTTTCGGTCGCCTCTTGCGCCGATGTGCCGTAATGGATCAGCACATGCACCCCCCGACGTGCCAACTCCAACGCAATCGCCTTACCCACCCGATGCGCCCCGCCGGTAACGACCGCTACTTGATCGCTAATATCAATGTGCATGATGCCCCCAAATAGAAAGAGCGAACCGGCTGGTTCGCCCTTACAAGTGACTTATCGATTGACGCGCAGATGAATAGTCTGGCCGGACGTCAACATGGCTTATGAGTAGCCGCCCACCGGCACAATCGAAAGAAATAGGACCGCCAATACCACCAGTACCACCGGAATCAGCAGGGTAGCAAGGAAAATGCGGCTGTCTCTGTTCAGGTGCATGTAGAACCACACCACCAGGCCCGCTTTGAATGTCGCCAAAATCAACATAATGGCGATCAAAATCGCACTGCGTTCAAAGACCTGCGAGATGATAACTTCCACCAGTGTCGTCACGCCCAGCAGACCGAATACACCCGTATAAACTGGAACGGGGAAAGTTCGCCCTACAAACGAGAATTGTTCGTCATGGTCGTCATGTGAATCAACAACCTGCGTTTCGGTATCGTGTGTAATCTCAGACATCATTCCCCCTAGACCAGATACAGCATCGTGAACAGGATAACCCAGACGACATCAACAAAATGCCAGTACAAACCGAAGACTTCGACACCGATATAGTTCTTGCGGTCGTAGTTCCCCTTGCGGGCGTTATTGATGACGAACAAGCCCCACAGGACGCCCACCATAACGTGTACCCCATGAAAAGCCGTTGGAGCATAGAAACGCGCCCCGAAGCCGTCGAATTCGTTCCCCTGATTGAATAGGGCGATGCCTTCTTTGGCAAGCTGGCTGTATTCAACATATTGCAGGCCGACGAAGACGAGGCCTAACAGACACATCAACCCGAACCAGCGAATGAGTCCCTGCGTATTATTGCGCCGGATTTCCCGCAGCCCCATCACCATCGCCCAACTGCTGGTCAGCAGCAGGAACGTGTTCAACGTCACCAACAAAATATTGGCGTTGTGATGAACTTGGAGAACCACATCTGGTTGGTGAATTCGGAAGACGACGAACACACCAATCATGGTGGCAAAAATGACGACTTCGGATGCCAGAAACAACCACACGGCAAATTTAAGGTTCTCGGCACGGGAAATAAGATGGTCAGCGCCATGTGCTTCCCGGTGTGTCGCAGCCGGTGTCGCGTCGGTCACTGGCGGTTTCTCGATACTGACTTCGCTCATATCAATAAACTCCTATTTTTGACCGAGGAAGCTCGGTAGCCCGGTACGCAGCAAATTTGCCAACCATCCCGCCATGTCCGGGATCAATGTCATCCATTTGATAGCGGCGAATTTGTTCCACATACCAGCCGGGATAATCATCTTTAAATAAGGTACGGGCAGTATCAGCAGCATACTATAGACGACCACCAGCACGCTAAAAATCATTTCCCAAAAATCGCCGCGTGTCAGGCCAATGGTATAAACCACCAGCGCGAATACCGCGATCGACAGCACAACTCCGGCTGCAATGCGCCACGTCCGCTCCGCCAGTATGTGACGCAGGACATTGAATATGAACGCCAGCAGGCCGACACCGATCACTGCGAACATCACCGAGGCGATATTGGTAACCTTGATGGTCAGCACCAGCACCGGCAGCAGCAAGCCAATCAGCAGCAGCACCGCCCAGATCGCGCGGCGGTAGGCGATCAACAGCAGCAGCGGCGGAATGAGAAAGACCGGCACCAGCAGCGCCATCGGCACTTCTTTACTGGAAACCAGCAGTGGGATCGTCAACAGCGGTGCAGCCACCACCAGGATGAAGATCAGCACACGCCAGGCAATATTGGCGTTATCAGGGTTCTTCTTACCTTGCAAGAAGTAATTGAGTGCAGCCGCAATCAACGCGCCAAATAGAAAGAGCGAGAACATGGTTATCGCGACGAAAACCACCAACAACACCAGATAGCTGACCTGTAAACCGGCCAGTTGATCCGACATTTTCGGCAGCAGTTCCAAGCTGGTCGCGGTCTGCAAAAACTCGCGTATCGGCTGGTAAATGCCACCCAAAGCCACAAAACCTACGCTGGAAACATCACCCTGGCCGGGGTGAACGTTGCGGATATGCGGGCCTGCGGGTAAAAATGCAAAACCCGCGATGATCAGCACGCCCAAAATCGTCCAGAAAGTCACCTGCCACGTAAACGCACCCAGGATTTTTACGGGCGCTGGATCTTGGGGAGGCCCTGCTTTGACGACCGCATGTTCTTCCTCGGCATGTTCGCCGTGAACACTCATGCGCGGGTCAAAACCACCCATACCCCATACAAACACGCCGGATGAAATGAACGCGCCTAATACGAAGGCCGCGCCCACCGAACCAGCAGGGTCTAAGCCCTGTACCATACGGATAACAAGCGCAAGTAGAGCGCCGCCAATAAAGCCCAGAATGCCCATTGGCACTGCGCGGGCAAGACCCGGTTGCAGCATAAGCCAATCCTCTCGTTTCAGTTCAGTCAATAATCACGAATCTAGTCGTCCATATCGCTTTACGGCGATTATACCGCAGGCCAGATAATTATCGAGCCTGCGATGACCTTCAAACGCATTCTTAAATGATGTACAACACCACGTAGAACAAAACCCATGCCACAGTCACAAAGTCCCACAAACTGGTTCCACCCTCAACCGGCCAGAAATCGGTGGCGCTGTAGGCTCCACGCTTCCCATTTTGATACACACGGATCAGATAATAACCGATTACCAGTGCATGTAAGTGGTGGAAACCAATCATCAAACGGTAAATGCTTAGAAATTGTCCACTTCCCGGTGCGGCTATAAACTCAATCGCCATCACCACCGCGAATACACCACCCAAACCAAGACCATAACGCCAATTGGTGCCAAAAGTAGCAATATCATTGGCCTTCAACGCCCGTACGCCCCGCCGTATAAAAAAACTGCTGGCAACCAGTACCAGTGTCATCAGCGTCGGGATCAATTTTTCGACAGCAACACCGGCGGGCGGCCATGTGTCACTGTTTCCGCGTATCCAAAAGTTGACAATGATTAGACATACAAATGTCATAATCCACGAAATCTGAAAGACCACCAATCCGGTACGGCGATTGCGAAGTTGTAGCTGCTCCTGCCGTGAAAGTTTCTGCTCCATTGTGTGCTGTGCCATACTACCGTTCCAATAAAACCCAGCTCATTACGTTACAAACACTACAAGGGCGAACAGTTCAGTTCGCCCTTATTGTACGTTTAGTTAGTCACCTGATGGTGCAGGTGCAGGTACGGGTGCCGGACGAGGGACCGGTTCTACTTCACCAATACCAAACCGTCGATCAATTTCATCAAGATACGCCTGTGAACCTGCCGAGCCATAACCGTACGGATCAGAGAACGGCACCGGATCATCAATGAAGTTGGATACAGGCGGTGGCGAAGTGGTAGCCCATTCTAATGTGAGGGCGCGCCAGGGATTAGCACCGGAGATTTTACCGTTGCGAAGACTCATGATCATATTCACCAACAGTACAAAGGTCGAAATTCCCAGCACGAAAGCCGATAAACTGATCAGTGTATTGATCCCCTGAAATTCCGGCAGGTAAATCGCCACACGGCGCGGCATTCCCATCATACCGGCAATATTCATCGGGAAGAACGTCAGGAAGAAGCTCGGGTAGGTGATCCAGAAATGAATCTTACCCCAGCGCTCATTCAACATGCGTCCTGTGACCTTCGGGAACCAATGATAAATACCCGCGTAAATCGCAAATACGCTGCCACCGTACAAAACAAAGTGCAGATGCGAAACCACAAAATAAGTATCGTGTACTTGAATGTCAAATGGAATAGCCGCCAGCATAACGCCGCCGATGCCACCGATCACGAACATCGACAAGAATCCCAACCCGAACAACATCGCACTCGTGAAGCGGATCTTCCCGCCCCACAATGTCCCTAACCAACTGAAGACTTTGATACCGGTTGGTACAGCGATAATCATCGAGGTAATCATGAATGGGATACGCAGTTGGGGTGTCAGACTCGTAAACATATGATGCGCCCAAACGGTAAAGCCGATGATGGCAATACCCATGCTCGACAAGGCGATCATCTTATAACCGAAAATCGGCTTGCGTGAATGAATTGAGAGCACTTCGGATAGGATACCCATACCCGGCAGCACCATGATGTACACAGCCGGATGACTGTAGAACCAGAAGATGTTCTGCCAGAGTTGAGGATCGCCACCTTTGGTTGCATCGAAGAAACTGGTTCCAGCGATACGGTCGAGGATCAGCAGCGTCAGCGCACCTGCCAGGAACGGGGTCGCCATAACCACAATGATCGAGGTCGCCAGAATTGCCCAGCAGAACAGCGGCATCTGCCACCAGCCCATGCCTTCCGGGCGCATATTCTTGATGGTGACGATGAAGTTAATCGCGCCTAAAATGGAGCTGATACCCAGTAAATGGGCAGCCAGCGCAGCCAGTGTTTGACCATCACCGCTGTAAAGCGTACTCAACGGCGGATACATCGTCCAACCGGCTTCCGGCGGGCCAACTAACATGCTGCCCAGCAGCAGTAAGCCAGCAGGTGGAATAAGCCAGAAGGCCAGCGCATTCAACCACGGGAAAGCCATATCCTTCGCACCCAGCATCAGTGGCACGAAGTAATTACCAAACCCGGC
Organism: Aggregatilineales bacterium; assembly: GCA_044226325.1. GTDB lineage: Bacteria > Chloroflexota > Anaerolineae > Aggregatilineales > Phototrophicaceae > CFX2. The sequence goes on from JBGAHG010000022.1 coordinate 15,741, forward strand.
GAACATCGGAATGATCCACAAGAAAATCATCACCAGCGCATGAACGCTGAACAGGGTGTTGTATTGTGAGCCAGTTTGGACAACATCCAGATTGGGAGTCAATAATTCCCAGCGAAAAACCATCGCCAGCGTACCGCCGACGATGAAGAAAAACAGGGCTGTAACCATGTACTGAACGCCGATAATCTTGTGATCGACGCTCCAACGCAGGTAATCGCTAATACGCAGTTTGGGGCGCGTCAGTTCGCGTATTTCGCGTTCTGCTCCGCCTACGGGTACGGTAATGCTTGCCATAATGAACCTTTCCCAACTACCTTTTCCTAAGTATCTGCCTGTTAAACAGTTTGATTGTCTTTACGATGCAGCCGTTGCCTCAGCGGTGGGCTCTACTGTTGCTTCGGCGGGTGCGCCACCAATTTGCTGGATGGCCTCGCCCCCAACAGTCGTCGCTTCGGCAGTGGCCTCGGCTGTTGCTTCAGCACCAGGCGGTGGACCACCCGCATCGGCTTGTACAGCACACTGCGGTGGTTGATCAACCTTAAACGGCGGTTGACCACTTGCAGACTGAGTCGATAAGTAGGCCACGATTGCCCAAATATCACATTCTGGCACGTTCAACTGCGGCATTAAAGCCCCATAGCCCGGAACCAGATAAGCCGTTGGATTGTGAATAGCCGTATACAGGTATTCTTGCGGCGTCTGCCCTGTAGCCGAGGATCGACTGGTCGCGGCACGATCGGCCACGCCGTTCAAAGCCGGACCAACATTACCCACCCAATTGGCCGAAGCCAGATCAGCTAAGTTATGGCAGGTGTAGCAAGGATAAATATCGCTTTCCAGAATTTTGCGCCCGCGTACTGCCGGATCAGGCGATGGCTCGACACGATCTTTCATGATCGGCATCAATGCCGCATCCAGATCCGCTTCATTGGCGACAACGATGACCTTGGCGCGCATCGCCCCATGATTAGCACCGCACAACTGGGTACATTCCAACAGATATTCACCGGAAGCAGTGGGCGTAAACCGGACAGTGGTCACACGCCCCGGCAGCAAATCTTGCTTCACGCGGAACGCCGGAATCCAGAAGGCATGAATAACATCTTTCGGCTGCATTTGCATGACGACGGGCTGGCCCGATGTCACATAGAGAGTCGGGGAAGTTAGCGTCAGCATACCATCATCTTTCAGGTCATCCTGAACATCCTGTGGCAGCTTGGACTGATCGTATTGTTTCCCCATGATGCTCAAAGGCATCTGGTACTCAAAGTTCCAGTTAAAACGGGCAGCGTTCGCCTTGATGGTCATCTCCCCTTCTTTGGGAGCCATCATGCTGTTGAACACTTGCCAGCTCAAAATCGTTAACACAAAGACGATTACCGCAGGGATAGCCGTCCAAACGATTTCCAAAGTGGTATTGCCGTGCATACTGATACCGTCAGTCGTATCGCCCGGTCTGGCACGAAAGCGCCAGATCGAATACACCAGCATCCCCTGTACCAGCAGGAACACTGCCCCGCCAATAACAAGCAGAATATGAAACAGGTTATCCACCTGCACAGATTCAGCCGAGGCTTGCACAGGTAAAACACTCGGTGTGAAAGCACCAATCAACAAGCCACCGGCGATCAAGAGGACACCGACAACAATAATGATGACAATGGTGGTACCACTGATGCCGCTCTTACTTTGCTGCGGTTTTGGGGGGTTAATCGAGGCCATAAACGCTTCCTGACGACAAATAACGGTTAGAGTACAAGACAGTCAAATGACCACCGCCCTGCATTTAGGAGGTTGGTACTACAAACTTAATTACACTTCGAGCAAGATATATGCTATTGTGAAAAATGAACTTTTGACAGAGCAGGCCTAGCGCCTTTGTACAATTTTACACAAATTTCGGCGAATTGCCACAATGTTCTCATCTTTCTACTTGATGCAAATGAAGTCCTTCGTTAAGGTTAATTTGAGTATATATTAATGAGGTATGGGCGTGTTTACAATGGATCAAAATCCAGATCAAAACCCTGCCGAAGAACGGGGAAAATCGGCACCAGATCATCACTTCTATCTGGATATTATCACACAAGCGGGTCAACGTAAACGTATTCCACTGCCCCAAACTGAATTAGTGATCGGGCGCAGCCCCAACCGGTGTGATCTGGTGATTGATGATAGTCGGATTTCACGCGTGCATTTGCGTGTTTCACGTGGGCCGGATAAAGGAATAACGGTCACCGACCTCTATTCAGCCAATGGCACACAGTTCGATGGTCGGCAGCTCGAACCCGGCGTACCGATTACGTGGCTCATTAATCAGACGGCTGTTATTGGTGACTGCCGTGTGACGCTGCGCTATGGGAACATGGAAACCAAACGGCTGGGTGAAAGCTCAAGCGGTTAAGCCAGACTGCTTTTTGAAAAAAGGTTTAACACAACCACACCTGAGACAATAAGGATAATGCCGACGATTGCAGGCATGTCCAATTTCTCGCGGAACATCAGCAGCCCGACGATGACCATGCCAGCCGTCCCTAAGCCAGCCCATATGGCATACGTAATGCCCAGCGGGATCGATTTTAGGACAACTGATAGTCCATAAAACGACAAGGCATAACCGGCAATGACCACTAAAATGGGAAACGGTTTCTTAAAACCGTCTGCGTAATGCAGGGCGGTCAGGGCGACGATTTCACTAAAAATCGCGATACCGAGTGCAAAATAGGGATTCAAAGATCACATTCCTTCAAACACAATTTCAACTGGCATTGACATAAAGCCATGCTCATTTTTGGGTCGCGCCTGTTTGAAACATCAATGGGGTTATATCGTTAGCGATTAGAACCAGTTTGGGGACTACACAGGTATTTCATGAGTGGAACGGTATGATATTATTTATTTCTCACTCGAATGGCGATTTGATGAGCGCGTCAATACACATTGGTTTAAATTTTAAACGAATAAATCGTCGAAATACAGTCTCTATTGAGACGTTTCAAATATGACCAACCGCTGACCACGTTCGACGACCACACCGGACTGCACTAACACCTGTTGAACCCGACCGTCAGCCGGTGCAGTGACCCGAATTTCCATTTTCATCGCTTCCAGAATGAGCAGTGTTTGTCCGCGCACGGTTTCATCACCGGCGCTAACCAGGACGGCTGTTACCTGCCCCGGCATTTGCGCGGTCAGTTCATCGCCACTGGATGCCAGTTTGCGGCGCGAGCTTTTAGCGCTTGCTACAGTTAGGGCGTAACTGGCAGCGTCCACCTGCACAAAACGTTGGTCGCCCTGTGCAGCGGCATAAACGATATGCGCCTCGCCATTCACGACCAGACGCCACCCGCCATCCGGCAAAGGTTGTGCTTGTATAGGGAAAGTGCGTTCGCCTATCGAAACCGAATAATGTCCATTGGATTGTGGTGCTAAATCCAACGTATATACCTGACCATGATGTTGATAGGTAAAACGCATAGAGTTGAGGTCGTGCTTACGTCCGGTTCACACGCGCACGACGCAGCGCATCCTCAGCCTGATTCAGCAGCGAGTCCATCACTTTAAAAATAGTCGCGACCTCACCGCTGGCAAGCCGCGCACGCCCACGATTGGCTTCCGTAAGCTGATCAACCACCAACCAGGGATTTTCCTCCTTGGTCGCCACCAGCATATTCACCACTACACCGCCCATTGCCAGCGGCAGATAAATATAGCTGGGGTCGGGATCGCCTTCTCCTGCAAACCACGCCAGAACACGATTGGCATAATTGACGCGTTCCGCCATATCACCCAGATCTTCTTTGACTTTGGGATCAATGGTTGCAAAACCCAGCAGAATCGAGTCATACAACGCGGCTTCAAATAGGTATCGGGTGACCAGTTCACCCCGGTCCATGTTTTCCAAATCCGGATTATGCGCCAGAACCTGACACAACGTGAGGAACCAGCGGCTGTCTTCCATCGAGAAACCTGGTTCGAGTTCCAACCCCTCATCCAGTGTATAAGTCATCATTTTGGCGATAGCACGGATTTCACCCGGATGCAGTGGCATACCTCGCTGGGCGAAATGTTCTTCCACTGCGGCCATCATCGGCTGGTAGACCGTATTGCGGGTGAGGCTGCTGGCGATGCGCCGGGCATCTTCCAATTTAGCCTGCACCAATTCGCGCTCCTCAACCATTTCCTGCATCGTCCACAGGCTTTCGTAACGGGGTTGTAAATCCTGCCCGATGGGAGCGGTACGTTTGGGTGCAATATCAAAATAAGTCGTGATAATTTCTGCCGACTCGTTCCACGTGTGGGCAGAAAACGCGACTTCGCGTAAGGCCTGCAATTTAAAACTGGAAATGCTCAGTACCGATGGCGGTGCGCCTCCGGCGGGTGGTCGAACAGCCCGTCCTTCGTTGGGGGTGCGGTATCGTACTGCAACCCGTACCGGAAAACCTGTACCGGGCTGTGTCGGTGGCAGGGGAATAATCGGCACACGCAGCACGCCAACTTCACCCGGACGCATCGAGAGCGCCAGAGTCTTTTTAGCAGTGTCGATGACTACCGGATGCCCTTTTTTATCCTGACTGGGCAGTTGCAAACCCACCTTAATTTGCATCGGCTGGTCAACCATATTTTGCAAAATCAGGATCACTTCAACCGGCTGATTGATGTAGGTTTGTGTTGGAAAAATACCCAGCGCGCATTGCAGCTTATCCATGCTGATGCGCGTACCACCGGTAATTGAACCCAGTACGTCAGGATAAAGCGGTTCGAGTCTATGAATTGATTCTTGCATCATTCTACGCCCTATACCCAAATTTCTGGAGCGCCCGGTCAACGACTTGTTCGGTCATGTGATATACCATTTCATCATGTGTACTTACTTCAGCATAGCGTGATTTCACAATACGTGAAAGTTCCGTTAACATGTCGCCGACCTGCTCGGTTTTCAACACAGCCCGGTCATAAATAATCACACCACCCAGCAGGAGCGGCAGATAAACATCACTGAATCCCAGAGTAGGTTGACCTGCTTGCAGTTTACCAATTACTTTTTCGGCGTACTCTCGCATGTCGTCTTCACTACCCATTTTCTCGCCGGTGCTGGTAGTAATCATCTGAAAGCCCAGACTCATGGCATCCCGCAGCAGATCATCATAGGCCGTACCAGCCAATGCCACTGCCGGTTGTTCCACAGACAGCGGATTGGCTTCGATTGCCTTCAGCATCCCTTTACACCACGCAGGCAGTGACAGCGCTTCTTGTTCACCCCGAAGCACCCGCTTGAGCGCCAGTTGAACGTCATAACGTGCGTCGCTCAAGTAATTCGGCGTATTTTCGTCAGGTGAAGCCATCTCTAATAAATAGACCAGCAGCTTGGTAATGTAATGGGCTTCAGCCGTTTGGAGTTCATATCCAGCCTCAGCGAAACGCTGCTCTGTTGTATCGAATAAAGGCTGATAAAGGAAGTCACGTTTGAGCTTTGGCAGGACATCGGTTTGAAGCTGCGATGCATATTGGGTAAGCAGGAGACTATCATCGCGATGATCACTCATCTTCCACAAGCTGACCCACGCGGCTTTCAAATCCACCAACTGTCCGATTTGTGCGGACATGACATTGAACGGCGCTTCTAAAACAGCACCCATCAGGCCACGACGACTGGTGGAATAGGACAACTTTTTCAAGTCGTTGAGATTACTGAGGATTTCTTCGCTCAAGTGCTGGGGGTCAACCAGCCCACCGCCCTCATTAGCGCGGATGCGGCGCGGTTTGCCCTGTGCTTTGACCTCTACGCTGACACCCACCTTGTAATCACTAATAGCGGTATCGGGCAGCGTCGTAACAGGCAGCACCACATAACCAACTTCAGCGGGTCGCAAGCCCACGACTAAACGTTCAGATTTAGCAATAAAGCGCTTGGGTTTCTTTTTGGCATCTTGGGCGGGTAATTGCAGCGTGGCCGTCACATCAATATCGACATCAGCCGCATTTTGAATCAGCAGTATGACCTCAAACGTGCGTCCGGCCCGAACATTACGGGGGCGCAAGCCAAGAGCGACCTGTGCGACGTTGACATTATAACGTGAGCCGCCAGTAATACTGCCCAATAAATCTGGATAATTTGGAGCTTTATCCGCCACAATTGCCTCCGTATAACAATTTTATTATACGCGAAATATGGAAAGGCTGGTGCCAAACCACTTAATAAGCGCTGAAATAAAGGATAAAATGATTATAAGAACATCAGATAGGCGCTGGTTTTACATCCAATCGCTGTAGCGGCGCAGCGCGAAGTTGGTGACGTCTTCGGCCATCAAGAAAGCCATTTCGGTTTCGGGAGTGCGTTCGGTCTCGGCCCGTTTGTTATAGACGTTCATCAGATCGTGGATGCGATCCAGTGGTTTTTCATTCGGCAGCGGTACGTCTTCCGAGACGACCGTCCCTGCCAGCACCAGCGGCAAATAGACATCACTGAAGGTGAGCGCACGTTTAGGGCGGCGAATCATCTGCACCAGATAATCTGTATAAACCTTAAGTTCATGTTCGCTTGCCATTTCGCGGCGTGTGGCCTCGCTCATAATATGAAACCCGTGTGTGATGGCATCGCGCATCAGCTCGTCGTAAATAGCGCCGGTAAAGGCCAGCACTGGCGTTTCCACCACTTCTTCATCCATGCCTATCATGTGCAGCAAACCGCGACACCAATAAGGTAGCGGAATAGGTGTACCGTCGGTCGGCCAACCACCTTTGAGCAGGGTCATCACCGTGTACATCGCTTCTTCAGGATAGTGATAGACCAGAGGTGGATGAGGGGCAAGGCTTAGGATGTAAACCATCAATTTGGTGATGAAATGGATTTCAATGTTCTGGATACGGTAAGCCTTGGCAAAACGCTCTTTGGTTACGGGGAATAGGGCTTTATACAGCGCCCCCGGCTTGAGTTCCGGCAAGATGCTCATCGCCAATGTGCCGCGATACCGTTCCAATAACGGACGTGCATCGCTGTCTGTGCCCAGCGCCCACAGACTGAACCAACCGGCTTTCACTTCATAACGGGGCATCTCTTTAGCGGGTGCAAGTGCAAAAGACGCCTCAATCATATTTCCGAATAAACTCCGGCGCTTAATCGAAAAGTTAAGCATCTTAAGAACCATCAATTTTTGGATGGACTCTTCGCTCAGCGAGAAATAATAATCCAGATTAATCTCTTCGCTCTGTTCGGTCTGGCGAATAAGACGCGGTTTGCTGGTCGATTCAACCTGCACATCAACCGCAATCGTATATTCTTTAGCAGGCGCGGCATTAGCACGTGCGCCAATCGGGATCACAAGATAGCCAACTTCGGCAGGCAGCAAATTGACCGAGGAATTCTCATTCGGTGTGCCAAAGCGCCCTTTTTCACCGGCAGCGTCCTTCGGCGGGAGGTATAAGGTCGCAGAGACTTCAACATTGGCATCCGACATATTCTGTAACAGCAAAATCGCCGCAAACGGACGGCCAACACGGGCCACAGGAGGACGCACCCCGAGCGCCATCTGTACCACACCAATTGTCAATTGCTGACCGTCAGTGATGTAACCCAATATATCCGGATAATTAGGTGCGTTTTGTTTCTGGCTCATAAATCAGATTTCGTCGTTATTTGCTGCTTCAACATCACATGCGAAGGTAGGATGCGCCGTTAACATCCACAATCGTACCTGTCAAAAACTCCGCGCCTTCAGAAGCCAGAAAGAGTACGGTGTAGGCTACATCATCGGGTGTCGCGACCCGTCCCAAAGGACTTTGTGCGCGAATAGCATCGCCATCCGGCCCTGCAAGGTGAGCAGCAGCCATATCCGTTTCGACCCAACCGGGGGCAACCGTCGTAATGTATATTTTATGCTCACCCAGAGCTTTTGCCAGTGATTGCCCCATCGCATTCAAACCGGCCTTGCTGGCGGCATAGGCGGGAGCATCCGGTTCACCACGAAATGCACCGCGCGACGAGATGTTGATAATGCGTCCGCCACCATGCTGAATCATATGGTGGGCAGCGCAATAAGTAGCATTGGCCGCACCGAGCAAGTTCGCTTGAATGGTCTGAAGCCAGCTGGTTTGCCACGTATCATAATCGACTTTGGCTATAGCATGATCTTCATAAATTGCGGCGTTGTTGACCAGCACGTTCAATCCGCCCATTTGAGCAATAACAGTCTCGACCATGCGCTCTACAGCCGCAGCATCAGCCAGGTCAGCCTGCACCACCAGATGCCCGGTGCCAGCCAGCGAGTCCAATGTTTCGGTAGCAGCCTGCGCGTTACTATTGTAATGCACGGCTACGCGTCCACCTTTTTCGGCAAACTGGCGCGCAATCGCCCGTCCAATGCCGCGTGAAGCACCCGTGACAAGAATAATCTGATGTGTGAAATCCATGAACACTTTATTCCTTCGTGGCGTTGCTCAGCGAATTATAGCTCGGTCTTCTTCACCGTTTGGGTCTTTTTCTTGGCTGGCGGCTTCTTGGGCAGTGTTTCGTCGCTGTCTTCCAGAAAGTAAATATACATCCGCAGTTGCCCCAACCGAATTTCATCAGCATTCTTCAAGAGGGTGAGAATTTTGGGTTTCAGCGGGTCGCCATTGAGGTAGGAACCGTTGACGCTGCCTTGATCCTCCACAAAAAACTGGTTGTCCTTATTGTGCAAAATCATATGAATGCGCGAGACACCCCAATTCGCAGCGTCATAGCGCGTCAGATCAACATGCGACTTCAAGCCGCCGGTCGTCACCTGCCGCCCAAACGACACAGGTTGATTGGGCAGAACCGCCAAGACGATAGGCGAATCGCTGTGGCCTGCGACAAATAAAACGCAGGTATTCTGGCGTGTTTCGGGCTGTACGGCTTTCAACGGCGCGGTGCCGACCAGATGCTTCGTGTAGAGGTTGGACTTGCCCGTTTCATGCTGGACGATCAGCGACGACATGACGTGGCGCAGTTCTTGTGCGCTGACAGGACGTTCGAGAAAAACTTCAACACCGGCTTTCATGGCCTCGGCGCTCTCAGGTGATTTCGAGGCTGTACCGATGACGACCATCGGGGTGGTGTTCATTTTCACATCACGGCGGATATAACGGCAGAATTCCAAACCGCTCATATCCGGCAAGATGGGGTTGACGATGATGGCACTCGGTCGCGTTTGGTTATAAGCACGGATCGCGCCAACCACTTCATGAGCGATTTTGGTGGTATAACCCGCCTGCTCCAATATGAGCGCCACAGCGTTTGCGAATTCCTCATCCTGCTCGACAATGAGAATCAGCTGTCCCCTGCCTGCTTGAACCTGATCTTGCATCTGCAAGCTGGGTTGGCGATGTATCGCCCCACCATACGTGGGAGACAGTACAAAGGTTACATCCAGGCGCAGCAGCCCTGCCATAATCTGGTCGCCCGAAGACAGCCGGTAAGCCTCTTCTGGTTTCAGACGGTTACCGTTGAGCTGCGTACCGTTTCCACTGTTCAGATCACGTAAGATGAGGCGATCCGCATCCGGTTCGACGGAAAAATGCAAACGCGATACACCCATCGTTTCGGCTTGATAGGGCGTTAAATCAATGTCCGGTCGCTTTTCTGAATCGCCCTCTACAATACGACCAATGTTCATCTTGTTATCCACTCGCAGCCGAAGTGGCATTTTCCACTGTGGATTAGAAAATTCGATGATCCATAGATCGCTCGGTGTTTCAGTCATAACCCCATCCTGCAATCATTTAATTTTTGAAATCACGATGCTCATCTGCTGCTTTAGGGTTAATCCGCCGAAGGATGGAGAAAAGTTAGTCCAAATGCAGCAGGTAATTGTTGTTGCTACCCGTTATCATTGTACTGTAAACAGATATGACACGAAATGCAAACGTAAAGACGTTTAATTGCGCCGGTTTGTGATCGGTAGTAAGATTTGTTCACATATAGAAATGATCTCCATTTACACTAGGACGATAGGCTATGATCGCAAAACTACGGCCTGATTTGAAAAAGCTCTCCCTTTTAGTGGTGTTGGCGCTGGTTGTCAGCATGATTGTGCCGGCAGTGAGCGTAGCAGCACAGGCAGGTTCGCTGGCTGCGGTCAATACAGGGCGGCTGAACGTCCGCACTGGCCCCGGCATCGAATTTAAGGACATCACCAGCATTCCTTACAACACGACCGTCACCCTGATCGGGCGCGCGTCTAAGGGAACATGGGTGCAAATCCAACTGGCGAGCGGTCAACAGGGCTGGGTGAACTCAAACCTGCTCCGGACTTACGCTGACCTGTCGCTCCTGCCGGTGACCTATAACAGTGATGCGCCACCCCCACCGACCACCAATGTACCCCCTCCCAACGGAACACCCGGCGGTACGGGTACCAAGACCTACGTGGTGAAGGCCGGAGATGATCTGAAGTCGATTGCGACACGCTTTGGTACGACCTGGCAGATATTGGCAGCGGTCAATGGACTTTCGAACGCCAACGTCATTTACCCCGGTCAAAAGTTGATCATTGCTTACAGCGCGCCGGTTCCCTCGACTCCTTCACAGCCGATTCCCTCGAACCCGGGGACTCATGTAGTGAAGCAGGGCGAGACGCTTAAGACGATTGCAGCGCTGTATGGTGTGACACCGGAATTGATCGCAGCGGCCAACGGCATCACCAATGTCAACCTGATTTACGCCGGACAGGTTTTGAAGATCCCACAAGCACCCCGTTATTACACGGTGCAGGCGGGTGATACACTGGCGAACATCGCGACCCGTTATGGTGTGACGATCCAGGCACTGGTGACTGCCAATAACATCACCAACATCAATCTGGTGAAGACCGGTCAGCGCTTGTTGATCCCCTAGACCCTCAGGAAACGATTTTGATAAGGGTTGCCAATGGCAGCCCTTTTTTATTGCATTTTATCCGCCGAAGCGACCACACTCACTGCCCATTTTATCTATCAATATTACTAAATCGCCAACGGTGAATGATATAGATAAAATTCAAGGTGCGAATAAGCTTTCCAGAATTTACTCTTGCTACAGAGTATCGAGAAAACATGATACAAAATCCCTTAACTAATGATGCCTCTTTTTACAAACAACTTTTTGAACGTAGTCATATTGTCAAACTCATTATTGATCCAGTAACGAGCCAAATTATTGAAGCCAATTCTGCGGCCTGTACATTTTACGGCTACACCTATGAACAACTGACCTTAAAAAAAATTACAGACATCAATATCATGTCTGAGGGCAGCATTCGAGATGTGATGCGGCGTGTTATTGACAACCAAGAAACGACATTTCAGACGCAGCACCGCTTAGCCAGTGGAATCATATGTGATGTTGAAGTTTTCGCCTGTGCGGTTGAGCGCGACACCGACACCTATCTCTATGCGATTGTGACGGATATTACTGCTCAAGAACAATCCAAAAAAGCTTTACGTGAAAGTGAGGCTTTATATCGTCTCTTTGCTCAAAATATGCCGGATTCAAGTGTGTTGATGTTCGACAACCACATGCGCTATACACTGGTCGAAGGACCGTTTCTCAAGCGTTTTGATACTTTTCCAGAAAGCATGTTGGGCAAAACGCCGCAAGAATCACTGCAACCTGAAGTCGTTAATCTTATTGTTGCCATCTATCGACGTGCCTTGAACGGCGAAGCCTTCAGCTACGAACGCAGCACTGCCGACTATGCCTACGAATCCTTCGTCAGTCCGGTACGGGATGAAAGTGGGAATATTATCGGTGGTATGGTCTTAACCCACGACATTACTAAGCGCCATCTTGCGGCTATCGCCCTACAAGAAAGCGAAATACGTTATCAATCAGTCATTGAGGCGATGGCGGAAGGTGTGGTCATTCACGGTCGGGATGGCAGCATCCAGGCCTGTAATCCAGCCGCTGAACGTATCCTCGGCTTAAGCGCCGATCAAATGATGGGGCGTACGGCTATGGATCCACGCTGGCGCGCCATTCATGAAGACGGCTCTCCTTTCCCCGGCGAAACGCACCCTACCATGATTAGCCTGTACACCGGACAACCTCTGAACGGTGTGATTATGGGGGTTCATAAACCAGATGATACGCTGGCGTGGGTTTCGATTAACTCTCGAGCACTCATTCACCCGAATGAAAGTGTACCTTATGCCTCTGTTGCCAGTTTTGTAGACATCACCGAGCGCAAACGACTGGAAGAAGCGCTGCGTGCCAGTGAGGAACGTTTGCGCGTTATCACCGATAGCGTTCCAGATTTGATTACGCAGGGTGATGCTGAAAATCGCATTACTTATGCAAATCCAGCAGCACGCATGGTTTTGGGAATTGAGCCTGAAGCACTGGTTGGGCAATTGAGAGAAGCATTTATTCATCCCGATGATTTGCAACATCTGGGTGAGAGTTACAAAAAGGGTATTGAAAGTGGTGTGGAACACATCAGTTCGGAAGGTCGCCTACGCCATATGGATGGTCATTATGTGCACATCGAGACAACAGGCACACTGCTTTACAATACACAATCGGATTATATCGGGACGGTGTTCATCAGCCGTGACATCACCGAGCGTAAAAACCTCTACAATCTACAACTCGAAAACGGGAAATTGGAAATAGCGCTCGCGAAGGAACATGAACTCAGCGACCTCAAAACCCGCATGATGGAGCGTATCGCCCACGAATTCCGCACTCCGCTGACCGTCATTCAGGTATCAATGGAAAGCTTGATGGCCTATTATGAACGCATGACGGCCACCCAACGTGAGCAGAAGGCTGCCACCGTAAGGAACCATATCCTGCGCATCACCGACATGCTGGACGAAATCGGGCTAATTGTGAGAGGCACCTTCACACCGGAGGGTATACATCGCTATCCAACCGACGTCAGCACGATCTGTCGTGATCTCGCCATTTATTTGGCCGGATACTTTAATCTTCCGGATAAATTCGTGCTCCGTGTGCCGGAAACAACAGTCGTCACAGTCGATCCCACGCTAATCCGAACCGCACTTTTACATATCATGCGCAATGCAAGCCATTTTTCAGAGCCTTCAACTGTTGTAACAGTTGATTTAACATGTGATGAAGGCACTCTCGAACTGCGTGTGAGCGATACCGGCATCGGCATCCTACCCGAAGAACTGCCTCGTATTTTCGATACTTTTTTTAGGGGGAGCAACATCAATGAGCGTGGCGGGCTGGGCGTCGGCCTGACGATTGCCCGTGCGGCTGTCGAAGCACAGGGCGGTAAGATCACCGTGGAAAGTGTTCTCAACCAGGGAACAACTGTCACCATTCACATTCCAATCGCATATTAAAACAGAACTCTTTCTAAAGAGAGTAGCCAGGCAGCACCACACTAAACGGTGGAGATATTTTCTAGACGACACAGTCATTTCTTACACCCGAATTTTGCATTTTCTCCCCTCGCCCTGAGGGAGAGGGGCTGGGGGTGAGGGTTTTGACCACCCTCCACCACATTAACGCAGTTTTACCAAAGCAGGCAGCACCCCACCAAACGGTGGAGATATTTTCTAGACGACACAGTCATTTCTTACATCCGAATTTTGCATTTTCTCCCCTCCATGACGCTTCGGTTCACGAGACGACCACTTTTACAGTCTTATGCGTTTTTCTCCCGTAGGGAAGGCTCTGAGAGCCTTCCACTTTTCCCTCAATCGACCAAAACTGTCGTGTCGTAAAGACGCTTCGGCTATCAGCAGAGTGAGCCTGCGAACGTTGCCGATGTGAGGTTGGGATGGGGTAGATTTCGCCCTCCACAGCATTCCGCGACCCCCATAAGAACAAAATTTCTACCACATTTTTCCCATTTTGATCGTTTGAATTCAGTTTGAACTTCCAAGCGTTGTCTTCATAAATGGCCTCAAAACACCCTCTTTTCACCTGCTCCACCTGCAAAGCAGGCAAATCATCGCAGTAATCTTCGTAATAATCACCTGTTATCGCCTGTTTATCAGGTAAAAATCCACTGCCCCAACAAAAAAGCCACAGTCCATCACCTGAACTGTGGCTTTTCTCACCGTCTATCTTCCCTCGCACGTCGCCTTTGTCTTGTCTCAATACGCAGCACGTACAAGACCTTCGCCACCAACCCCCTACTGTAGAAAAACCCTTATCATCAATCCAGCTTATAAAAACGAATGGCATTGTCGTGGAAAAGTTTCTTAAGTTCATCAGACGAACAGCCATCCACTGCCCACAACAACGTTTCAACCCAGCCTGGATAATCGGTAGCCTGTGCTGCAACCGGCCAATCGCCGCCGTACATAACACGGTCGAAGCCAAAGCAATCAATAACATAATCAATATAGGGCTTAAGCTGTAACTTCGTCCACGCTTTATGGTCGGCTTCAGTCACAAGACCCGACAGCTTGCACCAGACATTCGGAAACTCTGAAAAGGCTTTGAGGTGTTCACGCCACGGATCAAGTACATGATGTTTGATGTCTGGCTTGCCGATATGATCGACAATGAACTGCACGTTGGGACACTGACGTACCATCTGAATGGTGTTTTCCATTTGCATGTGGTTGATGCAAATGTCGAAGCTCAAATTGTAATCGGGTAAAGCATTTACACCGCGAATAAAATCCGGTTGCAAACAGAATTCCATATCCGGTTCGAACTGGATGATGCGCCGAATGCCCTTCACACGTGGCATGGCAGCCAATTTTTCAAGATCGGCACGTGCAGCATCGCCTTTTTCCAACGGTGCCCAGGTAACAATCCCTTGCAAACGTGGGTCATGTTCCGCCAAACGATTGACCCATTCCGCCTCCCTCATAAACTGCGAAAAGTCAGCTTCGGCCTGAACGAAAACCATGCGTTCAACAGCTATATCACCACAAACGCGGTTGTACTCATCCAGCAAATAAGGCCGGTTAAGCAGACCGTTCCCGGCCAACCAGGGGTAGTCGATAAGGCGTGTATCCCACACATGCAGATGGGTATCCACAAGCGGAAAAGTTAATGTATTCATCATGAAATTTTCCTGTCGCGTATCCGGTAAAAAGTAATTTTATTGCGTACCCGCAAACGATGAAGTTTCGCCTAGCCCCTCGCTGCCCATGCCCAGATAGCCACCATCAACCGGCAGTTCAGCAGCCGTGATGAAGCTGGCCGCATCGCTGCACAGGAACAGCACCGCCTGAGCAACCTCAGATGGCTGGCCCAAACGCCGCAGCATATGATAGCGTCCCCATATCGGTTCCCATTTGGCACGGTCATTATTGGCCGCTTTATCCACTTCCGGCGTCCAAATCCAGCCTGGACTGACGACATTGACGCGAATGTTGGCCGGAGCAAGATCAAGCGCCTGACATTTGCTCAAGGTGACAATCGCACCCTTCGTTGCGTTATACGTCCAACGGTCAGGTTGGGCAATGTGGGCAGAAATGCTGGCAATGTTGACAATCGCCCCACCGCCTGCTGCTTTCAGATGCGGATAGCAAGCCTGCACCATGTTGGAATTGCCACGCACATTGACACCTAAACTGCGTTCCCATTCGGATGTGGTGACATCCAGCCCTTTGGAAGTGAAACTCACGGCGCAGTTGACGAGATAATTGACGGATCCGAATTGGGCAGCAACTGCTGCTACTGCCTGCGCTACAAGTTCAGCGTCAGAAACATCGACAGGACGAAAGCTGACTTTTAATCCAGTCGCATTGAGTTCAGCCGTGTAGGATTGACCAAGCTGCACGTTAATATCAAAGATAGCGACTGACGCGCCTTCGGATGCAAATTCCCGCACGATAGCCGCGCCAATACCCGATGCGCCACCCGTAACGATGGCGACTTTACCCGTAAATCTATTCATGTTTTGGAAACCTCGTATCTATGCAATGAGTTTAATTTTATAGCGGACGAGGCAGGCACGCCCCGTCCCTCCACTCCAATCAAAATTTTTACGTTTTCGGTTATCTCCCGGTGAAATCACGCAGGTAAAGGAAGTCATGACCGATGCTGCGGCGGCTGAGCTTGGCGATATTAGGCATGGTACGCTTGTAGTGGTTGATCTTCACCCGTGACCAGACCTTTTCGACAAAGGCGCGCTCAAAGCCTTCTTCGACCACTTCGTCGACGGTGTAGCGTTCATCCACCAGCAGGAACAGAACTTGATCGACATCATTGTAGGTGTAGCCGAGTTCGCCTTCGTCGGTTTGACCTTCCCACAGGTCGGCTGAAGGCGCTTTATCGAGGATCGGCTGTGGCACACCCATCGCACGGGAAAGTTGGCGCACCTGCGCTTTATAGAGATCTGCCAGCGGATGCAATGCCACGCCGCTGTCACCATAAATGGTCGAATAGCCCAGCAGGAATTCGGTCTTGTTGCTGGTGCCCATCACCAGGCCGCCAAAAGCGACCGATTGATCGTAAAGCGTGACCATCCGCAGCCGCGCCATGATATTGCCTTTGCGGAGGTTGGTCATATCGGGAAAACGGTCGATGAGCGGGTCGGCCATGTCGGTGATGGGAATGTCGAGGTGTGGTATTTCAAGCGATTCGATCACCAAACTAGCGTCGTTGAGGCTGGCAGGATTGGAGGTTTTATAGGGCATCCGCACAGCGAGAACATTCTCTTTGCCGAGGGCTTCTACGGATAAGTAAGCCGAAAGCGCCGAGTCGATGCCGCCAGACAGCCCCAACACGGCGCGTTTCATACCGGCTTTGGTGATCTGGTCGCGGATAAAACCCGTCAGCATTTTGCGGGCAATGTCCGTGTTGATGTTCAGGCGGTACAGTAAGTCAGGTGCAGTGGTCGTCATGACTCATCCTTCAACATGCTCAAGTACTTATATCTTAGGCGAAATTGGCTACATAGTTTGCAGCCACACGGTAATTTGATCATCGGCAGATTGAGGATAATCATAACCCAAATTACGGGCGACGACCTGCGCCAATCGACGGAAAAGTATGACCATGTTTTGCAGCGCCAAACGCAAGTCCGCGGCATCATAACGCGCAAACAAGTCAGGTAAACGAGCGAGCGTGCTTTCATCCAGCCACTCGCCCAAAAAGCGCCCGTCATACCATGTATCATAGTCGAGGCCCTGTATAACATGAGCGTGCCATTCGAACAGGGTCACCAGATAGAAACGCATCTTACAGTAGAGCATGGTCACAGCACGCCACAGATCGCCTCGCTGGATAAATTTGGCGACCCGGGTGACAACGATCCAAAAGTTAGCGACGACCTGCGCAAATTGATCGGCAGTTGGCATATGAAAGGAACCGAGTGGGAATATTAATGATTTGGACTGCGGATATTTGTCCACCAGCACACGCATCCCACGCGCCAGCACATTCTGGAAGGGAAAGTTCACAAGCTGATCAGCCAGCGAGTCGCCATCTGTAATCTGAAAGAATGCGAAATCGCCTTTGAGAACCGCTTCATAAACAACGATCCATTCCGTCACACCGTTATCGAGCGTATCAACAGCGGCGAGTAAAACGGTGCCGAATGTCTCCAACCATGAGCGATCTGTGTGGTATAAGCGGATATCGGTCGTCAGCAGGATGAGATCGAGGTCAGAGAAAGTATCGGCGGAATGTTGATCCCGCGCCCGTGAACCAACGATTAATATGGCGCGAATGTCGGCACGATCCAACGCCCATTGATGTATGCGATTTTCGAGGTCAGCGTAAGTTGTCACCTGTTTAAATCCACACGAATTTGTGAGACACGTATCAACCCATCCACTTTTTCAGCAATCAGGACGAAATCAAAAATATCGCGCTGGAGACTCAGTAAAATATCTTCGGGCGGGAGATAGGTCACGTCGCCATGCAGGCAGCGCTGAATAAAGGGCGTGTTCATACACTGCCAAAGCGTGGCAAAGTGATCATACGGTTTACCGGCCAGCAGATGTTCCAGATAATTGGCACAGGCTTCATCTTCGGGCGCGGTTTCCAAAAGGCGCTGCCCCATTGCGACAATGCTGACAGCAGCGGGGTTTTGCTGATGCACATAAGCGGCGATGGACTTTGCCATCACAAAGCTGCCGAGAATCACACGATTGGATTGTTTAATGGCCGCGACTACACCCTGCGTCCCGGCGCTGGTGCGGAGGACGACCGTTTGTCCCAACAGCCGTTCAGGCGGCAGACGCAAGAGTTCGGTAGGTGAGTTGCCGAAATCAAAGCCCTCAATTTTGACACCGCGATCTTCACCTTCCAATAGATAGCCATACTGAGCGCGCAGGGCAAAGGCTTCTTCGGCAGTCGAAACTAGAATCAGACTTTCTATACCCAGCGAAAACAAAACTGCGCTGGTGGTAAACGCGCGCATCACATCGATGACGATGGGCAGACCCTGTACCTGCTCTGCCCCGGCAAGGAGACTGCTGCGCTGCACATTCACGCGTCCGCACCTTTATTGAAGGTACACACCAACACTTTATGAGGGTAATCTTCTGAGACTGTGAGCTGTAACATGTAGAAATCGCCGTGTTCGCCTTCGACAACGACCAGCGCTTGATGCTTATCAACAGCGATAATACGATCTACCCGCATTTTGCCCGACATTTTATAAACCGCTTTAAACTCGACCAAACGCGCTTTAGCCGAAACAAATTCCAGTGCTTGCGCGTCATAGTTTTCGGTGATGTAATCGCGCAGACGATTAAAATCACCTTTGTTGAAAATGGTCAGTTGGGCAATCAGGCGCATCCCCGCGTTGCTGGGTACGAGTAGGGCTTGTGGGGCAGTGGTCATTTGGGCTACTGTCCGTCACGGTGCAGGATGCGGCCGAGTTCACGTTGTACCAATTCAGGGCGCTCGTCACGCAGCAGCGGCAGACGGGAGCGGGTGCGATGCAGTTGATTGAGGTCAATTTCCTGGACGACTAAGGCTTCGTCAAAGTAGGGTGCATGGACGACGAACTCGCCGTCAGGGTCAACAATGGTCGAGCCACCCCAAAAGTTCTTGCCATCTTCAAACCCGACACGGTTGCAGTGCAGCACATAGTTTGTGAACATGCTGCCGTAAGCCTGATTAACCAGTTCAACCCAACGCGAACCTGACAGCCGATCACCAGCATCCAGGCCACGGCTGGGACTGGCACTGTGAAAAATCAGAATATCCGCGCCGTCCTGCCAGAGCAAATAGGCGGGTGACATATGCCAGAAATCTTCGCAGATTAATATCCCAACGCGACCAAAACGGGTATCAAAGGCACGGGCATGTTCACCTTGATCGAAGTAGCGGCCTTCGTCGAACATGGCATAGGTCGGCAGGTAAATTTTATGGTGGATGTGCAGGCACACACCTTTAGATAAATAAGCCGCCGCCGTATAAAAGCGCTGGCGAACATCCTCATGTACAAAGCCGAATACGATGTCCATTTGTTGGCTGGCTTGTAACATGGCGTTGAAGGTCGGATCATCAGCGGTTGGGCGAATGGCGACTTCCGGCACGAGATCCTGCACCTGATAGCCAGTCATCGACAGCTCCGGAAAGATGATGAGTTCCACACCCTGCTGGCTGGCCTGCTCGATGGTATCCAGATGCTTTTGCAGATTGGCTTTGACATCACCCAGCTTGGGATACATCTGTGCCAGACCGACTTTCACGCGCATGAATTCGCTCCTCGAATACCCACATTCACTATATAGACATGACATTAGCATAAAGCGCGGCTGACTGAAAGCACCAACCGTATTCAAAACAGAATTAAACCGTAGAGACGCGGAGGACGCAAAGATCAGAGAGAATAAAAGAGCAAAACTGAACTAATGTTTAGGTCAAAGACAGATCGGGGGATAGTAGGATAGATGGCATAAACGAAGGGGTTGAACATGACTGAAACAACGATACCAACATTATATGATTGGGTGGACAATGCCGAGAGCTTCACCCAACTCATCAACACATTCTACGACAAAGCCACAGCCGATACATTATTGAACCCACTGTTTAATGATATACCAGCGCAGCACCGCCAGCATGTCGCTGATTGGTTCACCGAGATTATTGGCTGACCACATCTTTATAGCACTCCCTATCAGACCGATGAAAGCGCCCAGCAGCATATAATCTCGGCGCATCTGGGCTTGGAGATCAGCGAGGAGCAGCGCAAACGGTGGGTGCAATTAACGGCTGACGCGGCGGATGCTGTTGGTTTACCAACTGATCCTGAATTCCGTTCAGCGTTTACGGCCTATGTAGAGTGGGGTACGCGCATGGCGTTGATGTACGCCAAGTCCAATATGAAAGCGCCGCTGCACGAGCCGATACCTTATTGGGGTTGGGGCAAGAAGCTGCCATATATGTGCACGTAAATTGAAATAGGAGGTTCATACTCCTACAGATTCCACTGACATGATGTCAAAAATCACGCCGGGAACTTGAACTCCTCGCGTAAAAGCCCATAACATAACAGATCGATGAATTGTCCATTTTTGAATACGTGATCCCTCAACATGCCTTCGTACTGCATACCGACTTTCTGCAAAACACGCGATGAAGCCATATTATGCTGAAAAACATGCGCATAAACGCGGTGGAGTTTCAGCCGGTTAAAAGCGAATATAATCACGGCTCGCAGAGCCTCCGTCGCATATCCGAGTCCCCAGTATGACTTCCCTATCCAATAGATGAGTTCACCGTGCTGATTGACGGGATTCACGATGAGATAGATCACGCCCACAAGTTCTTTGGACTCGCCTTCTCGTAGTATGAGTGCAAATGCAAACGCCTCGCCACGCGCCGCTAAATTTTGCATCGCCTCAACCGTACCGACGGCTGCTTCACGCGGATAGGGATAGGGCATGTCTGCCAGATTAGCAGAAACATCAGGGTCATTGGACAGCGTGTGCATGGCGAACACATCCGACATCTCTAAGGGCCGAAGGAGAAAACGTTCGGTATCAAGCGTTGGTTGTTCTATTCTCAGACCTGCGTCCATAATATTTTTTACCTCACAAAAAATACGTGCTTCTTGCTAAAGGTATATTTGTCGACCGTCTATAAAGAAATGGTATCAACTATTCGAATGGGTTCAAAGTGATTTGTCTCACCCTTTGAACAGTGATTGATTACTGCGTTCGACATCTGTCACCCGCACCTATTCGAGATGGGTATCCTCTATCCCTGTAAAAAGTGCAGACTATGTCGCTTCTTTCCAAAATTGGCTTCATTTTCTTCTACAATGCATGATATCAATAAACATTGGAGGGGAAATTGCCCACACTTAAAAATTATCACCAC
Organism: Aggregatilineales bacterium; assembly: GCA_044226325.1. Classification (GTDB taxonomy): domain Bacteria; phylum Chloroflexota; class Anaerolineae; order Aggregatilineales; family Phototrophicaceae; genus CFX2. The sequence continues at coordinate 36,964 of JBGAHG010000022.1, forward strand.
TTCGATGGACGCCACCGCGAAACCGGCCCGATACGGAACGTGCTGGCTTTTCAAGGACAGCCCGCGCCTCATAGCGGTCAACCACTCAGTGAAGCGCTGTTAATGGGCATCAGCGGCGGCATTACAGTGGGTTACTTTCTATTTGAGTACAAGGGCTATCTGCCTCACGTCGCCCTGCTCACCCGTAACACATTTGATCCGATGGAAACCCTGTTTGAGCGGCTGGCACTCCCGCGTGAGGTTCTGCAAACCTCCAAACCTGATACCGCCCTCAAAAATCTGATTGATGTGCTGGAAAGTGGACATCCGGCGCTGGTGTGGGTCGATTTGTTCAGCCTGCCCTATAATTTATTGCCAGGTGACGCGCCGATTTGGGCGATGGTTCCGATTGTGGTTTATGGCGTGGAAGGCGATACGGTTTATATCGCAGATCGTTCGCTCCAACCGCTGACCATCACTGTTGATGAGTTAATGAAAGCCCGCGCCCGTGTCAAAGAAGATAAATATCGCGTCATGAGCTTAGACGTACCTGATATGGATAAACTGCCGTCTGCTGTCCAAAAAGGCATCTGGCAGTGCATCAGTCTATTTACAGATGCCCCACCGAAAGGTGCGCGCCAGAACTTCGGCTTTGCAGCACTCGAACATTGGGCCGATATGCTCACCAACACCCGCAACAAACACAGTTGGGAACGTTATTTCCCGCCCGGCAGCAGACTCTATAATGCGCTGGCTGGCGATAATGGTCAGCCCGGACTGTTCGATTGGATCATGATCTGGGGTGGCAATGATGGCGCGGAACGGGCGCTGTATGCCGACTTTCTGGATGAAGCGGCTGCTATTCTGGGCAAACCTGCGCTCAAATCCGTTTCCGAAAGCTTTCGCCAATCCGCAATGGCCTGGAACGCATTGGCGAAGGCTGTTCTGCCCGACGACATCCCCTTGTTGAAGGAAACGCGTGAACTGAAGCTGCAAAAACGGACATTATTTCTGGCGGGACAATCGACGCTCGAACAACGCAAAGCCATCAATGCACATTTGAAAGGGCTAAAAGACTCGGCTGCCACCGATTTCCCGATGAGCGCCGCAGAATACAAAGCCCTCCGCGAAAATCTGCGCGCCCATATCTTGACGATTTACGAACTCGAAAAAGAGGCCGTCACAGCGCTGCAATCAGCCGTCATCTAATTGGTCACTTCATCAAGCTAAATACGGACATTAGGTACAACCATAAATCAGACCCCGAAACAAATTCGGGGTTCATAATTTAGCTTCAGGAAAGTAGAAACTTCAGAATATCTTAGTTCACCCGTTCCAAAATATCATAATCGTCGATAGATAGATTATGTATACTAATCGTATTTCCATCGATTGCTACTTCATTTTCATCGTTTATTGGGTAACAGCCTCCAAAGTCGCACCCGGTACCGCTGATTAAAATGCGGTTATCTGCAACAAAAGTGTATGTACCAGTGAACCAAGTCTTATAGAAGCCACTCTCCAGCTTCCCATCAGAGTAAAATGTATAGTACTCAATTGCGCCACCAATATCTGCTTCCCACGTACCAATAATATCCTTTCGGATATCAGTGCTTGTATTTTCGATTAATGGTTCTACCCAATACTCATCATTCTGTCCCTCGGCAGTCCAACCAACGAGTCCATTAAAATTGACTTTCCACCAGGCCAAATCATTGGCACAGACCGGGCCTTCAAGGACTGAAAATGTGTTTAATTCAGGCATTTGACCGATGACTTGGCTACCATTTTTAGTGGGTTTATCGCGCAGATTATTAGCTTTGCCCAGTGTCACTCTTCCTTGCTGATCCACAACAAGGCGTGAGCGAGGTGCGCCATCGCAGGTAATGGGTTCAAAAGCCCCCAATTGAACTCTCAAAATCAATTCGCCAACATCCATTGAATTACCGTCGGGTAAAGTTGCTTTTAGGTCCTTATTCGCCAAATAGTCTAGATAAACGAGATTGTCTGCTCCTGATTGATAAGCTAAGTGACCATTGGTGTCCAAGAAATTCTTTTCGCTTATTCCTAATGCTTTAGCAATCTGCTCGACTGCTATTCGAGATTCAAATGTAATACACTGACCACCAACAAACGCCTTTACCTGTTTTGTCTGGTCATCATTTTTACTTATAAGCATTTTATCTTCAGAGACTAAATCATAAATCCATGTTTCAGCAGTTCCGGCGAACGTTTGGGCTTCTTCGATACCAATTTTGAACAACTGTCTTGTGCCTGCAATTGAGTAGGCTAATCCCTTTTCAATTGTTTCTGTTATATTTAACTCCTCAAGTACCATAACGACAGCAGTTGTCCCTGCAACTACTGCTAAGGTCGCCATTGCTGGGTAAGCAGCAACTAACGCAGTAAGTGACCATGCCACTATTTCCCCAGCGATAACATCAACGGCTATATCAGTAATTATTTTCGATGTTATTATATCGCCTGTGGTTACATCCCTTAATTCTAGTTCATACTTTCCATCTTTTATATCACGTAAAGTCAGGCCTATTTCAAGGGGTAAGCCTGCGGCATACAAATGGAAACCAACAAGCTTACTTATTTTTCCAAGCTCAACAGTTTTTAGCTCTTCTTGAATATAGCTTGTTAGGAATCCTCCAGAGAGTCTCCACATATTGCGGACTAAATCAGAGTCAAGATTGGGTTGAGTTTGAGTAGTTGAGATAGGCGCATTTGGCAAACACTCATCACTACTTTGTGCTTCACTTACATTTACGTTTGAAAAAAATCCGGTAATGAATACGAAACCTAAAATCCCAAGAAACTTCATAAATTCTATGCCCCAAATGATAAGTGAATAACAGTACAATATATGACTATTTATTAATTTACAAGCAGTTCTAATTTAGATTCAATTATATCTAAATAGATTTACTTGAAGAGATCACCCGCACATATTCGAGGCTGGTATCCTCTGGCCCGACGATGGTTACGCCATGCGACTTTATATAACGCAGATAATCCACCATATCAGAGTCAATGCGCTCACCAGGCAGCAGCAGCGGGATACCTGGAGGGTACGGCATGATCTGTTCGGCGCAGACTTCACCGACCGCCTGTGACAGCGGCACCCGTTTGGACGCAGCGAAATTGGCCTGTCGTGGGTTGATAACCATCTGCGGCAGGTTGGGCGGCGTGGTCAAGTGTGGTGTCTCCGGTCGAGCATCAGAAGTGCCTTTCGCTGCAACAGTGCGTAAAGCGTTCAGCAGATAATCGACACGCGCTTCATCATCGGCAATCGTAATCGAGCAGATGATATGTTTAGGATCAACAAACTCGCCGTAGACGTTGTGTTCCTGCGCCAGATAACGGGCAAAAGTCGGCCCATTCATACCCGTATCGACGACGCGAATCACCAGCTTGGTCGGGTCGTGGGCGAAGATGCCATATGCGCCGATCAGTTCATCGCCGTAGCACCATAAACCTGAGATAGCGCGAATCGCTTCACGAGCATTCGCGGCCAATTGGATCGTTTTGGAGAGCAGTTCGTGCCCATGCATCGCCATTTGTTGGCGCGCGGCATCCAACGAGGCCGTGAGCAATACGCTCGGTGACGACGACTGCATCAGCGACAAAATCTGTTCGAGCTTGGCTGACGGAACACGAGTCCCCTTGAGGTGCAGCAATGCCGCCTGAGTCAGCGCACCCAATGTTTTATGCGAACTTTGCACGACTAAATCCGCACCAACCTCTACGCCTGACGGTGGTAAATCAGGATGGAACGGCAAATGTGCGCCGTGCGCCTCATCGACCAGCAGCGGAATATTACGTGAATGGGCCAGGGTCGCCAAACCACCAACATCCGAAAGGTAACCATAATAATTGGGCGACGTAATCTGGATAGCTTTCGCATCGGGATGGGCCTGCAGCAAATCACGAACATGATCCAGCGGCACGCCTAACGGAAATTCGACCTGCGGGTGATAAACTGGCGGCACATACACTGGATTTGCGCCAGATAAAATCAACCCGCCGTAGACCGAACGATGACTGGCACGTGGCACGATCACTGTTTGACCATCATGTACCGTCGCCAGCATCGAGGCTTGATTGCCGACTGTCGAACCGTTGATGAGGAAAAATGTTCGATCCGCGCCGACCGCATCGGCAGCCAAGCGCTGCGCTTCCAACAGAGCACCTTTAGCTGCGTGTAAATAATCCACACCGGGGCTGATCTCATTGAGGTCAGCCTCGAAAGCCGCCTCGCCCATAAACTCGGTGATGGGCGTATGCGTACCCGCGATAAACTTGTGACCGGGCATATGAAACGAATATTCACGCGCGGCTTTGGCCTGCATCAAACTATTAAGGAAGGGGGTTTGTTGTTGGTTCATAGCGTCGAAATGGATTGTCCGTTATGGCGTTAAGCGAATGACATTATGCTGACAAAGATGCATACTAAAGTCAAATGGTGTAGAAAAGAATGGAAGTCTATCAACGGAGAGGGTGATTATGCTGGCAACATTGAGTCGCGAAACCGCTTTGAAAGAACTCGACATTGAACATACGGCTGTCCGCGCATTGATCGATAAGCTCACGGATGAAGAAAAAATGCGCCCCAATACCATCCGCTACGGCTTGTATCCCGACCAAAAACTGTCGTTTAAAGATTTGCTGGCGCACCTTATCACCTATGAGGCTTACACCTTAGAGGCTGTTGACGCATGGAAACGCGGCGAAAAACACTTCGCAATCGACGCCATGCAGTCGGAAAGCACCAGCCGCAAAATACATTACGGTGGCATCGAAGATCGTCGCGGACAATCGCTGGCACAAACCCTCGACGAATGGGAACAAACCCAGCTGGCGTTGATGGCGATGATCCGCAAGCTGACGGATGCCGATTGGAAGCAGCCCGCGCCCTTTGCCACCAATCAGCCGCTGGATCTCGGCGGAGTCCTAGAAATTATTCTGGTCGCACCACCCCGCCCACCTTACCGCCATCTGCCTGTGCATATTCCTGATACAGAAATTTACATCCGGTCGCTGCATTAGCCTTTATAGCCCGGCCCACGCACCACACGCCCCGGTTTCGCGCCGGTATGTTCGCCATCTTTGAGTACCTGCTGGCCGTTCACAAACACATGCACCATGCCGGTTGAATATTGGTGCGGCTTATCCGGCGTGGCGTAGTCCTGCACCTTAGCCGGATCAAACACCACCACATCGGCGAAGTATCCTTGCTTGAGCGCACCCCGTTCTTTGATCTTGAGGTTGGCGGCAGGTAAGGTCGTCAGGCGGCGCACGGCTTCTTCCAAGCTGATGATCTGTTCGTCACGCACATATTTACCCAGCAGCCGCGCAAATGAACCATAGGCACGCGGATGTGGATTGGTCTTGAGGAACACCCCTTCCGGCGCTTGCGACTCGGCATCGGAACAAAAGCTAACCCAGGGGTGCTTAATCTGCTTGCGGAGATTGTCCTCTGCCATGCAAAAGTACATGGTGAAAATGCGGCTGTTATCCTCCACGATCAAATCCATCAAGGTTTCGTCAGGTGCTGTGCCGCGTTCGGTTGAAACTTCCGCCAGTGTTTTGCCGGTATAACCTTTGAGCGCATCGTTCTGGAAACCGGAGAGTAAGATGCGCGTCGGGCCGTATTCGTTGTACATATTCTCCCATTCGCGGCTGGGCGTGTTCATATCCTGCTTGATGCGTTGGCGGGCGGCAGGGTCTTTCAGCCGTGCGATCAAATCTTTGTGTCCGCCATCATGCGCCCAAGGCGGGATGCACGAGGATAATCCCGTGCCCGAAAACTCGTAGTTGTACATATCAGCGGTCACAGGCAGGCCATCGGCGCGGGCTTGCTCCACCAGCCGGATAACCTCGTCCATTTTATGCCAGTTGGAACTTCCCGCCGCCTTCAGATGATAGATTTCGCCGGTCAATTTGGCCTCGCGCACGATCCGCAGGAATTCTTGGATGGCCTCGACGAAGGTGCTTCCTTCGTTGCGGATATGGGAAATATACATGCCGTTATATTCAGCCACAGCCTTCGCCAGTTCAATCAACTCTTCGGTGCTGGCATAAGCGGCAGGTGGATAGATGAGCGCGGCAGACATGCCCATCGCGCCTTCCTGCATGGCCTGCCGCACCAGATCGGCCATCGCGTCGAGTTCTTCTTCAGTTGGTGGACGGTCATTGTCGCCCATGACATAAGTGCGAAGTGTTCCCGATCCCACAAACGAAGCGATATTGGTCGAAACACCGCGCTTTTCCAGATAGTCCAGATACTCGCCGAGGGTTGTCCATTCGATCTCATATTGAATGTGGCTGTTGCCGAGGATACCACGTGTGCGGCTGGCTTTCATGGCCTCGCTCATCGGCCCCATGGATGTGCCTTCGCCCATGACTTCCAGCGTCACACCCTGACGGATTTCACTTTGTGAACGGCCGTCTTCGATCAAGGACTCGACCGACCAACTGAGCATGTTGATGAAACCGGGCGCGACTGCTAAACCATTCAACTGCACTTCACGATCCGCTTTGGCATCGCCGATATGACCAACCGCCGCAATCCGATCACCGTTAATTGCCACATCACCACGTACCGGCGGCGCACCACTGCCATCGTAAATCAGTCCATCACGCAAAATGAGATCGTAGTGGGTCACAATAAAAATCCCCCGTCAATCGACATCGCTGTTTATGACAGGGGATATTAACCTAAGATGGCCTAAATGTGCTGATACCAATTTGCGGGACGAAAGTCTCTTGGTTTATCTCAGTCGCCAGCTTGCACTTCAGGTTGTGAACGGACGTTGGGTCGTCGTTCGGGCTGTTCAACTTCCGAACGATCCCCGGACTCATCTTCATCGTGATGCGGCTGAACGTTTCGCAGCGCGACAATCGCGAGGATACCAAGGCCAATCACGACGACGAAACCAATGGCCGAAGTCACTTGCAGCGCATGGGTAAATGACTCCCGCGCCAGATTGAGGAGCGCCGTGCCGAGCGGATCACCGAGCTTCGCGGCTGCCGACAACGCGCCACCCAATGTTTCCTGAGCAGACTTGACTACTTCGGCAGGTATGCCCGAGGGAGCAGAAGCGGCAATCTGGCTGCGGTAGAGGGCGAGGCCAAGACTGCCAAGGATGGCTATACCCAGTGAGCCACCAAGTTCATTGCTGGTTTCCGAGATGGCTGAAGCGGCACCGGCACGTTCTGCGGGCGCAGTTCCGATGATCATGTCGGAGGTCAGCGTAAAGGTAAACCCGAAGCCTATAGACAATATAGTGTTACCAATGACGACCAGGGCCAGCGAGTTCGTGCCGCTCATGGCAATCATCCCGAAACCGATGGCGACTAATACCATCGCCAGCGCAATGACCAGCGCCGGACGGATACGGCGCACCAGTACCGGCGCGATATTTGATCCAAGGATATTGGCAACCGCCCCTGGCACCGACCATAAACCGGCTTCGAGCGGTGAGAGGCCAAGCACCAGTTGTAAATATTGGGCGATAAACAGGAACGAACCAAAGCCCACGAAAATCGCTAAGGTATTGATTGCCAGTGAAGCACTGAACGCCGGAATGCGGAACAGGCGCAGATCAATCAACGGGTCGGCAAGTGTCCGCTGCCGCTGAACGAATAACACACCAACCACCACACCCACGATAATGCACACCACAGGCAGCCATCCGATGCCATCCTGAGCGATTTGTTTCAAGCCGAAAATAATCGACAGGACAGCCGCCAGTGACATAACAGCGCTCAAGAGATCGAAGCGCCCCGGATGCGGATCACGATATTCTGGCAGCAGAAATGGGCCAACAATCAGCAGCAGCACCATCACCGGCACAGCGATCAGAAAGACCGAATTCCATGAGAAGTGCTCCAGAAGAAAGCCGCCGACCAACGGACCGACTGCACTCCCCGCCGAGAAACCCGAAACCCAGATACCGATGGCCGTGGTACGCTGTCGGGGATCGAGAAACATATTACGGATAAGCGACATGGTGGAAGGCATCAAGGTTGCACCCGCGATACCCAAGAGAGCGCGGCAGGCGATAAGCATAGGTGCGCTGGATGAGAGCGCAGCCAATATAGAGGTTAGGCCGAAGGCGGCTCCACCGATCAGCAGCAGCTTACGCCGTCCAATCCGGTCACCCAGCGTACCCATCGTCACCAACGATCCGGCAATCATGAAGCCATAAATATCCACAATCCACAGAAGTTGTGTGCTGGTAGGTTTGAGGGCTTCGCTGAGATGAGGCACTGCCAGATGCAGCACCGTTAAATCCATGACGATCAGCAGCGTAGGCAGTAAGAGAACTGCCAGACCAATCCACTCGCGCCGTCCGGCACGGGGGAACGGAGCAGAATATTCGCGAGAATCTTTGGCTTCAGTCAAGCTCATTATGTCTCCTTCTTGCAAGGTGCTTCGGTTTTTGAATCGATCAGCCATACGTAAGTGTGGTGCTTTACCCCTATCAGACGCGGTGTAGGGGGGAAGTATCTTACCTCACGGAAGTGTTACAATGTACAAACGTTCTATTTATTGGACTTTTTATTGACTCAGAAGATCCAACCAATACTGGTTAAAGGCATGGGCGTCTATTTCAGTCACGAGACGTGTTGGTCTGCCCTCAGCATCAGGGGTTTCATAAAGATAGCTGTCGCGGATTTCCAATTTGAGCGGTACGGTTTCAGTTTTGACGCCCTCATCCCATCCCAGCGCGATGGCACAGGCCAATGGATCATGATGGAAGTTGATGAAATCGGCAGGTAAATTCGGTGAGGCCGCACCATATTTTGCAGCCAAGTTTTCCGTACGGGCAAAAACTTCCGCCTGCCGCACCAGCAGTTCACCGAGTTTCCCTGCCTGAGCCAGCTTAGGTAAATCGGATTGACACAAGGCCGTTTGCGCGGTCAGGGTCAATGGAACAAGCGTCGGGCTGCCGTGTTCAAATACATACTGTGTCGCTCGAACATCAAGCTGCATGTTCCAGTCGTCCTGCCGGCTAAACTGCGGAAATCCCGATGGGATGTCATAGACATAGCCCCCCATCAAAAACAGCTTGGCATCCTTCAATATGCCCGGGTACTTCTGATCAACCAGCATGAAGTTAGTGAACGGGCCAATACCGACCAGGACAGCGCCCTGTTCGATGCTGGACTTCAGGATTTCGAGCGCGTCGTCAATCATGTTGGGATGGGGTGCAACCGGCTCGGGCCAATTCTCATGGTCAGGCGGATAACCCAATTGGCTGTAACGGAAATAACCATCGACAAGATCCTCACCCGCCGCAAAAGGAATGTCTGACCTACCCGCTATTTTCAACATATAGTCGACGTATCCAGCCCGCCGACCTTTTTCCTCGGCAGTGGTAGTGATGCCCGTGATGTCAAGGTCAGGCCATTTGAGCAGCATTGCCAGCGCACACACATCATCCATGTCGCCGCCAATATCGGTATCAAGATGAATCTTAAGGGTCATCATATTCTCCGCATGAATTGTTATAAAAGTCAGAGCAGGTGATAGAGCCGTTATTCAAATGAAATACGGCAGAAACATGCTTATGCATCCGATAGCAGCATGATCATTTTCGTCACTTACCACATGTCGATGACTCCTACACCAGTATCACGACGGGAATTTAGATAAGCTGCGCCTGATACTCCACCACATTGACCACATCGCCCACATTGAGCATACCGGGTGCGCGATGGATGGCATTCTGGGCAAACATCACGCCCCGTTCCTGCTTGCGATAGGTGTTGAGCGTTGCCAGCGGTTCAGCGGTATCCGGGATGGTACCAGTCACCGGATCAACCGTAGTCATGACGCAGCGCGCGCAGGGCTTAACCAGATCAAAAGTCATCGCGCCGATTTGGGCTTCACGCCATGTGTCCTCCGCATAGGCATCACTGTCCGTAATGACGATGTTGGGACGGAAACGCTTCATGGGAATTGCCTCACTGCCACGTTCGACGAGCCGCTGATTGAGATCATCCAACGATGACTCGGACACAATCAATGCCGGATATGCATCAGCAAACCCCACCTGTGCCGGTTGAGGCGCATAATCTTTATTGACCGCCCGATAATGATCATCCGTCATACGCATCAAACGAGCATCCACTTTGAGATAATCACTGAACCATCGTGCCAGCGCGTCACCTTCGTCCCATGCCTCACAGGTATCTTTCCATACACGCACTGAACGTGAAGCGGGACGCGCGGCTTCCAGTGGAACAGTTATGGCCTTCATACTGGGAGCCGTCAGCACCAGCGCGCCGTTTTCAAAAGCCGGTTGTATCAGCGCCATCAGCGGCAGTTCACGTTGGGTATAAAACATACCGTCCGAATCCGTCAGCACCCAGCGTCGATCCCACAACGGGCCGCGCGTATCGAACGAAATAGTCTTGTGCGTCAGGCCAGCGCAGGATTTAATGGGATAGGTGTATAATGCCGAGATGTGCATGGAAGCTCCTTGGCTACAGGTTTGATGAGCGTTCCATGATTGTAACAGTGAATTGAATTCTCTTGGTAGATCAGACCAGGTGGCCTTTCAATCACCGAAAATCCCCTGAATTGGATGAAGTTTGGGCAAAGTGAATATGAGCATTGGCGTAACTAATCCACAATAATTGTGTTAAAAAAACCTTTGGACTATAGCCAAAACAGAAAAATGGCTGTATTCTGTGTAGTATTGACATGACAGGATGAAGCGGCTACAATGCTCGCCTATCACGGGCCTATAGCTCAGTTGGGAGAGCGCTTCAATGGCATTGAAGAGGTCAAGGGTTCGAGTCCCTTTAGGTCCATAGAAGCATTCTGTACCAATTTCTATATCAAAAGCCGCTTTGCCCCTCAATAACCAACGGATATGGTTTATAGGGGTTTTTTGTTTCCACACCGCTGCCACTGATGGACTTTCAGTGGTGCAAAAGATGAAAGGGCTGTATTGTGGCAAAACAAAAGCAGAGTCCATTGGACAAACTCGGTAACCGGCTTCGCGATTTACTTGACGCGGCTGATCGGTTGCTGAACCCGCCACAACCTGTGCGCGTGCCAGTACCAGTACGGGCACCCCGCCCACAAGACAATCGTCGTAATCCTTATGGACGTAATCCGTACGGACGTTAACGATTTGTAAGATTGTTTATTACAATCGATAATTCGGACGCGGCGGCCAACGTAGGGTACGTCGCGTTTTTTATGTGACGCCTCGCTTGATCTCCCACCTCGCTACCATCCCTCATTATTCACCGTCGTATGGTCCCCAAACCAGTTTAAAAGGTGACCAGGAAGGTAAGCGTTCCGGCAAATGTTCAGGGGTCAGGTATGGCAAATAGGTTTTATCAGCCTTCAGGTAATAGCCGAAGAACGCCGTTGCAAAGTGCTGAGATAGCTCAGGAGCGGCAAAAACCCGATGGCTGCCATTGACTATCGTGATCAAGTAGCGATCTTTCGAGCCAAGGTGTGTGTAAGTGTCCACTGCGTTGCCTTCATATTGGCAGTATTCATCTTTGCTGCCGTGCAGGATCATCACCGGGGTCGTCACTGCTGCCAGCATCGCCTCGGTCGTCAGCGGGAATGTACCGGGTGCCATCACGAGAATGGCACGAATACGTGGGTCGCCAAAAGGAGCCCATCGACCATCCGGTAGATTCCTCAGTCCAAGTTGGCTACGGTAAGTTTCTGTTGGCTCCATATTCATAAAACTACAATCAAGCGTTTTGATTTCGGGATGCTGTTTACACCACGTCGTGTAGGCTACTGGATCTGATAATAAGCCCAGCATTTGCAGAGATGTATCCGCGCCTGATGAGTATCCCATCATGCCTATGTTTTCTAGATCAATCATGCCAACTAGATCACCTTCGGTGATAGCAGTCAGTTCTCGGAGTACGAGTTGGATATCCAGTGGACGGTCAACTAATTCGTGGAGGACAGGTGTAGTATCGTGATGCGACGGTGCGATGACGACATATCCTTGAGACGCAAGTAACGCCGTGGTATCCATGAGTTCGCCGGAGCTATTTCGCCATGCATGCGAATAAATGACTAATGGATAAGGCGCGCCAGTCTTGTCCGGTGGGGCTTCTCTTAAAAGTAAACTGTCGGGCATAATCGGTGTGCCCTTGGTTTTATCCGCCGGATATAGGATAGCAGTCTCCAGTTTCCAATCACCCCGACTCTTGTCGACAAAAGTTAATATCTTAAGGCGTACCCCATAAGGTCCAGGCTCGGTCAGTGGAGGAAAGTCAGCGGTTTGTGCCTGGACAGCGCTAACCACAACATTTGGAATAATAAACACCAATATCAGAGACGCAATCCATGCGAGTCTCTTGAACATAATTTCCCCTTTCCTCAAAACAAAAAGCCGAAGGACAGACTCTCGCGAGGAGAACCGGCCTTCGGCAGCTAGTTAATGAGTATTCTGTTTTCTGCCGCTGCAATGAAAGCAACAGCGTGAATAGCTACTTTACATCATAGAGAAAATCCTGATCACAGCGGTCATATCGTGTGAATTACGAATGTCACCGTTCAATTCTTTTTAGGAATAGACTCGCACTATTGTCTCTTAGGCGAGATGGCTTCCGTGATACACTAGCGCGATTATCATTTTTTTGCGTTCCTTAGGAATTCGAACATGTCCCAACCTGTGAATGGTTTTATCTTCGATCTGGATGGTACGGTTTATTTAGGCGATGCCGCGCTGCCCGGTGCAGTAGAAGGCATTCGCCAACTGCGCGAGATGGGTAAGAAGGTGCTGTTCGTCAGCAACAAACCGCTTGAACCGCGTGATAACTATGCCCGTAAACTCACAAAACTTGGCATCCCAACCGGCACTGATGATGTAGTGACCTCGGCCTATGTGTTGGGCTATCACCTTGCCAAAACGCAGCCGCAGCTTAAGTTATATGTGGTGGGTGAAGCCAATCTCGTCAATGAACTGCGCGGTTTCGGTTTGATAGTTGTCAACGAATTTCTCGATCAAAGCCCACTGGAAGTAATTCATCCCGACGGTGTGGATGCAGTGGTGGTCGCTTTTGATCGCACCTTGGATTATCGCAAGCTGAACACGGCTTATCAGGCGCTGCGCAATGGCGCACAATTCTTCGCCACTAACGCCGACAAAATGTGTCCGATGCCCGGTGGCGGCATTCCTGATGCCGGTGGCACCATCGCCGCGCTGGAACATATGACCGGACGCAAAGTGGAACTGCTGGCAGGGAAACCGTCTACGCTGATTGTCGAAGTAGCGCTGCAAAAACTCGGACTACCCGCCGCCAATGTGATGATGGTCGGTGATCGCCTCGAAACCGATATTTTCATGGGGCAGCAGGCCGGAATGCAAACCGCCGCTACCATGACCGGTGCTTCCACCCGCGCTGATGTTGCCAAAATGAGCACGCCGCCCACTTACGTAATCGATTCGCTAGCGGAATTGCCACAGATTGTAAGCGTTTAGGCTGGCACTTTAAGCCGTTCGGCAGGTACACCGTGTTTGTGTTGCAGAATTTCGGCAGAGCGTTCGATTTCCTGCTGGATTTGTGCAAGTGACCAACCCAATACGCTGCCTACAATTTCGCCCAAGTGCTGCAACACGTCGCCATCGATTAAGCCCAACATGCCGATCAACGAACGGCGTAAAATGATGTCGTCCAAATGAGTAACGGATTCGTTAGCCGCCAGGAAAATAATCTCGCGCTGGCTGTAAGTCGGCTGGTGACGCAGCGGCACATCCGGCTCTTCCATAATGAACTGCGCCATAACTTCCGCCCGTGTACCGTAGCGTCCGAACAAGCTTTGCAGCCGTTCCGCGCTGATACCCGTGCTGGATTGAACCTGTTTCAACCACAATTCACGCGCCGTATCCGTACGCGGATAACCCTTACCACCACCAATCGGCGTATTCTCGGTCGTCATCTGGCGTGGCTTGCTCAGAAAACCCAGCACTTTATCCGCTACCTGCTCAGAAAACGCACGGAAAGTCGTCCACTTACCACCAACCAGCGAATACACCGGAAAGCGGATACTGTCGTCCGGCTCGACCACCCGAATACTGTGGTCACGGCTGACCAACCCCACAAACTCGACATCGCTGGCAGGCAGCGGACGCACACCGCAAAAATGGAACACAATCTGCGAGCGATCCACCGTAATCCCCGGCAACACCTGCGACCAAAATTGCATGAAGTAGTCGATTTCTTCTTCGGTACAGACCACCGAGTCGGGGTCATCAGTACGGATGTCGGTCGCGCCGATAATCACCTTGTCGCGGAATGGCTCAATGATGCCCAGCCGCCCATCCTTATTTTCGAAGTAAATGGCGCTACCGTTGAGCGTCTTAAGCAGTTCAGGATGATCAACGACGATGTGTGAGCCTTTTGTGCCGCCGATAAACCGCGTCGGATGCTGCATGGACCGGTTAATGAAATCGATCCACGCGCCACCCGCGTTAATCACAACCTGCGGCTGGACGGCAAATATCTCACCGGATAGTTCATCTTTTATTTGTACGCTGTCACCTGCGCCGCTGATCACGCTGCAATAATTGAGCGCCCGCGCACCCTCGAAAGCAGTCTCGGCATCCAATACCAACTCCACCGCGATCCGCTCAGCCTGGGGCATCAAGCAGTCGTAATAGGTCGCAGCACCGATAATGTCGGGGTTAAGGTGCTTATGCTCTGCCAGGGCCTGCCCCCGACCAAGCATCTTGTGTGTGGGCGTCACCCGGTTGCTGCGCGTAAACCAGTCGTACATCATCATACCCAGCTTGACGACCACATAGCCGCGTTCGCCGGGTTTTTTTAACACACCGATAAACTTCAATGGCGCATTTAAGATACCGGAAAACCGTTTGTAAATCGGGATGGTGGTTTTAAGCAGTTCAATCGCATGGGGCGCATTGACCAGCAGACGATTCCGTTCTAATAACGACTCGCGCACCAGCCGGAATTCACCGTGTTCCAGATAGCGCAGACCACCGTGTGCTTGCCGCGTTGAGGCCGCGCTCGAACCGGAACAATAATCACCTTTTTCGACCAGCAGCACGTCCACACCTTGCAGCGCCAGATCGTGGAAGGTGCCGATGCCGTTAATGCCGCCGCCGATCACGAGGACAGAAACTTGCGGATGCGCGCGCAGATGGTCGAGTTTAGCCTGATGGGTGGTCATAATGGGTGTCCAATGATGAATTAATCCATAGGGATTATAACGCGCTGCCAGGCAACCATTGCGATCAAGTTCTACAGCCTAGTTGCCTGCGCAAAAGAGAACGAATTGAGGCCCGTGGTTTAGCAACTGCTGCGGGCTTCCTTATGCCGAAGATGACATTCATCACTATATCACCCGCGTTATTTCACGATACAATTGTAACAGAAGTCGAAATAGTAGAATAACACCCTGAAGCGGGATTTAAATCGCGCAGTTATTTACAATCATTGATCCATCTTAAACTCAGAGGGCATCACAGGCTTTCCCGCAATTGGGAAAGCCTTTTGTTTTAGAAGGAGAGAAGATCATGACTTCGCGTGTTCGGTTGATTTTGATGATCACAGTGTTTTTGCTGTTGCTGTCGTCCGTACCGCCCCTGACCGCACAGAATACGGAAGGTTTGCATCCGGGATTGGCTATACCTAAAGTATCCATGGCTCTCCTTTCAGAACCCAAAGTCAGTTCAAACAAACTAACAACACTTGAGCCGGGAGAACTGGTCAACATTCTCAAAATACAAGGGGCATGGGCACAAATTAAATATAAGGATTTTACCGGCTGGGCACGATATGCGATGGGGCCAAACCAATTCATGATCAATGTAAGCGGCCCTACTCCCAGCCCTCGTGGTGTTGGTCCCGGAATGACCTATGATACCGAATCTGATCGAATGGTTCTGTTTGGAGGAATAGCGATGGGTTCGGTCTGGCTCAATGATACTTGGACATATGAGGTCGCCACACACACGTGGACGAAAATGTCTCCTGCACAATCTCCCACGAAGGGCTTAGGCCCACTGGCGTATGACAAACAGTCTGATCGCACAATCTGGTTCTACGGCGTCAATGATACCTATGACAACCCATCCAGCGAAACATGGGCCTATGACCTGAACAGCAATAGCTGGACAAAGATGGAGAAAAAAGCCACTCCACCGCCATTGGTCGATCCCAACATGGCCTACGATGCTGAATCGGATCGCATCATTCTGTTCGGTGGCGCAGAGCCATATTCGGTCGTCCATCAGGGATCGGGCATAGCATTTCGCAACGAAACATGGGCCTATGACTACGATGCCAATACTTGGACAAATATGCAGCCGAAGCTCAGCCCTCCGGGTATGAATCTTCAGGCGATGGCTTATGACAGCGCTGCCGATCGTATTGTGGTTTTGGGTTGGTCAGGGCTTGAGAAGATTGTTGATACATGGGTATATGACTATAACACCAATACTTGGGAGACGTTGGGAACTGCCGCCCCCGGTCCGCGTGCTTTTAGCGCAATGGTCTATGATGCCGAAATTGACCAGTTCATCTTATTTGGCAATGGCGATCCGAAAGTGACAAACGATACTTGGAGCTTTGATCTTAGCGCAGGTATTTGGACAGAATTGACGCCGCAATCACCACCTGAAGGACGGTTCAATCACGCCATGGCTTACAGCCCTACGGCTGACCGCATCGTCTTATTTGGTGGAAATGACGGTCAAGAGGATCGCCTTGACACTTGGCTCTATGACGCGAAGGTGAATACTTGGACAGTGGTAGGCCCATAGGGTTTTCTTAGAAAACAAATTTATCCATTGGCGAACTGAACAAGCTCAGTGCCAACGAATCACATAGACAAAACAGCCAAGCTACCGCAGAAACAGGTCACAAACCGTTCGCTTGGCTGTCACCGGTATAACACTTATCTTGTTGGATCACTTTCATGCTCTGGCTTAAAATTCCATCACACTATCGAGGCCGCGTTTGAGTCCGGTGAAGCTTCCAACCTTGCGGATCGCCAATAGCGCCCCTTCAACATACACATCGGCACTGCTGCCTGCATCATAACGGATGCTCAAGCGCTGATCGAGATCACCGAATAGAACTTCGGCGGAAATGATGTGTCCCGGCAGCCGGACAGAATGCACCTGAACGCCGTTCAACGTCACACCACGACTCTCAATCGGCCCCTGAGTCTTGTCAATCGGGACAATACTTTGCGGCGACTGGATTTGGGATAGACGGTAGGCCAATTCACGTGCCGTTCCGCTGGGCGCATCCTTTTTACCGGCGCTGGCATAATCAATAATTTCATACTGTGGAATGTATTTTGCGACCAGTTCAGCGCATTTTTGCAGTAAAACCACCGCCATCGAGAAGTTCCCGACAGCTAATACACCCTTCCCCTGTTGCAGTGCGACTTCATTGATTTCAACAAAATCCACATCAGCTAAGCCGGAGGTTGCGATAACGACATGCGCGCCACGCCGCAGGGCAGCGAGGACGTTAGCCTTGGCGACTTCTGGTTTGGTATATTCGACGAACACATCACAAGGCGTCGCTAGCGCTTCTTCCGCCGACGCACTAATCGTGCCATTTAAACCGGATAAGCCCAGCGCATCACTCAATTGACTTCCGGCGTGCTTGCGTGACACACCTGCAACGATCTCGATGTCCTTTGTCTGGTGAATACCCTTTGCTAAAGTCTGCCCTGCCCATCCTGTGACTCCGGCAATACAAACGCGTATTGTCATTCAAGTATCTCCGTTTCATAGTTGCTTGCTTTGGGGTTATTCTTCCACTTTTCGTCCTTTTAGCAAGCGAGCTTCTACAACGGGTATTCAGGCTATTCGACTGGCAGTGCCTCACATGGCCCGTGCAGCGTCACAGTACTGGTAGTCGTCCAACCCTGACTGCCATCCGTCCAGATGGTGACCTTGTACCAACCTTGACCATTCTTGGCACCGACCTGTGCCCACGGGCCGGGGTTCAATATACCCACCACCGTCGATGATCCCGGCCTAGCGACCAAATTGGTGGCAGAATGAGCGGTCACCGTACACAAAGCATCCGGTATAACGACATCGGATGGCGACGAACCGCTGGGTAAATCCATCACTGGAATCGTGGGCGTGATGACAACCGGGTCAGTTGGTGTAGGGCCACCACCACCGGCATTGGGAATGTAAGCCAACTGCGACTCGCGGGCAGTAGCGGAACGTCCATCTCTGGTAACGATTAGATATGTCCACTCACTGCCATTAAACTCTGCCGAACTCAGTCGAACGGCTGTACCCGCCGGGATATTACCAACTGCGGTTGTCGTCGCTACGCGGTACACGCCTATTCCCATACCAAGCTCACTTAGGAAGTAAATCGGTGGCATCGTCGGTCCGACGGTCACAGGTATGGTCGCGCTGGGAACAAATACATAGGGTGTCGGTGTCGGAAAGAGCATAGTCCCGCCGTTTTCACTCAGCGCCAAGTCTGAATCACGGGCGGTTTCGTATCGCCCATCGGCTGTGACAATCTCATATAAATACTCGCTGCCCGTAAATTGGGTTGTGTTAACCATCACGGTTGTACCTGCTGGAATGCTGCCGACCGTGACTTTCGTGATAAGGTGATTCAGCGGAACATTCATAGTGAACCCGAACTGTCCGGTGGGTGTCGGTGTCATACTCGGTACGGCCATTTCAGTTGCTCTATTCGAACGCAAGTTTTCGCACGGTCCATAAAGGGTAACCACTTTGGGTGAAACCCAGCCGACCGCCTCACGCCCCCAGGGGATTTGCAACCAGCCGTTATCCGCCTCTTTAATGACCAGGGTATATTGTCCCGCTTCCAACGTACTCATAATCTCAAAACTGGCACCGGGGCCGCGCCGAACATTCACCGCATAATCGCCGGTCGATTTAAGAGAACACACACCCTCGGGTGGTAATTGCGTCGATGCAGCTGCGACATCAACGCGCTGCGACGCAGGTTGAGCAGCAATATCATTGCCACCCAGGACTGTAATCGTCGGCGCGGCGACCGCTGTTCGCGTTGGATTAACTGCCGTTGGATTGTTAAATGAAATGGGTGTGCGCGTCGGGCCGGTTTCCAGCGTAGGTGGGTTCAGCGCCACCTCATTTGCGATACCCGATTGTGAGAGGTTACAAGCACTTAAAGCGATACAAATGATCAAAAAAGCTAAAGTCATTATTTTCCGCATCATAATATGCACTCCCCTATGCCCGTTGTCTATATCTAATTAAGGCATAACAAGGGAGACAGGTTTGGACGAGCGGCCTACGTATAACCTCCGACTGCACAATGCAGTGATATTGATCGATGTGCGCTGAACTTTTTAGTGCTTCGTATTTGAATACTGAAGCTGCTTTCTTTCGATAATATCGAAGATTTCTTCTAATAAGTCATCCACTTGGTTGGTAATCAATTTAGCACCGGCTGGCGTTCCTTTAGAAGTGTCGAGGTTATTTACAAAAATGAGAACCATGATTTGGTCGTCGCGATCTTTGGATTTATTCATGCGCTGCGTAATATCTAGCAAATCCAAACCTGCTCGTCCATCATCATCCCGTATCATGTCTGAAACCACAACTTCATAAGCGTCTGCCGACCATTCCAATGCCGATTCCGCTTCCTTGGTGTTGCGTGCATAATCAATAACAACATTGTAATTATTGAGAAAACGAAAGATCGCCGCATTGGCTAAGGGTTGGTCATCAACCCACAGAATACGCGCTCCGTGAAGATATTTCTTTATTCTTTCCGCGTGGTCGAGGAGCTGTTGTAACGTTTTTTCGTCTACTGTCGCTTTTTGAGTAGCGCTTTCGTCCTGGCCCTGTCGGTACCATTCAATACCGCTGTAGGAATTTATAGCATTCCGTAATTCCTCTTTAACCTCGGCGGCCTCGGCGAAATCCATCTTAACGCCCAATAGATCAACATGGGTCATTTGAGCAAACAGCCTACGCAGGGGATCTCGAAATACAAGAACAACCACAACGATCAATAAGATCAAAGCGCAGTTCGGGAAAATCTTGACGAATTCCGCAAGCAGCATATTCCCGTCTATCATAGTGCCTCTAAAATTAACTGTGAAAATCTATAAATGAGTATCACGCACTTATTTGACCTTTGCAAAAACAAAGTCATAGGGTCTGCCCACCACATAAAAATGTTATAATGGGAATATCCCTTGCCCCATAAACGTCACCTCTAAACCACCCCTCGGAGGGCAAGATGACTCTTTTTAACGAATTCTTCGCAGCCTTGTATACCATGCCGCTGGAGCAGGCTGCATTTTGGGCCGTGCTGGGCAATGTGCTGATGTTTGCTGCCGCGCTGCTGGCTGGTGAAGCCCTGGTACGCCGCTACCACGACAAACCAAATTCTGCCCCGCCGGAACCCATCAGCCGCCAAGAGATCATGTTCGCTGCTGTGTGTGTAGTGCTGAATGCGTTGGTAGCGGTGGTCGGTATTGTCCTGTGGCGTGCAGGTATCATCCACCTCAGGCCGAATGGCAACGTATTGGCAACAATTATCGACGTGGTTGTCTTGATCGTGCTGATGGACTTCGGCATGTATATATTTCACCGTGTCGCTCATCACCGGCTGCTCTATCCCATCATCCACCTGACCCATCACCTCTACGAGAACCCGCGCCCATTGACACTGTTCGTCCTCAACCCGTTCGAAGTCCTGGGCTTCGGCGCGCTGTTGATTGTAGTGATCTGGCTATCACAGGCTTCGCAAGCTGCCATCGTCATTTATCTGGCCTTCAACCTGATCTTCGGCCTGATCGGACATTTAGGCGTCGAACCCGCGCCGGATGCGTGGCTCAAGTTGCCCATTATCCGCACGATCTCGACCAGCACCTTCCATGCCGAACATCACCACGACAAAGCCCACAACTTCGGCTTCTATACCGTCATTTGGGATCGGCTGTTCGGCACACTCTCACCGGAATACATGCAGGATTTCGGACGTGCTAACGGTAACCTTAGCGAGAATTCTTCATAACCAACCTGTAGATATTTCAGTCAGAGATGACGGTCATTGCCGAGGGCAGGGTAAAACTAAAAGTGCAACCTTCGCCGGGGATACCGCTGCTCGTCACACCGACGCTTCCACCCAAACGCTCGACCACCGTTTTGATGATGGTCAGCCCCAGGCCGTGTCCATCAATTTTATGCTGGCCGAGGCGCTCAAATTTCTGAAAGAGGTGTGCTTGTTCATCCGGTGATAGGCCTTTGCCGTTATCACTCACCCAATAACGAACCAGTCCATCTGCAAGTGATGCAGCGCCAATATGGATTTCCGGTGGGGTTCCACCATATTTGATCGCATTTCCAATGTAATTGACCCAAACTTCTTCCAACCAAGACCCGTGACCCAGCGCATCCGGCAGTGGATGAGACACGTGGATATGGGCATTCTTTTGTTGGATCGGCAGTTCCAACCGCTGGATGGAGTGGCTCAGCACGACATCCATTTCAATCGGTTGGGGCATGATCGCCTGCTGGCGTGCCCGTGCTAAAGTCAACAGCGAGTCAACGATGTCATTCATTTTATCGGCGGTCGCGGTAACGTTTTGGATCGCCCGATAATTTTCTTCCGGGACTTGACCTTCCAGGTCTGCTTCCAACAACGCCATATAGGTGCTAATCACCGCGATGGGGTTTTTCAGATCATGAGCGATATTGTCCGCATAGGATTCCAGATCCGCGATCATTTGCTCACGTAACGCAATTTCATCTTCGAGCACTCGGTTGCGGCTGGACTGTGCCTCGGCGTCCAACCGCATTCGCTCCACTTCATACTGGGTTTGCAGGGTTCTAATCCGCATGTCCGCCTGCTGGTTGAAGATTTGTTCCTTAACCATCTGCTGGCTTTCATAGTGGCCCAATGCCTGCTCGAAATCACCCAGCGTTTTATAGACGACTGCCAGCAATCCATGTACTTCAGCGACTAATGGCTGCGTTTCCAACCGTTCAAAAATAGCCAGCGCCTGTCGCAGATAATTCAGCGCTAAAGCCGTGCGACCTAACTGCGTCAGCGTTTCGGCCAGCCGCATCATGGCAATACCGGCTTCGCGCTGCGCCCCGCCTTGCTGCGCTGCCGCCAAACCCTGCTCATAATAATTAAACGCTTGCGTCCAATCGCTGTTATGGAAATAAGCGCGTCCGGTAACAGTCAACGCCCTTGCGATACCCACCCAAAAATGTTCCGGCTGCATCAGCGCCAGACCTCGCTGTGCATAGTCCAACGCCTGATCGGAGTCATTCAGCGCCAGATAAGCCTCTGCCAGATGAGTCAGCGTCAGCCCATCCGAGGCATCAACATGATCGATTTCGACGTCAATGCGGTATGACTCTTGATAATGTTCGATAGCCTGTGGATACTGCCCCAGCAGCGCGTAAATATCCCCAATATTGCTGCGCATCACAGCCACATGAGCGCGGTTGCCTTGCTGTTCGCTCAGGTACAAGGCTTCTAAATAACAGTCCAGCGCATCCTGCCAATTGCCCATGCGCTCGTGGTTGTTACCAAGAATGTTGATCGCATCAGCTTCCTCGCGCGGGTGGTGTCCCATACGTGTCAGAGCCAGCGCGCGCATGACATACTCAAGTGATGCCAGATAATTGGATTGGCAATAACTACACCATGCCAGATTCAGCAGCCCGCTCAGGATGCCTTGCTCGTAACCGGTTTGGGTCGCCAGTTCCAAAGCTTCGCCAGCCCACAGCACTGCTCGATTGGTGTCCCCTTCGCTGTTCTGTTGTGCGAGAGCGTTAAGCGCGTCAATACGCTCAATAGGAGTTTGTGCTGATTCAAGTCGTTCTCTGAGAGGTTTCAGCCGATCCACGCTGCGCTCCGTCCGCACATAACCCGATTTCGCGCTCGTTATTATAGACGTGGCTTCCCGTTTTCGCCGTAATTATCCGTGAAGAAGTGACAATATTCACCTGACGCTTAATCTCGGTTATCACCACTCCCGCCAAAGTGACTACAATAAGTGAGTTCGGTCATTACAGGAAGGTAAAAGATGGCTCCCTGGATTGCACATTTACGTGTGGCAGAGCTGGTTTTCGCTGCGCTGCCGCATCTGGATGAAATAACCTTCGCCTATGGCAACCTCGCACCGGATTCCGGTAAACCCAATGCCGATTGGTCGGCCTTCGATCCGCCGAAAGAGATCACACATTACCAGCGGCGCGGTGATGGTGAAGATAAAATCCATGACCTTAAATTTTATCGCGACTATCTGGTAGATTTGCGCCCCGAAGATGATCTTGCGGATTACAGCTTCCGGCTCGGTTATTTCTCGCATCTGCTCTCAGATAATCTCTGGGCGCGGCGGGTGAATACGGCTCATAAACAAATTTATCCTGAACTCATCGACAACCCCACCAGCCCCATGTGGCGGACGCTCAAGCGCGATTGGTTTGATCTGGATTTCTGCTATCTGCGCGATAATCCCGATTGTCTATTCTGGCGCGTCATTATGACCACGCCCAACCCGCCACCCTATCTGCCATCATTTCTTTCG
This sequence comes from Aggregatilineales bacterium, assembly GCA_044226325.1. Taxonomy (GTDB): domain Bacteria; phylum Chloroflexota; class Anaerolineae; order Aggregatilineales; family Phototrophicaceae; genus CFX2. Next base: position 60,506 of record JBGAHG010000022.1, read on the forward strand.
TATGAAGGCTTAACCCATTCGCTCAACCACATCCGGACGTTTTACAGCACACCCGATCCACACCATAACCTCGATCACCCATACCGTTATCTAAATGCTGCCAGTATGAACCGCTATGTCGAAGACACTGCCGCACTAATCCTCAAGCTCTATCACCTGCTGCAAACCCACCCGCCACCGGACGACCTCAACACCGCAGTACGCTTGCTGGATGCCACCGATTATGCGCCTTACCCGCTCCCACTTGGGGATATGCCTGACAGTCCATACCAGAATTGACCTGTCTGCTCTGGTATTAGGGTTATGCTCCAAAACGGATTATCATTAGCCGGATAACCCATTCATAAACGAGGGATACATTTATGGTTCTGCCCGATGGCGCACGCGAACTGCTGCAAAAACCTGTTATTGTCCGCATGGCTGTAGTCGATACCAATGGCTACCCACACGTTGTTCCTGTGTGGTTCGGATTAGATGGTGACGACATCATCGTCTTCGGCTACCGCAACACCCGTAAAGTGGACTACATCAAAGCTAATCCCAAAGGCTCGGTGCAAATCGGTGGCGATCCGGCAGGGAATGGATATTTGATCAAAGGGGATTTTTCGATTGAGGCGGATGCCGATCACCGTTGGGCACGTAGCATTACCTACGCTTACGAAGCCACGAAAGAAAGCGCCGATAAACTGCTTGAAGAGTGGACAGCACAAGAACTGGTCGTTCTGCGCCTTGTGGTCAATAAGGTGACGAAGATCTAAAAACAGTTTTACACAAAGGTAGTCTGCAAGATACAGCCTGAGCTATTGAAGCATCTTCAGATTATCTTTGGCTGCCAGGCCGTCGATAATGGCTTGCGCCTCATCATAATTCCCTGCGTAATACAGGGACTTTTCGCCCGCTTTCTTGGGATAAACTTTGCGGTACATGCTAATAAAAGCTCTGGCGAAGACATTTATGCCCACCATGATCATGATGCCGCTGTTCGGATGCACTTTTCGAGGTGTATTGCGAATCGCGTTCATAAAATCACGGGGGATCGATTTGCTTTTTTGAATATCCAATACCATATCGACAGGATGGGAAACGTCATCCAGCATGAGGTTTCCTTTATCGGTAATAGCAAAGAAGTCCTTCACATCCCATTGACCTTCAAAAACGAATAACAGCACTGTTTTTGAGTCATCTTTCCACATAACATTAATGGGCATAAATCCGATCCTCAATAGTAGGATTACATCTGTGATCTATTTTGATAAAACATCTTAGATCACGTAGACGTAATAATCTGTAACATAACTTTATTTTACACCTTAACAAATTGTAATCATTCAACAGATGATGAATTATCTGTGAAAAGAAACACAAACAACGTAAAGAGTTCAAAGGCTGAGAATTGAGGGCGAATATTGAATCACGTTAATCTGAGGGTGATTCAGGGTCAATCTGACAAATTGTATTAAGACATTTTCCACGCTTCTAGTATCTGAACCAATCCTGCTGTATGGTAATGATATGTTCCGCATAAGTGGGAGACAAACTTGTGACCCTCGATTATGACATTCCTCTTGAGGCCTTTCGGCAGGCCCGCGCACGTCTCGCCCCTTACACCCGTCATACGCCGATTGCACCCTGGCCGTCACTCCACAATGATGCCCCACCCGGCCTACGTCTTAAGCTCGAAAACTTACAGGTCGTCGGATCATTTAAACCGCGCGGAGTCTGTAACCATATGCGGCAGCTTGCGCCGGAGCAGCGCAAACTCGGTGTGGTGGCCGCATCAGCCGGTAATCATGGTCTGGCAGTCGCTTATGTCGCCCGCCAATTGGGCATACCGGCCATCATCTACCTACCCCAAAATGCCAGCGTGGATCGTGTCGCCCGTATTCAAGCATGGGGCGCGGTGGTCGTCCAATATGGTGCCGGTTATGAAGATGCCCACAAACTGGCGCTGGAACACGCCGGGGCAGAAGGACTAACCTACGTTCACTCGTTCGACTCAGCCTCGACCTTAGCCGGACACGGTACACTGGCGCTCGAACTTTTAGAGGATGTACCCGATATGGATTGTCTGCTGGTTGCTATCGGCGGAGGTGGATTGATTTCTGCCGTAGCCTGCGCCCTTAAGAAAATGAATCCGCAGATCAAGATTATCGGTGTGGAGCCGGTTGGCGCACCTTCCATGTATCAGAGTGTCCAGGCCGGACACCTCATCACGCTGCCCGAAGCCAAAACCATCGCGGATACACTGGCTACCCGCACCGTATCCGAGCGTACACTGGCACTCACACGGCGTTATGTGGATGAAATCGTGCTGGTTTCTGACGTACAAATCGCTGGTGCTATGCGCTGGCTGTGGGCGGAATGTAATCAATTGGTTGAACCTTCGGGGGCGGCTGCGCTGGCGGCAGCGCTCTATGGTGCGGCTGATATGACCCATTATCAGCATCCGGTCGCGCTCATTTGTGGTGGCAACGTTCCTGCGGAACCAATCTTGCAGGCTTACGAGGCTACCAGTAACAAATAAAGCTTGTTAACCTCTGGCGCAAGTATGCGTATCAGTTTTTATAACCCTCCTGCCCAATCAGAGTCTATTAAAGCCCTTCCCCCTTGGATTCCAAAGGAGAAGGGTTAACGACCTGCTCCATTCGTTATTAACCAGTGGTGCAAGTGTGAGTTGTGATCTTTTGTAACCCTCTCTGCACACTGTTTTTCGCCCAAAAAGAGTGTCCTAAAGCCCTTCTCCCTTGCGTGCGGGGGAGAAGGGTTGGGATGAGGGGGTTAGACTTGCTCCATTCGTTATTAGCTTGCAACCGGTGGCGCAGCAGTCGGGCATGGCACCGAGATTTGTATATCAGCGCTCGAATTTCCACCGTTGGGTACGGTAACTGATAGGGTTGCCGAAGCATTCAACGACTTCACAGTACCAGCATAAACATTCCCCTGAACACGCTGGAAATTAACCGTTTCCCCATTGGATGTGACGGCAATTACACTGGCATCTGCATTCACATCAACCGGCACAACCATGGTTGAGATCTGAGGTGCAGGCGCGACGTCACAGCCCACATACTGAACGTAGCCTGTGATTGTCCACCGTCCGCTGCTGATTTGCGGCGCAGTTGTCGCGGTCGGTGAGGCTGTAATCTCCTGCAGCGGTTGAACGGGTGGCAGCGCGGTCAGGATAATCACTAACTTCGGCACCAGCAGCTTTTGACCTGCCACGATCCGGTTGACATCCGCGATGCAGTTACCCTGCGCCAACTCGGTCAGAGATACGCCTGACGCGCGGGCGATTTCCGACAGCGAATTACCGGGCTGCACCGTATAAGTCAGCGTCCAGTCGGCACGCGGCGTACAGTTTTCCAGCACTGCCGGAGTCGCCGTCACAGTCACGCTGGTTGTATTGCCGCAGCCTGAAAGCGAGGCAGCCTCGATCCAACCCGTCACCTGTTCATCGGTGGTTTCGACCTGCCGCCATACTTGAGAGCCATCATTCAAGGTCGAACCGGAATCGATGACAGTCGTCCCTGTCGTCAGCACCCGCAGGATAGTTTGGTTGGCTGAACTCGGTTGTTCGCGTATCCATGCGCCATTCGGATTACTCACACATAAATTGGATGGCGGCGCGATAATCGGCGGTGCGACGCTAATTGGACGTCCGAGCAAACCAATCGGCAGATTATCCACTTGATCCGGTTCATAGCCCTTGGCATTGCTGATAGTTCCCACTGGCTCAAGATTGGCATCCATCGGCACGCTGACCCACGAACCCGCTGGAACATCGACCTTCTGCCCCTTCGATTCCACGGTGCCTTTACCCTCGATCACCGAAAAACGCATGGTATTGCTGGGCTGCGCTTGCAGGAAAGCCGTCGATCCCAACTCGATATTGACGTCATTGACCGTGAGTTTGATCTTGAGGTCACTGCCACCCGGTGTTTGCACCAGAATGCCATCCTGGGGCGCGCCGGAACATTTCACACCGGTCACGCCTGTTTGCAAGGTGAAGGCTTGCATCGGATTAAGGACTGCGGCATCAAAAGCCGGTAACGCGCCTGCTTGCGGGACTTGCGCGGCAGGAATCCATCCGCTGCGGCTGTCACTACCGTCCAGTTCGACCCGCACCCATGCGCCGTCTGCTGATTGGCTCAGCGCGAAAGCTTTATCGCCAGCGACCAGAGCGCCCACAATCGGGCCATCCGCCTGTGGTGCGCCCAACAAAACCGTATCGGATGACAATGTAATCAACGGTGAGGCCGGGGACGCAACTTTGTTCTCCAGTTGAACGTCCCCGAACACGAGGAAACTTACACTTTGTCCCGGCAGCGTATCAGGGATATTGGCCTGCAAGCGCATCAGCGCCACGCCCCATTGCTTCTTAATCTCATCAAACGGATCGACACGTAAAGATTTTAAGTTCGCAACCCGCGCCACATCTCCGGGCTTATCGAATACGAAGCTGGTCACGCCCGGCTGCGGATCGGCCTTGAGCGATAGGTTGCCATAACAAGCCTGGTTCAAACCCGTAGCCGCGCACAAATCCCCGACCGCTTGGATGGCGCTTTGCACCAACTGTGGACAATCAGTGGCTTGTGCCAGTACCGGAACAACGCACAGCGTTACTAAAAAGAAATAAACAATACCTCTTAAATGTCGCATTCAAATAATCCCCTGCCCGGTTATTCGTTTTCGCTGATTATAGCCAAGAAACAAAACGCTGTTCACAGTCTAAAGTACCATTCATCTACAGTGCCCTATGTGAGTTGTGATCTTTTGTAACCCTCTCTGTACACTGTTTTTCGCCCAAAAAGAGTGTCCTAAAGCCCTTCTCCCTTGCGTGCGGGGGAGAAGGGTTGGGATGAGGGGGTTAGACTTGCACCATTAGTTAGATAGCGGCCTTGAGTTTACCGGCGTCACCGACGCTGCAATACGAACCGGACATATGGACTTTATGCGCCACCCGCAGTTCGGTTTCCTCGTCCTCGCTCATGACCGGACGGAAATCGGCGCTGATATTCCACTGAAATTGTTCGTCGGTCGGATACTGCCGGGCATAGCGCTTTAACCCCAGCGGCACGAGGCGCAAACGCTGGTCAATCCACGTTCGATCCCAGGGGCCATCCTGTACGATTTCTTCTGCCGCGCGGAATTCGTAGTAGATCGTCCGGCGCAGACGGTTGCCCTCGATGTGTGGTGATCCGTGTACGACCATCACATCATGCAGCAGCACATCGCCCGCTTCCATCTCAACCTCAATCGACCCCGGCACATTCCAGCCGTAATTATCGGTCAGATAACACACGTCCTGCTTCTGACGATGTGAACCGGGGACAACCCACAACGCGCCGCCGCCCGACTTTGATGGATCCAGATACAGATCGTAGTTAAAAATGCGATGGGTGCGGGGATGCACCGCGTCCTGATGCCAGTTGACTGCCGCGCCGTCACCCTCTTGCTTAAAAACCATCGCTTCATAAGTCGGCACAAAATTCGGCCCGCACATGCTCTCGGCCACAGCCAGAACCTGCGGACTGCCCAACAATTCCAATGAAGCGTCCTGTCCTTTGTTGTGTAGATAATCCACACGCCACATGGTGCTGCCCGTTGGCCGTTCGACGAAGCGGTAATCCGGCCAATGAGGATCGGCCTCGCTGGCGTTCAAGCCGTTCGCAATCCATGTTTGGCCCGCCGCCTGCAAACGTTCCAACATCGCTTGAGGTATCCACTTCCGCAGCAGTAAGTAGCCATTTTCGTCATAAAAAGCGAGCTGTTCGGCTGTTAAATGATACATACCCATATTTTTATCCTCTTTAGAACGGCTTTTATTCACCCTAAATAACTATTTGATTTCCATTCTAAACCATTAAACTGTGATGCGCTCACATTTAACTCATACAAGAAGGTTAAAGTGCCTGCGAACATTACCGAACGGATTTAGGGTTAGGAGCAACACTATGAAAAAATGGTCACTGTTCATCATGCTGCCAGTCCTCTTGATACTTTTCGCGCCGGTATTGGCTCATGATCCATTGATCGAAAAAGAAGACTGGGGTGATTTTGAGCAGCCCCTTCAGGTGACCGATCCGGCTGTTTCCTATGCCTTCTATGGCTATCTGGATAACAACGATATTGACGTGTTCAAATATGATTTCGCCAAAGCGGATGAACCCCTACATGTGCAATTGCTGACACCGGTTTGCGGTGACCATTACGCCGAGTTCTATCCGCAGTTTTTGGTAGTCGCCCCCAAAGATATGGTTAAAGAGCCGGTGAATATCACGCTGCCCTTTGATCTACCAACCGATTTGGCTATTTTCTACAGCACCATCGCCCCCGAAGAACCGGATGACGAAGAGGAACCAGCCAAGCCTCTTGATCTACCGCCGCGTGCGACTTTCGTTGAACCGATTGGTGGAACGGAATTCTACGACGCGCCCACCGTCGATCTCAAAATTCCGGTTGCAGGCACCTACTACGTGGTGGTTTATTACAACGACGGAATAACCGGGGATTACGTACTGGCGACCGGCACGAAAGAGCAGTTCGATTCACCTGTCAGTCAAACGCTGGCGAATGTGGCCGAGATTAAATCAGGGGCCTGGCTGCACCGCCATTGTGATCTTCCGCTCGGTGATCCCAACGCCATCATCGAACCCCAACCGCAAAATTAGCGATTGGCGGCGGCATGGGTGTCACATTGAAATGCTGCTGCTGTGACTCGAGGATTTTGTGTCGCCGCTGTCGTCGGCGGCGACACCAACAATACGACAGTGGAATGTGTTTAAGCGGCATCTCGGGACACTACCCGAATCCGCATTTCGGACTGCTTCATCAAGTCCGAACGCTCAGCCTGTGCCCACGGAAAGCGAGGACGATCCGCCCCGGCCAGCGCCATCACGATATTCACCAGCGAGTCGATGTTGCTATCAGGGGCGCAGCGACCCTCGGCCTTTACCTGTTCTGCCCACGCCACAATCTGATCGAACGATAATTGATCATCGAGGAAGGCCAACAATTTTTCACTCACCATCTGTTGGGTAATCATCATTTGTCCTTCGGTACTACACTTCGTTTGAGACACTTATAGCCCATCCTGTGGGCTGTGATTCACAACTTTCTTCATTTTCACTGTGCAATTTACAGAGACATTAATACTGCCAACGATGAAATGTTCAAAATGTTGTTACAACTGGCAAATCTGGCAGCAATTTCGGCAATGGCAAACAGGTGATTTTGCCAACTATTCCACCCTGATTTGAGCGACGGATGGAGTATTAAACATATGCCTATTATAGAACAAGTGGGCTAAAAAGGCAAGTTAGAAAATGGTTTGAGCCGATTTGAAAAGTCAGCAAGTTGTGAACGACATATATGTCGTCTCTACAAAAGACAATGATTTGAGTGGAAATTTGACGTGTAGGGACGCGATATATCGCGTCCGTTTACCAAACCACTTTTCAAACGGCTTCTTTGTAAGAACGAGGGAGCGAAGGTGTTAGCTGCAGAAAATGGTGCCGACTTCAACTAATTTATCACCCAGAACCGGCACGACAAAAGTTTCGCCGGGGCCGAATACGCCTTTGGGTACAAATTTACCGTCTTCCAGCCGCCAGACCTCGATGTACTGGGCCTGCGGATCAACCAGCCAATATTCGCGAACGCCGTACTTTTCGTAGAGCATAAACTTCTTATTCTTGTCACGCCGCGCGGTGGACGGGGATAAAATTTCGACTATTAGATCAGGCGCACCTTCCAGCCGTTTGTCACCAATAAAACACTGGCTCTCCCCGGCTACCTACACAATATCCGGTTGGACGATATTGGCTTCGTCAAAGTAGACATCAATCGGTGCGTGGTACAGCTTGCCATTGGGGATTAAGCCCCTGAGCAAGATAATGAGTTCAACGCTGGCGTTTTGATGTTCAGGGATATGTGAGGGAGTCTGTATGAGTTGGCCATCAATGAGTTCGGTGGGAAGATTGGTTTCTGGCAGTTCAAGAAAGGCTTTGGCCGTCATCCTTGTATTGAGAACCATAGAGTCACCCTATACGCTTTTCAACACGTTTATTCTAGCCTATTTGGTTTTCACCGACCTGATTGCACATACCACAATATTCAACAACTAATAGAGGGCATATCGCCATCCCAGGGCTTGCGAAGTAAGACTAGAAGACCAATAAAAGTGTCGATTATATTGACACTTTTATTGATTGATGAAGCAAACTTATTTAGAGGTTTTTTTGGTTTTCGGGATGGGATTGACTACTCCCGCATCAACTGTCAAATTGTTGGGCTCTGCAAAGCGCTGTATTCCAATCTTTGTAATTGGAATGATTGCAGCGGGAACAATATTGGTTGGATCACCGGCATTTGGGATATTTCCTGCAATGATGCCAAATTCAATATATATACCCCAGATACCTTCATGAATGTCTTGCGCTTTGACTAAGGCTTCAGCTATTTCTTGATGCGAAAAGATAATCTGAGAAGTTTCAGCCATTGTTGTGTTCTCCGATTAGTGCCGTAATGCTGCCTAATGTAGCAGCAGTTTTCGACAAGTGATGTAAATCTTGAGGTTTAGAAGTGCGAATAACGCCAACGTTAGCAGATATCAGCATATTTGTGGTCTGCAATGTCGTAGTACCTATTCGTTGCTCGAATTTGTTCATGAGATGCATAAACATATTTTCCGCACCTACTCTCGCGGAAATAGCACTAACCAAGAATTGATTGAGACTCACGCCATCACGTTCAGCCATACGGCTTGCTTGACGATGTAGACTTCTCGGTAAACGTAAAGCAATCTTGCCGCCGAAATCTTGATTATTAAAAGGTTCGGGAATATCCAAATCCTCTTCTATGCACGTCTCTAGCCAATCCAATGCTGCATTCGTTAGGTTATCCATTGCCTCATTTGCAGTTTCTCCCTCTGCAAAACAACCTGAAAACTCTAAGATTTCGGCAGAATATGAGCCATCCTCATTAGGGATAAGGATTCTGGTGTAGGGTTCGCTGATATATTCTTCCGCACTCTTATTCATTGTTACCTCCGGCCTCGTCATTTAAAATTTCTTCTAGCTTAAATAAATCGGCTTCCAAAATATCTAAAATATTCCCTGCTGTGCCTACTTTTAGTGTCTTTGTTTTGCCGGTGTGCAACGGAATACTAAGTGGTTTTGCACCCTCAAGCCATTCGCTAATATAGGTTGGTTCTTTGCCTCTGCCTCCTTTTCTCGGATATCTACCGCACTTTTCAGCAAATTTCACCATATCTGTACAAGAAATGTTGCTTTTATTCTCACGAAGTGATTTTAATTGTCTCTGCAACTTTATGAGTTGTTTGTGTGTAATCATGATAGCATATGTGATATTACCTTACAATTGACTTGCAAGTCCATTAAGCTTTTGACTAGATTTTTAGAAAATCTAATTGTTGCTACAATAATAATGTATTGTATTAATTTACCGTGTTTCCATGTTAGGGGCGAATCGGCCAAAGGCCTATCGTATAAGTCAAACAATTTGATTTTTATATGGGTTCAGCAAGCACATAATTCCAGAATTACCAGCGGAACACAATTCCTATCACAGATTTTTGACCATTCCATGTCGCCCGCACCTAATATAATTCGAGTTTCTCGTCATCGACCATCTGTGCATCGGCTTCTTCAACGCTGATGTCGAGTTTGGCATGTTTGACGATGGCCGCTCCCAGCGATACCAACTCATCATGTACAGGTTCGGACGACCACAACCCCGAACGTACGACACATTTGGTGCAGTGGAAAAACACTTCTTTGACCGTCACCGCAATCACGAACATCGGCACCTTGCCCTGCATGATGAAGCGTTCGCGCACGTCCTCATCGCGCACAATCTGAGCAGTACCGTTGACGCGTAATGTATCACTGCGACCCGGCACGAGAAACAGCAGCCCCATATTGGGATTTTGCAGGATGTTGGTCAGCGTATCACCGCGCCGATTGCCGGGACGGTCGGGAATCAACAGCGTTTTGCTATCCATGACCTGCACGAACCCCGCCGGATCACCTTTTGGCGAGACATCCATATTGCCCCTGGCGTCGATTGAGCCGAGCAGCACAAACGGCGATTTCTCAATAAAAGCGCGGCAAATATCATCAATTTCGGGGATGACCTTGTTTTGCGCGGCTTGACCCGCATAGCCTAAAATGTCCCGCAGTTCAGCCTCGTTCTGAATCACCTGTTTAAATGCGCTCATATGTCTGCTTTCAATTATTTACGGCTTGAATACTGCAAATACAACTGACTCAGCAAAACGAATCACCAAATGGAACAAAAATTCTATCACAGATTTTCAGTTTTGAGCATTTGAATTCGGTTTGAGTTTACAAGCGTTATCTTCATAAATGGGGTCAAAAAGGGTTATTTTTACCTGTTCCACCTGCAAAACAGGTAAAACATCGTCGTAATCTCTGTAATTATCACCTGTTATCGCCTGTTTATCAGGTACTTCCCGTCTATTCCGCTTCTTCATCTGCGGTTAAATTGTCTTTTGGCTTTCGTTTCTGACAATCGACTACGGACTCAAGACATCAGGATTCGCCACATCCACCGGCTTACCGCCAATATACGCCAGCAGATTGTCGAAGGCTGATCCGAAGTACAACTCGTAGCTGTCCTTCTCCACATAGCCGATATGTGGTGTACAAATGACATTATCCAGATACAGCAACGGATGGTCAGCCACAGGCTCACTCTCATAGACATCGACGGCTGCCCAACCCGGTCTACGGAGTTTCAAAGCCTCCACCAACGCACCACTTTCGATCAAATCCGCACGGCTGGTATTGACCAAAACCGAATCCGGTTTCATCACGGCTAAATCATCCGCCGTCACAATACCCCGTGTCTCTTTTGTCATTTTGATGTGCAGACTGGCCACATCACACTGCCTGAAAAAGGCTGAATGGCTGCTGGCTGTTTCGTAGCCATCGGCTGCTGCTCTCGTCAACGAACCCTCACGCCCCCAGATGACGACTTTCATGCCGAAGGCTCGTCCATAACCAGCCACCACGCTCCCAATCCGTCCATAGCCGAAAATACCTAAGGTCCGTCCATGCAGGCTTACGCCAAGGCTGCTTTGCCACCGTCCGGCCTTCATGCTGGCAACTTCCTGTGGAATATGACGTGTCACGGCCAGCAGCAAGCCCCACGTCAACTCCGCCGTCGCCGTTGATGATCCCACGCCGCTGGTTACGACAACACCATGCCGTGTACATGCCGCCAGATCAATATGAGGCATCCCACGTCCGGTTTGTGCAATCACTTTCAGCTTCGGCAAACGGCTCAACAGTGCCTCGCTGATCGCCGTTCGCTCACGGATTAACACCAAAGCCTCGGCATCTTTGAAACGCTCTGCCAGCACATCCACATCGGTCACCGTGTCCTGATAAACCCGCACGGCATGACCATACAACTTTTGAAAACACTCTAATGATCGTACGGCATCCTGATAATCATCTGGAATGACAATATGCATATCGCACCCTCACTTATGGATGTGGAACTGTCCCGCCCACCGTTGGCAAATAGAAGAAGGCAATCGCTATGATGATATACACAGCCAGCAGCATCGCCCCTTCCAGCCAATTGGACTCGCCGTCCAAGGCTACGAAAGCCGCTACCAAAACCGTCGCGAAGATGGCTATCAGCTCGAAGCTGCTAAAGACCAGCAGCAACGGCTGCCCTGTGATCAACAAGGTGATAAAAACCAGCACCGGCGCAACAAATAGCGCTACCTGTAAGCTCGATCCGACCGAAACGGCCAGGCTCAGTTCCATCTTGTTCTTTAAGGCCACCTGAACCGCCACCAGATGTTCGGCAATATTGCCCACCAACGGAATGACGATGATACCGATGAAAAACTCGCTCAAGCCCAATGTTGCGGTCACATGCTCCACCGCACCCACCAACGCCTCGCTTAAGAACACGATACCGATGGTGGTCGCAATCAGCACAATGGCTGACGTACGAACACTCCACTTGGCTTCATGTGGCACTGCTTCCCGGTTGACGGCACCGGATGGTTCATTACCCTGATGGCTAAATGAATAGAAAATACTCAGCCCGTATAGAATAATCATGACGATGGCTACGCCTTCGCTCAGCCCGAACTCTGCCGCCTTATTAGCATTAATCGCCGCATCGAACAGCGACGGTACAGCCAGAGCTACCACGGCTAAAATCAACAGTGTGGCGTTCAAACCGGCCTGCCGCGCATCAAACTTCTGGATGCCGTGTTTTAGGCCGCCCATCAACAGGCTGAAACCCATCACCAATAACATATTGCCGATGATCGAACCGACAATCGACGCCTTCACCAGATCCAGCAAACCCGCCTGAATCGCCAGAATGGTGATGATCAATTCGGCTGCATTGCCCAAGGTGGCATTTAACAAACCGCCAATTTTTGGTCCGGTATGATGGGCAATTTCTTCGGTCGCCTCACCGATCAAATCCGCTAATGGTATGATGCCTAAACAGGCCAGTATAAAAATGATTATAGGGTCAGCATTCAGCAGCTTAGCAATAAGGGCAATCGGGACAAAGATCAGCATCCCTTTGAGTATACGTTCAGCAGACACGTCGCCACCCTTTCTCTATTCAACGCGAAAATTAGATGCAAGTATGTATGGAATAAGGAAGCACCGCAAGGCACAACCCGCAGTAGTGGCGTTGATTTGACTACCCAAAAATTGGGGGTTTTTATTTAGCGTGTACCACGCATACGAGGATCGAGGATGTCACGCAGACCATCACCTAACAGGTTAAAGCCCAGCACACCCAACATGATTGCCAAACCGGGGAAAATAATCAGCCAGGGTGCTTTTTCGGCAAGATTACGGCCTTCACTGAGCATTACACCCCATGAAGCCGCCGGTGGTTGTGTCCCTAACCCCAGAAAACTCAACCCCGCTTCGGTCAGCAGTGACCACGACAAAGCAAGGCTAATCTGCACGATAATCGGTGCCAGGGTGTTTGGGAAAATGTGGTACAACAGGATACGGGTTGGCCGCATCCCGACACAACGTGCCGCCAGCACGAATTCACGCTCTTTAGCTGCCAGAACTGGCCCACGCGCCACCCGTGCAAAGATCGGCGTATAGACCACCGCAATCGCCAATGCTGTTTGGACGAGTCCTGTACCCATCACCGTGACGACCACCAGGGCCAGCAGCAGCGACGGAAAGGCGAAGAAAATATCCATGAAACGCATGATGGCATTGTCGATCTGCCCGCCTGCAAAACCGGAAATCATACCCAAAGTGATACCGATCACGCTGGATAAGGCCACCGAAATAAAGGCCACTTTGAAGGAGTTACCTGCGCCTTCCATCACACGGCTGGTGATGTCCCGCCCGAACAAATCCGTACCCATGATATAGGCCGCACCCGGCGCTTTGAGGCGGTCTTTCGGATGCTGTTGAATCGACGGATAAGGTGTAATACCCAGCGCACCCATAATAGCGATCACGACAAAAATGGTCACGACCACCAGACCCACCATGCCGCTCAGGTTGCCTATCAGGCGGCGCATCAGGGTTGGTGAAGCGATCAGTGTTTCGGTGGTGCTAAGTGTGGCTGCCATAAGAAATACGGGGATCAATAACCGAATAGATAACGTCTACAATCAGGTTGATAATGACGAAGTTCAAGGCGACAAACAGCACCGCACCCTGTACCAGAGCATACTCGCGCTGAGAAATAGCATTGACCAGCAGCCGCCCCAATCCGGGCAGCGCAAACAACTGCTCTACGATGAATGTCCCACCAAGCAGATACCCCATCTCGATACCGATCAGTGTCACCACCGGAATTAAGGCATTCCACAACGCATGGCGGATAATCACCTTATTTTCCGGCAAACCTTTACTACGGGCCGTACGAACATAATCTTCACTCAATACTTCCAACATCGAAGAACGAGTCATGCGCATGACTGACGATGCGAAAGCAAAGCCTAAGGTAATTGCCGGAAAGAATAACTGTTGTAGATTACGTGATGGATCTTCAGTAAAGCTGACGTAATCACCCGAATTGGGCAGGGTATGAAACACGACCGACAGCACAAAAATAATCAACGTGCCAACCAGAAAGCTGGGCATCGACAAACCGATTAGCGCAAACAACCTTGCGATGAGGTCGATAATTGTGTTGTGGCGAATGGCCGACAGCAAACCCAGCGGAATCCCGACCACCAGTGCAATAGCAACCGCCATCACCGCCAATTCGAGTGTCAGTGGAAACCGGTCGATAATGAGGTCGAGAACAGGTTTGCCCTGCCGGATGGAAAGCCCTAAATTACCGCGCAGCGCCTGGCCTATCCAGTAGACATACTGCTCGACGATTGGACGATCCAGCCCGTAATAGCTGCGCAGCGATTCGCGCTGTTCAGGGGACAGCATTCCAGCTTCCGTGCCCAGCGTTGCCGTAACGGCATCACCGGGCACAAGACGAATAGCCAGAAAGATCAGGATTGAAACCCCGATCAAGGTTGGTATGGCCGCAATTAAACGGCGCAGCAGATAACGAAACATCGTCTACACAACCTGTGGGGCATCAACTACCCCACAGACCATAATCGAGAACATTAACTGCCTTTGCCTTCCAACGACACCTGTGCGAACGAGTACAGTGAGTCGGTCGGGTTCGGTACGAAGCCCTTCACATAGGTTTGCTGAGCACTGTAATCAAAGCCGTTGTACAGCCAGATCCAGGGTGAAATCTCGGTGATATACTTCTGGAACTCGGTGAAGATTTCGAGGCGTTTCTTGGGATCGGTTTCGGCACGGCCTTTTGCCATCAGATCATCCAACTTATCATCATGATAATTGCTGACCTTCTGCAAGTTGCCAGCGCTCGTCCAATAACGGGCATACATCGTATACGGGTCAGGACGACCACCATTGAGTGCTATGGCGGCATCGAAGTCGCCAGCCAGCCAACGGTCAACATAGGTGTTCAGTTCGAGTGATTCGATTTCGACCTTGATGCCGATTTCGGCCAATTGAGCCTGAACAGTCTGGGCTTCGGATATGGCGGTCGGTGGTTCTGAACTGGCAGCGATAACCTTGATGCTGAAGCCATCCGGTACGCCAGCCTTCGCCATCAATTCCTTGGCCTTCGCCAAATCCTGCTTATAGCAGAAGAGTTGATCGGTCGGGACAGAATAAGCCGGAACAGTGATCGGGCCAGTCACAGTGCCTTCGCCCAATGAAGCGGTATCCAACACGGCCTGACGGTCAATGGCGCAGGACATAGCCTGACGCACTTCCAGCTTATCCATCGGTGTACGGCTGGGATTCAGCTGCAGAACGTGGTAGGAAATCGAAGGAACCTTATTGACGACAAGGCCATCGCTGTCGGTGATGGTGGTCGCCACCAGCGGGTCATTAAAAATACCGAAGTCTATTTCCTTGGCACGAAGCGCAGCAAGGATTGACGTCTCGTCGGGAATAATACGGATTTCGATACCATCAAGGGTCAAACCTTTGCCCCACCAATCTTTATTGGCGCTCAGTTCGGTCTTGCTATCGGGAACCCAACTATCCAGCTTGAAAGGGCCAGTGCCGATGGCGGTGGATTTAAAGTCACCACTCTTGGCGGCTTCGGCGGTGACAATGGCGGCGTTCAAGCTGCCCATCGCAGCAAGCAGAGGCACATCAGCTATCGAGAGGTTGAAGACCACCGTGAAATCATCGGGGGTATCAATCGATGCGATGCTGCTATAGTTTGCCGAACCTGCGGCCTTGGTATCGGGGTTCATAATACGCTCGAAGGTGGCCTTCACATCAGCAGAAGTGAAATCCGAGCCATCATGGAACTTGACACCTTTGCGGAGGTTCATGGTCAAAGTCTTGCCATCGTCCGAGAACTTCCAGCTTTCGGCCAGTGCAGGGACAATATTCAGATCCTTATCCACCGTGACCAGTGGTTCGTAGATAAGTTCCAGCAAGCGGAACGAAGCAAATGCTGTTTGAGTGTGAGGATCAAGGCCAGTAGCCTCGGCGGCACGAGCCATTACCAATATATTTTTGGTATCGGTCTGGGCAAGCGCTGGAACGACTGCAACCAGCGCCAACAGCATCACCAATAGCACTAAACGGATTGATTTTTGCATACGCCAACTCCCATTTGGTAAAAAATAACCCTGCAATTTCTGAACAGGCAAAGCCTATTTCGCTGCGGTTACATTACGTAACTGCTTCCAGTATAACAACTCGGTCACATCCGGCAAGACATATCCCGGAATTGCACCGATTTGCTCATATCCCTGTCGTTGATAGAAACGCCGGGCATCCAGATTAAAATCGGATACCAGCAGAAATAATTCGTTACCAACCTTTGAGGCGGCCTCTTCGGCAGATCGCAGCAGCGCAGCGCCCACCCCGGCCCGCGCCCGTTCCTTCCGCACGCCGATCAATCGCAGATACATGCTGCGTCCGAAGCCACCCTGCGGCACACACCATGCGAAGCCACAGCCAATGTTATCGGCTCCGGCATCCGCCACAAGCAAAACTTCAGCGCGCTGAAAGGCATTTTGAAAATTGTTGGTAGCACGCTCAATCGTCAATCCATAGCGCTGCCAGAGTGGGGTTTGTACCATCCACTCTGCTACCAGCGGAAAGTCATCAGGGGTCATGGGGCGAACAAGAATAGCATCCATACACGGGATGCTAACAAATCAGAGGCGAATTCCCATGATTTTGGATATATCCACTTTCAGAATATGCGATTATTTTATCGCAGCACTGACTCTATGCGGAGGCAAGGTTATGCCAGAGTTCGAAGAGGTTGCCTTCCGGATCGGCAAAGTAAGCGGTACGCCGTCCCCATGCCTGACTTTTAGGCGGTTTGACAAACGTAAGCCCTTTGGCAGTCAGTGACTTATACTCGGCATCCACATCCTCAACGCCGATACACAGCAGCACAGTATGACTAAGGCCTTTATGAAGTGACATGGCTTCTTCGCCAACCATCTCGGCGGCAGCAGATACTTTCAGTACGATGAAGTCTTGATTTCCCAGCGTAAAGCCGAACGAAACATCATCGTTAAAAGTTGCTGGCAAACCCAGTATATCCCGGTAAAACATCATACATTTATTGAGGTCTTGTACAAACAATACTGTCGCGGTGATATTGCCGAGCGCCATAAAAGCTCCCTTATGTTGGTCCATACATCATAGGCAAATCGAGACACAGAACATCAGTTCTTATTGGACAGAGTAACGGTTGTGCCGGGTTTTGTCAAGCCAACTGCCTATGCCTATAATGTACAAAAGAGATTAAGAAGCTGCCAGCAAGCGGTGGTTTTGAAACGTGTTTGTTTAGCACCACGTCCGTTTGATGAGTGATGCGTAATTCTGCCCCGGCGTAATCTGACCGAGAACGACCGGATATTTCGCGCCTGTCAGCGAAGGTAAATTGCCAGCGCGTCCATGCCATGTTTCGTGGGCCAGCAGCGCGAAAACCAGCGCCTCTTTATTATCACTATCAAGGCCAACATCTTCGTGTGTCATCACTCTGGCGGTAGGCAAAAGACTCTGAAGTAATCCCAGGAGCGATGGGTTACGCGCTCCACCACCCCCCATAATCACTTCCTGAACGGGTACAGGGGCATACCGGGTGTAAGCATCCGCGATACTGGCGGCAGTCAAGGCGGTAACGGTCGCCACGATGCTCTGGTCATTGAGGCCACGCTGGTGACCCTCTTCGACCAACTGCGCCGACATGACCGCGCCAAACAATTCGCGTCCGGTGGTCTTGGGCGGCTTGATTGAATAGTAGGGATGCAGCGCCAATGTTTGCAACCAATCCTCGTCAATCCGACCCTGACTCGCCATCACACCATCACGGTCAAAGCTTTGTTTGCCGTCGGTGAGGATGGTCATCGCACCATCAATAAGCGCGTTCCCCGGCCCGGTATCGAAGGCGACTGGCATACTCTGCGTGTCGGAAAGCGGCGGCAAAAAGGTGACGTTGCCCATCCCGCCTACATTCTGAATCGCACGCCAATGGCTTGGATGACGGAGCAGCAACCAATCGGCGTAGCCTGTCAAAGGTGCGCCCTGCCCACCTGCCGCGATATCACGCGGACGGAAGTTGCTGATGGTGGTGATGCCGGTGCGCTCGGCAATGATCGAGGCTTCGGTAATTTGGAGGGTGGCACTCACTTGTCCTGAAGGCTGAACCATGTGCCAGATGGTTTGTCCGTGCGAGCCGATCAGGTCGATATCAGCGGGTGACATGCCAGCGTCCTCAATCACTTTAAGGGCAGCAGCGGCGAACAACTCGCCCATGTCGAAATTAAGCTGGCAAACGGTATCCACATGGCTTTTAGCAGGTAAACAGGCATCCCAGATACGCGCCTGAAAGCCGTCAGGATAAGGGTAGGTGATGGCTTTCACCGTCCGAATTTTGATGAGGGGTGGTTCGCCCTGCATCTCGCAGAGCGCAGCGTCAATCGCGTCCGCTGATGTGCCAGACATTAAGCCGATGATATACATGGTGCAGTGTCTTTCTGATGATTCAGGTGGTCACAATAGGCGAGATTATGAGTCGGTTGCGAACCAATTGCAACGAACCATTAGGCACTCGCCCAAAATTCCAGGATATCGGCATAGAACTGGGGCGCGTTATGTGGCAGCATCATATAAACGTGTCCACCCAAATAGCGTTTGAGCTGTGCGCCGGGGATAAGCGCGGCAATCTCATCCTGATAGCGCGGCGGTACGAGCAAATCTTCCGAACTGCTGAGAACAAGCGTGGGTACTGCCAGCGTCTTGAGTGACTCGCGCACGTCATAACCGAGCAAGGCATTGGATTGTTGGTCAAAACCTTCTAACGACTGTCCAAGAGGATCAGCCGGAGCGTTTACAAAGGCGTCGACAAGCGCCGGCATCTCGGCAAAAACACTTTCACCCAGGGCCATCAAGGTGGTGTGGCGATTAATAAATTCTCGCGGCACATTCTTTTGCCGCATGAGGTTTTCGGTACGCAGCATGAATTCCGAGCGGCTGGGATTTTCCGGTGTCCGCGCGGATGATACGACTATGACCTGACGCTCGACCCGCTCAGGATAGCGCGTGGTTAATGTCAGCCCAATCATGCCACCCAATGAGATCCCTAACAGGCGAACGGTTTTCATGCCCACCTGATCCATCACCGCCACAATATCATCAGCGATGTCGGCAAAAGATACGCGATCACCGGCAGGGGTAATGGTCTGGCCCGATCCACGATTATCGACAACCAACAAACGGTATTTTGCACTCAGCGTTTGGCGAATGGTCAGGGACAATGGATCGTTGCTGTGGGAGCCTAAGCCGCAGATGTAGAGTGCATCTGGCCCACTGCCGTCGAGTTCGTAATGCAAGCTGGCTGTACCGTGTTGAAAGCTGGGCATCGTAACCTCCACAATAAGCTGCAACTATGTGTTTATATTTTAGCGCTAAGGCAGTGCGCGGCAAGCGGATTTAATGCTATACTCACCGCGAAACATTTGAGCTAATTGACACAATAATGGAGATGAACCACATGTCTCATCCACTGGTTGCCCAACTGCGTTTTGCCCGCAGCGAATTCATACGCGGATTGAAAGACATCAATGATGAGGAAGCGCGACACCGCTTTATGCCGATGAACTGCATCAGTTGGATCATCGGACATCTGTCTTATCAGGAAAATACATATTGGATGAAACGCGCACAGGGGAAAGATGCCGCACCGCAGTTAGAAGGACTGGTCGGTTGGGGGCAGCCTGCCAGCACGCCACCTCTGGCTGAGATGTGGGCGGCATGGCACACCGTTACCAAAGCGTCTGATCCGTATTTGGACTCGTTGACGACCGAGACGCTGCAATCCTTTATGATCGTCAACGGCAAACCAGCCCGGGAAAGTGTCGGCAGTATGCTGCGGCGCACAACCTATCACTATTGGTATCATCTTGGCGAGTCGCAGGCTATCCGCCAGATGCTCGGACACACGGGCTTACCGGATTTCGTCGGCGCGATTCATGATGAAGCACCCTACGTTCCAGAGAGCTAATCGGACTGGTTGTGAAACAGGAAGCCACTTTATTGCCGATCCTTGATTTACCGAATACAATTACGCCTCATTAAGGTCAATGGCCGGAATTAGGCTCTCCTTAAACTATCGCTCAACCATTGAGGAAGGATGTTTGCCATGCAGTTTCCATCTCATTTGCGTCGGGGTATGACCGTTTTGTTGGCTTTGATAGCCATATTCTTATTGTCGGGTTTGATGACACTCGCACAAGACGAGAAAGTTCTGGTCGTTGGTCTATCAGAAGTGACCGATTCGCTTGACCCTGCCAAGGGTTACACGCAGACCAGCGGTATCGTGAACCGTGCTATTTATCAGACGCTGGTGACATTCCCTGATGCTGATGCCAGCCAGATTGTGCCATCACTGGCGAAAACATGGGATGTTTCGAGCGATGGCAAGACGTACACCTTCCATTTGGCGGACGGCGCTGTATTTTCCAGCGGCAATCCGGTGACAGCGGATGATGTCGTGTTCTCCATTAACCGTATGCATAACCTCAAGAGCAGTCCGGCTTTCCAAGCGGATATTATCGCCAGTGTTGAGGCGGTTGATGCACAGACAGCGAAGATCACGTTGACTGACGTTAACCCCGGCTTCCTCGCGAATCTGGGGAGCCAGTATTTCTCGATCTCTGATTCGAAGGTGGTCAAGGCCAACGGCGGCACCGACCAACCCGGCGCGGACACGACTGACACGGCCAGCAAATACCTCGAAGGTACATCGGCTGGTTCCGGACCTTACATTCTGGAAAGCTGGGAAAAGTCTGTCAAGACGGTTGTGGTTCGCAATCCGAAATACACGGGCAAGGCCCCTTATTTTGACCGTGTGATTTTTAACAATATCCCTGAAGCAGCAGCCGAGAAAGCTGCTCTGGAAGCTGGCGACATCGACATTGCGCTCGACCTAACTTCCGACCAGATGCCCGCGCTGAAGGACAATCCGGATATTAAGATTACCAGCACTCCCGGTAACATCACCCACTTCCTGCTGATGAATGATGATCCGGCTATCGGCGGGCCGATGTCTAATCCAAAGGTACAACTGGCAGTCCGTTATGCGCTGGATTACGAAGGATACAAGGCTCTGTGGGGCGGTGTGACGCCGGGAACCAACCTGGCTGTCCAGTTTGCAGGTGCTTTTGGTGAAGATAAGGCTTTCAAGCGTGATCTGGACAAAGCCAAGGCGCTTTTGACAGAAGCCGGTTTCCCCGATGGTTTCGATATTAAACTCGATTACCCTGATCTGACAGCTTTGGGTGTAAACCTGAATACCAACGCCCAGAAGATCCAATCCGACCTCGCTGAAGTCGGTATTAAGGTTGAACTGGCCGTGGGCGAAGTGAACAGCAAGCTGCAAGAATATCGCGACGGTAAGGAAGCCTTTGGTTATTGGTATTGGGGCCCAGACTTCCAGGATCCTTCAGATTTTCTAGCATTCCTGCCCGGTGGCCCGGTGGCGACTAAACGCGCGAATTGGAAACCTGAAATGATGTCCAAGGAAGCCGCCGACTGGCTTGCCCAGGCAAAGGTTGAGGCTGATTCTGCCAAGCGCATTGATCTGTATACAAAACTACAAGACTATGCCCAGCAAAATGGACCATTTGCACCGTTCATTCAACCAGCCATTCAAACGGCGTTCCGTGCCAACTTGCAGGGGTACGTATGGCACCCAGTGTGGTTGGTCGATGTGGCACTTCTAAGCCGCAGCTAGTCACTCGAATACTATTCGCATCGCATGGGGCAGGTTATAACGCCTGCCCCTCTATTTAAGACCCGACACCACCATTTTGGGCTAAAATCCGTCCAGTCCGACTATTAACCGTTCGAGAGTAAGCGACAAACAGCTTTGGGCTTGCCTTCTGGTCAAGCGAAACGGACTGTTTTGAGAATTCGATGATATGCCTTTTTACCTGTACTTTTTCCGGCGATTGGTGTTCATAATCCCCACACTTCTGGGTATTACGCTCTTTTCGTTCGTGATTGCCAACGCCATCCCGACTGATCCTATGGTTGCCAACCTGCCCCAGAGCGCACTTAATAATGAAGCGACAGTGGCGGCCTTCCGGCATCATTGGGGCTTGGATCGTCCACCTGTCGAGCGCTATCTGACGTATGTGGCGAATTTGCTGCGCGGTGATATGGGTGTATCGATCAAGAGCCAAAAACCGGTTCTGGACGACCTCAAGCAGTTTTTGCCTGCAACGGTGGAACTGGCGACCTATGGCATCGTGGTAGGTGTGTTGATGGGGGTGACGTTCGGGATCGTATCGGCGGTATGGCGCAATCGTGTCATTGACTACGTCGTCCGGATGGTGGCACTTCTAGGGGTCAGTTTTCCAGTGTTCCTGCTGGCGCTGGTGGGGCTGACCATTTTTTACGTGCAGTTACGGTGGGTTGGTGGGACTGGACGCATGGCGATTACTGCTCAACCACCGCCGACAGTAACCGGATTTTTCACGATTGACAGCATTCTATCCGGCAGGTTGGACAAGCTGGGTAACGCGATTTCACACCTCATTCTACCAAGTATTGTGCTCGGCAGCTATGTTTCGGGGATGATCGCGCGTGTGATGCGGTCATCACTCTTAGAGGTGATGGGATTCGATTATATCCGAACCGCGCGCGCCAAAGGGTTGAGCGAACGCATGGTGATTTTACGCCACGCCCTGGCGAACGCGATGATCCCGGTGGTGACAGTAATCGGATTATCGTACGGGAATTTGCTTTCCGGCGCTGTACTCACCGAGTCGATTTTCGCATGGCCGGGACTCGGGCGTTATATGTTCCGGGCTTCCAGCACGCAGGATTTCCCGGCAATTATGGGCGGAAGCCTGTTAATCGCTTTTATCTATATCATGGTGAATTTTTTCGTTGACATCCTCTACTATTTCCTTGACCCCCGTATCCGTTTGGGGTGAAAGACGGAATCGAACTTTATTTCTCCTGCGGCACAATGCACTGGTCGTCATCGGTCTGGTGATTATCGTTGTGTGGATTACACTTGGGATTCTGGCTCCGGTTATCGCCCCTTATGACCCGATGAAGCAAAACGTACACGATCGGCTCAAACCACCCAGTGTCGAGCATATCTTCGGCACAGACGACCTCGGACGGGATACGTTCACCCGTGTACTTTATGGCGGACAGGTGACGATTCCGGCAGGTGTTGTTGTTATTGCATTCGGCAGCACTATCGGGGTCATTGTGGGTGCAGTGGCCGGCTATGCAGGCGGCATCGTCGACGAAATACTGATGCGCATTGCCGAGTTATTCATGGCGTTCCCAACCATTATTCTGGCGCTCGCCATTACGGCGGCGTTGGGACCAAGTATTCGTAACGCTGTGCTGGCTCTCATCGCAGTGTGGTGGCCGAGTTATGCCCGTGTGGTACGCGCGCTGGTGCTGGAAGTGAAGTCCAAAGAGTTCGTAGAAGGGGCGCGCAGTGTTGGCGCGACGCATTTCTATATTCTCTTCCGAACGGTGCTGCCGAACTGCATTTCCACAGCAATTGTGGTGGCGACACTTGATATTGGCAATGCGATACTCACCTTTGCCGGATTGAGCTACCTGGGGCTAGGACCTGATCCATCGTCGCCGGAGTGGGGGCGTATGGTGTCGGTCGGCATTGATTTCTTCGACCAATGGTGGATGTGGCTTTATCCCGGCATGGCAATCGCAATTCTGGTGATGGCCTGCAACTTCATCGGTGATGGGCTGCGTGATCTGCTCGATCCGCGTCTACGTAAGTAATCTCCTACTAAGCGCTGATTGTATGTGAGCGCCTAGAAATCGAGTTCGTTTGACCTTGACTGAAGATACGCCAGTTTACGTGCGGGATGCTCAAGTCTCGGATTTGACAGCATTAACTACGATTAGGTCACCTGAAGCACTGCACCGAGGACGATTGCGCGATGCTCAGACTAAGGATTTCCGCTATTTTGTTATCCTTCATGGTCAAGTAGCGGTGGGATTTGTGTCATTGGTTTTTCGCCGTCCTGTCTCGTGGTCAAATAGGAACGATAATCGACACCTCCCCGAAATCATTGATCTGTATATTACTGAAAAGGAACGCAGGAAAGGTTATGGCGCGGCGGCTATCCGCGCGTTAGAAGTAATTGCTTCCGAAAGGGGCGCTAAGGAACTCCACATTTCCGTCGAGCCTCTGAATAATCCGCGCGCCTATACTTTATATCAGCGGCTCGGCTATCAACCACTACAAGTAGAACCCTACTTTCACCGATGGGCAGCGGTCGATGGCGACGATAACCTCGACACTGGTGCGGTGTGGTTGGTGGATATGGTGAAGGTGCTGTGATCAGCCTGTTTTAAAGCCCTTCCGCTTTAGCCTGATCCCACAGCACATCCATTTCAGCGAGAGTCCACTCGGCAGGCGGTTTACCCTGCGCGGTGAGACCGTCCTCGACATAACGGAAGCGGCGGTAGAACTTGGCATTGGTTTCGCGCAATGCCGTTTCGGGGTCGATCTTCAACCAGCGCGCCCAATTGGCGATCACAAACAGGAGATCACCGATTTCCTCGGCGCGGTGGTCGTGCGACTCCGCAGTCAACACTTCATCGAATTCCTCACGCACTTTGTCGATCACCGGTTCAATCGTGTCCCAATCAAAGTGGACTTTAGCGGCTTTCTCCTGATAGCGCAGGGCTTGCATTAAGGCGGGGATACCTTTGGGGATGCCATCCAAAATGGACTCGCGCTGGATGCCCTGCTCGGCGTGTTCGACCTTCTTGAGCGCATCCCAATTCGCCAATACTTCGCCGGCATTTTTGGCTTCCACATCGCCCCACACATGCGGGTGGCGGTGGATCAACTTGCGGTTGATGTGGCTGATGACATCGCTCATCTTAAACTCGCCATCATCAATCGCGATCTGGGTATGCAGCAGCACTTGCAGCAGCAGATCGCCCATTTCCTTGTAGAGCTCAACCGGATCTTCGGCATCCAGCGCTTCGAGGACTTCATGGGTTTCTTCCAGCAAATAACGCCGCAGTGAGAGATGGGTTTGTTCTTTATCCCAAGGGCAGCCTTCCGGTGCGCGCAGGTGGGCGATGATCTCCTGAAACTGTTCGAAACTCGACATCTTACCCAGCGCAGGCACGTACAACGAGGTCATATGCTTGATGTGTTCACTGCGGTCAATCTCGTACAGCGGCAGATGCTCCACCAGCGGATTATCGGTTCCTGCCGCATGGATAAGCGTCACTTCAAATTCATCAGGATACTGGTTCATCAGCGTCAGCTTTACGTTAGCGGCGACTTCGCGGCTGTAAACCTGTCCCAACAGCGCGGGAACATCAGGATTAATCGGTGGATGGTGCATAGCCGCGACCGTAATGCCGTCCAGAATTTGCAACCCGTCCATCGCATCGACACCCAACGCGGCTAAAATCGGCTCAACAAAACTGATGCCGCTGACGATCTCAACATTGATGTTCTCAGCTTTGGCGACTTGCATCAACACCAACACGGTACTTTCGCCCACCAGCGGATCACCCGGTACGGCGTAAACCACATCCCCTTTACGCGCCGCTGTTAGCACACGTTCGACAATCGCAGCGTAGACGTCTTTGAATGCGGGGATGCTCTCGTACAGGTCGTCGCAGTATTGATAGGTTATGCCCTCGCCTTGCGGCAAGCAGGGTACGCAGTTGTGCTGCGAAGTGCGAATGATCACCGTTTTGGCCTGTTTGAGCGTGCGCCATGCCCGCCGCGAAAGATCGTCAACTTCGCCGGGGCCAAGCCCAAGAAGGGTGAGTGTCATAGTTTTGTCCTCATTGAACTGGTACTGTTTTCAACAACGATGTGAACCAACCGTAGGCTGTCATCTGTCCAAAAAATGTTGCGCCCGTAAGTACAACCGCGAAGATAATCCAATAGACTGTGTGCATCCATAAATCCCGTGACATCAGCCGGAGTTCGCGCTTTGCTGGCGCATCGGAATTAAGCTGAAGAATACTTTTTGCACGGTACCGGCTGTAATGTCGGATGAGGAAATACAGCCCCGCGACGCCCAGGCCAATGCCCAATAATGAAATCAATGAGGCTATGCCGCCGACACGATACATTAAGGCTTGCAGGAATCCGACCTGAATAACATTGGCGACGACACCGACTGCAATGACAACGACCATCTCGATTGCCAGACGATCAACACGCCAGCGCTGAATGCGGCTTTCGGCGCTCAGTTCATCTTGTTTGACGTAGCGCCAATAGGTTCGTTGGTAGGCCCAATAGCAGAACACTACGCCGAACACCAACCACCACATGACGAAGATAGCCGCCGCGCCACCCGGTACGATCAGTGAAACAAGGATTGCCGCTACAGCTAAACGGTTGCGCGTGTAATCGGTCACACCGGCTTTTTGAGCGAGCAACACGGTTGCTACCGTTCCGACGAGGACAGTGATCCCCGTCAGCACAGCAAGCACCTCATATAAATCAATGCGGTCGCTGGTCAGCCACACCACACAACCGATGATCGCCAGTATCACCAATCCCGCCGTAACCTTCAATGCCATCACTCGTGCTTCCACCGCTGGAAGGAGATACACCCATACCCGCTGCAGCAGATAGGCATGAATCAGGGCGAAGGGCGGTACACACAAAATCAGCACGATAATGCCGAGAATAGTACCCGGCTGTGTGATGCTAATTGGCAGCGGTGTCAGCGCGTCAATCCCTCTGGAACTCAGCTTCCAATCCGGCGCAAGACCATTGGCAGTGATTTTAGCAACCAACACGCCTTGTGTACCCATCGCCACGTAAACCACATTTCCCTGACCACTATTTGCGACTTTGCCCTGAGGCAGTTCAAAACGCATGGTGGACGGAAAACCGGAATCGTCATAAAAGACACTTCTAAACACTGGACGGGGAAACGTCCATACACTGTAGCCATTGAAGTGCAGCTGTTCGCCATACATTTCCATCGCATAGCGATCTGTTTGTGATTTGGCGAAAATATGCTCCGAGTGCCGCCAGTTCGCCCCGTAATCATCCGACTCATAGGCGACCGTTTCACCGCTTGAGGGGGTGTTGCTATTCGTATAAGTGAGTCCCACATTCACAACCGTGATATAGGCTTTACCGTTCACACTGTCATCAACTTCCACACGATCAATCATCGGCGGAGGAACATAGACCTCATCGCAGGCCAGCATTGCCAATACCAGCAGGACAATCGGGATCATCCACATGTAACGGGACGATTTTGATTTAGGAGGTGTCGAACTGGCTTCATCAATCATATACAAGCCTGCCTAGCGATGCTACAAAATAGCTAAAAATCACCTATAAGTGTAGCAGAGCTTCGCGTTGGAGAGCTATTCTCCAATTCACTGATAAACTATAATTGAGTAATTTATAACCGATGTCATAAGAAGGTAAGGGCAATGGACAGGACATTTAATATATCTTTTTCCGTTCAAAAGAACCCCGGTGTTTATGCATTACTTCTCGGCTCTGGAATCTCGCGTTCGGCGGGAGTTCCAACTGGATGGGAAATCGTGCAGGATCTAATTCACCAATTAAGCGCCATTAGTGCAGGTCAATATCATGAAGATATGGGATATGACGAGCTATTGGAAGCACTAGGTAAAACTGAGGCCGAACGTAACGCAATATTGCGTGAATATTTTGAACCAACAGCAAGCGAACGTGAACAAAGTATTAAAGTTCCGTCAGAAGCACATCGGTCAATCGCAAAACTAGTGAAAGCAGGTTACATAAAAGTCATAATAACTACGAACTTTGATCGCCTTCTTGAAATTGCCTTGGCGGACGAAGGAATTACTCCAGATGTAATAAGATCAGAACCTATGATTCAAGGGACGCAACCACTTCGTCACTCAGCGATCACAATTGTTCAAGTTCATGGCGACTATAGAGATATTCGCACGCTTAATACAGCGAAAGAATTGGAAAGCTATACTCCTGAGAAGAATAAGTATTTGGACTCAATATTTGCAGAGTACGGTTTGATTGTATGCGGATGGTCTGCAAAATGGGACAAAGCTTTGCGTGATGCTATTTTCCGAAATCCTCAACGCTGGTACAGTACCTATTGGGTTGAGCCAAATAATATTTCTGATGAGGCAAAAGACGTAATTCATTTTCGCCGCGCCGAAATTATTCAGAGACAAGCTGACGAGTTTTTTGCAGATTTGCTCGGTCAAGTTGAATCTCTAACAAAACTCAACCGTGAACATCCACTTACTATAGCAATCGCTGTTGAGCGAGTAAAAAAAGCCCTTGTAAATGAAAGTCATGAGATCGACTTTCAAGACTTGTTGGGAAATGAAGTGGATTTAGCCTATCAACAACTAACCTTGGTTTCTGATTATCGACCATCACGTTTTAATAATAACGACGAATTCGAAGGATTCATAAATACTCTCACTAGTGAACATCTTGCAATAAGCGAAATCGTTATAAATATGATTATGTGCGTCTGCTGGTATGGCAAAGGAAAATTCACCTCAACGATAGCCGACACAATGAAAAGGATGTCATCACCGAAAGACGCCCAAAATGAATTGAACAGCAACAGAAAGATGTCGTCTTTGCTATTAATGTATGCGATAGGAATTGCAGCCATTCATAAAGAGAATTGGATATATCTTTCCGCAATAATCAATATTCAGATAGCTTCCCCTCGCATATCAAGAAGGACAAGCATTTTAGAAGAAATCACTAAGTATCAAGCATTCAATCTAGATATCTCAATGCACAGATATGATGTTGATCCACTGACACATTATTTAAAAATAGCATTACGTCCTTTATTTATATCTTACATTCCTCTCGAAAATGAATACCACGATGCCTTTGACCTTTTTGAAATGATTCTAGCTCTAGTTACACTTTCCAAGGGTAGCAGATGGATAAACCACAACGCAGCCATGCGAGACTACATTAGTTACGGTCGAATTGATCAAATAAAAGACTTTTGGATTAGAGGTGCAACATCAGGAAAAGACTGGGGATTTCTAACCGAATTCTTTCACGGAAGTCGAGCACAACTTGAGCAAGCACTGGGAAAATATCAAGAAGCTGCCATGAACTATCAGACCTGGATACCTAAGCATGATATACCGGATTACAAATCAATTTACAAAAACGCATTTGTATAAATCATTTCCGGTTATTTATTATCAATATAAACAACAAAGGCAAGACCGCTTGGCCTTGCCTGAGAGAAATCAATATTCACGACGCGAAACGCAGTACAGCGATTAACGCTTGGTGTAGGTCGGGGCCTTACGAGCACGCTTGAGACCTGGTTTCTTACGTTCCTTGATTCGGGCGTCGCGGGTCATATAACCGGCGTCACGCAGTTGACCCTTGCTGTTCTCGTCAACCTTGACCAGCGCACGGGCAATCCCTAGCAGGATCGCATCACGCTGACCGGAGATGCCACCACCATTGACATGAACACTCACATCATAGGTTTTGACCTGACCGAGCAAGGTCAACGGCTCCAGCAAAATATCCACATCGCCGGGGCGGGGCAGATAATCACTACCGTCTTTATCATTAATAATCACGCTACCAGTGCCACCGGCGGTAATCCGCACGCGGGCAGTTGCAGCTTTGCGTCGGCCAATGCCTTCGTAATATTGTGCAGCCATACTTTTCCTCTTTAGACTTCCAGAACCTTGGGCTTTTGGCCGATGTGCGGGTGTTCGGCTCCGGCGTAGACCTTCAGCTTCTTCAGCATGTTACGCCCCAAAGCCCCATCCGGCAGCATACCCTTAACAGCAGCAGTAATGGGACGATCCGGGAACTTGCGCAGTTGATCACGCAGGTTGATCTCTGAAAGTCCACCCGGATAACCCGAGAACTTGTAATACATTTTATCGTCTAACTTATTGCCGGTGACTGCGATCAATTCACAATTGATAACGATCACATAATCGCCGACATCCTGGTTGGGGACGAACACTGGTTTGTGCTTACCGCGCAAAATGGGAGCAATCGCTGAGGCAAGACGTCCCAGAGTCTGACCCTTTGCGTCCACAATCCACCAATCGCGTTCCAATTCCAGTGGCTTGGTGACGTATGTCTTATAGAGTGCCATTTCCAAAAATCCTCTCAGCGAACGTCTCGCGCCCGCACCTTCACATTGTTGTCCTGATCTTGCGCCCGTTTCGGGTAAACAGATCAGTGGGAATTACTTACCAGTTTATTCGTTATACCGCACGACTTCCAGACTCAATCCCTGCGGTGGTGCGATTGCTAGTGCTTCGATCAATTGCGCGCGGTTGAGTAAATACTCGAACCGTTCCAATGTCATCCGCTGCTGCCCCACCTGTACCAGCATCGCGACCATTCGCCGCACCATATGCTGAAGGAAACCGTCTGCTTCTACCGTGTACGTCCACAGCGTCCCGAATTCGTTTTGCTGTGACGCCCACTCCGACCGGAAAACCGTCCGGATGGTGACTTCGCCCTGCGTGGGTCGCCCCAACGCCCCGAAGTCTTTCTCGCCAAGGAACAGCTTCGCTGCCTGTTCCATCCCCCCACCTTCAAGTTCATTCTTCACCTGCCACACGCGCTCCCGAAGGAGAGGCTGCCGTTGTGGCGCTACCAGTATTCGATAACGATACAGGCGGCTGATCGCGTCATAACGCGGGTGAAAATCGGGCTGCTGGCGAAGGTCTTGGACCGCAATATCCATTGGCAGATGGAAGTTGATGGCTCGCAAGAGTGCTTGCACATCATGTTTCCATTCTAGGTCGAAGCCGATCACCTGTCCGCTGGCGTGTACGCCGGTATCGGTGCGTCCTGCCCCGCTGATTGCAACCTGCTGACCACTGACGCTAGCTATTGCCTGCTCAACCGCCCCTTGAATAGTGGGGATGTCACCGGCTTGTCGCTGAAACCCTTGATAGGCTGTGCCATCGTAGGCCAGCGTTGCCCGGTAACGCATCACCCAACAATTTCTTAGGCAGTTGCGTCGTCGCGCTCGGTCAGTTCCAACAGCACCATTTCGGCGCGATCCCCGTGACGCGGCTCGATCTTGAAGATACGCGTGTAGCCACCGGGACGATTCTCAAAACGCGGCGCAATATCAGCGAACAGCTTATGTACCAGTTCGCGATCATTGCCCAGACGGCTCGCAGCCAGCCGTTGAGCATGAACCACACCAGCAGCATCGCCAGCTTTGCTGCGCTTCGCCAACGTAATCAGCTTTTCAACGTTTGCCCGTACGAAGTCAGCCTTCGCACGAGTGGTACGGATGCGCCCATGTTCGAGCAGCGCAAGGGTCAAGGCAAGCTTGAGCGCTTTACGCTCGCCGCCGTTACGTCCTAATTTCTTTCCATATACGCGATGACGCATGATACTGTCCTCAGTCCGTTACTCAGACGTGTTGTATTCAGCCATATCGGGCTGATCGTTCAGATAACCTTTGTCCTTCAGCTTTTCGACCAGTTCATCCAGCGATTTCTCGCCGAAGTTACGGATCGCCAACATGGCGTCGGGGCCGCGTGCCAGCATGTCCAGCACATCACCCACTGTCGTGATACCGGTACGCTTGAGCGAATTGAAGACACGTACACTCAGGTCGAGTTCTTCAATCGGCTTTTCGTACAGCTCGGCCTTACGACCATGCGTTTCTTCCGCAGGCTCGTTGCCTTCACTGACAAACCCTTCGTCGGGCTGAATACCGCTGATAACCACCAAATGCTTTTGCAGGATTTGTGCGGCCTGGCTCAAAGCATCTTCGGGGCGGATCGTTCCGTCCGTCCAAATTTCCAGAACCAACCGGTCGTAGTTGGTACGCTGACCAACACGTGCGCGCTCGACATCAAAGTTGACGCGGCGTACAGGGCTGAAAATGGCGTCGACGGGCAGTTCGCCAATCGGCAAACGACCACGATCTTCCGCAGGGCTGTAACCACGTCCCGACTGGACTTCAAATTCCAGTTCCAGGTGGGCATCCGGCGCATCCACCGTAAACAGGTACAAATCGCTGTTTACGATTTCGACTTCTGCTGGACAAATAATGTCGGCAGCCGTCACTGTACCTTCACCACGATGCTCCAACCGCAAACGGGCCGGTGCATCCGTATCAAATAACTTCAGGCGCAACTGCTTGACTTGCAAAATCAATTGCGTCATGTCTTCACGAACGCCCGGAATAGCCGAGAATTCATGATGGACATCAGAAACGCGTACGCTGGTGATCGCTGCACCGGGCAGTGATGACAACAGCACGCGCCGCAGCGCTGTACCGAGTGTTAAACCGTATCCGCTTTCAAGTGGGCTGATGATAAAACGTCCGTAATTACGGGAAGTCGCGTCACCCTCAACTTTGTGCGGCAGAACCATATTATTCGTAACCAAATCGTTAAACCTCCTGGTCAACTGCCGGTAAACTCTAAAAACCCGAAAATAACCTGTATTTTCTGGAAGTGAGCGAACCAGTTAGACGCGGCGACGTTTCGGCGGGCGAACACCGTTGTGCGCCACAGGAGTCACGTCGGAAATCGAGCGCACTTTCAGCCCGCTGGACTGAATAGCACGAATGGCGGCTTCACGACCGGGGCCGGGGCCCTTGATGAATATGTCCACTTCCTGCATACCTTGCCCCTGAGCATTTTCAGAAGCAACCTGCGCGGCCATACGAGCGGCATAGGGCGTGCTTTTGCGGCTGCCCTTGAAGCCCGATGTACCGGCGCTGGCCCATGCAATCACATTGCCAAGCTGGTCAGTCATCGAAACAATCGTATTGTTGAACGTCGCATGAACATGCGCCTGTCCGTAGGGAATATTTTTGACGGCTTTCTTACTGCTGCGTCGTCCCGCCGTCTTCTTGACTGGTGTACGTGCCATAACTTTTCCTTACTCACTGGTCTAATGCGGGAAAACGCGCCCTGCCAAAACTGGAATCAGGGCGCTGTTCTCCAATATCAATTCATTACCTGATAGAGGCGATCCTACGCAGATCGCCTCTACAAATAGACTGAGTTGTTGAAGCAACCCGATAGGGATTACTTCTTGGTTGCACCACGACGGCGACCACGACCAGGAACGGTCTTACGAGGCCCCTTAACGGTACGGGAATTGGTGCGCGTGCGTTGACCATGTGCCGGCAGATGACGGCGATGGCGCATACCCCGATAGCAACCAATATCCTGCAACCGCTTGATATTGCCCAATACCTGACGGCGCAGATCGCCTTCAGTAGTCAGCTTGCCGACTTCTTCGCGCAGCTTCTGCATTTCATCTTCGGTCAGTTCACGAGTCCGGGTATCCGGGCTAATACCGACCGCCGCCAAAATTTTACGGCTCGTGGGGCGACCCACACCGAAAATATAGGTCAGGCTGACTTCGATACGTTTATCGCGGGGTAGATCCACCCCTGAAATACGCGCCATGTGTCTTATCCTCTATGTTTGAGTCGCCACTAACCTTGGCGCTGCTTGTGCTTCGGATTCTCGCAGATCACCATTACATGTCCGTGACGCTTGATCACACGACACTTCGGGCAACGCGGTTTTACAGATGCTGTTACACGCATGATTGATTACCCTCAAGATTTGCATAAGGCTTAAGATTTTACTCGTTTTTGATCTTAATGTCTACGGTCAGTTTCGATGATTCTATAGGATTAAGATACAAAAACACAGGGGAGTGACGTTCGAAGATGAACAATAGCTCATCATTACGAACACAATTACTGCACATTATTAGAGTACAGAACCCAACCAAATCTTACGGCAGGGTTAAAATGATTGGTTTCCCCTCAGTTATTGCAATCGTATGTTCGTAGTGGGCGCAGAGTGAGCCGTCCTTGGTCACGACCGTCCATTGATCTTCTAACTCCATAAGATCAGAACGTCCAGCAATCACCATCGGCTCAATCGCGAAAGTCATGCCCACTTGCAGCGGTTGATTTTTACGTCCACGTCGCTCGGCAATCCGTGACCACCAATTCGGCACTTCCGGTTCTTCGTGCATAGCCCGCCCGACACCATGTCCGGTGTATTCGCGCGCAACACTATAGCCATGACTTTCCACAAAACGCTGAACACTCAGTGCCACATCGCGAATGGTATTAGGCAGCACCGAGGTTTCAATGGCCTTGTACAATGACTCTTCGGTGACTTGAAGCAGGCGTTGAACAGATGGAGCAACCTCACCGACTGCATAGGTATAGGCCGAATCCCCTACAAACCCTTGATAGTGACAGCCTGTGTCCAGACTAACGATGTCACCTTCCTGGAGGATGACCTTGCTGCTTGGTATACCATGTACCAACTGATTATTGATGCTGGAAGTGATGGTCGCCGGAAAATTGGGCGCATCTTTCTTGGGATAATTCAGAAAAGCGGGTATTGCACCATGATCGCGAATCACCGTTTCAGCGATTTTATCCAGTTCCAACGTACTGATTCCCGGGCGCACCGCCTCGCGCATTGCCGCATGAGCGCGCGCTACAATGCGTCCTGCCTCGCGCATAATCGCAATTTCATCAGGAGTTTTCAGCTGAACAGCCATAACACGAGCTTTCTTCTCTGTACTTACGATCGGCGTTTTGGGCAACTACTTGGCTGCATCCAATATCCGCTTGATTTCGGTATTTAACGTGGCGATACTTTGATCCGCCTTAAGAATATGTACGAGTCCCTTGCCTGAAAAATAATCGATCAAGGGTTGAGTCGTCTTTTGGAAAATATCAATGCGTTTGATAATCGCGTCAGCACTGGCATCATCCGGACGGCGCACCAATTTTTCGCCTGTCTCTTTAACCGTCGCTTCTAGACGGGGAGGAAACGCTTTCTCGGGGTGATCTGCCCACTTAATATCGAGTTTGTCAGCACCGGTATAAACATTATAGGTACGCTCATTATTGGCTGTGCTGACGCGTCCGAAAGCACGGCGGAAGGCATCGTATAAGTCGAGTTCCATCAAGATCACAGCCGCGATCTTCTCACCTTTTTTCGCCAAATAATTTTCAAGCCACTGTGCTTGATAAGGTGTACGTGGAAAACCATCGAAGATTGCACCGTTGGCGGCATCCGGCTTTTGAAGACGTTCTTCAACCACTTTGTTGGTGGTATCGTCGTCAATTAGTTTACCTTCAGCCATCGTTTGCTGGATTTGCTTGGCAAAGTCATCAGTGCGTGTTTTCATGGCGCGGAACAGATCACCGGTTGAAATTTGCGGAATCCCGCCGTAATTCTGGGTGATGTAACTTGCCTGAGTACCTTTGCCCGATCCCTGCACGCCCATCAAAATAATATAGAGTCCCATGTGTGATTCCTTAAGAAAATTTTCGCGATAGCGCGAAAGGACGAGGCACATGCCTCGTCCTTTAATAATCACCTATGCAACTGCGAGTCGGACGAGGCTTAGTTCATAAAGCCTTCGTAGTTACGCATCACCAATTGGGCTTCAATCTGGCGCATGGTATCGATCACCACACCAACCACGATGATCAGACCCGAACCGGTAATGACCAATGCCGCGTTATTGCCCGATGTTCCGGCGACTGCTTCTGTCGGGAAAATAATCCGGTTGAGCAGGTCAACAAATCCCGGCACAATCGCGATGATCCCAAGGAACAGCGCCCCCACCAGCGTAATCCGGCGCGTCACCCGTTGAATGTATTCCTGTGTCCGCTTACCGGGACGAATACCAGGTATGAAACCACCGTTGCGCTGGAGTTGATCGGCCAGATCTTGCTGCGCCACCATAATATCGGTATAGACAAAGGTGAAGCCTACCACCAGTACGAAGAACGTCACCCAATAGGCCAGGCCGAGATGGTTGCCGAATGATTGAGTGATGTCAGTACGGACTTGCCCTTCGGGGAACAGGTTCACCAGAATGGCCGGCAGTGTAATAATAGATTGTGCGAAAATCAGTGGGATCATGCCTACTGCATTGACCTTCAACGGGATATGAGTCGAACCGCCGCCGTACTGCTTGCGCCCACGTACACGCTTGCCGTACTGCACCGGAATACGGCGCACACCTTCGGCGATGATAATGATGACAGCCAGGCTGACCAGCACAATCACCACGAACAGGATCAGGTTAAATAACGGCTGTGTGCTGTTATTCAGCAGGGTTGAAAGCTGCCCCGGCGCTTGCGCGACGATACCCGAAAAGATAATGATCGATAACCCGTTACCAATGCCTTGCTCAGTGACAAGCTCACCGAGCCAGATGGCAAACATCGTACCGGCTGTCATGGTAGCGACGACCGCCAACCCGAGCAAATTCAGGCCGAACCCTGGAATAATCGCTTGACCGCCCAACGTACCGAAAATATTAATTTGACCAATGGCTTGCAATACTGCCATCGGAATGGCGAGGAAATAGGTATACCGTTGTATTTTTTCCTGACCACCCGGTTCACGCTGCATCTGTTCCAGACGCGGAATCAGAGGAACCAGCAGTTGTAGAATAATTTGTGCGGTGATGTATGGATACACACCCATTGCCAGAATGCTGAAATGTTTCACCGCGCCACCGGAGAGCAGATTGAGCGTACCGATAAGGCCGCCCGACTGGCTGTTCAACAAGTTTTCGAGCGCCACCGGGTCTACACCGACCACTGGCACATGCGCCCCAAACTGGTAAATGACCAGAATCAACCCGGTAATGAGGAGCTTTGTCCTCAAGTCCGGCAACCGCCATGCGTTGCGGAATGCGTCAAACATAACCGTCAATCTCCTCTAAACAAAAATGATGAGTATCAGGTACTTATAGCAGCACGATTGATACCGCGCTGCAAGTTATACCCAACCTCATCATGGTTTGCGACTTCTTTAATTCTCGCCGTAAATCTTGGCGAGTTCGTCCTTACGATGTTTGCGGAATGTGGCACGAATGCCCTTGATACGCAGCGGGATAATTTCGACACTGCCGCCAGCCGCTTCAATTTTCGCTTTAGCACCGGATGTTACACGGTGAGCTTTAACAGTCAACTTCTTGGTGATGTTTTCGCCATTACCCAGAACGACCACTGGCACAAACGCATCACGGATCAAACCGGCTTCCGCCATCACAGATGGTGTAACCACCGTGCCAGCCTCAATCAGCGCGACCAAACGATCCAGGCGCACTTCTTGATGTTCAATGCGGAAAATGTTGTTGAAACCGCGCTTGAAAGGTAAACGCCGTACCAACGGCAGTGTACCGCCTTCAAAGGCCGCACTCTTCGGCTTACCGCCGCGTGAACCTTGACCTTTAATACCGCGACCTCCGTAACGCCCTTGACCGGCTGCGTTACCGCGACCGATGCGCTTGCGCTTCTTCTTCGCGCCTTCGTTCGGGCGCAACTCATGTAACTTCATGACTCAACTTCCTCCACAAGAACGAGGTGGCGGACTTTGTAGATCATGCCCCGGATTTGAGGCGTGTCCGTATGTACCACCGTCTTGTTTAGTTTACGCAGACCCAGCGCCAGAACAGTCGCCTTTTGAGTCTTATCGTAACCAATGCTGCTCCGAACGAGCTTAACTGATAATTTAGCCACTCTTCCGACTCCGTTCCCAGAATGGTAGGAGATCAGCGACTTCTTTGCCGCGAATACCTGCCATCTCTTGCGGTGTGCGGAGTTGCCCGAGCGCAGCCAATGTTGCCATTGTCACGTTCAAAACGTTATTGCTGCCCTGGCTCTTGCTCAACACATCACGGACACCTACTGCTTCAAGTACCGCACGGACACCACCACCTGCCACCACACCCGTACCGGGTGAAGCAGGACGCAGCAGCACACGCGCACCACCATATTCCGCCACCACTGGATGAGGAATGGTCGTACCAGAAAGTGAAACCTTAACCATCTGGCGGCGAGCCACTTCAGAACCCTTGCGGATGCTGTCCGGCACAGCGCGAGACTTACCAATACCGATGCCGATGCGGCCTTTGTTATCGCCCACGACAACTACGGTACGGAAGGCAAAGCGGCGACCACCCTTAATAACTTTGGCGACGCGCTTAATATCTACGACGCGTTCATCAAGTTCTTCACGGTCTTCGTCACGATCACGTTGTCGAGGTTCACGGTCACGGCGCGGCTTGTTATCACCACCAGCAGCTTGTTCAGGACTGCCAGCACCATCAGGCGCACCAGTACCCGACCCGCGACGTTTTCTTTTCTTAGGTTCGTCAGCCATTTTTTACTCCAGCCCTTAAAATTCTAAGCCGCCCTCACGAGCGCCTTCAGCCAGTGCGGCCACGCGACCATGATAACGGTAGCCACCCCGGTCGAATACTACTGTTGTAATCCCGGCACCCTTCGCGCGTTCGGCCAGAATTTTGCCGACAACCTTGGCCGAGTCCACTTTATTCTTATCGTTAATTTGCTTCGCGACTTCTTTATCAATTGTCGAAGCCGAAGCCAGTGTCTTGCCATCGACGTCATCAATCACCTGCGCGAAAATATTTTCGAGGCTGCGAAAGACGTTTAGACGTGGACGCTGTGCCGTACCCTTAACCTTGGCGCGCACACGGCGGTGGCGGCGGTTGCGAGATTCTGTCTTTTTCTGTGAAAGTGTTGCCATCTCTTATTTCCTCAGTTCGCCGCGCATTTGAGCAAAACCCTATGTCTCACTCAGTACACGACATTCCGTATGCTTACTTCGCCTTACCGGCCTTACCAGCTTTGCGGCGGATGACTTCATCGCTGTAACGGACGCCCTTGCCCAAATAGGGTTCTGGCGGACGCAGCTTGCGAATGTTGGCAGCCACCTGCCCGATCAACTGTTTATCCACACCATCAATATGAATGACGGTGCCTTTTTCCTCAGTTGCGAAGGAAATTCCCGGCGGTGGGTTGATGACGACTTCGTGCGAGAAACCCAGTTTAAGAACCAGATCTTTACCACGAAGGTCGCCGTTGTAACCAACACCTTCGATCTTCAGGGTGCGGCGGAAGCCGGTCGACACACCGTTGACGTTATTCGCCAACAGGGCACGAGCGAGGCCATGCAGCGCACGGTGATGACGCGCATCGCTAGGACGTTCTACCAACAGGTCGTTGCCTTCCTGCTTGACGGACATCTCCGGCGGCAATGTCAGATGCAATTCGCCCTTTGGCCCTTTGACAGTGACATCAGCATTGTTAATTGTGACGCTCACCTTAGCCGGCAGGGTTATCGGTTTTTTACCAATACGGGACATAATATTTCTCCCTTACCACACGTAACACAGTACTTCGCCGCCCACGCCTTCGCGTCGAGCCTGCTGTGCTGTCATTACGCCCTTCGGTGTGGTCACAATCGCGATACCCATACCGCTCATAACACGCGGTAGTTCTTGACGCGGGCTGTATACCCGGCGACCGGGCTTGCTCACGCGCTCAAGATGGGTGATAACGGGACGACGTTCACGCCGCGCACCGTAATACTTCAACGTGATATGGATCATGGTGGCGGGTTTTTCGTCACCAATAACATATCCTTCAATGTAGCCCTCAGCTTGTAAGATGCGGGCAATCTCTACTTTGATTTTCGACAGCGGAACATCGACCTCGGTACGCCCAATCATTAGCGCGTTCCGGATACGTGTCAGCATATCTCCAACTGGATCGGTAATCATGCGGTTCCCCCTACCAGCTCGACTTCACAACACCAGGAATCTTGCCCTGGAGTGACATCTCACGAAAATGAATGCGGCACAGACCGAAGCGGCTAATGTAGCCGCGTGGGCGACCACATATTTTGCCCGAGTTCGGGTCTACGAACTGGCAGCGGTTGCGAACGCGTGTCTTGAACTTGCGCCGTGTTTCACGGGCGACCATTGATCTTTTCGACATTGTTCTCTGTCCTAATTCTCTTTAAACGGCATCCCGAGCAGCTTGAGCAAGCGGCGGCCTTCTTCATCCGTCTTGGCGGTCGTCACGATGGTGATTTCCATGCCGCGTACCTTATCAATCTTGTCATACTGGATTTCCGCGAACATCAACTGTTCACGCAGACCCAGAGCGCAATATTTATCAGCCGGTCCAACAACGACCACATCCGTTCACCGCGAATAGTCACCTTCATACCGATGGCGCGGTCTTCACGGAGCTTATAGGTCGCAATGCTCTTCTTTGACTTGGTGATGATTGGCTGCTGCCCGGTAATGAGCCGCAAATCTTCCACCGCGCCGTCGAGCAGCTTGGGGTTTTCGTTCGCTTCACCCAGACCGATGTTGATAACCACCTTCTGGATGCGCGGGACTTCCATCACATTGCTATACTTGAATTCTTCCATCAGCGCCTGGACGACTTCGTCCTTGTAACGCGCTTGTAAAATCGGTGTCGCCATCCTCATTCGCTCCTGTGTTAATCAATATCCGAGTCGCAAGCCTTGCAGAAGCGAACTTTACGACCATCATCCTTGAAGCGGAAGCCCACGCGTGTCGCTTTATCGCACGACGGGCAAACCAACATCACGTTCGAGATGTGCAGCGGCGCATTGAATTCCATAATCTGCGCTGGAATTTGACGGCTGCCAATCTGCTTGGCCTTCTCATGTTTCTTGCCTACGTTCACGCCGCCCACCACCACATGGTCTTCTTTGACCAACACAGTGACGACTTCGCCGCGTTCGCCCAGGTCTTTGCCGGCGATCACTTCAATCCTATCGCCCTTCTTTATCCGTTGCATAATGCCTTACTCCCCAACCCTACAGCGTTTCTGGCGCGAGCGATACAATCTTCAGGAAGCCTTTTTCGCGCAGTTCACGCGCCACCGGGCCAAACACGCGCGTACCGCGTGGATTTTCCATGTCTTCCGCCAACAGAACAGCCGCATTATCATCAAACTTGATATATGAGCCGTCGCTGCGACGATATTCTTTAGCCGTGCGGACGATAACCGCCTTCACGACTTCGCTTTTCTTGACGTTGCCATCGGTGCTGGCGACCTTCACAGTGCCAACCACAATGTCACCGACACCGGCGTACTTGCGGAATGAACCGCCCAATAACCGGATGACGAGAATTTCGCGAGCGCCACTGTTGTCAGCGACTACTACGCGTGATTCGTTCTGGATCATGACTCTGCCTCGCCTTCGGTGGCCGCCGGTTCATCAATGACGACATCACCAGTAATAGGCTGCAAGACACGCCCACCGGGGGTTTCCAAAACTTGTTCCACCACCCACCGCTTGGTCTTGCTCAGCGGCTTGCTCTCCACAACCTGCACCAGCGATCCAACTTCGACCGCGTTGCTCTCGTCGTGGGCGTAGACTTTCTTGGTGAACTTGATGACCTTCTTGTAAACACGGTGCATCTTGCGGCGTTCGATTTCCACCACCACCGTCTTTTCCATCTTGTCGCTTGTTACGCGGCCAATCAGCCGCCGACGATCATTAGCCATTGCTACTTTCCCTTACCGGCTACGTTTTTAGCCAACTCACGCTCGCGCAAAATCGTCTTCATCCGCGCGACTTCACGCCGCATACGCGTCGGCGCACTTTCGTCCTCGAGCTGCCCAGAAGCTTTTTGGAAGCGAAAGTTGAACATGGCTTCCCGGCTGTCTTCTATTGCGTTGAGGATTTCCTCGCTGGTCATCTCACGAATTTCTCTTGACTTCATGACTCTAACTTGACCTCCTGCCCTGAAATCGGATCATAGCGGCGGATCAACTTGGTCTTGATCGGCAGCTTGAACGCGGCCAGACGCAGGGCTTCTTTCGCATCTTCTTCTGTGACCCCGCCCATTTCGAACAGCACATGCCCCGGTCTTACGACGGCGACATAATACTCAACATTACCTTTACCGCTACCCATGCGGGTTTCGGCAGCTTTTTGCGTGTATGGCTTGTCCGGAAATACCCGGATCCACACCTTACCACGACGCTTGGTGAAGCGCACCATTGCCTTACGGGCGGCTTCGATCTGGCGAGCAGTCAACCATACCGGTTCCAATGCCTGCAAACCATATTCACCGAAGGAAACGACGTTCCCGCGACTGGCCTTGCCCTTCATGTTACCGCGTTGTTGCTTGCGGTATTTCATACGCTTTGGCATTAACATAATTACTTATCCTCTAACCATCTAGTCGTCAGCTTTCAGTGAACTGGTGACTACTACGGCGTCACGTATACGTCTTTCTTCGGTTCCGGTTTGTCTTCCTGCTTCAGAATCTCACCCTTATAAATCCACACTTTCACGCCGATACGTCCGAATGTGGTCAGGGCTTCAGCAGTACCATAATCAAGGTCGGAGCGCAGTGATGAACGGGGCACACGGCCTTCGCTCGCCCATTCACGACGGGCCATATCACCACCGGCCAAACGACCAGCAACCTCAATCTTGATGCCGAGCGCACCCTGGCGCATCGCCTGGCTGATCGCACGTTTCATCGCGCGGCTGTGACCAATACGACGTTCCAGTTGATCAACAATGTTTTCGGCTACCAGTGTGGGGTCAAGATCTGGCTTCTCGATCTCGGTCACTTCGACTTTGACCTTCTTATCGGTCATGACCTCGATACCCGTACGCAGATCCTTAACCGCTTCACCCTTACGCCCGATCAAAATACCGGGTTTGGCGGTGTGGATGTTGACCAGCAGTTGGTTCGGGTAACGCTCGATCTCAATGCGAGAAACACCAGCGCGTAATCCCAGCTTCTTAACGAAGCGGCGGATTCTGAAGTCTTCTTGCAGCAGATCACGGAACTTGGTGCCTTCTGCATACCAGCGAGCATCCCAGTCACGGGTAATCTTTAACCGGAAACCGATTGGATGAACTTTGCGCCCCATGTCTTATTCCTCTCGCTCGTTGAGAACAATCATCAAGTGTGATGTACGCTTGACACGCGGTTTGGAACGACCACGGGCGCCAGCCTTCATGCGCTTCAGGCGTGGGCCGTCACCGGCATAAATCGTCTCAACCACCAAATTATCGGGATTCAGATCGTAGTTGTTTTCAGCATTCGCAATCGCCGACTTCAGTGTTTTTTGCACGAATTCAGCGCCCTTTTGTGGCATGAACTGGAGCACCGTCACCGCTTGCTTGGCCGGCATACCGCGCACTTGATCACACACAAGGCGAATCTTCTGGGGTGAAATCGAGAGATAAGATGTCTTAGCCTGTACCTTCATTTCATAGACCCCTTACTTTACCTTCTTCTCAACAAGGTGACCGCGATAAGTACGCGTTGGCGCGAACTCACCCAGTTTATGACCCACCATGTTTTCGGTGACGTAGATCGGTACATGGCGGCGGCCATCATGCACAGCAATGGTATGTCCTACCATCTGCGGGAAGATCGTGCTGGCGCGGCTCCAAGTACGGATGACGGCTTTTTTATTTTCATCATTCAGCTTCTCAACTTTTTTGAGCAGCTTAGGGCTTATGAAAGGCCCTTTTTTCAATGAACGCGACATACTCTATTTCCTCGTTAGTTACGAGTACCAAGTGCCGAGTGCCGAGTACATACGGCTTTTGCCCGGTACTCGTGACTCAGTACTCAGCACTAAATCAACGGCCTTTACCGCGGCGTCGGACAATAAACTTATCAGTACGACGGTTGACACGCGTCTTCTTACCCATAGCCGGCTTACCCCAGGGGGTCTTCGGGCCGGGCATACCGATAGGCGAGCGACCTTCACCACCACCATGAGGGTGGCTTGCGGGATCCATCGCGCTACCACGCACCGTCGGGCGAATACCCATCCAGCGCTTGCGACCGGCCTTACCCAGATTCACATTGCTGTGATCCGTATTACCGACCTGACCAATCGTTGCCATGCAACGTTCGCTGATAAGACGAGTCTCACCGCTCGGCATACGCACCTGAGCGTACTTGCCTTCTTTAGCCAACAACTGCGCTGAACTACCAGCCGAACGAACCAGTTGCCCACCCTTACCGGGCAGCATCTCAATGTTATGGATCGTCGTACCGACTGGAATTTCGCGGATTTCCAGCGAGTCACCAATACGGAGTTGCGACAATTCGCCATTTCCGACGCGATCACCGACCTTCAAGCCCAACGGTGCAATGATGTAACGCTTCTCACCGTCCTCATATTGCAGCAGTGCAATACGGGCGGAACGGTTCGGATCATACTCAACGGTAATCACCTGAGCAGCGCAGTCAAACTTATTG
Source organism: Aggregatilineales bacterium (assembly GCA_044226325.1). Lineage (GTDB taxonomy): Bacteria > Chloroflexota > Anaerolineae > Aggregatilineales > Phototrophicaceae > CFX2. The sequence goes on from JBGAHG010000022.1 coordinate 104,696, forward strand.
CGCTTGAAATCGATAATACGGTAGCGGCGCTTGTGTCCACCACCACGATGCCGCACAGTCACGCGACCCGTGTTGTTACGACCACCATGCTTGCGAATGGCTTCCGTCAGCGAACGCTGCGGGGTCGATTTCGTAATTTCTTCAAAACTGTGGCCCGTCATCCCTCGGCGGCCTGCCGAAGTGGGCTTGTAAACTTTTACGGCCATCTTGTCACCTTAGGTGTTGAACAATTCAATCTTCTGGTCGGTTGCAAGCGTCACAACAGCTTTCTTCCACTGCTTTGAGCGCAAATACCAGTTACGGCCACGACGCCCACGCTTAGCAGGGACAATCATCGTGTTGACTTTTACAACTTCCACTTCAAAGATGACCTCGACGGCTTCCTTGATCTGGATCTTGTTGGCTTCTTCGGCAACTTCGAAGACGTACTGGTTCTTCTCGTCTGTCATCACTGCCGTTTTTTCGCTCACCACCGGACGGCGCAGCACGTCGTAAATATGTAACTCAGTCATAATTAACTTGCTTGCCCCCAGATGCTCTTAATGACTTCAAGCGCGTCCAGCGGCACGACCACGCGGTCATATTGCAGCAAGTCACGCATGTTCAGATAATTCACACGCAGGACATGGGCATCGCTCAGGTTATGGATACTGTTAACGACATGTTCGTTTCCGCCCACTGTCATCAATACCAATGTCTTTGCACCTTTGCCCGACACTGCGTCCAAAATCTGGCGCATTTCCTTGGTCTTCGGCGCATCGAGTGTTAACCCGTCGACGAATACCAACTGCTCATCGCGCAGCAGAGCACTCAACGCACAGCGAATAGCTTGCTGGCGCATCTTGCGCGGCATATCCTTGATGTATTTGTGTGGCTGCGGCCCCTTCGGGCGACCACCACCCACAAACTGGGTTGCATTACGGGCACCGTGACGGGCACGGCCTGTACCTTTTTGGCGATACCACTTGGCACTGGTACGGCTGACATCTGCACGCCGTTGTGTCTTGTGTGTACCCAACCGGGCGTTAGCCATCTGGCGAATGTACGCCTGATGCATCAAGCCCATGTTGATTTCGACTTCAAAAATATCGGCTGGTAGATCAATCGACTTGATCTCTTTACCGCTTGCATTCAAAACTGGAACCTTCATGACTCTACTCCTCTTACCCGGTTCTAGCGGCGGCGCGGACGCGCTGGCTTAACGATGACGATGCCGCCATTGGTGCCGGGGATTGAACCTCTCACGGCGAGGAGGTTACGTTCCGCATCCACCACAATCACTTCCAGATTTTCGGTCGTGACACGGTCGCTACCCATATGACCCGGGAAGCGCTTGCCCTTCCATGTTTTACCGGGGTAGGTATTCGAACCTGCCGAGCCAGGAGCACGGGTGCGATCAGAAGCACCATGCGTCTTGGGCTGGCGGCGGAAATGATGCCGCTTAATACCACCGGCGAAACCACGCCCCTTGCTGGTTCCAACCACATCGACACGTTCGCCCTTAGCGAACACATCTGCCGTAATTGTCTGCCCCTCAGTAACGGAGACTTCCCCATTCTTGATGCGGAACTCACGCAGCACCTTAAGTGCCGGGAGGCTGTTCCGTTGCAAATGTCCGAGCTGTCCCTTGGTCAGACGCGTCGGCTTGGTTTCACCGTAGCCGAGCTGCACACCTACATAGCCATCTTTATCCGCGGTACGGATCTGGGTGACATAGCAGGGGCCTGCCTGAATGACGGTCACAGGAATTGCGTTCCCGTTGTCGTCAAACACCTGGGTCATGCCCACTTTTTTACCAATTATGCCCTTCATCACATTCGCCCCTTATTTCACTACAATGTCCACACCAGCGGGCAAGTTCAAACGCATCAGCGCGTCAATTGTCTTGCTATCCGGGTCGAGGACATCAATCAAACGCTTGTGGGTGCGAATTTCAAAATGCTCTTGCGAGTCCTTATCAATGAACGGGCTGCGCCGAACCGTAAAACGTTCGATGCGCGTGGGCAGCGGCACAGGGCCAACTACACGCGCCCCGGTACGCTCTGCTGTCTCGACTATCCGCTGCACGGATTGGTCTAGCACCCGGTGATCATACGCCTTGAGCCAGATACGAATTTTGTTTCTAACCATAGTTTCCTCTGGTCGGCCTAGTTGCCGTTATCCACCCGTGTTAGGGTAGCAGGGGCAGGTCTCAGACCCGCCCCCCACATACGTCCACAACTGTTTATCAGGCCGTATTCTTAGTTAAGAACTTCGGTGATGACACCAGAACCGACGGTCAAGCCGCCTTCCCGGATTGCAAATCGAGAACCCTTTTCCAACGCCACTGGGGTGATCAGTTCCACTTCCAGATTCACGTTGTCGCCGGGCATAACCATTTCCACGCCCGCAGGCAGGGTAATTGTACCGGTCACATCCATGGTGCGGATGTAGAACTGAGGACGGTAGCCGGGGAAGAACGCCTTGTGACGTCCGCCTTCTTCCTTCTTCAGAACGTACACTTCGCTCATGAACTTCTTGTGTGGCTTGATGCTGCCGGGCTTGGCCAGAACCATACCGCGTTCAATCTGTTCACGGGTGATACCGCGCAGCAGAATACCAGCGTTGTCGCCAGCGTCAGCCGAGTCGAGTTCCTTATGGAACATTTCGATACCGGTGACAATGGTCTTCATGGTTTCATCACGCAGACCGATAATTTCGATTTCTTCACCCTTGGTCAGACGACCGCGTTCAGCACGACCGGTCACGACCGTACCACGACCCTTGATCGAGAACACGTCTTCGACGGGCATCAAGAAGGGCTTATCCGTTTGACGGATAGGGGTGGGGATCCACTCATCGACTGTATCCATCAGCTTGAGGATGCAAGCATACTCTGGAGCATTCGGGTCAGTCGAAGGCGATTCGTTAGCCAACAACGCTGTACCGCGAACGACTGGGGTTTCTGCCGCGAAGTTGTAGCTCGCCAGCAGTTCGCTCAGTTCCATTTCGACCAATTCCAGCAGTTCAGGATCGTCCATTTGGTCGATCTTGTTCAGGAACACCACCATCGCTGGCACTTCCACCTGACGGGCGAGCAGAACGTGCTCACGAGTCTGGGGCATTGGGCCGTCTGGCGCGCTCACGACCAAAATAGCACCGTCCATCTGCGCCGCACCAGTGATCATATTTTTGATATAGTCACGGTGACCGGGGCAGTCAACATGTGCATAATGGCGCTTGTCCGTTTCGTATTCAACGTGACGGATGTTGATGGTAATGCCACGCGCTTTTTCTTCCGGCGCGTTGTCAATATCGTCATACTTCATACGCTCGGCTTGACCCTTCAGCCCCAACACCTTGGTGATGGCAGCAGTCAGAGTGGTCTTGCCGTGGTCGACGTGACCGATGGTGCCGATATTGACATGGGGTTTGTTACGTTCAAACTTAGCCATTGTCTTTCAATCCTTTTCTGCGATACGTTTCACGATACTTTTACACTGTAGGGAGCACAGAACGTGCCCCCTACCAAATTCACTTATTTTAGCGCCCGCTCTTGACGACTTCTTCGGCAATATGGGCAGGAGCAACCGCGTACTTCTCGAATTCCATGCTGAAGCTGCCGCGTCCCTGGGTCATGTTACGGATGTTGGTTGCATACCCGAACATTTCGCCCAGTGGTACGTTCGCACGGATGGAGGTTGCACCACCACCGCGTGGATCCATACCGAAGATGATGCCACGACGTGCCGACAAATCGCCGACAATCGTACCGGTGTATTCTTCCGGTACCGAAACCTCGACCTTCATCGTCGGTTCCAGCAGCACAGGGCCACCCTTTTGAACGCCTTCCTTCAAACACATTGAACCAGCGATCTTGAAGGCCATTTCGCTCGAGTCAACATCATGGAACGCGCCGTCGACCAGCTTCGCCTTGACACCGACTACTGGATACCCCGCCATCACACCACCTGCCATGGCATCTTTGACACCATTTAAGGAAGGCTTGACGAATTCCTTCGGGATCGTACCACCACGAATAGCATCCTCGAAGATTGACTCTTCGCCGGCTGGCAATTTCGCGCGGTCTTCATCGCTCAAGGGTTCAAATTCGAACACGACACGAGCATACTGACCCGAACCGCCCGACTGACGCTTGAACGTCGTGTCGATGCGAACAGGGCGAGTAATCGTCTCACGATACGCCACACGGGGGCGGCCTACGTTGGCCTGTACACCGAATTCGCGCATCATGCGGTCAACTAAAATTTCTAAGTGAAGCTCACCCATACCCTTGATCTTGGTTTGGCCGAGTTTGTCGTCCACTTCGATCTTAAAGGTAGGATCTTCTTCTGCCAGGCGGCGCAGAGCAATACCCATCTTGTCCTGGTCAGCCTTACTGTTCGGTTCAATCGAAAGCTCGATAACCGGCTCAGGGAAGCTGATCTTTTCCAAAACAACTGGCTTGTCAGGATCGCACAGCGTATCACCGGTGAAGGTATTCTTCAGACCGAGGATCGCAGCGATGTCGCCTGCTTGTACTTCTTCAACATCTTTACGGTCGTCAGCAAACATACGGACGATACGGCCGATACGTTCTTTGTCGCCCTTGGTGCTGTTCAGCAAGCCGGAGCCTGCCCTCACCACACCCGAATAAACACGGAAGAAGGCCAGACGTCCCACAAACGGATCGGTGATGATCTTAAAGACCAGTGCCGCCGTCGGTTCGTCATTATCGGCACGGCGGGTCAAGACTTCATCAGTCTTGGGATGAACACCTGTCACCGGAGGAACATCCAGCGGTGAAGGAAGGAGGTCAATCACGCGGTCAAGCATGAGTTGAACACCCTTGTTCTTTAGCGATGAACCGCACAGCACAGGCTGAATCTTGCCAGCCAATGTTGCCGAACGCATCGCCGCTAGAACTTCATCATCGTTGATCGCTTCTTCCATCAGGAACTTCTCGGTCAAGAAGTCGTCATTTTCGACAACCTTCTCAATCATTTCCTGACGACGAGTCTCAGCCTGTTCACGGTAAGCTTCAGGGATCGGGTGACGGTTGATTTCGTTACCCATATCACCTTCAAAGGTCACCAATTCCATCGACATCAAATCAATGATGCCAGCAAAATCTGCGCCTTCACCGTAAGGGATCTGGATCACACACGGGGTTCCGTTCACACGCTCGACGATCATATCGACGCAGCGTTGGAAGTTCGCACCGGTGCGGTCCATCTTGTTAACGAAGCACAAGCGCGGCACACCGTAAGTGTTCGCCTGACGCCACACGGTTTCAGACTGCGGCTCTACACCGGCTACCGCGTCGAAGACCACTACACCACCATCGAGTACGCGCAAACTACGCTGCACTTCAGCCGTAAAATCCACGTGACCGGGGGTGTCGATAACGTTAATCTGGTAATCGCGCCAGCTTGCGCTGATGGCGGCTGCCGTAATGGTGATGCCGCGCTCGCGTTCCTGTTCCATATAATCAGTTGTAGCAGAACCATCATGAACTTCACCGATTTTGTGGATCATGCCCGTGTAATACAACACGCGCTCGGTGGTCGTGGTTTTGCCTGCGTCAATATGGGCGATGATGCCGATATTGCGCACTTTATTCAGATCGAGTTTTTCGCTCTTTGTAGCCATGTCACTCTCAAATTACCAAACATTTGCCTGCAACGAACGTACTGTTTGTACGCCTTTTGATACGAAACCTACCGGAAATGTGCAAAGGCGCGGTTGGCCTCTGCCATACGATGAGTATCGTCCTTCTTTTTAATAGATGTGCCCTGACCAGCAGCGGCATCCATAATTTCGCTCGACAGCTTTTCAGCCATGTTCTTACCGCCGCGACCACGTGAGGTCTCCAGCAGCCAGCGCATCGCCAACGACGTCGCCCGTGCATACGGGACTTCTACTGGAACCTGGTAGGTCGAACCACCCACACGCATCGGCTTGACTTCCACCGAAGGTGTGACGTTCCGCAGAGCCTGTTCGAACACTTCAATCGGATCACGCTTGGCGCGTTCTTCGATCAAATTAAACGCACCGTACATAATCGCCAGCGCCGTTGAGCGCTTGCCACCGTACATCATACGGTTGACGAACATAGTGACGTGAGTATTGTTATATTTCTTGTCCGGCGCAACCTTGCGCTTTGTTGGACTATTTCTTCTGGACATAACGCCTCAACCTCTTTATTTCTTAGCAGCAGCCGCGCCCGCCTTAGGACGCTTCGCACCGTATTTGCTGCGGGATTGTTCACGGTTCTTCACACCATCGGTGTCCAATGTTCCGCGAACAATGTGGTAGCGCACTCCGGGCAGATCTTTAACACGACCGCCGCGCACCAGCACCACGCTGTGTTCCTGAAGGCTGTGACCTTCACCGGGAATATACGCGGTGACTTCCAACAGGTTCGTCAAGCGTACACGTGCAACCTTCCGCAAAGCCGAGTTCGGCTTCTTGGGGGTCATGGTCTTTACGACGGTGCACACACCACGCTTTTGCGGCGCGCCCTTACGACGGCGCGTACGCTTCTGGCTGTAGGCGTTCAGGGTAAACTGCAAAGCGGGAGCCTTTGATTTGCTCTTCTTCGCCTGCCGCCCCTTACGCACCAACTGATTGATCGTTGGCATACTTTAGCTCCGATTATTAACCAATTTCCAGACAAGCAAACGGGCGATCTTCAACCACAGAACGCCCGCAAATCTCTCTCGGTTAGCGAGCATTCCCCTATCGGGGCGCTTTCGCTGCCATTCGTTCAATTCGGCTTTCTACATTGCCTCGTTGAAGTGGAGGTTGTGAGCCGTTCGGTTGCGAGATCGCATAGTATCATCCGCCGAAATAAGTGTCAAGCGGCAATCGTGCGACTTATACATACCTTATAAGCTACTTTAAACGAATACATCCAGCTAGGCCTCATACACAATCTTGCCGTCACATATCGTCATGAACGGATGTACACGTTTGATCTCATCTTGCGGTATCTGGAATACATTTGCGGATAGCAGCACCATATCCGCCAGCATCCCCACTTTAAGTTGACCTTTTTCAGTCTCTTGAAATTCCAAATACGCTCCATCACGGGTATAAGACACCAGGCTGTCAGCCAGCGATTGTCGGTGATCCGGTTGGTTCACGCCCCATGCACGCCGGTTCAATGCGGCATCTATCCCCAGCATCGGATCTTGTGTTACCACAGGCCAATCACTTCCGAAGGCCATTCGCGCCCCGCCACCACGTACATACTGCCACGCGAAGCTCCGGTTCCAACGGTCGACGCCCACCCGTTCAGGGAAAAACTCGGGCTTTTCTGGATAATTCGTAGCACAATGCAGAGGCTGTACAGACGCCATCACCCCCAGCCGTGCAAAACGCGGAATATCATCTGGATGAACCAGTTCGATATGCTCGACACGGTGGCGGCTGTCCCGCGCACCATTCTGCTGCCGTGCATAATCAAATCCATCCAATGTCCGCCACACGGCTGCGTCACCTATCGCATGTACCGTAATTTGTAGATGACGCTCGTCACAGGCCGCCGCCATCCGCTTAAAATGCTCGTCGCTGTATAAAGCTTCTCCTTTATAACCTGCACGGTCAGCATAATCGTCTAGCAAAAATGCTGTCCATGACTCCATCACCCCATCCATGAAAAATTTAGCGCGTCCTGATCGCAGCTTATTGCTGGCATACGTTTGCGCCATCTCAACCGCCTCATCCAAATCGCTGACGCTTGTGGATGGAAAAACACTGTACGGGATGTTGATCCGTGTGGTCAGTTCTCCCGCCGCTTCCAATGTTGCGTAAAAGGCCGCTTGTTCCGCATTCCCGTCCATATTATGGATACTGGTGATTCCATGACGTGCGGTGAGTTTTAACCCTTCTCGTACCCAGTGCCGCTCCCGTTCAGAACCATAACGAGGTTTTCCCAACGATTCTGCCATCAAACTCTTGACAGTTCCGCCCCACGCTTCGAAATGCCGGAATACCGCGCAGTAAGCAGCCGGTTCAATCAGCTCACCGGTTGCCAGCCCATCCGCGCCGACTACAATTTCGCTGCCGGCTTCAGTCGTCATCCCCTGCAAAGCGCCTGCCATTTCCAATGCTCGCGTATTGGCCCATCCCGTATGATGGTCATAAGCCATAATGGTTAGTGGACGGTCAGAGATAATCGTGTCCAGATGATGCCGCGTTAATGGCTCTCCCGATGGCATCACCTCGTACCGTAATTGTGCCCCGCTGAAAGCGTTTTCCTCTGGATGTTCACTGGCATAGCGGCGTATAGTCTGCGTCAGTTCATCCAGTGAAGTCATCTCCCACAACTGGATGTGTCCCAGCTCCATCGAACCCAGAAACAGATGATAATGGCTGTCGATAATACCCGGCATCAGCGTCATTCCCTGCCCATCAATCACGCGGGTCGCGCCCTCCTGCCAATCCTTCGCCGCTGCTGTGGATCCCACAAATACAATCCGGTTATCACGTACTGCCACCACTTCTGCAAACGGTTGAGCCGGATTCGCTGTGAACACATGGGCATTGACGATCAGCATACTGGCACGGTCTGTCATGTCATCCTCTTAGGCATGGGTGGGGAAATTTCTGCGGTTAATGGTGCCACAGGCACGTTGCTTGTCAAGCGATGTATCAATAATGGACGCTCGATGGCATGTCGTGTCCACAACATGCTTTCATCCAGAACAAATTATCTGTACAATAAGCGAACCTGTTGAAAAACACCGTCAATGCACCTGGAGATAGAATTTCATGTTCACCATAGAGCAAATTAATGATATTCATGATCGTCTTGGTAACGCGCAAACACTAGCGGACTACGTGCATGCACTCAACGCATTAGGTGTCGAAAAGTATGATTCATATTTAACCGATGGGCATTCCGAGTATTTTGGAAAATCCGATCACAAAGTTATCTCTCCTCCCGCCCACGACAAACTGTCCATAGCCGAACCGAGCTGCAAAGAAAACTTCTTGAAGCACCTGAAACTTCATGAGCAGGGCAAAACAACCTATATCGAAATGTCACAAGGGTTAGCGGAGAGTGGCATCGAAAAGTGGACAGTGGATACAACCAGAATGACAATGATCTTCTATGATAAGGTAGGCAGCGAAATGCTAGTTGAGACTATCAAGTAGATCTCTAAAGTCGGTAGCGACATGCCCGTCTCATTCCCAACACATCCAAAGGTCAATCTATGTCAGCCTCAAACAATCCTTCACCCATCAGCACAGTCACCCTCCGTGACGTCATCCCATCCGATCTTTCCATCTTCTTTGACCAACAGCAAGACCCTGAAGCGAATTACATGGCGGCTTTCACCTCCCGTGATCCCTCAGATCGCGACGCCTTCGACATTCATTGGACGAAAATCATGAGCGACGACACCATCGTCAACAAAACCATCCTCTATAATGGACAGGTCGCTGGCAGCATCGCCAAGTTCATCCTGTTCGGACAGCCCGAAATTGGCTATTGGATTGGCAAAGAATTCTGGGGCAAAGGCATCGCCACACAAGCGCTTGAGGCTTTTCTAAAGATCATCACCGAACGACCCATTTTTGCCGCCGCTGCTAAAGATAACCTCGGCTCTCTGCGCGTCCTGCAAAAATGTGGCTTCGTCATCACCGGCTACGAAAAAGCCTTTTCCACCGCCCGTAACCACGAAATCGAAGAAGCGCTGCTCGAACTCAAAACCTAATCCTTATCCGCATATTTATCGCTTGAACTTTCGCGCAACCGCCTAATATTTTCTTCTATCACTCTACGTGGAACGAAATACGCAAAAAGGCTTCCATATCCTTCTGGTTAGCAATGTGGCTTTAGCCCGTTGCGGTGCAAACCCACACCGAATGAGTAGTTTGGTCGGATCATCCTACCCTATTTGCCCTTTTGCGCCCGCTCCCACCGCTCGACAGCTTCCAAACCCTCCGGCGTAGGCAGCTTTCCACGCAGCACTTGTGCCGCCCAGGTCGCCGTCATCCACCGGTCATCAATATTCGGCGCTCGGCCTTGCAGCAGCGGGATAATATGTTCGACCGCTCTCACGTCCCCAATATCGCCTAATGCCGACAACGCAGCCAACCGCACCTTTATATCGCTGTCTTTGAGCAGCGTCACCAAATCATCAACGACACTGGTATCCTGTATCTGTCCCAATCCTCTGGTTGCGTATTTCCGTTGTCTCGGATTTTCACTTTTCATTGCCTCGATCAAGAGTGGAATCGCCGCCTTCCCGAACTGACTTGCACCCCACGTTGCCGCGTCACAAACCTCATCATTTTCGTCGCCCATTGCCGCCACAATATGGGGCAGCGCCCGTTTGTCACCGGCCTTCACCAGAACAGGCATAACCAATTGGCACAGAACCGGATCATACTCGTCAAAAACATTAATCAGGTCATCGATGACTGGTTCTTCAATCAATAAAAGATGTTCTAAGGCATGTGCAAATTCCTGTTGATTTCCGCTGATGCCGACCCGCACCAGATCAATCAGGCCGTGCACCGCATCTTTGCCACCTTTAGCGCCAAGTACATAAGCCGCAGCCACTCGCATCCGCACATCGTCACTTTTGAGGTAAGGAAAGAGTTCAGGTATTTCATACTCATTCATGATTTCGTATAAAGCATAGACTGCATAAGTATAAATATGCCGGTCGGGGTCTTTCATCGCCTTGATTAATTCTGGAACAGCCGACGGATCACGAAACGATTCCAATGCCTCTACCACAGCCACGCGCACTTTTGGCTCCGGGTCGTTGAGTAGGGGAATAAGATGATGCGTCAGTTGAAAATCGCTGTAATGTCCCAATGCCTTAGCAGCCGAAAACCGCTTCTGCCACTGGTCACTGGATAACAAATCAATCAACTGAGCTTTGGCGCTTTCACCCACAATCTCAGCTAATGCAAAGGCCGCCTCAGAATAGGAGAGATAATCGTCACTCCCAAGTTGTTCAAATAACACGCTTGTCATCTCTGGCGAACGAACTGCGCGAATCAAATCCTCATCAACTAATTGACGGTTCCAATACGCCGCTTTAATCTTCTCCAACGTCGCCTTGATTTGCGCCTCGTTCATCTCGTAAGCCTTTTCTATTTGCCAATCATCTGTTGGGCCTTGGTCGCGAACCCCTGAAGAATCTCGCGCAGTTCAACCGGCTTAATAATTTGCACCGGAAAATCCAGCGTAAGCAGCCAGTGTGCCACCCACTCCAACTGCTGCGAACCGCGTCGGAAAATGATGCCGTCGTCCGTTTGCTCGACCGTTCCCATAATCCTTGAACTCGCCTCTTGTGCTTGTTCCAATGTCGTATCCATACGAACAATCACCTCGCCGTTTGCCCCTGGCATCAAAGCCAGTGACTTCAGCACATGTTCCAGCGTATCGAAATTCTGTGGACGCTCAAACGTTGTGGTATTCATCTCCAGCGCCGTAATCCGATCTAAACGAAACGTCCGTAAATCCTGCCGCAGATGACAATAACCGGATGTGTACCAATAACCATCATTAAAGACGATTCCATAAGCATCGAAGTCGCGTTCCGACTCGTCACCATTCCAGGCGGCATAGCGCAATCGAACCTGCTGCTGCTGACGTACAGCCAGACTGAGCGTGGTTACAAAATCATTCTGCGGTTGAGTAGGGGGTAATGACACATTAAAGGTGATCGATTCCTGCAACCCGCGCGCCTGATGCAGCAGCTTTTCCGGCATCACCCGCTCGGTTTTCGCCAGTGCCCCTTCAACCGAGGCCGCATCGACGGGGAAATGAAATTCACGGATTGCCAGCAGCCCCAATGTCAGCGCAATCGCCTCGCCATCCGTGAACATCAACGGCGGCAGTTTATAACCGCGCGCCAACTGGTATGCGCCATATGGGCCGCGTTCCGCTTCCACCGGAATCCCCATATCTTGCAGCGTGACGATATAGCGCCGTACCGTCCGCATATCTACTTGTAAGCGCCGTGCGATTTCGGAACCGTTCATCTGCTTATACGACTGTAAAAGCTCTAAGACGGTGAGTAATCGGGCTGTTGGAGAATACATTTTAGAACCTCATTTTGATTAGGGCGCATTCTGTCCTAATCCACATCTATAATCAAGGATAGATGAACCAACCACAGGATAAATGAGCCAAATGAACCAAATCGATATTGCATACCAACGACTCCGCAACCAACGATTAAGCGGCTCGCAGTTTGAAACCCCGGCTGAATGGGTAGGCTGGATGGGCGCGGTTCAGGCACAGGATTTTGCAGGCGCGAAGTGGGCCTTAGGGCTGCGTGTGCCCGCGTCAACCGACTCCCGCATTGAACAAGCCTTTTCTGAAGGCCGTATCCTGCGCACCCACGTCATGCGTCCCACATGGCATTTTGTCACACCTGCGGATATTCGCTGGATGTTAAAACTCACCGCGCCACGTGTGAATGCCCTCGCCGCCTATTATTATCGCAAGCTTGAATTGGACGAATCTGTTTTCCTGCACGCTAAACACGCGATAATCAAAGCATTGGAAGGTGGCAGCCAACTTACGCGTGATGAACTTAACACGGCCTTGGCCCGGGCTGGTATCGTGAACAACGACCTCCGAATGATCCATATAATGATGTGGGCGGAGCTAGATGGGTTGATATGCAGTGGTGCGCGGCGTGGTAAACAATTCACCTACGCCTTACTGGATGAACGGGCACCCCAAACCAAACTGGTGCAGCGCGACGAAGCGCTGGCCGAGTTGGTGCGCCGTTACTTTACCAGTCATGGACCCGCCACTGTACAGGATTTTGTGTGGTGGTCAGGTTTGACGACAGCCGACGCCAGGGCCGGTATTGATGCTGTCAAATCCCAATTGGAATATGAAATCGTAGATGATCAAACCTACTGGTTCGCTTCCGCAGCCTCCATTGGAATATCTCAATCAGCAGCAGTCTATCTACTGCCGAATTTTGATGAATACACAGTCGGCTACAGTGACCGGAGCGCCGTTTATGAGGGTGAGCCGCCCAATGGCCTTGACCCGCGTGGGGTTATCCTTCTTAATTACGTCATCGTCATGGACAGTCAGGTGATCGGTACATGGCGAAGGACATTTAAGAAAGGGCGGGTACTTATTGAACTGAAGCCTTTCGCGCCCTTAAGTGACCGTCAATCCAGTGCTGTGCTGGATGCCGCCCAACGCTACGCCGATTTTCTAAAATTAGTGCTCGAAATAGTCTAATCACCGGATGGGCTGACGACCACAGGCTCTTGTTTGAGTGCATCGGCTTCAGCCAATTCCATACCAGTGCGGTAGCGCGTGAGTGTTGGGAAACTGCGCGCAATCCACGCCACGACCAACACCGTCGCTACACCGCCTGTGACCACCGAGATCACAGGGCCGAAAGCCCGCGCGACCACACCAGCTTCAAACTCACCCAACTGTGGTCCGCCCATAAAAAACATCATATTGACCGACAGCATCCGTCCCCGCAGATGATCGGGGGTTAAGACTTGCCGCAGCGGTGAGCGAATACCGGCACTGATCGAATCGGTGAAGCCTGTCCCGGCCAGTGCCAGCAGGGATAACCAGAACACCGTCGAATAACCAAAGATAATGGTTGCCACGCCAAACCAGGCCACCGCCCACAACATGACCACACCCTGCTTTTGGATGCGTCCACCGTACTGTGCCATGACAATCGCGCCCAGTGTCGCCCCAACTGCCGGAGCAGCCGTCAGGATGCCATACCCCGTCGCGCCCACTTTAAGGACATCTGTGGCATAGACAGGTAGCAGAACCGTTGCCGAAGCCAGCAGCGTAGCAAAAAAATCTACTAGCATGGTTGACCACAGCAGCGGCGAACTCTTGACAAAGCGCAGCCCTTCAAACATCGCCTCAAAGCTAATTTCACGTTTGGCTCCCACAGGAGCAGGCATGAGCACCCGCTTAAGGCCGATCAGCACAATCACCACCGGAATGAACGACAGCGCATTAAAGGCGTAGGCCGCGCCCGATCCGAAAGCCGCCAGAATAAATCCGGCCAGCACCGGCCCAAACACCGAAGTGACCGTATACATCACCACGTTCAATCGTGCCGCATGGGAAATTTCGTGGGGTTCGACCAAATTCGGAACCATCGCGTTACGCGCCGGTTGGTCAAACGCCGACATACCTGAAATCGCCGCCGTGAGCAGATAAATCAGAGGCAGCGATTCGTTTCCAGTAATCGTCACAATCGCCAGAATACCCGCGAACACTAACATCAGACTTTGAGTCGCCAATTGCAGCTTGCGTCGATCCATCGCGTCCGCCACCACACCGCCCAACAGCGACAGCACGATAATCGGTACGATCCGCACCAGACCAACCACCCCCAGCGCCAGTTCGTTGTGGGTGATACGCCACACATCCCAATTGACGGCTGCCAACTGCATAGCCGAGCCGGTAATCGAGAAGATTTGGGCGATAAAGAACCAGCGGAAAGCCGGATGACGCAGCACCGACCATGCAGAAGAGGGTGCTTTAGAAGCAGGTGTATTCATGATGTTTCACAGACCAATTTCAAGCTACAGACTAAACGAGGAGTCGAGGGTTCCCACGGCGGGGTGCGGAACGACATGGTTATACCTTACTCCCGCCTCTAAACGGTTCTCAAGTACCAATATGAAGGAAATTGGACTTAACAATTATTATTTTCTCCGCATCCAATTTGAGGTAGCTCCCACTTCCGGTTCGACTAATAACTGTCTTTTGGGATATAACGCTATATTAGGTAATATAAACATCAACCATGCACCGGGTACAGGGTTCCGATTATGCCCACCAATAATCTCCCATTCCAGTCGACGTCCTTTGTCGGCAGAGAAAAAGAACTGGCTGAAATCGCGGCACTGCTGGCTGATCCCACCTGCCGCTTATTAACCCTGGTCGGCGCGGGTGGCATCGGCAAAACACGTCTCGCCTTACAAGCTGCCTCCAGCCAACAAAGTCGCTTTGAAGACGGTGTCGTTTTTGTCCCCTTCGCACCGGTTAGTTCACCTGATCTCATACCAGCAGCCATTGCGGACGCATTAGGCATCGCCTTCTTTGGTTCCGGGCAGCCTCGCGCGCAACTCATGAGCTATTTCCGTGAGAAAAACCTGCTCTTGGTCATGGATAATTTCGAGCACCTTTTGGCAGGCATTGATTTATTATCGGACTTTCTCCAAACGTCACTTCATCTAAAAATCCTCGTCACCTCGCGGTCACGCCTCAACCTGCAAGAAGAATGGGTTTTTTCACTGGATGGCTTATCTTTTCCCAGCGGATCATCGACGGACGATTTGGAAAGCTATAGCGCCGTAGAGATGTTTGTTCAACGGGCGCGGCAGGTGAACAGCCAATTCGTACTCAATGATAACGCCGCCGCAGTACACGCGATTTGCCGCCTCGTTGAGGGAATGCCGCTCGGCTTGGAACTCGCTGCCACATGGCTGCGTGCCATGTCTTGCCAGCAAGTAGTGGAACAGATGGCGCGTAATCTTGATTTTCTGACGACCTCGCTCCGTAACGTTCCCGAACGCCACCGCAGTTTACGTCTGGTATTTGAACAATCTTGGCACATGCTGTCGGAAGAAGAACAATCTGTACTGATGAAACTCGCAGTTTTCAGAGGTGGATTTGATCTGGAAGCGTCTGCATATGTTGCAAAAGCATCGCCAGCAATCTTAGCCAGTTTGGTTGACCAATCACTTATTCACCTCAACAAAAATGGACGCTATGACATCCACGAATTGTTACGACAATATGCGGCTGAAAAACTTGCGTTGACTGGCGAAGTAGACAGCGTAGCACAAAGTCATTTGGATTATTTCGTAAAATTTGCTGATCAAGCCGAGTCTTACCTTTTTAGCAGCCAACAAATCCTGTGGTTTGATCGCTTAGAAGTGGAATTCGATAATTTACGTGCAGCACTTATCAAAGCAGTTGAATCCGAAATGGGATTACGACTTGCCGCATCTCTAGGTTGGTTTTTCAGCGAAAGAGCGCATTGGCTTGAAGGGTTTGACTGGCTAGAGCGTGTGATCGCAGCCAATCCAAATGCACCGATATCCCTACTGGCCAAAGCCTATCATAATGTCGCTGCTCTATCGGGTCTCGTGGGTCAATTTGGGGAAGATCGCCGTACACGCGGATTATGCGAGACGGCGCTTACCCTTGCTCGTGCGGCAAATGATCGCTGGAACACTGCTTGGGCACTCACACACATGGCAATATATGGAGAAAGAGAATCAGCGAAATCTGTAGCACTCCTGGAGGAGAGTCTGGCGCTATTCCGAGAACTTCATGATTCTATGGGCATAACCCACACACTTATTCGCCTATCTTGGCATGTCAAGTCGGATTACGCCTATCAATTGATAAATGAAGCAGCTATTTATGCACACGAAGCGGGTGATAAGATCATGTCCGGTTGGGTCAACAATAATCTCGGAAGGCTTAGTTTTTGGGCTGAAAACCCGGATCTTATACTGGCCAAAACCTATCTCGAGGATAGCTTGTCTCTCTTCCGTGAAGCACGATTTAAGATTGGCTTCAATATTGCAATCAGTGTGTTAGCAAATGTTGAGCAGGCGATGGGGAATTTGGTAAAGGCTCAAATGCGCCAGCAGGAATGCCTCATTTCATACGAAGAAACGCTGCCCGGTAATCAACACTTGCCGAACATTCTCATTGCACTTGCGAAGATTGCTTGTGCGCGTGGGCAGTTAGTGCGATCAGCCAAGTTATTAGGTGCTGCCAATAGAATGATCCTTGATGTACGTGCTGATCCTATTCAATACATGAGCGTGGATAACGACATCATGCCGGTGCGTTCCCATCTCAGCGCAACCGTCTTTGACGAGGCATGGGCAGCAGGCAATGCCATGTCACGTAAACAGATCATTGCCTATGCGCTGGACGTTGCGGATTTGCCCGTCAGAACATCAAGCCATGAACAAGCAGTTGATCAACCACTCACCGAGCGCGAATTGGAAATCCTGCATCTGATCGCCGATGGCCTCAACAGCCGCGAAATCGCAGACCGCCTTTTCCTCACCGTGGGAACTATCCGCTGGTATTTAAGAAGCATTTATGACAAGCTCGATGTCCACAGCCGCTCCGAAGCCATTGCCCGTGCCAGGGACTTAAAGATTTTGAACTAGACCGAACCAATGACTCTTATTTTTCGCTGCACTGAAATACCTATCGATGTAAAAATGACGGTTCATAAACGGAATATTATCGATGCCCACCAATAATCTCCCATTCCAGCCTACCTCATTCGTAGGCCGGGAAAAAGAACTGGCTGAAATCGCGGCACTGCTGGCTGATCCCACCTGCCGCTTATTAACCCTGGTCGGCGCTGGTGGAATCGGTAAAACGCGTCTTGCACTCCAGGCTGCTGAAGACCAACAACCGGACTTTGCAGACGGGATCGCCTTTGTACCCCTCGCACCTGTTGGCTCAACTGATCTTTTGCCATCCGCCATTGCCGGAGCGCTCGAAGTATCTTTCTTTGGTTCCGAAGAACCTCATATTCAATTGGTGCGCTATTTGCGTGAGAAACACATGCTCTTGGTCATGGACAACTTCGAACATCTTTTAGAAGGTACAGGCTTGCTAACTGATCTGCTTCAAGCTGCCCCCAACCTGAAAATCCTAGCCACCTCTCGTGAACGGCTCAACCTGCAAGAAGAATGGGTGTCTTTACTCGATGGTCTGTCATTTCCAGCCGAATCCTTCGCTGGCTCACTGGAAGACTATAGTGCCGTGCAATTGTTCGCGCAGCGAGCACGTCAGGTAAATACCCATTTCTCCCTTGTCGAGAATACACAGGCAGTGCTCTCGATTTGTCGGCAGGTCGAAGGAATGCCGCTCGGTTTGGAATTAGCGGCTAGTTGGCTGCGTGCCATGTCCTGCCAGCAGATTGATGCCCAAATCGCCAGTGATCTTGATTTTCTAACCACGCCGCTCCGTAATATCCCTGAGCGCCATCGCAGTCTGCGGGCCGTTTTCGACCAGTCGTGGCGTATGCTTTCGGAAAATGAGCAAGCTGTACTGATGAAGCTCTCGGTCTTCAGAGGAGGCTTTGATCTACAAGGTGCTGAAAAAGTTGCAGGGGCTTCGTTGCATCTCATGGCGAAGTTGGTTGATAAATCATTTATCCGCTTCAACAATGTCCGTCGCTATGACTTACACGAACTGCTACGTCAATATGCTTCTGAAAAGCTGGTAGAGGTAGGTGAATCAGCAGCGATCGCACAAGGTCATTTGGATTACTTCATAATGCTTGCCGATCAGGCCGAGGAGCACTTATTTGGTAAGGAGCAAATCCTTTGGTTCGACCGCTTAGAAATCGAATTTGACAATTTGCGGACCGCACTAGCATGGTCGGTAAAATCAGAGGCCGGGTTACAGCTAGCCGCTTCACTAGGCTGGTTTTTTACAGAACGATCTTATTGGAGCGAGGGGCTGGATTGGTTAGAGCGGGCATTAATGGCAAATCCGAATGTACCCTCCTCGCTGCGTGCTAAGGCTTTCCATCTTGCCGGCGCGCTCGCTGCTCACCTCAAAGATAAATCGCGATTACACCTGTATTGTGAGCAGGCAATTACTATTGCTCGCCATCTCCATGATTATCGGAATCTCGCGTGGTCGCTCTGTCAACTGGGTTTATTCAGCAACGTTGATCTGAGTCAATCGACTGCCCGACTAGAAGAAAGTCTAGCACTCTTCCGACAAATTGAAGACCCAATGGGATTGGCTCATACGCTCATTCGCTTATCTTGGATTGCACTTATGCAGAATGAGATTTCTAATGCACACGCCGTCGCTGCGGAAGCAGCAACACTAACATTCCAAGCTGGGGATATCATCATGTCCGCTTGGGTAAATGCAACATTGGGACGATTGGCACGGCAATATGACGAGGATTTTAAGCAAGCCCAAGTCTATTTCGAGAATAGTATTCTTTTCTTCGACCAAGCCCGAATTCCTGATGGAATCAATATGGTACTTATTAGTTTAGCTGGTGTTGAGCTAGCGATTGGGGATTTGGAACGTGCTCAAAAGCTTTACTGGAAAGCGCTAATTTTGCACAGTGGGACATTCTTACTCCTTAATCAATCGCGTATGTCTTCCATATTGGCCGGGCTGGCAAACATCGCCAAATCACATCGGCAGTTCGAACGAGCTGCCCAATTCTTAGGAGCCGCAAATGCAGATTGGTTAGCCCAAATTGAAATACTCGACCCTGAATTTAAACTTTACGAAAGTGACATAGCGGCGGTACGTGCCCAAATAGGAGAAAAGGCCTTTACTGAAGCATGGGCGGCAGGCATTGGCATGACAAGAGATCAGGCTATGACCTACGCATTAGAAGAAAGTGCCGAATTTACCGAAATTTCACTGATTACAAACACTATCAACCAGCCCTTCACCAACCGAGAACTGGAAATCATGCATCTGATCGCCGATGGCCTCAACAGCCGTGAGATCGCTCAACAACTAATCCTCAGTGTCGGAACCATCCGCTGGTATCTGAAACAGATTTACAGCAAGCTCGATGCCCACAGCCGCTCGGAAGCCATAGCCCGTGCCAGGGACTTAAAGATTTTGAACTAGACCGAACCAATGTCTATTATTTTTCGCTGCACTGAAATACTTATCGATGTAAAAATGACGGTTCATAAACGGAATATTATCGATGCCCACAAATAATCTCCCATTCCAGCCGACGTCCTTTGTCGGCAGAG
>JBGAHG010000023.1:0-122029 GCA_044226325.1 Aggregatilineales bacterium
CTTTTGCTTGGATTGACAAGTTTCGTGCTCTCTTGCTTCGTTTTGACGTCAAGGATGACCATTTCTTGGCCGGTCACCATCTCGCTTTTGCTTTAATTAACCTTCGTCACTTGTTCGCTCTAAATGTCTGAATCAGTTCATTGCAAAATCTTCAATCTATCTCGTGTCTGTTGAACTACAGCACGGCCCTCATCCCAACTCTCAAAGCCTCTGTGTCCTCGTCAACCAACGTCATTGTAGGCATTTTGATAGCGTTCTGAACCTATTGGAAGTGAAATCCCTACCATTTCCCTACCCATTTGGAAGTGACATTTCACTAGCCAACCACAAGTGACAGCTAGTTCAACAATTTTCCAGTACGTTCAAGCCAGGTTCGATAACACGTTTTATCAAGAGAGGTCGAAGTGTTTAAGATAATCAAGGAAAAGCAGAAGGCTAATACCCATGTCGACGAGATCATGAGCATATATAAGTATGGGCATATTAAACGTCATCAAATTTCACGGCTTGCAACGGTTCAATTACGTGTAGTTTTTCCACTTGCTTAACAAGTGGTATGAGCCTCAACTGCCAATGCTGATCTGGACTTACCCTGAATAGATGGAGAAACCTTTCAAAAGGAATTTGCCCGGTGGGTGGAGTCGGTTTTCCAGGTGACCAAAGGACAAGTGATTGCCATTGATGGCAAAACGGTGCGCGGCAGTCACAACCAGCAAAATGGGTCAAGGGGCGACCCATTTGAAATCGTGGCGATACCTGAATTGCTACGACTCTTGGATGTATCGGGCTGTATTGTGACAATTGATGCACCGGGTTGTCAGACGAAAATTGCTCAGACGATTCGCGACGAAAAAGCCGACTACATTTTGCAAGTGAAAGACAACCAAAGTCACCTCAAACAAGATATACAAGATTGGTTTGCCATTATTCGTATCCAACGCGAACGCCGAGACGGTGACCAAATCTCGCATGAAACATGCTTACTACATCAGCAGTTTGTCAGCCAATGCTGCCTTGATGGTTGAGGCCACCCAACACCACTGGGGCATTGAAAATAGCTTTCACTGGGTTCTCATTGTGATCTTTGGCGAAGATGCCTCCCGCATCCGCGTGGGTGAGAGTTCTCAGAATATGGCTGTCTTGCGCTCCTTAGCGCTGAACATCCTCAAACACGATCCCTCCAAGACCAGTTTGAAGCAGAAGCGCTTTCGTGCAGCATTAGATAATAATTTCCTGTTTCAGTTACTTCCTTAAATTTGATGCGATTACCCTGGACATCAGGTATTGTGGTATAGCTACTAAAGTATTGTTCGAGGTACAGTTATGGATTTGGTAGAGGAAATTCGAAAGTATAAGCGTGAGAGATGGACTATAGAAAAACGGCTTAGAGCTCCAACAACCCCCACTCACGGGCACGTATGATCGCTTCAGTACGTCTTTGAACCTGTAGTTTCTCAAAGATTTTTTGGTTGTGACCTTTAACCGTACTCAATGCTAGGAAAAGGCGTTCACTAATCTCATGATTTGAGAGTCCTTGCGCAATCAGTTGCAGTACTTCTAACTCGCGCTGGCTCAACGCCTCGACCAGCAAAGGGTGAGCAGTCAAATCTGATTTTCCCCCACCGATACGCCCATGTGCTCCAAATTCAGCCAGCAGCTTACCAACGTAGATCGGCTTCATCCCATGAGCAAACGCTTTGGATAATAGCCGTGCCATCTGCTGGCCTTCGTCAACAAAGATACAGACGTACCCTTCCGGCTCAGCCAGTTCTAGAGCCTGTTCCAGTGCGAGAAGAGCCAAAGCAGTATTGCCCTGTACCTCGTAGGCAAGTGCACGCAAAACTGCAATTTCAATCACACTGCCCAGCCTTGCCCCGTCTTCCGCAGCCTGTAGGAGACGATCCAATAATCTAACGGCACCCTGGATCGTGTGGTCGAGATGGTCGCGGGTGTACTGAGCGATTAGGACACGTGCCAAGGTAATATATTCAAACTCGTGTAAAAAGCTGAGTTCATCATCAACAGACAATTTTCTTTCTTGTACCCAGCGCAGGGCTTCGCTCAATCGTTCTTGCAGCACCCAGACTCGCGTCTTTAACGCCCCAAGAGGACGCACATCAGGCACGGGCGTCCTGCGATAATGCCGTTCAGCCTCATCAAGCAAGTCGAGGGCACCAACGAAATCACCTTGAGTCTCCTTGAAACGCGCCTGGATCCGGCACAAACGATAGCGCCAATCCGGTAAGGCAGCTTGTTCACCCAGTTCTTGGCTGTGCAACAGGTTCTGGGTAGCAAGTTCTAGATTACCATGCTCACGGTACAGATCACTTAATCCCAAATACAAATCTGCTATGCCGCGCAGCGGAGGTTCACCTTGTTCAAGAGAAAATTTTAGTACATCTTTGTAAGTCTTGATGGCCTCGCGGATACGTCCTTGAGTTATCCTAATATCCGCCAAACCATATGTGCCACTGATCGCGAAATGCAGGTTGCCGACCCTCTGAAAATTTGCCATTGCCTCAGCAAGTGTCTGGTGAGCTTCCTCTAGGTCGCCACTCGCCCATTCCGCGAGCGCTAGGAGCGCAGCCGCCGGTCCACGCCGGAGATGATCTCCCTTTGGTAAGAGCGTGAGTGCCTGCCGACCATATTTGATAGAACCAGCGATATCGCCACGCGCTTGAGTCTGGTAAGCACGGGCAGTAGCAATGGATGCGGCGAGTGTTTGAAACTGTACTTGGTCTACGATGATCATCTCAGTTGCACGATCAATTTGGACTCCAGCAGAACCTTCCAGCCACCATTCGGCATCCCGCAACCGTTCTTCGGCAGCTTCCAATTCGCCACTGTTTAGAAGCGCCCACGCATACGCAACACTAAGTACAGGTCGCGCACATACACATTCGTCTGGGAGCGCATTTGCCCAAGTCAGCCATGTGACCGCTCGGAAACGCTTATCCATTTCCGGCCAAGCGAGTTCGATTAAGCCTGCGGCCAGTGCGAAATCTTTGGCGGCCAGTGCATGGCGAATGGCATCGGCTGTAAATCCATTGTCCGCGTACCACACGCTGGCACGGCGGTGCATTTCGGCCATATCCCAGCCACACGCTGTAGAGGTCGTGCTGTGCTGGTGCAGGCGCTGCCGGAGCAAATCAGCAAATAAATGGTGGTAGCGATACCAACGACGTTCGTTATCCAGCGGTAAGATGAACAGATTAGCACGTTCGATATGATCAAGAATTGATTGTCCAGCAACGGTGGGATCGAGCAGAATGGCATCACAAAGCGGTCCACAAATACGGTCAAGAATCGAAGTTTGCAACAAAAAAGTCTGGACACTTTCAGACTGCTGTTGCAGGACTTCTTCAATTAAGTAATCCAGTACGAAGCGGTGTTTACCTGTGAACGATTGAATAAAGCTGGCGACATCTTGATGGCCCTGCATCGAAATCGCAGCCAATTGCAGACCTGTAATCCAACCTTCGGTACGAGTCTCCAGTGCAACGATGTCTGCCTCCGAAAGAACTAGTTCCATGACGCGATTTAGAAACTCTGATGCTTCCGGTGGAGTAAAGCGCAAATCTGCCACACGCAGTTCAATCAACTGGCTTCGAGCGCGTAACAGAACCAGGGGTAAATCAGGATCTTCGCGCGTGGTGATGACAAGATGCATCTGTTCGGGCAAGTGCTTGAGGAAAAAGGTAATAACATCATCAATCGTTTGGTTCTCAATGAGATGGTAGTCGTCAAGGACAAGGATAAAATGATGTGAGATGGTGTTAATTTCATTGAGCAGGTTCGTGAGAACCGTTTCAGTCGGCGTGGGCTGAGAGGATTGGAGTACACCTAACATCTCTTCTCCAATAGTCGGTGTAATCGTCCGCAAAGCAGCGACGAAATACGTCAAAAAGCGTGTCGCATCGTTATCGCCTTCGTCTAGCGATAGCCAAGCAACGGGTCGCTCGCAACCGGCACACCATTCGCTAACCAGTGTGGTTTTACCAAAACCGGCAGGCGCAGAAACAAGAGTCAGTTTGCGACGGAGCCCCGCGTTCAATTGCTCGATCAGACGCGAACGAACAATAACCTTGGATCGAGGTAAGGGGACGTAAAGTTTGGTGGCTAAAATTGATGTAGGCATTGATCAATTATAAGGATCTCGGGTTCTCGCTGCCAACTTTGCATCAAATACTCTTCTGTATTCTTCGAGACATTTTCAAGTCGTCGATACCGTGCCAGTCGGCAGGAAGAGTTTTCGGCCCTCCCTGCCCCCTTATAGTACATATCTATGCCACGCTAAACAGTGCGTTCGCTAATGGTTTTGAAGATTCGGAAGCGATTGCAGAAATATTGAAGCCTTTTGTATACAACCATATTGGCATCAGAGCAATTTCAAAAGCTGCGACCGGAATAACCAAAAGTGATCCCGCAGAACCGGACAGGGTAGCTAGAACACCCAATGAGGTCAGTACGGTGTACGGCACCAGCAAGCCGTAGCCAATGAGACCAACTACGGAAATAAACCGTGGAACGAGTTTTGTTTGATAGAGGAAGAATGTAAGAACAACACCGCCTAGTCCGAGGGGAATGAGCTGCAAAGGTGTCATGAACCAGTATTCTGCTTGTTTGAGTACTGAACCCAGTGCTAGATACGACGTGACATCCGTCGTTTCTGTCTTGATGAATGATTGGCTTAACGGGATGAGCAGCAAAGCGAAAATTACGCCAACGATCAGGAATATGGCCTCGAACATTCTCATGCTCAGATACATGAGAGCCATACGTTCACTACGCTTCTTCAAAATCGGAAACATCAGAAGCCCGATCAATACGATGCCAAAATCGTTGATTAGCCAAAGCATCATTCCGCTTATTACGGTTGTACTCTTGGGAAAAACCGTGATCAGATAATCTGGCGCATTGAGAACACTATTCATAAGGGCACTACCGGAGATAGCGCCGAAAGCTGTGAGCAACCACAGTGAGGCCACCCATATTTCCGTTCTCCGTTGTGATAGATTGGAAGTCATGTTATTTTCCTTTTAATGTAGTGATTGATAGAGTGACTAACGTGCACATCATAAGACAAGCGGTCTGATGACCGCTTGTGTCGTTCATACCGTGTTCCACGACCTTACTTGGCACCGCTTGTGCGGAGCTGAGGGCTTCCCGTGTTGGTTAAGGAGTCTGATGCTTTCTCCTCTCGTCCAGACAAGAGCGCATATCCCAGCCATGCCAGAGCTAACCCCACCGGCACTGCGAATATCCGATCGAACGGGTGCGTCACGAACGCAGCCCCAAGGAAGGGTAATATAGTTCCCAGAGCAAGCAGTCCACCCGCCCAGCGCGGCAGGACACCAGCGCGGAAAGTAGCGATGCCAAACAATAGGCCGCCGAGCAAATACCCAACAATCCCGCTTAGCATAGATACCACCGGGAGGATGCCAAGGTTAACCTCACTTGTGCCCCCAGTGACTATCGCCAGTAAACCCTCCACAAACCTTGGTGCTATGGTCGCCACCACCGGCGAGATAAAAGCTTCGACGAAATGAAGTGCCAATGAGAGCGCCCAAAAGAGGCTAAACAGGAGAAAACCAGCCAGACCAAGCCAACCGGACTTTTCCACTTGCCTAGCGTAGATCCCCGCGACAGCGAGCATGGCGAGCATGTCCATGGCGATACTCAAATAGTGGACGGTTGCCCATTGGGCGGTGGTGACTGACGAAAAAACATCAAGTGGATGAATCGTCTGAATGGCTATGTAAAGTATCCCTGCTGCCATAGCTGGTAAACCCGCCCAGCGAATGAGCGTCGTAGGTGTTACTTTCATTTTGTTCTTCTTGATGGTGGTCTGATTGATGGTATTCATGTGCTGTTCTCCTTTTTTGAACGATAGTGATTTGTGTTAAGGCTTGATCTCTGACTCATCTGCCTGTCCGGGTTCAATACGCTTGAGCGAGATTAAGAACATTCCTAAATCACGAACTTTTCTAAGCAAGCCGTGTAATGCAGCCTGATCGGTCACTGGGCCACTTAACCGTGTCTCACCGTTGTCTTCCAATGTGATGGTCAGGCCGTCAAACCAATTGGCCCAGCGGTTTTCAAGGTGACCCTTAATGCGAATCTCGTAATGTCCGGGCTCGTGATGATCTTCAGTTGATGCCGGTGTGGTACTCATTCTGTGCCTCTTGCATTTTGACTCTCCAGGTTGTTGTCTACGCTCCTTTCTTAGAGAGAAGATACAAGTTAATGTGGTGAGCAGGCATCACCACATGTGGTGATTGATGTGGTGATTCGTTAATTGGGAGGTTGCAAGGAAGTGGAAAAGCTCCAACACGGAGTTCTACAAATATTCTAGGGCCAGGGTTAGCGTGACGGGTTCGTTATAACAAATCGAGTTCCTCAGCTCGACGGACTGCGGTTCGACGGTTGTTCACGCCGAGCTTAGTATAAATGTTTTTGATGTGGGTGCGAACGGTGTTCAATGACAAAACGAGTTGGCGGGCAATATCAGGACCATCCAAATCAGTTCCTAGCAACCGAAGGACTTCCAGCTCACGTTCGCTCAGTGATTCGACCAAACCTTGGCTGACCAACGTTCTTTCTTTAGTCTTGCCAAAGGCTGTCAGGAGTTGACGGACATAATTTGGTGTGATCCTATGTTTCTCGACTTTTTCCAACAGGATGGACATGGGTTGACCTTCGTCCACAAACATCCGGATGTAACCTTCCGGCTCAGCCAGTATTAAGGCACGTTCCAATGGCACAAAAGAGGAAGGAATATCATCCCGTATCTGGTGGCCTAGTGCCTGCAACACGAGGATCTCGATGACGCTTCTTATCCTCTCTCCTACCTCCGCTGCTTGCAGGAGTCGTTCCAGGAGTCCCACGGCCTCAAGTATAGATTGGTCGGCACCGTCCAGCTTATACTTAGCTAGAAGCACTCTAGCTAGCGTAATGTGTTCGAACTCACGCAGGTAGCTCAATTCGTCTTCAACTGACAGTCCCTGTTCCCGTACCCAACCAAGGGCTTCGCCCAACCGCCCCTGCGCGATCCAAACTCGTGTTTTCAACGCTGCGACAGGACGCACATTGGGGAAAAAGTCACTCACATACACACGTTCTGCCTCTTGGAGCAAGTTGAGAGTTTCATTCAGGTTACCTTCAGCTTCTTTTATGCGAGCCAGTGCGATACGCCAGCGATATCGATTTTGCGGGAATCCAGTATGTTCTCCCTGCTCTTGGCTTCTCAAGAGGTGCTGCGTCGCAGCAGGTAAGTTGTTATACTCGCGGTCGATCTCACTCATTCCAACATACATATCTGCAGTTCCCCGTAGCATAGGATTGCCGTACTCAGTCGCAAGCTGCAATGCCCCTTCATAGACACGCATCGCCTCGCTTAGACGACCTTGTCCAATCCGTATATCCCCTAAGGCGATTGCGCCCCCGACCGCGTCAGAGATACTGCCAGCCATCCGTAGATGCCTCATGCCGTCGGCATACGACCGGTACGCTGCCTCGAGATTTCCAATTGTCCAATATGCGAGTCCCAAGAATCCTGCTGCCGCTCCGCGCAGTAAATGATCATCATCCAGGGCGAGTTCAAGCACACGATTGGCATAGGTCACAGTCCCAAGCACATTGCCCTGAGCCAACAACAGTCCGGCACGATATACGGCAATCCAACCTGGAAGACGAGGAAATTCTTCGTAGTTCACAACAATCATCTCAGCCGACGGGGACTCACTCATGTCTTCCATCGGATTCAACCACTGTTCGACAGCTTGCAAGCGAGTCTCAACGTCCTCCATTTCCCCGCTAGCCATCAATACGCCGACATACTCAATGCTGAGTACGGGTCTGTAGTGGAATATTTCTTCAGGGAGTGTCTTAAACCACCCCATCAGTGTAGCTTCCTGCCTACTGCGATGCATAGCTGGCGCAACCAACTCAATTAGCCGTGCAGCGCACTCGAAATCCTTGGCCGCCAACGCATGTCGAATCGCATCAGCCACCAGACCATGACGTTCATACCATTCGCTCGCGCGGCGATGCAAAGTGGACACATGATCGGGCTGCTCTGCTATCAAATGTGTATAGAGAACATCGGCAAAGAGACGGTGATAGCGATACCAGTTACGCTTGTCATCCAGTGGAACGACAAAGAAATTGCCTCTCTCTAAAGTCTCCAACCTCACGTTGCCATCCTTTTGGTCGGTGACAGCGTCGCACAGTGAGCCATTCAACCGGTCAAGAATGGCGGTCTGCAGTAAAAAGCTACGGATCGATTCAGACTGATGCTGCAGAACCTCATCGACCAGATAGTCCACGATGTAGTGGTTGTCTCCAGCGAATGCCCGTATGAACTGGGGAACAT
The DNA here is from genome assembly GCA_044226325.1 of Aggregatilineales bacterium. Classification (GTDB taxonomy): domain Bacteria; phylum Chloroflexota; class Anaerolineae; order Aggregatilineales; family Phototrophicaceae; genus CFX2. Next base: position 8,375 of record JBGAHG010000023.1, read on the forward strand.
CTTGATGACCTTGAACAGAAAGCGCTGCTAATTGCAACCCTGCAATCCAGCCTTCAGTACGAGTCTCTAGTGTAATGATGTCTGCCGCGGAAAGGTCTAGCCGCATAACTTGATTGAGAAAATCATCCACTTCAACAGGTGTAAAACGTAAATCGGTGGCACGTAGTTCTGTCAACTGGCCGCGCGCACGTAACCGGGACATGGGTAGCCGTGGATCATCGCGACTAGTGATTACCAGATGCATCTGCCGTGGCAGGTGTTCAAGTAGAAAAGTCAGTGCATGGTCAACTAGGGTAGCATCAATCACATGGTAGTCGTCAAGAACGAGAACGAAATTGTCCGAGATCGAGCTTATTTCATTGAGCAGAAGTGTCAATATAGATTCCATCGGCGTGGGCTGATTGGATTGGAGTAGGCTCAACACCCCTTCTCCAATGGTCGGCGCAATCGTCTGCAAAGCAGCGACGAAGTAAGTCAAAAAACGTGTCGCGTCATTATCGCCTTCATCCAGTGATAGCCACGCGGCGGGGTGACCACAACCAACGAGCCATTCGCTGACCAGCGTCGTTTTCCCAAAACCAGCAGGAGCAGAGATGAGAGTCAGTTTACCTAAAAGTCCCTCGTTAAGATGCTCAATGAGTCGAGCACGGAGCACCAACTTAGCTCGAGGTCGGGGAATATATAATTTGGTGGCTAAAATTGGAATAGACATAGAACGATTATAAGAACCTTAACCCTCCGCCGCCAACTTTGTATCTATCCCCTTCTCTTTCGTCAAAGTCAGTTTTTTTCTGGTCTATGGCAAAAATCGGCAGTGCGTGGATCGCAATCAGGAAGAGCTGAAAGCTCTACCTGATTTCCCCTGTCGCATATCTATGCCATGCTTAATACCGGGTTCGTTGCCGTTTTTGCAGACTCCGCGATGGTTGCACATGAATTAAAGCCTTTTGTTATGAGCCACACTGCCAAGATCATCTCATATACCGCTACTGGCATAGCCAATAACGTAAAGCCTGAACCTTGAACAGCCACACCGAATATGACAAGCATGGCGTAGCTCAGAACGAGCACTGCTCCGGTAAGACCCAGAAGCGCCAGTGGTCGGGGGACGAGCTTGGATTTGAAAAGCAGATAGCTGTACATAAGCGTGTTCAGGCCGAGCAAGAAAATGGGGCCGAGAATGGATGTCCAACTATAGACTGCGTGAAGTAGAATGCCGGATACATGGTAAGCAGTCGCGTCTGGAGCGGAGGCCGCCACAAAGTCTTGGCTCAAGGTCAAGAGCGATAAAACGGACACGATACCGATCACAATGACAACGGCTTCAAAGAACCTCAAGAAGAGATGGCCGAGTGCAATACGTTCGCCGTACTGTTTCAGAATTGGGAACAAGCCAATGGCAGTGCCGATGTCGGCAACGGCGAGAATCAGCTCCATCAATACTCCCAGAATGACCTGATCCTTATGTGCAGCACCGTTCACGAGATAGTCAGGGCCACTGAGAATTGGCTGGTAGAGGAGAAATCCGAGTATTGCCGTAACCGTCGCAAAGATAAAAAATATACCTACTATTACTGCGTTCTTCCGGTTGGTATTCATTGGCCTGTGTCCTTTTTGAACGATCGTGATAAGTATCAAGTTTTGACATCCGAAACATCTGGCAAGTCAGGTTTACTACATGAGCTGATTGATATGGTGTCTATTGAGGCATCATCGGACAAGCAGCGGTATGCCACTTGTCCACTTCACAGAGTATCCAGTGAACTCTACTTGGCTTCGATTTGAACGAGCTGGGGATTTTCGATGTTCGGTATGGTGTCGGATGCTTGCTCGTGCCGTGCAGACCAGAGCTCATACCCCAACCAAATGAGCGCCAACCCTACTGGTATTGCCATTTTTGGCTGAGTTTCGAGAGGAAGAGCAGCAGCTATAGGGGCCAGAAAGCAGCCGAGGGCAAACAATACGCCTGCCCATCGAGGCAGGATTCCGGCGCGAAACGTCGCGATGCCAAACAGCAGGCCACCAAATATATACAAGGGGCCGCTGAGCGTCCACAGTGTTGGGAGAACTCCAAGGTTAATCTCGCTGGCAGAACTGTTGAGCATCCCCATCCAGCTGTCCGCCAACTTTGGTACTGAAGTCGCCAATGCTGGTAAAATAAAGGCCTCAACGAAGCTAAAGCCCATTATAAGCACCAGCCACAGACTAATCATCACGAAGCCGACCAGACCGAGCCAACCGGACTTTTCGGCTTGCTTAGCGTAGAGACCTGACATGCCGAGCAGTCCGAAAAAGCACATAGCGCAGGCCAGAACATGAACGATTGCCCAAGGGGTTGTGGTGACTGACGAAGGGGCATTTGCTGGATGGAACAGTCCAACCAACACGTAACATATCCCTGCCAACAGTGCTGATAAACCTGCCCAACGGATAAGTTTCGAGGTGTTTATCTTCATTTTATTCTCCTTAAGTACGATCTGGTGATTAATATTCATCTGCTTATTTCCTTCAATAACGGTGGGCTGGTGGGTGGTGTTCATGCGTTTGTCTCCATTTGAACGATAGCGATAAGCGTCAACGATTGACATCGGGCACATCTAGCTGGCCGGGTTCAATCCGGTTGACCGATAGCAAAGGTATTCCTAAATCGCGCAATTTCTTGAGTAAGCCGTGTAAGGCCGCTTGATCGACAACCGGGCCAGTTAAGAGCGTTTCGGCGTCGTCTTGCAGGGTGATAGTCAATCCGTCAAACCAGTCAACCCATTGTGTGCCTAGATGGCCTTTGATCCTGATTTGATAGGTTCCGGATTCATCTGGAACCGTTTCTGGAGTGGGTTTGTTTGGCATGGCTTTTTACCTGTGGTGGCCGATCAAAACCGTCTGCGCTACTTACTCAATGTACAGGTAGCATATCGGCAATACGGTATAGGGGTATAGATACTAAAGTATAGTTTGGAGGTATAGTTTTGTGAGATGTGATGGGGTATGGAAAGGTTTAAATAACACGAGTTATGGATAAGCGGCTACCTGTTAAACAGGTGATAATAGGTGAAAATTACGGAAACATTACGGTTTTTTGCCTGCAATGCAGGCTTAACAGGTAAATTTGAACCTTCCTGACCCCAATTTACGAAGGCAACGTTTAGAAGGTGAAACCGGATTCAAACGAAAATACGGTTGAAGCATATGTAGCATTTGTGGCTTATCCATAACTTACGTTAAATACCTTTGCCAAATAGGTTACGTGGGGAAACTGCTAGTTGGGCTACAAGAGATCCAACTCATGGGCGCGTGCGACTGCTTCAGTACGTCTTTGAACCTGTAGTTTTTCAAAAATTCGTCCGTTGTGTACCTTAACTGTAACCAAGGCGATGAAAAGCCGTTCGCTGATCTCACGGTTTGAAAGGCCTTGAGCAACCAGTCGTAGTATTTCCAACTCGCGCTGGCTTAATGGCTCGATAAGGAGTTGGTCAGGCACGGTCAGGGGCGCATATGCTCTTACTTCGCGCTTGCTTCTCTCAGCTTCAAAGGCGGCTAGCAGCGTACCTGTGTAGTCTGGCCTAATCCCACGGGACGATACTTCGGACAATAGTTGAGCCATCGGTGGACCTTCATCGACAAAGATACGGATGAAACCACCCGGCTCTGCCAGCATCAACGCATCACCCAGCACTTGCACAGCTTCATCCTTTTCGCCGTGTGCGCACAGAGCAATCGCCACAAGAACCATCACCTTGAGTTGTTCATCCGCCCAACCTTTTGCCTCCATTTGACGGCGCAGAGGCTCCAGCAGCACCAGTGCGGCCGATGCTACACCATAGGCCAGATGTACCCGCGCCTGACTGATGGGGAGATCATGCGTTTGGGCCAGATGTGCGGCTGCTACCAAATTGCCCTGTTGCAGCAATACGAGCACCTGTGTGGCCGCAACCTCAGGCATCTGATGCATAAAGTTATGCTGGTGAACAAATGCTTCCGCCTCAGCCAAAATGCCCACCGCGCCTGTGGAATCTCCCTGTGCCAATTTCAACCGAGCGAGAAAGACATTATATAAAGGAGTGGTGTCGATGCTGTACATCTGTTGCAAAAGTTGGAGGCATTGCTGTCCATGCTCCTCGGCGGCATCCAGATCGTTCCATTGATAGCAGATACGGGCTAAGCCAAGATACGCTATAGAGGCCATTGCCTCCGGTGGATCACCGGCTAATTGCAGGACGAGTCTGTATGTGGTTGTTGCGAGTGACAGTTGGTTGTCCGATTCCTGTAATTGACCAAGATAGATAGCAGCCGCTGTCGTATAAATCGACTTTCTGGATGCGTTACTAATAGCGATCACGTCATTAAAAGCTTGAATGGCTGCCCTACGATTTCCCTCAAGCTGATAAGCATGTCCAAGCGTCATCGTCGCAGCCGTACGGATAGGAAGGTTATCCGGGTGCAGATATTCCAGCGCGCGAAGCGATTGAGTCATGACGACTTCGGCATCGTGGTGAATAACGCCCAACAACGCACGGATGGAGGCGATACGCCCGATGAGATCGAAGGTATGGTCGTTTGGTTCGGCTTTATTCAGGGCTGCTTCAGCAGATTGCAGTTTTTGTTCAACGACGGGAGGCTGCTGCCCGCCAAACAATAACGTCGAAGCATAGGTCACCCACAATGAGGGTCTGCCATCCAACACCACCTTGGGCAGCGATTCCAGCCAGTTGAGTACAGGAGCCCAAGCACTCCGAAATTGCAGTGGCATCCCATCACCTTCAATCAGGTGCTCGACGCGCTCAACATCATGGGTGGCAGTCGCATGCTGAAAGGCTTCAAGCTCCAGCCCATTCTCTTCATACCACACGCTAGCACGGCGATGGAGTTCACCTATATCCTCCGCGCTGCTGCTCTGAGGCAGTCGCTGGCGCAGTAAATCCGCGAAGAGATGGTGATAACGATACCAACGCCGTTCGTTGTCTAAAGGAATGAGGAACAAATTTGCACGTTCGATATATGTGAGAGTTTCTTGACTGGAAGACGAGGTATCGAGCAGAACGGCATCACAAAGAGGGCCGCAGAGTCGGTCGAGAATCGACGTCCGCAGCAAAAAATTCTGTACCCTTTCAGACTGTCGTTGTAGAACTTCTTCGACCAAATAATCCAATACGAAATGGTGGTTGCCGCTAAAAGATTGGATGAAGCGGGTGGTATCTTGCTGCCCCTGCATGGAAATCGCGGCCAATTGCAAACCGGCAATCCAGCCCTCGGTACGGGCTTCCAGCGCAGCGATGTCTTCCGCCGACACATTCAAACCCATCATTTGCTTAAGGAATTCAGCCGCTTCAGGTGGGGTAAAACGCAAATCTGCGACGCGCAGTTCGGTTAATTGGCTTCGAGCCCGCAGCCGCGCCAGCGGGAGATTGGGATCTTCACGGGTGGTGATGACCAGATGCATCCCGGGCGGCATATGCTCCAACAGGAAATTGAGTGCCTTATCAACCGATTTGTCACTAATCATGTGATAGTCGTCAAGAACCAGCAGGAAGTTGTCAGAAATGGAGGCGATGTCGTTGAGCAGAGTTGTCAATATCATGTCGGTTGGTGCTGGCTGAGGAGATTGGAGGGCAGCCAACATCCCTGCTCCGACAGTTGGCATAATCGTCTGCAACGCTGCGACGAAATAAGTCAGAAAGCGTATGAGGTCATTATCCCCTTCATCCAACGACAGCCACGTAGCCAACCGCCCACAACCAGCCACCCATTCGCTGACCAGTGTCGTTTTACCAAAGCCAGCCGGAGCAGAAATGAGGGTCATTTTGCGGTTCAAACCCTCATTCAGTCGCTCGATCAGGCGCGAGCGAAAAACAACTTTGGGAAGTGGCGGAGGGACATACAGTTTGGTAGCTAAAATTAATGTAGGCATGAATCAAGTATAAGTACTACAACTAGCCATCGCCAACTTTGCGTGGGATACTCTCTCTTTCCTTAAATTCAATAAATTGTTTTCAGGGGAAATCCTCCTGTATTCTTAGGCCTTATGTTTGGTCAAATTCCACGCAGTTCCAACACTGATATTCAGATACTTCGCAATAGCTGGAAAGCTCCACCCTCGTGAATGCAGTTCAATGACTTGTGCTTGAAATTTTATTTTTTCAGGGCTATGGGGCGAGGTTGCGCGTGGTATTTTGCTCTATGAGAGGTAAATTATAGTTTGAAATATCCAGGATACGTGCTGCGACCCGTTCCCTGTGGTTTCTCATCCAACAAGGTGAAGTTAACGCGATTAGTGTGTAGCACTTCAATCCTCGCTTGTATGCTTTGTAGGACTGTCTGTATCGATGCTGATGGGTTTGGCTTAGTTATTCGCGGGCGACACAGTGTCTATCATTGACGGTATGCCGCTTCCGGTTTGAAAGAGACTATAGGCAGGAGGTCTCGCAAGGTGCGCAGCAAATGGTGCACACCTTTTCGGCGACAAAGGTTACATCTCCGCTATCGATCCCACCTCTATACTCGACTGCGATTGATGTCCGTTATAGTTACCTCTTGTCGCAACAACATGCCGATCAACCCTTGGTCAGAAGCTTATGATCTATGTCTTTACCGGAAACGGATTGAAAACCTTTATTCACAAATGGGCAAATGGGTAATCAACAGCTCTTTTCATTCACCAACCTGGGCTTCTGCTTCTGTTCTTGCTTTAGCGTTTATCAATATTCTGAACTAGCAATGAGGGTTTTAATATACTTCCATTGATTTAGTAGTTGCCGAGAATTTGAAATTTTCTTTGAATTTACAGTTATCGATTATGAATTTGCATTTTTGATTGCGAAAATGCTCCATTGTACACTTAACTATGCTCTCCCCATCCATGTATTTTCCAAGACACATTGAGATGGTCAAAGGTAAGGTCCTCTCGATGATTCCAAAAGGGGATAAGGACTATCATAAAGTCTCTCGTCCCCCTTATTATGTGCAAAATATACCGTTCGAATTTCACATTTATACGATAATTCTGCTGAATAATCAGATCACTATTGATACAGTTAAATCATTTTCTAATCCGTATAGCCAAATGCGGTTTACCTGGCAGAACGATTTCATAGGTCGGTGTTTGTCCCGGCATGGGATAGCTGTAGGCTGGTGCTTCCGTGAGGCGGTTGACCTGAGCCGGTGTGATGGTCATCTCCAATGTATCGATGATGTCAATCTGGTATGCGTCGTCTACCGGCATCCAGAACACCAGCATACGAGGTTGGTATTCCGCGAGGTAAATCAGGTGGAAGTCGCCGTTAAACCCCGCCGCGAATTTCGACCACATATAGCGACCAACCTGGCCGGGCAGCAGTCCAGTATCCGCACCCAATTCGGGTGTTAATCCGCTGCCTGCGCCTTCTTCAACGATCTTTCGCATGAAAGCGATGCGCTTCCAGCTTTCGCCATGCAGCACGCCACCCTTTGCCCACCACAGAATGTCCTCGGGATGCACGTAGGTTTCCCCGTGTCCGGCATATCCGCCATTCATGACGATCAGCCAGAAACGGTGGACTTCCTCTTCAGCGGTGATGCCACCCCATGGATAAATGACATTCCCCTCGTATTCCAACTCATCATCAATAATCGGTTTGCCGTACTGCTTGCGCCATTCCGTCACCATACGCACGTTGGAATGCTGGATGCAGACATGGGTCACACCCGGTTTATTGTGGTCATACATGTCATCAATATGGCCCTGATGAATCGAGCGCAGATGGTTGGCCGGATCTTCATGTAGCAAAATCTGGAAGAATTGATCCCACCGTTCCATCGGTTTGTCCGCCAGCATGAAGTCATACTCATTAGCCAGTGACCACCAGACATTGCGGTAGGCGGCTAAACGGGCGATCAGATAGCGCAGGTAACGGTAATCCGTCTCGGCGTCCATCTTGGCATAGCCCCAATGATCATAGGGGTGGAAAATAATAATGTCGGCTTCAATACCCATTTCAAGGAGCTGTCCGACCCGCATTTCGAAATGTTGGAAGTATGCCGGATTAAACGTTGTGAAATCCGACTCGCCAGCCGCGTTGCGCTCAAACGGATACAGCGGCGGTTCATTGTGATTCCACGGATAGTGCTTGGGAAACACGCACATCCGCATCTTGTTGAACGAGGCTTCCTTAAGCGTCTTAAGCGTTTGTTCCTCCAACGTGTCGCCTTGGTGCGTCCACGCATAGCAGGTTGTGCCAAAAGGATAGTAAGGCGTTCCATCAGCATAAGCGAAATGGAAGGTGTTGTTGACGTACACCGGCCCATGATTTCCGGCTGAGGGTTCAACGCAGGTGAACTCACCAGGCTTACCATCGAGTTCCGGTCGGTTGCTGGTGGTCACATAGTGCCACGTTCCCACCGCGTTCGGCATGAAACGCACCCGATACACCCCTTCCCCATCATAGAAGCCCCATGCTGTCAACGTTTGATCACCACATCGGAATTCGGCCTTCAGTTCGACTTCTAAGAAGGGATGGCCCGTCGAAGGGCCATCAAAAGCAGCTTCAAATATTCCCCAGCGTTCGATTTTGGAATCAGCCATCATACACTTTCCATTTTTGTAGTAGTCTTTTCGGCAAAATGACAATACACGTCACGCCCATCCGCTTGGCGAACTGGCATGGGTCGTTGGTGTTTGCATATTTCTTCAGCGAGTGGGCAGCGATTACGGAAGCGGCAGCCGCTCAATTGAAACTCTTTTGTCTCCATGTCCGAGGCAGCGAAGGTTTTGCGCTGCCATTTTCGGTCTGTAAGAGCAATCGAATCAAGGAGCAGTTGTGTGTAAGGATGCTGCGGGCGGGTTAGAATGCCTCTCGCATTCCCAAACTCAACAATTGCACCGCGATACATGACGGCAATGTAATCGCTAACATAGTAAGCAGTAGCAAGATCATGCGTGATATACAGGAAACTAGTGTTAAATTTCTTTTTCAACGACAAGAACAAATTGACGATGTTCATCCGTAATGAGGCATCAATCATACTAACGGGTTCATCAGCGATGATAATCTTCGGACGCGGAATTAAGGCTCGCGCGATTGATACACGTTGAAGCTCCCCACCGGAGAACTGATTGGGGTACTTACCCTTAACATCGCCATATTTAAGACCCACTGAAGTAAGCGCTTCTTCTATCAGCCCCACTGTCTCGGCGGAATTGCTTTGATTTACCCGCTGTGCGGTTCGCTCGAGGTAGGTGTCAACCGAGCGGTAAGCGCTAAAAGCTTCAAATGGATTTTGAAAAATCGGTTGGAGAGTGGACAAAAATTCACGTTTAGAGGGTCTCACGCCTTTTCCGGCCACAACGTGATCGTAGATCATGGCACGCCCTGACGACGGTTCGATCAAACGGAGCATGACCTTGGCAAGGGTCGTTTTACCACTACCGGATTCGCCTACTAAACTGATGATGACCGGTTCATCACTTTCAACAGTGAGGTTAACATCATCCAGCGCATTGATTTTTATGCGAGTAAATGGCCCACCAAGGTGGTAAATTTTGTTCAAACCTTCGGTCTTTAGAACGGTAGTCATCGTTTTCGCCCCCTACACTTTTTCGACATGATGACATGCAGCAAAATGTCCGGGCCGATGTTCCATCAACACGGGTTCTTGCGTTTTGCAGATCGCGCTGGCGAGCGGGCATCGGGCGGCGAAACGGCAGCCTTCGATTTTATCCCACAAACTCGGCGGTCTACCGGCAATTCCCTCTCGGATATGATCGTCACCAATAGTCGGCAAGGAATACGTCAGCATCTTTGTATAAGGGTGCAGCGGTGTGCTAAACACAGCCTCAGAGTCGCCAAATTCCACAGCTTTAGCCGCATACATGATAAGCATCTTATGTGTGATTTGATAATGTACACCCATGTCATGAGACACGAAAAGAATCGTGTTCTTCATTTGTTCCTGAATGTCCAGCAGCAGCAGCAAAATTCCTTTTTGCACCACAACGTCTAAGGCAGTAGTCGGTTCATCAGCAAGGATAATATCCGGTTTAAAGAATGTCCCCATTGCGACCATAATACGTTGACGCATCCCACCCGAAAGTTGGTGCGGGTAAGCATCAATAGATTCGGGCGGCAGGTCAAGGCTTTTGACGTACTCGCGGATTTCATCCAATACACCCGGATGCCGTCGGTCGCCGTCGAGGAAATCGAGAAATTGCTGGCGAATGCGGACAACTGGATTGAGCGAATTCATTGAGCTTTGCGGAATATACGAAATACGCTTAAACCAGTAATCTTTGATGTTTTTGCTGGTGATCGGTTTTCCATTTTTGTCGGTAAAGTCATATTCCACATCACCCTGTGTAAGCCCAAGTGGATAACTCAAGTTTCCATAAATGACCTTAATCAACGTGGACTTGCCGCAGCCCGATTCACCCGCGATTCCCACAATCTTGCCGCTTGGAATGGTGAGATTTATCCCATCTACAGCATTTACTTGACCGCGAACGGTGGTATAAGTTGCGACGACATTATTCAGTTTAATCATGAATGACCACGCCTTGTAGCGAATCGCTGATTATATCCGGTTGATGTCAAAAATAGCCCAAGAAATAGGACTACAGTGGCCACAACGGGCGCAACCACCCAAATGTATTGCCTTGTAAATAAGGCGTTGTAGTTTAAAGCCCAAAACAAAATCGAACCAAGGGTTGGAATTTCGACTTTAGATAAGCCGATAACTGCTAGAGCAGCTTCGGTATTGATGACAAACAGAATCGAGTTGATGAAGCTCACCACAACATAGGCGAACACATAAGGGAAAATTTCATTGAAGATAATCTCAAAAGTTGTTGCGCCTGAAAATCGCGCTGTGTTGATAAATTCACGTTCGCGGATAGACAGCGCCATCGAACGCACCGTACGGGCACCCCATGCCCAACCGAAGATCACCAGAATGACCCCGACAACTGCAAACGAAGTATTGCCCCTCACTAGTGCCCCCAGTACGATCAGAATTGGGAATGTCGGGATTGATATAACTGAATCGGTAACGGTCATCACAAGGCGGTCATACCATCCGCCGATGAAACCGGCGCTAAGTCCAATGAAGGTAGCAATGACAGTCGTAAAAATACTGACGCCGATACCTAAGATAAGCGAGTTCCGGATCGCATAGGTCAAGAACCAGAATATATCTTGCCCTTGCGAGTTCGTCCCTAACAAATGTTCCGTGCTGATAGGCATATTCTTTAAGTAGGTACCTTGTTGAGCCGGATCAACCGTGTTAAAAAACGGAAGAATAAGGCTTCCTAAGGCAAGAATAAGTAAAATAGGTATGCCAATTTTCAAGCGAGCGTTTAACTGCATGGTCTTACCTATATCGAATACGTGGATCGAACAACGGGTAGAGAAGGTCGATGATGAGCGCGGCAGTCGCAACAGCCACAATCGCGACAGTAATTGTGCCGTACAACATATTGAAGTCGGCGCTGCCGATTGCTGTACGCAAGAGTAGTCCCATACCGGGATACGAAAACAAAATTTCCGTGAGCAGCGCGCCATTGAAGATTCCGCCCAATGCCAACGCCAACGCCGTAATCTGCGGCAAAATCGCATTGCGGAAAACATAATTCATCATGATTGTACGAGGTTTTGTGCCCTTCAAACGGGCAAAAACAACATAGGGTTCTTCTTTGGTCGCGAAGGCCAGCGCCTTCATACCCAAGATATTCCAACCGAATCCCGCCAGTACCAGCGTTAATCCGGGTAGGATTGACTGGTGCAGGATAGACCTCATTTTTTCGAGCGTCAGCGGCCCCGGTCTGATGGTTGTCGTAAGTGGAAAAAGCCGCCAGATATAGGCAAACAGCAGTAGCAAAATCAACGCTGTTACATAATAAGGGATGGGATACAACGCCACGCCGATGACTTCTAGAGAAGTAGCAATCCGATTGTTGTGGAAGAACCCCGCTAACAATCCGACTAAATTCCCCAGTACCCATGCAATCAGGGTGGTTGTTAGCAGTAAGCCCAATGTCCACGGAACCGCATTCAAGATGAACTCCGAAACAGGACGTGGATAGGACGACAATGACGGGCCAAAATCAAATCCGCGAACAATGCGTCCTAAGTATCCAACGTATTGGGATACGAGACTGCCATTCAAGCCATACAATTCTTCTAAAGAAGAACGCAGTTCCTCAATGGCTTTGGGATCCATCGTTTGACCAGCTTGGCTCTGTAAACGAGCAATATAGCCGGAAATAGGATCACTGGGCATCATGCGAGGCAGAAAAAAAGTAATGGTTATACCAATAAAGAGCACAACGAAATAGGTTGCGATACGAGTAGCGATATATTGAAATAACTGCATCAGGATCTCCATTTACTCATTGGGGCGACCCGTTTAGATCGCCCCTAACTTCAGCGCAATTGAGACCTATTGACCAGTTGGTTTAATGTTCGCGACGATAACTTTCGCTGAACTCCACCATGAATAAGGTACTGCGTAGTAATTGTCTTGCTTGGGGAAGTTTGTCCAATAGGTTTCATTGGTCGGAATAGTCGTTGGAATACCCATCAGATTGATGTAAGCCATGTCCGTAATGAATTCTTTGATGACCTGACGGCCAATATCGTGGAATTCCTCAGTCGTGGTATCCATCGCAGCCGCTTTGGTAACCAGTTCGTCAACCTTCTTGTTGCTCCACTGGTATTGGTTGGCACCGTTATTGATAGTATTCGAGTCGAATGGTTGTATGTACTTGATTTGAAGGGTACGCCAACCTGTGAGGAAATCGTTGGCGAAAATGCAGTTCGTCCAGTTCAGCATGACACTGCGTTGGGCATTCGTATCTTGCACGACACCGAACTCCGCATTATCAACTTGGCGCAAATTCACCTGGATACCGGCCTTGCGCCAGCTATCTGCAATCGAGAACCCGACGCGCTGCATAACCTTGTTCCAGTCACCGGGGATTACAAAATCAACTGTCCAAGGCTTGCCATCGGGCAGATTCCAGTTACCATCCGCACCCTTGCTGAAACCAGCTGCTTGGAGCAGCTTGCCGGCTTCGTCTACATCATACTTCCACCAGCCCATACCGAAAGCGGTCGTATCATCCGGAATATTCGCAGCGCCCGTGGCCTTCAAATCCGCTGCTAATTCATCGCCAAAACTGGCATCAAACGGCTTATAGCCATCTGACAGCGTGAAGTCTTGCAGCCAAGGTTTGAGCGGTTCGTAGTAGACCGGATGCTTAACTTGCGTATCCGCCAATGGAATGGCCGAAGCGCGGAATTCGCCGCTCAGCGAGTTGATACCAACCGACTTCAGATCAAGCGCTAAGGTCAGTGCCCAGCGTACATTCACCTGATCATATGGCGGCCGCTGCAAATTCAGCATCACACCATATGAGCAGGCGTCGTCCATATTGTGATAGGGCATCTTCGGGGAGAATGTAGTGATTGCCGGATTCATTGCCTGAGCGGCCTTGATACTTTCCGGACTCATGAAGGTATCAACGTCATAAGCATTCTGTACGAATGATAGGGAGCGGGTTTCTTCAGGGCCATAGTCCTTATACAGCACGTACTTGGGCATGAAGCCATCTTTATCAAGGGCTGCCCATCCTGAACGCTGCCAATCGTCACGCAGCTGCCACAATTGCCAGAAACCATTTGTGTCATATTCTTTGACTGTATACGCGCCAAGCGTGACCGGATTGGGATTCTTGAATTCGCACAGGTTGGCTTGCTTTTCAAATACATGCTTCGGCACAATGTTCAGGCGCGGCCCCCACGTGGCAACACCCATCGACGTCGCGAAGTCGTAAGCGGGATTAATCGTTTCGACTTCCATTGTGTATTTGTCAATCTGGTTATAGCTCTTAACGTAGTTCTTGATGACAGCTACGCCGAAGAATGTCAAGCAGCTCGATTGATCGCCAAAGTAAGTGTCAAGTGTATATTTAATATCGTCGGCAGTGAATTCGACACCATCGCTCCAGTAAACGCCCTGACGAACCGAGAAGCGGAACTTGGTGTGTTCATCATTCAGAACTTCAGGCATAGCGGTTGCCAGCTCAGGATAAGCGGCACCATTTGAGGTATCGGTTTCCCATAGATAGCTCCACCCCAATTCACGGAAGCCACGCCAAATGACATAATCCATCAAAGGATTCTGTTGATCGGGGTTGGAGGCTTGCCGGTCGAATGTTTGAAAAATCAAGGTTTCATTGCGCGGTGTACCCACATCGGTCATTTCCTGCGCGGAAACGATAACGATATTGGAAACCAACAATGCCAATATCAACAATAATAGACTTTTTCTCATGTTTTACTCCTAATAGTCGCTGCCATGAGCAGCTAAAATCATCCTGACTTAAGTGTTCGAGTCGCGCTTGATGTCGTCTGACCTCCTTCTTTAATCAGCCTTGCTGACTGGAAAATTACCCTACCCTTGTAAACCTGTGCTGATAAATATCCCGTCTAAATTCAGATTTATCGGCTGGGTTAAGCACAATGGGTTGATCAATCATAGAACGACTGACCGCACCGCAACCCGGTACACCTGTATAGTTAATCCCGTAAAAAACTGCGAATACAGCGTTTGGAGAATGGTTGATTTGCGGGAGGTGTTTAGGGTGTGTTTGAACTGAGAATCAATAACGTTCATAAATAAACTAATTCACAGACTTGAATAATTATTCAACTAATTTATTTTATTCACCACTATTTCGAATATAACGCAAACCACTAAACTTGTCAACAATTTGAAAGATAATGACGTATTTTTGACATGTACTGCCTTCCGGCTGAAGCTTCGGCATCACAGCTTGGTTAGCATGAGGGAGAGTCCCCAACCTTATTTGATGCGAGAGGTTTGTACACCAATGTCAAACAGGCTACGCGGTTCAAGCCCAACGAACTGCGCGTGTAGCATATACATCCTAGTGTGCTTTTGTGCATGTCGAGTATCATCGGCATTTGAACCTGTACAACCGTCCGACAGTAGTTGCAAAAGATAGACTAAGGGACTAAAGAGTTATTGGATCTATTCCTCAATACCGACATCGAAATATGGAATAGATCCCAAAATGGCCTTATCCGCACAGGTGTGCTATCCTAAAAATGTTGTAACCTCGCTGTTTTCTGCTGTTGTTATGTCGGTACTATATGCTCATATCAGCAAATGAATTTATGGCGTTTACTAGTCAAGTGCGTCGTTTGTCGATGCTGATTGATAAACGCACATTTCCTTCACCCATACACATTCTATTGTTATGAGATGATACGTGATGAAACATTTTCTATTGATAGCCTTGCTCCTGCTGAGCACGCTGACCATTGCACCGGCAACCGCCCAGGGGACAACCTTTGAACTTGGTGGGCAGATTCTCACCTTCCTGCATCCTGCAGAGATGCACACCGCCGGGATGACCTGGCTGAAAATGCAGATTACCTACTATCGCGGTGGCAGTACCGCCGACGCTCAGAACGTCATCAACCACGCCCGGAGCCATAACTTCAAGGTGCTGCTGAGCGTCAAGGGCGTCCAAAGCGAACTGGCCTCCGGTCCAGCTCAGTATTATCAGGATTACGCCGCATTCCTTGGCCGGGTTGCCGCACTCAATCCGGACGCCATCGAGGTGTGGAACGAGCCGAATATTGACGCTGAATGGCCCTTCGGATTTATCAGCGGTACGGCCTACGCGCAGATGCTCAGCCTCGCCTACCCTGCCATCAAGGTAGTCAACCCGAACGTGATGGTCATCAGCGGTGCACCGGCCCCTACCGGCTATTTCGGCGGCGGCTGCTCGGCCAACGGCTGCGACGATCTCCCCTTCATTCAGCAAATGAAAACGGCAGGTGCGGCGTCCAACTTCGATTGCACTGGCATTCACTATAACGAGGGGGTACTGCCGCCTACCGCCACTAGCGGCGATCCGCGCGGGAACAGCAGCCATTACACCCGCTACTACCCCTTGATGGTCAGCACCTATCGGGGCGTGTTCCCGAGCAAACCGCTGTGTTTTACCGAACTCGGCTACATTACGCCGGACGGACTCGGCGGTCTGCCCGCTGGCCTGGAGTGGGGATTGAACAACACGGCTCAGGAGCAGGCGCAGTGGCTCGCACAGGCAGCAATGCTCTCGCGCGACGGCGGTGTGGTGCGGCTAATGATTGTCTGGAACGTGGACGCGCCCTTCACGCCAAGCAACACGATGGCCGGGTGGTCAATGATCCGCACCAGCGGCCAGTGTTTGCCGTGCGACACCCTGAGCACCGTGATCTCGAATGGCCCGAAAGCCGCACCGGTATTGTTCTCGCCGTTGAACGCCAGTCTGCTCCACACCGATGCGCCGCGCCTGAGTTGGAACGCTGTGTCTGACGCGACAGGCTACCGCATCCAGGTAGCCTCGAACCCCAACTTTGCAAATCCACAGCAGACCGCCGACCCGACCAGCACCAGCTACACTGTCAACCCTACCCTGCTCGATGGTGTGTACTACTGGCGGGTGCGCGGCCTGAACAGCAGTGGTCTCGGCTCCTGGAGCAGCGCACGCCAGTTCACCATTCAAGTGCAGCCGCCCGCGAACGCCGCGCCTGAGACGAACTACTACACTTCGAGCACTGTCAAACTCACGTGGTCGGGCGTGAGCTGGGCCACAGATTACGAAGTGCAGGTGGACGACAATCCGGTCCTCGCCGCGCCATTCGAATATAACGAGACGGTCAGCGCGAACATGCTGCAAGTCACGGTCTCGCAGCTTCCAAATGGGGGTCATTATTGGCGCGTCCATGCCAAACGTGCCGATGGCACATGGGGCGAGTGGAGTTCGGTCCAGACGTTTACAGTCGCTGCGCCGTAGCGCTTTATACTCGCTTCAGAGGCTATCTGAACTTTGATTCGTAACAAATCTGTACCGCGATATTAAGTGTAATTCGCCTTATTTATGGCGCGGTTCTCCTCTTTTCCCTATTGCGATAGGTCAAGTCCAAAATGTCTCACGACCTCTGACATCATACAGCACCACTCAATAAGTCATGGTTTTAATAGAAAAACATAAATGCTCAAATCCTTAACTCGAATTGGCATTCGTTGATGGACGGCAAAACCGCATCACTTGAAGATGGATACGAACTGATTTGGAATATGACACCAAAAATGTCCATCTCGGTCCAGCTTTTCACAACCAACTTATCCTTAGTTCGAAATACACTGATTGATAGGTAAGTAAATATCCTCCCACTAAGACTGTTCAATCAGTGAATTAATCAGCGAACATCAATTGGAAATGTTTGCGCTTACGCTGGGACTGTACACCTAGCATTCAAGGTATTAAGTAGAGAAGGTATTCATACTTTGAAGCGTCACCAACAAAGGCGAATATTTTGTCCACAAGTAACTATACTTCAGAGTTCCCTCAATGAGTTAAAGTACTGGACGATTTCGCAATCGAAGCCAATGGGATCTGTCATTTCAGTTGGCGAAAACGAAACTTAGGTGCCGCAGGCTATGTAAAACTGGTAGTGTGGGTTGGTTCACGCAACCCAATGCAAACCTGAATCAACTGGCAGTATGAGGCAGTCACCTGGGATAAGACATCACGGCACAGGGATTGACGAACGGCTCAACTCAAGCGCAGCCATGTTGCTCATGCAAGTATTGGAAGGTATGCTGCATCAACAAGGCTTCATGACCGCTTTGCCAGACAAAAGACTGCGGCAATTCAACGGGATTTACATTAACTCCAGTACGCAATTTAGTTTGCCGGACAGAAAATCGGATCACAAGTTAAAGTCCATCGCGACTTTCGGGAAGAAACAAGGCATCACCGAGCCAACGTTCTGGCTTGTACACGTCTATATCGGTAGGCATCACATTGTAATTTCCTGTGAGTAAAACAGGAATTATTTATGCAATAAGTTCACCTGCATAAGCAATGAAACGTTCAAACTATCATAACTTATAGTCAAACTTGGGTACGGGAGCGGGGTTGCCGTTGGGCAAATACAAGCAGCCGATTATAAAGCTACCAACGGCAGCTTCGATATACCGACTATGCGTATCATCTGGATCACCAGGTAACACACGCTGGGTTTCCTGAGGTTCTAGGCCGCGACTAAGAATAGCAGCCCCATTCCAACTTTTCTGCCCATGCCAAACTGCGCCATAGCCAGCATCTCTGATCATTTTGTTTGGGGATTTTTCCTGTGGTGTTTTTAGCTCCTGCAAGCAAACAACATCCGGCTGGGTTTGTTCGAGCCAGCGCAGCAGAACAGGTAGGCGAGCATTCACGCCGTTGACGTTATAGGTAGCGATTTCATATGGCAAAATTTACTTTAGGCGTTTCTAGAAAGCGAATGCGTACCAAAGTATCAAGAAATGTCATACTTCATAATGGTGGCATTGTATCTGCATGAAGCGCATATTTCTTAAGTTTAGCCCTTCATATCTAGCGACTTCTTACCCTATACAATACTTGGGACCCACAGCCACATTTCCTTTTGTATAGAAATTTGACAAATCCGCTAATCATCAAATACAATATGTCAACTGTTAACTGTTAACATTTAAAAATTAATCTCATCTTTTAGAAAATGGTCTATAGTTTATGAAAAATCACAAGACACAAAATATATTCCCCACAATCCAATTACCACCGCCCATCAGACGTCTCTGATTGGCAACTCGCCATACCGAAAAATTCGGTGGTCGTTACGGTCGGGTATCGCCTGAAAACTAAACCGCGTTACACATCAAAGCGGTACTCGGAAGATTTTCTACCACCGGCAAGCTGGCATCTTTTACGTATTGCACCCAGCATCTTCATCGTTGCCGACGAATTTGCGCTGGAACGACAAGGTCACGCCGGGTGAATCCGGACGTAAAAGGCTATTAATGCTTTAGGGTGAGTCTGATGTCCATCGACAATATTGTGCGGCAGATTTACATAGACCTGACCTCTAAAACTGGCGTCGACAAAGGACAACAAGGATGGATTTGACAAACAGCGCTCTGCCAACAGCAAATATAGGTCGAAGCATCAGGTTGTCTTTGCGCCGCGCACTTGCGAGGCACGAAACAGCCATCCTGATCCCACTTATTACACTAACTTTATTTTTCTACATTCGGAACCCTGCGATTTTGGCACCTATTACTGTCACATCCATTCTTCGCACGATGGCCTTTCCCGGCTTGATTGGCATGGGAATGGTGACACTCATGATTAGCGGTGAAATTGACCTATCAACCGCGTCAGTAATGAGCCTCACAGCAGTCTTCGCTTCCGCGCTGATTCGGGATGGCGGATTTCCCGTATGGCTAGCTGCCATATGCGCACTGGGCGTGTCGCTCCTTATTGGTCTGATTAATGCCCTTCTAACTGTCAGAATAGGCGTACATGCTGTACTTACTACACTAGGGGTCGGGCTTGCGGTTCGCGGAATAAGTTATTTATTTGCAAATGGACTACCAATTTACCCACTGCCTGAAGAGGTTGGCTATCTGGGTACCTTACGTCCCCTTGGCCTGTCTGTCGCGTTTGTACTCATGATAGTTCTAATGGTGGTGGTGCATATCATCCTTAACCGAACTACCTGGGGAGCCGCCATATTCGCAACTGGATCTAACAAATCGGCAGCACAGGTTGTTGGCATCAACACGAATCGTGTCAAAACCTTAGCCTTTATGTTAACCAGCTTCTTGGCAGGGTGTTCCGGTCTCCTCTATATGAGTCAGCTTCCCTTACCGTCTGGTGACCCGATTATTGGCAAAAACCTTGAATTGGACATTATTGCTGGCGTCATTTTAGGCGGTGTGAGCTTTTTTGGTGGTAGAGGATCAGCAATTGGAACACTCTTTGGTGTCATGCTAATGCAGGTCATTCGCACTGGCATGGTTGTGGCGCAGTTTGATTCGTGGTGGCAAGTACCTACTTTAGGTGTGTTTATGCTGGCAGCAGCATCAGTTGACGTCATCAGGCACCGACGTGCTGAGAAATAGGATAAAAGCGGTTCGAATAGCAACTTGGAATAACAAGTTTCTAGATCATATCTTCTTTTCCAATGCAATCTGGGGAAGAGGTATTCCGAAAACCCTGCCCCAGTGAGAGGCAGGAAACTTTTCAAAACCAGTTTGAATAGGCTGAATGTTTTGCCCTGATTTCAATGCTGGTCAGGAATGGGAACAGAAAGGAGTGATAATCGATAACACAATAATTCAACTACACGATTTTATATAATACAACTTAGGAGTATGAGATGTTCAAAAGATTGTCTTCAAGGATACAGATCGTTTTAGCACTTCTTGTAATGGTGGTGGTCGTTGCACAGCCAGTAGCAGCACAAGACGTAAAAGGAAAGTTCTACTGGGTACAGAATACAGCATGGCATCCGGTACACCAGTTAACTCAGCTCAGTTTCTTATTGGGATGTAAAGAGTTGGAATTGGACTGCGCGCTGGCGACCACTGATGAAACGTCATTAGAAGCGCTGATTGCTGTTGCCGAGCAAACGGTTGACCGTCCGGACATTAAGGGCATGGTTGTCTGGTGCTGCGGTTTGCCGCAACTCAAGCCTGCGGTTGAAAAGGCCAAGGCAAAGGGAATTCCGGTTGTTATGCTTCATGGCCCCGTTCCGAAGGGAGACTTCCCAGATAATATGGTAGTGATCGCGGCAGATACGACAAAGTATCCAATCCCCGTCGCCAAGGCCATGTGTGAACAGTTAAAGGGGCAAACAGGCTCGGTAGCCATCACAGAAAATAATCACAACCCTACCGAAGACGCAGTGGCTAAGGCTTTTACGGAAGGGATGGCGAAATACTGTCCTGACCTGAAGGTATTAGAACCCCAACTTGAAGGACCGGAGCCGACACAAGCGATCGCAGCAGCTGTTGCAATTATGCAAGCTAATCCCGACCTCATCGCTGGTTTCTCGACCACCGGTGGTGGACCAACAACTTGGGCAGGCGCTCAAAAAGAAACTGGAAAGACTCTTCTCGCCGTCGGTATGGATTACACCCGTGTGAACCTCGACCTAGTTAAGTCTGGTCAGATTTTTGGCGTGGTAGCTCAACCTCTCTTTGACGAGTCCAAAGGTGCAGCTAAAGTGCTGTATCAATTGGCGAACGGTGAAGGCGATAAGGTTCCGTATTGGACTGAGCTTGGAGCACCACTCGTAACCAAGGACAGCATGGACGAGTACTATAAGATACTTGACGGTTTCGAACCTCAAATGCGGCCTACACCTACACCGGGGTCGTAGTTCAGTCATTCAATAGTCGTGTGTGACTGGCGTCGCACGAATGTGACTTACCAGCACCAAACAAGAATTCACAAATAATAGTGTACCCTTTCCTATTTCCGAACATTGAGATGGGAAAGGGTGAATCAGGAATTCTACGATACTTAATAGCTAGTTTTTATAGCGTTGCACCGCTTACTCGCGTACGTCTTCAAAGGAACCATAGTCTATGGTCGAACTTGTAAATGATAAGCAAACTCAAACAGCTTCGGTCGACGTCGCGCCGATTCTGGAGGCAAAAGGCATTTCGAAGGCCTTTGGTCACGTTCAGGCACTTGACAGAGTTGATTTTGAGCTTTATCCCGCTGAGGTAGTTGCACTGATCGGGGACAATGGCGCGGGGAAATCCACGCTTGTCAAAATACTATCCGGAGTCTATCGCAAGGATTCGGGCCAAATCCTCGTTGAAGGAAAGCCCGTTGAATTTCATGGCCCCGTCGATGCCCAACGCTTAGGTGGAATCTCGACCGTATATCAAGACCTAGCCTTAGTGAATGTGCGAGACGTGGGTTCCAATATTTATCTCAATATTGAACCAACATGGTTCGGCATATTTATTAACTTTAAGAAGCTGTACGCCAATGCCGAAGAAATTTTGCACCGCCTTAAGATTGATTTGCCTTCAGTCAGGGTCAATGTTGGTGAGTTGTCAGGGGGTCAGCGACAAGCCGTTGCCATCTGCCGCGCTCTGGCACGCGGGCGGCGCATCTTCTTATTAGATGAGCCTACAGCTGCTTTAGGTGTAGAACAACAAGAAAAGGTCAACCAATTAATCGCTGACCTTAAAAATCACGGAAGCACTGTCGTGGTCATCAGCCACAACTTAGAGCACGTCTTCACTGTCGCCGACCGACTGATCGTTTTTCGCAGGGGACGGCGTGTTGGAACACGCATCAAATCCCAGACGACTAAGGAAGAAATCGTTGGGCTGATTACAGGCGCTATCAAGGGCGATACCCAGAATTGACCCAACAGGGTCAGGCTTGAAATAGCCAGAGAGACTTGATGCCATGCTCTACATGCGAAATATAATTAACCGACCCTTGTCCCTGCGGGCACATAGTAGGAAGCGGTTCTCGCTTTTGCTCTCCTTTGTACTCCTGCTTACCATGGCTGCCTGCGCTTCTCAAACTAAGGAATCACTTCAGCAGGCCATCGTGGGCAAGTGGATCAATGCTCAGAATTACTCGATTGAGTTTTACGCAGATGGCACCGGATTCGTGCCCGCGGTTGAAGGGGATATACCGATTCCGGCTACAAATTTTAGCTACAGTGTCACCGATGGAACGCATGTAAACATTACGATGGGTGAAATTAAAGGCATGAGCGTTGAGATCAAAATCGAAGGGAATCAAATGACTTGGCAGGATCAAAAGGCAGGTCTCTCATTCGTGTACACAAGAGGCAAATAAAGCGTTTCTAATAAAAAGGGTGATCTGTCAAAAAGCACCCATATTTATCAAGTAATCCAACAATTATTTCAGAGTCAGGTGACGTTTTAACATGACCAAAGCCCCTTATAGTTTGGAAGGTAAATTCATACTCGTGACCGGTGCGGGCACAGGTATAGGCAAAGGTATTGCGATTGAGGCCGCGCGGCAGGGTGCTGATGTAGCTTTGTCCTACAGCCACAGTGCAAAAGGCGCGCTGGAGGCAGTGGAAGAAATCAAGGGTATAGGCCAACGTGCAATTGCGATTCAGGCAGACCTCAGTGTTGTGTCAGAATGCCGGCGATTGGTCGATGAGGCTACGGCATTTCTGGGCGGCCTTGATGGGTTGGTGAATAATGCCGGTGTAACACTCACACTCGATTTTCAGGAAGTGACTGAAGAACACTTTAACCGGATCTACTTTCTAAATATCCGCGGGCAATTCTTCACCGCCCAGCGAGCCGTATCCTATATGATCGAGCGAGGAAAGCTGTTACAGCAGCGTGGCGAGGTCTGGGCTGGCGGCAGCATCATTAACGTCTCGTCAGTACATGGCTTCGTTGGTTGCCCCGGTCATTCGGTCTACGCCGGTACAAAGGGTGCTATTAATGCGTTCAGCCGCGAACTAGCTCTAGAGCTAGCCCCTTCACGTATTCGCGTCAATGTGCTTGCGCCCGGGTCCATTGAAGTGGCGAGCTATTTTGCGGGAGATTCGGATTACACACGAGACTTCGGTAACAGCCTAGTTCCTTGGGGGCGTATTGGATTGCCGCAGGACTGCGGCTATATGGCTGCTTTCATGTTGTCTGATGCAGCGGAATTTATGACAGGGCACGTATTATATTTTGATGGTGGGCTGACCGCGAAGATGGCACTTCCCATTCAACCACCTTCAGGTGAACGTTAGGCATCTATCGGGTTTGGTCTTTGCAATACCGTTTTGTTTGAGTTGAGGCGATTTCCCAGTTTATATTTGAAACTTTTTAGCGAGGAAATTGTAATGGGAGTGAGCAATCTGGTTACTCGGCTACGGATAGAGATGCCGGGATTTAGTCGGCGATTGATAAATATGCCTGAATTGGGAACAGGCGTTGCAATTGTGGTGTTTTTCCTACTGTTTACAGCGCTCGACAGGAGCATGGCGACACCTGAAGGGGTGGTCAGACTCTTTACTCAGATTACCTATATGGGCTTTGCAGCCTTCGGCATGAGCCATCTCATGCTCGCGGGAGAAATCGACCTCTCGACTGGGGCGGTCGCAGGTTTGGCTGCCGCCGTCGCAGCCGGCGTCATCGGAGACCTCGGTTGGCCCGAATGGGCGGGGATCACTGCTGCTATAGTCGCGGCCATCCTTGCCGGTTTGCTTAACAGTTTGGTCGTCCTCAAAATTGGAGTCCCGTCCTTCTTCGGCACGCTGGGTACTCATTTCGTGATATTGGGCATTATGCAGGCTTTACTTCGGGGACGCTGGATATTAGTCGAAAATAAAGTTCCCTTTCTCGCTCAGATTACATCGCCCAGTCCGTTTTTCAGCCTACCTTGGACATTTATCATATTTGTGATATTGGTGTTTGTGGGCGACTTTATGATCCGGCGTTCACGGATCGGCGCAATGCTGTCGGCAACAGGCGGCAACCGCCAGGCAGCAGATATTTCGGGAATCAACACGACTCTGGTAAAAACGCTGTGCTTTATTCTGGTCAGTATTTGTGCAGCAATCGGCGGTTTGCTAGTCATGAATGCGGCAGTCTCAGCTGATCCACAAATTGGAGATGGGTGGCAATTGTGGGTGGTTGCCATTGCCGTCATCGGTGGCAGCAGCTTCAGTGGTGGACTGGGTTCAATTTTCGGTGGGTTTCTGGGTGTTTTACTCATTCAGATCATTAAGCTCGGTCTTGGCGCGGCTCAGATCAAGACCAATGCTCAAGGGGTAGTCGTAGGCGCCATTTTGATCACGTCTGCGATCCTCGATGTGCTACGGCGTAGGGTGAAACAATATTAATTGACAGTAATGGGCACATTGCATTTTCACACCCAAATCCTCAAAAGTGCAGCCAAGAAAAAATGACTCACAGACAACAGAGAGATCTAATCACTCCATTTTATTATGGCAATTCCACGCGTTGCAGATCTCACACCGTTTTAGTTCGCTAACTGTCTCAAACTTACATTATCGTAAGTGTGGCATCCTGTGTCGAAATGTTTTGAAGCCGTTCAAATCTTAACAGAATATAGGACTGTGAGAGCGAAAAGACTGATCACTATCGTTCTCGTTTAACATACAATTTAACTTTGAGCAATTCCGACTCGCGTGATGAGGGACCAACGAGGACCTCGAATTCCCCCGGCTCGACCACATTGTTGCCTTTAGCATCTACAATCTGAAATGCCTCCCATGGCAGTGAGATTTGCACGGTGATTTTCTCATTGGGCTTGAGGGGCACACGGGCGAAACCCTTGAGCGCTTTGTTTGTCCATGTGACCGAGGTTACTACGTCGTTAACATAGACCTGCACGATTTCATCTCCGGCACACTGGCCCACGTTCTCCACATCAACTGAGACGATAACAGCCTGACCCTGTGCAAGAATAGGGGTACTGATCTGTGCATTCGAATAGCGGTATTGCGTGTAACTCAGGCCATGTCCGAAGGGAAAAAGAGGTTCTTGTGTGAGATCAGCATAGCGATCGCCGTGCTGACCGCGCACCTGACTGTAAAAAACTGGCTGCTGTCCCACATGAACCGGAATCGAAATCGTAAGTTTTCCAGATGGATTTAACTGACCAAACAACGCCTCAGCAAGTGCATAACCACCTTCCATACCGGGGTTAAAGACCTCGAAAATTGCCGCAGCACGTTTGGCTGACGGTGGCAATACAAGTGGCTTGCTGTTCACGAGGACGACAATCATCGGCTTGCCGGTCTTCTCTAGTGCTTCAAGCAGCGCAATTTGTCCGCCTTGCAGTTCAAGGGTAGCGGTGCTATTTGTTTCGCCAATGAAGTTCAAATGATCTCCTACCACGACAACGACTACGTCGGACAACTGTGCAGCAACGACCGCAGCGGGAATATCAGAGAGATCATCATCGATAATCGAACAACCAAGTTCATAGCAAATCGAGTAGCCCTCTGGTGCTAAGGCGCGGATGCCATCGAGGATAGTCGTTGTTTTCTCGCGCGGGTGCTTGCCAGCTTCCGGTGGGTGCTGCGACGCACCGAGCGACCAGTCACCAAGCTGCTGTAGATCGTCATCAGCATTGGGACCAACTACAGCAATGGACTTCGCATTTGAGGGATCTAGGGGAAGCAGTCCATTATTCTGGAGGAGTACCAAGCTTTGACGCGCGGCAGCAAGATTGGCAGTACGATGATCAGGGCGTGCAACTTCGATGACAGCGCGATCGAGGTCGGGTTCGCGAGGATTTTCGAAAAGCCCCATTCTAAACTTCAGTGTCAGCAAACGGGCACAGGGCTCATCAATTTCTGATTCGGCAAGGCGTCCGCTGCGAACGGCCTCAATGGCTCCCTCATAGAATTCCGGAGTGGTCATGATGATGTCGTTGCCCGCACGAAGGGCCGAGATTGCGGCGTCAGCATAGGTGGCACACACCTTTTGCTCTCTAACTAGACGTCCTACATTATCCCAATCGGTCACGATTATGCCGCGAAAGCCCCACTCATCCTTGAGAACGTCCGTAAGTAACCAGCGGCTAATCGTTGATGGAACGCCCTCTATAGATTGGTAGCCCGTCATGAAGGTCATTGCACCAGCTCTGACAGCCTTTTCAAAGGGTGGCAAGAAGTAGCTCCGAAGCTTACGGTGTGATAGATCGGCTTCGGAGGCATCGCGTCCACCTTGCGTCTCAGAATATCCCGCATAATGTTTGGCAGTAGCCAGCACGGAAGTTAGGTCGTCAAGGCCCTTACCCTGATAACCACGAATGAGTGCAGCGCCGAACTCACCGATTAGATATGGATCCTCACCGAACGTTTCTCCTGTGCGCCCCCATCGTAAGTCACGCGTAAGGCAGAGCACCGGTGAAAATGTCCAGTGGATGCCGGTCGGAGATGCTTCTTCAGCAGTTACACGTCCGACTTGTTCAATCAATTCCGTGTTCCAACTCGAAGCAAGCGCTAACTGGGTTGGAAAAATCGTCGCACCTTTCCAAAACGAGTGACCATGAATACAATCCTCGCCGACAAGCAATGGTATACCTAGACGGTTCTGGGCCGCAAGTTTCATCGCGCGGCTAACCTTTTCCCCGAGGATATGGAGGACTGAACCGGGCTGGTAGGCGTTGATGAACGAGAGATCATCAACACGGGCGTCCCACAGCATGATCTGCCCCACTTTTTCCTCGAGAGTCATGCGACCAAGCAAGTCGACGACACGTTCTTCAGCCGTTAAGTCAGGATTACGGAATGGTAGTATATGGGAATCTAATTGTGTCATAACGAGTTCCTAAAGTAAGAGTAGTTACTAAAAAATATCCAAAATCCACGAAGGAATATTACTTTCCTGTCTTGTTAAAGTCCGTTGGCATATCAGCTACTATAGAGCATAGTCGACTAATCAGGTCATCGACCAAACCAGCAATATCGTCCGTCTCATGATCGTACCACGCATTAAACGCCGTATCATTCAAGGCGCGCGTGAGAAATGCAAGAAGCATGGGGGTATTGTCGTCGATTGTCGTACCTAATCGCTGCATCATCAACGCTGCAATTCGCTCCTCAAGGCGACTGCGATGTTCCATCAGGGCACGCCTGAGAGCACTTGTCTCTCGCAGAAGTCGTGTGGCATCGCGCACGAGATCTGGCTCCTGAAGACCAAACTCAATGGCAGGTATAAGGGCGTTTCGAATCGCAACCAGTGGCAGCTCATCCGGTGGTCGTGCGGCCAACTCAGCCAACAACCGTTCTCCATCGCGGTCGAGACGCTCAACCATGACGTCTTCTTTAGAGTCGTAGTAGCGGAAAAACGTTCGACGCGAGACACCCGCAGCCCTAGCGATCTCCTCAACCGTGATCGCCTCGAAACCACGAGCGTGGAACAGCTCAGCAGCTGCGTCGCTAAGGGCATCCCGCACAACTTGCTGCTTACGTGCCTTGATCTTCGACGGTGCCGATGGTAATGCTTCAGCAAACGGTTTTGCTTTGTGTTCTGTATTGCGCATAAGTATGGACCGCTGTTTCGTCTTGCTTAGCTATTGGGCAATTATAGCGCAAAGTGTTGACAATGGCACTGAGTGCCATTAAGCTTTTTGTAGTTATAGTATGTCGGTCCGACAAAAAATTAGGCGCCCCATATAAAGCATACTTACATTTATAGTCGGTTTCCGGCGCAATTATTTCAGGAGGCTAATATGACCGTCGATGCAACTATTCTATCAAACGCCGAGGTCAATGCGCGTGTGGGGACCATTCTAGGACAAATGAGCCTAGAAGAAAAAGTCGGTCAACTCACCCAAATTGGAGGTGCAGATTTTATCCCGGGGCCAAAACCCGAAGATATTATCCGGCGTGGTGGAGCAGGTTCGGTTTTATGGCTCAACGATACAAAAAAATTCAACGCACTGCAAAAAATCGCTGTTGAAGAGAGCCCATCTAAAATCCCACTCCTTTTCGCCCTTGACGTAATTCATGGCTATCGCACAGTTTTCCCCGTACCACTGGCAATGGCGTCTTCTTGGGATCCGGACGTTGCTGAACAGTCACAAGCAGTAGCAGCGAAAGAAGCACGTGCCGCTGGCCTTCACTGGACATTTGGTCCAATGCTAGACATCGCCCGTGATGCCCGCTGGGGCCGCATCGTTGAGGGTGCTGGCGAAGATCCGTTCCTCGGTGCGGCTATGGCTGCTGCCCAGGTACGCGGGTTTCAAGGCCCTTACCTTGGCGCGCCGGATCATGTTATAGCGTGCGCTAAACACTTTGCGGGATACGGAGCGGCAGATGGCGGACGAGATTACGATCCGGTTTTTCTGTCTGAAGCCCAATTGCGGAATATTTACTTCCCCCCCTTCCAAGCCGCAGTGAAAGCGGGCGTCGGGACATTTATGAGTGCCTATATGGATCTCAACAATGTCCCTGCAAGTGGTTCGCGGTGGTTGTTGCATGATATCCTGCGCGGCGAGTGGGGCTTCGAAGGTTTCGTGGTCAGTGATGCATTTGCTGTCGGAAACCTTATTATTCAGGGCTTCGCGCGCGATGGGCGAGATGCAGCCTTCCGCGCATTAACCGCGGGTCTTGACATGGACATGGCAAGTAATACTTATCTTGACCATCTAGCAAGCCTCGTTGAAGATGGCACCCTAAACATAGATGACATCGATTCCGCCGTGCGTTCCATTTTGGCGATTAAAATTCGTATGGGGCTCTTTGAACAGCCTTATACCGACGAAGCCTTGCTGGAACAGGTAGTTTCACTTCCGGAGCATCGCCAATCGGCACGGTTAGCAGCCCAACGTTCCATAGTACTGCTCCGCAATGAGAATGATCTGCTACCGCTTGCAAAAAGCTTGAATAATGTAGCTGTCATTGGCCCAGTGGCGGACTCTATGGAAGCTACAGAAGGTTCGTGGATGGTTTTTGGTCACCAACCAGCTGCTGTGACAGTACTGGGGGGCATCCGTGCCAAACTGCCGAATGCAAACGTCAAATACGCACCAGGCCCAGAGATTAAGCGTGATTTCCCGTCAATGTTTGAGGACTTTTTCGTAGACAAGAAAAAGCCTACGCAGACTCCCGAAGCGGCGGATGCAGCTTTCCAAACCGCGATAGCGACTGCGCGTGGTGCGGATCTAGTAATCATGGTTCTCGGCGAAACCGACCTTATGGCTGGCGAAGCAGCCTCACGAGGATCAATCGATTTGCCGGGGCGGCAGGAAGAATTGCTTAAGGATGTGGTAGCGCTTGGTAAGCCAGTGGTATTGGTGTTGCTAAACGGGCGTCCGATAAGCATCAATTGGGCAGCGGAGCATGTTCCGGCCATCCTTGAAGCGTGGGAACCGGGAACCGAAGGTGGGCATGCGGTAGCTGATATTCTTTTTGGGGATGTTAATCCAGGTGGCAAGCTTCCGGTTACTTTCCCGCGCAGCGGCAACCATGCCCCGCTGTACTATGCGCGTACAATTACGCACCAGCCTGAGCATCACCCGCAGTACCGATCGCGCTACTGGGACAGCCTGGCTTCACCGCTTTATCCTTTTGGCTTCGGTCTTAGCTATACCAGGTTCTCGATTACTGACCTAACCGTTTCTGCTAAGCAAGTGAAAGTGGGCGACTCGCTGACTGTGACAGCCCATGTAACCAATACAGGTCACGTGGCCGGAGATGAGGTGGTTCAGTTGTATATTCACCAACAATTTGGCAGCGACTCGCGCCCGATGCGCGAACTCAAGGGGTTTGAACGAGTATCCCTTCAGCCCGGAGAGACCAAGATGGTATCTTTCGAGCTCGGTACAGAACAGTTGAAATACTGGAGTACAAGCGTCGGAAAGTGGGTGCAGGATTCTGCAACCTTCGACCTCTGGGTTGGTTCCGATTCGCGCGCGTCGCTCCATGCGGAATTTGATGTGGGTTCCTAAATTTATCCCGGTTCACAATGGAACGTACCCTGCCGACATTAGTCAACTTTATGTCGACGGGGTATGTTGTCCTGTTCAAACTCTCACGCATTCCGGAAACTAGGATACTTTGATGATAGCTAAAAACATGAAAACGCCGACCATTCTAATCGCCTATCTAGCTTTTATTGGCTTGGGACTAACAGGCGGATTGCTCGGCGTAGCTTGGCCTTATATTCAGAAAGATTTCAATCTGGCATTGGATGCCGTCAACGTGCTTCTATTGGTTCAAACCATTAGCTATATCGTGGCGAGTTTTTTCATTGGACGGATTATGGCACGTTTTGGAAGTGGCATCAGTTTAGTGGGTGGCATGTTAATTATGTCGCTCTGCTTTTTTGCGATTGCCCTTTCTTCAGCTTGGATCATGGTTATTGCATTTGCGCTAATCGCCGGGTTTGGCAGTGGAACTATCGATGCTGGCTTAAACATGTACGTCACTGCTTATCATTCCGTGCGTGAAATGAATTGGTTACATGCCAGCTTCGGGGTTGGCATCACCATCGGCCCGCTCATCATGACCTATTGTGTGGTCAATCTGAAATGGCAGATTGGCTATGCCATAACAGGCGCCGTGCTGGTTATCATTCTGGCGCTGCT
Source organism: Aggregatilineales bacterium (assembly GCA_044226325.1). Classification (GTDB taxonomy): domain Bacteria; phylum Chloroflexota; class Anaerolineae; order Aggregatilineales; family Phototrophicaceae; genus CFX2. The sequence continues at coordinate 39,306 of JBGAHG010000023.1, forward strand.
CATCGTAACACGCCATATGTGGCGTAACGAAGGCTTCCAAAACGAGGAGAATAAACCAGTTCGCCGTTCGAGTTTTAGCGAATCCCTGCGTCTGCCCGTAATGTGGCTCAGCATGATTACCATCTTAGCTTATGTCAGTATGGAAATCAGCATTGGTCAATGGGCCTACACGCTTTTTACCCAGTCGCGCGGCATCACGCCCGAAGTTGCGGGCACTTGGGTCAGTGTTTATTGGGGTGTGTTTACAGGCGGACGAATCTTTTTTGGCTTCATCATTAACCGCTTTGAGACAACACGTTTACTCCGATGGTGCTTGTTGGCAGTCATTGTGGGCACGTTCTTATTCGCGTGGAATCCGCTTCCAGTCATCGGCTCAATCGGCTTGATAATCGTCGGCTTTGCTGAAGCGCCGGTCTTCCCAATGTTGATGACGACCACGCCGCAGCGGGTCGGAATCGAACATGCCGAAAATGGTGTTAGCTTGCAAATGAGCTTTGTTGGACTAGGGTCGGCAATTCTCCCCGGGCTAATCGGGACAATTGGCAAGAACCTCGGTTTGGAAACGATGGGTGTAACCTTTATCGTACTGGCAGTTATCGCTTTTGTTTTCCACGAGATGGCTCGTCTTGCTCATACAGCTAGTCCCGTATTCAGCGAAACAATTGCCTCGTGATGGTAACAACTGCTCTGACCTAAAAGGATCAAAATGACAAAGGACGAAACCGTTGAATTGATGAGGACTACCACAGATGTACCAGCACCAAAATGGCCAAACAAACAACCTATTAGGGTATCCATCTGATGCACGCTTATTGATCATAAATGCTGACGATTTTGGGATGTGCCATTCAACCAATTCGGCTATCTTTCGTTCGCTTAAGGAAGGCGTAGTTTGTTCAACAACTCTGATGGTTCCCTGCCCTTGGTCTTCACATGCCATGCAGTTGCTTGCAGAAAATCCGGTTATTCCCTTTGGCGTTCACCTCACAGTAATCGGCGATAATGTCAACTATCGTTGGCGACCTCTGAGCTGTAGAGACAAAGTACCCTCGTTAATTGATGAGACAGGCCATTTTTATACGTTCGCACATATGCCCGAATTCTTCGCTCAAATCAAGTTGGATGAGCTGGAAGTAGAATTTAGGGCACAAATTGAAACTGTGTTAAATGCTAATCTCAAGCCGACCCATCTGGACTGGCATTCGCTGCGCATTGCTAAAAAACCACAACTATTCGACGTGATGTTTAAATTGGCCAGAGAATATGGGCTTGCACTACGCGTCCGTGAACGTCCGCTAATCGAAACAGTCCAGCGCAGTAGACTGCCTACTAACGATTATGACTTCTTGGACAGCTACCTCATTAAAACCAATGGAAAGCTAGAACAGTATATTCGACTATTGCGCGATCTCCCTGCGGGGCTAAGTGAGTGGGCAGTTCATCCGGGTCTGGAAGATGCTGAGTTACTGGCCATAGAACCGGATGGTGCTCAGATACGGGAGGCAGATTTACAGTGTATGCTATCTGCGACAATTCGTGATGTTATCCAACAGGAGGGAATAATACTGATCAGTTATAAACCGCTTCAAGATGTTTGGCAGCACACGGCCTAAACTTTTTTCTTAATGCCGAATTGCACGTATCAAAAGTTACATTGGCTACGCAATGATATTGGAAATCTGCATTAACATTATGTGTGGGATAGGGCATTTTTCTCGAACGAGCCGCACTTACTTGTATCACCAGTATGGGCTACTTTGAGTATAATCAAGATTAAGAAAGTGGCACGAAAAAGCGAGATTGCTATAATATTCCAATTTTAGAAGTTGATTTCACTATTTTTTGTGCGGAGTTGACTTCTTATTAGTATTTGGACATAGATAGTTTTATTAGGGAGATACATGCAATGAAGTCTACACGTTTCAAAGTTGTCGGGTTTTTTCTTATACTGTTGTTGGCACTTGGGATTGTGCCGTCGTTAGCGCAGGATACATCATTGCCCCGCAATGAAACCCTGTATTTCAATGGTCAGCAGTGGGGTGCGGTCGTTGGCTGGAATCCCTACTCAAGCAACAACAACAACGCAATGGCCATCAACCAGCAGGACAATGCCCGCGTCCTGACGTTTGAAACCCCTTACTTGTATAACATGCTCGACGGGAAGGTCTATCCGTTGCTGGCAGACGGTGACTATGCATGGAACGATGCTCGCACCGAACTCACCTTCAAGATTAAGGCAGCCGCGCACTGGAGTGACGACACCCCAGTGACAGCTGAGGATGCTGCTTATACATGGGCAACCCACATCAAGTACAGCACCCCAACCGGCGCCTCCAACAAGGATTACATTGAAGACATCGTCGCAAAGGACGCCAGCACTGTCGTTATCAAGGCCAAGCTGGATGCAAATGGCAAGACAGTCAATCCGCTGCTCGTCCAAGCTTATGTCAGCACCAACTACATCCTCCAGAAGGCGTGGACACAGACCCTCGAAAAACGCGCGGGTGAAGATGCTACCAAGTTCTTGTCTGACACAGCTGAAGACGTCGTCTACTCCGGCCCCTATCACAAATATTTTGCGGATGACACCAAAGTTGTCCTCATTCGCGATGATAAATATTGGGGTCAAGATGCCAGCATGTGGGGCAAGCTCCCTGTTCCGAAATACCTTGCCCATACAATCTTCAAAGATAACGCTGCGGGTACAACTGCGTTGAAGGCTGGCGAAGTCGATGTCAGCCAACAGTTCAACTCCAATGTTCAGGATCTCTGGCTTACGGACAAGCTGCCGATTTCGACCTTCCTACCCGATGCTCCATATGGTATTGGCGCCAGCTTACCGACTGCTTTCTACAACTTGAAATCATCGGGTCTGGACAACGTTGCAGTGCGTAAAGCGATTGCGATGGCCGTTGATTATCCGACCATCATCGCCAACGCAATGACCAATCAATCTGCAACTTTCGATCAGGTTCCGCGTTCACTGATGAATCCTACGGCTGGTGAGCAGGCGCTCTATGACCATGCAGCAGTTAAAGACCTACAATGGGCTGGCAACGACATTGAGGGTGCCAAGAAACTTCTCGATGAAGCTGGCATTAAGGACACGAATGGTGATGGTTGGCGTGAATTAGATGGTAAGAAGTTGAGCTACGTCGCGACCTGCCCGAATGGTTGGTCTGACTGGCAAGCTGCCATTGAAGTCCTCGCTGCTGCCGGTAAGAAGATTGGCATTGACATCACAACGAATTACCCCGAGTGGTCCGTCTATCAGACCGTTGTCACCAAGTCAGATACTCCTCTGCCCGCTGGCTATGACATTTTCATGATGTGGAGCGATGGTGCTGGCCCGACCCAACCGTGGAGCCGTATCCGCCACCTGCTTAGCTCTGAATTCAATGGCATGGCGACCAACTGGAACGGCAACTGGGGTGGTTACTCCAATCCCGACGTCGATAAGCTGATCCAATCGATCCCGACTGAAACCGACGCTGCCAAGCTCAAGGACACTTACACACAATTGGTCAAGATTTATCTGACCGATGTTCCTTCCTTCACGCTTATGTACCGTCCGCAGTCCTTCCACACGGTGAACGAAAGCGTGTGGACCAATTTCCCATATGACGGTGATGGTACCAACCCGCCGGTGCCGCCGCTGGATCTGATGGATGGTTGGAGTGTCGCCGGTCTTTACAACCTAAAGCTGGCCGCCCCGTAGTTTGATACTCGCGCAGCAGTGCTGCAGGTGGCAGTCACTTCATATAAATGGGATCAGGCTTGGAATTCAAAACCAGGGTTGATCCCTTGAGGTGGCTGCCACCTCATTGTTATCTGACGTCGTATCCATTCTATGAGGAGGCCGGGTTTGAAAGGCTATCGAGATTATTTTATTAGAAAATTAGCTTGGTTCTTGGTCACTTTGGTTATTGCCTTCATCTTGAATTTTATCCTGCCTCGACTCATGCCGGGAGATCCGGTAGCTGCTATAGCCGCCCGAATGGCTCAAGGGATGTCCAATGCTTCGGGTGTTCAAGCAGTCTATGAACAATATACAAAATTGTTTGGCACGAACAAACCTATAGTAGAACAGTTTTTTATTTACGTTCAGAATGTAATTCATGGCGATTTTGGTTACTCGTTAAGCCAGTACCCTCGAACGGTTGGAGAGGTCATCAACGCATCCATCTGGTGGACGATTGTGCTGCAATTTCCGGCCATTATCGTTGGATGGATACTCGGAAATACACTCGGCGCTTTGGCAGCTTATCTGCGAAAAGGCTTCGACAAGGCGCTTTTACCAGCCAGCATTTTCCTGAGCAGTATGCCTGCTTTTGGTATGGCGATTATTTTATCGGTGATTTTCGCTGTCCGTCTAAAATGGTTCCCTTCATCTGGTGGTTATAGTTTTGACATGGTTCCCTCTTTCAGTTGGGAATTTGTACGCTCAGTCATTGTTCACTATCAACTGCCATTCTGGTCACTTGTACTGATTACCGTTGGTGGACAAGCAATAGGGATGCGTTCAATGGCTATCTATGAATTGAACGCCGATTACGTCAAATATGCGCGATTTTTGGGGATCAAGGATAGCAAGATAGTTCTCTATGTCTTCAGGAACGCTATGCTTCCCCAGATAACAGGACTGGCTCTTTCAATCGGGACGATGGTGGGTGGCGCACTGGTGGCTGAGGTCATTTTCAACTATCCAGGGCTCGGCACTACGCTCCTATCAGCAGTCTTAGGGGGAGATTATCCACTGATTTCGGCGGCGACACTGATTGTCACTATCATGGTGCTGGTCGCGTTTTTTGTCCTTGAAATCTTTTACGGGCTGATTGATCCGCGCATTAGAGCCGCTCAATCAGAATAACGCGGATAGATAACCATGAAACATATGCTTAGTCAAGTTTTTCGATCTGGAAAATTCGTTATTGGTTTTGTGATTCTTGCAACGATTGTGCTGACGGTATTAATCTACCCAATATTTGTAAAAGCCCCCCCCTTGGCAATCATCAGTCAGGGAACGTTTCTTGCCCCTGGTACCTATGTCAACCTGTACGACAGTACAAATTCTGCGACCCGTTACACCCTGCTTCTGGATAACGCAGCAGAGCGCCGGATTGCGGCTAAGTTGAGCAATGACGATCGCCTTGCGATACAGAAATGGCTTGTCGGCAAAGGTATTCCAGAAGAAGACATCACTATTGATGATACAGCCAAGCTTCTCGAACTGTGGAAAAATAACTTTGACCCCAAAGTGCGCGTCGCGGGAATGACTAATGCCGATCGTAATTATTATATCCGTCTTAACGCTTCATTGATTGGCCTCTTAGACATCGAAGGCGCCATTGTTGCCGTAACCAATCCATCCACAGGTGTACTGGAACAAAAAGATACGATCAAGCAAGACGACTATGTGAATATCAATGAAGTGGCCAATGCGCGCTCGTTTACATTAGGAACGGATAACTTTGGTCGTGATGTTCTAACCGAATTAGTAAGCGCAACTGGTGTATCTCTAACCATAGGCTTTGTGGCCGGAATCGTCGCAACCACAATTGGACTAACTCTCGGTTTGATTTCAGGGTATATCGGCGGTCTGGTTGATGATGTCATTACCTTTGTCACCAACTTATTTATTGTCATTCCCGGATTTGTACTCCTGATCTTGATTTCGTTCAGCATCGGGCAAGAAGCACGTGGCGCCTTCACCGTTGCAGTGGTCATCGGGCTGACTTCATGGGTTTGGACGACCAGAGCAGTGCGCGCACAGGTGATTTCACTCCGCAACCGCGATCATGTCAACCTGTCAAAATTATCCGGACATTCTATCACCTATATCATTTTGACTGATATTCTGCCCTACATTGCTTCCTATGTTATCATGGCACTCATCCTACAGATTTCATCCGGCATCCTTGCTGAAGCCGGACTATCTGTTCTCGGGTTGGGTCCAAGAACGACGGATGTCCCTACGTTGGGTCTCATGATGAAATGGGCATTGATCTATCAAGCCCCTATCCTGGGTTATTGGTGGGCGTACATTCCCGTTATTATCACGATTGCTTTGATTTCATTCTCTATGAATCTCATGAATACCGGGCTTGACCAAGTATTCAACCCCGCATTAAGGGAATAAGTGAGCCTATGTCACAATCTATACTTGAAGTCAATGAGCTGACGACGAATTATGTCACTCGGTTTGGGGAACCCATCTACGCCGTTGATCATGTTTCCTTAAAGGTCGAAGCCGGAAAATCGTTAGGCATCGCAGGGGAATCAGGTTGCGGGAAATCCACGCTGGCGCTCAGCTTGATGGGATATTACTTTGCGCCGCTGCACTATGCCAGCGGAGAAATCATCATTGACGGACAAAACATTACCGGAATTGCCCCGGATGAGGTGCGCAAAACGATCCTCGGACATGAGATTTCCTATATTCCCCAAGCGGCGATGAGTGCGCTCAATCCGACGCAGAAAATCATCCATTTTATTGAGGATGTCGTTCAGGCACATCACCCTAAAACCTCAAAAATGGAGATTTACGAGCTTGCAAAGGAGCGTTTCGCATTGTTGGGTCTGCCGCCGGAAGTCCTGCAGAAGTATTCTGTTGAGCTATCTGGTGGGATGAAGCAGCGTACAGTAATCGCAACCTCGGTAATTTTGTCCCCAAAAGTGTTAATTGCCGATGAGCCGTCTTCCGCGCTGGATGTTACCTCACAAAAAATGGTCATCAAGATGATTATGGATTTGATGAATAGCGGCATTATCAAGGCGCTGGTCTTCATCACCCATGAACTTCCGCTGCTGTATAATGTCACTGATGACATCATGATCATGTATGCTGGACAAATCGTCGAGAAAGGAACGGCCGAAGAGACCGTGTTCGACCCGATTCACCCCTATACCAAAGCGCTAATGGGTTCGATCATCGTGCCCGAAAAAGGTCTGCGGGGAGTCAAGTTGACAGCGATTCCGGGCACTCCACCTAATCTTAAAAACCCACCATCAGGGTGCCGATTCGCAGATCGCTGCAAATTCGTGATGCCCGAATGCCGAACGACTACAGTGAATTTACGGGATATTGGTGGGGGACGTGCCTATCGCTGCATCATACCCGAAGAAGACCTCAGAAGGGCCTACAAAAATGAATCGTGATACAGTCATTATAAGTGGAAAAGGGGTTACCAAGACCTTCGGTTTTGGGTCCAATAAGACAGTTGCCGTTGATCATGTAGATTTTAGCTTTAAAGCCGGTGAAGTCATTTCGATTGTAGGCGAGTCTGGCAGTGGAAAGACTACGCTGGCAAAGATGCTGTTAGGGCTAATCAGTCCTAGCGAGGGTGAAATCTACTTCGAGGGAAAACTGCGTGATATTCGCAACCAGAATAAGAAGCGGGAATATTGGAAAAATATCCAGGCAATTTTCCAGGACCCCTTCTCCTCTTACAACATCTTTAGAAAAATTGACGCTGTTTTGCTCGATTGCATTCGGATGCGTGGCGGTCATAACCTTCCATATGAGCAAAAGTATGAGATGATGCGCGAGGCCTGCAAATTCGTCAATTTGAAATTTGAAGAGTTGACGAACAAATATCCATTTGAACTGTCTGGCGGTCAGCAACAGCGGCTGATGATTGCACGGATATTCTTGCTGACCCCAAAAATTCTGATCGCTGACGAACCCACCTCAATGATCGATGCTTGTTCGCGAGCGACTATATTGGACATGCTGATGGCTCTGCGTAATGATATCGGGATGACGCCAATATTTATTACACATGATATTGGACTGGCATACTATGTGTCTGATACGGTTTATATTATGGAACATGGCAGATTTGTTGAAAGTGGATCGGCGGACGAGGTGATATTAAATCCCAAGGAAACCTACACAAAACGACTGCTCAATGATGTTCCAAAACTCCACGAAGAATGGGACCTCTCAACGGTGTAATGAAGTGAGGGCAATTTTCGGTGGTGGAGTTGACACTCCTGTTGGCAAGGATGACGGATATGCCTTAGTCGGGTTGCCAAGCGAGTTCCGTCTTCCGATTGTCATCGTCAGTTAGCCACCGCCGATTCTTCCCATCGGCGTCCATAATATAAATATGTGACTTTCCCAAATCATCCGCCGACACGAATAAAATTTGCCTACCATCGGGTGACCAGACGGGCGGTGTGTCCGTGCCGGAAATTGGGGCTAGGCGTTGGAACTCTCTCCCATCCGCATTTAGCCGATTAATTTCAGCTTTACCCGATTGATCTACAGAAACAAACAGGATAAATTTGCCGTCCGGCGACCACGATGGAGCTATTTGTAAGATCCGTGTTGCGGTCAACGAATGTACATTTTTGCCGTCAGCATCCATCATATAGAGCTCTTGATTACCAGTACGATTCGATATGAAAACAATAGTCCGTCCGTCCGGTGAGACGGCGGGTAATGTGTCGCTGCCACGAGTGTTGGTGAGATTCTGAAGTGCGCTTCCATCCGGATTAATGCGGCAGATATCCCAATTATCCCTTCCTTGTTGTGATGTGAAAACAATAAACTGACCATTCGGTGACCAAACAGGTGCTTCATAATAAGTAGAGCTATTGGTCAACTGGCGAGTCAGGCCAGTCTGAGTGTCTAGAAGAGAGACATCCGTAACGCCCTGAAAACGAATGCTAATGTAGGCGACGAAGCGACCATCAGGCGCCCACACGCCAGTCTGTGCGCTAAGTTCTGACAAAGAGAGTAAAGGTCGTGTTTGCCTACCATCGGCATTCATGCGGTAGACGCTCTTAAATGGATATTTGCCCTGTGAGTAAAGAGTGTCAAAGATTATTTCATGACCGTTGGGCGACCATTTAGTACAGCAGTGAATAATATTCGCGCCAATACGAAGGATAAGTCCTTCGTCAATGTCCATGAGCTGCAAAATGTTTGACCCCTGACTCGACGATGAAACGAATGAAATGACGACTTGCTGTCGGCCAAATCCAATCATTAATGAAATAATGATAAACAAGGCACAGACCAGCAGAAGCGCTAGATAGATGCGTGATAAAGCGAGCAACATTGTTGATTTCACAGTCAGCGATATATTCACATTCTTACCTATCAGACAAAAGTAAGTCTGCGTCAAGCAGGAAAATTCACTTTCTCAAGCCACTATTAATGGTGAACAGGTTTTGCCGCAAAGCGCTTTGAGAGTCATGCCATCTGGAACAATCCCATTGACTGGAACTTCAATTTCTACGCTTTTCATCTGCATTAGCAGAAAAGATGAGCTTCAGCGCCGTCGTTTTCACGTCTGATGACATAAATGTACTTCAACTTCTTAAGATGCATCAGAGTGGTTCCATCATAGCGCTGCCTCTCTTTGGAGTCTCAGATAAAATATTATTGGTTTGGTTTTTTATGAAGCTCCGATGCGGGTTGCGTTTATCTATTTGGCCGTATCTATGAAATACTTGTCGAATATTATGGGAACGAGATTAAGATTTATGGAAACGTTAACAACAATTAGTTAGGTCTGACAAATTGCCGAGTCGCCATTTGTAACGCTGTATCCCAATTATTCTCTTCGCCGACGATCACGCCATCTACACTCGAAAACGTCGCCATTTTAATCCCGTCTATGCATAATCTCCAAACAGCCATAGTCGAATTCTAAAAATGCGTCCAATCAAATGCGACAAAATCGTTTTCGCACCACTGAAAGCACAAACTAGGTTTTGGATTCACTGGAAATAGCTCGTTGGGACTTTGATCTATGGTTAGCTATCCTTCCACCGTTGATTTTTCGCGGTTTGGATGTATTGAACGATTAACTGGGATTCAATGTAGCTTCTTCGTTATTGCCTTAAACTTTGTAAGGTGACAGCCCTTATCAAAATATGAGTATCAAAACCCCTGATACAAATTCATGCCGAACTTAGAAAAATAAGTGTATGTGAGAACAAATTTCGGCCAAAGTAGGCACTATATGATGCAGCTATAGTTCCAGTGGGCAATTTCTATATAAATGAAATATCATACTAGTAAGTAAGCTATCTGGATCTGGATAAATCAAGATACTGAAACATTCACTAAAACCTGCTTGGAATGATCAATTGCTGGTTCAACTCAGTTTGAGAGAGCAATTGATAATCTGATCAAAGATATGGATAACTTTGAGGCCGGTTGCTGAAGGAATTGAATTTCCCATATTGCGATGCACATGATTTGAAGGGGTTTGACTATGTCCATCGAGGCAGCTTATCTTCCAAGTGATCGACTTCGCGCATTGCTTAACGGAACTGAATTACAGCAAAATGCTCAAGGCTCAGCATTGTTCGCGGATATTTCGGGTTTTACAGCAATAACAGAGCGACTTCGAGAGATACTTGGCGCGCGGCGGGGGGCTGAAGAATTAGCTAGACATCTTAACCGTGTGTATGACGCACTAGTCGCCGAGGTAGATCGTTACGGTGGCTCAATCATGGGATTTGCCGGTGATGCGATTACCTGCTGGTTCGCTGGCGATACCGCAACACTTAACGCAACAGCCTGTGGCTTTGCTTTGTTAGCCGCAATGCATGATGTTGGGCAAATCATGTTGCCCAATAGCGAGGCATTGCTGCTTGGGCTGAAAGTAATCATCACAACCGGAACGACCAAACGTTTTGTAGTAGGCGATCCTAAAATTCAATTGATCGATGCGCTCGCTGGTGCAACAGTATCTCGAATAGCAGTTGGTGAAGCGTCCGCCCAGCGCGGAGAATTACTTGCTGATAGAAGCACCGTCGAACGACTGGAAAAAATGACCAGCATACGCGAATGGCGGGGTGAAGGTGAAGAACAATTTGCGGTGATCGATCGCTTTGAACTTCCGGCTAAAATATCGATGACTACATCAACTGAAGCATCCACATTGTCACATGACATTCTGCGACCGTGGATACTTCCTGCCCTCACTCGCCACTTACAAGCAGGGTTAGGCGAGTTCCAAATCGAACTCCGTCCTGTAACCGCGTTGTTTCTCCGGTTTTCAAATATTGCCTATGAGGACGATCCTAGCGCCAATGAAAAGCTTGACCAACTGATACAAGTGGTTCAAGACAGAGTTAATCATTACCAAGGCAATGTCTTGCAACTCACGATTGGTGACAAAGGCAGCTATTTGTACGCGGTATTCGGTGCACCTTATGCCCATGAAGATGATCCGGCACGAGCCTTGAGCGCTGCCATCGATATTCGCGATCAAGCAAACAAACTCGGCTACCTTGATCCTGTGCAAATCGGGATCAGTCGCGGAACCATGCGAACGGGTGCCTATGGTGGCAAATCACGCCGAACTTATGGCGTCCTTGGTGATGAGGTCAATTTGGCAGCGCGGCTGATGACCAAAGCTGAACCCGGAACCATATTTATTAGTGAGTCAATGCTTGGAGCCAAACTCGGCGACTTCGACTTACAACGCTTAGAACCTATTCAAGTCAAAGGAAAATCGCACCCTATTCAGATTTTCAAACTTATTGGACGGCGTGACCGCAGCTTTGAGGAACGCTTCTACACAACACCTTTGATTGGACGTGTCGACGAACTAAAAAAAATTCAACAAGCCCTGGCACCGATTTTCTTGGGGCGACATGCGGGCTTGATTTATATCTACGGCGAAGCGGGGATGGGGAAAAGTCGACTGGCTTATGAAGTGCTTCAGCATTCGCAAAAAGAAAATCGTATTACATGGTTGACGGGTCAAGCTGATCAGTTAAGTCGAACACCACTGAGCGCCTTTGTATATTTTCTCCGTCCTTATTTTGGACAGCGAAGAGAGCATGATTACCAGTCGAATCTTGAAGCGTTTGATGCCGCATTCGGCAAATTAGTCCTGAATGTTGATGAAATCATTCGGGCAGATTTAACCCTCTACCGCTCGTTTCTAGCAGGTGCAATCGGCTTGGTCATTCCCGATTCGCCCTACGAGACAGCCGATGAAAAGCTGCGACTCGATAATAGCATTGCAGCGATTAAGGCATGGGCCAAAGCCGAGGCGCAACGACAGCCACTCGTTTTGCATCTTGAGGACGCACAATGGTTGGATAACATTTCCATCCGTATGGTGCAGAACTTGTCTTACAATATTGAGGACTCACCTATTGCGGTGTTCCTCACCAGCCGCTATAACGATTATGGAAGACCCTACACGATTGCGAATATTTACAGTGTTCCTATTCAATCATTTGACCTCAACCGATTGACAGAAAACGGCGTACGAGAAGTTGCGGCAGCGGTACTGGATGGGAAAATAGCACAACGGCTTGGACAATTCCTTAGTGAACGTGCTGAAGGTAATCCATTCTATACCGAACAACTCCTACTTGATTTGAAAGAACGCGCCGTATTGATCGCACACGATGGTCTATGGGATTTAATGGAAAACATTGCTGCTGAAGTCCCATCTAGTATTAGCGCCGTATTGATCGCACGCTTAGATCGCTTAGCCGCACAGGTCAAAGGCGTGGTGCAAACAGCATCTGTGCTGGGTCGCGAGTTCGAAATTCAAGTCTTATCACGAATGCTGCGCGAGGACGAGACACCTGCCATTCATGAAGCCGAGCGTGAAACAATCTGGTCAGCCTTGGACCAACTACGCTATATTTTTCGACATGCTCTTCTGCGTGATGCCGCGTACACAATGCAAGCACAAGCACGGTTGAAAAAGCTGCATCAAGTCGCTGCGGAAACGATTGAATCAATCTATCCAAGTGATGAAACACAGTATGACATCCTTTTAGAACACTGGCGAGAAGCCGGTGTCACCAATAAATTTTTGAGTTATACCGTGCCAGTATGTGAGCGCCTCATCAGCATCACCGCAGATTATGATCGTGCCGAAAGGTTACTTAAACAAGCACTTTTGGAAAGAGAATCGGTATTCCGTGCAACCTTGCTGCGATTACAAGGAGATATTGCCCAGTTACGCGGAGACTACGCTAATGCCAGCACGCAATACGAAGCGTGTTTGACGCTTGCCGATGACAATAATCCACAACGCATTCTAGCTCTAGACGGGCTGGGTAAAGCCTATACACAGCAAGGTGATTATCCGACCGCAATGAATTTGGCCGAAAAAGCACTAAAATTAGCGCGTGATTACCGGGATCAAGCGGGTACGGCTCATGCACTGGTTACTTTAGGAGATGTCGCTTTTCAACAAGGTGATTATCCGACTGCTCAAGCCCATTTCAATGAAAGTCTCAGCCTCTTTCGTGAGCAAGGTACCTATACGGGTATTGTCGGTGCGTTCAATCGGCTAGGTAAGATTGCAACGCTCAAAGGTGATAAGAACACGGCCCGTACTTACTTAGAAGAAAGTTTAGCACTTTGCCAGGCAGTGGGGGATCGGCAGCAGTTAAGCAGCATCCTTAATAATTTAGGTAATATGGCGCTGGATCAAGGTGATAGTGAAGCGACGCGATCCTACTATGAGCGCAGCCTGAAAATCCGACGCGAAATTGGAGACCGAAACGGGGTCGGCGGATCATTGGGTAATCTCGCGATTTTGGCAATTCGCCAGGGGAACATTGATCAAGGTTTAGAGTTTGCCGAAGCAAGCTTACGCGAACGGCGTGCAATTGGCGACCGCAAAGGAATTGCCAATGCCTTATCACTGCTTGCTAGTGTTGCCTATGATCGAAATGATCTTGCTGCTGCCCAACGTTACCTTGAGGAAGCATTGGAGATGCAGAGAGCGATTAATGACCGTTGGGGGATGGGCACAAATCTAACAAATCTCGGTGAAATCTCTCGCATGAGAGGCGATTACGCGAAAGCACAGGCTTACTTCGCTGAAGGCTTAGCCCTCTACAAACAGCTCGAACAACCTAAGGATATTTCAGATTCGCTGACCGCACAGGCATGGCTGGCGCAAGTTCAAGACGATTTCACTAAAGCCCGCGAGTTGTATGAGGAAGCGTTGCACATTCGTCGTACTATTAACGACCAGCGAGGAATCTCACGTTCGTTGGGCGATCTTGCGAACCTGGACACACGAACAGGTCACTACCGGGATGCCGAACTGCACCTAACTGAAGCTTTAGAAATAATGCAAGCTGTAGGTGATAAAAATCTGTCCCCATCTTTGGCAGCATTAGCCCTACTCAAACGCAAATTGGGACAACCATCCCAAGTGGTAAATCCCCTTATGCATAAAGCGTTGAGTCAGGTACAGGCTCAAGGTTCACCGAAGGCCAAACTAGCAGTGGTGATCGAAATATCTCAGCTTCTTTTCGAGAATAAGAAACATGAGGAATCGGCCGAACTTCTAGGATTGATATCCTTGGTTACATCTTCAGTAGATGTTCAGTACATCTTAGATCGTTTACAGAATGATCTCAGCAAGACTCTGGAAGATTCAATTTTGCAGGGAGCGATTACGCGAGGAAAAACTGCGGATCTAGACAGCACTATAGAACGACTGCTTACTGAATTTAGCGGCATATGATCTAGAGAAATCTAGCTACCGGACACTGAATGTGTGTTTGCTCTGGACCGAAGCTCGGCCTGTAATAACACATGAAATGCAGTTAAAGCGTCAGAAAATTACTAAACGATATGAAACAATCTTTGGTGACCACATGTGAAAAAGTTCTTAAGCCCCAATCAGGTTGTTTGATTTGGCTCGTTAAGGCTATTTTCGTCCTCAAATGTTCAGTGTCAGATAGCAAAATGGTAGGGCCACATTAAGTGATGGAGGGTGGTCAAAACCTCACCCAACCCTTCCCCGAAGAATCAGGGAGGGTATTTAAAGGTTTTTAGAGGCTGCGAGTTGTAAAAATCACGGAAATTAGTCTCCACCACTTAGTGTGGCGCTACCAGCAAACTTTACGTTGACGAATTACAAACTCTTGTTCTATAATAAGTAAGTAAATTGGACAATTTTGGAGAAGGTTGTATATCAATCATTCAACTTCCATCATTTCTTAAAATTAAAGCAAGCACGGCGGTAGCATTGAGCCAGCGTTTCGCTGCATTTGTATCATTTCGGTAGCATCCGGCGAAGCTCCCGCCGACACACAATGACAATTCAGCGGGATGCTTCCGTAAATCTGCGCGTCAATTCAGAGAGAATATTGCGCGAATTGCAGCAAATGCAGTAACAACAGCAACATAAGTTACAGATTGAGCACGTTGTGCCGCTAACAAAATGCTTATCGATAACGAGGTTTACTTAGTTCACGGTCAGACTGTGCACACGTATACGTTGGATAAACAACACCTTAGTCTGGCGAACACGAAACTTTCCAGCGGTTAAGGCGAGTACCGCTCCAATTGCGATGAGTACAAAGGCAGCAAGTGAACCGGACGAGAGCGTTTCCTTGTAAAGTAAAACACCCCAAATGATGCTAAAAGGGGAATCTAGAAAACACAACACACTCATCAATGCACCAGATATGTAACGCCCCGCCCAAGTCATCACAATAAAACAGCCAACTGATCCGATGACGCCACTGACAGTAACGGGTATCAAAACCTCTGCTTGAAGTGAGAACTGTGTCTGCCCTGTAAGTAGAGCACCCAATAAAGACACGAGCGCTATGGTCACCGTATTGACAAAGCACAGCACACGCCAATCGGTCCTAGAATAATGTCCAACTAAAATGAGCATAAAAGAACAGGCAAGAGCTCGCAAAATGCCATAAAAATCACCTGCCGAACTACCGTTTGGCACTAATAGAAGTTGTGCTGCGCCGATCAGCATAATGAGACTTCCAATTATCGTCGTTCGATACAGCTTCTCGGATCGCAGAAAATATCCAAGGAAAGGAGTAAACGCTACAAAGAGACTGCCGATAAAAGTCACACGTCCAGCTGCTCCGAATGCCAATGCCTGACTTTCTAAACCAACCGTAAACGTATAAGCCACACCGACAACGAAACCTCCGCATATGGCACGTCGAGTGAACTTAGCTCGCGTGATCAGACAAATACAACCCAAAGCCACAGCCGCTATGAGATAGCGTTCGGTATTGAATGCCAATGCACTAGAGGCGTGTATGCCAGTCTGCGTTATCCAAGCTTGTAGACCAAACCAGATAGAAGTCAAAAGCATCAATCCGATTGCATAGACCGGTTTATTATTCATGTCATTATCCCCTATTGTTAAGCCGAATTCAGACAAAATCAGCCTAGCAGCTCAGTCGGGTGCATGTCGTTATACGAAGGTGGAAATTAGTGATCATACGGGGGTGAATAATGGCAGACAGGCAGAATCAAGCGGCTATGGAATTTCTCAAAGGAGCACTTTCGGAGAGAACACTATTTGGATCGTCCGCGTACAAAGCAGTTTGAATACGCTTGGGGTACGCTTCATTAGCGAGCAAGCATAATTTTTTCAGCGCTATCGCCGAATTCACCTTCTCCAATTGCACAAATTCTACTTTGGGTGGACGACTACCCCATCCAGTTGGCGTAAATTTGGTTTATCAAGCCATTTATGGAGCAGCTCAAAATGAACACGATGTATTATCTGGAGCAGGAAACCAAACAAAGGATCAAGGATTTCCATAAAGAAAAGGCGTATGAAAAATTGCAATCAACCGCAGACAAGTGCCAACCCATTAACAGCAGATCCCACTTGGCGCAGAAAATGTTTCAGACGTTCCTTTACCTGCCGCAACGCATCAAGCGTCTGGGGATGCGCCGTTTGGTTCAATCAATGAAGCTTGAGCATTCAACGACACATTAAATCAAGTGTCGTTCTTGTGCCCGTAGAATAGCCTGAGCGCGTGTACCCACATCGAGCTTGTCATAGATGTGGGTAAGATGTTTTTTGACCGTACTTAGCTCAACCACCATCTCATTGGCTATCTCTTGATTAGACAATCCCTTGCCAATGTAGGCAAGTACTTCCAATTCGCGTTCCGAAAGTGGCTCAACAAGCGTTTTATTGGCTTCCCAAATGTGCTGTTGAATTAGCGAAGTGGTCTTACCCCGCTCTGTATTGGTGTTCATGAATGAGCGGATAACCGATGGAATATCGAGCGCGCGACCCAGCTCATATGCGTCTTCCAAAGTTTCGATGGCTAGCTTTTGTGCAATTCGTCCCTTCAGCGAAGTTCTCTCCAGCCAAGCAGGCAACCACCCCATTAAGTTATGCGGCTGAGCCTCCGCTAAAGCCAAAAGTTGCGCGGCCTGAATAAAGTGTTCACGGGTCGCCTCTAACGCAGCCAAGAAAGGCAAACAAAGACATTGTGCTCCATATGCTGCGAATTCATCTGCATGGCGCAAGGCATTGCGAAGATTCTGAACAAAAAGTTCGTCGTCGGTAATCTGAATAAACGGATAGGCCAAAGCATAAAAGTAGCCGACTACTGACTGAACGGCAAATTTCTGGTTCCGCCCCAAATTCTCAACCGGGTAATCTGGTCTTTCATCCAGATAATCCAGTAACATTTGAATCAGGTTAGTCCACGCTAGTCCCAATAAATGATTCAACTTGCCGGCTAGCGCACGATTTATCGCGTTCTGGGCACGAACTATTTCAAACTGGCCCTCTAGAAATGCAAGGAGAGTCAATGTAATTTGGCCAAGTAGCAAACTGGATTGTTCACGGGTAACACGGCTAATGTTAAGTATTTCCTCAGTCACTTCTCGGCATTTGTCCAAGTCTCCAAGCAACAAGAGATCAGTACTCAAATTGTACAAAGAATAAATAGCGCCTATTTGATCTCCAAGTTTACGGCGAAGGACAAGCGCTCGATTCAGTGTTTCAATTCCATTTTGAATACCCTGCGTATCTCCCATCAATCTGGCGATAAAATGCAATGTCCATGCAAAATGGTATTCATCTTTCAGTGTGCCAAATCGATCAGAGGCAGATTTCAATAATGACTGTGCCCGTTCGCGATCATTTTCCAACGTACGCACTGCATCGCCCAGCAGTAGTTCACACAAGGCCAGCTCGTGAACAGCATCAAAATCACGAAACAAGATGATCTGTTGTTCGAGTTGCTCTATTATTTCCGGATGACGCGCAACTGTACCTTCGCTCCAACGCAACATCCACAAATTTCGAACCTGTGCCCGGGCAACCAACAAAACATCATCGGCGTTATGTGAACGCGAAAACTCATTCTCGATATTTCTAGAAATGATCTCAAAGATTAAGTACCGATTACGCATGAAATGGTACCAGAACAATCCTTCGATAGCATCCATTAGCAATGAGGTTTCGTGCCGCACAATGGCCCATTGCCATGCCAGTTCTATATTTTCTTCATCGGCTTGCAACAGATCCAAGATTTCAACCTGTTTTACACCTTTAAGGTTTTGCTCATTTTGTTCAACTAAACCCAGAAAATAGCGACTGTGAATACTTCTAAATGTCTCGTACTCACCGGATCTTCGAAGCTGTTCCTCAGAATATAGCCGCAGAAGCTCGTGGATTTCCATGTGCCTATCATAAGCGGAAGGTTGAATGACTGCTCGATTGAGAAGACCCATTAGGCTTCTCAGATTACCTTGAGCGATAATCTGAGCGGCTTCTCGAGTAAAACCACGCCGGAAGATCGAGAGACGCGTCAGCATTTGCCGTTCGTCATCACCCATCAAGGTCCATGTGTAATCATAGACTGCTCGGATACTCCGTTGACGCGAGGGCATATCCTGAAGATCTGTCTCCAAGAAATCGAAACCCCGGCTAAGTTCACTGACAATTTCAGCGGGCGATAATAAGGCTGTCCAGCTCGCTGCCAGAACCAGCGCCAGTGGCATCCCCTGTGTTAACGTACAAATATCAGAGATAGCCTGCCGCGATTCTGGTGTGAGTTGAAAATTCCGACGAGCATTTCTGGCACGTTCGACAAACAAGGTTATAGCATCATCTGCATTCTCTGTAGCAGCATCTCCGGTCGCAAAAGACAATCCACCCAATGAAAAGATCTTCTCATCATAAAGATTAAGTTTGACCTGAGAGATTGCCAAAACTTTCACATGTGGTGCAGCGCGTAAAATGTCGGTTAGAAACGCAGTGGAATGGGTAACATACTCGGCATTGTCAATCAATAACAAGACATGCTGTGGACTTAAGTTACTAAGGACCTGTTGTTCAACATTTTGATCCGAGTATATCTGGCAATTAATCGCATCCGCAATCAGTATGGCGAGTTCTTCGTGCTTTAGAAATGTTGATAAGGTCACTGCATATACGCCATCGCTAAACTCTCCTAGCTGTTGTCGCGCAACTTCGAGCGCAAGCAACGTTTTCCCCATCCCACCCGGTGCAAGCAAGGTAACTATACGCGTTTGAGGATCAGCCAAGAGTTGGTTGAGTGCAGCTTTTTCTGCACGACGACCAATTAAAGAGGTGATAGACGCTGGCAAATTGGTATTTATTCGGCTCGATTGAACTTCAAGTGTCATTAGGAGCATCCGATAAATCAAATATTCGTGCGTTGCTGGCTTACTATACTTTCCTTTGACTGTTTCTTCTCCCTAGTTTTGGAGCAAATTCTACTTTGGGTGAACGACATGTGCTACCTGAATGTCATTAACTGGTTTGTAGATACACAACGAGTAAGGGTGCTATCACCAATTAGGAGAAAAAGATCATGATAAACCCGATTCACTTCTCAGGCCAATTATTACGCACCGTTGGAAATCTACTTGACCAACAACAAGAAAGCACCAACGAAGCAACGCAAAGCAGCAATCACTCAACGACTGCAATTCAAACGATTCCAAATAGTGAACTGCATATCGCTTATATGAATATCAATCAGAACGTTATCCTTGTCATTCTGAAGGGACCGCTTGACGGAAATACCTACGAAACTCTCATTAATTTAGGGGAGGCTTTATTGCCATTAAAAGCGGACTGTTTGATCGTAGATATGAGCGAAGTTTCAACACTGACAAATTCCGGGTTGGTCGCCCTTAACAATCTCATACGCCGCATGAATGGCAAGTCTTCCACTGATATTGATCAAGGTTGGAAGGCACTGCATGATATGGAAGCGGATTTTCAGGCAGGGTTACAATCCCATGTCAAAATTCTTTCCCCTCAACATAAGGTTTTTGATCTCCTGTCAAAATCTGGACTGACTCAAATATGTGAAGTATTTAATGATCTAGACACCGCACTAAAACCATTGGGATGGATTGCAAAAGATTAGTTTCGCAACTAAGGTGTGATTGTTTTAACACAATGTTAGGTCGTTGTCGCGAACAACCAGCTAATATCGCCTTTGGTACTGGAAAAACACGCTCAGCTATTTTTCAGCTTGTGGCCTGCGCTATTTCCTAGACTAATGCCGATGGAGTTCCGAAAAGAATAGCCTTTTGCCAATCTTATTTTTATGATCGGTCTAGAAGGTCAAATACACACCTTCGGGAGCGGAATCAGATGAAAAACGACGACATCCATATCCGTGATCCATTTGTGTTACCAATTGTGACCGAGAAGCAATACTATTTATATGGCACTACTGGCGCGGATGCATGGTCAAACTCGGCACAAGGTATTGATTATTTCAGAAGCGCCAATCTACAGGACTGGAAAGGTCCATTCCCAGCATTTCGCCCAGCAAAAGGTTTCTGGGCTGACTGCAACTTCTGGGTTCCTGAAGTACATATTTTCCGAGAACGCTGTTACATGTTCGCCAGCTTCAAGGCCGAGGGTGTTTGCCGGGGACGCAGATCTTAGTAGCCGACAACCCTCACGGCCCTTTCTTTCCGATCAGTAAATGGCCTGTAACACCGGACGATTGGGAATGCCTTGATGGAACCTTGTTTATGGATGTCAAGGGTCATCCTTGGATTGTTTTTTGCCATGAGTGGATGCAAGTAGGTGATGGTGAAATTTGCGCGATGTGCCTTAATGACGATTTAACGACGGCTATTGATCAGCCTTATCTATTGTTCCATGCTTCTGAAGCTCCATGGGCACAGCAGATCAATTCGAAGGGAAGAAAAGGATATGTTACCGATGGTCCCTGCCTGCACCACCTGGTAAGTGGTGAGTTAATTATGCTATGGTCTAGTTTTGGGGCGGGTGGCTATACTGTCGGCGTTGCAAAATCACTGTCGGGAAACATACTCAGCCCGTGGGATCAGATTCCTGAAGCGCTCTATGCTGGAGATGGTGGTCATTGTATGGTCTTTCGAACCTTTGAGGGTCAGCTCATGTTAGCGTACCATAGCCCTAACCAATCTCCTGATGAGCGCCCGTATTTCGTTCCTATACGAGAGACGCAAACATCCCTGGAGCTTGCTTGATATACCCGTATATTCTCTCTTTTTTAATTTAACATCGACATACCAACGCCAATATTAAACAAATAATGCTGGAAATGTTGCAATTGCTGCAAAATTCGCATCATTCTCGCTGAATTGACGCGCGGATTTACGGAAGTATCCCGCTGAATTGTCATTTTGTGTCGGCGGGATGTTCGGCTGATGCCACTGATGTGGCACAAGTGCCGCGGATAGCCCGGTCAATGCCACCGCTGCGACAATTGTGTCATTTAGGTTTGCCGCCGCTGTGTTTGCTGACTTTTTTAGTGACGATCGATGGGCAGTGGGTGACATGCGGTTTTCTCTGAAACGTTTAAAGCTGCATTAAACGGTGGACAGTGATTTTTGGACGTCATTTCGGTTGGATCACTGACCCGCTGCTACAAAAAATGCAACTGTTTTCCCCATAAAAAGCTCTCCAACGTTCGGTTTGGCGCCCTCGAAACAATCCAAGCTTCGATTCCATTTTAGAACAAGAGTTCATATCGTGTCAACTTGCCAATGTCACATTAGGAAGCTGTAATCGATTGTAGCAAGTCATTACACAACCGTTTTGAGGTCAATAAGGCTCATGCTTCACGTTCCCGTCTAGATTTATCCATTATATCGGCCTGCAACCATGCTGTAACCTCATTTCACCAAATCACAGGATGCGGTCCAAGCATCTAGACCAACCGAGACACCAGTAGAGCCCGTTCCAACATAGTTCTATAGATGACAAATTGTCTAGGTGGACTACACATCTCCAATGTGACATTGGCAAGTCAACGTGATTCGGTTCGAGTTTTCATACCAGCGCCATAAAACTACCGCTCCTTTTTATGCTAACTTGCCTAAACTTATTCTAGTCGATCATCCGGAAACAAAATTAGTACTTACGTGGTTGATAAATCCCTGAAAGTTCTCATTTTCAACCGACTTGACGTGATTCAAAACTATCAGCACACTTTATTCACACGTGTCAATTGACACGAAACAATGATTAATAGCTATCTATAGACTTATGAAACGACCACCACAAAAGGATGTCGCACAAAAGGCTGGTGTCTCCCGATCCACTGTGTCTTATGTGCTGAACGACCAAACCCAACTCAAGATTCCCATTTCGGATGAAACACGCCAGCGCGTCATGGACGCCATTGCTGCGCTTGGTTATGAACCAGATGCGCGAGCACAATCCTTGCGCAGCGGCAGCACGAATATCGTAGGCGTCATTATCCCCGCTATTCAGAACCCATTCTTTTGGTAAATTCTTTCCGGCATTTCCGAGGGTTTACAGGATGCTGGTTACAGTCTACATCTGACTCATCATCCACTGAATCAGCAACAAGAAGGGAATACGATTCGTGAACTGACACGCCAACCTGTAGATGGCTTCATCCTCATGGCAGCGGCCAAGTATCTTTTGCCACGACTAACCGATTACCTACGGAATTCAGGCAGACCGGTTGTCGAAATTACAGCAGCCAAGGCCGAGTTTGATCACGTTGTTCACACGTACTCCAAAGGTACACGAACGCTTATGAACCATTTACTGGATTTGGGACATCGTCGCATTGGATTTGTCTACGGGATTTCCAAGGACGTTCAAGGATTTGATCGCCTTCTCGTCTATCGTGAGATTCTCAAAAAATCGGCTTGCAAGCGGCTGAGGTTCACTGCGATGAAAGTTTAGAAGGCGCATACCAAGCCACATATAGGCTGTTAGGTGCAGAAGATCGCCCGACAGCCCCACTCGTCATTAATGACATGCTTGCAATTGCTGTGATGCGAACCGCTGAAGATCTTCAGTTAACTATTCCGGGTGATCTGTCGGTTGCCAGCTTCGACGATATTCCTATTTCTAATTACATCTTACCGCGCCTCACGACCGTTTCAGGTAAGTCAGAAGAAAGTGGACCTGAGGCAGTCCGGCTGCTGCTCAGGCGCTTCGCAGAACCTGACCTTCCCCAACAGGTAACGGAAGCTGAAGTCCAGCTTATTGTTCGTGAATCGACTGGCCCAGTCGGCAGACCGGAGAAAGGATAACCGCCCAAACCAGTGTTGATCAGATAGTGCTAATCCTGCGGCATGATTCTGTAAGTCCATATGGCGCATGGGACCGAGTACGCCAGAGTGAGCGAGCTGCGCGGCGGCTTGCCAGTAAGGATTATGGCGCATGACATAATTAATTGTAAGGTGAACATGATTCCTCTGCGCAGACACGATCATTCGTTCACCATCTTGAACGGTCAGCGCCAGTGGTTTTCGCAGAACAAATGCTTACCGGCCTCCAGCACCGCCAATCCCTGCTCCGCATGTAAAAAAGGCGGCTTACTCAGGGTCACAATCACTATATCGGGGCGTTCCAATACTGGTTGCAAGTCTGAATAAGCGGTGGCTTCATATTTATCCGCGAGTGTTTGAGCGCGGGCAAAGTCGCTGTCGACTACCGCAACAATCTTCAGACCTGCAACTTGTGCGAAGGCTTTCAGACAGAACTCACCGAAAGCCCTTGCCCCAACCATTGCAATACCGATTGTGTCCGTCACGTTCAGCCGTGCCTCGCGTAGTCGATGACGTCAGCCAGCTTAGCAGTCGCTAATCCGATTAAGCGATCTCCACCGGCATAGTAGAACCAAACCTCATCCCCAACAATGTTGTTGGAACAGCTAAAGATGACTTTATTCACATCGCCTTTGAGTTCCCATGTTTCCTGCGGCTCCATGATGTTACCAATGGGACGGTGAATGACTTTGGTGGGGTCTTCCAGATCAAGCAGAGCGACGGAATGGCGATAGGTTAAATCGCTGGTGCTGCTATATCCGTGATAGAACAGAAGCCAGCCGAATTCGGTCTTGATAGGTAAGCCGTTGCCGCCGATGCTAAGCGCATCCCACCAACTATTTTCGGCGCGAGGAGGCATTAGCACCTGATGATTATCCCAAGTCTTCATATCATGGCTGAAGCCGATCCAGATGTGGCGGCTGCGCCGATGGAGAATTACATAGCGTCCACCGATTTTTTCGGGAAACAAAATATGATCTTTGTTTTCAGCGCGTTCGAGAGGCCCGACATCTTCCCAACTGATCAGGTTTTCAGAACGGGCAATCATCGGGAAGTAGCTATTGGCACCATATGCGGTGTAGGTCATGTAAAAGATGCCATCCAGAGGCGTCACACGGGGATCTTCAACGCCACGATAATCCTCCCGCCCATTGTGAGGCGAAAGAACTGGTTGTTCCAGACGGTTCCAGTGGAGACCATCGGTGCTGACTGCATAACCGATGCGGGAGACATAATCATGTCCCTGCGCGCGGAAGTGCATATGAAACAAACCATTGTGCTGGGTCACAGCCGCGTTGAATACGTTTTTTGCTTCCCATTCATGAAGCGGATTCGGGTACAAAAGCGGATTGGCAGGATGTCGTTGGAGCTTGAGCATGGGTATCATTTTCCTTGAAGGTGGTGTCGGTCGCACAAGGTTAGAATTGGGCTTACTTGCTTTCTTCATAGGTGATTTTGCCAGTTATTGTGTCATAGGTTATTGTAATTAATTGACCATCCAAAAGTTTAAAAATACGCCGTGGCTGCACAGGTTGTACATAAAATGCATCCACTTTGCTCAATCCGTCCGATCCTATTCCGGCATAACTATATTGCAAGGGATACTGGCCTTTCGTCAGACGGATTGGGAAACGGGTTACCCGATCCAGCCACCAATAATCACTATCCAGCGAGACGTTGGTTGGAACAAGCAAAGGTTTTTCATCACCGATTTGAACGCTCAGGAAAACAGGTTCTTGTTCGCCGCCTGTTTGTTCACTGGCCGAAAGCGAATCGACCAGCGTGATGGGCAGCAAATTGGCAGTCACATCCGGGTCGCGTCCGGTTAAATCCATAAAAGAATTGCCGCCAATGGTACGGCCTACTTCCAACCCAATCTTCATGCCAGAAGTCGGATGCGTCATTCTAATGGAGGACCAAGGAATAGATGCTTCGTAGACAAAACCGGTGTCTGTTTTCGCCCAACCCATGTGCGCATCTTTTAGGAAGCCCGTATTGATCCAATCCCAGACTTGCGGACCATCCGGTGTTTGGGCGAGCGTAAATTTGCTAGACTGGATGTTTTTGTTCAAGTCGCTTGTAAAGTAGACCCACGCCGCTTCGCCATGCCAGACATTACTCAGCGTGTAATCTTGCTGATATTGAGGCGCTCGTACGCTGACTGCCATATAAAGATGCGTATCATCCCAACTGAGTTGGACACTATGGCTGTCAACATTTGGGCCATTCCAAAGGCCGACTCCGCGCAAAAACTGTTCACGAGTGTTGGATATAATGGCCGGAATAGTCTTCCATTCGTCGAGGTTACCATCAATGGTGGGCGGTGTGCTGATGTGCACGGCAGATGGTGGCGTGGGCGGTTTGTTTTTCATCTGACGCAGATGAGCCACATACACCCAGTACAGGCCATCCTCTGGAATATCAAAATTCAATTCCATCGTATCGCCCAGTCCCAAGCCCGCATAACGTCCACGACTGGCAAAGGATGATCCCAACCAATTGCCTGCATAGTAAACGGGTTGGCCGGTGACACGTTTTCCTGCTTCGGCTTCCAACACGGTGTAGCTTATGCCGCTGACGGACTGCGCGTACAGATACGGAACGACCTCCGTCACATCGTTGACAGCCAGCAACGCGAGAAGTCCTTCAATGGTGGATTCGGCGCCAGAATTTTGATTCACCCGCCATGAAACAGGGCCTTCAATGCCATCAAAAACGCGTCCAGTAGCCGGGTCGTACATTTGCACACCGGACATATTGTTACCAAAGAGCCAACTGGCAGCTAGTCCCCCGTAACGGGCATAGTTTTCATCACCGGTGGTGCGATAAAGTGCCATATAAGTTTGCACAATCATATCCGTGCCATAGGCGATCTGGCCGAGACGATTGGGAACCACGCCGATTTCGCGGAAATGCTCTAATACCAGGTGGCGTATGAGGAAGGTATTGGCCTCTTTGGCAGCCGAGTCGATCCAATCCTGGCGCTTCAAAGCTATACCTGCTTCAACCAAAGCTTGACCTTGATAAGCACCCCAATCATGCCAGTACCCGAGTGCGTTGGTGGTCACGGGATGCATGGCAAATGGGTAGGCTTGATCGTTGCCGATTTGATAAACGGCAACACCATCCGCGATCTTTGCAATTAAGTCAGCAGTCGTCGGGTTGGGACGGGTACGGTAGTAGGCAACCATCCCCAGCAGTCCGACACTGGAACTATCGGCTGCACCATTTGGCAACCAAGCGGGAATCTGCGAACCGTGTAAGTCAATCATCTCACCATAATTGGTGACCACGCCAGAGATGGCTTTTTCAGTCAGCAGGTAATTCTTGATCAATTCATCGGCATAAGCCTTGTCCACTCTGTCGAAGACGCGGATGCCTTCGCCCAAGGCCCATAAGGCGCGCATCGCCCACCAATCGACACTCTTGTAGCTAGTGTTACCTGTTTTATTGATCGTGCCCTTGCGGTCAAACACAAAATTGTAGAAGGCGCCATCCGACGCCTGCATATAGCGCACGAATTCCAAACACAGGCGAGCCATGTGCAGGGTATCATCCGCATCAGGCGCGTTTTTGGCTTTTAGGCGTTCATATTCCCAAAGATAAACGATTGCTGCCCGCGCTACGTCGTCGACCGCGCTGATTCCCTCCCCCGCTGCATCTACCCATTTGTAATCCGGCGTTTCGGAATAGATGTGGACAATCGCCATATCGTGTCCATCAATCGTCACTGGCTCGGTCAGGAAGCGGAGATGCGATAAATTCACGAGATCGGATTCATCTGCTGCGGTGGTGAAAGAAACACAAAACAAAAATGCCAATACCAATAGAATGCCAGCAAAGGTCAGGCGCACGGTAATTGTCTTGGGCATGTCTATCCCTTCACGCCACCGATGTTGATACCATCGAGGAACTGTTTCTGGGCGAGAAAGTAGATAATCAGCACAGGCACAGACATCATGACACTCATCGCCATCATGTACTGCCACAAAGGTGCGGCCTTCGACACAGAGTTCTGAAAGAACTGAACTGCCAGCGCCAAGGGATACATCTGCGGCGTCGTCAAGTAAAGCAGCGGCCCTTGAAAGTTGTTCCAATTCCCCTGAAACGACAGAACCGCGATTGCCAGTAGAATGGGACGAATTAGCGGCAACATGATGTGCCAGTAAACTTGAACAAGATTTGCGCCGTCCATAATGGCCGCTTCTTCGATTTCACGCGGGATCGTCAAGAAGAATTGGCGCATGAGAAACACGTATATCGGCCCCCACGCAAAGAGAGACGGCCATGTCAGGGGATCGTAGGTATTCAGCAGACCGAGCTGCTTCCAAATTAAGAAGCCGGGGATACGGGTGATGATGCTGGGGATCATGACCGTCGCCAGCATGATCGCGAATACAGTATCGCGCCCACGCCACTTAAAGCGTGCGAAGCCGTAAGCGACCAGCGAAGCGCTAAAGATTTCGCCGAACATCGCCAATAAGGTCATGAAGAGGGTGTTGCCAACGATGCGCCAAAAACTCATTCCGGGAGCAATTGAGGCGAGCCGCGACCAGAGATCAATGTAATTCTGTGGCAGTGCAGGTTTCGGGATAAGATCAACCGTGCCAACAAACAATTGATCCTGTGATTTTAGGGACGTTGAGAGCATCCAGATAAACGGGATGATTACGATGAGTCCGCCTAGAATCAATAGGCCGTAAATAACTGCCTGCCGGATATGCCAACCGCGAGACATGTGCATTGGCGCATTGGAAGACCATCGTTCGGTCGAAGCTGTTGCAGCCATCAGGTTGCCTCCTCACGCGAGCCTTGATAAAACACCCACGCGGATGAGGAACGAAAGACGAGTCCGGTGAGCAGCAGGATGACGACCAGCAAAATCCATCCCTCGGCTGAGGCCATCCCCATATTGCGGAAAGTGAAGGCTTCGGTGTATATCTGCCAGTTGACGAAGGTACCGATGGTCGCTGACGTGGGAATAAATGCGGCTACTTCGAACACTTGGAGGGCGGCAATGACGCTGACGACGAGGTTATAAAACAATGCCGGACTCAGCATGGGGATGGTGACATTGCGGAACTTTGCCCATTCGCCTGCCCCATCAATATCGGCGGCCTCATACAATTCTTTCGAAATGCCCTTTAATCCAGCCAGTAAAATAACTGAATTTGCTCCGAACGCACCCCATAGACTAAGAATAATAAAGGCGGGCAACGCGAGACTTGGATCACTGAACCAGCGGGGCGTCTCCAATCCGAGCAGCTTGTATATCGGCGCGAGGATATTGTTGAGCAAACCTGAATCGGGGGAGAAAATCCAGCGCCACAGCAGCGCGGTCGCTACTGCTGGCAAGATGGCGGGCATATAGTAAAGTACACGCCAGAAACCGAGAAAGCGAACCTTCTGATTCAGAAGCATCGCTACGCCGAGTGCCGCAATCATCCCCGCCGGAACACTAAGGAAGGCATAAGGCAGTGTTAAGCGCATGGCGCGCCAGAAATCGACTTCTTTGGCACTGAAAACCGCACCGCTATTTCCGACTGTAACCCGCTGGACTTCTTTGTAACTGCGGGGCATGACATCAGAACTGCGCTGATCGGCAGATTGCAGCGGACTGACATTGACACTAAATAAATCGTTGTAGTTGCGAAGACCGACCCAGGCAGGAGCACGCACGAGATTATATTCAGTAAAGCTCAAGTAAAAAGATGCGCCGACCGGAAAGACAACAAATATCAAAAAGCCGATTACCCAGGGTGTTACCAACGTTCGTCCAGCAGCGGCTTCGCGGTTGGAACCCAACCGGATTTGCACCCGATAGAAGACGACCATAATAACACCAAGTCCAAGGGCTACGAGTATATAGCGGACCAACGTTGGCAGATACGTTTGCAGCGCTCCGGGGTCCATTTGCTCACCTTCTTGTGATGCGTCAATAGCTCATTTAGCAAAAAGTTATCTTAGGGAATATTTCCGATCAACGTGAATAATTTATCTGTGAGGGCACGGTCATCGCGCCCCCACAAAGCCTATACGTTAGAACTCAGGATGCTGGCGTCGCTTCTGCCGCGCCAGGAAGCAGTGCTTCCAAATCGGGGCGCACCTGCTTGGCAAGGTCAGCAGCCGAGAGATCCGTCTGCTTGTTCAGCAGCGGGCCAAAATACTCATTCCAGAGGGCGGTTTCCCACTCGATATACTTGGGAACAATTCTGAACGCACTCATGTTCTTGGCCGCATCAAGGAATGCCTGGGCATTCGGAGCTTTCTCGGGGACTGAAGCCACCAGATGTTCAACTGTCGCCTGAGAAATACGCGGTGAGACGACTTTCCAGTTGTCGATGCCTTCGCTTACGGCGAGCAGCGCATCACAGGCTTCTTTCGGATGGGTAGTGGCCGCATTGATAACCGTACTGGCCGTCCAAGCAAAGGTGATATTGCTGCCGGTGGTCGGATTCTTGGGAGGCGGTACAACACCGGGTGTGAAGCCTTTTACGTTGTAGTCTTTATCATCCGAAGCACCACCAAAGAACATAGCGATCTTGCCGGAGGAATAGAGCGCGTCAAATCCCTGCTCGGTGATGGTATCAGCAGTTGGGGTCATGGCAGGGTTATAAGCCCAGCTTAAGTAGAAGTTCAAACCGGCTACGGCTTCCGGACTGTCAATCGGTGAGGTCGCCAGATCAGAGCTGATCAGATCACCACCGGCTTGCCAGATGAACATCTGGGGCGGCGGCCAACCATTGGCGATCGTTCCCCATTGATCGACCTTGCCATCACCGTCGGTATCTTTGGTCAAGGCTGTCGCATCTTTGGTGAAATCATCCCATGTCCAATCCGCAGTCGGATAGGCAATCTTGGCCGCATCAAATAGATTCTTGTTGAAGTACACGACTACCGGCTGTGCGATCCAAGGCAGACCATAGAGCGTGTCACCCTGATAGGCTGTCTGAATGACACCGGGATAATAGTCTTTGACATCACCGGCAGTGCCAGCTGGGGCGTTCGCCACGCAATCCGTCAGCGGCAGAAAACTGCCATCAGCACCCAATGACATATGGTTCTGATCCATCCACAGCAGATCAGCCGCCGTACCACCGGCTAGCTGTGTCTGAATTTGGGTGTAATAATCAGAAGGAAGCGGTTGATGAACGATCTGGTACTCGGTGTTCCCGTCGTTAATTTTGTCGATAATCTTCTGAAGTTGAGCGGCTTCATCCACGCCTGTCCATGTGGACATGGTAATGGACACCGGGCCTTGCGCCTGTGCCGGTATGAGCGCTCCAAAAACCAGAAGAGCCATTGTTACAATTATGATGTTACTCTTTCGCATTTTGAACCTCCACGTATAATAAAAAAGTCTTTGTGAATCAGCATGAGGCATCCACGTTCAATCGGGTATTCCATCACCTCCTTTGAGCAATAAAGATTTCTTCAACTGATCCGCTGGCATGAAAGGGCGAAGCGTCCCCGCAAAAGGTCTTCGCCCTTTCGATTCCGCTTACTTCATATCGGAGCCGTTGACGCCCTTTCGATTAAGCGAACCGAAATAATCAAGTCAGTAGGCGCAAGATCAGGATCTGCCAGCAAAGCCAGCAAACGCCGTGATGCTTCCGCACCCAACTGGCGCTTGGGAATACTCACTGTCGTTAAAGGTGGGTCGTTATGGGTAGCCCAGTCAATATCATCAAATCCGACGACGGACAGGTTTTCAGGCGTTTTGAACCCGCGAGTCCGTGCAGCACGAATCGCACCGATCGCCATCGAGTCGTTGACCGCGCAAATGGCAGTGATGTCTGGCACTTGTGCAATGAGGGCTTCAAAGGCTGTGTAGCCGGAATCAATGGTTGTTAAGTCGGCATACAGCGTGGGCTTCGGCAGATTAGCCTCATCTAGTGCACGCCAATACCCCTGTACACGTCTACGATTGCTAGGCCAGTAGGTTGGGCCGGAGAGGATACCGATCCTCCGATGCCCTAATTCGAGCAGGTGTCGTGTGGCTTGATAGGCACCACCTTCATCATCACTGTTGATGCTGTGTGCCTCAGAATGTTCAAGCTGATTATCAACCAAGACCACAGGCAGATTTAAGCGGCTCATCGCTAGCACAAAACTTGGGCTGATATCTGGCCCTGCCAAAATCATGCCATCAATCCGCCGTTGGCGAGTGAAGCGGAAGTGATTCGGGTTGGCGAGAATGTCATCACTAATGGACGCAAAGGTCAAGTGATAATCTGAGTCAGCAAGTGCTTGCTCTGCGCCACTCATAATCTGACCATAGAACGGATCATTTTGAGCTAGTAGACCGGGCTTCTCGTGAACAAAAAACCCCAGCGCCAAAGTTTTAGAAGTCGCAAGTCCGCGTGCGATGGCATTAGGGGAATAGTTCATTTCGTGCGCTTTTTCAATAATGCGCGCCCTTAATCCCTCGCCTACCCCGGGACGATCATTCAACGCCCGTGATACGGATGCGGTTGATATATTTAGTTCTTTAGCAATATCTTCAATAATGGATGACATATTTATTGTAACGTAAAATTTGCGTAAACGCTTACGTTGAAGATAGAATAGTTATGAACGTTTGTCAAGCAGTCTATCAAAAGTGCCGCATCCAACCGATCAAAAATACCAGCGGGATCAATAAGCTGTTATTAGGAGAATATATCATGGTGTTCACCCGTCACCCTCAGAACCCGCTCATCAAACCCAGCGATGTAAAACCATCACGACCAGATTTTGAGGTGATTGGTGCATTTAATGCCGGTGTTACGCGCTATAACAACGAAGTGATCCTATTGTTACGGGTAGCAGAACGTCCCATTAGCCATGATGCTGCATGGACATCATATCCATCAATGGACGAACAAGGTGAAATCTCTATCCGATCAGTAGCCCGGACAGATAGCCGCTATAATCTGAGCGATTCAAGACTGATAGTTGATTTACAGACAAACCAGCTCATGCTAACGAGTATCAGTCACATCAGGCTGGCGCGCAGCCTGGATGGTGTGCATTTCAAGGTTGATGAACACCCCTGGCTGACACCGATGCCACCTTACGAGACTTATGGTGCAGAAGATCCCCGTATTACCCTGATTAATGGCGTTTATTACATCAATTACAGCGCTGTAAGCCCTTTGGGCATTGCCACTGCTCTAGTGTCTACCCGAGATTTTGTGAATATCGACCGTCTCGGGATTATTTTTCCACCTTCTAACCGCGACGTAACCTTATTTCCAGCACGGATTGGTGGCGACTACATCTGCTATCACCGTCCTATGCCTGGTGGCTTTGGCGGTTTAAACATATGGTTGGCGCGTTCGCCTGATTTAAAACGCTGGGGCAATCATCAGCTCGTCTTGCAAGGCATGCCTGATGGATGGGACGGTGGACGTGTGGGCGGTGGAGCTCCTCCACTTCTGACCGATCGCGGATGGCTTTCTATCTATCACGCTGCTGACCGTCAACAACGTTACTGTCTCGGTTTCTTCCTGACTCCCGAAGAGAATCCTGAACGTGTCATTCTACAGAGTCGTGAGCCCATTCTGTCACCGGAGACTCTCTATGAAACCGAAGGCTTTTTCTCCAATGTGGTGTTTACTTGCGGCGCGCTGCTGAAGGGTGATACTCTTCAACTTTATTATGGCGCATCAGATGAATCCATCGGGCTGGCAGAGGCCAAATTAGCCGATATTTTTGCCTTAGGAAAAACAGTCTAGTACAAAATATACGGCCAATGTGAAATTGAAAAGGATCAACCTAATCGCATTACACCGATTGTGGTCAACAATTCAGGAATTCTTGTCCATGTCATTAGAGCATTTTCCAACGATTGACTATAGCTGTAATCACTACAAAGGCTAATACGCTCAATTTTGACAAATCGATTTCACATTGGGCATATCCTATATAAAAGGACACTATCGGATTGGCTTTATGCTTCGTTAAGTCTCAGCTTTTATCGTTTCGCCTCGGGATTTCGGCGGGATATTACTCATCGCATATTCCGCGAGAGCAGCAATAGTCAAGCTAGGATTTACCCCCGGATTTGCCGGAATAATAGAACCGTCTACCACATACAATCCAGGGTAATTAAAGACCTGGCAGTGAATATCAACGACTCCGTCAACATCGCTAACTCCAATCGGGCAGCCTCCAAAAAGGTGTGCCGTGGCTGGAACACCAAGCAACGTTTCCGGGATCGTATCTTGAGGGATTCCATTTGTTTTTGCGGCGAACGAATGAGTCAAACCATGTGAAATATGTTCATCAGGTGTCAGCGATACGCCTTTCGGTAAGACAGAAACCAAACCGCGCCGAAAAAGTGTGAATAAATTGCGACCTAACTGAATACGGAATGTCCGTTCCTCTGTTTGCATAATCAGCAGAATAGTGGAACGCCGCGACCATTGCGAGAAGAATTTGGCATATAGAAATTCTCGTGGGTGCGTCAAACCGTGAATCAAGGTCTTCAAGAAACGCTTAGGAATAGAGTGGGCGCCTTCAATCATTGGAATTGCCAGCAGGCGCATAAATGATGATCCATGTGGGTAGCGTACAGGTTCAACTTGCGTCACCGCATCAGGGGCAAAGATGGAAGTGATTGCCACACCTGTCGAATAATCTACAGTTCGATCCCAGCTCGTCGAGCCAACCAACGCCTCGCTGTTGCTGCGGACATTCGTGCCAAGCATTAATGAAATATTAGGCAATGAACGAGCAATATCACGACAATGCGATAACAAACGAATTGTACCCAGTGCATGTGCCGATACCACCACATTTCGTGCCCTAACCACATAACGTCTGGAATTCGATGGAAAGGCGGTAGTCGAGTGACAATAGATAACTTCGTATCGTGCATCATCTGGGGAGTTTGCTTCTAAGGGATGAATATCGACCACTTCTGATTCAGCTCGTATCTCTGCTCCGGCTATCTCTGCAAAGTAGAGATAGTTCTTCACCAACGTATTTTTTGCACCATATCGACAACCGACCATACAACCACCACAACTATTACAGCCGGTACGTGATGGCCCTGTGCCCCCAAAATATGGGTCGGAAACGGTTTTGCCGGATTCTCCAAAATATACCCCGACGTCAGTCGGTCGAAATGTGTGTTCACGACCGTTTTCAATAGCAATCTCTTTTAGCACGAAGTCCGATGGTGTGATACTAGGATTAGCAGTGACACCGAGCATTCTCTTGGCAGTCGCATAATGAGGGTGCAAAACTGACTTCCAGTCCGCTAAATTGCGCCAGCCGGGTGCATTAAATAACGCATCGCTCGGCTCCATGAGGACATTGGCATACACCAGACTACCCCCACCAACGCCGCTTCCATGCAACACCATGATATCGTTCAGAAAGCTCATCTGCTGGATGCCAAAGCAGCGCAAAGCAGGAAGCCACAAATATTTAAAAATGTTCCAGTTGGTTTTAGGAAAATCGTCATCGCGGAAACGCTTGCCACGTTCCAGCACCAGCACGTCATAGCCCTTTTCGGTCAAACGCATAGCCGAAACACTTCCACCAAACCCTGAACCAATCACAACAAAGTCATACGTTCGCTGAATCATTTTATGTCCATAACTGGCAACACCAATGCTGACGGATGATTGGTGTCATGATAAATAGTCTGTTCAGCCACACGAACAACTGTGTCGGTCAGGGGATTAGCGGTATTCGTGTGCCTTGCCCAACGAGGGTGAGCGCTGCTTGACACCAGTAAACGAATGCGATGGCCCGTCAAGAAACGACAGGCAGTTGCCCAAAAATCAATTTGAGCGCGTAAGCTGCCGTCTTTGTGCAGTTCACACTTACCAGGTTCAACACGAATAAATCCATCACATATATTGATAGAGTGACCATCAGAATGAACATCACAAAGACGTACACAAAAATCTGTGAACTCGGATGAAGATCGAAAGTAAAGTTCACAGCGGACATTGCCGATGATTTCCACTGGCTGAGTGAGTGGATCGGTCGTGAACAACAGCACGTCGGGGCGACCTTCTAGCTTATGGTTGTCTCTGGGGCCAGCCCATAGGGAGAACTGCGCCCCACCGAGACTGGGGGTAGGATGTTTGGGGTCATAACAGTAGCGACTCGGAACAGCGTCGGTAGACTGCCTACCGAGACAATTTCCAGATTGTAAATATAAAGTCTGGGAATCCGAGGGTGGAGGATAATCGGGATAATCTCGCCATTCATCAGCACCCATTACATAGATACGAACTGGATTTGACCGCAATCGTTCAGGTTGATGTTTAAGTTGTGTATCGAACCAATCAATCCCTGGCTTAAGCATCGTCGGCATAAGAAACAAATTACTCACATGTCGCCACGGCCCAACCGTGAGATACGGTGTTTGTCCAGCGGCCCTTAACGCTGCATAGTCTTTTAGCATTCCTCGTAGGAAAAAATCATACCATCCACCAATGAGATGTATAGGCGCATCAACCTTGTTATGATCTATGGTACGGAGCTGATTCGAAATCACGGGGTCATCGCGCATTGAATTTATCCAGCGACGATAGTAACTTACTTTTCCTTCGCGCATCGCTTCATCGGACTGGATTATGGGTAAATGATCGAAAGATGGCCGTACATCTCGTTCGACATACAACATCACCGCAATCTGACGAATCCAACCGACTAGCTTATCCTGAAAGCGCAGCAGCGACATCCAACGCATGATGAGGCTTAAGTCGAACGCCCCGTCCGGGAAAATAATGTCATATAGATTGGAGGCCGTCACTCCGGGGACAAGTGCCTTCACTAGAGGATCATCAGCAACAACCCATTGCACAATGCCAAGGTAACTTGGCCCCCACATTCCGACTTGGCCGTCAAACCATGATTGATGCCTTAGCCAATCAAAGGTTGCAAGAGCATCTTCACGTTCATGCAGAAATGGTTCAAAATCACCTTTTGAGTCAAATCGCCCTCGGATATCCTGCACAATCACGTTATAGCCGCGCTCGGCAAACCGAAAAGCAGAGAATTCAGTAAGCATACCAAATGGACCCAATTTGGAATTACGTCCATAGGGTGAGCGAATCAGAATGGTCGGGCATTTTGCCGTTGCGATAGGGAAATAATGATCAGAGCATAGCCCTACCCCATCCTGAGCAGGAATCATCAAACCGCGTTTTATTTGTACATGATTAAGTGGAAGTGGAAGTTCGAGCCACCAAGCAAGTAAATTCCGTCGCAGGCCGTATGCGACTATTCCAACAATGGATGCAGCAAGAACCCAAAATCGCTTCATTGCATTCTATTCATCTAGCTCAATCTCTATCATGTAAATACCCGTACTGGCATGGCTTGCAAACGTCCTAAATCTGCAAACCGCTCCACATAAGTTTGAATCAGATCCCGATTGATAGGAGCACAACAAATATTTGATCCTCCAAGTGCGCGTAAAGTTGCCGATGTTCCCAAGGCATGATAAGCGGCATCACTTACGCCAAACATGCGTGCAGCAATATCCAGATGAAGAAAGGGTAAGAGCGGCTGCAAAGGGTTATCATCCGAGTCGTCAAGCCTGCCTATGGCATCTACCCATGCATTAAAGCGAAGTTTCTCCAACGGATAACCTAATTCGATGAGCGAGTCCATCACGCTGCTCCAGGTCACTGGCACTGGATTCAAGAGATGAAACACCTTTCCTAGCGACTGTTGCTGCCGTGACAAATATACGATGGATTTTGCAGCGTAATCGACCGGGGTCATGTCCATTTTGGTTGTGATATTGGGCGCATACCCTGATTGAATACTTCCGGTGATGATACGAGCTACGAGATCATCTTCGTTCGAGCAGCCCTTCTGGCTATCACCCACAATCAGTCCAATGCGATGAATAGTAGTTGGGATACCTCTAGATTGAGCCATACGAACGACCCGTTCCGCGACATACTTGGATTGGAAATATCCCACATCAGGGCACTTTTCGGCATCGAGTGGATCATCTTCCATGCCACCATTTGGTTCGTTATCTGAAAGCGTTTTGTATCCGACCAAGATGCCGAGAGATGAAACAAAATGATAGGGTTTGGCTTTACTTTGGGTTGCCAGTCGCAACGTTTCCCGGGTTCCGCCAACGTTGGTTGCCTTCAAATACTCATATGGTGCAATATAGCTTAACTTGCTACCAACATGGTAAACAACATCGACTGTTCGGGCTAACTTTATGAATTCAATGGGACTCAAACCCAATAGTGGCAGCTTGAGATCCCCGGGAACAGGTATCACTCGACCATCGTAACGACTATGCCAAAGCAGATAGTAGCTCATATTCCGTCGTATGCGCGCAAATCCTTGCCGCTCGTCTCCTGCGCGTACTAAGGTATAGATCGTAGCATCTGTTTGTTCGAGCAGTTCAGAAAGCACATACGCCGCCACAAAACCGGTGGCGCCTGTCAAGAAGATGTTACGCGGTTCAGCAGTGAAATCAACATAAGCCGGGTAAGGTTTAATTTCGTGTGGAAGGGTCGCTTCGCGGTCCAAATAAGACATAACTTTACGACCTTAACTCTAAATTTTCCTTAATTATCCTTCTTA
This sequence comes from Aggregatilineales bacterium, assembly GCA_044226325.1. GTDB lineage: Bacteria > Chloroflexota > Anaerolineae > Aggregatilineales > Phototrophicaceae > CFX2. Next base: position 77,188 of record JBGAHG010000023.1, read on the forward strand.
TAAAGTTCGCAAAGAATGTGCAATACGTCACAAATATCCATGACATGTATTACTGAACGTCATATCTTGCACACTCTAAACTAACAATAGGAAGAATATATCAAATAGAGTTATTTATTTATGCGCCGTGAATTACCCTCTTTACATAAAAAACCGGGAACTGCGCTTGTTTTGAGCGGGGGCGCGACCAAAGCTTTTTATTTCCACATTGGCGTACTTAAAGCCCTCAAGATGCAAGACATTACTTCAGTTGTTGGGACGAGTGCCGGCGCTATTGCTGGGGCGGTAGTTGCATCGGGTATCAATGTTGATAGTTTAATTGCATCTTTATACCAGAACTCAGTTTATGTTCCCCGTTTCGGTCACGTTGTTAAAACTTTGACATCAACCATGGTATTCCGACCTCGAATCGATCAGCTTGCACTGCAAGGCTTATATAGTGCGCTTGCAAGTATGCAGTTCTTGATGTCTCTGCCCTTTCGCTGTAAACAGGACATCGTTGCCGAATTTCTTGACCGTCTGCTCCTCAGCCAACGGCATGCCCCGAGCTTCTTTGAAGCGAGTGAGCTGGAAAATTACTTTAGATCTGTACTCCCTTCGAACGATTTCAGAAATACCGATATTGACTTATATGTGACAGCAACCAGTGTGGACAGCCACGAGCGAGCTGTATTCAATAGCATCTACGATTTCGAAGATGACTACAACCATTTTATGACGGACGTGCCTATTCACCGGGCGCTACGTGCATCATCCAGCATTCCCGGTGTCTTCGAGCCAGTGAAAATCAAGAATAAGTATTACATGGATGGTGAGGTACGGCAGACGCTCTCAATGGACATCGGACTGGCGTTAGCAGATCGCGTTGTGATTTCGCACACTTACCACCCACTTTATTTGGCTAATGGCAGTGTCCACGATATGGGCTGGTTTAATATTCTTAAACAATCCCTGCACATCGCCCTTTATGAACGAATCACCAGTTGGCGGGACATTTATGCAGCTCAGTATCCTGACAAAGAAGTTATTTGGATCGAACCTGCTCATGATGATGAGGTCTTCTTCCTTGCTCCAGAATTCTCATTCCGTCCAGAAGTCCAAAAGCAAATGGTGGAATGCGGTGAACGTGCCGCAATAAAGGCACTCAGCGCATTTAATGGGGGATAATGATGCGCGGGTATTCGTCTATTCTAGGTCCAGTAGACAGCGCGTTTTATTATGTGGAACGCCCTGAAACACCCATGAATATCGGTGCATTAGCGATTTTTGATGGCATCATTGATTTTGAAAAATTGCTAAAGCACATTGATGTGCGTTTACATCAAATCCCTCGTTACCGTGATCGTATTGTCCAAGCACCTCTGAATTTAGGACAACCCACCTGGATTTCAGATCCTAGTTTCTATATTGGCAATCATGTTAAACAAGGCCACATTGAGCCACCGGGAACAGAACGTGAGTTACGAAAGACCGCGGGAGAAATTCTCTCCCGAACACTTGACCGCAACTACCCTCTCTGGGAGATTTATGTCCTTGATGGGTTACCAAACCAGACCGCGCTATTCTTTAAAGTCCATCACTGCCTTGTAGATGGATTAGCTGCAGTAGAATTGTTTACATTCTTGACTGATATTTCCACGGATAGGATAGCAGACTCGCCTATTCAGAAGCCACTCTACGATCCGCCAGATTTGCCTACTCCCATAGAGCTAACCGTCGACTCGCTCATGCGGGATGCGTCTCATAGCCTCAACCTGCTAAAGAAATTAGGTGAAGAAACAATACGGATTGGAAACGTTTTTGCGGATCGAGAGAAACGGCTCAAGATGATGGTAGCCGTCACCCATTTGCTGAATAACAACCTAAAACCGATCAAAAAACTTGCTATTAACGGGAAAAATAGCGGCAATCAGCACATTGTCTGGGCAGAATTTTCGCTTGATGAGATTCATGCTATTCGCGCCTTATGTGGTGCATCCGTAAATGATGTGATGCTGGCGATACTAACAAAAGCTGTAGAACGTTACGTTGGAGAAATGGGCGGAACGGATCAACCATTCTTACGGATTCTTGTTCCTTTTAACATTCGCGATAAGGCAGAAGATGAACAATACGGCAATCGAATTTCCGTACTTCCGATTGATATTCCTTTTAATATAAGTGATCCTTTGGAACATCTTAAGGCGGTGACTCGCTTTTCGAAAGTTATGAAAGAGTCGTCGCTCATTTACTCAATGGATTTACTCCTAACCCTACCGTCTTTACTGCCTGCTGTGATGCATCCGACGATATGGGGCATTGCCCCGACTGCCTTCTCGTTGCTCGCTCATACATGGTGTACGAACGTTGCAGCTGCACCTTTCCCAATTTACATGCTCGGTCACGAGATGAAGCATGTGTATGGTTATTTCCCACTAAATCCATCAATGGGCCTGGCGAGTGTCATCGCAAGCTACAACGGTCACATCGCAATGACGCTCATTACCGACAAGGGAATTATTAAGGATGCTGGCATATTGGAACGTCATCTTAAAGCAGCATATTCCGATTTGGCTAAGTGTCTTCCGCAACCAAAACCTGATATTCCTGGTGATATTCAAAACGGATCCCATTCGACAAATGGTACGTCCAATCAAAATGGAAATTCCTATGATGAGATCGGAATATCCCCTGTTGTGGTTGCTGTAACTGAAAGGTTAGCAGAGCCAGTATATGTACAAACAAGGTATAAGCTTTTTTCAGAGGATTGGGCGAAAGCGATGAAAGAAGCGGTTAATCATAGCGATGCTTATCACAGCGCATCAACCAATTGGAATGCCGGATCGCTGGCATTTGTAATGGAGGCCGCACCAGATCAGGGTTTTGAAAGCCCAACAGCCGTTTTACTTGATTTATATCGAGGAATATGTCGTACATCACGCTCATTATCAGCCCAGGAAGCCATGCGCGAAGCTGTCTTCGTCATTCAAGGGAATTTTCCGGCTTGGATGGACGTACTCAATGGACGAGCCGCTCCACTGATGATGCTTACAAATGGTCGGTTGAAGTTAAGTAAAGGGGCGCTATTCCGCCTGTTACCGCATACCCGCTCTGCTGGAGAACTCGTGAAATGCGCCCAGAAAGTACCATGGAAATCGTAATTGAGTTATAAGAATCCTAGATTAAGGAGCATATGATGGTAAAGCATGCAACAGTTTTGGAAGGTCAAGAAAACGAGGTTCCTGTCGAGCCAACTCCCTTTGATGAATTTGTAGAACATGAGAAAAAAGCTGCACAAGAGTTTGGCAAAGCATTCGCCGCCTTATTACCGGAAGGTCTGCGCGAACACGGCGAAACAGCGGTTAAAGAAATGGTAGAAGGCTATCGACGTCTGTTCAACGCAACTTTAGATGATGTTGTGGAATTGGTTGAAAAAGTAAAGCTGGATGACAAGCCAGTCGATAAGAAGACTAAGGTACCAATCCAGTAGTCAGTTTCACACTTTAGTATCATAAGTTAAGTTTAGTCTGTGGGACTCTCAGAGGCTCATAATTCTGATCATCATATTATTTAACCAGGAAGTCCCACACACTGTATTTTGCCTTCAACAATTCCCCACAATTCTGACATTAGTTCACACTGTTAGCGCATTGCTAAATCAATTAGCTTGAGTCAGCCGCGCTGCCATTTCCCGCTAGCGTTTCTTGCTCTAAGTTCTATCGTCGCGCCATGATCAGTTCGACACACTGCCCTATAGAAAAACTTTGTAGTGGGATCGAGCAATCGAATCGTTTCAATGCTCATTTTTTGCAAATCGTATTATTGAGACCGCTGATGATAGCGCCATCTGGATTTTGTCGCGGCTTCCAGAATAAGTGCAGTATATGACATGACGTTATGCACTCAAAAAACATGTCATGTCCCTCCGGCAACACTTCAAAGTACCCTCTAGACTATTACAGTTATTCAGCCGCTTGTTACAGTTCATATATTATTGAGGAGGATCGACGATGTTCAAGAAACTGGGTTTTGTTTTCAGTCTTCTACTGCTAGCAGCACTATGCCTGCCAGTTATGGGGCAGGAAGGATCAAGCGTAACCGTAAAGCCCGATGGTGAGGTAGTAATAGGTGTCGCAGCCTCACTAAGCGGAGAAGGCCTTGCTCCTCTTGGTCAGGATATTCAGCGTGGTGCAGAACTAGCCCTTGAAGATCGCCCAACTGTCAAGGTGGCCGATAAAGAATTCAAAGTCACTTTAAGTGCCCAGGATGACCTCTGCTCGGCAGAGGGTGGCCAGTCGGTCGCTAATCTATTCGTAGCGGATACTTCAATTACTGGCGTTGTTGGCCCCATGTGTTCAAGCGCCTGTACAGCCGCTGCACCGATTTTTGACGCGGCCAACTATTCTTCTATTAGTCCAAGCTGCACCGCACCAAATCTGACCCAGCAGGATTTCACTAGCTTCAACCGTGCGGTGGTTTCCGACAGTTTCCAAGGCAAGGTGGCTGCTCAATACATTTATGATGTCCTTGGTATCAAGAAGATTGCCACACTCCATGATGGCAGCGCTTACGGTGAGGGTCTGGTGGCAGAAGTCACCAAACGGCTTCAGGAACTTGGCGGGGAAGTAGTTGCGGCTGATGCAGTTAACGTTGGCGATACAGATTTCCGAAGCCTCCTTGAGGACATAGCCGCTAAGGGACCTGAACTCATCTATTTTGGCGGCTTTTCTGCTGAAGGTGCTCGCCTAGCGCAGCAACGTTCCGATGCTGGTTTGGGCGATGTGATTTTCATGGGTGCAGACGGCATTAAAGGTGGCGAGTTCCCAACTCTAGCCGGCCCAGCCGCAGAAGGCGTTTACGCATCGTCAGCCATCCCCAGCACTTCGGACAAGGTTGATGCTTTGTTGAAACGCTACAAGGAAAAATACGGTTTTGAACCGACTGGCCCATTCCAAGTTAACTCGTATGATGCCACCAATATGTTGCTTGATGCGATCGAAGCAGTTGGCAAGCTTGATGACAGTGGAAACTTAGTTATTGACCGTATGGAGTTAGCCAAATATATCCGTTCGATCAAGGACTTTGAAGGATTGACTGGCACCCTCAACTGCGACGGAACAGGCGAGTGCTCGGCGGCTGACATCGGAATTGTGCAATACAAAGGTGACCAGCTCGTTCAGGTAGCCGTTGGCAAACCAAATTCTGATGGCACTATCACAATCGAGACATCAAAGTAGAAGTAAAACAAAACACTGTTTTTGAGATTCCCCTCAAAAACATAGCGATTACAGAGGCGTTGCCGCCTCTGTAATCATTTGGAATCACAATGCAATGACGACCATAAATTCGAGTTATGTTCACGAATCAACCAAACACGAGGATTTACCACTGAAGCCCTCGTTTAGTTTCCCGGAGCAGGTTTGATGTCTGAGTCACAATCTGTCACAAATCGACCTCTGGATTGGACGAGACTTATTTTTCACAGATTAATTCGTATCAGTCAAAATCCATTGCGATTGATAGGAACGATTTTCATTGCGTTCTTAATCTATGTAGCATACCTAAACCTAAGTTCGGGTGATTTCACTGTAGAGCGTTTTATACGTCAGGTTATTTTTGGTTTGGCTCAGGGCAGCATTTACGCGCTCATCGCATTGGGTTACACCTTAGTGTATGGCATCCTGTCAATGATCAACTTTGCTCATAGCGAAGTCTTCATGTCAGGCGCATACATAGGTTTTTTTGCCATTAATGCAATGGATCAATCAGGTTTATTAAAAAGTCAGACCTTCCTCGCTTTGCTGATTACCATGCTAGTTGGTGTAATAGCATCCATCGCAGTAGCCGTCTCATTAGAGCGAATCGCCTATCGCCCCCTGCGTGGTGCACCGCGTCTCGTACCGCTCATAACGGCGATTGGTGCTTCAATAACGCTACAACAGCTTTTTCTCCGTCTCTTTGGATCGGCCACGCGGGTTTATCCAAAAGTAAATTTTTATGTGCTTCCAACCATATTTAGCAATCTAGAGTGCGGAGATGTTAAGGGCGCGCAAATTTGTAAGGGGCTAGATCTAATTAGCGGCAGCTATAAAGTGGTTTTCTTGGGATTGAATTTACAGATTCAGCCGATCCGATTTCTGGTGTTTTTTACAGCACTGATCATGATGGCACTACTGTGGTTCTTCGTTCAGCGCACAAAAATTGGCAAAGCAATGCGTGCTGTAGCTGAGGATAAAAAGACAGCCGCTCTGATGGGTATTGATGTTGACCGGGTTATTGTCACGACATTCGTATTAGGTGCTGCATTGGCAGGTGCAGCAGGTGTACTATTTGCTTTATATAACACCCAAGTATCACCCTTCATGGGATTTACGCCCGGTATCAAAGCATTTACCGCAGCGGTTGTGGGCGGCATAGGTAACATTCCAGGCGCGATGTTTGGTGGATTATTCCTCGGTATCACGGAATCAGTTGGGCCATCCCTTCTGGGAATTCCTTCACAGCTTGAAGATGTCATTGTATTTGGTTTGTTGGTACTTGTGCTCATCTTCCGCCCCAACGGCATCTTTGGCGAAGTGTTATCAGAAAAGAAGGCATGAAGATGATTGAAAAAAACACTTTTCGCCTGAGTATTGCCATAGCAGTAGCAACCCTGATCACGGCTTTGACCGCAATATTTGGAAAATTCCAGGTGCTTATCGTAGCGGGTGGTCAGGTGAGTTTGAGCTATTTTCTGCTTGCGATCATCCTGATAGGGACAGGTTACGTCACCGGATCAAAGCCAAGTAAACGGGGAACTTTACCGGCAGTATTCAATGGATTGGTTGGGGCGATTATTGTCGGAGCTGCACTTGTAATGCTCATGTTCATTGAAGCGAGAAGTGATTTAACTTTTGTCTTTCCAGATCTGAAAACTAATCCGATAGGTCCTGTACTCACTTTCGGACTAGAATTTGTACCAGGATGTATAGTGCTCCTATGCTTAAGTGCAGCAGCCGGAATGATCGGAGCACTCCTTCATGCTCTTGATGCTGCGGTCCGCAATATACTTTTGGCGAGCATTGGCATGACAGTAGTTATTGGACTCTTGGCACATCAAATCAATAATGTCATCACCCTTCCCGATAGCCTTGCGTTGTGCCTTGTTTTTGGTATCACATACTTTACATCTTCGCGTCTTTCAGCGTCTCGTTTGCTGATTCGATTGGCGGTAGGCCTAGTATTCGGCATGTTCGCTGGACTCGTTTTCGGTTTGATTGCCAACAATGGTGGGCTAGAAAACGGTGGACTGTTGCGGGGCGTAGAAAGCATGCCAGCAATTTTGGGAACATCTCCCGGACATGCTGTTTTCCCACTAATGGTTATTTTTGGCATAGTCGGTGCTTTAGGGATTGTTGTCACAAGTGCCACACCAACCATCCATAATGGGTCACTGTATGTAGTGAGTACGCTTTTGTTATTAGGAGTCTTGAACTGGCAGACAAGCATGACCTATGCTGCGAGTGCCATCACGTTTGTGCTCTTTTTCATCATTCAATGGTCTGTGCCATCAATCGGGAAACGATCAAATGCACGTTTCGATCAATTGAACTTAATACAACGACAGTGGACAAGGTTGTTGGCAGGGTCTGGCGCCCTACTGATCATGATTATTGCGCCGATATTTCTTGGACAGTACATCACAAGTGTACTTGATCTTGTTGGACTGTATGTAATTATGGGAATCGGACTGAACGTTGTCGTCGGATATGCGGGACTGCTCGATTTAGGCTATGTGGCCTTCTTTGCCATCGGCGCTTATACCATTGGTCTTCTCACCACGCCCAGTCTGTTAACCTGTGGAGGATTATCACCAAAAGATATTCCAGTCAAAGATATGCAGAGCATTTGTACAGGTGTGATGACCTTCTGGCAGGCATGGCCGTTTTCCATTCTGGTAGCGGGCTTGGCTGGTGTTTTGCTGGGCATCCCTGTATTGCGATTGCGTGGTGACTATCTTGCAATTGTGACGCTGGGTTTCGGCGAGATTATCCGTCTCATTGTGCTTTCTAATGAATTTAAGCCACTCCTAGGTGCAGCGCAGGGAATTACAAGAATCCCCGGCCCAGTTCTTGATTTAACCTTTTTAAATCCTGTGTGGCGCTTTGAGCTTGGTAATGCTCTCAACATCTATTATGTCATTTTTGCCACTGTCTTGGTGGCCGCATTTATTGCCATTCGCCTAGGTGGGACACGTCTTGGGCGTGCGTGGCGTGCGATGCGAGCGGATGAGGATGTCGCGCAAGCGATGGGGGTAAATTTGGTTCGTACAAAGCTGTTGGCTTTCGCTGTTGGAGCGGCTTTTGCTGGTATGGGAGGTGCAATCTTTGGATCATGGCTCAAAGGCATTTTCCCCAATAGTTTCACATTAGCCGTCTCAATCAATGTCCTCAGTTTGATTATCATCGGTGGTTTAGGATCTGTCCCCGGCGTTATTCTGGGTGCGTTGATGCTTCTCGGGCTTCCGGAAGTATTACGCGAACTTCAAGACTATCGCCTGTTGGCTTTCGGCATTTTGCTGGTGGTAACGATGCTTTCAAAACCTGAAGGTTTGATCCCGCCAAGTATTCGACATCTGTCACAACAGGCAAAAGAACATCAAGCAGAGGGAAGTTTGTAATATGAATGATTTCATCCTTGATGTCCAATCCGCAGTCAAGCGCTTCGGGGGATTAAACGCGGTGCGTGGAGTGAACTTGAAGATTCCCCGCGGCGCTATAGCAAGTCTGATTGGTCCGAATGGCGCCGGTAAAACCACCTTTTTCAACTGTGTTACAGGATTCTATGTAGCGGACGAGGGCACTTTTCTCTTTCGGGGGAAATCGGTACGTGGTCTACGTCCTGATCAAATTACCCGTCTCGGCATTTCGCGCACATATCAGAATATTCGCCTATTTGTCGGAATGACAGTGTTGGAAAATATACTTGTAGGGATGCATCATCGCCTTAAATCCAATCCAGTTGCGGCGCTTCTTGGACTACCAGCCAATCGGCAGGAAGAACATTACGCACTGACCAAAGCACTTGATTTACTTGAATATGTCGGGCTACACGGCTTGGGCGATACTCTGGCGGAAAACTTGCCCTATGGACTTCAACGAAGGCTGGAAATTGCGCGTGCACTGGCCTCCGACCCAACTCTTCTTCTACTAGACGAACCTACAGCTGGTATGAATCCGAATGAGACGGACGAAATGATGCACTTTATCCGGAAGTTGCGTGATGAGCGTGACCTCACCATTTTTTTGATTGAGCATGACATGAAACTGGTGATGACAGTGTCTGACCAAGTGAACGTGATGGATTACGGAGAAATGATTGCCGAAGGCACACCCTCTGACGTTCAGCGCAACCCAAAGGTTATAGAAGCCTATCTCGGTGCTTCACATGTTACCCACGACCCGACCAAAACCATCTCTCAGGATTCAGCAACATGACTCTACTGGAAGTCAAGAATATCCATACCTATTACGGTAAAATCCACGCCCTCAAGGGCATTTCGATTAGTGTAGAGCAGGGGCAAATTGTAACCCTACTCGGCGCAAACGGAGCCGGTAAATCAACCACCCTAAACACTATTAGTGGGATAACACCTCCATCTGAGGGGAATGTCATACTTAATGGTCAAGACATCACCAATATTCCAGCACATAAAATAGTGGGGTTGGGTGTCATCCAAGCGCCGGAAGGACGCAGAATTTTCACCCGGCTGACGGTTCGCGAGAACTTGGAAATGGGAGCGTTCAGTCGTACTGATATCGCTGAAGTTGCTAATGATATGGAATATGTTTTCAAGCGTCTACCGCGTCTCAAAGAACGAGAACAGCAGCTTGGGGGCACTCTTTCCGGCGGTGAACAGCAAATGCTGGCAATTGGACGGGCATTGATGGGGCGTCCAAGTATTCTGCTACTGGATGAGCCATCAATGGGATTAGCTCCATTACTGGTTCATGAGACTTTTGAGATCATCAAGAGTATCAATCAGCAAGGCACAACCGTTCTTCTCGTCGAACAAAATGCGCGTTTGGCCCTGGAAATAGCTGATCAGGGGTATGTGCTCCAAGGTGGAACAGTACAATTAGCCGATAAAGCTACTTCGTTGATGAATAATGATGTCGTGCGTAAACTTTACCTTGGGGAGAACTGAGTTTCATTAATTACCAGTTGTGCAACTTAAAAACGTCATGAGGAACACACTTATGGTAACAAAACCAAACAGAGTATGTCCACTTGACCAGAGAAGATATTTTCATCTATATATTTTTTGTCAGCTCGATGACTAAATGCATGATGTCAAGAAAGTATGGCAAGCCGATTTGTATTCGCGTGCGGCGGTCACAATTGAGATTTTGTTTTCCTAGATAAGCCGTCCCTTTCGCACCTTTTGCCGCTGGTTAACCCAAGTTTACGCAGAACATTTTGGCGACTTGCCTGATTTCTCTACCCTTCAGCGACATGTGCAGGCGTAGTAATACCTCGCGGCTCAGTTGTTGGGAAACGCCAGTTTGTTGAATGTGAGTGACCCAGTCCCGATTAAGTTACTGTTTTCGATTCGAGCTGGTCGTTGTCAGCAACAGGTTGGCAGGAAAAGCAGCGATAAAGGTCGCTGGCTTGATTGGGATCAAACTAACGTGGGTCCTAAACTTCTTGTGGCCAGTAGTGGCTTGACGCTGGCTGACAATGAATTGTCCCGATTAAGATTTCTTGCCCCTTAGTCAATTTGATCCAAGAAATTGGAGTCGTCTTGGCTAATTTGGACTTTCGTTGTAAATGCAATAGTCCTGGCAATATCAAATAGTTTTATAGAAACACGTGGAATAATCGAATGGTGATCGAAACCACTTTTCCTTGCTGACGGTTATATCTCGCGCCAACAGAATGTTCCATCGCACAGCCACCCATGTTTAGTCTAGCTTGGCCTATACACCTACATTGTTTAATGTTTTTGATAGGTTTGGATAGCCGAGCAGATCGTAATAAAGAATTTAGAATCAGCATTGCTGAATTCACTGTATGAACAGCATCATTGGTTATTATTCGCGACTAACAAGTTTTTCTTCCGCACATTGTAGTCCTGTTATTGAACATGTACTGAAAGGAGCCGCGAATCCAATCTCAGCTACGCGGTAAATTACTAACTATACACTCATCGCTAGTTTCCTTTGCCACGTCTTATATTGACAATAACTATTTCTCCCTACGAACAGGAGCTCACAACAAAAGTTAACTACAGTGGCTAAAAGACAGGTATGAGTTAAACTGAGGTCAATAATCAATACCGTAAAACCTCCTTAAAAGAGATAGCCTAAAGTCTGTTGTAATTTGGCGACTAAAATCATAATTAAACAATATTCTCAACAGTTCAATCAGCGCTGCATAAGCAGATTAGAAATATGCAGATATTTGCTTTAGTAGAAAAGTTTAGATTCTCATTCGGTGTGGAGCGTTTTCGGAACAAATCAGTTCGAAGGAGAGATACTTAATTAATTCAGCCTGCACTTAGATCTATGGAGTGAATAATATGGGCTATTTGCGAATATGTTTATTTACAGTACTTTTTGGAAGCATGATTATATTTATTGCTGACGCACAAGACAATTCTGGGAAAGGGCTAACTATTGGATTCTCCCAAGTTGGTTCGGAAAGCGCCTGGCGTCTGGAATTCACACGTGCGATAAAAGCGGAGGCCCAAGAGCGTGGAATTAATCTATTATTTTTGGATGCAGAAAATAGTCAGAAAAATCAAATAGCTGCATTACGCTCTTTTATTTCTCAACATGTCGATGCGATTATCCTTGCACCTGTCATTGAAACTGGTTGGGATCAGGTTCTTCATGAAGCTAAAGATGCCGGCATTCCAGTAGTTATCATAGATCGTAATGTAACGGCAGATGAATCAATGTATCTGACCCGCGTTTCGTCGGATTTTGTCTACGAAGGGCGATTAGCCGCTGCTTGGCTTGCTCAAGCAACTGCGGGTAAGAAGTGTAAGATTATTGAATTAGAAGGAACTGTTGGTTCAAGCGCTGCGCGAGATCGCCAAATTGGATTTAACGAAGTAATCAAACTTTTTCCAGATATGCATATTATTGTTTCGCAATCAGGTGATTTCATAAGAGAAAATGGCAAAAAAATTATGGAAAGCATCCTTAAAACTGAAGATCCGACCGAGATATGTGCAGTTTGGTCTCACAACGATGATATGGCGATTGGGGCAATTCAAGCAATTAAGGACGCTGGAATGAATCCCGGTAAAGATATTCTCATCGTATCTGTAGATGCTATTCCTGATATTTTTAAGGCAATGGCAGACGGCGACGCAAATGCAACTATCGAACTCAGTCCTTATCTAGGCGGCCCGGCATTTGATGCCATCATTGCTCATCTTCAAGGGAAGGTTGTTCCTAAATGGATTCCTGTTACGGGCAAACTGTATTTTCCCGATACTGCAGCGGCAGAATATGCCAAACGTAAACAATGAAGCTTTCAGTCACAGTTTTTAATCCTTTTTATGTTATTTGTGCCAATTGGTCTTCTTTTTAGCTTCGTGAAACTAGCATTGAACATTACGCAACAAAGTATATGAGGAAATCTAGTGCCTAAGCCGAAAACAAGTCGTCCAACTTTATTGGATGTTGCCGATATGTCAGGAGTATCTTACCAAACAGTATCGCGAGTTATTAATAATCACCCCTACGTATCAGACGAAGCCAGGCAACGAGTAGAAATGGCTATTGAAGCACTCGGCTATCGCCCGAATAAAGTTGCAACCAAACTAAGGTCAAAATCATCTAAGACCATTGCCATTATTCTATTTGGCAGTTGGTTTCATGGTCCTGTACAAATTGCTCTCAATGTCGAGATGGCAGCTCGGACCAACGGCTTTGACGTTATCTTGATCAATGTGACCGAAACTCAGGTTCAGGTGGTCAAAGCACTAAAGCATGTTAAGGGTTGGGACATTGAAGGTCTGGTTATGATTACCCCCGCTCAAAGCGTACCCATCGACGAAATACGGTCAATATGCGGTGATACACCAATTGTCCATATTGATTCACGCACCTCAACGGATCTTCCATCAGTTTCTTTGGACGACAGCTATGGCACTGAGCGAGTCATTGAACATTTGATTTCACTGGGACATATACGTTTTTGTGAAATTAGTGGACCGCTTAACTGGGTAAACGCTCAGACTAGACATCAGACTTGTGTTCATTTTTTTAGTGAGCATGGTCTAGAATTACCCATACACATTGAAGGCAACTGGACGACAGCGGGAGGCTATCAAGCGGCGCGCCGCTTGTTAGAAGCGGGTCATCAATTTACTGCACTGATTGCCGCAAATGACAGTATGGCTTTTGGTGCGATGAGAGCTTTAACACAGCAAGGATTTATCATCCCTGACGACGTATCCGTCGTTGGATTTGATGACATTCCTGAAGCCGCATACTTTTCCCCTCCTCTGACTACAGTTCGGCACAATTACATTCAACTCGGTTTAGTCGGTTTTGAATATTTACTGGAGCTTATTAACGAACGCCAAACACCTATTCAGCAGCGGTTGATTACCCCACGCCTTATCATACGCGAAAGTACAATAACGGTTAATAAGCCGTAATAAATACTGGTTCTGATTTAACAGACACCTTACCTCATTATTCGCTCCTCGCTTTCGGCACTATACTCATAGTAAAAATCGGCTAGAAGTTTCTTCAAGCAATTTCTTGACTTTTCTAAAAATATGCGACATCATATGTGTGAACGTTCACACACCGAGGTTTCGCATGTAAGGATTATACCTATTTTGTGAATTGTGGCACTGATGCTTAATTTATTCTGCTACCTTAAAATTAATCTTGAAGTCATAAATAAGAATCGATGGTAGCGAAGTTAATAGCGTTATTACTTTCCCTGAAACTGATCACTCCACAATTCCTCCAAAACCACAATCGAGTCGCACTCTCTGGCTATCCATCTTCACGCTATTCTAGAAGATGGCACAGTTTTTGTTTGCCCCATGCTGGGGGTTGGAATACGAATATCAGGCATATAGTACGGGCACAGCCTGATAACGTAGATCGACGAATTAAGCGCCATAAGCGGCAAAAGGAGGCTATGTTCTGAAGAACAATCCAAACTGATCAACACATAAAATCGAAAGTTTCATATTCCTGTTTAGTATTTGAGGAGCGTTAGCAATGCGATTTTTAAGAGCTGGTTTAATGCTGGTGTTGTTACTGGTGGTTCTGTCTTCGGCCATGGTTCATGCGCAAGATAAGTTGACGATTGGGTTTGCGCAAACTGGTTCAGAAAGTGGCTGGCGTACGGCTTTCACCAATTCGATGAAAGCTGAAGCAGAAAAAGAAGGAATCGACCTTAAGTTCAGTGATGGTCAACAAAAGCAGGAAGTACAAATTGCGGCGCTGCGTTCATTCATCGCCCAAGGTGTAGGTGCAATCTTGCTGGCTCCTATCGTTGAAACTGGCTGGGACGCCGTTTTGAAGGAAGCCCAAGATGCTAAGATCCCCGTAATTCTGGTTGACCGTGGTGTGACAGCCGATCCCTCCCTATATGTTACCAGAGTGGCAGCAGACTTCAACCATGAAGGTCGTCTAGCCGCTGCATGGTTGGCTCAGGCAACCCTCGGCGAGTGCAATATCGTGGAAATTCAGGGTACGGTCGGTTCGAGCGCTGCCCTTGACCGTATGAAGGGCTTTGGTGAAGTGATTGCCCTGTTCCCTGGCATGAAGATTGTTGCTACCCAGGTGGGTGATTTCACCCGCGATGGCGGCAAGAAGGTTATGGAGGGCTATATCAAGTCGTTGGATGGATTGAAAGATGTTTGCGCCATTTGGGCGCACAATGATGACATGCTGCTCGGTGCCATCCAAGCCCTGAAAGAAGCAGGTATCAAGTCCGGTAAAGATGGTATCAAGACCATCTCAGTCGATGGCGTATGCGATATGTTCAAGGCTATGGCCGATGGTGATGCCAATGCCAACGTAACCTTGCTCCCAGACTTGGGCCCAATTGCTTACCAAGCCGCACGTGACGCCATCGCCGGCAATACGGTTGAGAAGCGTATCGTAATGCCCAGTCCGATGAACTTTCCTGACACAGCGGCAGCAGAATATGCCAAGTGCAGTGCCAGCTGAGTAACCTATTTGGCAAGTTGGTGGGTACTCTCGCAAAGGGTACCTACCCTGCTACACAACTATGCTGAAATTGTTAAAAGTACTTTAGTTTGTCTTGTGGGTCGTAATTAATGACGAGTTCAAGAGCATATCCACTTAAAAACATTGTTTATTGCAATTAATGAGCAAGTAAACCACCATGATAGATGCTTCCAACGAAACACCCCTGCTCGAAATTCGCAGCTTGACCAAGACATTCCCCGGCGTGCCAGTACTCTCGTCGGTTGACTTTACGATGTACACCGGCGAAATTCATGCACTTCTCGGAGAAAATGGTGCGGGCAAATCGACACTGATTAAGGTTATCACCGGCGTTTATAAAAAGGACGCAGGCAGCATTCTGTTGCAAGGTAAAGAGATCGACGCCAACAGTCCGCACGATGCGCAAGCGCTCGGAATTAGTACAGTTTATCAGGAAGTGAACCTGATCCCGACGTTATCAGTAGCGGAGAACATATATCTGGGCAGACAGCCCAAACGCTGGGGAATCATCGACTCTGGTGCGGCCATTCGTAAAGCCAAGCAACTGCTCGAAACGTATGACATCCATATTGATGTCTCACAGCCGCTCGGTTCGTTTTCGGTGGCCGTTCAACAAATCGCAGCCATCGCGCGCGGCGTAGATCTTTCCGCCAAGATTCTTATCCTCGACGAACCCACTTCTAGCTTGGATACCAACGAAGTCCAGACGCTTTTCACCGTGATCCGTTCACTCAAAGAAAAAGGGATCGGCATTTTATTGATCACGCACTTTCTGGACCAAGTGTATGAAATCTCTGACCGCATTACGATACTTCGTAATGGTGTCAAAGTAAGTGAACACCTGACTAAACAATTGCCCAGAATGCAATTGGTATCTGAAATGCTCGGTAAGGAATTAAAAGAGGAATTATCACCGAAAAAGGAACGCAAATTAACCAGTGAAGACGTCTTTTTGAAGGTACGGGGTCTGGGTAAACGCAGTGTGATAAAGCCATTTGATCTTGAAATCAAAAAAGGGGAGATCGTAGGTTTGGCTGGACTGCTTGGCTCAGGACGAACAGAAACTGCGCAGCTCATTTTCGGGATTATCCATAGTGACACAGGAAATATGTCTGTAAAAGGGATCGATGTAAGCTTTAATTCCCCACGTGCAGCTATTTTGCATGGCTTTGGGCTATGTCCAGAAGATCGCAAAGCGGAAGGAATCATTGGCGATTTGTCTATTCGAGAAAACATTATTCTAGCTCTACAGGCAAAACGCGGCTGGGTCAGGTACCTGACACACAAAAAACAAGAAGAATTGGCAGATGAAATGATTAAGGCGCTGCACATCTCCACGCCGAACTCTCAAAAAGTAGTTAAAGAACTTTCGGGTGGCAATCAACAAAAAGTGATTTTGGCCCGTTGGCTCGTTTCAGAACCTGAATTTCTCATTTTAGATGAACCAACACGCGGAATTGATGTCGGAGCGCACGCAGAAATCATCGGCATTATCAAAGACTTATGTGACAAAGGAATGCCCCTTTTAGTCATTTCTTCCGAACTTGCAGAGGTGGTTGATTACAGTGATCGTGTAGTTGTCCTGCGTGATCGAAAAAAAGTAACAGAGCTACAAGGGCATGAGATTAGCCAGAACTCAATTATGAAAGCCATTGCGGAGAGTTAATGACTACAAAAGTACCTCTTCAACCTAAAACGCAAGTTGTAGCTAGTAGTGCTCTAGCAAATTGGTTACAAAGTAGCCGCCGCGCGATCTGGCCGTTGGCAGCTCTCTTACTGATTCTACTTGTCGATAGCCTGATCTCCGATAATTTTTTTGGTATCAGAGTAGTCAATGATCCGCTCTACGGTGGTCATTTATATGGAAACGTAGTCGATATTCTTAAGAATGCAGCACCCGTTTTGCTACTTGCAACTGGAATGTCATTAGTCATCGCTACACGAGGTATTGATTTGTCAGTTGGCGCGATCATGGCAATTTGTGGAGCAGTAGCTGCTGTCCTTGTAGGAAAGGGAGATCTGCCACCAGCTCTACCTGTCCCTTTGATAATTTTGGTCAGCATCGGAGTTGGAGGGATCTGTGGGTTATGGAATGGTATCCTTGTTGCCTTTTTCGATATCCAACCCATCGTAGCGACTCTGATTTTGATGGTTGCTGGACGAGGAATCGCTCAGATGATTACTCAAGCGACGATTGCAACCTTTGTAAATGAGAGCTTAGCATTTCTTGGTGTAGGCTATATTTTAAGCCTACCAGTTTCGATTTTCATTTCGCTAGGAGTGCTAATCCTTGTTTACATATTAGTGAGGCGCACTGCTATCGGACTGATGCTTGAATCGGTAGGCGCCAACGCCAAAGCTAGTTACTACGTAGGAATAAATGCACGCCTGATCAAGCTATTTGCCTACATCGTTTCAGGCATCTGCGCTGCAATCGCCGGACTAATTGCTGCCGCTAATATCAGGGGTGCGGATGCTAACAATGCCGGATTGTACCTTGAGCTGGATGCGATTTTGGCGGTTGTCATCGGTGGCGCATCCCTCAATGGTGGACGGTTTTACCTCGGCTTAAGCGCAATTGGCGTTTTGATTATCCAAAGTATGAATACTGGGATTCTCATCAGTGGCATACAACCGGAATTCAATCTGGTGGTAAAAGCTGTCGTCGTCTTAATCGTCCTACTCATTCAATCGGAGATCGTCCGAAATTACATTGGACGCCGATTTTGGAGAACGACATGAAATCACGTTTTCTTACCCTCAGTATAACTCTTGTGGTATTTATTGCTTTATATATGGTGAGCTGGGCACGCTTTCGGGGCTTCGGCTCAACTGTTGTGATTGCTAACATCCTGTACGACAACGCCTTCCTGGGTATAACTGCAGTGGGCATGACATTTGTGATCCTTTCCGGGGGTATTGATCTGTCAGTTGGATCGGTCATTGCATTCGTCGGTGTATTCTGTGCACTTATGATCCAGAATACTCAGATTCATCCATTAATGGTATTTGCGATCGCACTAATCATCGGAACATTGTTTGGTGGGGCAATGGGCCTAATCATTCATTACCTCAAAATACCAGCGTTTATCGTCACCTTAGCCGGACAATTTTTGGCTCGAGGGCTAATATTCTTGCTCACCACTCGATCAGTGGGTGTCACGCATGAGTTTTACCAGCAGGTTTACGACATTTCTATCAAATTGCCGTCTGGTGGAAAACTATCTTTTCTTGCAATGATCTTTCTAGTTGTGTTAGTAGGCGGTATTTCCGTTGCTCACTTCACAGAATTTGGGCGCAACGTTTACGCGATGGGAGGGAACGAGAATGCCGCTCTATTACTTGGTGTACCAATAGCACGCACTACCATTGGTGTCTATGCGCTAAGTGGTTTTCTGGCTGCACTCTCGGGAGTGGTCTATTCTCTATACACCTCCTCTGGCTATCCATTGGCAACGGTTGGTGTCGAACTAGATGCAATTGCCGCAGTCGTCATCGGAGGCACACTGCTTACAGGCGGTGTGGGTTATATCGCAGGAACGTTCATCGGTGTACTTATCAACGGAACTATTCAAACCTACATCACTTTCGACGGTAGCTTAAATAGCTGGTGGACACGCATAGTTATTGGTGTTTTACTGTTTGTCTTCATTGCCCTACAAAAGTTTCTGAGCAGTGGAAGCGGGCAAGCAGTGTACAAATTAATACGCGGACGTCGCAAAATCAGTCAGCCCGTCAGTTAATCCATTTATTACGCTTAATATAGTAAACCTTCGTTTACAATAAAGTATGTAATCGAAAATTTCCAAGAAGATTACACCGGAGTACTTAACTTCCAAGGATTTGTTTCACCAAACAGTCAGTAAAAATTATGAGCCGATTATTTGCCAATGTCAGTCTTGGCGTAAAACTCAACTTCTTGGTCTTGTTGGTATTGGTTATCCTTCTAGTAGGTATCGTTCTGCTCCTAAAACAAAACACGCAAAATCTAACCGAAGTTATTGGTGGAGAAAGGATTACTGAAGAAGTCAACATCATCAGAAGCAGACTGGCGGAAATTGAAGACGGTCTGGTTGTTAACATTAATTTTCTAGTATCGAGTGTGAGCTTTTTCCAAGCGGTTGGGCGACGGGATGAAGTTGAAACCAACGAAATTATTACCCGTGCCAATGCCTCGTTGAAATTAGATGACATTACTGTCGTCGATGGCGACAATAAACGGTTAGTTGACACCCAGGTTGATGAAGATCAGTCCGAAGAAGATAAACTGTTGAGCAGCGCTTTAGCCGGTGATGAAAATACAGCACTGCTCATTGAAAAAAACGCGGGGAAAATCGAAATCAGTATTGCAGTTGCAGCGCCCATCGTCAGCAGTAACGGAAATGTCTTGGGCGCAATCCAGATTGGACGTCACATTAGTGATAAATTTCTAGAAGACCTTACATTTGGACGCGAAAGCATTAATCTTGGATTGATCTATCAAGGCAAGATACAGGCCCGGACATTCCCTAATGCACAGAGCAATATCTCGGACTACATTCTGAGCAATGGAATTGCTTTTGACTCTCCATCCGTTAAGCTCGCACAACGTGGACAAAATGTTATCCTCAATCATCTCATCATTGGCAGTGGTGGTGTTCCCCATACAATGGCTTATACACCCATTCTTTCGACTCCCGGTTTCTCCCCTGCTGTAATCATGATTCTGGTCGAATTAAGGGATATTTTCTCTTTTCAGAATGTTACATTACTCAATACAATCATTATTTTTGCCGCGCTCACTTTGTTTGCACTCGCGATAATCTACATCAATATCTATCAGACAATGATACGACCACTGAATAAGCTAAAAACAATAGCACATACAATGACAAGCGGTCAGTACCACGAGCGTGTGCCGGTAGATACCAATGATGAGGTGGGACAACTTGCAATAGCATTCAATGAGATGGCAAATGCTATTCAACAGCGTGAAATTAGTCTTGAAGCAGCGAGAGAACAAGCTGAACGCGCAGATAAAGTAAAGTCCATGTTTTTGGCAAGTGTGTCACACGAATTAAGGACTCCACTTAATGCCATTATCAATCTTACTAAATTTGTCATGATCGGCATTTATGGTACGGTAAACGCCGAACAGGTCGATACGCTCAACAAAGTAGAAAAGAGCAGTAAGCACCTGCTCAATTTAATTAACGATGTGCTGGACATTTCTAAAATTGAATCGGGTTCGCTGGAACTTTTCGTTGAGGATGGCCTAAAAATAAACGACATCATTTTGTTGGCAGCAGAAACCGGCAAAGGGTTGTTGATGAATAAACCCATTGAAATCGTGTTTGCCCTTGACCCAAATCTACCCCTTTTGCGAGGCGATGAGCAACGAGTGCGGCAAATCATATTGAACCTAATATCAAATGCCTGTAAGTTCACTGAAAAAGGACAGATTATCATCAAGTCCTGTCAGCAAAATCAGGAAATTATCATTTCTATTTGCGATTCAGGACCTGGAATTGATGCACAGTATCACGAAACAATATTTGAGGTTTTCCGACAAACCAAAGTAGGGCTGCGCAAGAGTGAAGGAACCGGATTAGGGCTTCCAATTTCTCGTCGCTTGGCAGAGGCTCATCATGGTCGGCTATGGGTAAACAGTACTACTGGAGAAGGTGCTACATTCTACGTGTCATTACCAATTAACTCACCTCTTATTCTTACTGTATAGCCGAGTCTAAGGATAGAAACCTAATGTCTGATCCAGTAATTTTCTACATTGAAGATGATGAATTAAGTCGTGAAGTCATGTATACGCTTTTGACACGGGCATTGGGTTACACAAGCGTTACTATATTCGAAAATAGCAGTGAGTTTGAACTCAAACTGGATACTTTGTCAAAAATCCCCGATGTTATCTTCTTAGATATTCATATGGAGCCCATTAATGGTTTTACCATGTTGGGGTTGATACGACAGAAAACGAAATATGATTCGACACGTGTCGTTGCACTTACGGCTAGCGTCATGAACGAAGAAGTTAAAATGTTAAAAGATGCTGGTTTCAATGGTGTGATTGCGAAGCCACTGAATTTTGAAATGTTTCCCAATGCTTTGCGCCGTATTTTAGATAAAGAAGATATTTGGTCTATCAAATAAACAAGCTTCAATCAGACAATCGAAAAGCTGCGAATATACAAAACAGCATCTCTCATTGCTAGCAACATGGTTTGGGTGTAAAACAGAACGAGCAAAATTCCTTAATTTAGGTAACAATTTAATGAGTGATCGACATGCCCTGATTATCGATGATGATGCGTATAGCATTCACATTATGGAAAGATTTCTCGATCAAGAAAATGTCTCTTATACCCCTGTACTAGATACTTCCAATCTCGAAAGCATCCTCCAAAGTTTGGTAAAGGTGGATGTTGTTTTTCTCGATCTTGAAATGCCTAAACGGGATGGTTACGAGATACTAGAAATTCTCAAATTATATATCGAACCACACGTTCCGATTGTAGCCTGTACCGTGCACACTGCAGAAATCCAGCATACCCGAAAACTGGGATTTTTCAGCTTTGTAGCAAAGCCACTGGATATGGATCGTTTTTCAAATCAATTAAACCGCATCTTAAATGGAGAGCCTGTTTGGGAAGCCCGTTAGTATTGCTAAGATGCTCATTGACGGCGAATGGTAGTGAATAATTTTATGATTGAGGGTTATAAATAGTACATCGTGCCACTTTACTAAAAGTGGTTTTAGCTTTTATGCTCCACTATATTCCATCCAGTTTTGACACTAATATCTATTTGTCTAGCAAAGGCCGGAAAAAATCTAGCCTTGCCCAGTTCGATAAAATCAGTCCGCGGTTCCAATTTGCACAGATCTTTCGCCGCGACCGTAAGCTTAATATTTTGTTCTCGTGAAATCAAATATGAAATTCATTGGTCAAGGTAGGCGATTAGTTGTAAACTAGCCTTGAAACCTCGATAAAGTGCCGCCCAAATATCGGCACTTTATCTTCCGACAAACGAAACCTGGGCTAAATACGCTGACTGAACATAAAGCTTTCTCGACTTCCTTCAATGATTATGTTACTTGTGTTGATAAGTCCGAAGCCACGCCAACAGATCACTGATATCTTGTGAGCTAAAAACAGTACGAAATGCAGGCATCTTATTGGGTTTTGGGAAACCGTTATAGATAGTATCGACAAGTTCAGTATCCTGCTTAGTAACAAGAAAAGCGGGAGCAACAATGATAATCTGGTTTGGTCCAACAGCTTTCATTCCATCTGAACCGTGACAATTGGCACACCACGAGGCAAATAAAGCTGGGCCACGAGCGGCTACACCTTGATCTGCTGACGGTGGAGAACTATTGAGGTCAGCGCCACTAGATGCTGAGGTACTCGGCGTAGGTGGAATATACTCTGCCACGACCGGCGGATCAGTCTCCCAATGACGGATATAACTGACTAACTCCTCAATCTTAGAGTCATCCAGGGGGCCGCCTTTGCCCTGACTGAAAGCTGCCATACCACGATCTGACAATCCATTAGTGATGATATTGAATAATGTGTCATCTGTGAAAGTACTTAAGAAGCCTTTGCTGCTAATGGGTGGAATGACACTTCCTATGGTAGCAGGATTAGGGCCACCTTCCCCATATTTACCATGACAGCTAGAACACTGGTCTATAAAAAGTGCCTGCCCCGCATTTGCCTGCTGCTGATTGAACCCTGCCACAGACTGCACGGTTTCCACCTGATGCGGTGCAACCACAAATGCCAGCAGTGTAAAGCCAATGATGATGACCCATGCAAATGTCATCAACCCCATGATAATCGGTCGTTTGCGAGGATGACGCTCTTTACTATGATCGAGCCAGGGAAGTGTAAATAGAGTTGCAAAAACAATCGCCGGTAATATGATCACCCCAAAGATAACCAGATCACCCGGGAAAAACTTTAACATTTCATATAGGAATAAAAAGTACCATTCCGGATGAGGTATGTAAGTTGAATCTGATGGATTGGCAGGTGCCTGTAACTCCGCTTTGAAGAATGCAGATAGCGCTACTAACGCTAGAAAAATAAACAGGGCTACGACCGCATCTTTAATGATGGCATTGGGATAAAACAGCTCACCTTGTTGCTTTGCTGCCTTATATACGCGATTGTATTCATTTTTTTCCTGTTCGTTCATACCAAACGCTCCGGTTCATCTTCCAGCATTTGGGGTTGATTGTTTTTCCATGGAGGATTTGTAATTCCCAATCGGATAACGAGATAAAGATGAATAACGATTAAGGTAATCAATGTCGCAGGCAAGACCCAGACATGTGTTCCAAAAAAGCGAGCTAATGTCACAGCTGATAGACTTTGCCCACCTTGAACGACAGTTAACAACCAATCACCAATGATCGGTGTAGTTCTAGCAAACTGGGTGCCAACAGTAGTTGCCCAATATGCTTTTTGATCCCACGGCAACAAATAGCCTGTGAAGCCAAATGCCATAGTAATGATGAGAAGTATTACACCAGTCGTCCATGTAATTTCGCGCGGATATTTATAAGCACCATAAACAACAACGCGAATCATATGTAAGCCAACAAGAATAACCATCAAACTAGCACCATAATGATGGAGCCCACGAATTAGCCAACCGAACAGAACCTCATTCTGGATATAATTGACACTCCCCCATGCATGATCAGGGGTGGGGACGTAGTAAATAGACAGGAGAATACCAGTAATAATCTGATTAGCTGCAACAAATAATGTTGCGCTGCCCAAGGTATAGGCCCAACCTGTTTTGGGAACCTTTCGAGCCAAGACAACACGATATACGTCACTGATGCCAGTACGTTCATTAATCCATTGTGTCAGTCCCACACTACACCTCCAGAACCAAAATATTGTTATTTTCATCAACCTTAAAATTGACCCGTTTGAGCGGACGAGGTGGTGGGCCAGAAATAACTGCCCCGTGAACATCAAAATGCCCGTCGTGACAAGGACACATAATATAGCCACCCGCATCATTCCAGTGAGTCTGGCAGCCCAAGTGGGTACAGATGTTTGACATTACAGTAAAATTCACACCGTCTTCTGTGTAAACAAAATAGGCAAGATCAAGGGCTGCACGAACCCACCCAGTCGTCCTATCAATGCTTACAGTGAACAGTGTCGGTATTCCTGCTTTTACCTGGCTGGTACGTGCTAGATGGATTGATTGTCCGGCCTGTGTTTTCAAGGCAGGCGAAATCAAGTAACCCGCTGCGGGGATGCCAAGTGTGAGGCCAATGAATGCTCCGATAGCTTTAATGGATCGATCCATAAAGGCACGGCGCGAAAGTTCGTTCTGGCTAATTTCTTCAGAGGTATCCATAGTCGAGCTTCGCTCTATGAACCACTACGCCGCAAACCGAAAAAGACTGCAAAAGCCAACATCAGTCCAATCACGACAATGACCAACGCATAAAGGGTGGCTCCTTTATCGGATTGAGCAGACGCCGCTGCTTCTTGCAGCGCTTTATTCTCAATTCGCAGGCTGTCTGATTCTGATATGGCTGCCGCAGAGGTGGCTAAGGCATCATCTATGGTCAAAGCTGCGGTTGATTCAGCGGTTACTTCGGTGGTTACTTCCAAAGTCGCTTCAACAGGGACAGATGGAGTTGCAGTTACAGCGGAAGTAGGAAAAGGAACATCGGTCGGTTCATCCTGTGCCAATGATTTGGACGAAATAGTAATGAGGCTAAGGCACAATACAAATACGAAGGTCAGTAAACGCAAGTTCAAACTTATAGTCCGCATTTCATTCTCGCTATCCGCAAATATTTCTGATACATGTGAATGAAACCGGCGACCACATTAGAAATGAAGTCACCGGTTAATTTGGAGAGTAAAGATTATTCGCCGATCACCAGGGTGACCTTGTCATTCGTAGCGTGTTGTTTATCGTCAGCATTGTTGAAGACGGCGACACCAAAAACGGTATTGCTCTTCAAAGTGAAAACATGATCGTCGGGATTTCCCGTATTAAAGGCACGGCTGAGAACTACATACCACCAGCCATGTCCAGCGGCATCCGTCACATAACGTGACACCGCATTCACGTCGGCACGGCTGCCTTCCGGGCGAGAAACGACGTAACCGGGCACCGTGTAACCAGCAGGAACCTTCATGCTTGGGTCGTAAGCGACTGCTTTGTCTGCAAAGAGAGGTGTACCGGGTACTGCGCCTTCGGGATATATGAATGCAGGCGCATCACCAGCTTTGTTCTTATTGGCGGCAGATGCTTTACCAGTTGAGGCATCATTAGACGGAGTCTTAGGTCCTTTATCATCAACATAAGCACCCAACCACTGATCATCTGCATATCCAACGAGAGCACTTTGGCTGGCTTTCCACTGCCATCCATCCAAAGTGTCAGTGCTGCCGGGGGGGAAACCCATATAATCACCCGCCGAACTGTCCGCTTCGTGACAAGCGCCGCCACAACCCAATGCTTTGAACTGAGCATTTCCACTGAGATCAAAAAGGAACGCAATACGATCTTGACGCAGTTTGCTTTGAGTCCATGTTGTACCGTCGTATGTCCAGGTACCAAAATTGTTATTCATTGTGTCATCTGCCCAAACTGCACGAATCCAGAGGGTCTTATCATCGTAAGCAGCTTGAAGTTTGACTTCAGGAATAGCCGCAAAAAAGATACCATCGACTGTAGGCATCTTGCTGGCGTCAGTTTCTTCAGGTTCAATTGTGACTGATAATGCGGTGACATTATCCCACACTGCGCCCAATGGATCTGAAGCATCGGCTTCGACCCGTGCGGCACTGAGTGTAAGATCGTCTTGAGCGACTGTGGCATGAGGAGCCGGTGCTGCAAATAATGCAACTAGTACCACAGCAATAAGAAAAAACGGCAGACTAAACGATATTCTTTTCATCAGAAACACCCCTTAAATTGTTGAGATGCAAAAAATCACATATGCACCCTAACAGAGGAATGTGCCGTTTCTGTACCCAAGATTGTCTCATTTGTGTCAAAATCGTGTATTAAATCGCCTTTTGATCGGTATTTTCATTAGAATAGAAGCTAAGAAGTTAGGGGTATTTTTATGCCACCAATGAATAAGGAACAATCCCCGATCAATCATTACCACAAGCTTGCAACACAAGTCCTCCGGATCAGGTTAATTCTGCCGGTTCTTCTGTTTGTTGTCGGGTTCATAGTCGAGTCACACGAACATATAATTAGCGAACACAGTCCTGAATACTTTGATTTCATACTAGAAGTGGGATTGTTCGGAATAATCGGGCCAGCAATCATCGCTGCTGTGTTAACTTGGATTGCTCGCAAACTAGATCTGTTAGCAGCGGCACAGAAGCGCATCGAAGCATTTAATATCGAACTTGAGCAGAAAATCCAGTCCCGAACAGCGGAGCTTGAAAGTGCCAACAACGAACTTCGCCAGCTCGATCAATTGAAATCCGAATTTGTATCACTTGTTTCCCACGAATTGAGAACCCCATTGACTAATATTAGGGGTGGGCTTGAAATCATCGTGACCGAGCAAAACGGAAATCGATCTTTAGCAACCAACGAAACGGTTACAATTGTACAGGTAGAAGTCAATCGCTTGATTCGCCTTGTACAGCGTATTCTTGATGTCTCAGCACTCGATTCTGGACAACTGCAACTGAACTGCGGCCCAATGCTTTTGCGGCCAATAATCGACCATATTAGGAAAGAGTCTCTAAAATTTGATGAAGTTCATCCACTTCAACTTGAACTACCATCCCCACCTGTACTGGTCATTGCTGATGAAGATCGCATCAGGGATATTCTGATCAATTTGTTGTCCAATGCGATAAAGTATTCACCAGCAGGCAGCCCGATTATTTTAAGATTAAAGAATTGTGGAGATCATGCTCAAATAAGTGTTCAGGATTTTGGCGTAGGTATTCCAGTAAATGAACAACCTTATTTAATGAATCAGTTTTATCGGGGCACAGTAAGTAGCGACATACAAGGATACGGATTAGGTCTATATTTTGCAAAAAAGCTGATCGAGGCTCACGGCGGAAAATTATGGGTTGAGAGTCAAGGAATTCCAGGAAAAGGTTCTGAATTTTATTTCACGCTGCCACTGGACAAGGAAGTGGGCTGATGACACATATTTTATTCATTGATGATGATGCGTCTTTGCATAATTTGCTGGGGAAATTTCTAGAACAACAAGGTTATTCAGTTACTCATGCACATGATGGACGTGAAGGAATTCACCTGCTTTTTGAGAAACGCCCCGATCTGATTGTACTTGATGTGATGATGCCGCATATGGACGGATGGGAAACGCTTGACCGTATTCGAGAAATGTCGCGAGTTCCTGTCATTCTTTTGACAGCAAAAGGCACAGAACAGGATAAACTCAGGGGATTCCAAATTGGCAGTGACGATTACGTTACAAAGCCTTTTAGCTTCGCAGAATTAGCGGCTCGAATTGGAGCAGTTCTCAAACGTAACGCTGGTGAAGAACCCAAAACGGAGATTCTTCATATTGGTGGGCTAGCATTAGACCTGTCGCGACATGTGCTGACTAGGAATGACCAGCCCATTCAACTCACACCAACCGAGTTCAAGTTGCTTCAGGTTTTGATGCGCCAACCGGGACGCATTTTCACACAAGAACAACTAGTGGAAGCGGTATGGGGTGAAGAATATGCTGAAGAAGTCGGTTACATCCGTCGCTATATCTGGCATCTGCGTCAAAAAATCGAGCCTGATCCTAATAATCCGACATATATTCATAACGAACGCGGTATTGGTTATAAACTAGAATGCTAATTCTCATTTTAGTGAGAATCCTCCATACTTAAATTAACGCTGCAACGTAAACTAAAAGCAAATCTAAGAGAATGTAACTTCCTCAAATCATGAGAAAATTCATCTCTATCTATGAACTCTTTATGTCTCGAAACTATAGTGACAAAAATGGCCTAAACCCGGCATTTCTATTCCGGCGGAAACCCATTATAACATTGAGATATTCGGCTGTTGAAGATTAGCGCCACGAAAAAACCCAGTGATAACTGTCAACAAACACAACTTCTTCTAGTACGTTCTGACGCATAGCCAATAGCATTTTTCAACGTTTGGGTTCGGCTATGTTCCAACCACTCCTAACATTTAATCCTACATGTATTGCAGGCTCAAGTCCAATGAAATTTCTCGTGGTAAACTGTGAAGTACTGCGTGTTATGTTTAGCATAAAACCAGACGCGACAACCCGCGAAGTATTCAACATAGAGGGGGGAAAAGGCTAGATAGCAAATTTAAGATTAATCGAGAATTTACAGAGGGCAAATGCGGTATCATTATTAACGAATTTGCCCAAACTTAAGGATAGATACCCGTTATGAAAACCTATCGTGTCGCGATCATCGGCACAGGGGCGATTGTCAGGAGCCACATCGATGCCTTACGTCACGCCGGAGAGCGCGTGGAAATCGTCGCAGCAGTGGATACAGACCAGGCCAGACTCAATAGTTTTTGCAAAGAATATCATGTTCCGCGCGAGTTCACCCATACGACCGATATGCTGGCGACTATTCAACCTGATCTTGTCCATATTCTCACGCCACCCAGTACCCATTTTGATTTATGTGTAGAGAGTTTAGATGCTGGTGCATCGGTTTATTGCGAAAAACCACTGTGTGCCTCACTCGATCAATTCGACCGCCTAAGCGAAGCAGAAGCCCGCACAGGTCATTTCATTAACACCGTTTTCCAGTGGCGTTTTGGTTCGGCGGTCAGACATCTCAAACAATTAATGGCGGCAGGCGAATTGGGGCAACCGTTGATTGGCGTCTGCAATACTTTATGGTATCGCCCACTGGCTTATCATCAAGTCGCATGGCGTGGCAAATGGGCAACGGAAACGGGCGGCGCAACTGTCGGACATGGCATTCATCTGACTGATTTATTATTGTATTTGTTCGGCGATTGGCATGATATTCATACAATTGCCTCATCACTTGACCGCCCGATTGAGGTTGATACCGTCGCGATGTCAAATGTTCGCTTCGAAAACAACGCGATGGGTACAATTAACACCAGCACAGTTTCACCCCGACAAGAAACTTACTTGCGCCTCGATTTTCAACGGGCAACGGTAGAATGTACGGCGCTCTATCGTTATAACAATGAAAATTGGCGATTCAGCACGTTTGACGGCTCGCCATACGAGACAGACTTGACGCGTTGGCAAACAATTGAACAGGACACTATCGGTTCCCATGCCGAGCAATTGACCGAACTATTGGACAGCATGGACAAAGGACAACGTCCGCTCGTCAGTGGCGCAGAGGCGCGGCGCATTTTGGAGTTCAATGCTAGTCTCTACAAGTCGGCTTTTACGGGCGAAACAGTCAACCGTGGGTCGATCACAGCAAACGATCCTTTTTATTATTCAATTAACGGCGATATGGAGTTTTTACCAAAATTATGAGCATTCGTTTTGCAGCCATTGGCCTGAATCATGGTCACATATATGGGCAAGTGAATTGTTTATTGGAAGCAGGAATGGAACTTATTTGGGTCTATGCGGAAGAACAAGACCTGCTTCAAGAGTTTTTAGGGAAGTATCCTGGAGCGAAAATTGCTCGTTCAGAGGACGAAATTCTGAATGATGAAAGTATTCAAGTCATCACGAGTGCTTCGATTCCGGTTGACCGCGCCCCACTTGGCATCCGTGTGATGCAGCATGGCAAAGATTATCTGGTAGATAAACCCGGTTTCACCACATTGGAACAATTGACAGAAGTCCGCCGTGTGCAGGCCGAAACCAATCGCATTTATTCGGTCTTTTTCAGTGAGCATTTCGCCCAACGCGCAACAGTCAAGGCAGGTGAACTCGTCCGGGCAGGGGCGATTGGTCGTGTGATTCAGACTACCGGTTTCGGCCCACATCGTATGTTCGGTTATTCCCAGCAAGGGCGCCCTGATTGGTTTTTCCACAAGCACTTTTTCGGCGGCATTATCAATGACATCGCTAGCCATCAAGTTGAACAGTTTTTATTTTTCACCGGAAGCACTCAGGCCGAAATTGTGGCCTCCCAAGTCGCGAACTTTCATCATCCGCAGTATCCAGACATGGAAGATTATGGCGACATCCTCTTACGAAGTTCGCAGGCTACAGGATTTATCCGGGTCGATTGGTTCACACCCAAAGGCCTCAACACATGGGGTGACGGACGGTTGTTCATTGTGGGAACGGACGGCACTATCGAAATCCGTAAGAATTGTGACATTGCAGGACGTGATGGTGAAAATCATCTGTTCATCATCGATCACAAAGGCGTTCAATATATCCCCTGCAACGATGTCGCTATGCCCTTCAGCAGTCAGTTCGCCAATGACATTTTGAACCGCACTGAGACATCCATGACTCAGGCACATACATTTTTGGCATCGGAGCTGGCTCTCAAAGCACAATTACAAGCCACACAAATCGCGCCAACCGGCTAAGGAAGGGATTATATGACTAGCGGCAAGCCCTCCGCTAAATGAACCATTTCGGCACTTACGTCCCATAATTTCCGGGCAACCGCAATGTCAGTGGCTTGTGCCGCTGGCGGGATCATACGCGATTTGTAGAAATATTTTCCCGTAATGTCATCCACAGAGGCGGAAGAGGCCAGAAAGATCGACGTTTCTGCGCCTTTCGCAGGTGAAAGCGCCACAAGTGGTGCAATTATGCCAAAGAGAGAAGCGATAACGCCGCCGGTATTCTTCCCGAAACCCGTTGCCACAAGACCCGGATGCAGCGCATTGACGGTTACGCCCGTTCCTACTAAACGGTGGGCAAGTTCAATCGTAAACAGAATATTCGCTAGTTTCGAATTCCCATAGGTCTTGAACCCATATGCACGTTCGCCTTGAAGGTTATCGAACTCGATTTTACCGAAGGCATGTGCATCAGACGACACATTTATGATACGGGCCATAGAGCTGGCTTTGATGGTATCCAGCAACAAATTCGTCAGCAAGAAAGGGGCCAGATGATTGAGCGCAAATGTCATTTCAATACTATCGACACTGAGTTGGCGTTGCAGATTGGCAGCTCCCGCATTATTGATCAAGACATGAAGATATTGATATTTGCTTTTGAACTCCTCTGCTAAGCGCCGAACATCCCTCTGTGACGATAAATCAGCCAATAAGTAGGCTACATTTTTACTTCCAGTCAAAGTACGGATTTCTTGGACAACCTGAGCAGCCTTAGAGGCGTTGCGGCCTACAATCACAACCGTTGCGCCCATTTCAGCAAGAGCCTGAGCTGTACTTTTCCCTATCCCATTTGTGCCACCTGTAATCAGGCAGATTTTATCTTGCATCGTTGTGTTTATCATCGTTTCCTCTCTTATTGTTCCTTTGAAACTGCTGATACTCGTGCCATTGATTTTAGATTTTGCCGGATTATTCGATAGTGATCACTACTTTGCCTTTAGGGTGTCCTTCGGCAAGATACCGAATCGCTTCAATCCCCTGACTGAGCGAGTAACATCTATCGATTACAGGTACGACTTTACCAGATTCAAGCAATCCTTTCAGAAATACCAAATCCTGATTGTTTGGTTTCGCCATCAGGTTATCTATTTTCTTGTTCTGCGTCCTAGATATCCAAGGCCCGAGGAGCATGGCCTGGAACAGTTGCTTGCCAGATCCGCCACTCATGACATATGTTCCGTTGGGGCTCAAGGCATGTGTGTAATCTAAAATCCAGCGATCGCCGTTAGCAGCAATAATCAGATCGTAGTGCTGCCCGTTTTTGGTAAAATCTTGCTTTGTGTAATCAATGATAAAATCTGCGCCAATCGAGCGCACCACATCCACATTCCCCGTGCTGCATACGGCAGTAACTTCAGCCCCAAAATATTTAGCAAGCTGCACTGCAAATGTACCCACCCCACCGGATGCGCCATAAATCAACACTTTTTGCCCAGCTTGTATGTTGCCCTTATGTAGTGCCTGTAGGGCCGTCACTGCCGCCAACGGCACGGCTGCTGCTTCCTCGAATGACAATCGGCCCGGTTTCAACACCAAAGCCTCTTCGCTGGCACATACATATTCAGCAAAACCACCCCAACCGGACTCAGATAAGTCTCCAAACACTTCATCACCGGGCTTGAACTGCTTGACATTACTACCGACTGTTTCAACATGTCCTCCGATAGCAGAGCCAAGTATCGTGTTTTTGGGCTTAAGTAATCCAAAGCCCATCAGGCGCATCACGAATGGTTCACCATTTAGGAGATGTAAGTCCGCCGCATTTACGGATACTGCCTGAACTTTTATCAGTACTTCATTATCTTTAGGAGTAGGCTTTGCTACTTCTTTGAGTTGAAGAATATCCGGCGATCCGTATTTTGTGCCGACAATTGCTTTCATTTTCATATTCCTTTTCTAAACGATTTTGACGAGTTTCATTGATACCTAACACATCTGCCTGATAAGGCTACATACGATTGACCGACACCAGCAGCATTCCTAAATCACGCACTTTCCTTAGCAATCTGTGTAGCGCGGTTTGATCAATCACAAAACCGGATAACAGGGTATCGCCGCTGTCTTCCAGGGTGATACTCATACCCTCAAACCAGTCTGTCCATTGAGTACCAAGATGGCCTTTGATCCTGATTTGATAGGCTACTGGTTCATCTAGACGAGTCTTTGAGTTAAGTTCGTTTGTCATTACTTTGTACCTTTGTGGTCGATCTAATCGTCTGTGCCGATTGCTCAATGTATAAGGAGCATATCTGCAATACAGTACTACCGTATAGCTACTTAAGTATTGTTAGGAGGTATTGTTTTGGGGTTGCTGAGTGGATAGCAGTTTAAGGGGTTGGCTTTAAGAACGGATTGTGAGTAAACCCACCTTTCAGCTACAAGAGACCCAATTCATGGGCACGTGCGACAGCTTCAGTGCGCCACTGGACTTGAAGTTTGTCGAAATTTTTTGATTGTGACCTTTAGCTGTACTCAAGGCAAGGAAAAGCCGCTCGCCAATTCCATGATTCGAAAGTCCTTGGGCAATAAGTTGAAGAATTTCTAACGCGAGTTGGCTCAAGGGGTCTATCAGGGTCTGCGAGGTGAGAACATTTAGGAGTGCGGACGCATCTACGTTCCTGTTCTCTTGAGATTCAAAGACAGATAGTAGCTTTCCCGTATCGTCCGACATTATCCCATGATCAAATGCTTCGGATAATAGTTGAGCCATCGCCGCCAACCCTTCATCAACAAAGATACGGATATGCCCTTCTGGCTCAGCCAATCTGAGGGCATGTTCCAGTGCAACCAACGCCGATGCAAGGCCACCCGCAACTTATGAGCAAACGACTGCAACACCGCAATCTCGATCATACTGCCCATTCTTCCCACATCTTCGGCGGCATGAAGGAGGCGGTCCAGCAGCTTGATAGCATCTTGAATGGTGCTGTCAATACGGTCGCGTATATATTCAGAAATGAACACTCTTGTGAGCGTGAGGTGTTCAAACTCACGCAAATAACTAAGTTCATCATGCACAGACAATCCCATTTCCTGTATCCAACGCAGTGCCTCACTCAACCTGCCCCGTGCAACCCACTCATATCTTTTATGCGGCAAGCGGACGTACGTCGGGTACAGGGGTTCTGCGATAGTAGCGTTCCGCCTCGTCGATCAGGTCGAGCGCACCTTCTAAGTCACCCTGGGTCTGCTTGAAACGCGCTTGTGTACGGCATAAGCGAGAGCGCCAATCCGGTAACGCCGCCTGATCACCCAGTTCTTCGCAGTGCAGCAGGCTTTGGATGACGCTGTTCCAATCACCTTCAGTGCGAGCTTCCAAGACAGCGAGATCTTCCGCTGAGAGTTTTAGACTCATCATCTGGTTAAGAAATCATGCAGCTTCAAATGGAGTAAATCGCAATCATGCAATACGCAGTTCAGTTACTTGCCCTCGTGCTCGTAAACGGGCTATGGGTAACTGTGGATCCTCACGAGTGATGATGACCACATACATCTGAGGTGGGAGATGATGGAGCAGAAAGGTAAGCGTATCGCCAACTGGTTTGGCATCAAGAACGTGATAATCATCAAGGACGAGGATGAAATTATCCGAAATAGTGGTCATTTCATTAAGTAGCGATGTCAGAATCGATTCAATCGGTGGTGGCCGAAGGGATTGGAGTTCTCGCAGTCCGCCTTCAACATGTGCTGCAATCGTCTGCAAAGCAACCACGAAGTAAGTCAGAAAGCGGTTGAGGTCATTATCGCTTTCGCCAATTGATAACCGGGCGGTTGGTCGGTTGCATGAGGCAATCCATTCGCTAACAAAGCTGGTTTTACCAAAACCAGTAGGTGCAGAGATAAGCGTCAATTTTCCGGTCAGTCCCTCGATCAGACGAGGACGGGGAACGTCCTTTGGACGAGGTAAAGGGATAAAAAGTTTAGTTGCTATTATTGGTCTAGATATGGACACATTATAAATACACACACTGTAAATTCAAAAAATTCTCTATTTCGGCTACATTTCGTTTGCGACTAATTATTTTCTCTGGCTATTAGGATGTTTTTCAAATCAGTTATCAAGGACAAATTCACAATTTATCACATAGTTTCACTAAATATTCCAAAATTATTGCACTTTTCACAATATGTAGCATAATCTATTGTAATCGAGGCTATGAAGTTTCTCATCGGGCGACAATCAAAAGTAAATTACAGTGACACTATCTAATCAAAGAAAAACATCGCAAGATCTTTTGCCGCTTCAACATTCCGGCGTAACAAGCAATTATGATTTGTACCCTTCTTTTCCATTACCAGATGGACAGATTCGCATCGGCTATAATCATCTTGCCGAATATATCGCCTCACAAAAAGTTATTGTCATCGATGGATACGCAGGTGTATTTTGGGATCAATTTCGTATTCAGCTTGATGAATCTTTATTTGAATTAGGCATTCAGGCATCCTGGCTGTCTATAGACGCTGTCTTGCGTCCACAATCCGAAATCAACCAGTTGATTTCGCCATTTCTCAAAGGGGATGATCCGCTGTTTGGCACACGATTTACGGGGCAATTGCGAAATTTCTTTAATCTTAAATTGTTAAGTGAACTTAAGCCCGACTTGCAAGCACAACTTACCATTTTATATGGTTGCGGCGCCGCGCTGGTAGGCTGGGATGCACGGCTCATTTATATTGATTTGCCCAAAAACGAAATTCAATTTCGCGCCCGTGCAGGCATGATTACGACCCTAGCAACAACGACAGCCTTTGATGCTAAATCTGCCTATAAACGCTGCTATTTTATTGATTGGGTTGCGCTTAGGCAGCATCAGGCAGATTTAATTGAGCGCATTGACCTCATTGTAGACGGGCAAACGACTGACTCACCACGTCTTATGAGTGGTGTCAATTTTCGCACAGCTCTACACGAAATAGCTCATAGTTTTGTGCGCCCTCGTCCTTGGTTTGAAGCCGGTGTTTGGGGAGGGCAGTGGCTAAAACAATTCATTCCCGGCTTGCCGCAGGATGAGGTCAATTACGCATGGTCGTTTGAATTGATTTCACCGGAAAATGGCATTGTGTTTGGGAGCGATGATTTCTTGCTGGAAGCGTCATTTGATTGGTTAATGGCGACACACGCCAACGAAATTCTAGGCTTAGAACATGCCAAGCGCTTCGGCACAAGTTTTCCAATCCGGTTCGATTACCTGGATACAATCGAAGGTGGCAATCTCTCGCTGCAATGTCACCCTCGTCCCGATTATATTCGCCAGCATTTCGGCGAATCCTTTACTCAGGATGAAACCTACTACATTTTCGAAACAGTTCCAAACGCGCGTGTGTATCTTGGTTTCCAAGAAGATATTGATCAAACACTATTTGAACAAACCATAGAAGCAAGTTTCGCACACAATATAAAACTGGATGTCGAAAGTTTTGTCTTAAGCCACGCTGCAAGCAAACACGATTTATTTCTGATCCCCAACGGGACGATTCATGCCTCGGGCGCTGGCAATGTTATTCTTGAAATCAGTGCTACGCCTTACATTTTCACCTTCAAAATGTACGACTGGTTACGTCTTGGATTAGATGGACGTGCGCGTCCGCTCAATTTCCGACGCGCATTCGATAATCTTCGCTACGACTATAAAGGTGATCGTGTATATCAGGAACTGCTTTCGCATCCTACCCTTTTACAACAGGGTAAAGATTGGCAAATCATCCACTACCCTACACATCGCGACCATTTCTATGATGTACATCGTCTCGATTTCGAGCAGGAAATCGCTGTCGAGTTAAACGAATCTTGTCATGTCCTGTGTGTCGTCGAAGGGGAACAAATCGAACTTATTACTGCGAATGGCAAAACCACGTCGTTCTGTTATGCCGAAACGTTCATGATTCCCGCAGCTGCCAAGCACTACATATTACGCAATCTTGGTAGTGAACCTGCAAAAGTGATTAAAGCATTTCTTAAATCTGACTGGAGTTTGTGATGCCGCCCCTCGAGACAATTTACCTTATTCACCATTCTCATACGGACATCGGCTATACCTACGACCAACCAATTCTGTGGGAGATGGAACGCCGTTTCATTGATGACGCAATTGATCTGTGTGAGCAATATCCTGACCATTCACTTGATCATGCTTTTCGCTGGAACGTCGAAACAATTGCACCACTGCTGTATTGGCTGAAACATAGTAGCGACAAGCAAATCGAGCGCTTTGTACGGCTGGAAAAAGCTAAACGGATAGAGGTCGTAGGCATGTATGCCAATATGACTCCGCTTGCCGACACTGCCGAGTTAATTGAACTCATGCAGCCGATTCATGAACTGCGTACTACATATGATTTCACCATCAAAAGTGCAATGAACTGTGATGTGAATGGTCATACGTGGATACTGCCTGATGTACTGCTCGATGCAGGAATTAATGGGTTCAGTATGGCGATTAATGAACACTCTGGTGGCGCGCCGTTGAACCGTCCGAATGTCTTTAAATGGCTGGCTCCCAGTGGCAGAACACTAAACACACTAAATGGTTGGCATTATCTAATGGGAAATTGGCTAAAGATAGGCGAGGATTTGGCAGCCTGGGAAAATGTCGGGCTACCTTTCGTGAACCAACGCTTAAAGGATGTCAACTGGCCGCTGCCAATTATTAATATCCAACTAACGCACCCGTTTGGTGATAACAGTGGCGCTTACCACGAACTTCCTAAATTTGTCCGTGCATGGAACGCGAAAGGACTTTTGCCGCGCGTTCGACTGGCGATAATGCAAGATTGGTGGTCTGCGGTCGCACCCTTTACCGAAAACTTGGATACTGTGCGTGGCGATTGGACAGACTTTTGGAATTATGGCGGCAGCAGCAGCGCCCGCGAAACGACAATTAATCGCGCAAGTCGTTCGCGTCTGTTGACCGCGGATGCGCTGATGAGTGTCGTGGACATACTGCCAAAAACATCCGCCCAAGAGGTTCGCCTTTCCACGGTGCCTCAGGCCCGAAAAGACGCTTGGCACGCGCTAGCAATGTATGACGAACACACATGGGGAGCGGACATCGCCGTAACAGATGCGAATAACGAGGATACGGCTACACAGTGGTATCACAAGGGTATACAGGCTTATAACGCGCGCAGCCTAAGCCTGATGATGCAGCGTGACGGACTGGCTGAACTTGCCCAATATATCCCTGCAAACGAAGCAGATGCGCTGGTAGTTTATAACCCGCTGCCTTGGGCACGACCTATCACCCATCCTATATCTGGCATGATCGCGGAAGAAAAACTACGTGGAACGCGAGACGATGCATCTTCCAGCCGTCATCATCAAGATCGCTTGGCAGCTTCAACAAAATGGTGGGTGCCAGATATGGAAGTTCCGGCACATGGCTATACAATCATCCAGCGAGATCAAATGGTTCAAGAGGCAAAAGATTTAGAGACATCTAATACAGAGGTCATTGAAAATGCATATCACCGCCTCACTTTTGACAAAGCACGCGGGGGTCTCAAAAGCTGGTACGACAAACGGCTTAAACGTGAGCTGATCGACGTGGAAAGTACGTTACCATTTGGCAACATCGTATATGAGCATCCCGCACAGCCCCATCCCGAAAGCCCACGCTGGACGTTTTATAGACGATTCGATTTAGATGTTGAACGTGCGGGATGGCAGACAGATTGGGTAGCTGAACGCTGGAGCGCCAACGCAGTTACAGAACATGTAGTCGCCCATCTTCCTGTTGGCTGGCAGGTGACGCAAACGGTAACGGTGCCGGCACTAGCCTCCCCGGTCACACTGCGAGTCTTCTTGCCCGACAATTTGCCATGGGTACAATTTGAATCCAACTGGTCAATGAGCTTAAATCCACTGCCAGAAGCTACCTATGTCTCCATGCCGTTTGCCCTTAAGCAGCCTCACGCTCGTTATGATCTCGGTGGACAGCCAGTTGAAGTCGAGCAAGACCAAATTAAGAATTCCTGCAAAGATTACTTCACAACACAAAATTGGGTCGATATGTCCGGAACGGATTGGGGAATCACAATCGCCTGCCCCGAAAGCCCTATGGTGCAGTTCGGTGATTTCACATACGGGCGCGATCTGCGGGAGCGCAAGATTGATAAGGGGTTGTTCTTAGGTTGGGTTACAAACAACTACTGGGAAACAAACTTTCGCGCTCACCAGCCAGGAAAAGTCACTTCCCGTTACATCGTCCTCCCACACAATGGGCCATTTAACGAGCAGGAGGCACACCGTTTTGGTATGGAACAGTGTATACCCATTATCGCTCAGTCACGCTATGAACGGCCTCGCACAGATGCATCTCTGCCGCGCACGACGAGCTTGCTCGAACTTCCTCGACCACCCGTTTTAACCCTGCATGTTCTTTCCAGCAAAGATGGAGCTATACTCGCCCGATTGCTCAATGCATCTGATAACATACAACAAGCTGTAATCGGTTCGCAACTTTTGCAAATTAAAGAGGCGGCTGTATGCGATTTATTTGGCCAGCCCACAAGCCTCTTAAGCGTTACCAATGGGGCGGTAGCGGTCGATATTGAAGCACGTCGAACATGTGTAATTCGGTTGAATGTGCAATAGCAATGAGCAGTGAACATATCGTCTGTATCGACGTGGGTGGGAGTTCGCTCAAAGCAGGGGCGACTGCGGAAGCAGGAAAGCCATCCGGCTCGTTAGTGACAATCCCCATTGATAGCAATGGGGATCTTGCAACCATTATCAACACCATCATTGAGGCAATTAATGCTGCACACCCAAGCGCCTCGTCGATGCGTGGTTTAGCCTTCAGTTTTCCCGGCCCATTTGATTACCAGATCGGCATATCATACATACAGGGTTTGGAGAAATACAATGCGCTTTATGGATTAGATATTGGGCAACTGTTGCGTGATCGGCTCAACCTCCCCAATTTACCCATACACTATCGAAATGACGCAGAGGCAGCGGTTGTGGGAGAAGTACGTTATGGGGTTGGACGCAATTACACCCGTGTAATCGGTGTGACATTAGGGACAGGATTTGGATCTGCATTTATTGATCAGGGTTATGTCATTACAAAACGTGTTGGAGTACCGCCGAATGGCTGGTTGTACTCATTTCCTGTAAACGATGTGCGTGCCGATGATGTTTTTTCCACGCGGGGAATGCAGGCACGTTTAGAGACAGCGGGTCTATCGGCGTTTACGTTGCCAACCGCCGCACAGCAAGCACGTCTCGGCGACACCCGATGTCAAAATGTATTCGAAGCATTTGGAAACGAACTTGGACGTTTCTTACAGACCTTTGTGACCTCATTTGAGGCAGACGCCGTTTTGTTTTTAGGCGGTATTGCGGCGACATTCGACTGCTTCGAACAGGGTGTCGGACAGTTTATTTCTAAACCGCTTCTTATCGGTGAATTGGGAGGATGGGCACCATTGCTTGGCGCGAGCGATCTCTTTTTTCGTGATGCAACCTGAGTTCGTTTTTGTTAGTGATTGACAATATGAACTTCGACGCCTACAGTTCGAAGTTCGTTCATAACATCAGCAGGCGCATCCACGTCTGTAATAAGATATTGGATGTCCCTTGTTCCAATCACGGGTGTCATGGATTTCACGCCAAACTTGCTTGAATCCAGCATTACTACGACTTGGCTTGCGGCTGCAATCATGGCCTTTTTAACTTGTGTATCGATCATTTGAGGGTCAGTCACACCGGTATTCAAAGTGAAACCTTGTCCGGAAAGGAATAGTTTATTGACGTACAATTCTCGGAAAAACTCTTCAGCCACTGGTCCAACAAAAGTAGATGATGGGCTTCGCAAAATACCACCGGTGCAAATGGTTGTAATATTAGGGAGTTGCTGAAGCAAATTTGTTGTTCGCAATCCATTTGTAACAACTGTCAGATGTTGTTTATCTGCAAAAAACTCAACCATAGCCCCGACAGTCGTTCCAGCTTCTAAAGCAATCACATCATGATCACTGACAAAATGTTCAACAGCGTAGCGAGCGATATTCCGCTTCTGGTCGATGTGTGCCTGTTCTTTGGCTTTGTACAGCGGTTCAACTTCTTGAGATGATTGGACAATAATCGCCCCACCCCGCGTACAGCGGACATAACCCTCACTTTCCAGAGTGCGTAAATCGCGCCGAATGGTCATCTCAGAAATGCTGAATTTCTTGCTCAATTCAGCAATATTACCAAAACCGCTTTGAATAATTTCTTGTAAAATTTTGTGTTGTCGTTGGGCTTGTATCATTGACATCAGATTGAAATATAGTGTCAGATTTTCACGAATTATATCACGCCTGCAATATCACGATCGGGATTAAAAACCGAATAAAATATCAACTATTGTGACTATCTGATAGACTTATTATGAAGATTAATTAATTATACTTGTGCGTTCAATAAGAGCCTCACTCCGGCAAACATCGAATGGCTAAACTTATAAAAGGATTTTAGAGATTATGCTTAACCAGCAGCAGCTAGCCGTTTTGGAAACTGTCGTCAACATCATTATTCCTGCCGATACAGATCCCGGTGGGTGGGAAGTCGGCGTTGGCGATTATCTCTTGCATCAGTTTGAGGGTGATCTCAAGGCTGTGGTTGTCACATATCAACAAGGTCTACTCGCGCTGGATATAGAAGCAGTAACAGTGACAGGCAAACACCTTGCGGAACTTGACCGACAGGCACAG
Source organism: Aggregatilineales bacterium (assembly GCA_044226325.1). Lineage (GTDB taxonomy): Bacteria > Chloroflexota > Anaerolineae > Aggregatilineales > Phototrophicaceae > CFX2. Next base: position 118,653 of record JBGAHG010000023.1, read on the forward strand.
GAAGCGGTCATGGCGAAAATTGAAACAGGGCGCGTTCAAACATCTTGGCCTATCGATCCAGCGACATTTTTCACTATGCTGGTCGAACACTGCATGGAGGGCTTCTACAGTGATCCGGACAATCACGGTAATCGTGATCGAGTCGCCTGGAAAATGATTGGCTTTGAGGTAACAGCATGAGCAATCAACCAACAAAGAAGACGAGTTACGATGCCATCGTGATCGGTTCAGGTGCAGGTGGCGGTATTGCTGCCGGATTATTGGCCGAGGCGGGCAAAAAAGTCCTACTCTTGGAACGTGGATCAAGTCTACGCTTCAATGATGTGGGACGCGATCATTTACGCAATCAGCGCTTGTCGCAGTATGGACACAATGCCGGACCAGACATTGAAGGTAATCCGCGCACGAGCGAAGATGGTCGACTCATCCGTCCACACGAGGGTGACTATCACAATAACGCGGCGGCAGTGGGCAGTGGAACGCGCGTCTACGCCGGACAAGCGTGGCGTTTCATGCCACAAGACTTCCGGATGGCAAGTATTTACGGTGTGCCCGAAGACAGTTCGCTGGCGGACTGGCCCATCAGTTACGATGAGCTAATGCCCTATTACGAGCAAGCAGAATGGAATATCGGAGTATGCGGTGACCATCAGCATATGACACACTTACCGGCCTATGATAAGCCCTATCCGATGCCGCCGCTCACGCTGTCACGTAAGTCAACTATATTTCGTGAGGGTTTGCAGCGTCTGGGCTGGCAGGATATCCCCCTCCCCCGTTTGATAAACTCAGTTCCCTATAACGGTCGGCCAGCCTGTATTCACTGCCAGCACTGCGTCGGGTTTGCCTGTCCGGTCGAAGCCAAGAACGGTACACACAATACTATGATTGAGCGTTCGCTCAACAGTGGAAACTGCACTTTACTGACGGGGGTGATGGCGAGTCGCTTGATGGTCGATAACGGTGGGCATGTGACCGGTGTCAGCACCATTGATACAGCGGGCAACGTGCAGAACTTCACGGCATCGGTAGTAGTGTTAAGCGGTGGCGCAGTCGAAACCGCGCGACTGCTGCTTAACTCGGCTACGCAACAAGAACCGAACGGCATTGGCAACAACAGCGATCAGGTGGGGCGGCATTTGCAGGGTCATTACTATCCCGGTGGAATCGGGTTGTTCGAACATGACCTTTATGATGGGTTTGGACCGGGCGCAGCTATTGCGACCTGCCAGTTTAACCACGGTAATGACGGTATTGTAGGCGGCGGCATGTTAGCAGATGATGATATTGTACTGCCCATCATCTTTTGGAAACGCAGCCTGCCACCCGATGTTCCCAAATGGGGTCATGCCAACAAACAATTCATGCGCGACAATTACCGCCGCGTCAGCGATATTCGCGGTCCCGTTCAGGAGATTCCCAGTCCAGATGGGCGCGTCACCTTGGACACACAAGTCAAAGATCGATATGGGATCCCTGTAGCGCATTTCTCTGGCGCGACACACCCCGAAACCCTCCACACAGCCCGGTTCATGCGCGAACGAGCTAAGGAATGGCTGCAAGCATCAGGTGCGGTCAAAATCTGGAGCGCTGAACCTGAATTGACTCTTTCGGGTGGACAGCACCAGGCGGGTACCTGCCGCATGGGGGATGATCCTCAAAGTTCAGTTGTTGATCGTTGGAGTAAAGTTCATCATCACGATAATCTGTTTGTTGCCGACGGCTCGGTACATGTGACCAATGGGGGTTTTAACCCCGTATTGACAATCATGGCGCTCGCTTGGCGCACCGCTGAGCATATCGTCAACACTTGGTAAGCTAGGCAACAGTTTATTTGAGGTTTATGCTCATAAGTAGATGAGCCGGTAATTGAAAAAATCACCTCAAAGTTAAAATAACCTGAACAGCTGATTTTAAGTCAGCTGTTCAGGATTTGAACTACGATTTCCTGCGATCCACTCTATAACAGGCGAGGATGTTGCCGGAACCTTGCCATGTGCGTGAGCTAAGAAGTTTGAGTGACACCGGTGGGCGACCATCGAACAGCGGCGTACCCTCACCAGCGATCAGCGGAAAAATAGTGAGGTGAAGTTCGTCAATCAAACCCTGAACGAGCAAATCGTTCCAGAGGATGCGGCCCATAAACATAAAAATGTCCCTACCGGGTTGCTGTTTGAGGGCGGCAACTTCCGCGTGAGCATCCGCCACTTTGACAATACATGTTGTATTCTGCCAGGGTGCCAAATCTTCCGTGGTAAGTTTATCCGACACAACCACTTTTTCTATGTTCTTCTGAATTTCTGCCATCTCACGTCGAATGACAGAGGAGTTAGGGTCATTTGGAACACCTGTCCAATAATCCTTGTTTCCTAAAAATGATGTGCGACCACTGAACAGAAGCGTATCAGCTCCACGCATTCGTTCAGCATTATAGTAATCGAAGTTTTCGTCACCAGCATAATCTTCATGGAAATAGTCAAATAGTGCGTTGAGATTTCGATCTTTCCCTTCATAATAACCGTCGATAGTAACAAGATTACTGACAATCAGTTTACGCATAATATTGCTCCATAGATATCACGGTGAGGATACCGCAAAACTATAATAGCCTTCAATCGGTGACTCGGTGATCGTTCCAAAGGCGTATTTTGTATCCGAAGGGATAGTATTCAGGTGGTAGAGGTACTAAAGCAGATTGAGTTTCTCTGCTTGGAGGATGGCCCACGTCCGATTATTGATATTGGCGTAAATGCTGCGCGTATGCACTTTGACGGTAGTAACTGAAATGAACAATGTTTGGGCAGTATCGGCATTCGAGAAGCCAGCGCCCAGCAGTCATAGTATGTCGAACTCGCGAGGGCTGAGCAGTTCGAGCAGCGAGTGGCTTGTTTCCTCCCGGGACAATTTATCTGTCATTTATATAGGCGGGTTCATCCCGAAGTGCATCACGGATCGCCTGATCTAGCGGCAGCATGCTCCCGGATGTCCACGTGGCACTAGAAAACTCCTCATTGAGTTGAGTACGCACGACCCAACGGTCCTATTTAAGAGATCCACAAGCGAGGCAACACGGGTGTTGTAAGAAACTGATTCTAGTACCGCATTCACGGCCCCTAGAAATTTCGCTGCCCAACCATGTTTTTCTCGTACCGCGGCTATATTTACTATTCCCACCAACGCCAAAAGAACGAGGGTATCTCGTATACCTAACTCGCGTTTAAGCTGCAACCATTTTATAATGAACTGATTCAGACATATTGAGAAAAAAAGGATGGTAGCCCATGATTGAGAAAAACTCCGACCAAAGAGTATGCAATCATGAGTACCATCCCCGAAAGTGTAACTGAAGAACAGTTTCGAGACTACAGCTTGCCCCA
>JBGAHG010000024.1:0-117930 GCA_044226325.1 Aggregatilineales bacterium
CACCGATCCTTTCCCACGCGCATGGATCGCCAAATCGGTAACGGTTGAACCCAATGATGATGCCGTACGCGCCACCCTTAACAAAGATGTGGAAGCCGTTCGTGATACCGCCATTGTCGATAGCCCGATGGATTGCCCGACCACCAGCGACGGTGGAACAGCCACTATTAGCGATTTTCATCCGACGAACCTCACCATTCAAACCGAAGGCGCGGGTGGTGTACTGGTGCTAAGCGACCAATATTATCCTGGTTGGCAGGCAGCAGTGGACGGTCAATCTGTGCCGATTACACGGGCATTCACGGCTTTACGAGCGGTGTGCGTCCCTGCCGGAGCGCATACGGTGACCTTCACCTATCGTCCACTATCGCTGATTATCGGCGTGATTTTGACGGTCGTCGGTTGGCTGGCGGTCAGTGTGATTTGGTGGTTAAAGGGTGTGAATTAAAGAGCTCAGAAATTCTGCGTCTTTAAGGATAAGTATTCACGCGCAGCTATTCATCTTCGAGGGCTTCCAACAACTTTGAAGCCGGAATCGTATCACCAGTCATCGCCTCGTGAATACTTTGGCGCAAATCAGTTAGAAGTCGATTTTTTTCATCAGCAGCAACCAGAGCCAGCAAATAATCGTCAGGCGCTTTATATCCGCGCTGGCGTGCTACTTCTTCAATATGTTGTAGCTGTTCATTGGTTATATGAAGGACCAAATCAGTCATGGCATTCACTCCTTTCCAGATAGACATTATAACATGTTGTCTGCGTAATATTTTCGGCGTTATCCTTGCGCGTTACTCACCCCGATGATATACCGCACAAACCGCACCACCGCATAAGCACGCGTTAACCGTGACGAATAATGCGTGGGCTTGCGACCTTGCCGGATGTCGAGCGCGTCCCGAATGAGATTATGCCACTCAGCAGGGACATGCTTCAGCGCATACTCACCCGCACCGACTTTCGAAGTGATGTCGTGTTCGCGGAAACTGTAATACTGCCGCAGTACACCCAGCACAATCCACGCCACACCCTCATCCGGCAAAACGCGCATCATACGCGGGGGATTGGTGGTAAAGCTCGACCAATAGGTATTCATATTGTCATGCATGTAACTCAGCAGTGCATCCCAATCGACAGTATAAGGCAGTGTTTGCAAATCAGTGCCGACTATTGCGATGCCCTTATTTTTGAGCGTCCACCATGTCACCGGACTGACATCAAAGTGTCCGGCGGGATCAAGCTTGTTATCGTGATAGATCGGATGTGGTGGGATCGCACTTTCCGGCTGACCCAAATCATCCGCTTGAACATAGCTGCACTCCAGCAGCCAGCGCGGATACAGGTTGGCGATGCTTTTGTGAATCGCGGTCAGCTTTTGACTATCATCCTCAGTAGCCCGTCGATTGATGACCACCAGCGTATCAATGTCACTGTGCTGCTCATCAAAAGCACCCAGTGCAATCGAGCCGTGTAAATAAACTGCTTGAACAAAATCCGGTAGATGTTGATTGAGTTGGTCAAGATAGGCTTGCAGCATCGGGCGAATGGCTTCAGGGATGCGATTATTCATAAACCTCACTCGATATTCATGCCGCCGACGTCATCCTCAGACGATTCCAGTTCAGGTCGGGCGAAGGGTTCACGCAGGCCAGCCTTAATCAGCCGATCCAGCACCGCGTCGGTGGATAAAGCCGCTAACGCGCTGCCCGTCAATACCGCCCACACCGGAAACAAGAAAGTGCTAACGGCGACCAATAACGCGACCACGACCATCAACACTATCGTAAACAGCGGATTGAGCATCGCCATGACGAAGGCATTGCGCAGTGCGCCCCATAATGTAGGTTTTTTGAGTTCATAAAACAGCGGCCACATATAAAACTGCACGACCAACCAGATCACCAGCGTCAGCCACCACATACTTCGCAGGGTGAGTGTGGTGAAATCAGTCGCATTGGCGTAACTGCCGAGGTTGAACAGATTGAGGCCGATCACCACAATGTTCAGCACGACCATGACCATCCCGCGCCACACATTCATGCGGAAGCCTGCCCAAAAATCATCGAGGGTGACGGTGCGGTTGAGGTAAGATTGGCGGCTGAGATTGACCAGTCCTGCCCATGCCGCAGGCGCGGTGATAATGGGGATCGTCAGCAAAAACCAGAAAACATTCGCCCACACGTAGATATATCCGCGATGGTTGAGGTGGCTGACGGTGCGGCGGCAAAGACTCAAGGCAGCGAGCAAAACAATCTCCTGTTGCAAGAAACAAATTTCAAGTCACAGGCGCAGACTATAACACACGCCAATGTTTTATTGAGGAGCATCCACACAATCGTAGGCAATACATCAGCCATCCCACTTACAGTGCAAATTGTTGATAATTCTAGACATTGGCAGTTGATGAATGCAGCGCAGGCGAAGCGGTGTATAATTTACAATTACATTCCTGTCCCATGTACACCGGAGTCGCTGGCGCTATGCCCGAACCCACTGCCATACCTGACGTCCCCCTCGATGACATTCAGCGCCTGCGGGCGATGGTCGGCGAGGTTAAAACCGCCCTTAAAAATCAAGCCGAACTCCTCCAAATGCGCGGGATGAGTCTGCCACCCGGTGCGCTGACCAACCTCGATGGCATGGACAGCGATTTGGGCAGCATACAAAAAAACCTCGGCGGCGAAAGTACCGAACTGCTGCAACTGCGGACGCTGGCAGCTACTTCCGCCCTGATCAATTCGTCGCGTGATTTGGACACCGTGTTTGCCCGCGCCATCGAAGAAGTTATCCGGCTGACAGGTGCGGAACGCGGCTATATCGTGCTGATTGATCCACAAACCGGTGAGCAGCATCTACGCATCGCGCGTGATTTGGATGCAGGAGCCAACGCCACCTTTCAAGGTAGCAAAACTATCCTGAATGAAGTGTTAACCACTGGCGAGCCGCTGCTGGCCGACAACGCCTACAAAGATCCACGTTTTGCGGATCGTGGCACCGTCGCACAAATCGCCCTGCGCTCGGTGCTGTGCGTGCCCTTAAAAGACAAAAGCAACAAAGTCGTCGGAGCCGTTTACGTTGATAACCGGCTGCTGGCAGGCGTCTTTGACCGGCGCGTGCTGTCCATCCTCGTAGGCTTTGCCAACCAGATGGCGGTCGCCGTCGAAAATGCCCGCTTGTTCATGCAGGGACAAGCCAACCTGAACAACATCATCGAACTCAACGAAGTCCGCGAAAATGTGTTTGGTTCGATTGAAAGCGGCGTGATCACCACCGACTCGGTGGATGCCATCCGCACGATTAACCATGCCGCTGCCACCATCCTTGGCTGCCAGCGCGAAAAAGTGCTGGGCTTACCCCTGACCAATGTGGTGCCGTTAATCACATCCTCACACTTGCGGGTTGTCCATGAGCAGGATGAACGGCAGTCGTTTGAGGAAACCCTGGAAAGTCCCGACGGTTCAAAGATCATCACCTTCAAACTCAGCCCGCTCAAGGATGCGGATGGTAAGACTCAGGGTGCGGCAGTCGTGCTGGACGATGTGACCGGGCAGCGCGAACGCGAGGCGCAGTTAGGGGTCATCCGGCGTTATTTGCCTCCAGCGATGGTCGATAATATCGAACTGATTTCCGGGCTGGCCCTGGGTGGTGAACGGCGCGACCTGACCTGTATGTACGTCGAAGTGCGACCGCTGGCGACCTTTCCCAAGGATTTACGTCCGCGCGAAGTGATGGCGCTCCTGAACGAATACCATGATGTGGCAACGGCTTGCATCAACAACAGCAACGGTGTCATTGATAAGTACATGGGTACCGAGATCATGGCACTCTACAACACCCAGTTGAATCCGATGGAAGACCATGCCTATCAAGCGCTGGAAGCCGCACTTTTGATGCGCGACGCCTTCATCAAACTCTACGAGTGGCAGGGCATCAATCCGCAGCCCCATTACTTCCGCATCGGCATCCACAGCGGTGTGGCGACGACCGGCAATGTGGGCAGCATCAGCCGCCGCGATTTCACAGCCCTGGGTGATACCATTAACCTCTCCCACCGGCTGCTGGAAAACGCCAAACCGGGGCAAATATTAGTAAGCGAAGCCTGCTGTGGCTACATCTACCGGGCATTAGGCAAATACCCCGATGATGTGGTATTCGGTGGGCAGGAACCGATCAAAGCGAAAGGTCGCCAACAGGTGACGACTGTTTACGAGGTGCTTTCGAGATGACCGATTTTCAGACTGAAGAAACCGCCCGACTGCAAGCCTATCGCAACACGGCGCAGGAGCAAATCCGGCAGCTTGCCCAACGGGCGAACGATACCCTGGAGATGCTGCGTAACCAGCGGGATATTCTACGCCAGCGCGGTATGAGCCTGCCGCCCAATTCGATGGATACGCTCAAGCAGCTCAAAACGGGCATCGACAAGCTCAACATGAATATCACCAATGTGCTGACGGAACTCAAGCAGCTGCGTGAATTGGTGACGACCGCTTCCATCGTCAACTCGTCGCTGGATACCAGTCAGGTTTTGAACGAAGTGATGGATACCGTCGTGCGGATTACCGGCGCGGAACGCGGTTATATCGCACTCGTCAACACCTACAGCGGCGCGATGGAATATCCGGTACGGCGCGGCATCGACCGCGAGCAGCTTGAACAGGGTGATCTGGTCGTCAGCAGTTCGATCATCAACGAGGTGTTGGTGACAGGCGAAGGTGTCATCACCGAAAACGCCAGCAAGGACAACCGCTTTCAAGGCCACCAGAGCGTCATCGGTTTCCAACTCCGCAGTATTCTAGCCGTACCCCTGAAAGTCCACGATACCGTGATCGGCGTGGTCTACTGCGATAACCGCATCGTAGACGGCCTCTTCAAAGCCAGCGACCTCAACCTGATACGCGCCTTCGCCAGTCAGGCAGCCGTCGCCATCGAGAATGCCCGCTTGTACGAAGCCTTGCAGGCACAGGTCACCGAGATGACCGAATCACGCGATTTGCTGACCAGCATCTTTTCGTCAATTGTCAGCGGTGTGATTACCATCAACCGTGAAGATGTTGTGACCGACTGCAATCCGGCTGCCGAAGCGGTCATCGGGCGCAGCCGCGACATCATCATCGGTTACCATATTGCCGACAATATGCTGGGGGTCGGTGACGATTTCTATAATGGTCTGGTGCGCGTACGCGAACAGGGTACGCCGGAACATCTGGCGGTTGAACCCCTATTGGACGGCAGCAAACGTTACTGGAACATTACCATGAGTCCGCTGCGCGACAGTGAAGGTATCAGTCAGGGTGTGGCGATTGTGCTGGACGACCTGACCGAAACCCGTCGCCGTCAGGAGCAGTTGGGTATCGTCAGTAACTACATGAAACTCAAGCTGGAAAATATTCAGGATGCGGCTGCGCTGGACGTCGGCGGGCAAGAGCGCGAGATTAGTATGCTCCACTCGGACGTGCGCGGCTTCACCACCTTTAGCGAACAGCTTGAACCGGAACGCTTGATGGAAATCATCAACGCCTATATTACCCTATCAAGCGATGCCATCAACCTGTATGAAGGCGTGGTCGATAAATATATGGGCGATGCGGTGACGGGCTTGTTCAACACGCCCTTCAATCCACAGGAAGATCATGCGCTGCGTGCGGTACGGGCGGCTATGAGTATGAAGTACGATCTGCTGGCACTGCATGAAGTCCTGCCGGAAGAGCAGCGGCTGTTTTATGGTATCGGCGTCCACACCGGCATGTGCGTGTTGGGCAACATCGGCGGCGCGGATCGCAAAGAGTATGGCGCGCTCGGTGATGCCCCTGATCTTGCCAAACTGCTGCAAGAGAACGCCGAACGTGGCGAAGTACTCATCAGCCAGGCCACCTATGACCTCGTAAAAGATCTCTATGAGTGCGAAGCGTTGGAACCGCGCAAAACCAAAGGCCATGATGATTTCAAAGTGATGTACCGCGTCCTCAAGCACAAGAAACGCACTGGTATGTTGACGCAAGTCAATCTGGATGAGATTGAGGTGTAGGCGAAACGTATCAGTCCTATAAACAGGTTTATTGTAGGCCGCGATAACGATCTTTAATTTCGTAATGCCGAATTTGTGTAGGGCCGAGGCCTGCCTCCGCCGCTGACCAAATACCGTACTAAATAAGGAATTATTGAGCGGATATGGCACAACCATGTCCCACCAAAGAGTGTTTCCGTAACTGACAATTAGTATCTTTTTTATCCTCAAATCACATTTTCAATAGGACAACAACATGGCAGGATTTAACGGGCTAGGTATGCACCTCGGTAATTTGTCGATGCTCTCGAAGGCCGAGACGCGCTCCATCAGTGCCGAGAACTTCAACGGCGCCAAAGGCAAAGCGGGTATGGCGACCGAAGGCACAGGCGCTAATTCCGCGCGCCTCCTGGGGCAAGGCTGGAAAGTCTCACCCAGCATCGACATCGCGCCCCTGCAAACGGTGACGCTGGCGGAGATCGAAGGGCCGGGGGCCATTCAGCAAATTTGGCTGACGGTTCACCCGACCTATTGGCGCAAATTGGTCATCCGTTTTTATTGGGACGGCGAGAAAAAACCGTCAGTGGAAGTACCGTTGGGTGATTTCTTCTGCAACGGTTGGGGTGTGCGTTGCAATGTGACGTCGCTTCCCGTTGCGGTCAATCCGGCGGGTGGCTTCAACTGCTATTGGGAGATGCCCTTCCGCAAGAGTGCCAGGATCACCATCGAAAGCCTGACCGCCGAAGAAATCAAAGGCTTCTACTACCAGATCAACTACACCCTGACCGATGTGCCCAAAGACGCGGCCTACTTCCATGCCCAATGGCGGCGCAGCAACCCGCTCCCCTACAAAACCGTCCATACACTGGTCGATGGCATCAAAGGACAAGGCCATTATGTTGGCACTTATCTCGCGTGGGGCGTCAATAACAACGGCTGGTGGGGCGAGGGCGAGATCAAATTTTTCATGGATGGCGACAAGGAATTCCCCACCATCTGCGGCACAGGCACCGAAGATTATTTCGGCGGCGCGTGGAATTTTGAGCAGCCGATGGGACAGTATGGCGTGTTCTCATCTCCCTTTTCGGGGATGCCGCAGGTCATTAAACCGGATGGACTCTATCAAAGTCAGCAGCGTTTCGGCATGTACCGCTGGCACATCATGGACCCCATCCGCTTCCAGCAGGATTTGAAGGTCACCATTCAGGCGCTCGGCTGGCGCAAAGAGGGTTACCTGCCCATGAAAGACGACATCGCCTCCACCGTCTTCTGGTATCAGAGCGAACCGCACAACGCCTTCCCCAAACTCGTTGATGCCGAATTCATTGATGTGATTTAACGCCACCTTACAAATTCTTTCTGTATTGCTCCCTTCCCCTGTTGCTACGGCTGAGGAGAGGACACCTTTTGCGGGAATGTTATTTTTAAAGAACAAGTCTTCCCGTAGGGGAGCACCTATGTGTGCTCCCGAATTGAATTTTCTTGATTACGGTTTCCCTCATTTTCAAACATGTCCTCTCCTCAGTGTTGCTACGGGGGAAGGGCTGGGGTTAGGGGTTGACTCATTCCCCACTAACGACCTGCGCTACCCTCGCCGCGAAATCCGCTGTGCAGCCGATGCCCCGAAATACATATGCGGCGTGAAAAAATCGATCACCGCGTCCGGCATTTGTGCTTCCTCACAGGCCGCCATCATGTAATTAATCCAACGGTCGCGTTGGGCATCACTGATGTTCAACGCCTCGTGTACCGCCGCCGCCGTATAAAAACCGCCTCGCTGTTCACTATGCGCCGACGGCCCACCGAAGAACTCCCCCAGCCACAGCGCCATCCGCCCCACATGATCCTCATTCGGATCACGGAATAACGGCAACATCAACGGATCATCAAACACGTAGCGGTAAAACGTCGCTGCCAACCGCTGCACCACCGGCTAATTCATAAAGTGTTTCGCCCATAATCGTAAATGTAGTTCCTTTCCTATAAACACTATTATAAACCGCTGGTCAAACTTGAGCTGAACCAACGAAGCTTAAAATTTCTACATTCCTCTCGGTATGAAAATGTAGTAGAGAACAACAAATGCGACGATGGCACAGACTAAAATGACAAGTATGCGGAGAATTTTGTTTGTTTTGCTCATAAGTGTTTCAAATCTCTCCGCCTTAATCGTGGCGTTCTTGGCGACCTGGCGCTTCAATCCCATTTTATTCGTATTCAGGTTTACTTTCGGTTAACCCGACAAACCCACCTCCAACCACCCGTCAACCCACTTAACAATCCGGCTCCCTAAAAACGGTTAACGCCAACCCTGCCAAAGAGTTACAAAATGGTCTTCCAAATGGTAACCCATTCCATCTCCACATGTCGTAAAATATGAATTGGGCATCCTGTAGGGGTTTGCCGCTGGCAAACCCGTTTGTGCTGCCCGCCGCACCTTAACATCTGGCCTGATACTGTTGGCGAATCGTTTTTTCAGGCTTCAGCGTTTGCATTTTTCTCCCCTCTGCCATGAAATGGAGAGGGTCGGGGGTGAGGATTTGAATTCGCCAACAGCATCTGACCAAATGTAGTATGCAACGTGCGCCCCACGTGGCAATCCTGGCACGAAATACCATTTTGCCATTGCCGCTTTTGCTGCTTTTGCTGCCAAATTTGCCAAAGAAGAGGAGGCACGACAGCATCATATTGGCTTTGGCACTGCCACTGCCGCCGCAAAATCAAAAGCGCCAATCGGTGTGATTGGCGCTTGATCATTCGTTTTCCTAAACGGTTACGAGGTTAGCCACCGTGTCCGTGACCATTACCGCCACCGTTGCCGTTTCCACCGCCATTACCGTTACCACCGTTGCCATTACCGTTACCATTGCCATTGCCGCCACCATTGCCATGCCCATTGCCGTTTCCGCCATTACCGTTACCACCGTTGCCATTTCCATTGCCGCCGTTACCGGGTTTAGTGGTATTGGCCTCTGGCGTAGCAGTCAGGCTGTCGTCACCCGAATTCTTGAGCAGGCGACCGGGCGCGAGATCAGACGGCTTCACGCCGCTTTCACGCACGATTTGTCCCCATCCCTCGCCTGACTTGTGACGGTTGATGAAATCTTCTGCGGTCGAACCATCGCCAGCCGCCGCCGCCAGTGCATAGGCGCGTACGATGTTACCAAAGCCGTTGCCGTCGCAGTGCAGCGCCATCACTTCATCGTAGCTGACGTTGAAGGTCACCGCGATCTTCATCGCCACCGGTTGGTTCGGCTGGTTGCATCCGCCCGCCACTTCGGTCGGTTCGACCGTTGCCTCTGGCGTCGATTCCACTGTGGCCTCCGGTGTGATTTCCAGAGTCGCCTCCGGTGTCATTTCGACCGTTGCCTCTGGCGTTATTTCCAGCGTGGCTTCCGGTGTCGCTTCCGGCTGGCTGTCATCAAAGAACTCGAACTCAGTCGCTTGCAGGGTAGTTTCGTTGAGCATCACACCTGTGATGATCACAATATCGCCTTCGTGCAAGACTGAAGGGTTGAAGGCTCCAGCAGGAGCAATCGTGATACCCGCCACAATGATGCTGCCGTCAGCACCAAAGGATACTGCGCCCGTCACGATGGTTACGTTCTCAGCCGATTGTACGGTTGTATCCTGCGCCATTCCGGGCAGTACACCCAGCGCGGCCACCGCCAGAGATAAGCAGAGGATAGATACGAGGGTAATTTTAGACATGGATTTCACAAGCATTACTCCTTCAGCAGATTTGCTGTGTCAATTGCTATATCTATAAAACGCCGAAGGTGTCCCAATGTTACATTAAGGTTGGCTTTAGCGATGAATGGGGCAAAAACCTTAATGCTTGGAGAGATACCGAATCAAAATGAGGCATACAGATAGATGCCTCAGATCAAACAGTATATGCCGACAATGAAATCAGGCGGAGCGCCGTTCCACCCGCACAGGCAGGCCGCCCTCGGGTGACGAAGTGATCAGGCGAACCGGCTCGACAGCGTTGTCCGACGTCAGATGGAGGTCGTAATGGCTGGTAATAACTGCCAGCAAAATCTGGGCTTCCATCAGGGCGAAGTGATTACCGATACACACGCGTGGGCCACCGCCGAAAGGCAGATAAGCGTATTTAGGGATTTTCGGCTCGTTCTCTGCATTGAAATGTTCAGGGTCAAATTGATGAGGATCTGACCAATGGTGTGGATCGTGATGCAGCACATAGGGCGAGATGAAAATGACGCTGTTAGCTTCCAGTTGATAATCCCCCACCGACGTATCGACACTGATGAAACGTGGGAAAGCCGCGACAGTCGGCTCGATCCGCATAGTTTCTTTAATGACCATCAATGTATAAGGCAGGTTGGGCAAATCTTCCAGTGTGGGCAAGCGTCCGCCCAAAACAGTATCAACTTCTTGCTGAAGTCTGGCGACCACCTCCAGATGTTGATCAAGATATCGGAACGTCCATGTGAGGGTGTTAGCGGTGGTTTCGTGTCCGGCAAAGAACAGCGTCAGAATGTTATTCCGCACATATTCATCGGAAACCGGCTGACCATCTTCGTCGCGGGTTTCCATCAATAAGGAGAGTAAATCGCTGCGATCTTCATTACCGTGTGTGCGCCTTTCGTCAATGAAATGTTGTACCAGATCAGTCAAAACCTTGTTGACCTCAACAGCCTGGCGATCCCGTCCATGCGTCAAAAACTCGGGAAGGAGCGACTTCAAATCGGCCACGGCGATGGTTTGGGCATCATGACCAGCCGAGGCCAGCGCGGGAGTTTGGGTGACATCCATACCGAACATGGTTTCGGCAATAATCCACATGGTGACCTGCATCATATCGGCGTGAATATCGCGCTCTGCACGGTCTGCCCACAGGTCAACCAGCTTCTGACCAAAACGCGCCATCGTATCGGCGTAACTGACGATGTGTTTGGTGTGCATCAGCGGTTGGATAAGTTTACGCTGGGGTCGCCATGCTTCATGGTCTGCGGTCAGGATGCCTTCACCCAAAAAGCGTCCGAGTCCTTTAGGCGTTTCGAGTCCAACTGGCGCTTTATGAAACTCGTTGACGCGCTTGACCAGTATTTCATGTACCAGATCAGGGTCAGATACCAGGTAAAACGACTGCTTACCCACCTTGAACTGGACGATCTCGCCATAACGGGCGGCGGCTTCATTCATAAAATCGATGGGCAGCCCCTTGGCGGTCATAAACGGAATGGCATTGCCAATCAACGGCAATCCCTGTGCCAACGGCGGTCGGCGAAGGGTCGGTTGGGATGCGGTTGCGATTTGAGTAGTCATGTTATTTGCTCTTGTTTTAAGGTCAGCACAGTTAAACAATACACGACATTGTGTATCACAATCAATAACCTTTTTAGGCAGCGTGTTACATTATTGACAGGTGACTATAAATGGACAGGCGGACACTCAAAACCAGACAAATGCTGCAAGATGCCTTGCTGGCATTATTGCGCGAGCAATCGTTTGAAGACATTGAGATTCAGGCGATTACCGACCGGGCGGATACGGCGCGGGTGACGTTTTATCGGCACTACAGCACCAAAGAGGAACTGCTGGCGGATGTCATCGAAACGGTTTATCAGGAGATGGAAAGTGTGATGCAGGCGGTATCGGTAGAACGGCTAATGGATTTTCGTCAGCCCCCGCCGAATCTCATTTTGTTTGATTTTTTGGAGCGCGACCGGGAACTCTACAAAAAATTGTTTATGGGGTCAATCAGTGCGTTTATCCAACAGCGGCTGCGCTATTACGTTGTCCAGCAGGTGATGATGACCTTTAGCACCGCACCCCAATATGCTGATTTGCCTGTCGGGTTGATCGCCAACCACTGTGCCTCTTGCTTGATCGGCAACATCATGTGGTGGCTGTCGGAAGATGTGCCCTATTCGGGACTGTATATGGCACGCATTACCCATTGGACGGCCATGATCGGCATCATGACCTTGATTGGTCGCGCGCAAGAACTGACACTGCCACCTGATGATGCGTGGCGCGTACCAACCTGAACATCGGGTTTTGCCAGCAGCACCCTAATTAATCTTGGCCGAGGAGCGTAGCTTGGATGGCGGCAATATCAGCCCGCATCATGTCATCCGTCACCATATCATGCGCCACTTTATTGCAGGAGTGCAAAACGGTGCTGTGGGTGCGTCCACCGAAAGCATCACCAATTTGTGGCAGCGAGGCCATCGTCACTTCACGCGCCAGATACATTGCGATCTGGCGCGCCTGGTTGAGCCGAGCGGTGCGGCGTGGGCCGACCAGATCAGCCACCGCAAAATGGTAATACTCTGCCGTAGCCGTGAGGACCCGTGCCATCGTCAGTTGGTGATGACGCGGACGTCTATAACCGACCAGCGCACTCTCGGCCATATCGACGGTCACAGGGCGGCGCGAGAGATGTGTGGTAACGGCTAGCTGGTTAAAAACCCCTTCCATCTCGCGGATATTGGCGCGGGCTTTTTCGGCAATCATTTCGGCGACGTTCTGCGGTAAATCAATATTGCGTTCCTGCGCCCACATCTTGACGATTGCCACACGCGTTTCGTATTCGGGCGGTTGCAAATCCATGACCAAACCGCCAGCAAAACGCGACCGCAGGCGATCTTCCAGTGTGTGCAAATCGGTCGGTGGACGGTCAGAAGCCAATACCACCTGTTTGTTGTAGGTATAGAGCGCGTTAAAAGTGTGGAAGAATTCTTCCTGCGTACTTTCTTTACCGGCAATGAATTGAATATCATCAACCAGTAGTACGTCTGCCGAGCGATATTTCTCGCGGAACATCGCCGTTGTACGCTGGCGAATAGCATCCACCAGATCATTGGTAAAGACTTCTGAGGGGATATAAATCACGCGCATCCCACGTTCACGGCAGGCATGAGCGATTGACTGGAGCAAATGGGTTTTACCCAGCCCGACACCACCGTAAACAAAAAAAGGATTGTACTGCGTCGCAGGATGCTCAGCGACCGCTTGTGCCGCCTCATACGTCATACGATTGGCCTGATTGTTCACGAAGCGATCAAAAGTAAAGCGCGGATTGAGTTCGCTTTCTGGCAAGTCGGGACGCTGCGGGCGGCTGACCTGGTGATATAAGGGCGTACTGATTTCGGTCGAGGGTGCTTCCGGTTGGCGATTGAGCAGCCGGAACAGCGGCAGTTCGTCATCGGTAGCCGACACCGGATCAAGCTTATTGACTTCAAAACACAGTTCGACCCGATCACCAAGAACATCGCCTAATACGCGGCGAATTTCGCGATACAGACGATGCTGGAGCATGTCGCGGGCATAGGTATTGGCGACACCGACACGGTAAGAACCGTCTTCGGCGCAGCCTAAAAAGACAGCCCCACGCAGCCACGTTTCAAAGCTGGCGCGGTCAAGCTGAATCTCCAATTGGCTAAAAGCAATATTCCAGGCTTCCTGCGGATTCACAATACACGTCCTCAATATTTCGATGGCGACTCTACGTGACTGTCTATGGCATCTACAGCACGTAGACTCCCGATGTAAAACCGGCAGTAAGCAACATAAATATGATCGGGAATAAACCCGCTCTACGCCGGTTATATGCGACTGTTATATAGGGTTATTGACCACCGGGGCATGAATACCATGCCCCAACAGATGGGTGTGGGAATTGACTCTGTCTTGGTGGTTAATCGTAAAAATGAGTATACATGAAGAAGCCGATTCACTCAACTGAATCCTGACCCCAAATGTTAAAAAACGGCATTTTTTAAGGTTGGGATAAAATCTACCCAGAAAGCTTAACAATCGGCATTTTGTAAAGATCTGAATCGCTAATGAGTCACAGCGCTAGTAGGTAGGGTTTTTGGGATAAAACGGTTTGTTTTAGGCGAAAGGCAGCTCCCATAACACAAATTAAGCATTTCCCAAATCACAGGACTCGTCCGAATTATTGTGAAAGCTGTTACTTTTTAAACTTGGGATATATTCTACCCAAGCTTGAAAAAGAGCCTTTGTTTTGGGATTAAATTGGGATAATTTGGGATAAAGCATTCATTGAGGTTTACATAAACCCACATTGAGACTAATAGCACTTGATGTCTAAAAACTAAGGATTCAAACCGTTTGCAGCGATTCTGCCGCGCATATCAAACGTAAATAAATTGTTTCATAATTGTTACATGCGTCCATATACATCTATTCGGTTTGTTAAGAACATTGTGCGCGGGCCTCGCCTAAGATCGCGTGTATCAACCCTATTATGGAAAGGTTCACGATGGGGAAACCCCTGCTCATGATCATCAACGGCTTGCCTGCAAGCGGAAAAACAACGCTGGCTCGAAGGCTCAGCACCGACCTTAAACTTCCCACGTTTGCACGGGATAGTATCTACGAAACACTGTATGATGCGCTCGCCTATTCACAGAATGAAATTCCTGTACAGCTTGGCTCCGCAGCCTTTGCACTGCTCTACCATGTTTTAGGTTCCGTTTTAGGTGTGGGGCAATCAGTTATCGTTGAGGGATTTTTTGGTCGGCCAGAATTACGCACGACCGAGTTCCTCAAACTTCAACAAGCGCACAACTTTGAGCCTTTTCAGATTATGTGCGTAGCGGATGGGAATGTCCTCGTCGAGCGGGTTATCGAGCGGACAAAAAGTGATGCACGGCATTTCGGTCATCAAGATGAAGCATGGCTCGCACAAAATAAAGAACTGCTGTTACAGGGTCGTATTCCACCGCTCAAACTCAGCGGCGAGTTGATTGAGATTGACACAACCAATCCTGAGCAGATGGATTATGCGGGATTGCTTCACCGTATTCGTGCGCGATTGGATTAATGACTCTCTTTTAAAATTGCCTCTAAAGCTAAATCGCGTCCACTGAAGTAATCATTTGACCACAAAGGCGTGGAGATCGAGGGTTCAATAGCGAGGCGTGTGTCATCGGCTGTGCTTTTTTGCCAATAGCGCGAGGACACATCCACCTGTATTTTGGCGTTGGGCAGCATGAGAGGGCGGGTATCACCATATACATTGGGTGGTTCACCGGTAGGCTCCCCCACAAAAACAGGGTGCAGTGATTGTTCGAGTTCGGTCACAAAATTGGTGGCAGCCGAAAGTGTCATGCGCCCGATAATCACATAAAGTTTGCCGATTTTATTCTCTTGCAAAAAGTTCAGCAGCGGTGGATAAAAATGATTATCGCCGCCGGGGTTGTGGCGAACATCGACAACCGTGCGCTCGATTGAGGCTGTTTTGACAAACGCCTCTAAGTCATCTGCGAACTGCTGCATCGTTTTACCAGAGGCGCTGGTGCGCGTCACTTCATTATATTGAATATAGAGCGTCTTTGAGTCAGCCAGATAGGTGTACCAGAACGCCTCGTCATACTGGTGTTGAAGATAGAGGACATCGGGATTCGGCGGAAGCGTAATGAAGGTGCCATTACTCCACGTGAGATACTCATCAAGCGTGAGAGGCAGCGGGTTGACCGTTGTACGCTGCCCTTTTTCGTCCTCAACCACAAAGGCCGCTTCGTTCATATTACTGGTGATGCCCATCGCGTGCAGCACTTCAGGAACGACCGTATAAAAGGCGGTAGTCAGCTTGAGCATAAAGTCATTATCATGAGGCGCAACCGTTGACACTTCCTTATAGACAATATCCATGTCGATTCCATTGACAGCGACAACTTTTTTGCCAATGGCGTCTTGATATTGAGGTTGGGCATCGACCACATAAATGCCATCACTGAAGGTGTAAAGCCGCAATCCATAGATATGAAATTTGAGCGCGGGCTGGAAAATACCGATTTGGGAGTGTCCGTCTACGAGGGCGACAATTTGCATCAGGCCGACTTTGATTTGCTCGTCGGTACGGTAGGGAATATCCGCGTCCAACGTGGTAACAGCCTGTTTGAACTCGTCTTCGGGTGTCCGCCAGAACAAATTAGGATGCATGGTTTGCATCCTGTCGTACATCAGCCGAAGGTCGTTCCGCCACGCAGTTTGAGCCACCTCGCCCTGGATGACCGCTCTATCCTGTGCATCGACACCCGACAGGTAGCAAGCGATAAGCACCAGCACCAGAAATGTTTTACGCCACATTAGCGAAGCCTCATTTCATCAATTAGTTCGCCAAACTACCCTTATGGGTAGCGGCGTAAATCTGGGTATGCTGACCGATACCATTTTCAATGTAGAGATAATAGGTGTCATCATGATAGACAAAGGCTGTATACCAGAAGCCGACTGAATCCGGCATGTCGTCCGGTGACCAGATAACGTTTTTTGGTTCATACATCCAGTGGACACCATCTTTACTTGTAGTGTAGCCCAATCGCATCGTTTTTGATGATCCGCTTGCGGTACGATAGATCATCGTCCAACCATCAGGTGTTTGCTGCACCATCGGTTGACCGACAAAAGTAGACTTGTCCCCTGTATCCAGTATCGGATCGCTTTCGGCGTACAGGGCGTCAGTGGTCGTTGGATCATCGTATTTCGTCCAGCTAATGCCATCCGTCGAGGTCGCCATGCCGATGCGGGTGTATAAGCCGTTACTTTTCTGGCTGCCACCGTAGTACATCGTGTAGCCGTTATCGGTTTTGACAACACGTGGTGCAGACACACGCAGTTCATCCCAACTCCCTTTGCTACCAGGATTTAGGACTGGCGCGGCGTCCGGTGTCCAGGGACCTGCCGGATCTTTAGCCGTAGCACGTCCAATAGCACCGTCGGCGCTGGTTCCGGATAAAGTATTCCACGTGTAAAAATACATGACCCATGTGCCATCATCTTGAACGACCACATCGGAGGCCAACGCCGCCACCTTGGCGTAGGGTACATCTTTGGTTAGCATAACCGGATCGGACGAAACTTCCGTCCACTTGAGGCCATCTTCCGAGGTCAGATAGCCGATCTGTACCGAAGCCGGCCAGCCGTTAAACCCATTACGGAACATATGGAATTTACCGTCGTGATAAATCACCGCGCCGGGGTCGGTGTACTGATAATCCCAGTCACTGGGTTTGTCGCTGTGTGGCACGACCGGTTGGTCACTATAAAGCGTAAACAAGGGCGTGTTGTCCTGAGCAAAAGCGGTCAGTGTAAGTAGCGAACAAGTCAGGAGCAGAAAGAAAAACAATTTCTTAAACATTTTTAAATCCCTTTTGGCAGTCGTGTGTCTTAAATACACAATCGATGCCAAACAGGGTTCAATCCTGTAATAACTTGACCGACATCCATTGGCATCACACCTCACAACGGGTAGCTCTTGAGCAATCTGTAACCGTTCGCATTTTGCCGCCTCATCAGATTGGACTATTATTAAGCTGACTCACAGCATTGCACTTAGAGCATATGTGCTAGAATAGTCGTTAGTTATCGGTCACCCGTTAATTGTCTTGATTGTGAATTAACCACAAGTTTGGGAGACACCATCTCATGCCCTTTATTGAAGCGCCTACTACGTTTTATATGGGTCGCCGTTATGACCCCAATGAACACAAGCTGACGGATGACATCGTTTATTACGATGCGCGTGATCTGGTAACACATGCCATCGTGGTCGGCATGACAGGCAGTGGCAAAACCGGCCTGTGCATCACCATGTTAGAAGAAGCCATCCTTGATAATATTCCCGCCATCATCATCGACCCCAAAGGCGATATTACCAATCTGCTGTTGAACTTCCCCGACTTCAAACCATCAGACTTCGAGCCCTGGATTAACCCCGATGACGCTCGCCGTGCGGGTTTGGATATTCCGGCTTATGCGGCGGATGTAGCAGCCCAATGGAAAGATGGCCTGAACAACTGGGGCATCGTGCCAGATCGTCTGCGCTGGCTGAAAAGCATTGCCAAGTACAGCATTTACACACCCGGTTCGGATGCCGGTTTGCCGGTCAGCATCTTGGCCTCATTGGCCGCGCCGAAAGAAGGTTGGGCGGGTAATGAAGAAGCCAATCGCGAGAAGATCAGCGGCATCGTCACAGCGCTGCTAGCACTCATCGGCAAGAACGTCGAGCCTGTCAAAGATAAAGAGCACGTCATCATCTCGAACATCTTTGAATACAATTGGGCGCGGGGCGTCAACCTGACGTTGGAAGATGTCATCATGCAGGTACAGCAGCCACCTTTTGCCAAGTTAGGTGTGCTGGACATTGATGCTTACATGTCCGAAAAGGCGCGTTACAAACTCGCGATGGAACTGAATAACATCGTGGCCGCCCCTTCCTTCCAAAGCTGGATACAGGGCGAACCGCTGGATATTCAAACTCTGTTGTATCAGCCGAACGGTCGCGCCCACGTCTCAATCTTCTACATCGCCCACCTTAATGAAGCCGAGCGTCAGTTCATCATTACACTGCTGCTGGAAAATTTGCAGGGGTGGATGCGCCAACAAAGTGGTACCACCAGCTTGCGTGCCGTCCTCTACATCGACGAGATGTTTGGTTACTTTCCACCATATCCGCTCAATCCACCGACCAAAGACCCGATTTTACGCTTGCTCAAACAGGCGCGTGCCTTTGGCTTAGGCCTAATTCTGGCGACACAAAATCCCGGCGATTTGGATTACAAGGGCTTAAGCAACGCCGGAACGTGGTTCATCGGACGGCTGCAATCCCCCAATGATAAAGCGCGGGTTATGTCCGGTTTGGAGTCGCTGGCAACGGCTGATAGTCAGCTGAACCTGAAAGATGTTGAACGCTTAATCTCGGATATTGAGCCGCGTATGTTCTTGATGCATAACGTCCATGATAATGGTGGGCCAACGCTGGTCCATTCGCGCTGGGCGATGAGTTATCTGCGTGGGCCATTGACACGCCAGCAGGTTAGCCTGTTAATGGCGACCCAAAAAGCTGAACTATTGGCGAAGATGGTAGCGCAGGGTTATCCGGCAGCGGCAGGCGTCGGTGCAGGACAAGCACGCTCACTGCCCTTACCACCGCTGCCCGGGGCACAGGCAGCACCAACCGCGTCCGCCTTTGCAGCGCCACCCAGCTTACCAGGAATGCCAAGCGCGCCACCGGAATACACCTCACAAGCCGCTATCGAGGCTGCTAATACGCAGGTGACACAGGCCTATTCACAGGCTTTACCCCCTCAGAGCAGCACAGTCCTGCGAACGACTCAGGTTGTCCCAGGATATAATCCGACTGCTCCGGCGCTGCCCTCGGCCATCAGCCAGTATTTCTTGCCGGCTTCGGTCACACCCCAGCAGGCTATCCAGTATTATGAACAGCAGACACGCATCGCCTTCACCGGTACACCGCAAACACTTCTAGCTTATAAGCCGGTACTGCTAGGGCAAGCCAGCATCCGCTTTCAGGATCGCAAGACACAGTTGTATATCACCCGCGAATATGCTTTCCAAATCCCGAATGTGGATCGCAGCGGCATGGTCCGTTGGGAAGATTTCAAGGCGACTCCGGTTGATCCGCGTCGAGTATCAGGGGTTGCCCTGGGCGATTCGATCTACGGCGAACTCTCCCCCGGTTTAAGCGATGCTAAACGCATGACTGCGCTCAAGGGTGAAATGGTCGATATGCTATTTAACACCGAGCGCCTGCAAATCCCCTTTAACCCAACCCTCAATATTTATGGCGATCCCAACGCGCAGGAAAGCGAATTCCCGGCCCGCTTGCAGCAAGCCGCCCGCGAACAACGGGATAAAGAGGCCGATGCCGTAGCCGCAAAATATCAGAAGCAGTTTGACTCGATTGACGAAAAGATGCGCCGTGAAGAAATGCAGCTCAACGCACAAAAACGCCAATTGGCTGACCTCAAGCGGGAAGAATTGTTCACGCGTGGCGAAACCTTGCTGAGTTTATTCAAAGGTCGCACCAGCTTCACACTTTCTCGTTCCAGCCGCGTCAGCCGCTATAAGAATCAAGCCGGAGCACACCTGAGCGCCAGTGAGCAAACACTAGCAGATTTGGAAGATAAGGGCGCAGCCTTACAGGAACAGTTTAAGGTAGATGTACAGGCTGTGACCGATAAATGGGCCAAAGTAGCCGTCGACGTGCAGGCCTATACCGTCACAGCTTACAAGAAGGATATTCAGCTTGAACTGTTCGGCGTGGGCTGGATACCCTACTACTACACACAGATCAACGGACAACCGCTGCTGCTGCAAGGCTATTATTAGGCAACAAAAAGGGACACGGTGAATTACTGTATCCCTTTCGGCTATTACTTCGTCATTCGAAGTGCGCTAATCAGTGATTCAACATGGGCTAAAATAGCATCCCGCGAACCCGTTAAGTTTTGACTCGGCGCTGGCACATCATCCCAATGTTCGACCCGTTCGGCTGGTAGACCTAACTCAGCATCCGTACAACCGAGCGAAATAATGTACTCCGCCGAAACCAACTCATCGGTTGTGGGCTTGCGCGGCGATTGGGCCGCAAAGCCAACACCTTCCGATTGCAACAGATTGGCGACACGCGGCGCGACGATTGCATCCGGTTCCGTTCCTGCGCAAATAGCCTGATAATCCAACCCGTTTTGGTTGGCAAATTGTTGAAAATAGGCAGCAGCCATGACACTTTTGGCCGCGCCATGTGGACAGACAAACAATACGTTGCGAGTCATTAATTACTCCTTAAACATCCCCTCACTCTTGCCTTGCCGGATAGATTCCTGACAGTAAGCATAGAGCGCGTCGTAAACAATCCATTCGGCGGCGTTTTGCTCATGGTCATTGCTGTAACCCAGATGCCGAAACCCTTCAGCCACCGCCTCTAAACCCACGCCTTCCGGCTGGTGATATAGCGTATTATCGGTATCTGCGCCGTTGACGATTTTGCCCAGCAGTACTAATGCCGTATTATCGGTAAGGTTATATTTCTTCACGATGGCCTCAAAGGAGCACTCCTGCCCATGATGCCCTAGTTCTACCCCCTTGACATCATAGGGAATTGCGCCATCCCGTTCGGCAATCGCCATGACTTGATCCGCAGGCGCAAACAGAAATTCGGCCTGTGGGTCAACAAACTTTTTGATGAGCCAGGGACAGGCCACGCGGTCAACCTTCACATGTTCGCGGGTAATCCATTTCATCGCAGCACTCCTCTCACATATTTTGGGTCGCTAACTCTGCATACAAAGCCTCATAAATCATCGCACCACGCTCCAGCGCCACCAGATCATCAGGGCTGGTCAACCGAATACCCCGGCAAATCCAATCAAGGCCGACAGCAGCCGGTTCAACCGACACTTCCTGTATCACATCGGCTTCATCCACGATTCGTGCAATACGTTTCAGCACCGGATCGGTCAGATTGTAAGCAGCTAATATGGTGTGAAAAGTACAGTGCCCTTGATGGTGTGACAAGCGTGCGCCGGGAATATCAAATGCCTCGCCATCGGAGGGTAAGGCTTGCCCTACCGGAATAAAATCGAACTCGGCCTGCGGGTCAACACTGCGCGTGATCAACCACGCACATGCCATGCGGTCTACGCCCACTTGCTCCCACGTTATCCATTTCATGATTGGTATCCTCCACGTGCATCAATCAAGGCATCACGTACCTGCTCGCCGAGCGCCGATTGGAAATAGTCTTGAACGGTCGCTTGCTGGTAACGTCGAGCCAGCGCCTCAACATCGCATTCTGGTTGGGCGAGCGCTGTGAGAATACTCTGATATTCATCATCGGTTTGGGTGCGGAACTGCCGCTGTAACGCCTCATCCTGCCCATACAGCATCAGACTGCTTTCCCACAGAAAAGCCTCGCCGGTCATCTCGCTAATTTCTGCCGCCAGCCATTGCAGGTTCTCGCGGGTACGGGCAGTAGCCGGTAATACCCAGACGGCATCATGCAATAGAATCGCCCCCAAACGTTTGAGCTTACGCCAAACATAAACACGCCGAGCGCTCGGCTCGGAAGGCACTTTGTACACAAACAACAACCAGTTCATACTTTGTCACCGTCCTACCAGTGGATAAATCCCCAGGCCAATGACTGCGGCAGCCAGAATCAGCACAGGCTCAGGCACCTTTTTGGTTTTCCAGAGAATTGCCAACGTCACCAGTGCGATGATGATGGTAGGAATATCGCGAATCGAGCGTCCAGCAATCACGACCACCGCACCGCTTAACGCCCCGATGGCAGCTGCCGTAATCCCCTCTACAAAGGCAGCAATATCGGCTCGTTTGCCGTACTTTTTGAAATAGGGCGCAGGGATTACAGTGAACAAATAGCAGGGTAAAAAGGTTGCTAGCGCGGCGATACTGGCTCCGGGGAAACCCGCTACCAGATACCCGATAAAGCCGACTGTAATCACCACTGGCCCCGGCGTAATCATAGCGACTGCGACCGCATCTAGAAATTGGCGCTGGTTCAACCAACCAAAGTCGCGTACGACGCCGCTGTATAGGAATGGGACGATTGCTAATCCGCTGCCGAATACGAAGGTTCCGGCTTTGGCGAAAAAAAGCATAATGTTCCAGAGGGTAGTTGGATCAGGTGTGGCAACAGATGCGATCTGTGCCAGCAAAGGAAAAGGCACAATGGCAGCGAAGGGCAGGTTGCGTGGGAATGATTTCGGCGGGGCTTTAACCAACCAGACCACAATGCCCGCCAGCAAAAACAAAAGCACTTCTTCCGATTCGGTTACAATGGTAACACCGGCCGAAATGATAAAAATGCCCCATAACAGCTTATCCGTGCCAATTGATTTGCGTGTCAGCTTATAGGCGCTGTACGTGATAATGCCGATGACACACGCCCCCACTCCGTAGAACACCGCTTGCATCCACGAGAGGCCGCCATAGGCGACATAAGCCATACCAAGCGCCACCACCATGACAAACGACGGCAGCACAAACGCGAAACCGACAAGCGTTGCTCCCAGGATGTGATAGTGTACATAACCCAAATAAATCGCCAATTGGGCAGCCAACGGGCCGGGCGCAAGTTGGGCTAAGGCTAAGCCTTCTTTGTAATCACTTTCGCTAATCCATCCTCGCTGTTCAACCAGATCGCGCTGCATCAATCCCACCAGCGCGACAGGCCCACCGAATCCTGTTGCACCCAACCACAGGAAGTATCCTACTAATGCCCGCAGCGAGTAGGCGGGTTGCTCGTTAAGTACCAAACTATTGGTCATAAATAATCCATATCATTAATGTAACGATGGTTACATGTAACATTAGTTACATCATACGGCACTCTTGCTTATATTTCAAGAGGCCAAAACCTTGACAATTCCGCGCCAAATCATCTAAACTTAACGAACATTTCATAAAGTAAATTTTTATTTTGCATTATGAAGTTAACCCGAATTGTTTTACGGATTGTGTGTTACGAGGAGTAGGCAACAAATGGCGCAGCGGATTCAGGGTGTAGTGAAGTGGTTTAGCAACGAAAAAGGCTATGGATTTGTCACGCCCGAAAATGGCAGCAGTGACGTTTTTGTTCATTACAGTGCCATCCAGGGCAACGGCTATCGGTCGTTACCGGAGAAGGCAAAGGTCGAATTTGAAGTGGTCGAAGGGCCAAAGGGCAAACAGGCCAGCGCAGTAGTCGTGCTTGAAGTTCCGCAAGAGAACGAATAATCCTCTAACGCACTAACCCGACTATAGCATCCACAAGCCTATCACATATATGATAGGCTTTTTTGTTTGTATGGAGCATAACTGCATGGATCTACAAGCTGTTCGCGCAACCGCCAGCGAAATCGCCCGTGCCGCAGGCGCGGTACTGATGGAAAAGTTTGAGCAACCCCACCAAGAACGTGTAAAGAAAAACGTCACCGATATCGTGACGGAGGCGGATTTGGCCTCGGAAGCAGTGGTCATTCCGCGTCTATCCAAAGCCTATCCTGACCATCACATCGTCAGTGAAGAAGGCGGCGGGGCTGGCATTGGCAAGTCGGCAGAAGAAGCCGAGTATTTCTGGTATATCGATCCACTGGACGGAACCAGCAACTACGCTAGCAATATCCCATTTTTCTCGGTGAGCCTTGGCTTAGCCGACAAAAACATGAACCCGCTGGTGGGCGTGGTCTATGATCCGTTTTCGGATGAGCTGTACAGTGCAGCACTGGGTCATGGTGCAACCCGTAATGACAAACCTATTCGCGTCTCGCAGCAAACCGCTTTGCGACAGGCCATGCTATGTTCAGGCTTTCCTTATGACAGCTTCAAAAGCCCGGATAACAACATTCGCGAATGGAAAGCCTTTACCATGCAGTCGCGTGGGTTGCGGCGCTTCGGCTCGATTGCACTGGAACTGAGTTATATTGCCTCAAACCGTCTTGAGGGCCTGTGGGAACGCTCCGTCAATGCGTGGGATGTGATGGCAGGCATTATCCTCGTGCGCGAAGCAGGCGGAACGGTTACGGATTACAGCAATCAAGAGTCGAAAACCGTGCATGATGGCAAGCAAATTCTGGCAAGCAACGGGCACATTCACCAGCAAATGTTAGAAGTTTTGAGCGCGGCGAATTCCTTCACAGATTCTTAAGAAATCTCAAGGATGGAGGCTTGAGATTGAACTCTACAATTAACAGTAGAGCTATATTATAGATTCTACCAAGTAATTGGCAGATCGCAGGACAACTATGCCTTTCTCAAGCCCGAATCCACCTGCTTATCAAGCAGACCTACGGTCACATCCCGCTGAACCATCTGATAATGCGCTTATCAATCATGAACGACTGTCATTTGAACAGGCATTCAGGATGCTGCCCGATGTTGTCAATATTTATGACATTGAGAAACAGCAGGTTGTATATAGCAATCGCACTTTCGCCTCAGTATTAGGCTGTGAGATTAAATCGATAGCGGATGACGGGCTGCTACACCCTGATGATGTGGCCGCTTTGAATGACACCTTTCAGTGTGCGCTCCGACTGAACGACAATGATAATGTCGATGTCCGCTACCGCTTGAAAAGCATGGACGGGCATTGGCAGTGGTTCTCCGAGCGGCAGGTGATTTTCAAACGGCATGAGGATGGCAGTCCCGCGCAGATTTTGAAGACCGCACGCTGCGAAAAAGCTTCACAGATCAGTAGTCCATCCCTGTCACGTGCCGATCTTTTACACCATATCACAGAATACAACCTGCCCAATTTTGCCTTTCTGCTGTTCGACCATAACCTATGCTATACAACAGCGATCGGAATTTTGCTGCGCCGGATAGGATACGCTACGGCGGCAATGGAAGGCCATCACCTGCGTGACGTAATGCAGCCGGAAATGGCTGATTGGCTAGAACCCGCTTATCAGGCGGCATTGGTGGGCACAGGAACCCACATGGAACGCACGATTGGAGGGATAATTGTCAGTATCGATTGTCTGCCTGTGCGAAACGAGTGCGGCGAGATAATGGCAGGCATGATGCTGGCCGAGGATATCACTGATAAGAAACAGGCGGCTGCCGCGCTGGTCGAAAGTGAACAGCGTTTTGCCCAATTCTCAGAAAATATGCAGGCACTATTCTGGATGCTCGATACCGATCACAGAAAAACACTGTATCTCAGCCCGACCTTCCAGGATATGTGGGAAATATCACTCAAGCAGGCCTATGAAGATCCGGTCGTGCTGTTGGGCAATGTGCATCCTGATGACCGGCAAATGATTATAGATGCATTCAAAGAAACCTTTGCAACCGGCTCCCACGACATCCGGTTTCGCATTCTGCCGCCATCCGGCAAACTGCGCTGGTTATCGTCACGCGCCTTCCCCATTTATGACGACACCGGTAAGCTGTACCGTGTAGCCGGAATCGCCGATGACATCACCCAGCAAATGGAAATGGAAAAGATCACCTTCGACGTGGCATTGGAGCGGGAACACATGCGGCTGCTGTCGCAGTTCATCAGCACCACATCGCATGAACTACGTACACCGCTAACCATTATCAACACCAGCTTATATCTGATGAAGAAGATGAGCGACCCGGTCAAACAGGCCGAGCGTTTACAGATTATCGAGCATCAGGTCGCCCAACTTGCACGCCTCGTCGGGCAGATGCACATGCTGCTCCGCGTTGAAAGTGTGATGGATAAGAGTACAGCCCAACCGGTCGCGCTCAATAAGATCCTCGCTAAACTCGAAACCGATTACGCTCCGGCCATCGCTAAGAAAGAGCTGATGTTCGAATTGATATTTGCCGACAATCTGGCAGGTATTCATATTGACCCCGATTTACTCTTGGTCGCGCTGCAAAATATATTCGAAAACGCCATCAACTACACCGACACCGGCAGCATTAAAGCCCAAACGGCCATGCATGATAACGAGGTCATATTAACAGTAGAGGACACTGGCATAGGCATTGATGTCGAAGATTTGCTGCACATTTTCGAACGGTTTTACAAGGTTGAAAGCAATAAGCGTCGGACGGCTGTCGCTGCTGGATTAGGCTTAGCGATCACCCAGCGTATTATGGAGTTGAGTGGCGGGCGGGTTGAGGTCGAAAGCGAATTAGGTGTCGGCAGCGCCTTCCGCCTGATTTGGCCGGTCAGGGAGTCAGCTTAAAACGACTGCTCCAACAACCATTTTTTGACGGCTTCGGCTGCTAAGTCTGGATGCTCCAGCATCATCATATGACCACCGCCTTCGATGCGCTCCAGATGTGAACCTGTGATTTGTTCATGCAGATAGCTGCTGAATTTAAAGGGTGTCATCTTATCATCCGAACCGCCGATGATCAGCGTGGGCACATGAATTTGGCCGACCTGCTTCCGTAAATCAAATGCATTGCAGGCCACATAATCGTTATAGAGGGTCAGCGGATTAAATTCGCCAAGGCGCTGTTGACTGCGGCGTAACAGGGATTCGTTGACCGGCGTTCCATAGTACATGCTGACCAACGCGCCAATCGTACGCGTGGTTTCCGACACCATGCCCGCCAGCAGATCAGGATGCACACCCAACTTTGCACCGGTGCCAATCAGAATCAGCCCCAGCACACGATCCGGATGTTGCAGCGCTAATGTTTGAGCAATCGCCCCGCCCATACTATGACCTGCGACAATCACCTGTTTGAGCTTGAGAGCATCCAACAGCGCCAACATATCACTGGCGTATGCCCCGATGCTGTTATGTCCTGCACCGGGAGTATGCCCATGCCCCGACAAATCAGCGAGGATGGCGTTCAGTTCAGGCATCCGGCGAATCTCGGCGGGCCAATCCAGATGAGTCCCGCCTGCACCATGCATCACTAACGTGACCGGACGGTGCAGCGTCGGATCACGATGATCGGCGTACCAGATGGATCCGTTAGCGGTTTCGATGAGCGGCATAGCTATAGCGCCTATCGTTAAACAAAACAGGCGGGGTATGCGCCCGCCTGCGTCAGACTACTATAATGTCGAGTATCGGGCGGCTGTTTACTTACAAACGATATTGTAACCGACTGCCTTAACCAGATCACCCAACAGCGGTACGCGGTTCCACAAGCACAATGCATCGACCAGGAACAAACCGGCGATAGTGCCGCAGCAGCACAGTAACGAGACGCCGACACAGCCGATAATCACCCAACGGGTCATGCTGCGCGGTTCTTCTTCACGCACGGCATAGGGATCATAATCATAAGCGGCACCGGGCGGCGGTGGTGGGTTATATCCACCTGCCGATTGCGGCTGTCCCTGCTGCTGACCATAAGCCGGCTGCTGGGGCTGATTTTGCTGCCCATAGCTCGCGGGTTGTTGCCCGTATGACGGTGCTTGCGGAGCCTGAGCCGGTGGCGCATAGGGCGATTGGGGTTGGGCTGCTGGCGGTTGCTGCGCGGCCTGTGGACTGTAAGGGCTGTAAGATTGTTGTGCAGCCGGAGCGGCAGGCTGAAGCGGCGAACGGGGTGCGTCTGGCGACTGCCCTGCAGGAGCCATGCCCCGCACCATTTCGTAACCCAGAGTCACAGTTTCACCTAAGCCGAGCATGTCACCATTGTTGAGGGGTTTAGCACCCGTCAAGCGTTGGCCGTTGACGAACGTGCCATTGGTCGATCCCAAATCTTCCAGCGTAAAGCCGCCCGCACCGCGTGTGAAACGCAGGTGATGCCGGCTGACCTCGGGGTCATTAATGGTAATGTCGTTGGTGATGTCGCGACCAATCGTGATAATGTCTTTGTTCAAATCATAAACTTGATTTGGCTGCGGCCCCCGACGAACGATCAGACGGAAATTTTCGCTGCTCTGCATAGTGTAGCGCCCCTCATAGAAGCGGATGCGGTAGTAATTAGGATGATTATAACAGCGTGCCGATAAATAGAGCAAGCAAGCGTTGTGTGGGGGGAGGTCAGGCGTCAGACAGACGTCGGTACACAGCCAATGCTAATCATCTTCTCTACAAACGGTTAACTACTGCATTGTTATACTCAGTAATGTGTAGCAGTTTTTGTAGGAGGGATGATTTATGAGGCGGGTAAACCGTCTGTTAATGGTGACGATGCTGGTTGTGGGGTGCGTTATCGGTGGTAGCGTTGTAGCGTTCGTACTACCGAGCGCAGTAAAGGTTACGGTTGCACAGGATACGATCACGGCTGCGCCAACGCCCACCGCTTTGCCCGACTCGGTTTATGCCGAGCTGGATGTGCGTGATCAGGTCATGATTAACCTCTACGACCGCATTAATCCTTCGGTGGTTCATATCTCCAGCAGCCAGAATGTACCGAATTTCTTCTACGGCACGACGCCCGAACAGGGCACAGGTTCGGGTTTCCTGTATGACGATCAGGGGCACATCGTCACCAACAATCACGTTGTATCGGGTGCCGATACTTTGGATGTCCTGCTATCCAACGGACTCAATCTTCCTGCGACAGTCGTTGGAACCGATCCTTATTATGATCTGGCAGTCGTCAAAGTTGATTTACCGGCCAATATTGCCTCACCTTTGGAATTAGGGAATTCGGATGCACTCAAAGTCGGTCAAACCGTGATCGCTATCGGCAATCCCTTTGGACTCGACCGTACCCTCACTACCGGTGTGATTAGTGCCTTGGGCCGTCGCATCGAAACGGACGCAGGCACAGCAATCGGGCAAGCTATCCAAACCGACGCAGCCATCAACCCCGGCAATTCGGGCGGTCCGTTGCTGGATGCACATGGGCGCGTCGTCGGCATCAACACCGCTATTAACTCCCCCAGTGGCGGTTCAGTCGGCATCGGTTTCGCCGTACCCGTCAACATCATCAAACAGGTCGTGCCCAGCCTCATTAAAGACGGACACTACACCCATCCCTCATTAGGCGTACAGGTAGCCGAACTAGGGACAGAAGTATCCCCGGGCAGCAATGGCGTTAATCAGGGCTTGCTCATCGTACAGATGGACGCGGGTGGCGCGGCGGAACAGGCTGGCTTACAGGCAGCGACCGTCACTGTGCGGCGCGGGCGTTATGTCGTAACCGGTGGCGACATCATCACAGCGGTGGGCGGCAAACCGGTGGCCTCGCGCAATGATCTCCTGCTGATCCTCGAAGAAAATTACCACCCCGGCGACTCGGTCGATATCACTTTGGTACGCGATGGCAAAACGGTCACACAAACCGTAACCCTCGGCTCGCAGTAAATCAATCATTAGAAATCGGTTTAAAGGGATTTGCAAATTGTAAATCCCTTTACTTTTTCTTCCGAATAAATTACCACTTCTTGATGTAAAAATAGAATATAGGGCAGCGTTCTTGGTACTTAAGATCTATAGACTTAACACATTAATTATCGATTCTTCGTTTATGATTACAATTGATTACTAAGGCAAATGATTTTTCTCGAAGCGGAAAGTAAATATCCATGCATGACCCCAAAAGCCGTGAAACGAAGTATCTAAATGATAAAATTCATAACACTGATTCGTATATGCCGGTTCGGGCGACCGGGCCATTGCATGAACCCCTGCCTTGGGTAATCGAACTGCGGGTTGTGGGTAGTGTTGCGACGATTCAAGTGCAGGTTCACGAAACCATGATGATCGGTCGTGCCGATCCCCAAAAAGGAATTGTGCCGGCTGTTGATCTGGGCGCTCACAATGGGCAGGCGCAGGGTGTCTCTCGCCAGCACGCCGTTATTCTGGTAAAAGACAACCGCATCTTCATCAAGGATTTGGGCAGTGTTAATGGAACGCGCTTGAATAGTTCTGCCCTCGCGCCACAGGGTGAATATCGACTGCGTCATGGGGATGAAATTACGGTCGGGCATATGAAGCTGCAAGTACGCTTCACAGTCGTGCCGACCATCGGCGTGACACCCAAGGGGACAACCGGTTCCCTGGATGCCCCTGTGCCGCGCATCGCTCATGGCGAAACAGCCTTGATTGTCGAAGATGATTTGGACGTCGCCAAGGTTTTCAATATGGCCTTACGTCATGCCGGATTTAATGTGACAGTAGTAGATAGTGCGGCCTCCGCCATCGCTTTTGTATCGCACCAATTTCCTAACCTGTTGGTGTTAGAACTGATGCTGCCGGATATGAACGGTCTGGATTTGCTGCGTTACATCCGCAAGCAGCCGGAAAATGCTAAAACCCGCGCCATCGTTTGCTCGGGTGCGACCGGCGGCTTCCAGATGCACCAGGCAATTGAGGCCGGGGCGCAGTTGTTTCTCGGCAAGCCAGTCAGCGTAGAAGATCTACTGAAAGCAGCCACAAAGGTCCTTGACCTGAATACCATGCTGGTCACACCTCAGCTCTAATTCATAAGACCTGCTAAAGCGGCGTGTTGCAGCAGCATGATGGTTTTCCCATCTGCGATTTCGCCGCTTTCGATCATCCGCAGCGCTTCAGCAAAGGGCAGTTCCAACACTTCAATATCTTCACCATCCGAGGGCAATCCACCGCCCTCGTTTATTTTCTGATGTTCCTGATACTCGGCTACAAAAAAATAAAGTCGCTCGGTGACCGAACCGGGACTCATAAAGGCTTCAAATACCTTGCGTGGTTGTTGAATGAGGTAGCCCGTTTCCTCGGCGGCCTCGCGCTGAATACTCGTCACCGGATCATCTTGATCGAGCAGACCGGCACAGGTTTCGATTAACACACCTGAATGTTGGTTAACGAAAGCCGGAAAGCGAAACTGGCGGGTAAGGATCACCGTTTTTTTAACAGGGTTATAGAGCAGGATCGTCGCCCCATTACCCCGATCATAAGTTTCGCGGCTGACAGTTTGCCAGCTTCCGTCGCGCCGTTGATACTCAAAAGTGGTCTTTTTAAGGACATACCAATCATCGGATAAAGTCTCGACCTGCTTAATGCGGATTTGCTTTTGCATCCCTGTTTACCTACTCGCTAGAATCGGATCAGTCTATATTTGCCTTATTACTCTTGGATACTGTTCGTTTTAATGATTGAAGCGCCTGTCTCCGCTTCTGATATTGATAATAACCGCAAAATACCGCATAATCAAGATTAAAACCGCAAAATACCGCAAACCAATGAGGACATCATGCTTAAAGAAGAACGTCAGCAGCGCTTATTGGAAGCACTCAAACGCGACGGCAAAGTAGTCGCCATCGAAATCAGTGACGTACTCGGTGTCTCAGAAGACACCATCCGCCGTGACCTTAACGAACTGGCTGAAGCCGGATTGCTGCGGCGGGTACACGGTGGTGCGGTCGCCAAAGCCCTGACAGAAACCGCTTACATCAACCGCAGCCAGCAGCATACCGCAGCCAAGTCATCAATTGCCGAAGCAGCCGCCCAATTGGCACAAAATGGTCAGGTGATTTTGCTGGATTGTGGGACGACCACCACACGCTTGGCACAGGTCTTGCCTCACGATTTGCGCGCGACCGTCATCACCAACAGCCCGCCTGCTGTCATGGCCTTGGCCGAATATCCTTATCTGGAAGTGATTTTGCTCGGCGGGACACTCAATAAGGCGACGATGGCGATCATCGGCGCGGAAGCAGCCGCAGCCTTATCGCGCTTTCGGGCAGATATCTGCTTTTTAGGGGTCAACGGACTGCACCTCGAGGCAGGCATTACCGATTTCTCTTATGAGGAAGCCCAGCTAAAACGTATCATGATCGAGAATTCGGCGGCAGTCGTCGCGCTGGCCTCAGCCGATAAACTCGGCACCGTCGCACCCTTCGTCTTGGGACCCATCAACGCCCTCACTCATCTGGTCACTGAAGCGTCGGTGTCAGATGTGGAGCTAAAGCCGTATGTGGATATGGGAGTCATGGTGATTAAGGCATGAAGGGTAAATGGCCCTTTGCAACGAAATGTCAACTAAGGGATACATTCTACTCTTCTATGTCTTAATCTTGGCGTTCTTTGCGTTTTGGCGGTTCAATCGTATGGGCACTGCATTTTCGGCGGATTACTGCCGCCCATCCACTGTAACTGCCATAAGCTAAACACCTTAAAATGTTTACAAAGAGCGACCGGGGAACGCGATTTTTAACCCCAGTTCTTCAAAGATCCGCATGATTTCCAGATTGATGGTTTCACGCTCCGCAGTAAACACCGGCCACTCGGCTAGATTGATGTAGCACCGTACCAAAATTTCAAAACCCGAATCACCAAAATTGATAAAATTGACAATGACCGAATCGGCTTGGACATGCTCACGTGCGGTCAGCATAGTGCGGATGCGAGCCATCAATTCAACAATATCCTGCCGTGAGGCGGTATAGGTGACGCGCAAAGTGGTGTTGTACCAGCGTTTGCTCAGGCGCGACCAATTCAAAATAGGTGCGGATGCTAACTTGCTGTTAGGAACCGTCACATACGATTGATCCGGCTGGCGTATGCGTGTCGAGCGAATACCAACATGCTCAACCGTACCTTCAATGTCGTTCGATTTAATGAACTCTCCGACCATAAACGGCTGGTCGCCCACAATCGTGGTGAAGCCGAATAGATTCTCAACTGTGTCCTTGGCAGCCAGTGAAAAGGCAAGACCGCCTAAACCGAGGCCAGCCACCAACCCGCTCACATCATATCCCCACTCCTGAATGATGATAACCACCGCCAGTGCGATCAGAATGAGCTTGATAGCCGTTCGCATAAAAGGCAGTAAGCGCTCATTAATCGTCAAACCAGTCAAACGGAATAGACGGTTGCTGGAAGGTGCGAGGGCATCAACGATTTGATAAGCCGCCAGCAAAATGGCGATAATGATGCAGACCCGCGCCAGATGAACCACAAATACGGAGGTCACCACATCGACGTTCAAAATTTCTGCGCCGACCAGTAGGCCGAGCGCGATGATAATCAGCCGCGCTGGAACTGTGATAATGTCCAGCACGACATCGTCCCAACCGGAATTCGTACGCTTGGCAAGTTGGTGCAGCGGTCGCACGAACAAAGCCGCCAGCAGCCGCCGCAGCAGCCAGAATAAAGCCAGCACCGCGACGGCCAATACAATCCGCGCCAGATTATCGCGCAGTTCAGGCGGTAAACGTTCCCAAAATGAGTTGATAGTGTCCATTGGTCACTCGTTCCTATGCACATCGCTCCTATCAATATGCCTGAACCCGCGCCGAATGGCAAATTGAACTGTAACCGGAAACAACAAAAGAGGCTGGCCTGATGACCAACCTCTTTGGGATTACGCGAAGCACATTGGCGTTAGGTCAATTAGGCTTTAGCCCAAAAGCTGACCGCGAACAGCTCCATCAGGGAATTCTGAAGTATGAACGTTGACATAAAAGCCCGCCGGATTGCCGGCAATTTCTTGCAGCAGCGCGCTATCAACCTTCACGCAGCTCGTCGCATTGCCGCTGGCATCGGGCAGCACGTCAAACGTCACCACGGGCGGGCCGCTAACACCCACCGCACCCCGATGAATGTGCGCCATCGTTGCTGGTAAGGCGATGTTCTGAACCGCCAGAGTATAGCAAACCTGAGTGTTCGCCATATCAAGGGTTACAGCAGCCGTACCTGTACCATCAGGATCAGCCGCCGGAACTTCATTAGCGCCGCTAAGGCCGGTGCTGTAGCTGACGTTACCCGCCGTTGAAGCAGAACCAGTGTCAGCAGCGGCAGTCGCTTCGGTGGTAGCTTCTGTACCGGCGCCGCTTGTATCAGGGGTCCCCGTATTCATACCAGCCTGCATTCCCTGGAAGGCCAGAATGGTATAAAAACGGTTAAGCTGCGTACGCAAAGTCGTACAGGTCGGGTCTTCACCCGCAATAGGTGCAGAATTGAGCGTGGTCATACTGTTCATATCTGTGCCGGGCATCATGGTCGCCATCTGGTTCATCAGAGAAGCATCATCCATCGTCATCATGCTCGCCGCAGCCGTCATCTGGTCCTGCGTCATCATGGTAGCGGGTGCTGCTGTCATGGGCGCAGCAAACAAAGCCGCATACTGTCCCTTGTCTAGTGTGGAAACATCGACCATAGAGGATGTATCAGTGCTGCTGCTCATGGCCGCAGTCATCACACCATCAAAGCCAAAGTAATGTTCCGCTACATACAAGCTCAGAATCAGATCAGAATCGCAAACAATGCTGCCGGTCGAATGTGTCTGTGCGTCCATGGTTGCTTCGGTGGTTGCATCAGTCGAAGGCACAGTTGTGGCCTGCATATTCGGATCAGTAGTTGCTTGCATATTGGGGTCAGTCGTGGCCTGCATACTAGGATCGGTCGTTGGTTCCGCCGTAGCATCTTGTGCCCCTACGAACGCCGCGCTAAATAGGGCACCACAAAACAGTGCCGCAGCAAATAATCGAGTCAAATTTCGCATATGAAACCTCCCATTAAGCCAACATGTCCAGGTCGGACACAATTGATCCTAAGGCCGCACGAGAGCCTGAACATCATCACGCTGGCTTAAATTGGGATAGGACAAACAGCTCAAATGAAGATAGGGGGAATGCTGCGAAAAATTAGAACTGGCAGGCAATCCAATGGTGATCTAAAAAAAGTGCCCTCCCGTGTATAAGGGAAGGCACTTTCGTAGGTCACTTGGCTTAGCGCACAGAAATGCGCTCAAGAATATGGGATGCGACACAGCGTCCTTGATCAAAACCTTTCTCGATACCCGTACGGTAATGGATCCCACCGTACAAGCGCGAGATTCCGGCTTCACTGGCCGCATTTTCAAACGAAGTAAAGCTGCGGCTGTCGAGGTTGCGAAAGCGTTCCGAATCGTCGGTGAAAGAAATCGTGCCGAACATATTCGTCAGGATACGGGCCGAAGTTTCCGAGACAATTGAATGACCGGAAATGAATTCAGGGAATGGCGGCGTCTGGATAAAAGGCTTCCAGTTAGCGTCGATGTATTTGTGAATATAGGTTTCGGGGCGCATCAGCAGCACTTTATACTTGATATTCCAACCGGAGATAAAAGCGTCACCTACGCCAATCCCAACCATCGCGAACATGTCCACTGTTTTATCCAACTGGAGTTTTAGCTCACCGACCATCTGGCCGGCAATCAGCATCCAATGACCAGCCGGTGTGCCGGTAATACCGGGGGTATCCACCCAGAAGGTCGCGATGTCTTTCTGCTCTTTGGTCAGTTTATCACCCACGTTCTTCACTTCGAGCGCCTGAGCATAGAAAGTGGATTTGCTGTCTTCGCTGAATGCCATGTCCTGCGTAGCATCGCAAACGGACGAATTAGGCAGCCCAAAGACACGCACCGTTCCCCAAAAGGGCTCGACGGGTTTGGTGTTAGCGGTCGTCAAAACATAGGCATCAAGCTGGCCTGACGGTATGACATAGGCTAAACCCTGTTCATGCGCTTCTTTAGCATTGTCTTTGGCCTCCCAATCCAGAATCACCTGCCCGACCGACTCACCGTATGCGATGGAACGGTCAACAATATCAGCGCTGACATCCCGCTTACGAGCATTGATCTGCGAGTCGCGCAGCAGTTGAACCGCCTGTTTGGTATCGGCAGCACCAGGGAAAAGGCCAGGAACAACCACCGACATCGCCCCGGTCATCGACGCCAACCAATCGTAGGTTGCTCCCGCTTCAATCGCGGGCATATCAGGCAGATCGGTCACCTGTCCGGCGAGTGATTTGCCACCCTCGATACCGGGAACCACCGCTTCATGGAGGGTGATGCCAGCATAGGCATAGAGGCGAGCGCCAGCCGGTGCCGAAATTTTCGCGGCGAAAATTTGCTTATAAACCAGTTGTATCCAATCCACAGCCGGTGTCCCGCTCAGTTCAGATGCGGCTGTAGACGTCGCTTGAATGGCAGCCGCTTCTACAAGATGTGGGCGCACGAAAGCCGCTCCCAAAACGGCTATCAACAAAAAAGTAATCATTTGTCTTTGGTAATGCTTGAACATCAATCAAAACTCCCCTTGGTCATTCTCAAATCGATTAACAATCTTTGAACAGCAGTCGTCTCCTATTGCTGCACGGTGGAATTATTTCGTAGTTTATTAAGGGAAGTCAAGCTGATCTGGAAAATTCTCATTTAACTGGCATTAACTGAAAGCTCCCTCGTTTATATAATTTTGCCCTTCCTGTGTTTCTATGCCATCATTAACCCCATCGTGAACCTTTTTGTGGTGTAATGGTATCTATTTTATTGAACTGACCGTCACCTGCTTTCAGGAGCATCCGCATGAATTCCAACAGACTGCCCCTCGTTGGGCTTGTGATTATGATTATCGTCGCTGTTTTCGCGCTGGCATTGCAGCAGCAAGCGGTTAATGATCTGCGGACGCAAATGACACGGGCTGCTAACGCGGATAATGATAAGGTGACGGCTGTCGCCATGATGCAGGCCGCTTCTGGCACACAGGTACAGGCCGAAGTCGGGCAAGCCACCGCTATGGCTGCTGCACAGGTCGCCAATACCGCACAGGCTACTGCCCGGGCCGCCGCAGGTACAGCCGCCGCTATGGTCGATGACGCAGGCACACTCAGCGCCCAATTTGCCGCTACCGGCACGGCCAACAGCGATGCCATGCAAGCGACAGTGACCATGCACGCCAACGATCTCGCCACGTTACAGGCCGAATCAACGGCTGAAATAGCAACCTTACAGGGTCAGCTCGTTGCAGAATCCACCGCGCAAGCCGAACTGGCTGCTCAGCTGGCAACCGCTACTGCACAGGTTGACCTGGCCGAATTTGCCCGTAAAGCGGCGGAAGATGACCGTACCAATGCCCTCAACCAGTTGTGGACGATTGGCACACGGCAGGCCGATAGCAGCAGTCAGCTCGCTACGGCACAGGCCATACTAACGGGCGCACCTCCGGCAACCGCTGCCCCACGCGCCACTGCCACACCTGAACTCGCTGTGACGACCGTCAATGACTCAGCCGCCGCAACACCCGCTACCGGCGGCACTTTAGCGCAAACTTTCCAAACAGATGACAAAAAGATACAAGTCGGCTATCCCGATGGATGGTTCGCGCAGCAAACCAAGAGCGGCACCATTGTCATTGTCAATCAAGAACCCATGTTTAATCGCAGCAGTTACGCCCTTACAACAGGTCAGGTTGAGATCGATATTCTGGCAGGAACCTACAGCCAGTTTAATCTCGCCGCAGGCATGGACCCCAAGGAACTGCTGACCACCATCGTCACCAACGTCAAGTCACAGCAGACCAAATTCAATGTGGGTGAAGTGAACTCGATTACAGTCAGCGGTCACAAAGCTGCCCAGGTCATTGGGAACGATGGTGATAATGATGTTAGCATCACCGCTGTTCAACTGAGCAATAATGCGTTGGCAGTCGTCTACGGGCTGGCAGCCAGCGGTGAAGCGCAAGCCAGCTTTGATACAGTGACGGCCATCACCAACAGCATAACCTACACTGAATGACCTTAAGTTTATCAGTCTTAATGCGCTTGCCCGACGGATTACCGTGCGTATACAGTAAACTATAAAGACTGATACGCATTGTAAACCAAAGGAATTCATGTCTATGACTACTCAAGAACCCAATCCGAGCGTAGCCGCACATGAGGCGTTGCAGCGGCAGTGGAAGGACCTCTTTGAAAAAATCAGCCTGCCCGACATTAGCCGCTCTGTGACCGATACCTCCGACAAACTGCAAAAGCTGCCGGAACAAATCGTTCGCATCCGTCAACGCGGTTATGTTTTCGCTTCCTATTTAGAGCAGAAGCGTGATGTGCTGGTTAAGCGCTGGGACGACATTAAACGCAGCATCCAAACGGCTGTTCAAGCCGAGGCCGATACACTGCATACCGAGTATAAGCGCATTGACAGTCTCATGATCGACCTGGGGCGCTTAATCTCAAATCCAGCGACCCTTGACAGTCGTATGGGGCCGATCAAAGAGCGTATTAACGATCTGGAGAATCGCGTAGAGGCCACCGAGCGCAAACTCAAAGCGGATCTCGGCTCGCTGCCCGCCGATATTGACCAAACACTCAAGCAGTTGACCGACATCACCTGGTATCTCGACCAAAAAGATGAGGCCAGCTTCAAATTCCTCGCGGGCGAATCATTGTTTCTGGCAGCCAAAGCCGAATGGGTAGAAACAGGCAAAGGCAAAAACGACCCTGACGGCATCCTCTACCTAAGTGACCAGCGTTTGGTGTTTGAGCAAAAAGAAACCGTTGGTAAAACACTCGGTTTGTTCGGCGGCAAAAAAGCCCAGGAATTAAAATGGGAAGTCCCGCTGCATCTGATCGCCGAAGTGAAAGCCGAGAATAAAGGCTTGTTCGGTGGCAAGGATATGCTGTATTTCACGCTCAAATCCGGTGCGCCCTTCTCACAGCTCACCGTCGAAGTCAAAGGCGGCGTAGCCTGCAAATTTTGGGCGGCCCAAATTCAGCGTATGATCAGCGGCAACACCAAAGACGAACGTGCCATCCAACCGGATGCCGAAGAATTGGAAGCCATCAAAAAAGCACCTTCGGCCTGTCCATCGTGCGGCGGCACCTTGCCCATGCTGGTAGCCGGTCAGCGCCAGATCGATTGCGTCTACTGCGGAACGGTCGTTCGCGTCTAGCGCTCTAGTAACCAGTGGTGCAAGTGTGAGTTGTGATCTTTTGTAACCCTCTCTGCACACTTTTTTCGCCCAAAAAGAGTGTCCTAAAGCCCTTCTCCCTTGCGTGCGGGGGAGAAGGGTTGGGATGAGCGGGTTAGACTTGCACCATTAATTAGTAGAAGGGACTATGATGGAATTCGTTTTGCGTGATGTTGTTCCGTCAGATGCCCCTTCTTTAGCACAGATTGTTTGTACAGCCAATGAGCAGGCATTTCGCGGCCTCGTGCCTGACGCCTGTTTAGAATTTTCTGAGGCCGAAAGTACCGCCAATTGGCAGCGGACTTTTTCACAGGGCTTGCCCAACGATGACTACATGCTTATTGCAGAAACCCCTGTTAAAGCCTGTGCTGGTTATGTTTGGGCAGGTCTAAACACTAAAGATACAGTTTATCAAGCTGAACTCAGGCAGCTTATGATACTGCCAGCCTATCAACAGCAGGGTCTTGGTCGGCGCTTGGTAAGTGCCGTAGCTCAACGATTACTTGAAATAGGGCTGAGTAGTATGCGAGTTGAAGTCCTTCGAGTAAACCCGAATCGCGCTTTTTACGAGCGAATCGGCGGACAATTTGTGTCTGAACACCCCTATGATTGGGATGGCGTTCCACTTTCCGAATGTGTCTATGGCTGGCGTGATATTCGTCCATTGTTGGCGAAGCAGCTGGATTTATGATCACTCATTCTCAAAGGTTGCCATCAACCGTCGATAAGCCTCGTTGAGTGCCTGCATCTGCGCGGTGGCATCCGGCGCTTGGTTCACATCTGGATGAATTTTCCGCGCCAGATTACGGTAAGCCGTTTTGACATCTTCCTCTTCCGAGTCGAGTGAGATGCCTAACACAGCGTAGCATTCCGCCAGTGAATCCGGTTGGGTCGAACACGGCGGGCGCTGCCCATCAGTATCCGTCTGGTAGCGGTGCTGCTTATGCGGAACTTTTTCACCGAAGCTTGCCACCCGCCATCGCCCTTTGATAAAGGGTGACTGAACCTCGACCACTGTGCCTTGCAACTGCCGCATGTTGACGGTTTTGCCGTAGCGAATCTCGCGGTACGGGCCGATACGATCATAATAAATCGGGTAGATGAACAGTTCGCCGCCGAAGATGTCATACGCCCACAGCTTTTCACCATACAGCGCCAGCAGCGGC
This sequence comes from Aggregatilineales bacterium, assembly GCA_044226325.1. GTDB lineage: Bacteria > Chloroflexota > Anaerolineae > Aggregatilineales > Phototrophicaceae > CFX2. Next base: position 40,028 of record JBGAHG010000024.1, read on the forward strand.
CACTCCCATTCCTCGACCTCGACCACATGCCCTTCCGGTGGCAGCAGCATATCCGCCCACAAAATGAATAGGGTATAGAGGCCGTTGGCCTGATTATAGACAATCGTATTCTTGATTTCGTACGCGGGGATTGAGCTTTCGATAATGTGGATACTGATGGCTTCACCGGTCGGCAAACTCAGGTGGATGATGTCGCCGCCATCTTCGTGAATGATCGCGCCTGCGTGCTTCAGTTGCCAGACGAGGAACGCACCCGCTTTATACGTATCTAACCGCACCACAAATACCTGCCTGTAATCGCTACCTTCCGGGCGGTGGGAATAAAGAAGAGGCGTTCGCGTGAACGCCTCTCCGCTTAACCATAATGTACCCGATTTTGATCGGATTTTCTACCGAACCAACTTGGAAAAAACCCTTCTGCCCGTGCGCAAGGCAGAAGGGTTTTGATAAGGGGTATTGCCAGCTACTTGAACAGTTCGCGCACAATAATATTGCGTTGGATTTCGCTCGTGCCTTCGTAAATCTGGAAAATCTTGACATCACGCAGCAGTTTTTCGACCGGATATTCTTTCATGAAGCCATATCCACCGAAGACCTGTACCGCATCAACCGCTGCCTTAGTCGCCATATCAGCCGCGAAGGCTTTGGCATAAGCAGGCACTTTCGAGTTGACGATACCGGCTTCTACCTGCCACGCTGCTTGCCATGTCAACAAACGCGAGGCTTCATAGTTAATCGCCATATCCGCAATCTTGTGACCAATAGCCTGATGCTGGTAAATCGGAGTGCCGAAGGCTTCGCGCTGCTTGGCATATTTGACCGACTCTTCTAACGCGCGCCGTTGTAATCCGACCGCTGCCGCAGCTACACCCGGACGGCTGTAATCAAATACCTTCATCGCCAGATAAAAGCCCTGGCCTTCTTCACCAATCCGGTTTTCTTCCGGCACTTCTACATTTTCAAACACAATCTCGGCCGTATCACTGGCACGCTGGCCCATCTTGTCGAACTTCTTACCGACCTTCACCCCCGGCGCATTTCGGTCGATAATAAAGGCCGTCATACCACGATGTCCCGCATCAGGGTTCGTCTTGGCAAACACGGTGAAGAAATGGGCATGGCTGGCATTAGTGATAAATATCTTGGAGCCATTGATAAGATAGCTGCTGCCCTTCTTCTCGGCGCGTGTTTGGATGCCGACCACGTTCGAACCAGCACCCGCTTCGGTCACGCAGTACGACACAAATTCGCCCTTATCCACAAGGCGACCACCCAACCAATCTTGCTTCTGCTTATCATTACCGGCCAAAAGAATCGGCAGTGAGCCGAGCGCATTGGTGCTGATGCTGGTGCTGATGCCAGTGCAGCCGTAAGCCAGTTCTTCAGCGACGATGACTTCTTCAAACGGTGATGCGCCCACCCCGCCGTATTCAGCCGGAATATTCATGTTGACGATGCCTAATTCGCGGGCTTTATGGAAAATATCCTCAGGGAAAGTGGCATGTTCGTCGAAGTCTGCTGCCACCGGAATAATCTCCGAGGCCGTGAAATCCCGCGCCATCTTTTGCAGCATCTTTTGTTCTTCCGTCAGCTCGAAAGAAACGCCCCCGCGAGTCTTTACCATATCAACCATCTTTACATCTCCAAAAATAATCTAATCTTCGTTAGATTAAATTATATTGGAAAATCCTGTGACTTGCCACTCTTCTAAGAGTTTACACATAAGTTACATTTACTTAATGATTTGCCACGCAATCCCACCCTACAATGAGAGAGAAGCAATCATCCTACAAGGACAATCCATAATGAAAATGCGTATCCTTATCTTGTGCCTGTTGGTGTTGGGACTAGCTGGCTGTAATCGTGGTAACGTCAGCGATGTCCAGCGCGACCCGAACGGTGGTGTTGATGCTACCGTCAGTCTGACCGAGCAGGAAGTCAACGACACAGTCGTCGAAGCACTGTCCAAACAGGGCAATCCACTCCTGCGTAATCCGAAGATCGATTTGCAACCCGGTCAATTGGTGATTAACGGCGAACATGAACGCCGTGATGGTAAAGGAACGGTCAGCGGCAGCATCACTGTGACCGTTACCTTGCAAAATGGTTCGCTGCTGGCCCAGGTCACCAAAGCCGACATCGAAGGTTACGACGCCAGCGACCCGCGCATCGCCGAATTTAACCAGAAACTTGCGGAGGCTTTTAACCGCCGCGCCAATCGAGACAACAAGCAAATCACCTTCACCGCGATCACCATTACCGATACCAATTTGACCTTCACCGTTAACATCAAACGGACATAAATAGACTCGACGTTAAGAGGCTGGCAAAAACGTCAGCCTCTTTTATGTTGACCCACAAATCTACACGCCCTCAAAAATCCCCTTTGGTACCAACAGTTTTCCCCTGAATAAGCATGAATTTAGCCTCTCCCTCAACTTTCCCTCACGAATATGCAGCGCGATTCGCAAAAACGGTGTACAAATAAACCTTGATTCTATGCATCAAAAAAGGTGTAAAAATAGAACTGTTAACTGCATTAAAAAGCAGGACTTTTTGCTCATCAAAATTGGTGGGCAAATTTGCTTTCTTTTATACGAATCATGTGCTATAAAAATGCGCTTAGTTTAGCGCCCTTAACAGAGGATGGCTGTCATGACTGAACCCTACCAAATACTGATCCTCTATCGGCCATCTCATCTGCTCGAAGAGTCAGAATTTTTAACCAGCAGCAATTGTGATCCGACGGTGCAATTGGTCGATGCCGCTCTGCAAAAAGAAGGCTTCGACACCCGCATCATATTGGTCGGTGAAGACATTGAAGAGGTACTGCGCCGCTACGATACCGGCAGCACTGTCATCTTCAACTATTGCGATGGCTACCACGATGGCCCCGAAGGTTACGATCCCATCACCAGTTTGTATGAATCCCTGGGCTTTGCTTATACCGGTGCGGATGATAGTGCGCTGCTGCAAGGCCGCCACAAAAGTATCGCCAAAGCCCAGATGCTGCGGCATGGCATTCCTACCCCCACCTATCGGGTCTTCGACACCCCCAACGTGAGTGATTGGAACTTGTTTCCGGCCATCGTTAAACCCAATGGCTACCATGCCTCTTATGGCATCACCCAGAAAGCAGTGGTGCATTCGCAGCATGAACTCAAGCAGCAGGTTGAGTATCTGCTGGAAGAATGGCAGCAGGATGCGCTGGTTGAAGACTTCATCGGTGGGCAGGAGTATCGCGTTAGTCTATGGGGCAATGCCGAACTGGAAGTACTGCCGTTGATGTCGGTGCATTATCCTCAGGCACCTGATCCGTCAGAGGCCTTTCAGGACTACGACACCAAATGGGATGAGAGCCGGATGCACTTTGAAATTCCGGCGCAGGTCAAGCCGAACGTCAGAACACGCATCGAGAAGATCGCCAAAGCCACCTACCGCGCTACTGGAATGCGGGATTACGGCGGCATCGATCTGCGTCTGCGCGGCGACATGCCCTATATCCTCGACCCCAACCATAACCCCGACATCTCCGAAGTCAGCTTCATCGTACGGATGGCAGCTACCCTCGGTTATGACTACGGTGGAGTCTTGGCACGCATTGTACGCTTGGCAGCGCTGCGCCGCACCCGTCATCACATCCAGCTTCCGGCTGAGATGATGGAAGAAGCGGTGGTTGTCCGTGCAGAAAAGCGTACACGCGGGCGTTCGATTAGCACGCGTTAATCGAACGTTGACCCTGAGAGACATATCGCCTGCGGTAAGATGGACGTTTGTAAAAATACGAAAATCATTTTTTCCGTTAGTTTCAGAACTAGAGGTAAAAGGTTACGGAAATCTAAAATTCGCACATAAATATCCTATTTTATACATAACAAATTGTCACTGTTGGAAACAAGTTCTAGATATTCTTTTAAAGCCTAATACTTCAGCAATTTCAAGTTATGATATTGGATAAATTCATCGTCAAGAGTGTGATTCGCATGAAGGTTCAAATCAGATTTCTTAATTGGGATCACACCATAATCCAGTTGGACATGATGATTAGGACACAAACAAAGAATATTTGAACCTATATCCGGTCCATTATGAGGACTACCGAGTGGTTTAATATGATGTGCTTCTGCATATAATTTGCCATCATTTAATTTCACGGTGTAAGAGCATATTTGACATCTGAAATTATATAATTGTTTTATAAATCGAGCAATTTCTGTATCTCGCAATATTCTGTAGATTGTCTGTTCCTTACGATCCACGGGTAAATTTAATTGGCTAATATCCTGCTCCGGTGAAGAGAGATCCTCAGCAGTAGGTGTAAGGGGCAAATAATTTCTTAAGCCCCATATTCCATGTCCTTTTTCACCAACAAGGTAAAATAAATCTTTACCACGGAAATTAGCAGACTGAGAAGCATGATCTTCAATTGTTCTGCGAACAGTTGCTTTCCACGCTTCCGTAAAAGGTTCATTACGAATTTCTAACAACTTTGCATACAGATCATCATAAGTCGCGAAACCGCCTAAATCTTCAAATGCCTTTATTATGTACTCTACCCAAAACATAACTCCTCACAATCAATTTTAACGACTAATTTCAATATAAATTTAATTCAAATTGTTTCAACAACAATTTTCAACAATATAAAAATACAGACTAATTGCTATTTCGGAACTTATTCAACAACCATATCAGCGTGTAGGCTGAAAACAGAAACAGCAGTGGATCAGTCGGCACACGGTAACGCGTCGAGGGGTGAAATAGGACATACATCACCGTCATGCTGATCTGCACGAACCACAATAAACTGACATCGCGCCACTGCCGCCATGTCAATACAATTCCTGCGATACCGAGCAGCAGCAGTCCGCCCCAATAGATGATATGAATAGGCCGCCCGATCTGGTCAAATAATGGACTGGAATACTCCCCTACGGGATCACCGGGCGGCAAATCACCGAGCTGCATATTGCCCTGTGCATCCGTACCTGAAAGAGCATTACCGTGATAATCCAGGCGTGGAATGCTGCCGTTGACCGGATTTTTGCGCGGCGCGATGTCGATACTCCAATGGACGAGCAATTTCGTCCATATCAAATCTGGGATTTGTTCAGGGTGCGTTCGCAGGTAAGTCATGCCAGCTTCAAAACGTTCGCGGCTGGCCTCCAGACCTAATCGGTCGGTTGCCTGTATCGGCGGTGCCGGAACCCACTGGACATCATACCCTGCCCGAAAATAAGGAATGGTGTACTCGCTGTTGCCTTGATAAAAATTATCCCCGAAGTTCAAGGCCGTTGGAACCAGCGCCCCGTATATACCATAATTCCGTACAATCCAGGGCAGCATCACCAACAAACCGACCAGCGCGACCGGCAGTAATCGCACTACAGTCTGCCACAACGACAGCCGGAATAGAAACCACAGCGCAGCCAGAATCGCGAGTGCTGGCAGCAACGCCCTCGTCAACATCGAAAGCCCTAGGATTACACCCGCCACGACCGCTAATCCCCATGTCCCTTTATCCAGTGCTGATCGTTCCCGCAGCAGCACCATAAGCAACACAAACGCGTACAACAGCACCATGAAGAACGGCGTATCGATCAATGTCAGGTTTTGAAAAATCAAATAAGGATAGACGGCATAAAATAATCCGGCCAACGCACCGACCCATTCGCCTTGTTTGAACAACCGCTTGCCGATGAAAAATAAGCAAATGATCGACAAACAATCAAACACGATATTGGTGCTGGCAACCGCCAAACCGCTGCGCCCCAATGTGGCATACACTCCCGCCAGCACATAACTGTATAACGGTGGTATCACTGCATCAGGGATACCGCTGCTGCGCCCGTAAACACCCGTTTGGAGCAAGTTTTGGGCGTATGTATCATATGCATCCGAACCATGAACTGCGCCCGTTTGTTCAAAGCGAAAAAATGGAAACGCGAAAAAGATGATTAACCGCAGCACCACGCAAACCGTCACGACGACCAGCAGTCTATGTCTGGCGAGCCAAGTAATCAGTTTGGACTGGTTTGCGCTGAGGGTCATGCGGTCGATCGTTGTATTCACAGTGGGTAAATTATGGATGTGGAAATCGGATACCTATTCGTAAAAAGCCCTGCGGTATTGTACATTGCGTCCCCCACCTGAACAATCCACTGCTTAGTTTAGGTTAGGACAAGCGTATAGTAATTTTTATCTGACAGTTTCGCCTTTTTGGGACGATAATAGATGAGATCGACAACCCTCCAAATAAACCCTTGGAAGAACTAAATGGGCTATACCTACTACAAATTGATAGCACTCATTCCTAAAGAAGCCAGGGTGTCCTTTGACGAAATCTATGAGCGTCTCAAGCGCAAGTTTGGCAAAATCGAAGGGGTCAAGCTAGAACGACCTGAGGTGAAACATATTCAGTTGCGATTCAACGACTGGCTGTTCCATCTGCATCTGGAAGATGAGCCCCATGTTGCATTAGAGTCCCGTGAGATTGCCGCCACAGTTGTAAATAAACGAGCCGATGGAGATTTGATTGCGTCAAGTGATAAACGAATTACAACCTACGGAATGCTTGACCCTGACATGGAGCATTTTAACGATTATGTGTTTGTAATAGAGGTTCTTGAATCAGTCCCACAACTCTATATATTTGATCCAAATGACGGCAAATTATGGAAATCGGGAGAAACTCCTCCCGCTAATTAAGATGATCGCAGTCGCTTTGAATGCTCTCTGCCTTTATAAATTGCGTTATCGCATCTCTACAAACCTTGAAATCCATCACAGGTACAACAGTAACAGATTTTAATGTGCATACTCTACCAATAAACTGTGTTTTGGTGGCCTTTTTATTTTATCGTTACAATGTATGAAATAAATAGTTTACGATCAGTGATGAAATAGTCTTTATACAACATGATCGAGCGCTATAAAGTTCTTGCCTACATCACACGCGGCAGCCATTTGCTGGTGTTCACCCATCCCAACTCGCCCGAAGCCGGTATTCAAGTGCCGGGTGGTACAGTTGAACCGGGCGAACGGGTGGAGGATGCCGCCCTGCGCGAAGCCATTGAAGAAACCGGATTGGCTGGTCTACGTTTAGGCAGTTTTTTGGGTGAGGTACACCACGATTTGTCGCATTATGATAAGAATGAAATTCATCACCGTCACTTTTTCCATGTGTGGTGTGATGAAGAACCACCTGCCACATGGCGGCATTACGAACTGACTGCCAGTGACCGACCCGCAGGCCATCCACCCATACCGTTTGACTTTTATTGGGTCAATCTAACCGATGGTGTACCACAGCTAATCGACAACCAAGCCGCGTATATTCTCAAGTTAGCCAGCATTTTAGGGTTATAACACAGCCGCACTTCACTAAATCCTGCTTGTTCAGAAACGATTCCTTGATTACGCTTAGTAGCATACGAATTTAAGCGCTGCTCTGCCCCATAAGGAACGACTACTTCATGAAACCTGCCCTGACGCTGCTGCTCACACTTTTGCTGATGGGCTTTTCCATCACCCGGGCACAGGACACACTAACCCCCGCTGGAACCGATGGCTACCTGCGTTCGGACCGCTTGGGCATCAACCACATTAGCGGCGTCGAGGAAGTCACCAGTGCTGCCCGTTACCAGAAAGCGCTCGAACTCGGCGCTGGTTGGAACCGCTGGCCGATTTATTGGGATCGCGTCGAAACCAAAGCCGGTGTCTTTGACTGGTCAGGTTATGATCGCCTCGTCACTGATGATCTGGCACAGGGTTTGGGCATTGATGCCATCTTGCTCGGTCGGCCTGCGTTTTATGCCGACGACACCCGCATCAAAGGGTTGCAGGAACCGATCTTTGCTGACAGCAGCGATACCCCTAGCCAGAGCAAAAAACTGAACCCCAAAAATTACTGGGTGAACTTCGTCCAAAAAGCCGTCCTGCGCTATAAACCCGGTGGCGAACTCGCACGAGAACAGGGCTGGCCCAAAGACAAAGGCATCCGCATCTGGGAAATCTGGAACGAGCCGGACTTTACACCATTCTGGTCAGCCGGAATCGGTGATTATGCCCGCTTGCTGAAAAGTGCCTATCTGGTCATCAAACAGGCTGATCCCGATGCTCAGGTCATGTTCGCCGGTTTGCTATTTGGCAACAACGATAATTGGCTGGCGCGAGTCTTAGCGATATATCAGGACGACCCGTTCCACGAAGCCTATAACTGGTACATGGATATGGTCGCCGTCCACAACTACAGCTACCCTTGGCGCAGCGGTTGGCTGGTCAATGTGGTCGATCAAACCCTCATCGCCTATAAACTCAAACGCCCGATTTGGCTCAACGAAAGCGGTGTTCCGGTTTGGGATGATTACCCCGGCCCGCTGTGGGCGACCACACCTGCCGAAAAACAGCTGCGTGCCACCAGCCAGCAGCAAGCCAATTTCTTTGTCCAGAGTGCGGCCTATGCCTATGCCGAGGGCGCGGCTGTCGTTTTCTTCCACCAGCTTTATGACGACTGCGGCAACCAGCCCGCCGGAACGGACTTCAAATACCATATCACGCCGGTTTGCTCAGGTGCGTTGTGCAGCGGTGATGCCTTTGGCCTGTTCCGCAATGAAGCCGGATCGGTCTGCTTCAGCCATCATCCCAAACCGGGCACACCCCGTCCCGCCGCGCAGGCTTATCAGCTCGTAGCAGACATGTTCGGCACCGGTGAACTGGATAACCCCAAAGTCACCACCCTCGACAACCGCGCCACCATCATCACCTTTGATCGACCTAAAACCGGCCAGCGCCTCTACGTCGTCTGGAACAATACTGTTGACCCGCTGAGCGTCAAATTGCCTGTTGGCAAAGACATCCTCGACGTCCATACCCTCACCGCCCAATACACCCGCACACCGGATAAAAAAGGATCCCTCGAATTGGAACTGCCCCCAGCCGATTGCGACTACTTCCCTTTCTTGCAAACCATCGACATCACCGGCATTGGCGGCAGTCCTCTAATACTGGTGGGCAAGCTGCCGGACGTCCCCCTCGTCGTCAACAAGGCTAACCTGCCCGCCCTTGTGCCGCCCGTGATCACCCCGCGTACCAAATGCGCTAAAGTGACCGGGCAAGCCAAACCGAAATAGGCTCCACCAACACCATAGAATTGAATGGTAGGGTCGAGATGTACCTCGACCCCGATCAAACATCATTGTGATTGTGGCTGCCACCGGAACGATCCAATCGTCCCCTCCAATGCCGTGATCGCATCGTTCTTCGCCAGATTAATCAGGCTGAATTGACCGTACGGTGATCCCGCATCCGTATACAAGGTATCGTGATACACAGGCAGTAAGTTCCCATCCGGCGAGAGTTTGCCCATATCAACATTTCCACCGTTGCTGTTCGGTACATGGATCATATGCAGTTGTCCAGCAACATTGGTCATCAGATTGTAATCAAGGTAAAACAGCTTAACCTCATCGGGGAAAGGTGAGATCGCTTGCCCGAAGATGCGGATGGTCCCCGGTTGGATCTCCAGTGCTTGGTTAGCAAACAACGTCTCGCTCGTCACCGAACCAAATTTGACCAGTTCTTTATAGGTATTGATGTCATCAAGGCTGTCCGCGATATGCAGTGCCGGATCGCCTGCCAAACCGCTGTTACCATACACCAGCACCTTGCCATTGCTCAGTGGCAGCAAATCGGTGTGTACTTGACCATCTAATTCCTGCAACTTTCCGCTGGCTAGATCATAAACGCCAACCGTATTCCACTCCCAAACACCCACATCTACAATCAACTTGGACGCCTTACCGTCCGCCCCCATAACGAACTGCTCAGGCACATACAGTCGAATGTCCGTCATATTGCTGCCCGACGCATCAACTTGTACGTCCTTCAGGAGTTGCCGCGTTTGACGCGTACCCAGATCCATCAGCCACACGCCCTTATCCGGATAGGCCAAATACTGCCCATCTGGACTGAAAATCGGACTGCGAAAGAATTGTTTCTCGCTAATTGGCGTAAGAGCTTGCGCCTCGTCCGTATGAATCGGCTGCAACCACAATTGACCATCACTGATATAGGCCACACTCAGTCCATCATAAGCCGCACCGAATGTCATCACATCACTCTGGGCATGGCTAATCTGCCGCGCTTCGGCCTGTCCGTCAACCGGTAGTTGATACACCTGCTGCACTCCGTCAGCATCCCCCGTCAGGTAATAGCTAATGCGTGGCACCGCTTCATTTTCGTGGGCATGGATGACATTTACACCCATAACCAGCATAAGGATCAATACAATCCATTTGCGATACATCATCTGAATCCTCCTCACAAAATTAAACTGTTTTATTTTATGAGAGGTGGTTTTATCAGGTCATCCGCCTTTAGATGGAGGTAGGCTAAGCGTTGGGCGGACGTCAGCTTGTTCTATAACTCAGATCGTATCTGCGGACATTATTCTGGTTACGATTGCCCCTAACCCTCAAAATCTTGTTATACTCCATAATGAATGGCGAACGATTATCGACTAAAAGCTAAAGACGACACGCCCCATGCCCTTTCTAAACCCCACCCAGAAGCACACCCTTACCCTCATTTGCGACACACTCGTTCCCAACCTTCCCGCCCAAAATGGTGATGATTCGCGCCTCTTCACCCTGAGTGCCGCCGACATGAATCTTGCCGGTGCCTTGGAATCGGGCATCGAGCAGGTCACCGAAGCCAGTGATCGCGCCCAGCTTCAAATCGTCTTCAACCTTCTTGAAAGCCCATTCTTCAACCGCCTCACGGTTGGTAAAATGCAAGCCTTCTCGGATATGTCCCTTATTGATCGCACCGAAACGCTCCGCAGTTGGGGTAATAGTGACCTTGCACCCGCGCGGCAGGTCTTTCAAAGTCTCAAACGTTTGGCGCTTTTTCTTTTTTATGCCTCCATGCCGAATAATGAACCTAATCCGGCTTGGGCCAGCCTGCATTATCCTGATCGTCCTCCCCGGACCGAACCATCTCCCACACCCATCAAGCCGCTGGTCATAACTGAGTCCACTACCCTCTACACCGATGTGCTGGTGATCGGTTCAGGTGCTGGCGGTGGGGTCGTTGCGGGTGAACTCAGTGCAGACGGCAAAGAAGTCATTGTGGTCGAAAAGGGTGCCTATTACACCGACGACTTGTTCAGCGGGCGCGAACTTGCCAGCCAATCCCTGTTCGAGAAAAATGGGCTCCTCACGACCAGCGACCTTAGCATGAGTATCCTCGCGGGCAGCACCCTCGGCGGAGGTACGACGATTAATTGGGCAGCCTCGCTCCGTACCCCTGAAGATGTCCTCTACGAATGGGAACATGACTACGGTTTCACAGGCGCATCCGGCGTAGAGTTTCAGCTTAGTCTCAATGCTGTCCTCAAGCGCATGAATGTCGGCCTGGAAGATTCGCCTGTCAACGGCCTCAATACAACCTTGGAGCGCGGCTGCAAAGCTCTCGGTTATGATATGACCACCATCCCGCGCAACGTCAAAGGCTGCGAAGAATGCGGCTTCTGTAACTTCGGTTGTACTTTTGGCGCCAAACAGGGCACAGTGAAAACCTACTTGCAGGATGCCCATCAACGTGGCACACGGATTCTCGTCAACGCCAGCGTCCAACGCCTGCTCATCGAACGCGGTCAGGTGCTTGGCGCGGAACTCTGCGTTCAGGCAGCAGATGGCGTTCGCCACACCGTCACCATCCGATCCAAATATGTCGTGGTCGCCGCCGGATCAATCCACACACCCGCACTGCTCATGCGCTCCGGCCTGAGTAATGCCAACATTGGTGCTAATCTGCATCTGCATCCCGTCACCGTCACCTATGGCCTCTTTGATGAGCCAATTGCAGGCTGGCAAGGACCACCCATGACACGCCTCAGCCGCCAATTCACCAACCTTGATGGACATGGCTACGGTGTCCGGCTGGAAACCGCTCCGGTGCATCCGGGCCTCGCCGCCGCCACCTTCCCCTGGGAATCGGGTGCGACTCACAAACGCATGATGAGTAATCTCTACACCATGAGTAATATCATTGCCATCACCCGTGACCGTCACGGAGGGCGGGTGACTCTTAACGCACGCGGTGAACCACTGCTGCACTACAAGCTTCACCCCTTTGATGCCGCCCATTTACTCAAAGGCTTGGTCGAATCGCTGCGGGTGCATATCGCCGCCGGAGCCAAAGAAGTCTCCAGCCCTCACAACCGTCAGATGCTCTACCGTCCGGCAGATGGTGGCAGCCTTGACGACTTCCTGCATCAAGTCGAGGCGCGCGGCCTGCACAGCAATGCCTACTCACTTTTCAGCGCCCATCAGATGTCCTCTTGCCGCATCGGCGGGGATAGCGCCACCGGAGCGCTCGACCCCGCTGGTCAAAGCTACGAGGTACGCAATCTGTATGTAGCCGATGGCAGCGTCCTGCCAACCGCCAGCGGCGTCAACCCGATGGTTTCTATTATGGCTACCGCCCACTTCCTCGCCCAACGCATAAAATCGCGCATGTAGCAGCATAAGCGACTAACGAGTGGCACCAGGGTGAATTGTGATTTTTTTAACCTATTCTAGACACCCTTTTTCACCCCAAAAGAGTATCTTAAAGTCCTTCTCCCTTGAGTTTCAGGAGACGACAGTTTTATGCGTTTCTCTCCCGTAGGGAAGGCTCTAAGAGCCTTCCGCTTTTCCCTCAATCGATCAAAACTGTCGTCTTGTGAAGATGCTTCGGCTATCAGCAGAGTGAGCCTGCGAACGTTGCAGATGTGAGGTAGATGAGACAAATCACCATCCACAGGTTTGACACTCATGAAGCGCTGGTAGCAGTCGGCTTATCCATAACCATCGAACGGCGTGTGAAGGGATTAAGTCCTAGTGCTTGGAATTTCCGATAGAGGAGGAATGTATAAAGCGCGTCGTAGATAAAGCAGCCCAGACCGAGAATCAAAACCAGCTTGCTGCCCGTTCGCGCATAGAATAAGAGGGTCGGGGCCGCTGTGCCAACCCACTTAAAAACGGCTGCATAAATGGATTGTCCACCCACAGCGTTTCGCTTCGTCAGTATCCCGATGAACAGCACCGACATCATCAAATTCTGGGCAAAGGCTGTGTAGATCGGCCCCCAATTCGCCCCAAATTCAAGCGCGCTAAAGTAGATGATAGCAAAACTGATGACGAAAGCCGCAATCCCCCACGGTACAAACCATCTCGCATCAGCCTGCTGCGAAAATTCTTCACGCCCGTAACGGAAATAGGTGTACGCAATCACAATGTCGAAGCCGCACCAGATCACATTAATGATGGTTTGGAGTGTCACCTCACCATTGTTTCTAAAAACGAAGGCAAACAGAAACTCCCACGACAGATTGAAGGTTAAGGCGAATAATGGCATTCCATAGGTTTTGTCTTTAAAGCCTCGGCGAATCAGTTCTATATAGACCAGCGTCCAACTGATACCGCTAATCAGCGTCAAAACAGTGCCGATTTCGGGTTGCATAGCAAACTCCACGCGTACTTAACGGGCGACAAGGATACGACATCGATAAAACATATATCATGTGCTAACGGGGGTCAAGCACCATAGCACAAAATAACAATCCGCTTATCACACCATCGCCTTCATACTCTTCGCCGAAGCCGTCTATCTACTCAACATACTCTTTACGCGATAGATATTTTGTGTTTCGATGATTTACCCGCTATACTTCCGCAAAGAAAGAATTATCAAAAGATAAAATTTTATGGCGGATGTTTTTATTTCATATTCTCACGCCAACGTTGATTTTGCTCGTCGTTTGGCCCAAGAATTAAAAGTGTCGAATTATGATCTATGGATCGACCTCGAAGGGATCCGTTTTAATGCCGATTGGTGGGACGAGATTCAGCGTGGCATAGAGAATTCCAATAATATCCTCGTAGTCATGAGTCCCAATTCGCTCGGATCACCTGTCTGCCATCTTGAAATCGAATATGCCCGCAAGCTCAGTAAACGCATCATCCTTATTAATCACCTTCCGGTTGACCGCGACGAAACCTCCCGCATGATGTTGAATCGGCTTGCCAGTGATCCTCATGTAAATGCCATTCTGGGCGACCGCAACCCTATGACTCTCTTCGAGAATAATTGGGCCATCATCGTCAAATACCAGCGTGTAAATTTCAGTTATGATGCCAGCAAAAGCGCTAAATTTCGCGCAGGCCAATCCGAAACTGAGCCTGAACAGGCTGCCCGTGAAGCCGAAGAAGCCGCCTTTCTCCAGCACTTTACCGATCTCCGTACCGCACTGGAAACCGATCTGGAACATATTAATTTTCACACACGCTTGGGGCTGCGTACTCGTGATTGGCAGCGCAGCCATTCCAACCAGAGCTTCTTGCTTTTTGGTGATGAACTCACGCAAGCTGAACATTGGTTGGTTGACTATGATGCCGATTCTAAAATCCGCGAAAAAAGCGGTGATGTCCCTAAGCTGCCAAAACCCACCGACGACCATCGTACTTATGTTCAGGCCAGCCACGTCGCGGAACTTGCCCGTACCCAACGCTTAAGCAATATCCGTCGGGCTGGAATCGGCGCGGGCTTGGCTGCCATAATCACCCTGATTTTCGCAGTCGTGGCCTCACTTGTTGGCGTCAACGCTGTCAATAATGCCAACGCTACCCTCACCCCTATTGCTCAACTAAATAAAGCCTTAGCCGACTCATCTGAGTTAATGTTCTCTGCCAACGCAATTTTGAAAGATGACGCTGCCGACAAATTGACCGCCGTTCTATTAGGCATTCGGGCGCTAAAATTCGCCCACAGTCCAGAAGCCAACAGCTTACTAGTAGAAGCCCTCGGATCGAACAAACAAAAAATGGGGTTTGCCACTTCTACCGATGTTACCAGCGTGGCTTTTGCCCCCGATGGTCATACCATTGCCACTGGTTTACTCGATGGAACCCTCATCCTTTGGGATCTTGCAACACGCCAAGCCATCCACACATTTCAAGTGCCACAAGACGCTTCTTTAGCCAGCGATCCACAGCCTACTCCTGATGAGCCAGATGTTTCAGTCACGACCTTACCTCTCATCACGAGCATGGCTTTTGCTCCGAATGGTGACACTATACTCGTTCGCTTAAGAAACAATACAGCTTTCTTATGGGATGTATCCACCGGACAAATCATACAAACTATTAAAAAGCAGCAAGAATTATCAAGTGGCGAAACACAAGCACCTTCTGAATCTGTGACCCCCGTTGCGGTAGCACCCTCTAAAGCAACTGACAATTTCCCCTATCCTGTGGCGATTGCACCTGATAATCATACTGCCGTGATAGCTTCCAGCGACGGCACCGCCATTTTGTGGGATTTGACCACCCAGGAGCCACTTCACACACTTAGCCTGTCATATAAATTAGCTGGTGTACCACCTGTATCTCCGGCAGTACCTATAGCTCCGGCGTTGCCTGCTGCTCCAGAAAATGCACCTCCTCCAGTAGCTGTGCCTGCTGTTCCAGTAAATGCGCCCACTGCGGTAGATGTGCCTACTCCGGTAAAGCAGCTTGTCCCGGCAAATCGTCCGCTCCCAGACCGCATTATCACCAATCTCATTCTCAGTGTTGCCTTTGCTCCAGATAGCCAAACCGTGCTTACTGGTACATTAGACGGGACTATCGTTCTCTGGGATGTTAAGACTGGACAATCACTCCGCACATTCAGCACATCTTCCTCGAATATCCTGGGTGTAGCCTTTTCGCCCTATAGTCCTACTATCATCACTATAGCGCAGGATGGGAGTGTCATTAGCTGGGATGTTAAGACTGGGCAATCACTCCACACGTTCGCTATATCTTCTTTTATCCAAAAAGTGATCTTTTCGACCGATGGACGTACTATCCTCACCTTGTCAGGTGGAGGCAGTGGTGTTGTCACCGCAGCGCGTAGCACTATTGTTCAGTGGGATTTATACAGCAGTCGAATGCTTCGCACCTTCTATAAGAAAGCCAATATCTATGACATTGCTTTCGCGCCAGATGGCCGTACTTTCCTAACAGGTTCTTCAGATAGCACCGCCATCCTCTGGGATGTAAGCGACAATCTATTCCATAGAATTTATTCAACCAGAATTGATCCGCCATCGGCTATTGCCCCGGATGGTCGCACGGCAGTCACCATCTCATATGACAGTAAAATCATTTATTGGGATGTGATCAATGGGCAAGTACTTCGAGTACTTGTACCGCCTTTGTTCCGTATAAATAGTATGACGTACCTGCCCGACGGACAAACATTGTTAATCAGTGGCTCAGATGTTTCAAAACCTGAAAATCATGACGAAACCATCCTCTGGGATTTAACGACAGGTCAGTCTCTAAAAGACCTTGATTGGGATGAAGATAAAATCAGTCCAGTCACTCTCACAAATACGCCTTCCAAGACTGAGGCCCCAGAGATAATTACAAACTTACAGGGTCCATCGCATATTGCCGTTAATAGTCTTGCCATTTCACAGGATGGTCATGAAGCTCTTGGGGGCTTATCAAACGGCAAAGCTATTTTATGGGATCTAACCACAGGTCAACTCATCCAGATCCTCGACAAACATGAAGATAGCATCACCAGCGTAGCGATCGCGCCCGACGGCAAAACGGCGCTCACCGGCTCGGAGGATGCCACCGCTATTTTATGGGATCTAACCACAGGTCAACCCATTCATATCCTTGCCAAACACGAGGATATTATCACCAGCGTAGCGATCGCGCCTGATGGCAAAACGGCGCTCACTGGCTCAATTGATCGCACTTATGTCTTCTGGAATTTGACTACAGGTCAACCCATTCATAGGTTTGATACCTATAAAGATACCATCACCCATGTGGCTTTCTCTCCGGATGGCATTACAGGTCTGGTCAGTACGCGGGATAGCACAGCTATACTACGTGAATTATTCAATGACCCGCCCACAGTCATTCGTACCCTAAACTCTACCAATAGTACAATACTATTCTCGACTGACGCTCGCCATGTTCTTCAGATTTCGAGGGATGAGACGGTGCGACTTTGGGATGTAGAAGATCGTGATTTCATCGACTCTGCCTGCACCCAGATCTGGCGCGACTTCACCGCCGAAGAACGCACGAATTACAAAATTAAAGACCACGAACCAACCTGTCCGCAGTTCGCTAGCCCAGAATATCCTGTTATGCTGCTTGTGCCTACTTCCACACCGTTGCCTATGACGCTGCCCGTCTGGACACCTATCGCATCCCCTACCGCCGCACCCACCATCACGCTTTATCCATCTCAGATGCCCACGCTCACTGCCACTTATCCCGGTGTACTGCTCACATTTACCCCCGGGCCAACACCACTACCACCACTGGACGACTCAACGGGGTAAATCCTAAAATCATCCCATTTCAAACCAAACTACACTTTCACTTTTAACCCATTGTACGGGTTTGCGGCTGGCATACCCTCGCGTCCTATCCCTCTACAAACCGCTCCCGCAATTCCCCAATCTGCCCTTCCGTCACCCCACATACGCCTAAATAGTCCTTCACCCCACCGTACCGCACCTTTAGATGCTTGAGCGTCTCCATCATCGTTTCCGGTGCAGAGGCTACATCACGGTCAAAATGCGCCAAATTTTCGCCGCGAGCTTCAGCCCGTACCCGCCATTCCGGTACTAAATCGGCATAATGCTGCGTCGTCTGGGCATAATCCTCAGCAATCACCTCATCTGCAACACCCACCGCCCCCAGCACCAACCCCGCGATCAATCCGGTTCGGTCTTTCCCCATATAACAATGAAACAGTGTCCCCGGCATACTGTCGACCACTGCCCCCATAATTGCGCCAATTTGCGCCTGACACTGATCAAGATAATAGGCATAGTGTTCATGTAAATGGTGATGGCTTTCGTTCTCGGTTTGCCACGCTTCACTCTTGGATAAATGGTCACCAAAGAGCGGCAAATGCCTATAAGTCATATCACTGGCCTGCACCCATTCATTTGGCGACATTTCCAGCTCCGACTCATCCCGTAAATCAATCAGGGTCTTAATGCCGTAGTCAGTCAATCGCTGGTATCCGTCAGGACTTAGCACATTCATGTTGCCCGCCCGCACGAAAACCTGCCACCGGGTAGCATGACCGTCCGCTGTTGGATACCCACCCAGATCACGAACGTTATAGATACCCTCTACTGTCAGATTGCGCTTCAAAGTCTCACCCTCCGTTTGATTTCACAAACCTGCTCTACCGAACTCCAACCATTTCCCAACCGGCTTAACAATCCGGCTCCCTCAAAATGGTTAGCGTCAGCGCTTCGAATGAGTTACAAAATGTTCTTCCAAAATGTAACCCATCTCTTGCCCAAATCCCGTATCATGTCTATAGAACCAGTGGTGCAAGTGTGAGTTGTGATCTTTTGTATCCCTCTCTGCACACTGTTTTTCGCCCAAAAAGAGTGTCCTAAAGCCCTTCTCCCTTGCGTGCGGGGGAGAAGGGTTGGGATGAGGGGGTTAGACTTGCACCATTAGTTATAGAGAGCGTAGGGGCACAAGGCCTTGCGCCTGCATTTTTCTCTCCCGTCCCTTGTTACTTCGGGCTATCAGTGAATGAGCCTGCGAGCGCAGCTGATATGGGTCGGGATTAGAGCTACCTCCCGCGCACCTTAACATCCGCATCTATGCGCAACTAGCAGAAAAATCGGTGCCGCTTTTGCTGCATTTGCCGCATGTTGTGCCTATTCCGCTCAATATCGCGAATTATCGGCATCACGCTTTCTCAAGTCCGCAGTCAAAACCAATTTCTAGGAATTCAAATGGTGCATGTTGTGAAAATGAGCCATGTGGTATCAGCCGCCTAACCCACCGGAGTAATAGCCCAAACATGCCCTGCTTGAAGCGCCGAATCGCCCGCCGAAAGCCGCAGGACACGCCCGTCCTCCATCTGAATCATCAACATCGGGCTGCACATCGCACTACAGGCGATTCGGGTTTGTTGAATCGTCGCCTCAAAAGTAATCTCTGGTGCGACCGCCCATCCCAGATCATGCTGCAAGCCGTAGTTGCTGGCGATAATTTTGGTGAAACGGGCTTGTGGAAGCAGGTAGCCGCTGGGCGGTTGGTCAGCCAGTTCAAAACGTTGGTCGGCTGCCCATGTATCCGCGAACGCCTTCCACCCGATGACCACATGCGTTGTTTCCGCATCTGGATTGGAGGTTAGCACATAAATGGTTTGGGTGTCCACGCGCCGCAGCATATAGCCGTGTTCGAAGGCTTGCAGCGTGACCTGTGTTTGAACAGGCGGCGTTGCACATTCGTTTGTCCCATCAAAACAGGGACGATATTTCACCGTAATTTCATTGGAGCGCGTGGCGACTTTGTTGCCACGCTCGTCCGCCGCTTCGATCTCAAACTTGAAGCGTGAAGCAGAAAGATCAATCGGCACATCATATGACCACTGTCCGGTCAGCGGCAGTCCACCCACCGCAGCATCCGGGTAAACCCATTCCCACAGGTCACCGTTACTGCCGGTCGGCAAATGCACAAACCGGAAGGCGACCTCGGTCGCTCCCGTCACGTTCCACGAAAACGTCACCTTGTCACCGATGACAACGGCCTGTGTATCCACCAAAAACGATTGAATATGGATGCCCTGATTGGAGGTAAATATATAGGTAGCCAGGCTGCCGGTCAGTACACCAACCGCGCAGGCCAGCAGCCAGCCGACTATTGTTTTGGGTGCAGGCATAAATCAACCTCCCAAACCGTCCCATCATTGGTCACTATAGCATGAGGTAAGGTTGGCTGATTGCAGCGGCGGGCAAGCGGCGGTCAAAAGGCCACTGACATGACACTACTAGAGAGAAACTACCCGAAAAACAGGATAATCGGCTGCGATCTTTTCGAACTCTGCAACCGGTGCATCCTTACTCAAAGGCATATGGGGTTGTGCGCCTGTTGCACGTTGCAAGTAGGCTTTTATCATCGGCGCACGCTGGTTAGCGGGAAGTTCTTCGAGATGGACTTTTTCGCGCTGCCCGTGCCGCAGAACCACATCGCCATTGGCTGCCCGCACGTTCTTAACCCACTGCACATTGTCTCCCAGCATCGACACCAGATAACGCTCTCCATCGACAAGGCCAACGACCAATGGCAGTGAAACAATTTTTCCCGATTTTCGTCCACGTACTTCCAGCGTCACGTAAAGGTCGCCAGCCATTCCTGACGAGACGATCGCAGCCCACGCTTGATTGACATACTTTGCAATCCAACCGGGACGCTGCCCCTTATAAAGCCATCGGCGCAAGTTGATAATGGTCATAGCACTTTCTCCTTCTCTAGACTATCGATTTGTTTATTATTGAGCCTGATCCGGAACAACATGGAAAACCGGATAATCAGCCGCGATCTTTTCGAACTCGGCGACCGGCGCATCTTTGTTGATAGCGATATGAGGTCGCGCACCGAGTGCGCGTTGCAAATACGCTTTTATGATGGGTGCTCGCTGCTCAGTGGGTACTTCTTCAAGCCGGATTTGCTCTCCTCGTCCACTTCGGAGTACGGCTTTCCCGCCTGCCGCCCTGACGTTCTGTACCCAGTTGGTGTTCTCGCCCAGCATCGATACCAGATAGCGCTGTCCATCCACAACCGCTATAGCAATCGGTAGCGAAACAGTTTTCCCTGTCTTTCGCCCGATGACTTCCAGGGTCGCCAAATAACTGGGTATGACCCCCAATCCATACAACCGGGCATCGAACTTATTGAGGAGTTTTGCGATCCAATTTGGCCGCTGACCACGATACAACCAGCGGTGAAAGCTATATTTGTTCACGATGCATCCTGCCCACTCATCTGTATAAACCAATACAAAGTATGAGGGTAAACGAGTCCAGGACCAGATGATGATTATCCTGTTTTCATCCCACTTTCATCACATGCCTACGACCCTGTTTTGAATAGATTTGGTAGCTATGAGGATAATATTGCCTCAAACAAACTGAGAAAACGCTCACCTTAACCATTACGAAAATCACTCGTGGCTGGCAGGTCATAGTCTTATAATTACAAATACCGCTTGTTTCAAATGATCGAATTCGGTCATAAAGGACGCTCCATCATATGGCCTTCTTCGAGAAGTATTTTCCGCTGCCCCACATTCTCCGCGACGAATTCAAGGGATACGGTGTCAACAACTTCCGAGCCGATGTCATCGCCGGTATAACAGTTGCAGCCGTCGCGCTCCCGTTGGCGCTGGCTTTTGGTGTAGCTTCAGGAGCCACAGCTGCGGCTGGTTTGGTCACCGCTATCATCGCCGGATTCGTAGTCGGTGCGCTCAGTGGACATGGTTACCAGATTTCAGGTCCAACGGGAACCATGACCGCCGTTCTAATTGTGGTTGCCAGCAAATATGGTCTTGAGGCTATCTGGATTACAACCCTGCTGGCCGGACTCATCATTCTGATGCTGGCGATTTTGAATTTGGGCGATCTGGCGAACTTTATACCGGCCTCAGTCATCATCGGTTTTACCAGCGGCGTAGCATCCATCATCTTCATCGGGCAAATTGATAACCTATTGGGTGTTAAAACACCTGCCGCACCGAATGCTTTGCTGAAGTTGGTTGATTATTTTAAAGGTGGGTTTGCGGTTAATCCCAATACCGTGCTGTTAGGTGTCTTGGTCATTCTGATAATGGTCTTCTGGCCGAAGAAATTAAACCGGCGCATTCCGGGTTCACTGGTGGCGATGGTCGTTGTAACCGGAATATCGGTGGTCGGTCATATGAATGTGCCGACTATCGGCACCATACCGCAAAACATCATTTTGGATCAACATTTGACGTTGACATCCTTTCCTTGGGATTATGTAGGCAACTTGGTTGTGCCAGCCTTTTCGGTCGCGGCACTGGTGGTCATCGAAGCCCTGTTGAGTGGTGCTGCTGCAAACCGGATGCCGGAAGCCGAGCGCAAAATGGTCAATAATCAGCATTTGTACGCACTGGCGGTTGGCAATTTAATTATGCCATTCTTCGGCGGTGTGCCGATAACATCCGCTTTCGCGCGAACCAGTATGGGTTTACGCAGCGGGGCGCAAACGCGGGTGACGAGTTGGGTACATTCGGCCATCTTGCTCTTAGCCGTTTTGCTGGCCGCACCCTTACTCTCACAAATTCCACTGGCGGTGCTGGCAGGTGTCTTGGCTGTAACCACCTGGAACATGAATGCCTGGGGCGAAATCAAGCATATCTTCGGGCGGCGCTTCAAAACAGCCATGTTAAGTTTTCTGCTAACGCTGATCGGCACGGTTGTCCTTGATCTCACGCAGGCAATCATTTTAGGTGTCTTGGTTTCGGCTGTGGTATTCATTTTCCGTATTAGCCGCATTACCATCGAACAGGTGCCTGTATCAGCCGAGAAGATGCTATCGCGTGGCTACAAGATGCAGTCCGACGCCAGTAAAATCATAGTGATTTATGTTGTCGGGCCGTTGTTCTTTGGGACTGCGGCCAGCTTTGACGAAGAAGTCGAAGATTTAAGTGGTGTACAGGATGTAGTGCTGAGTATGCGTACCGTACCGCTCATGGATACAACCGGACTGCGGAGCATTGACCAACTGGTAAAACGCATCGAGCGGCAGGGCGGGAAGGTCTATTTAAGTGGCTTGAATAAGCCTGTGTATGAATACTTGGAACGCTCCAAATTGCTGGCACGGATCGGACAAGACTCAGTGCATTGGAGTTCGCTCGAAGCCATCATCGCAGCCGATCAGTATCGGGCGAAGCAAGCCGTGCTTGAAGCTCAACCGATCAGCGCCATCTCCGCCTAGTTGTGTAAATCCAATGGGAACGACATGTGTAAGCCGTTCCCATAAGGATAAGACCCGCTACGAGCTAGAACTGCCGATCAAGACCAGCGTGGTTGGCGGCTCAAATGACACATTGATCTTCGTTTCGACCGTCAATTGATCTCCGGCGAACTTGCAGACAAACGTCTGGAAAAAGGGTGTGAGGTTCGCCCTGACGATGAACGTAAAAGTATCCTTGGCTGTCCAACCGCCGCTAGTGACGACCGGAACCGCTTTGGTTTCGTGTGGTTGGTTGAATAACTTGGTTTGTCCGGCCTGCCAGGCACCTTGACCACAGGGAATTGTCTCCTCAGTACGGCCTCTCTTGATAGTAATCGCGCAGCCCGATTTCGCGAACTTGAAGGCCAGTGACTTGAGGTTCAGCTTATTATCATCAAGTTTATAAACACGGTCTGATAGCTTGGCTGCGGCTGTCGAGGAAGCTTTGCCTTCTACCGGCACGATACTTAATCTGGATAATTTTTCTGTCAATGCTTCTTGTGCGGCTTTGTTGGCGCGAACAGCTTTCTCTTTCATCGCGGGCAGCAAAATATCCCATACGATGTTTAGCGGCTCTTGCATATCACCCAACCCGCTGGTAATGGCAAGTACCGCGTCCTGTTCAGGCATCACGACACAATATTGACCAAAAGCCCCATCACCCCGATACGCATTATGACGGCAGCGCCAGAATTGGTAGCCGTAACCTTGATTCCAATCGCTTTCCGGATTATCGCCGTTGGAAATATGCGATTTCGTTGCCTCATCTACCCAGGCTTCCAGGATAATCTGTTTACCTTCCCATTTACCTTTTTGCAGGTAAAGCTGACCAAAACGCGCAATGTCTTCGGTGGTGATGTTCAGGCCAAATCCACCCATATTGACACCCTGAGGAGAACTTTCCCAGACCGCTTTCTCAATACCCAACGGCTTGAATAAGCGTGGTTTTAAGTATTCGGTCAGTTTCTTGCCGGTGGTTTTCTGTACAATAGCTGAAAGCATATAGGTCGCGCCCGTGTTATACAGGAAATGGGTTCCCGGTTTGTGGACGACGGGTACAGTAAAGAAGGCCTTTGTCCAGTTCCCGTCTTTGCTGCCGCCTAATGCTGGCATAGTGTCTACATCGTGGCCGGTGGACATCGAAAGCAAATGGCGGACCTTCATCGCGGCAAGATTTTTGCTCACTTTGGCAGGCACATCGTCAGGGAAGAAAGACCCCACTTTATCATCCAGCGAGAAACAGCCTTCCGCTGTTGCAAGGCCAACCGCCGTTGAGGTAAAGCTCTTGCTGAGCGAAAACAACATGTGTGGATCTTCGCGTTTGTAGGGCGACCACCATCCCTCAGCGACGATCTGACCATGCCGCAGCAGCATAAAGCTGTGGAGTTCGTGGATTTGGCTTTCAACCGCCTCCACAAATTTGAGGATAGCCGATGACGCGATGCCCTGACTTTCGGGCGTAGCGCGTTGCAATGTTGGTTTGACTTCTGTAGGCATTAGGGTTGCTCCAGGACAATGAAAACAAAGTGGAACCTAGTATACCGCCCTTAGAGAATATGAGTGGTATTACATTTATCAGTGATTCAATGTGTTCTTAAGGGTATAAGTCATGGCAATAGCACTTCAAGCTGCTGAAGCTGCGACAGCCGCTTTATAGCCTACGCTTGCCGTTTGCGAAGCTCATCTTCCCCGCTTGCACTGAGGCAGTCCGAGATCACGTGTGATCCAGCATTGGACGGCGAAAATGCCACGTAGGTTGCGATCAAATTCAGCATCACGCGTACCGGCCAGTTCAACATCTGCCGAAAGGATGCCCTGCCCATCTGCCCAATTCGACTCGGTACCACTGACCCTATAGGCGGTAAAGGGTTTGCCGTAGGGGTAGCCGGACGCGTCACCCAACACAGCGGCTAGTTGGGCGGAATCGACCCCATTATTACAGGTACCCTCGAAGATGCCATTGGCGGCGGAATGATAAAAGAGGGCAGCAGTAGGACGTATTTGTTGGATAAAGGCTTCTAGTGCCTGCGTTTCTGGCTCAGAAAACGGGCGCGGACCGGGATCAACTTTTTCTTGCTTCCAATAAGCATCGGCTGACCAATCGCAGCCCCAATTGCGGTTCAGAT
Organism: Aggregatilineales bacterium; assembly: GCA_044226325.1. Classification (GTDB taxonomy): domain Bacteria; phylum Chloroflexota; class Anaerolineae; order Aggregatilineales; family Phototrophicaceae; genus CFX2. The sequence continues at coordinate 65,004 of JBGAHG010000024.1, forward strand.
CAACACGGTTACCATTAAAGCGGCCATCGGCATTCCGACCCCGTACCAATCCATCGGGATTCAAAACGGGAACGAGAATAATCGACATTCCCGTCAGCACATCAGCCGGCGTACTTTCAAAGTGTGCCACTAACGCATTAATTAACAACACGGTATTCGACTCAAATCCGGCGTGTATACCGCCGACGAGCAGCAGGGTTTTAGGACCGCTTCCGAAACGCCACGCCAGAATATCGCGTCCCTCTACCGATTGACCGATGCTAAAAGTGTTAGAAGCAGGTGCACGTGTCAAGACAGGTGTACCGCTGGGCGTGGCTTTCGGATCAAGGGTGAAAGCTGGCGAAGGACTGCTAAAAGGCAGGGGTTGTAACGTGGGTAAGGCTTCAACGGCGATGGTCGGCGCTGTAGGCGATGGGATTTCGGTCGGGAGCGCGGTTGGAACGATGGTCGGAATAAGTGCGACGACTGCACGGGGCGTGAGAGTTGGGCGGATGTCTTGGAGCTTTAAAGGGGTCTGAATAGGTATATTGGATGTAGGAGATGGGACTCTAGTCTGTTGGCAAGCGCAGGCGAACATGAGTATCATTAAGATTACAGTCGGACGCATCAATGTTTTATACATTTTATCTGGGTTCGCGGAGGGGAATTATGGTTTCAAAGAAGTTTTGTACCATCCTGTTCGGTCTAACCTTCTTGCTGCTGGCTGCCTGCCAACCGCAAGAGGATATTTCGGTGCTGCCGACCATAGCGGTGCTGCCCAGCCTTACGCCGAGCAATACACCCACCCAGACTCCTGTTCCTACGGCTACCAGCACGGCAACCAATACACCGACGGCCACCCCAACAGCCACATTTACACCTTCCCTTACATCAACGGTCACTGTTACATCTACTTTTACGCTAACGCCAACATTTACGCTGACAGCGACCAGTACCGTCACCAATACACCGGTGCCAACGAGCACATCGACAGCGACCAATACACCTGTGGCGACCAGTACACCGCTGGCGCCGCAAATTCTATCATTCAATGCTTCCGCGACCAATGTAACAGGTAACAGTTCGATTACATTGGTCTGGAGTGCACAGGCCGACTCCGCGCGCGTTGATGTAATGAACGGGCAAGGGCAGGTATCGCAAACCTTCAATGTTGTTCCTTCAGGATCGCTGCCTGTAACGGTACCGAGCAACCTTGGAACCTTGGTGGTTTATCGTTTGGTCGTTTTCCGTGGCGCAGCACAAGATACGCGCTCGTTAGCGATAACGGTGCAGTGTGCGACGCCCTGGTTCTTCGGCAACCAATATGCTCCACCGAACTCTGGCTGCCCGACTGGAGTCCAAAGCTCAGTGAATGGTGCGTTCCAGGCATTTGAGCGTGGCTACATGATTCGCATTGACCAAACGATTTACGGTGCTCAGAATCAGGATGCGCGTTTCATTACCTATGCGAGTGGCTGGGATGGGGTCGCAACCTATAGCTGTTTTGGTACGCCGCCAAATGGCTTACTTGCACCCCAGAGGGTGTTTGCGTGGGTCTACTGTAATACTAACGCCCCTGTCGGTAGTTGGAGTGGCGCTGTCGGTTTTGCAACTACGAATTTTGATAATACCAATCGTACTGTTCAATATGAAGATACAGGTGCAGTTTATATCGACTCACCGCTGGGGGTCTTCCGTTTTAGCAGCGCCAGCAGCGGAACATGGACAAAAGTTAAATAGCGTTTGAATTGGTGTAGGGAAAAGATATGTTTTCCCTACACCTGTATATCTAGTCCTAATTAATTCGCAGCCTTCGACGCACGACAGGAATTTATTTTATGGCATTGGAGAAGACACTTATTGTTATCGCGGGGATGCCAGGTGGTGGAAAAACAACGATGGCAAGATTGGTATCACGTCGCTTAGGTATTCCGGTGTTTGCGAAAGATCGGGTACAGCGCGTGCTGCGTGATCATAATCTGGCAAAAGAAAATACAGGCGACGGTTATTATGTCATCCTTGATATGGCAGATGAGCAGTTAGGATTGGGGCTAAGCTGCATCTTGGACGCAACCTTTCCGCTGGATCATTTCCGCACGGTTGCCAGCGAAATTGCCCAACGTCATAAAGCCAGGTTCTGCGCATTATACTGCTATTGTTCTGATGAAAATATGTGGCGTGAACGTATGAACGACCGTGTTCACTATGTACCCGGTTGGAAACCTGTGGGTTGGGAAGATGTAACCCGTATGCGTGAATATTACCAACCCTGGAATGACAATGCCTTGTTTATGGATTCGGTGCGCACCCCGGAAGAGAATTTCCCGATTGCGCTGGACTATATTCAAAACGCGAACCAGCGGGAGTATGTGCCACACCAACCCATCGAAAATAAAAACTGGGGTGATTTGTAAACGAACTGATTGAAACTTTTGAGAAAGGGAAGTGATAGTGCATCATGAAAGGAAAAACCTGACCAAAGGTAACCGACCATGAGCACTATCCCGGTAAGTTTAACGCAAGAAGAGTTCGAGCAATACATCCGTCCGTATCTGAGTGTGGCTAAACGAGGCTACGAATGCCGCATCGGGCTGTACAAGGTCTTCAATTACATCCTGTATCGGTTGCATACGGGGTGTCAGTGGGCGCGTTTACCCATCGACAACGATCCTGGCGACCCACAAAAAAAGAAATCAGCTATCACGCCATCTACCACCACTACCGCAAATGGAGCGGTGATGGCAGTTTGGAGCGCATTTTCAAGCACAGCATTTTAAGTATCCGCACACAAATCGACACTTATCATCTCAACCTAGACGGCAGCCATGCACTCGCCAAGAAAGGAGGCGAGGCAGTGGCCTATCAGGGACGTAAGAAAGCCAAGACCTCGAATGTCCTACCCATCACATCACAGATGCCAATGGGTTCATCTTGGCAACAACAAGTATCGTTGCCGGCAATCACAACGATGCTTTTGAATTGAAGGACAATTTACGCGCGGCCTTCAAGTTCATCAAACGGCTTGGCATTACTCTAATCGGTACTTACTTTAATGCTGATGCTGCTTTTGACACCAAGGCTGCTCGCTGGACATGCTTCAACCACAAACTCATTCCCAACATTTTGAGAACACTCGCTCCCGCAAGCGCACCAAACGTGGACGAAAACGCCTGTTCAATCCTGAAGTTTACAAACTGCGCTTTACCAGCGAGCGTACTTTTGCTTGGATTGACAAGTTCCGTGCCCTTCTGGTTCGCTTTGACCGCAAAGCTGCCCATTTCATGGGTGCTCACTACATCGTTTTTGCCCTTATCAACCTTCGTCACCTATTGGCTAAGGAAAAGTCTAAATGAGTTCAACCTAAAATCAAAAGAAGCGCATCAGCGCCTCTTCACTTAATGTCAGTTCTAGCAGTACATTCAGACGGCGATGGCGACCAATTCCGATTGGTAAAGCGGCAGTTCAACCCAGAAGGTACAGCCGTTATTTTCCACACTATCCACACCGACCTTGCCTTTGTGCAGCAAAACCAATTCTTTGACAATCGACAATCCCAGGCCAGTACTACTTTCGCCGTTGGTAGGGCGTGGGCTGAGCTTGGAAAACGGCTCGAACAAAGCGTTCTGTTCATTAACAGGAATGCCAGGGCCTTCGTCCGTGACCATCAAGCGTACTTTCCCGCCCTCGACAATTGAACTGATGGTGACGAAGCGGTCATTTGGGCTGAACTTGATGGCATTGCTCACAAGATTGCTCATGACTTGCATAAAGCGATGCGGATCAGCCATGATCTCACCTTCAGTTTCGCCCATCAACAGCGTGATATTCTTAAGATTGGCCGTTTCACTGTAACGCGAGACAATTTCCCAGATAAGGTCTTCCATGACCAGCGGTTCAAGGTTGAGTTGGGTTCTCCCCTTTTCAAGCGCTGCCGTATCCAGAAAATCATTAATCAGATCGTTCATCGTATGTACTGCCATTTCTATCGTAGTGAGTGCTTCTTTATTTGCAACGGTGTCTTCGACTTCCATCTGCAAATAATAATGCGCCAGCCGAATATTATTTACCGGATTCTTTAAATCATGTGTAACTATTTGTAGAAAGCGATCTTTCTTTTCGTAGGCTGCTTTGAAGTATGTGATGACCTGCTGTTGTTCCTCGCTGCGCTGCTTGGTTTTGACCAAACGACGCAGGCGCGCCTTTAATAGATCGGGTGCAATAGGCATCACAGCGACGTCATTTGCGCTGTTATCGAGTGCCTGAACCTGAAATTGAGCATCAGTCGGAGCAAGAACCACCATCACCGGCAAATCGTTAAGCGCTGTGTTGGCACGTATACCTTTGAGGATGTCCTGAACACCATCGGTGATGATCGCGTCACAATCTTCAAGGGAGATTTGCTTCAGGGCTTCGTCGCCACATTTAGAAGAGATTATGAAATCCGATTCTAATAAGTGCTGGATAACGAGTCCGAATTCAGTGTTTTTGAAAAAGAAGGAAAGACGGGGGCGAGGGGCGAGGGAGGCGGTCTGCTTAGGCGTCATCATCTGTGATACTGTAAAACTAGCCATTCACATTGCCTCCTTCCATTTGCCCATAAACTCAGGATAACAACACCAACGTAGTGTTGTTATATAGAAAATAATAGCATGAAAATCAACACTGAGTCAATTATTTTATTTATACTATCTGAATTTTGTGTAAATGAGAACAGGACGTTTGAGCTATGCAAGGGCAATTATTGAAGATTTTTCTCTCCCAAATGCGAGTGTCGAAGGGATTTCCGCTCGCATTTGGGGATAATTAAGGATTTAGACTTCCAGCAAATTTGCCTTAATCTTTTGCTGTATGTCGTCGTTTACACCAGCAGCGCTGCGGAGGTAATTCTGCACCGAGCCATATTTGCGGTGAATATGGCTGAGCGCCGTTTTTAAATAGTCGGGGTGCGAGATGAACAAAGGCTGCAAATCTTCAGCTTTTACGCCAGTCCATGCAATCGAGCCAATCGCTATCGCCCCAAATTTCAGATAGCTGTCGTAATACAAGTTGCTGAGGGAATAATCTGCCAGAATGACATCTTCTGGCACACCAAGCAAACTGAGAATGAGCATGACGGCCACGCCGGTTCGATCTTTGCCAGCAGTGCAGTGAATGAGGGTCGGCAAATTATTGGCGTTAGCAATACGGCGAAGAATATCACCGTAGAGATGAGCATTGCCATCAATGATGACTCGCGTATACATTTCGGGCATCATAGCATTGAATTTGCGCCGGTTGAAAAACAGCGCCATCACCCGTTCGCGGCGGTTATCTTCAGCCAGCAGGGGCAAATGGGCATAAGTAGGCGCAGGGTTTTGGGGCAGCTTATCCGGTGCAGCCACCTTTTCTTCATCACTACGGAGGTCACAAATGAGTTGGATGTCCAGCTCCTGTAAAGTTGCCATACCCTTTTCGGTGATGTCGCCCAGAGCACCTGAGCGATAAACCAGGCCAGTACGCACCCGACGACCATCGGCTGTGTGATAACCGCCTATATCGCGAAAGTTAATCACCCCATCGACATCCATAATGCGACCCGGTAAATCATCCGGTAAACGAATGACAAGCGACTGCGGATCGACACGGTCAAACTGGTTGCGACGGTTAATAAGCGCTGCGACGCCAACAACTGCGCCGACTGCACCGAGCGATACACCAATCCATTTCTTCATAAAGAGTCTCCAATACGTTCCGCGGCGAGTTTGACACCGACGAAATTGCGAGCGACAGGGCCAACTTCAAGTTCTGCTAACGGGCCGGAGACGAACAAACCAGACGACCAGCACAGGCGCTGATCAACAATCGGATAGCCGTCGACAGCCAAAGACAAATTATGGTGATCGACCGCAGCATCCAACCATGCGCCACCGGGGCGGGTTGTTTCAAAACCGGTTGCCAGAATGATGTGGTCGGCAGCAGCAGTTTCACCGCTGGAAAGTTCGAGTGTCATCCGTTTAGACTGTCCGGTGTTCGATAGGCTTATGTGTGCTACCTCATCTATACGGAGATCGAGCAGACCGTGTTGCGTGGCCTTGTCAAGCTCATGTGCGACATCAGCCGGCATGGAACCCCGATGACGAGCTGCACGGATCATTTCGCGGCGTCGGGTGTAATCCGTCTCGGCATGAAAGCTATCGAGATACTGGTGGGTAATCCAGCCGAGGTCAGCATCAAATTGGTGTAGACGGGCGGGATGGCGCATGAGCAGGCTGACTGTGCCGGGTACTTCGAGCGAGAGTGTGGTCGCAACCTGTACGGCGGTGATACCTCCCCCGACGACTACTGTTTCACCTTCCGGAGCAGACCGCTCGTAAACAGGATCAAACAGGTGATGGATGTTGGCACCGGCAGCTTGGGCTTCTTGTGCCCACTGCGGCCAATAAGGGCGTTCGGTGCTGCCAAAGGCGAGGATGACATTTCGGGCATCAAGGTTGCCGGACCCGGTTTCGACGCGCCAACCATCACCGTGATGGTGCAGGGCTTGTGCCCTTCCAACGAGACGCAGACTTTCGAGATTATAGCGCTCAATTAAGAGCTGGCTGTGGGCATTGAAGAGCGCGAGCGAAGGCCGCCCGTAGGGTTCAATGAAATCGGCTAGCGGCTCACCAGCGCGGGTACGGGTAAAGGAAATCAGCGAAAAAGGATCGAAGTGCAGATTATGGGCGTGTGAGGATCGGAGATAAGACATGCCAGTGTTGGCAGTGAAATGCTTCCAGAGGGTCAGCGGTTGGGGATAAGGATCGAGAACACGTACACGATCAGCCGCGATACCTTTGCGCCGGGTAAGGAACAACGACAGATATGTGCCGTGTATGCCACCGCCAATGATTAACCAGTCAAACATGAGAAAAAACCTGTCCACTGTCAACATCTGGGGGTAATCATAACATACGACATAAGGGAGAAAGTAAGGTTGGTAGCAAGAAAACTACTTTTCGGTTAAAATGAACCGAAGATTAATAGTAAGTAAACACATGCTGGAATAGTAGTTATCGACCTGAGTTCAGATAGGCGATACATCGGTGTGCCGCACTCTCTCCTCCGTTGCTGTTTTGGGGGATTATCGAAGGCGAGGTAACAATGAGCTTCGACGAAGAAAACCTATCCGGTCCAGATGTGATTAAGGTTTCCGCTAAATCACGCTCCACCGCAGTTGCAGGGGCCATTGCGGGGGTGATGCGAGAGCATCATTACGCCGAGGTACAGGCCATCGGGGCGGGCGCGGTGAACCAAGCAGTGAAGGCGCTGGCAATCGCTCGCGGATATTTGGGACGTGATGAGATTGATATCGTGTTCACCCCTTATTTCACCGAAGTGCTGATTGACGGGCAGGAGCGGACGGCAGTGCGCTTTTCGGTTGAACCACGCCCCGCAGGGTGGGAAAGCCGCGCACCACGTCAGAGTACGGTTTCGCACCGTACAGAAGAATAGCTGTGCTGCGAGCCGATTTACATCTCCATACGACGGCATCCGACGGTCAGCTCCGACCTGCGGAACTTGTTCAGCTTGCTCGTAAACACCATTTAAATACGATTGCCATTACGGATCATGATACGACTGACGGCCTGCCCGAAGCTCAGCGGGCCGCAGACGGTTCGCCTATTATCGTGCCGGGCATCGAACTGAGCGCCGAAGAAAATGAAGTCGATGTGCATATGCTGGGCTATTACGTCCAGTTGGATAACAGGGACTTCCAGACGACGCTGGTTCGCTTCCGCAATGACCGGATAAGCCGGGGACAAGGCATGGTCGATAAACTAGCTGCGCTGGGGAAGCCGATTAGCTGGGAACGTGTTCTGGCGCTGGCGAATGGTGGCTCGGTAGGGCGTCCCCATGTGGCGCGGGCGATGGTCGAGGCGGGGCATGTAGAGTCTGTGAACGCGGCCTTTGATAACTATCTCCGTCACGGTGGGCCAGCTTATGTATCACGCAAGCGGATGTCACCCGAAGAAGCGGTGACGTTGATTCATGCGGCGGGCGGGGTAGCGGTGATGGCGCATCCCGGTTTGGTGGCGGATTACCTCGGTATTCTGGAACGGCTGGTGGCGGCGGGTTTGGACGGTGTGGAGTTCAACCATCCACGCAATCCGTCGGCGGTGCGCGAGAATATACGGGCGGTGGCGCTCAAGCATCATTTGATTATGACAGGTGGCTCGGACTTCCACCGTTTGGGCGATCCAATCGGGGCCTATACTGCACCTGTGGATGCGCTGCTAGCACTGCGAGAACGGCGCAGAGTTTAGTGTCTACACACCTTCAAGCTCCACTTTTACACCTCAAACATCCTTGATGCGCAATCTGCACAAATTGCATATTATCCGCTGAAATAGCAGGCGGGAAGCACGGGACATTCCGCCGAATTGACATTTTGGTGACGCGGCTGGCACGCTCATTGCCACTGAAATAGCACAATTGCAGCGATTGTCTGCCGTGTGTCCGCCGCCGAATGCCGGTTCAGCGGATGGACGAGCGTGATCCGCTGAACCTGCAAAGTGAAATACATTTTTAACCACAAAGAACACAGAGCGAATACCGAGAATGTTTTGACATGACGACTCCGGGGCAAATTGATAGAGCGATATGAACAGGGTAGCACAAATGGCGCGGTGACGGGTTACATTTTGGAAGAACATTTTGTAACTCTGTCGCGATGCTGGCGTTAACGGTTTTGAGGGAGCAACGTGGTTAAGAAAGTTGGAGGATGGTTGGGATTGGGTAGAGCAGATTTGTAAATTTAAACACGATTCATAATAAAGTTATTGTAAGTGGCGCATCGGTCTAAAACGACTTCAAATGCAATTGTCAGCCCCATTTCCAATCACACATTAATCCAAGTAACGAAAGTTTTGCGAATAAAATCATGGGCGACTTTAATTTGTTGTATCAGTTGTAGTTGAGATTCGGTCAAATTCACATAATCAATAGTCAATAGCACATCGCAGTAAGCCTCGATATTCTGGAGCGGTCTACGCAAATCATGAACAATCATGCGTGACTCGTCGTTTAGTTGAGCAAAATACGGCAATGTTTCACGGTAAAACGTCAGAAATCGAACTGCCTCTCGCCTAAGTCCATCTGTAGACTGCTGCTGATCAGCATTCAAGTTGGCGGTATCAGCAAGCAGCAGGTCAGCATCGCGCACAATCGCCGCCGCATAGTCGCCTACACGTTTATCGAGTTCCATTTCACCCGCCCTCGTTGAGTAAAACGCATGGTTACCGGTTAGAGATTCCGCTGTGCCCGTGCAATATAGCGACTTGGCGCATCCTCAACCTGCACAGCCATCCAACCGGTGCTGATGAGCATCTGACGCATGTCATCCGCATTGGGCAGCAGATCATGGTGAATAGGCGACGCCTCGTCACGTCCATGCAGGGCATTGACGAATTCACGTGAATTATTGTGTAAGATCAGGAGTTTGCCACCGGGACGCAGTACGCGTTGAATCTCGGTCAGTGCCTGTCGCTTATGGGCAAAATGGGGAAAGCTGTTATGACAAATCACCAGATCGATTGCGGCGGATACCAAGGGCAAATGGTGGACATCCGTCTGAAGCAAACGGGCGTCAGGACAGCGCTTTTGGGCCTGGCTGATCATGGCATAGGCAAAATCAGCCGAAACCAACCGTGCGGCGGGCGCTAAGGCGTTCAATACCGGAATGAATGCGCCGGTTCCGGTGCCAATTTCAAGGATGGTGCTGGCGGCCTGAAATTCAGCGGCAAAGGGACGCGCGAAGTCCTGCAAAATAGTGCTGTAGTTGGGCGGCATTCGCTGATCCCAATTCGGGGCGTTCTCTTCAAAATAACGCTGCACCAGATTGGGCATTTTTATCGCGATACGCTGTAATTGGGTCATTGGTTTATAGTCGTCGTTTCTCGCGACCGCCGCTGCCGAGTTTTTCCTTGGCGGCAGTGACGGTCATACCGCCCTCGCGCATAATGGCTGAATAGAAATCCTCGTCGTAGCTGCGGGTCTTGATGACCACCGGCATGGGTACGGCGTGTCCCATGATGATGGCCTGCTGCTTGGTATCCAGCCGCGCCAGCACTTCACGCAAGCCCTGTGCGCCATTGATGCCGTTGAGTACCGCGTTGATGTCGCGCTCGTTATCCAGCAGCGCCGTGACGCGCGTACCAATCTGGCTCATGACTTCTTCGTCAATGCCGCTGGGACGTTGATCGACGACCACCAGCGTGACGTTATATTTGCGGAGTTCGCGGGCAATTGTGCCGAAGATGGTTTGTCCGGCGATGCCCGGTTGCAAAAATTTATGCGCCTCTTCAATGGTGATCATCAACTGCGGCGGCTTCTGAGCATCGTCACCCAAGGAACGTTCGACCATATCGACATACTTATCACGGATACGGCGCGTCAGATAATTCGCCACCAGAATATAGGCCTCCAGTTCGTTGCCGTAGCGCCCGAATTCCAGCACCACATTTTTGCCGTTCATCAGCAAGTTAATGATCTGGTTGACGCTGTCGCCGGTGGATTCATCCACCAGAAAGCCCCACCGTTCGAAGCGCTGCAAACGCCGCTGCAAACCGAGCAGCGTGCCTTCGGCAATATTGGTGTTCATGGTGATGTCATCGAAATCCATTTCGGTGGCCTCGTTCAGCCGTTTAATCCAACCGATCTTCCAACGCTTCTTGAGGGTGTAGGCCGCGTCGATCATGGCGTCGGTGAGGTTCATGCTGCCACGCAGGGCCGCGATGTCTTCGGGATCAATTTCGTCATAGCCCAGCTTCACCTCAAAGTCGGATTTCGCCCCGCGCCGCCGTGTACTCTCGCCATCCAAAGTGATGATGACGACCTGACTGTTAAACAACTGCTTCAAGCCCTTGGCCTGTGTGCCGCGCTCATCAGTAGCCGCCCAACCGTAGTCATTGTGCATGTCGAAGATCAAGTTGACGGCCTTGCCCCACTTAATGACACCCGCGATCAGCAAGCGTGTGAGGAAGCTCTTGCCGGTGCCGCTCTTACCGAACACACCCACCGAGCGCTCGACCAGCCGCTTGAGATCGAGGTTGATCTGGGTGGTTTCCAGTTCCAGCGGCGACCCGACATTGAAATGCGCGTCATCCTCCGCCCCAAAGACTGCGTTGACATCCTCGACGGTGGCGTTGAAAACCTGCGTGAAGTGGCCGGGGATGGTTTTTACCGGACGCGGTTGACCGTCCTCGATCATCAACATGGGGGTGACGTTGATAACCCCATAAACCGCTGTGCCGACGTAGACCGCTTCCAAAAAGGGATCGTCCAGAAATTCGGGCGGGTGATTCTGGATGCTGGGGTTAGCACTGTTGAGGCTGATGTCGTTCAACATACAAAAGAAGCGCGTATCGTTGGCCCCATGCACCACCACATAACGCCCTACCGCCAGATCTTCCACCGTCTGTTCGCGATCTAGCTTGACGACCAGCCCCTTGCTGAGCGACCCGCCGACCACCACGCCCAAACGTGAGGTCATGTCATGCGACGAGCCGTTCGGGAACCAGTCGTTCAGATTTTCAGTCGTGTAGTTCATTGTCTATAGTCCTTGTGGATATAGTTCATAATATCGGACTTCGTAAGCCATCTAGCTACTCACCGGATAAGCCTGCTCAAGCGGCTAGGTTCGTTTCTCATCTTCAGTCCCTTTAGTGGACTTGTCCGCCTGTTAGCATCCGCGCTTTAGCCGGATGCGGCAACAACCAACCAACTTTTCTAAATCACATCTGTCATTCCCGCTAGAGGCTAAAGCCGTCTAGCTATTCACCGGACAAGCCTGCTCAAGCGGCTAGGTTGCTAATCATCATCACTCCGCTCCAGATAAGCGTTAATTGTACTATTGGCATGGTGAGATTTTTGCTGCTCCACATACCGTTTAACATCGGGCAGCGCGTTTGCACCGAAAGTCAGCAATCCATATCCCTTTTGCCATTGGAAACGTCTATCAAGATTTGGAAATGAGTCATTCACATTATGGGCGGATAAACCTTTGACAATACGCACCCATTCTGCCGCTGCCACATGCGGTGGAAACGAAACCGCAACATGAATATGATCTTCGGCTCCGTTGATAGCAAATATTGTCCCATCCATCGTTCGCGTTTTCGATTCAATCGCTTCAAAAATCACCTTTTCCATAGCCACCGTTATCACTGGCTCACGCTTATGTGTTGACCAAATAACATGATAAAAGCATTTCCAAAACGGCATCGTTGTTCCTCATTTTCGAGCGCGTTCCGTTAGTGGCTAAAGCGACGATTTCCACGACGCGTGTCCCTAGTCCCTTTAGTGGACTTGTCCGCCTGTTAGCATCCGCGCTTTAGCCGGATGCGGCAACAACTAGCCAAGTATTTTCAACTCTTGGCGGTTCAACTCTCAATACATCCCCCGCGACCGTCGCACCTGCTCGCTTATCACCGCGCGGATTTTCTCGGCGGCGTCGAACTCGAAGAAAGTTTTGGTGACGTGCAGCTTGTCAAAATCACGGTCGGCCATCTGTTTGGTTTCGATCAGGCTCTTGGTTTGGGTGATCAAGTCGTGGGCAAGCAGTCCAGCCGCGCCATGTTGATCGTCCGGCAGCGGCAGCAGATAAGTGACACAGTTTTCGGCAATCTCGATAATCTGCTTGAACAGCTCACCGTTGCGTTTATCCTTCATCTTCTCCAACTGCTCGGCGACCGCTTTGCACTGCGTCAGGATGCCGGTGGCGGTCAGCGGTGTGCTGAAGAACAGTTTGGCCGTCCGCTTGGGACCCAGTTCGGCAGTGATCGCACCCCATACCTTGTCCACCAGCACCCATTCGCCCACTTCTTTGGCGATCACGCACGGGATGACACCCGCTTTCAGGTAATTCAGCAGAACAGGTGTTGGCGCGCTGGAAAGCGATTCCCACGACGAATAAGGTTGTCCAACCAGCGTGGTCGTCAACTTGCGGAAGCCCACCTCAAAATCTGCCGAAAAATCCCCGCAGGAATATTGGGCCTCCAGGGTCGTGTCGCCTGCGCCATCACCGGCATACACCCGCGCCAGCACGATTGATTTACCCTGCGCTTTGGCATAAGCCAGCTCATGCCGGCACCACTCGCTTGCCAGCGCGTAAGGCGTCATCACCAGCAGAAAATGATCCCGCGCGTCGATTTCTGCGTCCAGTTGGGTAGGATGCTCACCGGTTTGCACGCGCCGGTCCCAATACACATCCATATACAGGTTCAGCGCGAACGCCAGCCGCCGCACGAAATCCATGCCATCGGTGTGGGCATAACTGATGAAGACACCCGGTCGACTAGCCACAGTTAGTTCTCATCTCGTAAATAGGCCAGACTCTTCGCGATGCGTTCTTCAGGTTCGCCGTCCCCATCAAACTCGAAGCAGTACAGGATGGGCGGTGGCAGTGCCTCAAGCGCCGCCACAATCGCACCCATCGGGAGCGCCCCATTACCGAGAGAAGTGGTCGCCATACCGTCCGCAACCGGTTTATCTTTCAGATGGGCATAAACCACCCGCGAACCCAACTCCTCAATCGCATCCAGCACATCCTCGCCGTGCATGGCGTAGTTGCCGACATCCACGTTCACCTTGAGCGTTGGCGACGGAATGTGGTTCAGGATATGCGTCAATTCGCTGAGATGTCCACCCGGTAGCTTGCCCCAATTTTCGAGCGCAATCATGATTCCGAGCGAAGTCGCATGGGCCACCGCCTCAATCGCGGATGACCATTTAGGATCATTGGTATCCGTTGGAGCCGCGCCGGGGAACACACGCAGCAGCGGCGATCCGAGCGCTTTGGCCGTATCCAGATCATGCAGCAGTTGCTTATGAGCCGCAGCATCCTCGCTGAATAAGGTGCTGAAGGTCGCATAGGTCACCAGCTTGTCCGCCGCCGCAATCGCATCCCGCACCGTAGTCAATTCGTCCGCATAATGCGGCCAGAGTTCGCGCCGCAGTTCGATGCCATCCACGCCCAGATCATCCAGCTTACCCACTAAATCCAATATGCTCAGCGTTCCCTCTTTCAGTTCATCTTGATACTGCACCACACACATCAGGACAGGTCGTTTGGTTTTCATAATCGCTTTTTACCTTTGCCTTAAATCCGCGCTTATATCGTAGAATAACCCAGCCGCCCGATAAGCCGGTTGACCTTATCCTCATAGCTGGCCGCGCTCTCGGTTTCGACCACCAGCGCGTTTTTGGTCGCCAGTGTTTCAATCAGGTCTGCGCTCAATGCCCTTTCGCCCAACGCTGCCGGAAATTCCGCGCCAAAGCGGTAGCCACCATGACAAATCGGGATAATCTTGCAGGTCGGCGTCTTGAGCGCAATCGCGATTTCTTCCGCCACCGGTTTGGAAATAAGGGTATCCATCGTCAGCAGCAGGATAAAATACTGGCTGGCGCTGATGCGTTCCACCAGCACATCCCGCCATTCGTCACCCAGCGGAATATCCTTGTCGATAAACGCCCGCAAGTTGCGATCTTCCAACTTCAGCCGCGCCTCGATCAGCAGAGCCAATGCGCTGCTCTGCCGCCGTGCATACGAGATGAAAACCGATGGTGGTGCGGTTGGTTTTGCCAGCAGGTCGAAGGCTTTGGCGGTTAATAAATAACCATCCTTCTGCTCAAACTCGACAAAATAACCGAACGACAGCATCACATAAGCGGACGGTGGGTTATCCGCCCACTTACGCGTCATATACTCCTCAAAGTTCACCGGGCCATTTTGTGCGTTTGACCAGTTCATCCACTGTTCATTACTGTGCATCCGCTCAACCGTAAAATTTGTCCCCCATAACCCGCGTGATACGCCGTAGGCCAAATCCCGTGCCATCGTGTGAATGCGCTCAATCGGATCATCAGGCAGGTTCTGCTCCAGCGGATTATCCATCGTTTGCTCCTCAAGGTGATGTATCGCGCCCATCCCCTAATTGTACCCATATCCGCTGTTTCGCATGTCCGCTTCACTGCGTCTTACCAGATGCGTGCTTTTTGATCTTCAATCGTCAGCAAGCCATCCAGATTGAGCGGTGGGGTTTTGGGCAGCCGCAAAATCATCACCCCTTTTTGATCAGGCGTGGCGATCAAACCGTCTACTCCGCGTCCAGCCAACGATCCGCGCCACAATTCCCATCCCGCCGTTTCATAAAAATGCGGCACATCGGTTTGCAGCCCTGCAATCTCATAATCGGTTATCACCGAAGCAAGATGCTGCATCACCGCTTTGCCGCTGCCTTTGCCCTGTTCGGCACTGGCGACTGCAACGGCGTCGATATAGGCGCTGCGTAAAATCGGCAGACCTTCCGGTTGCATCCAACGGGTACTGACGACTGCGTGTCCGATTAAACGCGCATCCTGATAAGCCATGACATGCAAATCAACAGGGCGGAGATAACTAAACAGATCATAAAATACCACTTCCTTGAAGGCATCTACGCAAACATCAATGATAGCCCTACGCGTCGCATCATCGAGGTCGCTGCTTCGCGCGGTTTTCAGAACTAAGTCAGCCACAGTATCCATCCGTTCCTGTACACACGGTCAATGGCATTCCAATCCTGTTTTTACCGATAGGCTGGAAACTAAAGACTACAGACTTTCTTTACCCGCCCATAAAGACAGCTTCATCGGGTGGAGTTCGGGGCGCTGCACATTGGCTTTCACCGAAGGATCATTGCGCAGAAACGCCCACGCCGCTTCCTCGGACTCCAATCGCAGCAACCCCACGCCGAAGGTTTGATCAAGCATCGGGCCAGCCAATAACAGAATACCGTCTGCCAGAGCCTGTTGTAGATACGCAAAATGGGCACCCATCGCCGCTTCTTCTTCTGGCTGCATATCGTCAAAGAAGGCCTGTCCGCGCACCGGATGAATCATGAATAAGAAATGCTTTTTCTCAGCCATAACTATTTTCTTTTCTCCAAATAAACGGCAGATGTCACGCTAAGAGGCATCTTCCCGCGCTTGGGCAATCCAATCCTGACCAGTCACGTCATGCTGTCCTAGCATGAGGTTCAACTGCGCGGCATGTTCCTGAATATGGCGCGTGCTGTAAAGTTGTAACTCCAGATAGCTCGGTTCCATCCATTCGAACACGCATATTTGGCGCGCTTTCTCATCTGTTAATGCCTCGATGGTCGATTTGGCTTTTGCCCGACAGTGATCGAGATACCACTTAATCTGTTCTTTTGTGTAGGGGCTATCCGGTAGTTTACCCCGTATGAAGGGCGGCGGCGGCGCAAAGCCTTTTTGAGAACCGGTCAGGAAAAGATCAAGCCACGAAAGGGTATGATACGCAATAAACCAGAATTGGCCGTATCGCGCATCCTCATCGTCTTTCCACAGCGCAGCCGTCCACAGATGGTCAGGGCAGAGCCGTAGTGCGTCGTCGAGCGTGTCGATTGCTGCGCCGAATTGCTTCCAGACAAGTGTTTTCAACCATGAATCCATTTAAATATTCTCCTTTGTCTGAATGTACTTTTAGGTGCTTAATCGGGTCAAATCGAACGGCGTTTTTCCTGGGGACACCGGATTCAATAATTCCAATATTGAACAAACTTCCGCCTATGTTCGTTCTGGTAAATAGAGAGGCAAATTTCTCCCTCAAAATTGCTCGAAAACAGAGCAAGAATCGGATAGAAAACGCTTGCCTTTTTCGAAATTTTGTGCTATCATAATAGTGTAATTTGGAACGCGACGCAAGTCATATTTGGAGGGGTTATGAACAACAAAAACGATGGTCACAACCAGTTAATATCTCGCCCTTCCAATACCAATGGTGAGCGCGAATTAATCGGTCTTAGAGCTTCAGCCCTTGCCGCTGCCAGGGCCGTACATCACCAGCAGATTGCCCTGCTCGTCAAACAGACCCTCACCACCAGCGTCGTTGAACCCTGCCTCTCACCACTGCTCTGGTCAGAGTCCTTCCGCCTGCGTCTGGATGGCTGATCGTATTGACAAAGTTGGCTGCCAAGGTCAAACGCTTTTTCGCCAATACTGCCAAACGGTTACGTCGAAATCGGGCGAATCAGTGCCAGCACATGCTCCAAGCGCTTCAAATCATGTGAAAGCTGACGCGCAATCGCCCGTCCACAGCCAACCAAAAACTGGTAACGCTGCTGTTCATCTTCATACTGCCATGACGCGTAACGGATGGCCGCCGCCAACAAATCATCCGAGGGCACTTCCGCTGCGTTCAAAATCAACGTCAAATAATCGTGCCGCCGCGTAAATTCAAGGATCACATCGCGCGTGCATAAATCCACCTGGCTCAAGCTCATCGGTGGACGCGGAGGCAAGCTGTGGATCACCGCGCCGTTGTTATAGCGGTAGCCGATGTTCAGAACACTGATTTCCATCGGAACCATGCGGTTCTCACGCTGATCTTTTAGAATGCTGCTGTTGACCGAGTCAGCCATCACCAGCTCGTTCACCAGCAAATCGTCCTTGATCTCGACGGCGTAGATCAGCCCGACTGCCTGAATCGACTCGTCGTTGGCAATCGGCGCACTGACGAACGCCCCAAAATCTTGATTGCTGTTCACGCGGTTGCTCTGTGTGCCGCAGGCGAAGCCGCGTGTGCTGGCTCTCAGCACGCGTCCTACCATGTATTGTTCTTGTACGGTCATCATTGAGCCACATCCTCCACTCGATCTATGCTTCGATGTTTATACCTCTATTCTCCGCTTATGGGAGAAGGTTAAGGCGAGAGCTTGTTAATGAATTTTTACTGCTTTAGTCTAAAAACTCAAACCCTCTATGAGTTATCCCCGTCCCCTGTATACGAGAAGGGCTAGGGATAGGGGTTAAAGTTCATGTAACCGCTTCTGGCTCCGCGCGACTCGCTTACCAAAATTCTTGGCCGAAATCACCAACGGATCAATCTCCGGCTGGTTCAACCGCCACTCCAACCGGATCATCTCTTCGAGTTTGGACTTATCCTTACCGGTCACCACTGCCAGTTCATCGGCCCGCGTCAGCGCATACGGATACGGATTACGCCCCTGCATCGCACTCTGTGAGAAAATCAACGCGTGTAATTGATCGACCTTCTGCCGGTCACGGGCGACCCACATTGGCACATCCACCCGCGCAATCGCATCCTGATAGCCACTGCTGACCTTCACATAAAAACACGCAATCTCATAATTGACGCCGCGTTTCTTATACAGGAGATTGCGCGGAGAATTTTGGAGCATCAGGGCCGAACGCTCACCGGGAGCCAGCAGCACATTAAAGAGATCGAGGTCTTTCAACCCTTCCATGTCACCGGAACCAAGGTCACTGCCCTTGATGTCATCTTCACTCATATTCAGCAGGTTCAATAACCGGATGACCATCTTGCTGCGTGTGGGATTATCCACATAACCGCCCAGCAGTGCGCCCGCGTCATGGAGATGGACCAACCCACCCCAATATTTCTTCATCAACTCGACATGTCCGGTCACGTCAGTGTTCGCCCAGAACATGAGATGATTATCGTAGAGTGCGATCAGAGGTCGTGCATCATCGCGCATATTCCATGCGACGTTGCCTAACTCGCTCATCTCGCGCACCGTCCGCATGGCATCAATCGTCCGGCTGCTCAGGACGCGCTTGCTCTTGTCGCGCACATGTTCGGGATGATAAACCAGTTTGGGTAGATTGATTTGTTCCGGTGTGCGCTCGTCACCATGATGATAAACAAACAACCCGACGTTGGTCAGGTAGTAGGGCATTCGCCATTGCTCATTCGGGTAAATTTGGGAGCCGTCCGCCGCAATGATGGTCGCGCTATCGGGTATGGAAGGAAGTGGGAAGACGTCACAGATGCGTTCGTGGAAAGGTGCATCAAGGGGGGCTGCGCCACGATACCCGCTGACATCCGGTCGCCGTACCATCTCGATACGTTCGTGGATGAAATCGAGATCACAAGCAGCTTCAAAACGTTCGATGGCAATATCGAGGCGATCACTGACATCAAAATCGATCTCATGGATCATGCGCCCCATTTTCTGAAGCTGTTCAACCAGTTTGTTGAATTCGAGCGCCAACGCCACCCCCTGCAAATGGTACAAACCGAATCTAAACCTTTGCATAGGGTAGCACCCGTGTTCTATAGTGTCAAGCAGATGGTCTGACGCTCCCTCGATTTTCGCTCAAGTGTTCTGTATTTTATCTGCAACCGCTACCGTTTTATGCTATTAGGAACTTAATACTGGGACTAAAGTCAAAATGATCGCTCAAAACATCATGGCTTTCGCGTGAGATAAATCCTAATAATGTAAAAACATGCTAAACATCCAAAAGTCATAGGTGCATATCGACAAAAAGGTTGTTATACTGGTGTTCATCAACTTCATCTGTGCGTAACTGATGCAAAATATTACGTTGTTACCAGTATCGCAAAATCCCTTTTTCGATCAGCCAGATGGAGTATCAATATATGACTGTCAACCAAATAGACGAACGCGTCGCGGTCGCCCGTACCGAGGAAATTGTATTTGCCGGTGACGGTGTACGTCTTGATGGACAAATTGAGTATCCAATTCTCTCCACACGCCAAAAAACGTTTCCTTTAATGTTCATTCTGCATCACGCCGGCTGTGATGATCGTGAAGGCTACAGTCATTTCGCGCAGGCAGGATTGGCTTCTGGCTATGCTGTTTTTCGGTGGGATAAGCGCGGTACGGGACGCAGCGGTGCCGGTGGCTGCGGATCGACCACCCAGGATGCCGTCAATGCCTACGTGGTGGCGCTCGAACAGCCGAACATTGACCGCAAGCGCGTCGTGATTATGGCTCAAGCCGCCGGAACCGGTTTGCTGGGCGACTCCTTTGGCTTGTTTGCGCGTGTCCAACTACCCTATGGTGTCGTCCTCGCCACCAACGCGCTGGATGAACAGGCGGTGCTGGCAATCGAAAGCCGCGTCCTCGTTATTATGGGGCAAAACGATTGGCGACCCTGGCAAAAGTACGGCAAATCGGTTTGCGAAACGCATAACATCGCTTATAAACACGGCGCACATTATTATGTCGCTCCCTATGCTGACCGTATGCTGCAAGATCCACGCAGCAGTGAATTTCATTTTGGTGCCAACACGGCCTTACAGGATTGGTTGCAGACCATTTGAACTCGTTTAGTGTTGATCTTACCGGGCAAACGGCCATCGTTACCGGCGCGGGTGCCGATGTCGGTCGGGCGATTGCCCTTGTACTCGCTCAAGCAGGTGCGGCAGTGGTCGTCAATGATCTCAATCCCGACCGCGCCGAAATCGTAACCAAAGAAATCATCGACGCCGGTGGCAAGGCAACCGCGTGGCAGGCTGACGTATCCAACCGCTTTCAGGTTGGCTCATTGGTTGAAGCCGCCCGTGATGCCTATGGTCGCCTGCATATGGTCATCAACGCTGCGGGTGTTTTCAAAGGTGGCCCGCTGCCCAAATTCGATGAGTGGGATTGGCGTCGTGTGATGGAAATCAACCTCACCAGCGCCTTTTTCGTCAGCCAGCTTGCCGGACGCGTCATGGCGGATGAAGGCGGCGGCATCATCGTCAATGTGGCTTCAACTGCCGGACACCCCAATCCCATTGCGGATGGCGTCGGTTATGTCGCCAGCAAAGCCGGACTCATCGGCCTGACCAAACAAACCGCCCGTGAATTCGCCCCGCTCGGCATCCGTGTGAATGCCGTTTGCCCCGGTAATATTGCTGAGGGCGCAGTCCCCGAAACCTTACCGAATAACGCGCAAGCCCGTTACGGCACACCCGACGAAATTGCCAGCGTCGTCCTCTTTCTCTGCTCGGATGCGGCCCGCTTTATCACCGGACAGGCCATCAACGTCGATGGCGGCGAAAGTATGCTGTAGACCCACCGTTTAAGTCACAAATTGTGTCATTTTTGCCAGCTTTAATGGGCAATTTTGGCGAAATTTGTGTCCATTCGGCGGATGGCCCGGCTGAAGATGCGGCAATGTTGCCAAAGGGATGTCCGACGCCAACTTTGCCAAATCCCCATGCATTATTACCGCAGAGACACACAGAATAGAGAGAAAAACCACAAGATCAAGCATAGAACAAATGGGCTTAAAGATCCAGTTAGAGTCTGGTTTGAAAGTGGAGTGAATTAGGAATGTTCGATGGTGGCGAGAGCATCCGTTACATTATGCTCTCGCCTCAACACACGCTATGTCAACACGACATAGGTGCCAACAACAAGGAAGAAACCGACCAGCAAGCCTATTGCCACTAAGCAAACGAGACGAACCATCGTTGACTCCTCCTTATTCCTCAGGGCAATCCCCAAATCCGAATCGTGCCATCTTGGGAGGCGGACATCATCAGTGTTCCATCCATGCTGAATATGGCTGTAATCAAGGACTGGGTGTGTCCTTCCAAAACGCGTAGTTGCTTGCCTGTCGCTACATCCCATAATCGGACGCTTGTATCCGGCGAGGGAGCACGAATGCCATCAACCCCACCGCCAGAAACCAGCAGTGAGCCATCCGGGCTAAATCCTAGGCTATCCACGTTACTGAGATGACCTTCCCACGCTGTTAATTGCGTCGCTGTTGCAACGTCCCACAGTCGAACCATGTGGTCAACGGACTGGCCCGAAGCTAAGGTTTTTCCATCCGGACTGAAAGCTGTCATTAAAACAAGGCCAGCATGACCTTCTAGCGGCTTATCAAGGGTTCGGCTGGCGACATCCCACAGCCCCACCGTACCATCAAAACTATCAGAGGCCAGCGTTTTGCCATCCCGGCTAAACTCCAGATATATAACAAGCTGTTTATGCCCCTTCAGCGTAGCGAGGCTCTCACCCGTTTTCACATCCCAAAGATGTACTATTCCTGCACCGTCACCAGACGCCAGCAGCTTGCCATCCGGGCTGAAAGCAACAGCGAGGACCTGAGCGCCACCGCCCTTCAGGACGGCGCGGCTTTCCCCACTGGCAACATCCCACAGCCGCACAGTTCCATCAAAACTGGCAGAGGCAACCATCGCTCCGTCGGGGCTGAACGCCACACTTATTACCATGTCAGTATGCCCATGCAATACAGATCGTTCTACACCGGTTGCTACATCCCACAACGCGACGGTTTTGTCAAGACCACCCGAAACCACTGTTTTACCGTCAGGGCTAAACGCTGCGCTGAACACTGCCTCATACTGGCCGCGTGGAAGGACAACCTGTTGCACTTCTGTTCCCGCTGCTACATCCCATAGACGCACAGTTCCATCCAAAGCAGCAGAGATCAACTGAGTTCCGTCAGGGCTAAATGCGATCGTTTTGACTTTATCAGTGTGTCCTTTCAGGGTACCGAGCGTTGTCATTTTGACAACATCCCATAGATGAACGGTTTTGTCGTCGCTTGCAGCCGCCAGAAATTTGCCATCAGGGCTGAAAGCTACTTGAGATATTATTTCACCTTTTTTCTGCAATGTGCCGTGTAAGCTGCCAGTCGCCTCTCGCCAATTCCACAACCACACCATCCCATCTTGCCCCCCGGAGGCAATTATATTGCCGTCGGGACTAAAGGCGATGCTATTAACCGTCTTTTGATGACCCTCCAAAGTGGCTAATTGTTCACCTGTTGCCACGTCCCATAACTTTACGATTTTGTCAAAACCTCCAGTAGCAAGTAGTTTGTCATCCGGGCTGAAAGCTAAACTATTTATTCGTAAATTAGAACCTTTCCAATGCCGTACTTCTTTGCCCGTATTGCGATCCCAAAGATAAATATCTCCTACTACAGTTGAGGCAAGTACCCCGGTATCGTTTGAGCTGTAGGCGAAATTATTACTATAAAAAGACCCGTTGCTATTTAGGCTGCCCCTTTGCGTACCTGATGCTACGTCCCAAAGGTTAATCCTCGCACTTTGTGCGAAAGCCATCATTTTTCCATCGGCGCTAGGTGCAATACCAAACGAATTGGGGTCCAGACTGCTGTTGTTGTCGCCCTCAACATATTTTTGCTGCCATATTTTTGGCAGTGTGTTCAGCGTTTTTGGATCAAGATATCCAATTACGCCGCCAGTTGTAGTGAACATGACTTGGTTGGTGTCAGCGAGCCAGTTTAGCCTCGTGATCGTGCCGTAGCCTAATACCCGCTGAACTACCAGTTGATCAACATTGTCGCGGGTGATGATCTTGGGCGTTGGTGTTGGGGTGAGTTGGCCGCGGGTCAAGGTCCAGATGTTCACATAGCCTGAACGAAACATGATGATCGTTAGTGAGCCAAGAAGCGCGATTACTAAAAGAGCAGCAATGATTTTCATCCAACGCATTTTGTGCGTCGCAACTGTTGGCTCAGAAAATTGCTCAAAATCCTGTGTCGTACTAATCATGGTCTTGTCCTCCTGTGAGTAGTTAGTGTCAGGGGTCTGACCATCAGAGGAAGAACGGCGAAACGTAATAATCTGCTGAATACCATCCGATTTAAATACGGTCCGTACATCCGCTTCGGGCGACTGCACGCCAAGATCAAGCTCTATATCCAGATCAGCAATCATGCGCTCAAGAATGGGATCGCGTTCGGCCTGCCTAAGTATCTTCCCAAGCGTATTGAAGTCGCCGCGCTCCAAGGCATTGCTGTACAAGAACAGCGCACGTTCGCGGGTACGTTGTGCTGATGTTTGCTTATTCACGGGTGGAATCCTTCTGACGCAGGCTGCGGAGGTGGTTAAGCGCCCGATGCAGTCGCACCCGTGCCGCGTTAGCTGTCACACCGAGGGCTGTTCCCAATGCCTCTCCGTCCATATCATAGAGAATCGACAGCCTCAGAATATGACTTTCACTCTGCGACAGCCCCGATAACAATCGAATGACTTCTTCTTTCACCTCCACATCCGCCAGATCACTATCGCTAAAAGCTGGCATTTGGTCGAAAAGTTCTTCATCACTTAATGAATCTTGGGTCAGAAAATGGAGATCACGCATCAGGGGTTCACGGAGTTCGAGTTTGGCGCGTTTAGCCTGCTGGCGTTTGATGAGGTTAGTCGCGATGCCCAGCAGCCAAGGGCGCGGATGAATATCATCCTTCAGCCGTTCTGCTGTTTCGAGTGCTTCAATCATAACCTCGTTCAGTAGTTCATCTCCCGCAGCATACACAGCCTTCCCGCTTGCCAGTCCCGCCCGCAGCACGTAATAACGCAGCGTTTTACGTAAGGAATCACCCTCTGCCTCTATGAAGTGTTTTAGGCGGATGCGACTGGCATGGCGTTTATCCAACACGCTATGACTACCCCCTTACGATCAGACCCCCTATAATGTAATCAAATTCACAGTCGTATTCATTACAAATACTGCAAAATACGAATAAAAAAGAGGTTAGGCGTACAAATGCGGTGCGCAACACGGCACACAAATGGTATTTGAACTTCCCGCGCTCATGAAATGGTTCAGGAGACGACATTTCCAATTTACAGTGAGTTTCTCACTCAAAAGATCAAGACTTGATTCCCCATCTATCACGAAGTGGCGAGGGGAGCATCAAAATCCACCAACACCGCAGCGGTGCAGCGTAAAGAACAAAAATTCTACCACATTTTTTCCATTTTCATCGTTTGAATCCGGTTTCAATTTCCAAGCGTTATCTTCATAAACGTGTAAAAAACAGCCTGTTTTGACCTGCTCCACCTGCAAAGCAGGTAAATCATCGTAGTAACCTTCGTAATAATCACCTGTTATCGCCTGTTTATCAGGCATTTTCGTATTTCCGCTTCATTCTCAATGGCTCTGCGCTTCAATTTCCGCCGTTTGCCCTCCCCGTACTAGTGGATTACTTTTGGTTTAGGCTGCATCACTGTATAATTCGGTTATGTCCTGAATGAACGATTGCAAAGGCCAACCGTATGCAGCGGTATAAACTCCTATTTGTAGTAGTCCTTGTGGTACTGGCCCTGACCGGTATCGTCCGTGCACAGCAGATCACCAACGTCACCAGCTTCATGCTGGATTTGCGTGCAGATCTCGAAACCGCAGCCACCCAGGCCCTCGGTGAAGGTAAACGTCCCGACAGTTGGACGTTTGACATCAACAATGTCAATTCCCCCACCTATGCCGCCGACCTGTGGTTCGACAATGAATTACTGGCGACTGCTATCTTCGGTAACGAACGCCCTGACAGTTGGATTGGTGCCCCCGTCACCAAAGACATCAACCTTGTCGCCCGTAACATCCGGCATGATCTGGAATTAAGCGCCGACAAAGTGTTTGAACAAGGCAACCGCCCTGAAAACTGGAAAGGCACGCTGGCACTCTTCAAATGTGACCGCACCACCATGAATACGGTCCTCGTGCTGCAAACGGTGTTCAGCAATAAATTGACCACCACCGGTGACGCTGTCAATTACTGCCAGATGGTCGCCAGCGAAGATCAATCCCTGACACTGAAAGAAATCTTCAGCACACCCGAAATTGATCAAGGGCTGCCCGATCTTATTCTGGCCGCTCGTGGTGATATTGAACGTCTGGCTGATGAAGTCATGGGTCTGAATACACGTCCGGCAGGCTGGATTGGCAATAAGGACAAAACCTCCCCCAATTTGCTCAGCGACAACTTCCTTGATCTGGAAAATCTCGCCAATGAAAAGCTAGGTGTTGGTCAACGACCGGTTGGTTGGCTCGGTGCACCTCCGGCAGTACCCATTTACGGCTACCAATATTTGCGCTTCAATCTGGAACTGCTGGCTAATATTTTAGGACGCACCCCACGCCCACGCGGCTGGCAAGGTGTTAATCCGGTTGAGGTTTGCTCGCCGCAGCTTCAAAATCTGGTGGCACTGGCACAACGTGCCTACGGCTTCTCGGTGGATACTGTACCTGCCGGAGCCTTCTGCCAGCAGCTTGCCATCACAGTGAACAACACCATCGAAAATCCGCCGCCGCCGGATACGACCAGCGCTGCAAGTGACAAATTCGTCTTCCAGGGCAAATATGCCTTTACCTATCTGGATGTGCAGGCCACCCAGTATATGGGTGTCATGCCCGGTGGTATCAAGTTCAAGGCATGGTATCGTAACTTTGGCGACTCGACCATGATGTTCGTCAGTGGATCGGATTTCGCGGTATTCGTTGATCGCCGCTGGACCGATATGCCGCAGGACACTTACGAAAAACTGCCCACGCTGGAAGGGGTAAAACCGTTAACCTTCTGTGACGCCGATTGGTGCAATGGCCCCGGCCCGACGCCGACACCCACAGGTGGTGGTGCACTGAACGCCCTGATCAATGAAGGTACGCCGCCGGCAGCACCGGACATCAATCAGGTACAAAACCAGAAGACTCAGGTTTCATGGAATAACATTCGTGTCACCTACCTGCTGGATAATGCCGCCGCCCGTACCGTACAGGTGACGCTGGAAATCTGCGCCGATACCAGCCAAACCGACTGCGAACCGGTCACGCGTGTATACGATAACGCTACCGGTACGGCTAAACCGGTGGTATCGCAGCAAAACGGCCTGAACGTCTACGAGTTCGGTTACGGTTATACCAATAACCTGCTCATTGAAGGCGCTACCCGCTTCTCACCTGACGTCTGGATTAGCGACCCAACCATCCGCTAAGCCTCAAGCACGAAACATCTAAAAGCCATCTGTGTAACTCAATACCAGATGGCTTTTTATTTTGCAGGTGATGATTTTCGGGCTGCTTTTTGGTCGTGTTCCTCGTATATGCCCATAATCATCTAAGCCTGACGCAACACGAAAAACGGCACCCCTGCTTACATCCATACCGCCATCCAAACAAAAAGACCACCTGCTGCCAGATGGTCTTTTTACTACTTGAGCAGAGCCTTATTTTAGCAAGGCTTGACAGTCGGTGTGACGGTCGGCGTCATGGTCGCTGTTGTCGTCAAATCAAGTGTCGGTGTAACCGTTGGGGTATGGGTAGCGGTCGGCGTAACCGATGTATCAACCGTCGGTGTGATGGTTGGTGTCGAAGTCGGTGTTGCGGACGGACAGGCGGTCGCTGCTTCAGTCATCTCGGCTACCGCTTCGGTCTTTTCAGCCGTGACTTCTGCTGTTTCGGCTTCAGTTGCTTCAGCAGTCGGTGCGACGGTAGGAGCCATGGTTGCACTGGGTTTAAGTGTCGCCGTAGCAGCCTCAGTTACCTCAGCGGTGACTTCCGTCGTCGCGGCCTCAGTTACTTCAGCAGTCACTTCCATAGTGGCAGCTTCGGTTACTTCAGCCACCATTTCGGTCGCTTCTTCGGTCGGCTCGGCAGTCATCTCTTCGGTCGCTTCTTCGGTCATCTCAACCGTCACTTCTTCGGTCGCGGCTTCAGTCATCTCAACCGTCGCCTCTTCAGTTGCGGCTTCGGTCTTTTCAGCGGTGACTTCGGTTGTCGCGGCTTCGGTCGCTTCGGCAGCGGCTGATGTCGCCGGTACCGCTGTAGCTGCTGGTTTGGTCGGGGTCGCCGTAGCAGCCGGGCTGCAACCAATAAGCGCAACGAGCGCTAAACACACTGCAATAATGAACATAATTTTTGAAGATTGTCTGCGAACCATGATGTTCCTCCAACGGATTGATAGTAACAGGCTGCCTCATTTACGAGAAGCATTGAAGATTATATGCAAATTCTTCCCTTATAGATAAGGTAAATAGGACAATTATTTATGAGAACTTGTATAAGAAATCGCCAACTCGTGAGGAAAAATTATGAGTGTAGGATTAAACCGTTTTAATCAAGGGGCAATAGGCGAACTTTCAGGGAAATAAAACAGCCAAATTATCCACCACGAATCACAAAAACAGCTTCACAATCGTCTTCTTTTATAGAAAGCAATTGGGCGTATTCATCAACGCCTGTTAAAAGGAGACTTATATCATGCAGCAATCACGTATCGTCGTTCTGGGTGGTGGATACAGTGGGGTCATGGCGGCAGGCCGCTTAGCCTATAAGCTGCGCAGCAAGCCTGTTCAGATCACGCTGGTCAATGCCGTGCCAGATTTCGTCCAGCGTATCCGCTTCCATCAACTAGCGGCCAACCAATCCCCCCAGCGCATCACCTTCAGCCAATTCTTCAAAGGTAAAGGCGTAGACTTCATCCAAGCCCGCGCCACAGCCATTCAGCCTGACGCGCACACCATCACACTGCAATCACCCGACGGACAGCCTCAATCACTCAGCTATGATTATCTGGTATACGCTCTCGGCAGCTTCATTGACACCTCGCGCATCCCCGGCGTTCAGGAACATGCCTACTCACTAACCTCCGAAAGCGCCTCCATCCAATTGCGCAATCGGTTGACTGCACTGGCATCAGGCAGTCGCTTAGTGATCTGTGGCGGAGGCTTTACCGGCATCGAAGTTACCACCGAATTAGCCGAAACCTATCCGAACCTCAAAATCACCCTCATCACCGCCGACACCTTTGGCGAAAAGGTTTCCCAAAAGGGACGCAAACACCTCAAACAGGTCTTTGATCGTCTGCACATCAATGTGGTCGACAAAGCTACCATCCAACAAGTCACAGCGAGTGAAGTTTGTTACGAAGGCGGCACACTCCCCTATGATCTTTGCCTGTGGACAAGCGGCTTCAGTGTGCCCACGTTAGCCCGTCAATCGGGCATCAAAGTCAACGAGATCAGTCAAATCGCAATCGACGATCACCTATGCTCGCTCTCGCACCCTGATATTTTCGCGGTTGGCGATGCAGCAGATGTCGCCACCGCAACCGGCACGCCTACACGGATGGCCTGCGCCAACGCCATCCCGATGGGCGCTTATGCCGCCGACGAACTAACCGCACGCATCACTGGGGTGGCACATCGTCCGCATGAGGTAGTGGATTTCTACCGCTGCACCAGCTTGGGTCGCCACGACGCGCTGCTTCAGACCTATGACATCGACGACAAGCCCAAAGAAACAATTGTCACGGGACGCTTCGCCGCCACACTCAAGGAAATCATATGCCGTTATACCGTTTGGGGAGTACAAAATCCCCGTTGGATGTTTTATCAGCGTCGTCCCAAGACCGAACACGCGGCACAATCCGCCAAAACAGCGGCTCACCCAGGCTAATTTCGGTTACACTTGTAGGGGTTTGCCGTTGGCAAACCCTTTGTTAATTGAAGGATGTGCAAATGGCACCTGTGGATACTGAACTGTACGAACAATATCGCCACCTATTGTTTTCGATTGCCTACAGGATGTTAGGCAGCGCGATGGAAGCCGAAGATATGGTGCAAGAAGCCTTTCTGCGCTACGAGAACACCCACAATAAAGATATTCAATCGCCCAAAGCCTATCTGACCACCATCGTCACCCGCTTGTGCCTCGACCAATTGAAATCAGCCAAAACCCAACGTGAGCAGTATGTCGGCACGTGGCTGCCCGAACCTATCTTCACCGAGCAAGCCACCAACCCGGAACCCGACGATACCGAAAGCCTCTCGATGGCCTTCATGGTGCTGCTGGAAAATCTGTCGCCGGTCGAACGCGCTGTTTTCCTGTTACGCGAGGTCTTCGATTACGACTACGCCGCCATCGCCAAAATCGTCAACAAGAACGAGGCTAACTGCCGCCGCTACTATCACCTTGCCAAGCAGTATTTGGTCGAACGCCGCCCACGTTTTGAACCCTCATCCGCCGAACAGACCAAACTCGTTCAACGTTTCATGCAAGCTGTCTCTCAGGGCGATATTGATGGCCTCACCCGTGTGTTATCTCAAGACATCGTGATGTACGCCGATGGCGGTGGCAAGGTTCCGGCAGCGCGTATTCCGCAGCACGGACACGAAGCCGTTATGCGCTTGCTCTTTGGTGTCTTTCGTTTGCTCACAGCCGATACCCGCGTCCAACTGCATGATGTCAACGGCAGTTTATCGCTGGTCGTTTGGCAAAAAGATGTTCTCATATTGGTGATGAACTTCACCATCGTGGATAATCAAATCACGACGATTCGCAACGTCATCAATCCTGACAAACTCACTTACATCGCCCAAAGCCCTGCGCCACCTGCCGACAGTGACCTCCCACCTGCTGATTAACACCTCATGGGGCTACACATTTTCTCGTAGAGCGGATTTGATAAGAAGCCAGGTCTTATCAGTCTGCTTATGAGATGGTGAACTATAATTTAGACACATGAGTGTGGACTATTATCAGCCTATGGTATTCAGCCTCTTTTTGAGATTTGCGATTCGCCTATTAATTTTGACGTTGGTAATCATTATGCTGTTGTGGGGCGTAGAAGCGGTACTACCCAAGCAGGGTATATTATTGTTCTCCACGCCGATTGACTTTGCACCCGCCCATGTTACGTTTCGAAATGAAGTCGAGTGGCAAACCAGGCTGTTTGATGTGCGTACCGGCATTTGGCTGCCCGTGTATGTATATCGCAAGACACTGTTAGCCAGCGCCTTTCACTGGTCTCCTGATGGACACCATATTGCGGGTAGTCCGATGAATGTCGGCTCGGTCGTGGTGGATGTCTATCGAAAAGATTTACCCTTCACCGTAGACAAGGGATATACGTTGGCCTGGTCATATGCTGGCGACCAATTCGCGGTCATGAAAAGTGAAAACGGGAATTACCATGCCTATATCGGTAAGGCGGATGGCAGTGATTTAAAGCGACTTGATACGACGCTCAAAAATAACATGTTTCCCAGTTGGTCACCGGATGACAGCCAGATTGCAGTTGTCGACGAAAAATCCTTTAGCATCTACACGATTAATCTCAACAGCGGCGAGCCGAAGCAGCTGACGTCATCCGGTTCGATAAATGATTGGGATCGTATGCCGGTTTGGTCGCCTGATGGGCAGTCTATGGCTTATGTGCAATCTGTTCACACAGCGGATCACAACGGGAACACGCTGCTGGTCGTGGATATGGTTCACGGTCAGACGCGGTTTAAGTACGAAAACAGTGTTATCACGAGCCGTGCATTTTGGTCGCCCGACAGCCGCTATATCGCCTTCATTGCTGCCCAAAAAGATAAGAATGAGGACGATTTATATATCCTGGATACCTTACAGGGAGGATCTGTCCACAAATTGATTGACAACGTGTATTACGTCTATGATGTGCCGTGGGAAATGTGGTCACCGGATGGCCGCTACATCGCTTTCTCACACATGGCACAGACCGCCAATCACCAGCCTACGCCCGCTGCCGAACTCAATTTAGTTGAAGTCGCCACCGGCAGCATCATCAAAATTGCGGATGTGGCAGCGGCTTTTCCAGTTTGGCAGCCTCAATAATGCTATGACACGGGGACGACATTCGGTGACATGTTTTCGCGTCCTGCTTAACAACCGGCGGCAGAGTTCGATTAATTTATCCAACATCGAGCCAATTTCGTCGTAGTCATCGTCAAAGCCTCGGGCAGCAAAAAGATCGCACGAATCAAAAAGCGGTGAGCCACTGCCCACCGCTTTTGTATGAAACGCAGTATTTTCTACTGACTATTCGCCGCCAGCGGTAATAGCCACGTCAGCAGCTTTCCAGTCCTTGCCGATCACATCAGCCTTCGCATCGGCCTTGGTAATCATGTCCAAAGCAGCCTGTGCCAGATCCGTACGGTAAGCGCCTTCGCTCGGTGCAGCCTTGATGATCTTATAGGTGGTCAGAATATCAACCGACGACTTCCAGGCATCTTCATTCAGAATACCGATGCCCTTATCCGACGGCCAAATTAGCTTGCTGACTTCATTCATCATCCACTGTTGATGTCCTTTGCCGAGTGTTGAACCGGAGGCCAACACATAATCCACACACTTGTCACCATTTTCGCGGCAGAACATCCAGCCCTTGAAGGAAGCTGCAAGAAATTTGGTGGCAACTTCTTCATTGTCTTTCAACCATGCACCGTTGGCGAAGATCAAGTCTTCCAGCAAAGGAGCACCGTCTACATTCAGGTCAATGATATTCAAATCATCCAAGGTATAAAGCGGGAATTTGCCGTCTTCGCCCTTGGCTTCCAAAACCTGTGCCAGTTCGTTATAGGTCATGGCTGCCGCAGCATCCACTTCCTTGTTCAAGAAAGCATTCATGTCAAAGGGTTGGTTGAAAATCGTCACATCATCAGTATTTGTGGGGTCAATGCCGTTCTTGACCAGTGATGCCTGCACCGGAACTTGGTTACCGAAACCCCACACACCGACAATCTTGCCCTTTAGATCTTTCCAGCTCGTCAGGTTGCTATCCTTCCATGTGACTTCTCGCATACCCGAACGCTGGTAAACCTGCGCGATATGGACCACATCGCCACCGTTTTCACGCGACGAAAGCAAGCTGCCGATCCAGTCGGTACCCATTTCGGCACCACCGCTAGCAACTACCTGCTGAGGATTTACTTCCGGGCCACCTTGGAGCAGTGTCACATCCAGGCCCATGTCCTTGTAATAACCTTCACCCAACGCCGCGTAATAACCGGCAAACTGTGCTTGAGTTACCCACTTCAACTGAAAATTAATCTTGGTCATATCTTGAGCAGCAGCCGGAGCAACGGCCAAAGCCATCACCACAGCTACAAGGGCGAGAACCGGAACAAATTTACGAAGCATCGTCTTTCTCCTTGAACAATGACTGAACCCTATTTATTCTTCGCGGAACGAGATGTGCCAGGGCATCATAGCACGTTCTACGGCAGAAACCACCATATAAAAGAGGATGCCCAGCAAAGCCGCGATGATTATGGCTGACCAAGTATCAGCGTAACGGAATAACTGAGCATCTTCACGTAACCGATACCCAATACCTTTTGTTGAACCTCCGAAGTATTCACTGACGATTGCCCCAATCATACTAAGGGTGGTTGCTACTTTGAGCGCCGAGAATATGAAAGGCAGTGCATTCGGGAAGCGCAGTTTGCGGAAGATTTGCCATTCAGTTGCCGCATAGGAACGCATCAATTCCAGCGAACGGTAATCAACCGCGTTCAGCCCTTTTACCGTGCTGATCATCGTCGGAAAATAAGTCAATACAGCTACAATCGCGATCTTGGATTGAGGATTGAGGGCGCCGAACCATGTGTTGAAAATGGGGGCGAAAGCGATAATGGGCACCGAGTTGGCGGCAATCGCTAGCGGGGTCAGTGCCTTGCTGAAGTTAGTAAAACGTGATGAGGCTATACCCGTTAAGACACCCAGTCCACAGCCAAAGAAGAATCCTAACACGGCATTCTGGAAGGTATTCCAACCAACGTTAAGCAATTCATTATAAAGTTCCAATAATCGCCCAACAATCACGGTCGGCCTTGGTAGTAAAAATTGTTGAATTTGGAACACATCAATCAACAGTTCCCAAAGTACCAACACCAAAATTGCTACCAGCAGTGGTGCGGTGTTGCGCCGGATTGATTTGGCATAGATCGACAGACGCTTCCAGGGTGACCATGTCACGACGACTGCCACCAGCGCCAGATACTCCAACAAGCTGCTGATATTCAGCGCATTTTGAAACGAATCTACAGGTGTAGTCTCGCTCAATTTGGCGTGGAATACTTCCTGTGTCACACCTGTAACAGCCGCCAGCACATTAATCCCTAGCAGCACATCCAACAGGATATAGGCTGTATAAATCACCAGTACGCTCACACAAATCAGGCGCATCCGATCTTGCGGCAGCGTTGACCATTTTCCCGCTAAGACGTACACGCAAACAGCCAGGGCGACAGCCAGTACCGGTTGCAGGGACGGATTCCGAAAGGCTTGCCCGAACTGAAGTTGTTGAAGCAGAGGATTTTGGAGATGGTAGGTAATGATAACCAGTATCGCCGTGACAAGCGCTACAGCATCCCGTCCCAATCGACGCGTATCCACCACCATGTCAGCGGCCTGGCTGTAAATCGCCTCTGACGCCGCTTCCACATCGCTGGCCTGCCCCGGTGTGAGGTTGAGTGTATCCGCCATTAGGTTTCCACTCCGAAGCGCAGCGCATTCCGCACACGCGTACTCAGGTGGAAGAATTCTTCCATCTCGCGGGTATCCGATGTGCGCGGCTGCGGCAGCGGAATATCAATAATTTCCGACAAACGCCCCGGACGCGGCGAGAGCACCACCACCTTGGTCGACAGGTAAACGGCTTCGGCAATACTGTGCGTGACGAATATGACCGTCATACCGTCAATCGTTTTCCAGATTCGCAGTAATTCATTATTCATGCGTTCACGCGTCATTTCGTCCAATGCGCCGAACGGCTCATCCATCAGCAGAATTTTGGGCTCAAAGGATAATGCACGGGCAATGCTCACCCGCTGCTGCATACCGCCCGAAAGCTGCCAGGGAAACTTATCTTCGAACTCGCTCAGTTCGACCAGCTTCAACATTTCACGGGCGCGGCGGTCACGCTCCGGCTTGGGGTAATTCATGATCTCTAACGGGAGCTGCACATTCTTGAGGATGCTGCGCCAGTCGTATAAGGTCGCGTTCTGGAAAACCATACCATAATCGCGGTCTTTCCGCGCTTGCGGAGCAGGTTTACCATTCACCGTCACTGTACCCGCACTGGGCTGGATCAAATCAGCGATCACACGCAGCAGTGTACTTTTGCCACAGCCCGATGGTCCGATCAGCGAGATAAACTCGCCCTTCTGAATATCAAGGTTGATGTTATCCAGTGCCAGCACCGAACCGGAGTCGGAGCCTTGAAAACGTTTGGTGAGGTTCTGGATGGAGATGATGGGAGTCACATTAAAACCTTATTGCCATTGAACAACAATGAATATCTGAAAACTAATCGGATTCTTTGACCTGCCAGCGCACAACAATACGTTCCAAGAGCGCCATTGCCCCGAACAGCATGATACCGATTAAGGCCGACGTAAAAATCGCAGCCCACAAACGCGGCGGCGACTGGTTATAAAACTGGGTAAAGTTCAACAGGGCGATACCCAGCCCATTCTGGATGCCTGACGGCAGTTCGCCAATAATCGCGCCGACGATGCTGGCGGTCGCCGAAATTTTGAGCGCCGTGAAGATATGCGGCAGCGCGTTTGGCAGTCGCAGCTTCCATAAAATCTGTGCTTTGGTCGCGGCGTAGGAGTGCATGAGTTCTAACGACGTCAGCGGCACATCCGTCAGGCCGCGCAGTGTATAAATCGTCACCGGGAAAAACGTCAGATACGCTGCGATGATCGGCACAGCCAGGCCACCTTGCCCGATGTTCCGCATCCAGATCACGACCATCGGCGCAATCGCCAAAATCGGGATGGTCTGCGAAGCGATTACGTAAGGCAGCACACCCCGCTGCATCAATGATGAATGAGCAAATACCACCGCCAGCAAAAACCCTAATATGCCACCGATACCGAACCCCAGCAGCGCCTCGCCCAATGTGAAAAGGCTGTAACTTATTAAGGTCTGATACAGCGGCGGGCCATTACGTTGTGCGGGTAAGAAAAACGCTTCGATAATCGCCGGTAAGTGCGGCAGTTTCGTGTCGTTGAAAATCGAAAGATCAACTGTTGAATCGCCCACAGGCAGCTTATACCCATAGCCTTTGCTAAAACTCTTCGCGCCTTCCCAAACCAGCACAATCAACACCACGAGTACGAGCATGGTCAAAATGGTTTTGAGGTTGGTACGATCCGGCGGCGGATTGTCTACACGGGTAGAGGGTATGATAGTCGTATCGCGGACGGATTCAGCCATGCAATTAATCTTTGTTATCTAAATGAACAATAGTTGCTATACGAGTGCACAACCCATTGAGAAAAGATAGCTAAATTCTCTGGTTGACGACCAAACCGAGATTTTACAACTCACCCACAACCCAATCCAATTGGTAGATGTGCCTATCTTACGAATTATTCTCTTGGTTAGTTTGGTGATTTTACCGCTTCTAACGCGCACGTCAAATCTTCGCCCTCCCAATTCTTCATAAGGTTCCCGCGCCCTCTTGGACACATGATACAAGACACAACGTTAAGGTATTGAACCTTAAAGCCAGCGCATAATGGAAGTAATAGACTTCTAACATTGCGAAATATTGCATGATGCATAAACAGGAAGTGATATGGTTACTGATGAAATCAGAATTGGTGTATTAGCAACGCTGGTTGGACCATTCGCGAACAGCGGTCAGGACGCAATGCGCGGCTTTGATATGGCGGTCGCTGAATTCGACGGTGAAATTGCTGGCAAAAAGATCGTCGCCTTTAAAGAAGGCACCAACGCGATGCCCGAAGATGCCGAAGCTATGGCCGATGTGCTGGTTACCCAAAACAACATCGATTTATTGATTGGCCCGCTATCCGGCAATGAAGGCTTAGCAATACGTGATTTTGCCAAACGGCATCTGAATAAAACGTTTCTAAACGGTACGGCTGGCGCACAGGACATCACACTGCGTAATCCCGCGCCGAATTTTTTCAGCTTCATCAGTAATGGCGTACAGTGGATATCGGGCCTGGCCGAATATATCTATGCTGTAAAAGGGTATAAGCAGGTGGTCACGCTGGCCGAAGATTACAGCTTCCCTCACGGACAAGTAGCCGGTTTCTCGATCCAATTCTGTAAAATGGGCGGAAAGATCCTAAAACGCTACTGGGTACCGTTAGGAACGAACGACTATAGTGCGGTTGTCGCCGACATCCCACCTGAAGTCGATGCCATTTTCCTCGCTCTCGGCGGTACAGATTCTATTAACTTTCTCAAACAATATGATGACTCCGGTCGTCAGACACCCCTCATAGGCGGTACGGTGGCCGTAGATCAAACCGTACTCAGCACACGTGGCACACTCTCGGATCGACTGGTTGGTATGGCGACCTGCGGTCCTATCGCCGATAATAATCCTGCGCCGAGCTGGCAAAAATTCGTTGAGGCTTACCGCCGCCAATTTCCCAAAGGTCTAGCATCTCCATCATTGTTTGCATGGGGTTATTACGTGAGCACCCTCGCCGCACTCACCGCCCTCAAAAATGTCGATGGTGATCTTTCGGATGGGCAAACGCGCTTCCGGGCTAATCTGAGTGTGCTGGAATTACAAACGCCGACGGGTAAGATCAAACTCGATCACAACCGCAATGCCATTGGCAACAATTTTCTAACGATGGTTGACAAGCGTCCCGATGGCAGCCTGTATAATAAGCTGGTGCGTATTGTTCCAAGCGTGAGCCAGACATTGGGCATTCCTGAAGATGAATACCTCAAAATCGGCACCTTTAACCGAGACAATCCCCCACTTTGTCTATAATTTGATCCCGCGTATACCGCGCAGGCGGCTGCTCGCTGCCTGCGCCTTACTGCCTGTATGTTTCATCCTGCTCTTGATCGTGCGCCAATCCGATCCCATCACCGATTTGGAAACCGCCAAAGCAAGGTGGGCAGCCACCGGTATCACCGATTACCGTATCACCGTCGAATTCCAGCGCCCGTATCTCACATGTCAGCAGGATTTTGAAGTACGCAGTGAAAACATCAGCCATAAATATAAGGACACATGCAGCATGGGTGGCGCGGTAACCGGCAGCCGTAATACGGGTTGGCCGACGGTCGCTAATCTATTCGCACGTATCGAAGATGCTCAGGCTAATCCCCAATGTGGCCCAAATGGCTGTATCTGTGATGGCCCGATTGAGATGCAAGCCATCTACGATCCTGAACGGGGCTACCCGCAGCAAATCAGTTACACCTTGCGTCAGGATTTGCGTTCGCGCAATTTAGAATATTGGCTGGCAATGCTCAACGGTACACTCGCCAACTGTCCGCAGGTGACCTACATCGGCCAAACTATCGCCGTAAAATCCCTCGACCCACTGCCTCCGCTGGTCGAGCAGCTTAGCGAATCCACGCCTGAACTCAATATCGGCGCGCCCACCAAACCAGAAGCCACACCCGAAACAACGCCCGCCCGATAAGGAATATCGGTCTGTTATCCTGATCGTTTCCCATTATGCACTTTTTGAGTTCTACTTTACGGAAATTGATTATGCTATGGAAAACCAAAAGGAAGCTTCAATGAACGGGCAAAAATCAGCGCCAGCGATCATGGAAAGTTTTATCGGCACATGGGCGCTGGTATCATGTGAATTCCGCCGGTCGGACGGTGAGGTAATCGACGTGCTGGGGAAAGACGCAATCGGCGTGTTGATGTATGACGCTCATGGACAGATGTCCGGTCAAATGATGCGTTTGGATCGGCCTCATTTTGCCTCAGGCGACCAGCAGCTAGGCACACCCGAAGAACTCAAAGCAGCACTCGGAGGCTATATCGCCTACTTTGGTGATTACGAAGTTGATGAACAAACAAAAACGGTTATTCATCACACCAAAGGGTCGATGTTTCCCAATGTGGTGGGGCAAGATCAGAAACGCTTCTATGAGTTTTCCGGCAGCCAGTTGATCCTAAAAACACCCCCATTCATGGCTGGAGGGCTATCGGTTACGGGTGTAGTACTCTGGGAAAAACGCTAACGCTGCTTAGAACACTTGTTTTTATTTCTATTTTTCCATATCATGATGACATAGTTAAATCATATAAGGGGTAAGTCATGGCAACTGTCCGCTATATGGTCAACGATGTCGAGCAAGCGATTACGTTTTATGTGGGGCATTTAGGCTTTGAACTGCAAGAAAGAATGGGGCCGCCCTTCGCCGTTGTCACCAAAGATGATCTTAAGATTTGGCTTAGTGGACCACAAGCCTCTGCCGCTAGACCGATGCCCGATGGTCGCCAACCACAGCCCGGCGGCTGGAACCGGATCGTCATCGAAGTGTCAGACCTCCAAGCCGTTGTCGATCAGCTCACCAAGGCGGGGATTGTCTTCCGTAACACTATCCTCACCGGGGTAGGCGGTAAACAAATTCTAGCCGAAGATCCGTCCGGCAACCCAATTGAATTGTTCGAGCCGAAATAGGTGTGTGATGGAATTGACCGAGCAAATCATCGACTCGTGGCATATTCACAGCCGCATCACCTTTTATTTGCTGGATGCCATTCCTGAGGCGGCATTAGCAGGTGTATCGGCCTCCAAAGGGCGCAGCGTGGGGCAGATGTTCGCCCACGTCCATAACGTCCGGCTGATGTGGTTGGAATCAGCCGCTCCTGCCCTTATGAATGGGCTGAGCAAAATTCCCGCCGACTCGCCGGATAACCTCAGCAAAGCCGGGCTCAAATCAGCGCTCGATGCGTCGACGGCAGCAGCCGAGCAACTTCTGAAGCAAGGTTTGGAAACAGGCAAAATCAAAGGCTTCAAACCCCATCCGATGGCCTTTTACAGCTACCTCATCGCCCACGAATGGTATCACGTCGGCGAAATCGGCATCACGCTCAATCAAGCGGGTTATAAGTTGGATCAAAAAGTGGTTTATGGTTTGTGGGAATGGGGTACGCGTTAAGCATACTCGGCATTAAGCTTGATGGCTCAATTCAGATTGTGCTTTGAGCCATTATGTCTCTGCGTTAAAATCGTCTCTCATGGAATGACGCGGTTGTTCAACATCTCATTGATCTCTTTGACCAGCCGCCGCAGTTCCGCTTCCAAATCCCCGCTAATGCCATCCTGAATAGCCGCTTCACGGAACATGTCGCGGGCTTCGCGGATGTCGGCCTGTCCACGTCGCAGCCGGGTCAAGCCTGCCCGCATTTGACCGCGTGCATCACGGCTGGCAGGGCTGGTATATAAATTCGGGAAATCCCACCCGTGCGCCGAAGCGGCCTGCTGAAGCATGGTGATGAATTGGTCGGCGGTTTCAATCTGCATGGCCGCGCCATCTTGCAGCAAGTCCTTAATACCCTGGCTCAAGGTCGGCTCGACACCAAAATCCAGCGCCGTAATGCCCTGATACCGCGCTTCGGCTTCCGCCATATTCCCCGGCTGCGGACGCAAAGTGGTCTTTAAAGGTGAAAGGCCCGTGAAGATCGGATACAAAATACCCACGCACAGGTTATGAATATCCGCCCGATACTGCTGCTGATCATGACGACTGCTGCCTTCGAGCTGCCGCGAACTGTTCATATCGATGATACGCAGTTGGGTACCATCCCAATAAACATGCTCGAGCTTATGGTCAAGGTAGACAATCCCTTTTTGGTGCGCCATTTTCAGCAGTTCGCCAAACTGCAACGCCAGCGCCAGGCCTTCTTCGCTGGGCAGACGCCACCGTACATCCGGTTGATTGGGCTTCATCAGATACAGCAGATTGTTTAAACGGGGTAAGTTTTGCAGCGCCAGATAAGGACGCCAGCCGCTTTCAGCATATTCCGACATGGCTTGAGCAAAACCCATCGCGTCAATGTGAAAAGACTTGATTTCACCGTCAATCGGGGCTTCACCAGTACCCGAGATATAACCACAGTCCAGCAGTTGTACCACATGCGGATTACCCGCCACCTTCATCAACAAATCAGCTTCGTTAGGGAAGGCACGGAATTCCCACTTGGGTTCACCATCCTGCGACACATGTTCGGGGCGCAGCAGCTTAAAGGCTACCGATTGTCCGGTACGGCGGTCCTGGGCATCCAACACACGCGCATAATGACCCAGCGCGAATGTATCGTTAAATTGATCAAGTTTATATAAATCGGTCAGGTTGGGCATGAATCTCGTCCAGTATAAATATATCCCAAATTCAAAGGCAAATTTGGGATATGTGCCAACTTTACCATGAGAATCCATTGGAGAGTAGGGTAAATTTGGTGGGTTTCAGTGGGGGAATAACAAATAAAACAGGGCTTAATTATCGGGGTGTCTTATTATGTTGTAGCGCCTTCGAGTCCTTAGAATCAAGACGAACTAACCGGCATTGCCGATTGGTGGAGTGAATTCATCATTCTGCGGGAGGCGAGGTTTGCCTGGTATGCGCCCGATACTATTGATAACCACCTGTTGCGCGCCATCAAGACTCACTAGCGATCCATCCATCGGCGTGGTGACCATTCCTTTATCGGTGGTCACTTCCACTAACAACTTATCCAATCCGCGCTTAGCCGGCCCTTCGATAAATTCTCCGTTGATGCGGAACTTTGCACCGCATTGTGGACACTCATAGCGATCATTTGTGTCTACCCATTTAACAAGCTTTTCGTGTCGTGTCGTACACCAACCGTCAAGCGCGATCAATCCTTCTTCGGAATTAATCAGCCAATATTGCCCTAACGGAAATGCTTTCGGCGATTCCCCAACTACGGGTATTTCTTTAAGATCAATTTTATAGATGCCACTGCGTTCACCATAAACCGGTGGTGGATTCAGGAACTTCGACAATCCTACACCGACTTCACCCACCAGCAGCAGCAAACTCGCTCCGCCCAAATAATACAAACACTCACGCCGGTTCGGTCGTTTCACTTCAGGATGTGGAGACACGGTGCTGTTCATAAGCCGCCTCACAACCATCGTTTATCTGAGTATAAACCCATCTCGCAGCGGATCGTCGGGATCGATCAGAAACGTATGCTGCCCCGTAATATAAGCAGTGCCAGCCACCTGGGGGATAATACCCGGCAGTCCACCAACCTCCACCGTCTCTACCACGCGTCCGGTGAAGCGCGAACCGATCAAACTCTCGATGGTGATGGTTTCTTCGAGCGTCAAATCACCTTTCGCATGATGAATAGCCAGCCGTCCACTGACACCCGTTCCGGTCGGTGAACGGTCAACCTCGCCTTCCGCAAAAACACAGACGTTCCGGCTGTGAACCGCTTCGGTATGCAGCATCTTCACCAAAATCGTGCCGTAGAGGAAGTTCAGATCATCGTCACCTTCCGGATGGCGCAAAGGAACGCTGTTCATCACCGCCCGTTTAATCCGCATCCCCACGTCGATCAATTGAGTTTGATGTTTATCGTCAATCACCACGCCCTTTAGCGCTGGTTGATCGACGTCCACATAGGCATAAAACGCCCCACCGAACGCGATGTCATAAGCCACCTGACCTAAACCAGCCACATCGATGGTCAAATCCTGCTGGTACAAAAATGAAGGCACATTCAAGAATGATACACGTTCCACCTGCCCATCACGTAGATGAGCGGTCGCCGTCACGCGTCCAGCAGGCGTATCAATTTTCACGACAGTCGCATCACCCGTTACGGCGAACAGGCCGGTTTGCACACCGACCTTCACTAAGCCGATGATGCCGTGTCCGCACATGGTACTGAAGCCTTCGTTATGCATGAACAGTACACCAATGTCTCCATCCGGCGTGACCGGAGGCGTCAGGATTGCGCCATACATGTCGGCGTGGCCACGCGGCTCCCACATTAACGCACGGCGCAGATGATCGTAATGCGTACGGGCGTACTGCCGCTTTTCAAGAATCGTGCTGCCTTGCAAGTCAGGAAAGCCGCTAGTGATTATCCGCAGCGGTTCGCCACCGGTATGAGCATCTATCGAGGTTATTTTTAGCCAGTGGTCAGGCGGTGTCCAGTTATTCATTTGGTTTTAGCTTTTGCAGAAAGATATTGAGTTGACGATTAAGTTCTAACCATTTCATATTAAGGGGTTCGTATTGACTCATCCGCAGCATTTTCATATCAGGCGACATCTGAAGTTAGCACTTCATGTCACTGGCTGAACCCATAGCAATTTGTAAAAAACAGGCGAGTCCGGCATCACCGTCTCGCCCGCATCATTCTACAATATTTGAAGGTATTGCCTTTAGCCACAAACTAATTCGGTATCGGCTCCGGCATATAACCAAGCTTCTTCAGCGCTTCAATTGCCGCCTTGCGGAACGTCTCGTTGCCGGAATTCATGGCAGCTAACAGCGGGTCAATCGCACGGCGATCCCCGATTTTGCCCAGGGCTTCGGCAGCATATACAGGTGTTTGGAAACCGGGTGCTTCTAAGGCTTTGATGAGGGGGTCTACGGCGCGGATGTCACGGAGTTTGCCTAACATCATGGCAGCGCGTCCGCGTGTAATCAGATCTTCATGGTCGTTGCGGACAGCCATAATGAGCGCCCGTACTGCGTCTTCGCCACCCATCACGCCGAGTTTCATCACGGCGGTGCGGCGCTTGTCTTTGTCAAATCCCCGAAGATCGGCCAATAATTGCTTGATAAGTGCTGGGTCAGGGTCCGTCATTGTGCTGAACCTTTCAGTGCTATAAGGACTTCCTTCCAAGATCAGCAATAAATCTAATTATGCCCAATAACCTTGCATCCCGCTAACGAATGGTTATGGCGGGTTCATGATTAAGTGTAACGACCAATTTGCCCTCGTGAATGCGGCAAACACGGTCGGCGAAGGGAAGAATCTCTGGATTATGGGTTGCCATGACTAACGTTTTACCGGCATCACGTGTGAGTTCCAAAAGCAACTTTAGTACAGTTTGACCTGTATCTTCGTCTAAATTGCCCGTAGGTTCATCCGCCAAAACCAACTTTGGCTCATGAGCCAATGCCCGTGCGATAGCCACCCGCTGTTGTTCGCCACCGCTCAGCCGGTCAGGATACGTTTCGGCACGGTCACTCAAACCCACCCGTTCCAGCAGCGCACGTCCACGCTTCTCGACTGTACTGCGCCGTTCGCCGCGCAGTTCACCCGGCA
The DNA here is from genome assembly GCA_044226325.1 of Aggregatilineales bacterium. GTDB lineage: Bacteria > Chloroflexota > Anaerolineae > Aggregatilineales > Phototrophicaceae > CFX2. Next base: position 108,435 of record JBGAHG010000024.1, read on the forward strand.
GCGTAATGTTCTCAAGAACAGTCAGGGTCGGTATCAAGTTGAAAAATTGAAAGATAATGCCGATCTTATCGCGGCGGAAGAGGGTTTGCTGTTTTTCGTTGAGCGCCGTGATGTCCGTGTCGCCAATCATAATCTGCCCGGAGTCTGCATGATCAATACCACTGATGAGGTTAAGCAGCGTACTCTTACCACTGCCGCTTTTGCCTAACATTACGAAGAATTCGCCCTCTACGATTTCCAGATTAACATTATCCAGCACCTTACGACTCTGACCACCTTCATCATAATGCTTGGTCAAGTTATGGATCTGGACAATCCTGGCAGGCGACTCACCGTTCGGTTTCATTACAATTTGTATTTCGACTTGTTCCTAATTTCACAGACCAATTATACCATTGAACTAACGTGCGGATTACAACCGTGCGTTAGAGTCTTCTTATAAAAAGCCTAAGCCGAAAAACGTAAAGTTAGCATAAACGAATAATTAAGAATTTATTTTAGTCGATGATTATGTTTCGTTTACCATCGACGTATTTTGTGATATTCTGGCTACAGATGGGTGATACTTGTCATAGCGATTGCACCTTACATCATACTATGCTGACAGAAGGCACAGTTGTGGGATGCGAGGGACAGAGTGATGAATCACCGTAAAGTGTCTGATCCACTCAATAGCTGGCTGGTGATTGCAGCATTATTGGTTGTTCTCTTTTCCAGTATGCTGGAGCCGCCTATCGCGTTTATTTTATCAATCGGTGTGGCACTAACATTCGCTACACTGAAAATCATTCAATCCCGCAGGTTATTCGGAAAGCGAGGAGAAAAATATGATGAACGGTCAAAATGGCACAGGTGAAAAGGTACAGGATGCTGCCCATGATGTGGTGAAAGAATTAGGCGAACTCGGGCGTGAACTGCGTGAGAAAGCCAACAGTGTGCGGAAAGAAGCGGTCAAGCAGTTGAACCACGCTGCCGAAAGCATTCGCCGCGAAACCCGTGATACCACCGATGATACGGATGCCCACAAAACGGCTGATGAAGTCGCCAAAGGGTTAGAGAAGGCCGCCCACTATCTGAATACGAATTCCGTCGAACAAATGGGAAGCGAAGCCACCAAGGTTGTGCGCCAGAATCCAATCCCGGCCTTGCTGGTCGCTCTTGGCATCGGCATGGTGATCGGTTTACTGCTGAACAGCGGAAACAAAAAGTAATCCCTCCGAATTGTGAAAATTTATGGATATAATCAGAAGCCGGGTTGGAAACAGCCCGGTTTTTGATTAGTCGCATAGGATACCTCCCATATGGTTAAGTTCATGATCACCTTTTCGGCCCCCGCTAATGTGGGCGTGTTTGAAAGTGCCTATAACGATTTATTGGCGCTGGTCGAACGAATGCCCCACATTGAACGGCGGCAGGTGGTCAATGTCTTGGGCAGCCCTATCGGCGAAGCACCGTATTACCGCATCCTCGAAATCTACTTTGCCAGCGTCGAACAGATGGAAGCCTCCTTACGTTCCCCCGCTGGTCAAGAAACCGGTGGCGAACTCGGCAGGCGCTTCGCTGCTGGTAAATATGCTGCTTTCTATGCCGAGGTGTATGAGGAAGCGGGCGGCAGTACACCGACAGGATAAAATCGTTCGTTCAGGAGCGCGCTTAAACAGTCGCGCTTTTTGTTAATCAGACATTCGACAAGGAAAACGGACAATGAAAGTACTTCAGGAACGCATTCTGGCAGAGGGTCAGAATCTTGGCAGCGGCATACTTAAAATTGACAGCTTGCTCAATCACCAGATCTATCCCGATTTAATGATGCAAATGGGCGAAGAAATCGCCAGAATCTTTGGCGGCGTGAAGATTGACCGCATCCTTACCGCAGAAATATCAGGTATTGCACCCTCACTCATGGCCGGTTATGTCCTAAAAATACCGGTGGTCTATGCCCGTAAAACCAAACCGATCACCATGTCCGGTCCAGTGTTTTTGGAAACTGCCCCCAGCCACACCAAAGGCGGCGAGGTTAACCTGCTCGTCTCGGCGGAATTCTTACGTGCTGGCGAAAATGTCCTGATCATCGATGATTTTCTGGCGACCGGTAAAACACTGCTGGCCTTAGCCCGTATGGTCAGAAGCGCCAAGTGCAATCTGGTTGGTGTGGGTGTCGTCGTCGAAAAATCTTTCGAAGGTGGACGCGGTGCGATGCTCAAAGCCGGTTACAGCAACATTCCCATCCATGCCCTTGCCACCATCACCAGCATGGACGACGGCAAAATCGAATTCTCGGAGTAGCAAACTATCGTGAAGCGACCCGGTAAAAACTCGAGCCTCATAACGCTGGTCATTGTTATAGGAATAATCGTTGTTTTGGTTGGTTCGCTCTCGACACATGGTCCCGACCCAGCACAATTTTCGGCCACAATCACTGGCGACATCAGCCGGACGTTATCTTTTGAAATGCAGGGTGATAATATTACCTTAGCCAGTGGAACGCGGCCCTCAGTCGGTGAGTTTCAACTGCTGGGTCTTACCAGCCAAAGCAGCCATGTGATCGTCACATTGGGTTATGCCGGTAGTGACATGCCGCAGTCGGGAACCTATCCGATTCGCGCTGAACCAGCCGACAACACCTTTTTTGGTGGTGTATTGGAATTTTCAAAGGCCGGTGATCCTTCGTCATCGCCCGATGCTTTGCTGGCTGACAGTAATACGGTGCAATATGCGGCAACCGCAGGAACAATATCCTTTGCTATAAGCGGTGATAGCTATAAAGGACACTTTAATTTCACGGCCAAAAGTCCAACCTCTCAAAATCCCATTCAGATTGAGGCAACTTTTAGCAATGTTCGCAAGAGTACATCCCCGTGAACGGGTGCCAACGCAATTTTGTTTTCGCAGGGGAGAGTCTGATACCTTCCCGACCTAACCTGACCGCTATCTCGTCCATGCGAATGGCTCGAATTTGAATAGCTAAAAGCTAATTGCCAATCGCCAACTGCTAAAAGGCCACACATGACTGATCCACGTTCCGGCGGTATCGCCATACTTGATTTTGGTTCTCAGTTTACACAGTTGATTGCTCGCCGGGTTCGCGAACTCAATGTCTATGCCGAAGTATTCCCCTTCGACGCTTCTCAAGAGAAAGTTAATGCCCATCAACCGCGCGGCTATATTCTCTCTGGCGGCCCCAACAGCGTCTATGAAGTCGGCGCGCCGCAAATGCCACGCTGGCTGATGAAAAACTATCCCATCCTCGGCGTTTGCTACGGGATGCAAGCGCTCACCCACGCCCTCGGTGGCATCGTCGCACCCTCCAACGAGCGTGAGTTCGGTCCCGCTCAAATTCATCACACACAGGACAACCCGTTGCTTCATAACCTGCCCAATGACATGCAGGTCTGGATGTCTCATGGTGACCGCATCGAGCAGCCGCCTGCCGGATTTGTTGGCCTCGCCGCTTCGGATAACTCACCCTACGCTGCGATGGGCGATCCTGCTCGCAAACTCTATGGTGTGCAGTTCCATCCCGAAGTTGTGCATACGCCACAGGGCAAAGACCTTCTACGCAATTTCTTATTCGACGTTTGTGGCTGCGAACCGAAATGGTCGCCAGTCGCCTTTATCGAAGAAGCCATCGCTGCCATCCGCGCACAGGTGGGTACGGAGCGCGTCATCCTCGGGCTGAGCGGTGGTGTCGATTCAGCAGTAGCGGGTGCGCTCCTTCAAAAAGCCATCGGCAATCAATTGACTGCCATTTTTGTCAACACCGGACTACTTCGTAAAAATGAACCGGAACAGGTTGTACAGGTTTTCCGCGATCAGCAGGGTATGAATCTGGTCGCGGTTGATGCCACCGAAGATTTCCTCGACCAGCTCAAATCAGTCACCGAGCCGGAAGCCAAACGTAAAGTCATCGGCAAATTGTTTATTGATACCTTCGCCGCCCAGGCCCGTGATCTAGCTGAACACGGCGTCAAATTTCTGGCGCAGGGGACGATTTACCCCGATGTCATCGAAAGTGCCGCCAGCAGCAAATCCTCGCACGTCATCAAGAGTCACCACAACGTTGGCGGTCTGCCTGCCGATTTAGGCTTCCAATTGGTCGAACCACTGCGCGACCTCTTCAAAGACGAAGTGCGAAATGTCGGTACCGCCCTCGGTCTGCCTGATGATATTGTCTGGCGGCAGCCCTTCCCCGGCCCCGGTTTAGCGGTGCGCTGCCTCGGTGAAATCACATTTGCGCGGCTGGAAACGCTGCGTGAAGCCGATGCCATCTTCACCGATGAACTAGGCAAAGCTGGAATGCTGCGTCAGGGAACATCTCAAGCCTTCGCCGTACTGCTGCCAGTCAAGAGCGTGGGTGTCATGGGCGACTACCGCACCTACGAAGAAGTCTTAGCGCTGCGTGCCGTCACCACCGATGACTTCATGACCGCCGATTGGGCGCGTCTGCCTTATGATCTCCTCGCCCGTGCCAGCAACCGCATTGTGAACGAAGTGCGCGGCATCAACCGTGTCACCTACGACATCACCAGCAAACCGCCCGGAACCATCGAATGGGAGTAAGCAGCAGAATAAAATCGCTGCACGAAAGTAATCGAGTTATGCCTTCAACCGTCGTCGAACGTCACACCGGCTTACGAACGCGTCCGTACCTGATATTAATCATCGTCGGCGTTTTGAGTCTGTCATTCACGCTGAGTGTCTCGGCAGACTCTACGCCTACGCCATCCCCGGCCATCCGTGCTGATTATTGGCCGACAGATGCATGGCGCACCTCCTCACCCGAAGATCAGCAGATGGACTCACAGCAGCTAGCCGCAATGCTGGATGACGTTCAACAACAAACCATCAATTTGCACAGCCTGCTGGTGATTCGTCACGGTTATATCGTCAGCGAAACCTATTTCCTGCGCCATCCGGCTGATGAACTGCATGACCTATTTTCAGTGACCAAAAGTTTCGTTTCGACCCTTACGGGAATCGCCATCGATCAAGGCTATATCGACACGCTTGATCATCCGGTGCTGGATTTCTTTCCTGACAAAACATTCCAAAACGTGGATGACCGCAAACGAGCGATGACTCTGCGCGACCTTATCACCATGCAGACTGGCCTCGATTGGACCGAATCCATGCTGTTTACGATGGAACGATCACCCGATTGGGTTTCTTATGTCCTCAGTCTGCCGATGATATTTAAGCCGGGAACACACTTCAATTACTGTACCGGTTGTTCGCATATCGTTTCGGCCATCATCCAGAAAACAACCGGCATGAGCACACGTGAATTCGCTGAGACAACACTTTTTAAACCACTCGGCATCGCGGATTTCAATTGGCGGCTCGACCCCCAAACGATTCCGATGGGCGGGACAGACCTCCAGATGAGCGCCCGTGATATGGCAAAGCTCGGTTATTTATTCCTACACAACGGCCAGTGGGATGGTCAGACCATTGTTTCGTCCGAATGGGTTGATAATGCGACCAGCACACAGGTCAAAACGGATTCAGGTCTTGGCTACGGGCTGATGTGGTGGACTTATCCTGGCCTCAAAGCCTATGCCGCGCTGGGCTATAACGGGCAGACCGTCTTCGTAATCCCCGAACTCGATTTGATCGTGGTTACGACCGCCGCCACCCTCGATCATGGTCATAACGACATCTTTGCGCTGATTGAAAAATACATTGTGCCCGCCGTACAGGACGCGCCACCTGATTTCTGATGCTTACCCTGCAACACTTTCAGATGCCGTGTACAATCAACCGTGTCACCTACGACATCACCAGCAAGCCCCAGGAACTATCGAGTGGGAGTAAAGCGACTCTCTTCCTAAACGGACAGTGATTGCAAACGTAAGCAGAAACTCCCCGATGATCAACCATCAAATGGGTGACAAATGTCACCCATTATCGCAGCAACGATTTTATATAATTTGCGTAAATCTATATAATTAAAGGTGAACTCGTGATGGAATAATCAATGTTTAACCTCGTCAATTTGCCTGAGCCACTTGTAGGGGAATCTAGTCAAGCGATATCCGATCCCCAAGTCCCAAGCATAACACCCTATCTGGTTGATGATCCGACCTTAGCGGCGTTCATTACCAGGACTGCCAGCAAACACACCTATTTCACGATTCGTTTTCTCGTAGATCATGACCTCGTTCTAGATGCTTATCGTGCCTACGCTTACTTCCGCTGGCTCGATGACATACTCGATCAAACCTCATGGGCAAAACCGGAACGTATGGATTTTTTAGAACGGCAGAAAAACCTACTAGAAAGGTGTTATCACGGCGAGTTACCAGCGGATCTCAGTCCTGAAGAAAACATGTTAGCGAGTTTGATCAGAAGCAGTCCTGAACGGGGATCAGGTTTAGAACGATATATGCGCCATATGATGGCGGTGATGACTTTTGATGCAGGGCGTCGAGGGCGATTGGTATCCCAGTTGGAGTTAAGCCAATACTCAATCGATCTTGCCACTGCCGTAACCGAAGCGCTGCATTACTTTATTGGTCACAATGATCCCTCGCCACAAACCCCTTCTCGCTATCTGGCCGTCATCGGTGCCCATATAACCCACATGCTTCGCGACACCTTTGAAGATGTGGATGTCGGCTATTTTAATATTCCCTGCGAATTTCTACAGGCTCGTAAACTAGACCCTTGTGACATCCATAACCCTCTATATCGTGACTGGGTTAAAAGCCGTGTACAACTCGCGCAAGACCACTTCAGCAGTGGAAAAGCCTATCTTGATCAGGTCCCGAATCGGCGCTGCCGTATCGCAGGCTATGCCTACATGGCGAGATTCGAAGCCGTCCTGAAGAAAATTGAGAATGACGACTATCAACTTCGCCCTGAATACCCTGAACATAAATTACTAAGTACCGGAATCAGAACGACAACAACCCTATTGTCTTTGATACTTAAAAATATAATGCGAGGCCAATTATGACATCATCCGCCATTGTTATCGGAGCAGGAATCGGTGGAATTGCCACCGCCATACATCTGGCAAGGCAAGGCATCCACGTAACCGTGTTGGAGAAAAATCAGCATCCCGGTGGGCGTTGCGATCACTTCATAAAAGAAGGACATCGCTTTGACACAGGCCCAACCTTGCTCATTATGCCTTTAGTCTATGAAGATGAATTTGCCTCACTTGGGGCATCCCTTCATGAGCGCTTGGACTTGAAGCGGGTAGACCCGACCTACCATTTGATTTTTGATGACGGTCAGCGGCTCACGCTGTCATCGGATATGACCTTCATGCAGGAGCAGCTCGAAGCAATTGAACCGGACTGTTTTGACAACTTTCTCGAGTATATTGCCGAGGGTCACGACCACTACAAGTTGGGCATGGAACGCTTGGTCAATCATGATTTCCGCACTGCTCCCGACTTTCTTAATCCCGGTAATATTCCCTTGCTGTTTAGCCTCGATGCGCTTGTCCCGCATTATCGTCATATGTCGGACTATTTCAAGCATCCCCGTTTGAAAGCGGCCTTCACCTTTCAAGACATCTATATGGGATTAAGCCCCTTTGATGCGCCTGCCACCTTCTCCATGATGCCTTACACAGAACTGACACACGGGGTCTGGTATCCCAAAGGCGGCATGTACAGCGTGGTCGAGGCTCTCATGGATATAGCCCACGAAGCCGGTGTCGAATTTGTCTTTGACACGACCGTAGAGCGCATTGATGTCTATGAAAATAGGGCAACCGGGGTCATATTAGAGGATGGAAAGCGGCTAGATGCCGACATGATTGTCGCCAACGCGGATCTACCCTACGTCTACCAGTCCTTGCTCCCCGATGAGAATGAAGCTGAGCGAATAGCGAAAAAAGAATTCTCGTGCTCAGTGATCAGCTTTTTCTGGGGTGTTGACAAAAGCTATCCTCAGCTCAATGCACACACATTGTTTCTTGCGGATGATTACCAAGAAAACTTCCACAGTATCTTCAAACATTTTACACTACCCGATAATCCAAGTCTGTACATCCATGCCCCGCAGCGGCTCGACCCATCAGCCGCTCCAGAAGGCGAGGACACGTTGATCGCTGTGGTTCCCGTCGGACATTTGGATGAATCGCAGGAGCAAGACTGGGCAAAAATCAGGGACGAGGCACGACAGGCGGTGTTTAATCGTCTAGCGATACTCGGCATTACCGACCTCAAAGAGCATCTAAAGTTTGAGGTTAATTACACACCTTTATCGTGGCGAAAACGTTATAATTTGATGAAAGGGGCTACACACGGGTTAGCGCATACCTTGACTCAATTAGCCTACTTCCGTCCGCATAATCGCCATCCCGATTATGAAAACCTGTATTTTGTGGGGGCGAGCACCCACCCCGGAACCGGCATTCCGACCGCGCTCATCTCGGCTCGGTTGGTTGCGAAGCGCATACTTGACGATCAAACCGCTTAGTAGACTTTTATAACATGCAATTAGATTGCAGGGAAACAGGAGTCCGTTTCCCTGCATATTGAATGATCCATCCACATTGCCTGGCCATCCTCAAATTCGCAGTAGAATATCGATTTTTTAGGCTTAATGAATAAGATCATAGCTTTACCCTGCCTACTACTCAATTGACGTGTACAATCAATCACGTTAATCACACGAATCTCTATGGATCAACTATGACTTTACGTCTCACAAAACTCAGTACCGCGCTTTTACTCATTCTGCTTTCTGCCTGTTCCGGCGCAGCAGCACCGACTGCTACGCTGCCACCCTCACCTGTACCATCTTTAACAACCACTGGTGAAAGCGATGTGCAGGCCGCTGTCAACGGAACAGTCACCGCCCTCGCCGCTCAGCAGGCACTGAGTACGCTCGACACACCGCAGCCCAACGTCACCTTCGTGCCGGATTTCACTCTCACACCTACCGAAGCGCCGCTGGTCATCACCTTACCGCCCACCACTGGCGACAAAGTTCCACCACCCATCGACATTACATTGCCGCAGGGATGGAAAGCCGGTTATGACGCGCAGGTTTTGGCTGATGTCGAGCCGAACAAGTTCCGTATCATTCCGGTCGCTTTTTACAGCGGGCCGATTACCGGCGGCACAGGCAATATCGCGCTTTATTGGGGCTTCCCCAATCTCGTCACCCCCAGCACTGATGCGATGGCACAGGCCGCAATGGGCATGACCCTTGCTGCCACCCCCGAAGCGGATTTGTGGTCAGATGGAGTCCGCTTACTGCGTTCAGCCGTCATCGAATCCGACTGTAACATTGGTGTCGACGTCCGCCGCAGCTACCGTATCGGTTTGCTTAGCGCTGAAGGCACACAATGGTCAGCCGTAACCTGCACCAAGAGCGGATTGCCGGATACGCGGGGTTGGTTCGCTGGCGTCAAAGAGAAGGGCGTTAATTTTGTCTTCTACGCCTTTAGTGATCCCATTACAGCCATGGATACCAGCAGCGGTGAACTTCAAGCCATTCTGGATACCGTCCGTTTCCACGTGGAAACCATGAC
>JBGAHG010000025.1:0-115952 GCA_044226325.1 Aggregatilineales bacterium
CTTTTGAACTGGAGTCCAAATAGCGTACTGGAATACAGTAGCTTCAGCGTTTAATTATGGAGCTAAAAAATGGACAACTTACAAAAGGTACAAAGTATTTATGCGGCGTTTGGTGTGGGTGATGTCCCGTCAATACTAGCCGTGCTGTCACCGGACATCGACTGGATACAATATTGCCCCGAACCTATCCCCTTTGGTGGTCATTATCATGGACATGCTGACATTATCGAATTCTTTACCAAAGTGGGGCAAAGCGCCGAGGTCGAGCAGTACGAACCGCGCGAGATGCAGGTGGCAGGCAATGTCGTCATCGTTGAAGGCTGGCAGCGCGTCAAAGCCCGTTCGACCGGAAAAGCATGGGAAACCAATTTTGTCCACATTTATACCTTCGAAAATGGCCTTGTCGTCAAAGTGCGCGAATACTATAACACCCTGCCGATGGCTGAAGCATTCAGCGCCGCCGAACCGGTTCGTTGATCACTATCACCTTTGCAGCAGCAGTCCCACCACTGCTGCTGCAAAACAGTGCTGCTTTTTTCTGTGTTCTTTGTGGCAAAATACATTTCCCATTTGCATATTCGGCGGCTCTCTCCCGCCTACCCGCCAAATCGACATTGCCAATTGCGCAGCGGCGGATCCACGCGGGCGTCTCGCAGCATTTGTGCCAATTCAGCGGCATCAGCCGGATCAGCCGCCTCTCAAATGTGCTAATTCAGCGGCTTGCTCCCTCACATCCGCCTGCTTTTTCGGCGGATTATCAGCGTAAATGACGCAACTTTCGCATTTGATCTGGAGTTAAAAGATAACTATTTTCACTTCTCAATCGTCCCAATGACCTGCCAGGGATCACCCTTAATTGTCGGGTACTGCTGTCCGTCATAATACGTGTAGAGTTTCACCGCTACGGTATACTTGCCCGGAGGAAGCGTATTCGGCTCCAAACTGTGCGGATCATAAACCACCTCGCCTGCCAACCAGCCAGTCGTCGGACGCTGGTTGATAAACGGAAAATCATCCTTTTGCGCCACCAACTGCCCATTCGCGTCCAGCACAAACACCGACACACTGTAATCTTTATCCAGCACTTTATCGGCTGACCACCACAGATCCACCCGCATCTTATCAGGGTCAATTTGGAATTGGCGCAGGCGCATCCCGTTACTGTAATCCACCACCGGTTCCGGCTGGATCACATCATACCGGTAGACGTTCAGTTGGTTCGTTCCCCAGTAAGTCGTCATCAAGGCCGTTTGCACATGCCCGGTCTGCTTCAGGAAATCAAAACCCGACTGGTCAGGACTCCAGTGGGCAAACCACACCGTTTTATGCTGGTTTAGCAGGTCAATCACACCGTTGGGGTACGTCCCTTGATCGAACTGTCGCCACATCCGCAGGGATTTCACTACCGCACCGGGGGGCATATCATGGTCGGTATAGTAATACAGCACCGTGTCATCGTAGTAAATTTCCATCAGGCCCATATCGGTGGGTTCGGCATAGCGCCCCATATCCGCGCCGACTTTATCCCAAGGTGCTTTGGGATAATAATCATCCACGCTGGTCGCCGAATACACCAGAATGACCACGAGCAAAAATACTTTTGTCCGGTCGCTAAACCGCGTCAATCCCATCGCCACCAGCAGGGCTATCGCGGGAGAAATCAACATTACCCGCCTCGGTGACAGGATACTAAACCACTCGTTGCCCAAAAAGCTGATGATAAGTGTCAACGCAATCCACACCACCAGAAAAAATGCCTTTTCCCACGTCACCCATCGCCAGACGAGCGATAGTGACTGGCCTATGTCGCCTCCCTGTTGATGGGGATCGGCTAGAGATGCGGTTGATGACTCTTGTCTTTTAACACGCGACTGGAGACTATATACACCGAGCAGCATCAACCCCAGCATCAAAGGCCAGATATGGCCGAGGAATTTATATGTTAGCTCGACAAACGTATCCCATGTAGAAGGCAAGGTGGAGTTGATACCCTGATCGTTATCAAACTGTCCGATGCCGTAGCCAATGAACCACGGCAGGAAAAACACGCCCGCCAGCGCCAGCCACCCGATTGCCTTTAGGCGCAACCGACCTCTCAGGAAGATCAGGGCGTGCATCCCCTCGAACAGCATGATAAACGCACCCTGATAATTGGTGTGCAGGATGGCGAGGTTCGCCAGTAACCACCAGATACCGCCCCGCGTCGTCGGCTTTTTGATCCAGCGCAGGTAGAAAATCACGCTCAGGATGACAAACATTGTCCGCAGGGTGTAAAAGCGAATCTCCTGCCCCAGATCAATATCGGGATCAGAAAGTGTCAGTATCAGAGCCGCCGCGATCGGCACAAACCAGTAGGCATAGTGTATCCAAGCTGCATCCTTCTTATTTGAGGATGTAGGGACGTCCGCTTGCCGGATAAACTCTCGCGCCAACGGAACCATCAACGCCACACTCAAAACGCCCACCAGCGCCGCGAAGTAACGCATCGCCAGTATTGAGTCCCCTGTCAGCCTAATCCATGTCTGAAGCATGTAGTAATACAAGGGCGGGTGATGATCACGCGCGGCCAATCCATCGATCAGGTTATCTTGTCCATTGAAGTGAAAGAGATTGAAAGTGGTTGTGCCTTCATCCGTCCAAATCGGACGTTGGATGATATGGTAGATGCGAAAGGTGGCTGCCAAGAGCAGGATAGCCGTCAGAATCGCAATAAAAGTGTAGCGGGTGCGTTGGCGTGTGGTCAGACTGTTCATAGTCGGGCGATTATGCACCAACGCAGAAACGAACGCCAGAGGCGGCTAAATTTGGTGCTTATGAATCAAAAAGGCGACCCGGGCGGCCGCCTTTTCTGAAATCTTACAGAATTACTTCGACAGCAAAGCTGCGGTTTCGGCCAAACGGGTCGCATAACCCCATTCGTTGTCGTACCATGCGGCCACTGATACCAAAGTATCGCCCATGGTCTGGATCAACGGCAGGTCGATGATTGACGAGTGCGAGTCGCCAACGATACGTGACGATGCCCATTCTTCGGTCAATACATCCATGATGCCCTTCAATGGAGCAGTCGCGGCAGCCTTTTGGAAAGCAGCCTTCAGATCATCGGCGGTCGCGCCCTTCTTCAAGACGGCGGTGACTTCGGCGATGCTACCAGTACGGGTCGGGACACGGTAAGCCTTACCGGTCATCTTCAGGTCTTTCCAAATATAGCCCAAAGCCTTCGCAGCACCTGATGACGACGGGATGATGTTTTCGACCGCTGCCCATGAGTCACGGCGATCCTTCATCGGTTGGTCGGTCAATGATTGGGTGTTGGTGTAAGCATGAATGGTCGAGAAGAAAGCAACGTCGATGCCCCAGTTTTCCAGCAAAGTCTTGACGACTGGTGCCAGAGCGTTGGTCGTGCAGCTGCCCATGCTGACGATCTTGTGCTTGTCTGCATCATAGGTGTCCATGTTGATGCCGGGGAGCAAAACGGCATCTGCGTCTGCGGCTGACTTGCTCGGTGCGCTCACCAGAACGCGCTTGGCACCCTTATCCAAATGGGCTTGCGCGCCGGCACGGGTTGTCGCGCGACCGGTGCAGTCAATGACCAGATCGACACCCAAAGCTTTCCAATCCGGAAGTTCTTTGCTTGAGTCAAAATACAGAATATCGCGTCCACCAATCGAGAATCCCTTTTCTTTGGCCTCAACCTTTTCGTGCCAGCGACCGTAGTTCGAGTCAACTTCAAAGACACCGGCAAGTGTCGGAATATCGCGAATATCAGAAACCGAAACAGGCGACCAGAGGTTGTTCTTCAGAGCGATCTTTGTCACCGAACGACCAATACGCCCAAAACCATGTACTGCTACTTTACCCATAGTGAGACTCCTATAGTTTTTGTGTTTAACAGGAGGATAGCACTATTCGCTCTCACAAGGTATACCTAAGACGCGCGAAAGGACAAACTGCCATACTTTTGATACCAAATGTCATTAAATGGTATTCTTCGAAAGACTCTAGACTTTCTTGTAGCGGTAAGCCGTCCAATCATCGTTAATGACCGCATTAGACGTGATTTCGAGTCCGTAACGCTGCTGTGTCGCACTCAAAGTATTGCGGTTGAGGTTGGGGTTCTTCGCACGTGGAATTGCTGCCCACAGCGTACCCGTTGATTTGAGATGCTGTTTAATATTCTCGATGATCCCATCCAGTTCGCTTTCACTTTTGACGAACACTGTAACCCAATCGAAATCGCCTTTGAAGTTATCTTCATAGCTCGTTCCCGGTGGCAGTTCGGCCAACATATCGATAAAGCCGTTGATCGCGTTGACAGCCGTGATACGCGTCTTGGGTTTGATCGCCAACTTTTTGACCAATGGCGATTGCGAGTAGGGTGTTTCGGGCATGCTCTATCTTCTTTCGATTAAACTTACCGCTTACTGGCCTAGCGTCGGAGCACCGTTGATTGCACCTGCGATCCAACCAACCACGCCGTCAGCCGTTTGCACCTGCCACCAGCGTGCTCCATCCGCATCCACCGGCCCTGCAAGGATAACCACATATTCACCTGTAATTAGCGGGGTATTGCGGGCAATCGGACTATTTACACCCGGTGCGGTGCGGATATTCAACTCCAGCACATACACCCGAAGCTGCGTCCCCGGTTGATACTCAGTCCCTTCGACCACACCCTGCGGCAGTTGACCTGACGCATCCGGCTGACCAACCGGGGCAACTCCCACCGGCGCGATACCACCGCCACCATCATTGCCCTGTGGCAGTTCACCATTCACCCAGTTGATGGCGCGAGCGCCTGCCACTTGACCGCTAATATCACGCACCTCACCGTTGATGTTGGCGATATATTGACGTCCATTAGTTTGCACAAACACAGCACGTCCGTCAGGACTCCACTCAACTCGATTGGGGAAACCGTCACCGATTGAACCTGTAACCGCCTGCCCTGACATATTATAGATATGCAGGGCTTCACGTGGACCATTGCGATCACCAGCTGCGCCGAGGGCATAAACACTGCCATCATTTGCTTGACTGGCAAAGCCCATCCACAAGCCAGCCGCCTCCGAGTCGATCAGGAGTTTGGCGAACGAACCGTCACGGTTGAGCCAGCCGACGTACTCGTGCATATCAGGCCCACGCCCACTTACAAGAATGAAGCTGCCATCCCTTGACCATGAACCATAATCATAGCGAAATACCGGTGGACGGGTAATACGGTAGTTGGGATCATTCACCGCGCTCAATAAAACAAGCCCACCGCGTCCTTCCTGCGACAAATTAAGTCCCACCAGCACGGCATCACTATTGGGCGACCATAAGAGCGACTGGCTTTCCCATTTATCGGGGTCAAAAGGATTACTAACAAGACTGCATCCTGGCACATCCAGCGGTAAGCAATCCACTAGAAGCTGCACTGGTGGGAACTGTCCCGGTTGAAAGAACCACACGCCATCATTACCCGTTTTCTTGCCTGCGACGATGAAGGCCAGGAAGCGGCCATCCGGCGACCATTTGGCGGCTGGCACAAAGGCATTGTTCTCATTACGTGTCAGCGCCACAAACTGCGAAAACGGTGACATATCAGGCCGGTTTGCACCTGCGCCGTTGACTCCGGTCAGATACATATTTCCACTGCTGTCGGTGGTCACATACAAATTCGGGTCAACCGGATTGCGCTCGAACAGCACCGTATCATTCAACAAGCTAAAGCCACCGCCAGTCACGCCACCTGATGTACTCAGCCCGAACACACGATTTTCTACATTAGGCGGTGTAAAGCCAATCGGCGCAATCGGAATAGCAGTCACAATTCCGGGCAGTGTCACAATTAAGGCGACAGTTGGCTGCACGGTCGGAGTAGCGACTGCTTCCTGCGGTGTAACCTGTGCAGGAATGGGCGTCACCAGCGGTGTTTCGATGATGGGTGCCTGGGCCGTGATAAATGTTGGCGTTACATCCAAAGTCGGCGCGAGTGCGACCTCGCCCTGTGTAGGTGTCGGCGGGACACCTACCGGCGCAACCGGCGAATTAAACGCGGCGAGTTCGTCCGGTGAAAGGGTGCGTGTCGATGTGGGCAGCGGACGCGGCGTATTACTCGGCGTAAAGCTGGGTGGTGGATTGCTTGGCGTAGCGCTTGGCGTTTGCGTCGGCAAAGGTGTCGATGTCGGCAGTGGTGTTGGACTTAAGGTGATGGTCGGCGTAAAGCTGGCTGTAGCCGTGGGCGCGTTGGTCAAGCTGGCTGTAGCGGTTAGGGTGAATGTCGAACTTGGTGTGATTGTAGGCGTGGCGGTTGGTATAAGCGGTAAGGGTGTCGGGCTGGGTAATAAAGTCGCACTCGGTGGAATGGTAGGCGTGGCGGTTGGCGGTGGTGTGTGGGTGGCGGTATTGGTCGGTGTAAAACTCGATGTAGCACTGGGTGCGTTGGTCAAGGTTTGGGTAGATGTACTGGTCGACGTGAAAGTTGAAGTTGGCGTACTGGTCACCGTCAGCGTGAGTGTGAAACTGGGCGTAGCACTCGGCTCATTGGTACGGGTGAGGGTTGGCGTTAGGGTATCACTCGGCAGGACGAAAAAAGTAGCTGTGCGTGAAGGTGTAGTACTCGGTGTACTGGTCGCGACCTGCGCCACTATTGTCGGTACTGGTGTGTTAGAAACGAGCAGCGTCGGGCTAGGGGTACGCGTGGGGGCAATCGTGGGTGTCACGTCCGGTACTGCTAAGTTGCAAGCCCCTAATAGCAAGGCCAGCAGAATTACGCTTCGGCGTATCATCATCATCCCCCAATGCACCATGCGATCATGATGATTATAGACACACTATTATCGATGCGCGATGGACGTATAGCCTACGTTTGTGCAACGGGTTAGAATGACAATTTTGTGCTTTGGTCATACAGGAGATTGTGATGCGCCCTGCCCTTATTCCACTGGAACAAATCGAACAATTAGCGGCGATTTACCACGTAACTATCCCTGATCGGTACAAGGACAAAATGGGGCATATGAACATGCGCTACTATCTCGAAGTCTATGATGACGCAGGTGACGCGCTCTTTGAAACCTTTGGCCTAACGCCCGACTTTTACCGCGAGCGGGGCAGTGGTGGTTTCGACCTTGAACATCACATTCATTATCTGAATGAAATCCATATCGGTGATCGTGTGGGAATCTATGCCCGACTGTTAGATCGCTCGGCTAAACGACTGCACTATATGTTGTTTATGGTCAATGAGTCGCGCAAACTGCTGGCTTCAACGTTTGAGTGTGTCAACTCCTACGCGGATTTGAAGGTGCGTAAAACTGCCCTTTATCCTGACACTATAGCGACCACATTGGATGGCATCCTCACAACGCATCAACAATTGGGGTGGGACGCACCTGTTTGTGGGGTGATGGGAAGTTAGCAAAGTTGTGTCCCACTTCCGCCGATTTGTCGGGCGGGGCGCTCGGCTAAGGCCACTGAATTGACATTTTTGTGCAGCGGCTGGCTCGGCTGGTGCTGCTGAAATGTCACAAGTGCAGCGGGTTTGAGGGAGAATGCCACCGCGTGCCAATGTAGGTGCCGTTGCAGAGGATCGCGAGGAGTGATCCGCCGAAATATTGCAAGAATTGCAAATAACGCGAATATTGTTTTGATATTTTGTGCACTTGAGTGGATAACCATATCGGTAACCCTAAAAAACTCAACACTCTTCTTTCATATTAGAACAAAAGTTCAATTTTATCCAGTTAGAAATTGGTTTGGGTTTTATGTCAAGCAGGCTATTGTATCTGTGAGGTCAGTTTGTCGTTCAAGGCATCGATTCGGGCAATGAAATCTTCAATGTTAAACCAATTGCCATTAGGAAAATCGCTTGCGGAACTGGTTTCATAGATGCGTTTTTGCCATGTACCAGACTCAAGATCCTGCACGACCAATTTGCCATTAAGACCGCCTCCGCGTCCCATTATGTTCATCGTGAGGATCTCTGCTTTGTACTCCTCATATATGGACAAGCCAGTCATCTTAAGCTCATTGTTTTTCCCACCCGAAGCAACTGGCTGGGACACAAGGTCATCATACTTATCTAGCGCAATCCTAAGCATGTCAAGAAAATAATCATCCGGTATAACTGCGGCAAATTGGTTGTAAAAGTCATACCATGTAATAATCGGAAAGTCAAAATTCCCCAGCAAACTCCGCCATTGATCAGGCACTAATGCAACATGATAAAGCTCGTCTATAGAAAGTGCCTCCTTCAGATAGTGTAACAACAACTTTTGATCGGTCATTTGCCTTGATAATTTCACAGGACTGGGAGCAAGGAACATCTTGGCTTCAACTGCGATTAATGTGGTACGTGTACCGTGTATCAGGATGATGATATCGGGCGTATCACGTTTGGTGGGGGAATTGATAAAACGTTTTGCGATATCTCCGAAACTTGATTCAGCAAAGCTGTATTCAGTAAAAAACTGAAGATTAGCACTCGCCGGATTTACATCGAGCGGTTGTGGAATGTAACCTTCAATTAGGGCTGTGAAGCGATCAAAATAGCGAAAGCCATCACGACACACGAGCATTGGAAAGACCGTCCCCGTATAAAATCGTTCCTTGCGGTTGAGCGGAAGTCCGGTATTCATCAAATCTTGTAATGACATGGCTTAACTTTCGCTATTAAGGCTGAAACATCTCACCGCGCAGTCAGGCATACGCGGTGAGATAGAGACTGAATTAGGCGAATTCGACAGTTGCCATTGAATGAGCAGGGAGTTCAATGCGCCATTGATCGCTGCCATCCGCGTTGACCGACAAATCAATCAGTTTGATGGCGTCGGGTGCTTCGATGCTATTTTGGGCGCGAGGACTGTCGCCAGCGAGTATACGGGCTTTGACGACACGCGAGACACCGGCGGTCACCAAAGACACCGACGCCGCTTGATCGAAGTGACGGTTAATTAAAGTGACAGCCGTTCCAGTTGAGCTTCGTGAGGCGGTTGCGCTAACTGCACTGGATGAGACATTGAATTGACCATTGGGAACTGAAGTACCTTTGGTCACATCTACCGGCACGGCGGTCGCGCCAATATGCGGGGTATGCAGCTGCAGCGCGTAATAAGTGGGCGTCAACCACATGGCTGCGCCTTCGGTCATGACCGGTGCGTGGAGCACATTGACAATCTGCGCCAGATTCGCTAGCGACAACACGTTACATTGACGATGGAACACTTCGAGCGCTACACCGGCTGCCAATGCATCCCGAATGGTTCCTGCTTGCTCGTAGGACAGCGGTTCGCGCATCAGTTCGTGTGTCGGTCCCCAGGGACGCGCTTCAGGATGCCAGACACCCCACTCATCCAACGCAATTTTGAGCGGCTGCCTATCTTTGGGCGTGTATTCGTTGATGAAATTGGACGTCGTAGTGATAAAGTTTTCGGTATCCTGAGCTTCGGCCAATAAGTTGTAATATTGATCTTCGCTAAAACCGGTTTCCGCCGAACCGTTAATCCAATAACGGTGGATCGAGAAGTGATCCATGAGGTTGTGCCAGCGCTGATTGATACGTAAAAATTCTTCGTTCCACTCGTCGTTATGACCGCAGGCTACAAGCTCAGCTTTGGGATCAACATGCCGTAACATGGTGGCATAACGGCGGTATTCCTGCGCATAGCTGGCGGCATTGTAGCTGCCACCGCAGCCCCAATTTTCATTGCCTACGCCCCACAACTTGACGCCAAAGGGTTCTCGCGAACCGTTAGCAGCACGTTCGCGCGTCAGTGCGGTATCGATAGTGGCATTGGAATACTCGACCCAATCACACATTTCCTGTACCGAACCGCTGCCCATATTTCCGGCAAGATAGGGTTCAGCACCGATTAGGCGGCAGAGTGCGATGAATTCGTGTGTACCGAGGCCATTATCATCTTCGACCTGCAAGCCACAGGACATGCCCAAACGCTGGGGACGACTCTCCGGTGCGCCGATACCGTCACGCCAGTGATAATGATCGGCATAGCAGCCACCCGGCCAGCGCAGCATCGGCACAGGCATGGACTTGAGTACGTTGACAACATCGGCACGAAAACCGCCGATATTTGGGATATTCTTATTTCCCAAGCCGACCCATAGACCATCATAACAGCAGCGCTCTAAGTGCTCAGCAAAGTGACCGTATAAGCGCGGCGAAATCGTACCGATAGGTGCATCGGCGCGCAAAGTCAGTGTTGTTTCAATCATGATGCGTTTTACTTGTCTCCAATGTTTTTAATTCCATAAGAGACAGTATTAACGCAGACTGATTTAAAAAGCTACTTGTTTACAATCTTATGTTCAACGGCCAAGGCAACTGCCTGTGTGCGGCTGGTCGTACCCATCTTCGAGAAAATATTGCTGAGATGATTCTTGACTGTGGAGTTGCTAATCATCAACCGTTCGGCAATTTCGCGGTTGTTCAAGCCTTCGACCAACCATGCCAGCACCTCGCGCTCACGTTCGCTGAGATCGTGCCCGATTTCTGGAGGGCGGCGGGTGGCACTGATCAACGCTTGTGTGGCTTCGGGAGCGAGAGTCGGCTTGCCCTGATGCGCCTTACGGACGGCCTGCGCCAATTCGTCTACCGAAACGTTCTTCATCAAATAACTTATCGCACCGGCTTTAAGCGCGCTCTGAATGGTTTGGTCATCGCTAAAGCTGGTCAGCGCAATCACCTGCGTATCGGGGCAGCTATCGCGAATGAGCTGAGTGGCGGTGACGCCATCCATACCCGGCATAATCATGTCCATTAATACGATGTCAGGCTTATAGCGCTGCGTAAGCATGACACCGGCTTGCCCATCACCCGCATCACCTACCACTTCAAAATCATCGAAGTTTTCGAGTAGGACGATCAAGCCCTTACGGACCATATGGTGATCATCCACCACCAATACGCGGATTTTTTCTGTTGCTGCCATAATGCTTTTTACCTTCATCTACTATTTTCTGACCATACGACCTGAATACGTGTGCCTTCACCGAGGGAGCTGCCGATACTGATGGTTGCATCAATTGACTCAGCCCGTTCGCGCATAATGTTCATGCCAAGGCTGGTAGGTTTTGTGGTTGTCGGATCGAAACCCTTGCCATTATCACTGATGGTCAATATGAGCTTCTGGTTGCTCCACTCCAAACGGATAATGACATGCGTGGCTTGCGCGTGTTTGATAATGTTATTGAGCGCCTCTTGTACCGTGCGATACAGGGCAACCTGTACATCGGGCAAAAGTGTCGGAATTTCGTCAAGCGCTGTGCTAATTTCAATTGCGGTACGGCTTTGCAAAGTAGCGGCCAGTTGTTGGATCAAATTAGGCAAGCCCACTTGAGTCAGTGAGGCAGGTCGCAGTTCGAGCAGCAGCAGCCGCATTTCTGAAAGGGCGCTCGTCGTTAATTGTTGAAGTTGGGCCAGCAGATCATGAGCCTTTTTGGGATTGGTATCCCATTGGCGCAATGCCGATTCAGACATGACGGTACTGGTAAAGAGAGTCTGGCTGACCGAGTCGTGGAGTTCACGGGCAAGACGCTGGCGTTCTTCGGCAGCTGCTAACTTTTGGGCTTTTTCCCGTTCGCTGGCTTCAATCATTTTACGCTGGGTGATGTCGCTGTAATGCTCGATACGTCCACCCGCATAAATGCCCGCGCGTATCGGTTGGCTCCAATGTTCCAGCCAGCGTTCCTGACGTTCACCTTCTGCTGTTACCTGACATTCCAGGCGGCGGTCAAAAGCGTTGTCACGGTAAGCCGAAAGCAGACTGTTGGCATACCCATCTATATCTGCAAAAATGCATTTCAGTTTATCTTCGATCAGAATACGTTTGTCTTGACCGAGTAATTCGTCGCGCGAGATGCCAAAGTACACTTCAATAGCTGAATTGACCCACACAATTTTGAAATCCCGATCCAGGATCAACACCCCGACGGTGGTGGTATCAAACACATCATTGATCAGCGAACGATATTCTTCCTGACTCTGACGCAGCGCGGCTTCAATGTTATGCCGTTCGATGGCATAACGAATGGTACGGGAGAGCAGTTTGGGGTGCGAGTCGTTTTTAAGTAGATAATCCTGAGCGCCCAGTTGTAAGGCTTGTACACCCAACATTTGATCATCAAAGCCCGTCAAAACGACAATCGGAATGTCCTGATTATTACTGCGAACCGTTTTTAAGGTATCCAGTCCAAAACTATCAGGCAGCGAAAGATCAAGCAGCAAGATGTTGTAGACTTGTTGAGATAAAGCAGCTAGACCTTCTGCTAAATTGGTCACCACATTTAAGGAGAAGGTCGATTCGGTAGCATCCCGTAACTGTTCGCGGATTAAACGGGCGTCACCGGAGTTATCTTCTATCAACAGTACAGAGATCGGCTTATCACTCACAGCGTACCCTCGTCAAATCGGTGGTAACTTCACGATGCTAAACCAGAAGCTTTCGATACTTTTCACCACATTGATGAACTGCGTAAAGTCAACTGGTTTACTAATGTAACAATTGGCATGTAGGTTGTAGGTAATGAAAATATCCGTCTCGTTAGACGAAGTGGTTAACACTACCACGGGAATGCGCTTTAGATTTTCGTCATTCTTGATTTCTTGCAAGACCTGCCGTCCATCCATGCGTGGTAAGTTCAAATCCAACAGAATCAGATCAGGACGTGGTGCATTGGCATAATTCCCCTGCCGACGTAGAAAAGCAATCGCCTCGACACCATCCGGAACAACGTTGAGGTTGTTGTATAATTTACTGTCTTTCAGCGCTTCTTGAGTCAGACGCACGTCCCCCGGACTATCTTCTACCAATAAAATTTCTACGGCTTCAACATTCACGACTGTTTACTCCAATTAGCGGAAGGAATAGTAAACCAGAAGGTGGTTCCTGTACCCGGTGTGGATTCCGCCCAAATCCGCCCTCCATGATGTTCCACCACTTTCTTACAAATGGCAAGGCCTATGCCCGTTCCGGGATAACGATCTTTGGTATGTAATCGTTGGAAAATAATGAAGATGCGTTCGACATATTGCGGCTCAATTCCGATACCATTGTCCTTAAGTGAAAATTTCCAGACAGTTCCACTTCGCTCCGCCTTGACCTCGATCTTAGGGGATTCTTCGCCATGAAATTTTATGGCGTTACTCAGTAAATTCTGGAACAACTGAACAAATTGGGCTTCGTTGCCCAAAATGTTCGGCAGCGAATCATAAGTGATTTGAGCGCCTGTTTCGGCAATGGATATTTGTAGATTTGTAATGGCCTGTTCCAATGCAGCCTTCGTATCAAACCGGGCGAAATCCTGTTCGCCGGTCTTAACACGCGAGTAGGCCAATAGATCATTAATCAGGGCTTTCATACGCGTCGAACCGTCAACGGCGTAGTTGATAAATTCATGTGCGTCTTGATCGAGCTTATCTTTGTAGCGCCGTTCCAAAAGTTGCAGGTAGCTGGTAATCATCCGCAGCGGTTCCTGCAAATCGTGTGATGCCACATAGGCGAATTGTTCCAACTGTTCGTTCGAGCGCTTTAAGTCCAATGCCGATTGCTTAATTGCGTTTTCATCAGCTTTGCGCTGGCTAATGTCCATCATCAAGCCGCAGGTTCCTACCACCTTACCGGTTTCATCGGTCAAGATCGTGTAATGCGCCTCTATCGGCACAACCCGCCCATCTTTCGCAAGACACCGGAACTGTATGACAGCCGACATATTACCCGCTTCAAAAATGGCTTGGGCTTCTTTTTGGCTGCTCTCGGCATCATCCGGATGGATAATTTTCTGTCCGAAATTTGGGATAGACAACCACTCTTCGCGGCTGTAGCCCAGTATTTTTTCGGCATAGCTGTTGACGAATTCCATACGCTGCTGCTGGCTATCGGGAACAATCACTGACTCCCAAACGATACCCGGCACATTCGCCAGAATATTTTCCAGCCGTTTTTGCTGTGCAGCCAGCAGTAAGGTCAATTGAATATGTTCGCGTTCGGCCTTCTGGCGGTCACTGATGTCACGGAAGACCATTACCGCACCTACAATCGAGCCGAATTGATCCTTAATGGGTGCGGCGTTATAGCCTATCGGAATTTGTAAGCCGTCTTTGTTAATCAATTCGATTGGCGTAGAGACGTTCATGTCCGCTTTATCGCGCAAAATATGTCGTACCGGACTGGTGATTAATTCACCGAGCTGCTCGCTCTTGAGCGTGACAATATCCTCAAAGGGTTTACCAAAGGCTTGAGTTTGTGTCCAACCCGTCAGGGTTTCTGCCATCGGGTTCATCAGTTCGATGCGACCTTCGGTATCAGTTGCCACAACACCGTTATTGATACTCGCCAACATCGTCTGTAGGCGCTCATGAGCATTCCGCAGCTTGACCTCGGACATTTTTTCTTCGGTAATATCGGTGAGAATATTAATCGACATTTGAGGCTGTCCACGCTGGTCAAATACCGGAGTGGACTTAAAACTCATCCAGCGGTTTGCCCCATTGTTCCCCAAATGCCACTGGTACGAAACCTGGCTGCTGACACCTTCTGTAAAAACACGTTTATTGGGTAATTTTTCATAGGGAAAGGGTTTGCCATCTTCATCGAATATGTCATAGCGCTTTCGAATTTGCCCGATGGAACTTGTCAACATCTCATCAGCAGTGCCAAAACCGGCTAAATGGGCAGCTGCATCGTTTACAAACAGCAGATTCCCTTCTTTATCCTGCGCAGTTACACCATCGTTTATACCGCGTAAAACGATTTGAAGTTGATCGCGCGATTGCCGCAAAGCACGTTCGGTTCGCAGGCGGCTTTCTTCAATCACACTAATGATGACTACGATAAACGCAAACAATAAAATGACGGGGATGTCAGTTGCCTGCAGAAAAAAACCATGACCATTTCCTAAGACAAAGTAGTCGAGCAACACTGCCGAAACTGCCCCGCATAAAAGACCCGGCTTGAAACCGCCATACCATCCGCTAATCAGCACTGCAATGATAAAGAACAACAATGGTGTTCGGGATAAAACGACACCATAGAGCAAGGTACCCGCAAGCGCTAATAACGGAGTTAAAACTGCGACCACATAGGGTGCTATATGATTGGACCGGCTATCGACCAAACGTATCATTCGTGGCTCAGCTTTAGATGTTTCTGCGCCATAAACAGCGCTGCTATGGCAGTGGAATCTTTGATTTTCCCCATATCAATCATCCAACTGACATCGGCTGGTTGTATCGGCTTAGTGGTGATGGGCGTTTTTTCGTCACCTTTGGCTTTATGCGCGCTCAATTCCTGCGCCAGATAAACCCAATAACGCCACTGTGCATATTTTACAGAAGGGTGAAGAATACCGATCAATTCCATTTTTCCGGCCTTATAACCGATTTCTTCCTCAAGTTCACGGTTAGCAGCCAACTTGGGGGTTTCGTTGGATTCGATTCCCCCTGTTGGCAAGTTGAGCATTGCATCACCATAGGCAATAGATTGTTCTTCGATCAGCAAAATTTCACAGTTTTCCGTCAGCGGAATCATCAGTACCGCGTCATTCATATGAATGAAGGCTTCGTCATCGGTGTTGGCACACAGATCCATCCACTTGTGGTGATACAAAAGTTTGCTCACAGTTTTCTCTACCTCTTGATGTAAATCTTGACTTCGCTCTCAGCCAATGTGTCTTTCAGATCACCATTCAAGATCATGTTGTCGTAGTCATAAATCATTTCGTGCCATAAGCCATCTTCCAGACCGGCGTCCTTAATCTCAAACTCACCGGCATAAACTGGTTGGAGATTAGCCACAACTACAACAACGTCACCTGCATCATTCCACCGCTTGAAGCCGATGATTCCGCGCCCAGGTAGATCCAGAACAGGTTCGAAATTATCGCTGTAGAGCGCGGGGTTTTCCTTACGCAGCTTAATCAGATGCGAGTAATGTTGAAATAAGCCTTTGTTGCGGTCGTTTTCTAGCAATCCCCACTGCAGCGGTTGAGGTTCTAACGTCTTGGGTGTAGGCTGACCGAATTCCTCGCCCATCCACAACATGGGAATGCCGGGTGCTGTCAGCAGCAGTGATGCGCCCAACTTTGCGCGCCGGAAAGCGGCGTCATCAAAAGTGTTCGCCATCGCGCCCAACTGATACATGACCCGTTGTTCGTCGTGATTGTTCAAATACTGGATGGTGTTGTAGCCCGATGAAAAACCATCTTTGCGGCTATCAAGTAAGCGCAGCACCTCAGATGTATTGTACGGCTCGCGACCGTCCTTATTTGTACCAATCGCCGTTGCCGACATTTGCCGGTAAAAATTGTCGTGCCATGCGGCGTCAACCGGTCCTTCAACGCCTGCGATGGTCGGGTCTTGGGGTACATGTTCGGCAATCGTGTAAAACGGCTTGAAACCAACCCGGCTGTGGGCTTCATTATTAAACCATTGCAGCAAATCATAGTACTTGATGGCACGGGTGCAATCGAAACGGATGCCATCAATATGAAACTGCTCGACCCACAGACGTAAGGCATTGATGACATATTCGCGGGCAGGCCAAATATCGAGATTGTCATCATGGAATTCATAGTTAAACTTCGGGCCGAAATTTAATGAGGCTTCATCAGGATTATGCTCGTAGAACCAATAATCATAATCAATCCGTGTTAAGGGGGCTTCGGATTGCATATGGTTATAAACCGCATCGTGGATAACGCGAATGCCTCTCGCATGAGCTTCATCAACCAATTTGCATAATTCTTCGGGGGTACCGTAGCTGTTTTCGACGGCGTAAATACTGTGTAATGCATATCCCCAGCTATGGTCGCCGGGAAATTCGTTGACCGGCATCAATTCGATTGCGGTAATGCCCAGATCGGCTAGATAGTCCAACTTTTCGATCACATCTGTAAACTTACCGGGCTTCTTCTGGTCGTCCCCCATGCCGCCGCGAAAATCACCGACATGCAATTCATAAATCACCAACTGCTCGTTCGGTACTAATGGCACATCATCGTGCTTCCATTTGTAGGTATGGATAACCGGTACACCTTTTTTGACTTTGATGACCGAGTTTTCATGGCTATCCAGCGTAAAACGCATAGCCCTGGGATCAGCAATCGTCACCTTTTGATCGAGTACGAAAGGACTTTTGGAAATCAACTCGAACTTATATTGATATTCCCCATCTGGCAGCGGCACTTCAACCCGCCATATGCCTTTGTCATCTTTGATCATGGGGATAGGTTTCCATTGATCCCAGTCCCCTATCAGGTCAACCGATTTGTTGTACGGCGCGAATAATTCAAAAGTCGTATTCTGAGTTGTCGTAGGCTTACGCTTTGCCATATCTGCCTTTTCCTTAGTAAGAGTCAAGTAGTTTTCTAGCTACACCAGTAATAAATCCAAATGATTAAGAGAACATTTACGAAAGACCTACTTGCTGTTGGCATTCAGCCAAATCCAGCCCGTGAATGATGATAAAAGTCATTTATCACTATCGCCCTAGGGCAAAAGAATTCCTGACGACGTCTGGTTGGGCGTACCTACATTCGGTACAACAGGTGCTGGTTGCGTTGGCGGTTGGGCAGGTACAACAGTGGGTATTTGTTCTGCCGCTGCATCGTTGTTTAGCAAGATCAAGCCATCCTCGGTTGTCGTATACGGACTAACCGTGACCTTGCGAGGCTCAATCACCAATTCGCGCAGTAATACGGCTATCATGCCCATAATGGGTGTAGCGATAATCGCCCCTACCACGCCTCCGAGCGTAAAACCCATCAAAACTGCAACGATTGTCAGCAGCGGATCCAGACCTACACTCCGAGACATGGCGCGTGGTGTCAGGTAATGCGTTTCAATTTGCTGCACGGCTACAAAGGTTGCAAAAACAGCTAAACCTTGTACGGGCGTACCGGTTAACAGTGCCAAAAGCGTCGCAAATCCACCGCCCACAAAACCACCCACAATCGGCAGCATGGTACCTACGCCAATGATAAAACCCATCGTGGCAGCGTTAGGAACACGTAGTATAAACAACACGATAAAATTGGCAGCGCCTATGATTAAGGCTACCGATACGATACCTCGAATATAGCTGCCCATCATATTTTCTATTTCGTAGATAATCGACTCAACCTTCTCACGTGCTCTCATGGTGAAAAGGGGAACAATAAATTCAACAGCGCGCTGATGCGATGTGAGCCAATATACACCCATCACAAAAACGAGGATGGCTTCCCCAAGCGTTGAACTGGCGTCACCAACTAATGTGGGCAAAGCAGGCTGGATGGTATCTACTGCGTTCGACACGCCAGCACGGACAGTAGCCGGATCGGGCAATGGAATATCGCTGCCGGTGATGTTATGAACAGTGTTACCTATCCAATTCTCGACAGAAATGATGCGGTTTGCCAAACGGTCTTCACTGGTCAAATTCGTCGTCAAGCTGGTAACGATGGGTGGGATGACCAGTGCTATCAGAGCCACGATGCCTAATAATAGCCCCAAATACACGACAATGATGGCTAATCCTTCCGAGAAACGCCAACGCATCAATCGTAAGACGGATGGACGTACCGCCGAAGCAATAATAATAGCGACCAGCACCACCACTAAGATATGAAGGCTCATCACTACAACATAGGCGCCAAGCAAGGTAAACAGCACAATAAGTGTGCCTTTAAAAATTTCTTTAGCTGTCATAATAACCTCTATTCGGGTTTGGATTGAGCCTAAGAATATACGGATGCAAGTGAAATTCCATGAGTAGAATAGCGCGTCTTGAATAGGCCGAATGACCTATGTGCAATGGTATTACAAGGTTGCTGATTTACTAATAGAATCGGTCTAGCTGCAATTTCTCGCATAAAAAGTGTGATGCCAGCCTATATTCGAATCCGTCACTTCTCCTATAGAAAAATAGACCTAATAGGGGATCGATCCAAAGAAACGTTCGGGTAAAGTGTTGGTTGTCGGGGCGCAGTAACGAAATGTCAGTAAACAACTTCGGCATCCACGTTATTTGCTGGCAAGAGAGAGGCAACACTCGTTTTCGGTATGATGTGCGCCCCCACATGTTATAAAATGAGCGGAAGGAATTCACTATGACAGCTGGCGTATGGGATAAGGTAGCTGGTAAGTGGAAACAACTTTCAGGCGACGTTCGTTCCAAATGGGGTAACCTGACTGATGACGATCTGATACAAATTTCGGGTGAACGCGAAAAGCTGGTCGGGAAAATTCAGGAACGTTACGGGATCGCTAAAGACGAAGCCAATCGCCAACTGGATGACTGGTCACGTAAGCTGAAGTTCTAGCCAGTAAACGCTGATTAACAATGCGCTGAAAACCCAAAGCGGTTATCGATTGTGATAGCCGCTTTTAATTTATACAAATCCAGTTTTATCCAGTTTACCTATCCAAACTTGACCGCCTATCTCATGCTGCAAATGTCGTATTGGTTTACGATAAACCAAGAAACGAGTATCACGATAATCTATGTGGAGGATCATGATGGACACATTATCAAGCCCTCTCCCATCAAAGGATGACACCGATCAATCCCTTGTCGTGATCCTAAATGGTTTAATCCACATATGCCGAGAAGGCCATGACGGCTATATGCAAGCTGCGGAGGGCATTACCTCATCGGCCTATAAAACCATGTTTGCCGAATATGCACACCAGCGCAGCCGTTTTGCATCTCAACTCGCCAATTTGGTCGTTGAGTATGGTGGTGACCCGGATGACGATGGTCACAGCATGAAAATGTTTCCACACGGATGGATAGACATTGAGCCAGCAGTCATGGGCGGCGATTATGGGGCTATCTTCACTGAATGCGAAACGAGTGAAGAGGCGACTAAAAATGCTTACGAGCGTGTGATGGAACAAGCCATTCCTGATGATATAAGCATGGTGATTAACCAGCAGTATCAGCAAATTGTGGAAGCGCATGATCGTATCCGCAACTTACGTGAAGCCTATCATCTGGAACACAAAAACTAAATGAAGCACAAGGAGTCGCTTGATGACTTCTTATCCAGTCAACCAACTATCTAAGGAGAATGTGTCATGAATGATCGTATTTATTACAGCCGTGAAGCTGAACAAATGGCCGCACAACAGCGTACCATCCTTGCGCTAATTGTAATGCTGCTTGGCCTCGGTTTGGGTGCCGTCGTCGCACTACTTTTCGCCCCACGCAAAGGTGATGACGTACGTAAAGACATCGCCAACCATGCAGAGACCTTATACGACAGCGGCCGTGAAACCACCGGTAAAGCGTTTAAGGAATTGCAGAAAGACTTCGACAAGCTGCGTGGTGACGTAGAGGATCGGTTAAAAAATGTCTCGCGCTAACCGCACTTCCGACGGCAATAACCTGCTCATTTCGTTGGCTTCGACGATGGTCGTAGGCTACCTTTCGACGCGTTTCAAGCTTTTTCGCACCTTGTGGCGCTTCCTGCCCTTGCTGGTGGTCGTTAGTGCCTGGTTCCTAAACCGGCAGGCCGAGGATGCATCAACAGCGGCTGATGAAGTGGAACCGGAAGCTGCTAAAGCCAGCGCCTAATCACTTGTACGCAAAATAACAAAAAGCCTCTCACTTAGTTGGAGAGGCTTTTTAATTTGTGGTTAGATGAAACACGAACCAAACAAAAAAGAGGAGGGATGCTATAACACTCCCTCCTCTCGCCAACACCCGGTTAGCGGGATAATGTACGTCGACCAAAAATCAGTGATGCGACAAAAAGTACCACAAAGACCACGAACACAACTTGGGCTAGCCCTGCTGCCGCGCCCGCGATCGTCGTAAATCCAAAGATAGCGGCTATAACGGCAATGATGAAAAAGAGAACTGCTAGACTTAACATGGTCATCTCTCCTTATACTGATTACATCATGCGCTTTCGCAAACATGTTTACACTATAAATTGATGATGATCTAAACGCTTGAGAGGGTTGGATGTTTTATATATAGGTCAACCGGGTACTTGTGGGGTGGGTATGAGGATGCAGCCAAAACACAGATCAACCTGTTGATGGCTGATCAATTGGGGAAGATAACAACAAGCAGTTAGCGCTTAGACTTCCGCTGCCAATTGTTTGATATTCAAGCACGACTCGCGCACAATGAGATCACTAAAGACGATGCTTTGTACCGGCAGTTCCGAATCGCCCTGAATCAACCGTTGTAACTTATCAAAAGCCACAACACCCATTTCATATTTGGGAATACGAACGGTAGTCAATGGTGGGCGCGTATATGCACTTTCCGAAATATCATCAATGCTGGCAATTGATATGTCTTCCGGAATACGCAGTCCGTGTTCTTTAATGGCTTCCATCGCACCTAAGGCAGTTTTATCGCTGATCGCCACCACAGCGGTCGGTCGATCCGGAAGCCGTAGAATCTCCTGCATCTGCATATAACCTTTGTGCGGATGGCCGGAAACGGGCTTTGGCATCCAATCTGGCGGGATAACGATTCCAGCCTCGCCTGCTGCCGCATAAATACCAAGCAAACGGTGAACTAAACTGCTGTATTTGGTCGGGCCTTTTAGCACAGCAACCTCGCGATGTCCACAATCCAAAACATGGCGCATGATGGTATAGCCTGCCATGAAATTGTCACCCAGGACTGTTGGGATTTTTTGGTTCAGGATATGGTTTTCCACTAGGACCAAAGGCATGTGGATGGCTTGCAGCTGCCCGATCATTTCCGGCGTAATATCACCGTCATTGGCGACTACTAACCCTTTAACTTTTGTTTCGAGGCTGGCACCAAGCTCATCCAGATTGTCTACATTGCGGTCAAACATCGACAGGATGATATGGTAACCCATGCGCTGTGCTTCTGTCTGGAAACCGCGAATAATCTCACCATAGAATGAATCGACAATAACAGGCATGGAGCTTTTTTCGATCAAAAGCCCGACTGCCTGTGAAGTGCTAGTGTCGCTGGTCAGCGTGTTCTTATAACCCAGATTTGAAATAATTTGCTGAACGTGTTCGCGTATTTCGGGTGAAACACCTGGCTTCCCATTGACGACTAGCGATACCGCTGACAATGAGACACCGGCTTGCCGAGCCACATCCCGCATATTTGGTCGTTGTTTCCTCATAAATAAACCTTAATAACCTTTATAGAAAACCGTGTGTACACTTTTTTTGGTATCGGCTGATGCGTATTCACGAACTTCAGCTAAAACCGGAATGTACAGATCGGCTGTACGCAAAGGGTTTTATCAGTGCGTTTATTACGAACACCACGATAGAGTCGTGCCCTGTTGTATAAGTTTTTTAAACGGCACAAGTGCCTATCCATCAGTCAAAAATGATTGACAAAAATATCTTCTTTAAATATTACACAGGTTATGATTAATGACAGAGCGCATCTAAACAATATTCTGTTTGGCACATTTGGTTAATATGCCACTGCCCTACAATAATCACTATGACGTTGCAAATTCCTTACAGCGAGTTATCCTTAAAAATCAACTGAACAACTTGTATTATATACATGAACAGTTTACTTGACAAACAAGAACAACGCGTTATACTGATTTTCATAGATGAGCTTATTTTGGTAAATTAGTGTGGTTATCTTAAACCAAATAGTAAGTGTAATTATTTCACCATTTGGGTCGTCGTCCACAATAGCACACTCGACGCTAAATATAAGTTATCTATATACACGACATGGAGCGATAAACGGTTTGAGCCCTTCGTTTTGCTTCGTTGCGTACACATAGTCCTGATTCAATTCTGACTTCAGAATTAAGTTGGGAAGATGGAACAGGTTATGAGAAACGTGCCAGGTTCACTCTGGATGACAGATGTGATACCAGAACGACACGTTTAGTTTGTAAATCTAGTGGAAAAAGGAGTTGAAATCGTCAACTAAACCCAACCGTGAATTCAGTCTCAATATTTGTGTTTCTTGACTTAAGGAGTTTTGATATGGTTAAGCGTCCTGCTCTGTTAGGTTTAATTCTTGCTCTCGTCATTTCGATGTTGGCCCTTGTCGTGATGCCCATCAGCGCACAAGATGCCACCGCCACTCCTGCTCCCCCTACCGCCATTGTGTCTGAACTCGGTACCGGCGGTACGCACATTTCCTTCTGGAATGGTCTGACGGGTTCCGATGGTGTCACACTGATTGACATGCTCGGCCCATTCGCAGCAGCACATCCGGAAGTCTCAGTCACAGTTGAACAAATTCCTTGGGGTACACTGTACACCAAACTCCAAGCGGCCTTCGTAGCCGGTCAACCCCCGGATGTTATCATCCTTCACGCCTCGGAAATTCCTCAATACGGTAGCTATGGTTTGTTGAAGGATCTGGGTCCTTGGTATAAGGAAAATGGTGGCTTCTTCCCCGGTGACGATATTTCTGCTATCACCGCAGCTGGCATGAAGTACAACGGTGTAACTTACGGTATTCCTCTGGACAACCACGGTCGTGCCTTGTGGATCAACAAAGATGCTTTCAAGAAAGCTGGTCTTGATCCCGCGATGACACCTCCAGTTGGCTACGACAATTGGGTCAAGCTGTTCCAACAACTGACCATCGACAAGAATGGCAAGAATGCGGCTGATCCTGCATTTGATGCTACAAATGTAGCTCAGTGGGGCTATACAATCGGCGAGTGGCCGCTTGTCGACTTCCTCGCACTATTGGTGCAAAGTGGTGGCAGCTTTGTCAGTGCTGACGGTAAGACCGTCACCGTCAACTCAGACGCAGGCGTTGCGGCACTTCAGTGGTATGTCGATCTGGTCTACAAGTATCATGTGTCTCCTCCCCAAGCTGGTTTTGACACTTGGCAAGGGTTTGGTGCTGGTACCGTTGCTGTTCTCCCAACCGGTAGCTGGTTCCGTAATCAGGCTGCTACTTTCAGTGATATCCCCAGCGAAGCTTGGCCACAACTCCAGTTCGGCGACAAGCCAGCAACGTGGTTCGGCGCTCACACATGGATGGTTCCTGCGACTGAAGAAGGCGACAAGCTGACCGCAGTACAGACACTGATTGAATGGGTCAGCAATAATCAAAAGGAATGGGCAGCATCCGGTCAGGTACCCGCTCGCCTTTCCGTACAAAAGGAACTTGATCCGGTGAACTATCCTTCCAACATTCTGTTTGGTAAGGGCTTCTCGGAATACGGTGTTCTGGATTATGCAAGCACCGCAACCCAAGAAATGTATGATGCGTTGAATCCTGAATTGAGCGCCGCTTTGAATGGTCAGAAGACGGCAAAACAGGCTCTAGACGATGCAGCAGCCCGTATGCAGCAGGCTCTGGACCGCGCGAACGCTGGCGGCTAACGATTAGCCCGGCTTTCATAGTAATTTAGAATGTAGGGGCAGGTGAACAACTTGCCCCTCACCCATATTTAAGATATTTTTAAAAACCTTTGAAAATTTTGATTATTTGATGATAGTTAGTCACCGTATGAACACTATGTTTGGTGCAACCATTCGCTAAACACCTGCCATAAAAACATTAAGATGGCGCATTTGTAGCCAGAAAGTCACCTGAGGAAAAATCCAGCATGTCAAGTATAGAGACGACATCCGGGGCCGCAGTCTCCAAACGCAGTCCCTTCCACTTGCGATTAAGCACCCGCGAAGCTATTGCAGCATATATATTTCTGGCTCCATTCATTATCTTCTTTAGTGTTTTCGTAATTCGTGCTATTTTTACTGCGTTCAGTATGAGCTTTTATGATTATGCAATTCTTAAGCCTGTTCATCCGTACATTGGACTGAACAACTACAAAGAGTTGTTTGGTGATAGTGTTTGGTGGATATCGGTCCAAAATACGATTGTTTTCACATTGATGACGGTTGCCGGTACAACGATTGTAGCCTTACTGGCAGCGGTAGCGGTCACACAACCCATCAAAGGGGCTGGTTTCTTCCGTGTCTTGCTTTATATGCCACAACTGTTATCGGTCGGTGTGGTCGGCCTGATCTGGGTCTGGTTGTTAAGCAACCAATTTGGTGTGCTTAACTATTTTCTCAGTTTTCTTGGTATTCATCCGGTCAACTGGTTAGGTGACGCAAATACGGTGATCCCCGCACTAAGTTTGACGACCATCTGGTGGGGGTTTGGCTTCCCGATGCTGATCTTTATCGCTGGTTTGCAGGGTATTCCCGATCATCTGTACGAAGCCGCCAAAATCGACGGTGCGAATGGCTCTCAACTGTTCTTCTACATTACGCTTCCCTTGCTGCGTCCGACGATGTTGTTCGTGACGGTCACCGGCGTGATCGCGCAGTTCCAAGTTTTTGGTCAGCCATTCATCATGACAACCGGCGGTCCGGGTCGTGCATCCTACACCGTCATCTATTACCTCTATGAAATCGCATGGCGCGCATTCCGTATGGGATATGGTTCGGCAGTAGCTGTATCACTAGCGGTCATCATGGCCCTTTTTACTATCGTTCAATTCAAATTTCTCGGCCAACGC
Source organism: Aggregatilineales bacterium (assembly GCA_044226325.1). GTDB lineage: Bacteria > Chloroflexota > Anaerolineae > Aggregatilineales > Phototrophicaceae > CFX2. Next base: position 25,459 of record JBGAHG010000025.1, read on the forward strand.
GTTGATTATTAATTGAAGGAAATCTGAGATGAATATCAGACAAAGCAAGATTTATCAGCATTTATGGACGTATATATTCTTGGTCGTCATGGCTCTCATCGTCCTGTTTCCGCTGATCATTACCTTTTCCCAGTCTTTGATGACCAACCAGCAAGTCAATCGCTGGCCGCCGCCCATCCTTCCTGCGACACCAACGATCGATGCCTATAACACTGTATTCTCGCAGCCTGACCTCAGACTAGTGCTGTGGCTGGGTAACAGTATTTATGCAGCAACATGCTATACCTTAGCTGTGCTTGTCATTTGTACGCCTGCTGCTTATGCGTTCGGACGACTACGGTTTCCGGGTCGGAATATCCTGTTTAGTATTCTTCTGATTACGGTCATGATCCCTTCACAAGTGACCCTTATCCCTAATTTCTTGCTGATGAAAGACTTTAAGTTCCTTGATACATTTAATGCGCTGATATGGCCAGGTGCGGCCAACGTCTTCGGTGTCTTTTTGCTGCGCCAATTTATCCAGCAAATCCCAGCAGAACTGGAAGAAGCCGCTATTCTGGATGGCGCAACCTACTGGGGACGTTTCCGTTACGTCATTCTACCGCTCTCTACCAATGCCATAACTGCACTGGCAATTCTCGTGTTTCTGGGTCACTACAACGATCTGCTCTGGCCGTTCGTCACCATGAACAGTCTGGAAAAGCGAACGCTGCCCGTCGGATTGCAGATTCTTAACTCAGCCTACGCCGGTTCGTTTCGTCCGATTGTCTTGGCCGGTTCGATCTTTGCAACCGTTCCAATTGTGGTCTTTTATATCATCTTCCAACGCCGCATTATCAAGGGCGTCACGATGACTGGCATGGGTGGGCGCTAACCTACATAGGCTATCGTCCCATCAAACAGAATAAGAAATTAACGATGCTATAGTGTATCTCGATAAGATCACCATAGTCAGGTTTAATGTTGCGATTTGCAAGTGTAATGCAGACAAATGAAAGTCTCTTGCTTAAGCCAGTATTGAATTAATTCTAATCACGTAAGGTATAAAAAAGGCTCATGGCACAATCCTCCAAAGCGACCATTTATCTCGATACGAACCGCGTCGTCAGTCAGATTTCGCCCCTGCTTTTCAGCGGCTTTGCCGAACATATGGGGCGCATGATTTACGAAGGCATCTACGACCCTTCTTCACCCCACGCGGATAAAAACGGTCTGCGTAAAGATGTGCTTGAAGCACTGCGCGAACTAAACTACCGCGCGATCCGCTATCCCGGCGGCAACTTCCTCAGTGGCTACCGTTGGGAAGATGGTGTCGGCCCCAAAGATCAGCGTCCGGCTCGCCGTGATTTGGCGTGGCAATCGACCGAAACCAATCAGTTCGGCACTAATGAATTCATCGAATTCTGCAAGCAGATCAATACCGAGCCAATGTTTGGCGTCAACATGGGAACGGGCAGCATTCAGGACGCCGCTAACCTTGTTGAATATTGCAATGCTCAAGTCGGCACTAAATACGCTGATCTGCGCGCCTCCCACGGCTACAAAGACCCACATAATGTGAAGTATTGGTGTGTCGGCAATGAAATGGACGGTCCCTGGCAAATCGGACATTTAGACGCGCCGGAGTATGGTGCCAAAGCCCGTGAAGCCGCCAAGATGATGCGCTGGCATGACAAGCAAATCAAACTGATTCTGTGCGGTTCCTCAAATTCATCCATGCCGACCTACCCCGAATGGGATCGTACCGTTCTCGAAGCCGCCTGGGACAATATTGACTATCACTCACTGCATTATTATGCGGGTAACGCCGAGAATGACACCGGCAGCTTCCTCGCCATGGCAGCCGAGTTTGAAGCATTCGTCGGCACATTGGAAGGAACGCTGCGTTACGTCAAGGCCAAGAAGCGCTCCAAGCATGATGTTTTCCTGTCATGGGATGAATGGAATGTGTGGTACAAGGCTCGCCTGACTCATGACGTCGAAGGCGGTTGGGGTCAAGCACCTCACCTGATCGAAGAAGTCTACAATTTGGAAGATGCATTGGTTGTCGCCCAATGGATGAACGTCTTCCTGCGTAAATCCGATGTGCTGAAGATCGCCTGCCTTGCCCAGGCAGTTAACGTCATCGCCCCGATCTTGACCACACGTGACGCCATGCTCAAGCAGTCGATTTACTATCCGTTCATGCTGTTCAGCAAACTGGCAAGCGGCACAGCGATGGATGTGGCAGTCAAAGCCCCTCAATACAACACCAAGCTTTTCGGCGATATGCCTTTGCTGGACGTCTCCGCTTCCTGTGACGAAGCAACCAACGCCCATGCTGTCTTTATCGTCAACCGCAGCCAGACCGAAAGTCTGACAGTTGATCTGAAGTGGCAGGATCGTGCGCCCAAGTCCATCAGCAATGTCTATCAATTAGCCGGGACTGATCCCAAGCTGGCGAACACCTACGAGTCACCCAATCAGGTGATCTCAGTCAAGGTTGCATCGCCAACCGTCAGCGACAAAGCAACGACGATCACACTACCACCGCTGTCTTTCACAGCCATCGAAGCGACACTGTAAAATAAGTTGACGGGGAGTGGGCAACCTCTCCCCGTTTTGTGTCTATCCACATTCTATCCATGCAACACACCCATCACACATAATTTAGGAAGATAATTTAAATGTCTATTCCACGTCCTGAATACCCACGTCCACAATTTCAGCGTGCTCAATGGCTGAACTTGAACGGCACATGGCAGTTTGATTTTGATGATGCGAACAAGGGCTTAGCCGAGCGTTGGTTTGACCAGCATACGTTTAGCCAGTCCATTGAAGTGCCGTTTGTGTTTCAATCCAAGCTTAGCGGCATTGGCAGCAACGTCATTCACGATATTGTGTGGTACCGCCGTGAATTCAGCGTACCCGCCGAATGGAACGGCCAGCATGTGCGCCTGAATTTTGAAGCGGTCGATTACCGCGCGACAGTGTGGATTAACGGTGTCTTCGCCGCCTTTCACGAAGGTGGTCACACCCCATTTAGCTTGGACATTACCGCACTGCTCAAGAGTGGCAGTAACGCCGTCGTCGTCCGCGCCGAAGACATCACCAGTGATAAAGGTCAGCCGCGTGGCAAGCAGTATTGGGAAAAGGACTCGGCATCCATCTTCTACACCCGTACGACTGGCATCTGGCAAACGGTATGGCTGGAACCAGTCGCTGATTTGTACCTCGAGCGCGTCATCATTACCCCGCAGCTTGACAACGGCAGCGTACACGTCGAATATGAAATTGCGGGCGACATCAGCACCCCATACGAACTCGAAACCAGCATCAGCTTCGGTGGACAGACGGTTATCAGCGAGAGCAAATCAATTGACAGCAACGCCGATAAAGGTAAATGGGCTACCAATCCGCACAGCATATCGAGTATTTCCCCAACCTTTGCACTCGGCGAGAATTTGAAAGTCTGGAGTCCCGAAACACCAAACCTGTATGACATCAGTGTCCATATCAAGCGCGACGGCAAGCTGTTGGACGAAGTCAAAAGCTATTTCGGCTTGCGTTCGGTGGCGCTCAAAGATGGCAAGCTGCTGCTCAACGGTAAGCCTTATTACCTGAAATTCGTGCTGGATCAAGGTTATAACCCGGACGGCATCCTGACTTTCCCCAGCGACGAATACATCCGCAAGGATATCGAATTAACCAAGGCGATGGGCTTTAACGGAGCGCGTAAACATCAAAAAGTTGAAGAACAGCGCTTCCACTATTGGGCCGACAAAATGGGCTTCCTGGTGTGGGGCGAAATGGCAAATGTCTATATTTACTCCGAAACCGCTATCCAGCGTGTCGCCACCGAGTGGCAAGCAGCGGTGCGCCGTGACTACAACCATCCGAGCATCATTGCTTGGACTCCCATGAACGAAAGCTGGGGCGTGCCCAACTTGACTAGTGATCCACGTCAAGCACAGCATCTGGTGGCGATGTACTCGATTACCAAATCCATCGATCAATCACGTCCGGTTATCTCCAATGATGGTTGGGAACACGCCAAGACCGACATCTTGACCATGCACGATTACGAAGGTAAACGCGAGGTACTAACTCCGCGCTATGCGACTAAAGAAGCCATATTAGCATCTCAACCTGCCCAACGAGTGCTCGATTTGCCCGGTTTCCCCTATGAAGATCAGCCTATCATGGTCACGGAGTTCGGTGGCATCGGCTATAAGAAGGACGCGCAGGAAGGTTGGGGATACACAACGGCCAGCAGCGATGATGATTATGTCGAGCGTTACCGCGCTGTAGTTGAGTCCATTTATAACTCGGATACGATTTCTGGCTTCTGCTATACCCAGATCACAGACGTCGAGCAGGAAATTAACGGCTTATTGACTTATGACCGTCAGCCGAAAGTACCGCTGGAAGTTATCAAGCAGATTAATGACCAGAAGCCAACGCAATAAGATAACCCCACCCTGTCCTCTCGGTGTTTACCGGGGAATTGAAATCATGGGGAAATGAGACGGAGCATATACGATGAAAACAGTTCGACTGGGTTCAAGTGAATTGCAGGTGAGCGCCTTAGGCTTAGGTGCGATGTTCTTCGGGACGCGCACTCCGGCTGCTAAGTCTTATGAACTCTTGGATGAATATGTGGCGGCTGGCGGTAACTTCATTGATACCGCCAACATCTACGCCCACTGGGTTGAGGGATTCAAAGGCGGCGAAAGTGAAATCCTGCTCGGTGAGTGGCTGCGACAGCGCGGCAACCGTTCCCAACTGGTGATCGCTACCAAAGTCGGCTTTAATTATCCTGGTGTTCAGCAGGAACTTTCTGCAAAAACGATCGAAGAAGAGTGCAACAAAAGCCTCAAACGCCTGGGCATCGATACTATCGATCTGTATTACGCCCACGTTGATGATTACAACGTCCCGTTGGAAGAAGCTATGGAAGCCTTTGACAAGTTGGTCAAGGCGGGTAAGGTGCGTTTCATTGGAGCGAGTAATTATCTGGCATGGCGATTGGAAGAAGCACGCAGTCTGAGCCAAGCGCATAGTTGGGCAAATTTCTGTTGTGTACAGCAGCGACATACCTATCTACGAGTCAAACCGGGCGGCAGTACCGCACCACAGGTCACATCGAACCCGGACTTATTTGATTATTCCCGCCGTCGCAATTTCCCGATTGTGGCCTACTCGGTGCTATTGGGTGGCGCATATACCCAACTGGATCGTTCGATACCGGAATCATATCTCGGTGCAGATACGGATGCGCGACTGGCGATCCTCCAATCGGTAGCAGCGGAAACTCACGCGACACCCAATCAAGTGGTGCTTGCATGGATGCTGCACAGTGATTATCCGGTGATTCCTTTGATTGCTGCCAGTAGCCATGAACAAATACAGGAAAATCTCGGTGCACTGGATGTGAAACTATCTGCTGATCAGATGCACCGTTTAGATAATGCTCATTGAAACATCAAAATGGTTTTGACGAGCAGCAAGTTAGGAAGAGTTTTATGAAGATCAGTCGTCGTCAGTTTATCCAGTCAGCTGCTACTGTGGGCTTCGGTGTCTTCACCTATTCTATGGTTAGCGCACAGGAGTCAACCCCAACCGTGACTGCTTCAACCGATTTCAGCGCATTGGAACTCACCGGCGATATTCGCTATGTGCATGATCCGGTTATCATTAAAGAAGGCGACACTTATTATTTGTACTGCACCGGCCCACGTATCCCTACCCGCTCGTCTAAAGATTTGCACGATTGGCAGCCGGTCAAACCACGGGCACTTCCCAAAACACCTCAATGGGCCAAGGATTATGTGCCAACCGCGACTGACATCTGGGCACCGGATATCTCGTTTTACAACGACAAATATTACCTGTACTATGCCGTGTCAACCTTCGGTTCGAATCATTCCTGCATCGGTTTGGAAACCAATGTTACCCTCAACCCTGAAGACCCCGCTTATAAGTGGGAAGATCAAGGTATGGTGATCGCCTCTGATAAGCCCGATAGCTACAACTGTATTGATCCTAACCGGATCGTCGACACGGATGGTAATTCGTGGCTGGCTTTCGGCAGTTTTTGGACGGGTATCAAGATGCGCCGCCTCGATAACGAAACGGGTTTACTGTCGAAGGAAGACACCAAGCTTTATCCGCTCGCGCAGCGTTTTGTCCAGTTCGATCCCATCGAAGGCGTATTCATTATTCACAAGGGCGACTATTACTACCTGTTCGCCTCGTTTGACTTCTGCTGTAAAGGCGTGGATAGCACCTATCACGTCGTGGTCGGTCGCTCAGAAACCGTCACTGGCCCGTATGTGGACAAAGATGACAAAGAGATGCTCAAGGGCGGCGGTACACAGGTCACTTTCCCGACTAGTCGTTGGCGCGGTCCCGGTCATAATGGCATCTTACAAGAGAGTGGTAAGGAATGGATTGTCTATCATTCCTACGATGCCCAAGCGGGTGGTGTGCCTACACTGCGTATCGTTCCCCTGCAATGGGATAAAGACGGCTGGCCGTTCACGACCGATACTTAATTCATCAATTTAGGGCAATTACCCAACACACCAAGGATGTATTTTCATGATCAATCTCAAACAGTTCGAAGTCTGGTTCCTAACCGGAAGCCAACATCTGTATGGGCCGGAAGCCATCGAGCAGGTTGGGCAGCATTCGCAGGCCATCGTCAAGGCGCTCGATAATGCCCCTGCTATTCCTGTCAAAATCGTCTATAAACCAGTGTTGACCACTTCCGAAGAAATCCACCGGATTTGTCTTGAAGCCAACGCCGCGCCCAACTGTATCGGGGTCATCACATGGATGCACACCTTCTCACCCTCTCGTAACTGGATTGCGGGATTGGCCGCACTGAAAAAGCCCATCGCCCATCTGCACACCCAGTACAACCAGGACATTCCCTGGGCCGACATCGACATGGACTTCATGAACTTGAATCAGGCTGCGCATGGCGACCGCGAGTTCGGCTTCATGATGACCCGTATGCGTCTTAACCGCAAAGTGGTGGTCGGTCACTGGCAAGATCCCGAGGTGCAAGCCCGTCTGGCGGCATGGGCACGTGCCGCCTGTGGTTGGCATGATGCTCAGGTCGGCAAGATCGCACGCTTCGGCGACAATATGCGCTCGGTCGCTGTCACTGAAGGTGACAAGGTCGAAGCTCAGATGCGTATCGGCTACACAGTTCACGGCTACGGCATCGGTGATCTGGTTGATCAGGTGGTGCAGGTCAGCGACAGCGAGATTACCGCACTGGTTCAACAGTACGAGTCCGAGTACACGATTGCCCCTGATTTAAAGACCGGTGGTGCGCGCCATTCCTCCGTCCGTGAAGCTGCCCGTATCGAACTCGGACTGCGCCGCTTTTTGGAAGCCGGTAATTTCCAGGGCTTTACCACCACCTTTGAAGATTTGCACGGAATGGCACAGCTCCCCGGTTTGGCTGTTCAACGCTTGATGGCTGATGGTTACGGCTTCGGCGGCGAAGGCGACTGGAAAACTGCTTTCCTGCTGCGTGCTATGAAAGTTATGGCCTCCGGACTCTCTGGCGGCACAAGCTTTATGGAAGATTACACCTACCACCTCAATCCCAAGGGGATGAAGGTGCTTGGTTCACATATGCTCGAAGTTTGTCCGACCATTGCCGAAGGCAAACCCAGCCTGGAAGTTCATCCGTTGGGGATAGGCGGCAAGGCTGATCCGGCGCGTCTGGTGTTTAATGTGCCTTCCGGCGCGGCCATCAACGCTTCGATCATCGACATGGGCAACCGCTTCCGCATCCTTGTCAATGACGTCGATGTGGTGCCACCAGAAGCTCCGCTGCCCAAGCTGCCTGTCGCCCGTGCTTTGTGGATACCCAAGCCTGACTTTAAAACGGGTCTCGCAGCATGGATTTACGCAGGAGGCGCACATCACACCGTTTTCAGCCAGGCCATCGACGCCGAATACGTGTCCGACTTTGCTGAAATGGCAGGCATCGAATGTGTGCTGATTAATGGGGATACTTGCATCCACGACCTTAAGAATGAACTGCGCTGGAACGAAGTCGCCTACGGCCTCAAGGGCATTACAGGCTAAACGAAGCACAGGTAGAAAGAATGGTCTTCAAGTCTCCTCTCTACGAAATAGAGAGGAGACTTAGGGAAGAGAATTCTTCACAAACTCTTCCTACGTTTTGTTGACAACATCCTCGACAAATCTTCGCGCTGCCACTGACTATCGTTACTAAGGAATACACCCATGAACAAACTACGGCTATGGACAACCGCATCAGCCTTCGGACTGTTGATGCTGTTGTTGCTACTTTTATCAGTCTCGTTAACCGTCGCCCAGGATGCACCAAAGACCTTTCATAATCCACTCAATCCAAACGGTGGCGATGATCCCTGGCTGACGTACTATGACGGCTACTACTATCTCGCTAACACCACATGGACCAGCGAGATGTTCATGCGCAAGTCGAAAACACTGTCGGGGTTGAAAGTTGCCAAGCCTGAACTGATCTACAAAGAAACGGAGCCGAGCCGCTGCTGTAACATGTGGGCACCGGAGTTCGATCTGCTGGATGGTCCGGATGGCAAGCACTGGTATTTTTACTACACGGCGGGCACACAGGGATCATTCGACAACCAGCACAGCCACGTTCTTGAAAGTGCCGGAACTGACCCGATGGGACCGTACACCTACAAAGGACGCCTCTTTGACCCCACCAACGATGGTTGGTCAATTGATGGTGGTGTCCTACAAATGGACGGTAAGCTGTACTTTCTGTTCTCGGCCTGGGTGGGCAACCTCCAATCAATCTTCATGGCGCCGATGAGCAATCCTTGGACGATTAGCGGTCCGCGCGTTGTGATCTCCAAGCCGACACTGCCGTGGGAACAGGTCGGTTCGCCTGTGAACGAAGGGCCGGTGGCGCTTCAACATGAAGGTAAGACTTTTATTGTGTACAGCGCTAGTTTTTGCGGCACACCGGATTATAAGCTGGGTATCTTGACCTATAACGGTGGCGATGTGCTAAACGCTGACTCATGGGTGAAGAACCCTGATCCGGTTTTCCAACGCTCAAATGAAAATGGTGTGTTTGGCCCCGGTCATAACGGCTTCTTCACCTCGCCGGATGGCAAGGAAAGCTGGATTGTTTACCATGCCAACAGCCGATCCGGCGATGTATGCCTGCCGACACGCACCACCCGCGCGCAGAAGTTCACATGGAACGCCGATGGCAGCCCGAATTTCGGCGTGCCGGTTGCGACCACGATGGATATTCCCAATCCCTCTGGCGATGATGGGGTCGATCCACTGCCGCAGTTCGTACGCGAACCCGCTTTACGTCTGAAGGCCTTCGATGACTCAACCAAGTATATCAACCACTTTACGGGACGCGGTAAGGTTACCCCATTGGGCGAACCAGCCCGTGACTTCGAGTTCGCCCTGGTTAAAGGCTTAGCCGATGAGAGTGCAGTATCTCTCGAGTCGATTGGCAACCCCGGCTCGTACCTAATTAATGGGGGTGGCATGATCTGGTTGAGCCAGTTTGAAGACACTGATGAGTACAGGGCATCTGCAACGTGGTGGCAAAAACCAGGCCTCGCCAGCACTGATGGGGTGTCGTTCGAGGCTTTCGGCCAACCTGGAGCCTATTTGTTCCATCAAAAGAATTTACTCAACGTGAAGACCGTGACGACTGATGCTGATAAAGCCAGCGCAACCTTCATTATTGAACAGGTAAAGGACTAAATAAGGTGCGTCGAAGCACATTGAAATAAAGATGCTGACAATCGTCATGTCGTAATCATGACCGCAATTATCCTTTTTCCCCTCACTATATTTTAGTTAGTAGATGACTAAAAGGTGGAGGAAATGCAAATAGCCGATATTATGACGCGTAATCCGATGACGATACGCTCGGACCAAACGCTGCGAGAAGCTTTGAAAATCATGGAACAAAATGAGTTTCATCATTTGCCGGTGCTCAGCGAAGCCAGGCATCTTGTTGGAATAATTACAGAGCGGGATTGCCGGTTGGCGTTACGCCTTCCCGATGTCGTACATGAATACTGGAAAGATAATGCCACCGTTGATGACTTAACCGTTGGCGCTGTTATGACGGTTGCGCCGATCGTAGTGGAACCGGATACGCTTATTGTTCAAGCGGCTCAAACCCTGCTCATGAATTACGTGAGCTGCCTTCCGGTGATGTTGGGTGAAACGCTCGTGGGTATCGTTACAATTTCGGATATTCTGATTGCTTTTGTAAAGATGTATCAATCCCCATTGAACAATCCACCGCTTCAATAAACGGCTGTTCCTATTTTGTTTAGGATAAGCATGGCAGTTGTATAAACAATGCTGGAAGCTTAGTTTAGATGTGGCAGGGTGTTGTTAGTAAGCCACTTGTTATCCATTACTTGAAGCAGAACACTACTCTTAACCCAATATAATCCACTATCATATACTCAACATCATCCTGTTAGTCAGGATACATTGTGGTGTATTACACATAAATGGTCGTTAGTTATGAGGAGATCAACCTTTTATGAATCGAATACCTATGCGCTTATCCAGTTTGGGAATCGGCCTGGCAATTGCCGCCGGACTCGCCATTTTAGGCACAGTCTATCATCCGGCAACCGCCCAAACGCTGGACGGCAGCTTTCATAATCCGCTGAACACAGTGGAAGGCGCTGATCCTTGGTTGACCTACTACGACGGCTTCTATTATCTATCGACCACCACCAATACCTCGCAGCTTTACATACAGAAATCAGCCACACTCTCCGGCCTAAAAGTCGCCAAACCACAAACCATTTATACCGAAACTGAGGCGAGCCGCTGCTGCAAAATGTGGGCACCCGAGTTCCATCTACTGAATGGTCCAGATGGCAAGCGATGGTATTTTTACTACACCGCAGGTCCTAGCAATGTTGATCAACAGCGTACACATGTGCTGGAAAGTGCCGGAACCGACCCGATGGGACCATACACCTATAAGGCCCGCATTTTTGATCCAGCCAATGACGTGTGGGCCATTGATGGCAGCGTTATGCGGTTGAATGACAAGCTCTATTTCCTGTTTTCGTCATGGACGGGTGATTATCAGAAACTGTATATCGCGCCCATGAGCAATCCTTGGACGCTCAGCGGCAGCCGTGTTCTGCTCACGCAATCCCAATATGACTGGGAGCGCTCTGGCAACAATGTGACCGAAGGACCGGTCGCACTTCAACACGCTGATAAAACCTTCATCGTCTATTCCACCAGCTTTTGTGCCTCTGCCGATTACAAACTCGGCATGTTGACCTACAATGGCGGCGACGTGCTGGACGCGAGGTCATGGGAGAAAAATCCCAAACCGGTTTTCCAACGTTCGGATGAAAATGGAGTCTATGGCCCCGGCCACAACGGGTTTTTCAAGTCACCGGACGGCACTGAAGATTGGATCGTTTACCACGCCAATGAAGGGCCGAGCGATGGCTGCGTAGGCAGACGCACCACCCGCGTCCAAAAATTCACATGGAATACGGACGGCACACCTAATTTTGGCACGCCGCTATCGCTTGCGACCGATATTCAGAATCCATCGGGTGATCAGGGGGTCGATCCACACTTCGTCCGGTTAGCGGCCTTTGATGATCCAACAAAGTTCATTAATCATTTATACGGACGCGGCAAGGTTACCGCTTTAGCCGAACCCGCGTATGATTTCCAATTCTTCCTGACCGAAGGTTTGGCTGATTCGGGCACCGTTTCTATCGAAGCCAAGGGACATCCCTTCTCGTTCTTGTTGAATCGGAACGGCAATGTCTGGTTAGTACCAGATGATAGCACCGACGAATTCAAAATGGCGGCTAGTTGGTGGCAAAGACCTGGTCTTGCCAGCGCTGATGGTGTATCCTTCGAATCCGTTAGCCAACCCGGAGCCTATCTCTTCCATCAGAAGAACTTGCTGAACGTCAAAGTCCCCTTAACGGATGCCGATAAAGCCGCCACCACCTTCATCATGTCGGATGTCGCCAAGTAACCATCATTTCGGCACACCATTCAAAAATTAAAATATTGTCCTTTATAGGGGAGAGTTTGTGACTCTCCCCATTTATGAGCTATTTTCTCAGTCAAACAGTTGCCAGGCTCACTACTGCCTCGCGCACCGTATTCCACGCTGCCGTGTTTGCGACCACCAATTCAAAATGTCCCGCTTCTGGAATAATCGTTAAGGTCACATCATCGCCTGCGGATTTCGCCGCTTCTACATATGGTTGCACATTTGCCAGTATCTCTCCATCAGCATCCCCCACAATATGAATTTGTCGGACGCCCAATGGCACCAGTTCCTTTGGTGAGGCGTTTTGATAATGCTCGGGCACCTCGTCAGGTGTGCCACCCATGATGGCAGTCAAGCTTCCTTCGCAAAGCCCCGCTGGAACAGCCGCTACCAAATCAATAATGCCTGCCAGGCAAACCACACCCCGAACAGCCAACGGATTGGCGTTGTAAACTGGACTTGTATCCGCTAACCGACTGCGTCCCGCTAACCATAATGCAAGCTGCCCTCCCGCCGAATGCCCCATCGTCACCACCCGCGACAGATCGAGCGAATGTGCAACACTCACACTTCGTAAGAGATCGATACCATGCGCCACGTCCAACAAAGTCTGTGGATAGCCACCACCATTCCCGTAACATCGGTACTCGATATTCCACACTGCAAATCCCGCCGCTGTCAACGCCCGGCATATACCGCCCAATGGCTTTGCGCTGTATTTTTCGAGCCAGCACCCGCCATGTACCAATACCACCACCGGATGCAAACCGGCAGCTTGTGGCAAATACAGATCAACAACTTGGTTGGCATCTTGCCCATATGCAAACGTTTCGTCTGCCTTAACTCCTGGCAAATTGACATAGTCTTCAGTGCTAATTAACATGGCCCATGCCTCCCAAATTCCAAATAAATATTTACCTTAATTGCTCGTTATCGTTCACGCTGTCCGCAGGTCAGAACAGCAGTTACCACACAAACGATCTGAATGAGGATTATATTGTAACGAGTTACGATGTAAGTGGTGAAATGTAGCAAGATGATAGTCGGAGTCGATTAGTGCGGGCTAAGCATTGACGGTAACCGTGATGGCGGCTCAATGAGTACCTGCGCCTCCGTACTGTTGGGTATACTGCCGTGTATCATATTTTTCTTTCTGTTCCAGCGCACATTGACCAAAGGCACATGGCAGGGAGCTTAAAGTACACCATTTTTTGATCAACACATTGATCACTACGTTGCTAACAAGGGAGCACACATATGAAATTCGATCACGGACAATGGCAGTTGCTGCCGGGAACGCAAGCTATTTACCCCAAAACCATTGTGGATGTCACACTTGAACCCGACGCACTGGTTGTAAGCGGTTATGACCACGTTATCCAAACCCGCAGTGATTACTTATCTGGAACTATCATTACTGCGCGCTTTACGTCACCCATGCCGGATGTAATACGGGTGCAGCTCACCCATTTCAAAGGGCGGCGGGAACGATCACCATCTTTTGACCTCGACTACAGCCTCAAGAACGCGGATGTTGAAATCGGTCAGGATGATAAGCAGGCATGGCTCAAAGCCGGACAGTTCTCGGTGGTCGTGCCGCTGAAAGGTGATTGGCGCATATCCTACTATCGTAGTGATGAAATCCTGACCGAGAGTGAAGCGCAATCAATCGCATTGTTCACGCAAAATGGACACACCTATCTCCGTGAACAGTTATCCTTACAAGCCGGCGAAACGGTTTATGGCCTGGGCGAACACTTCGGCCCGTTCGTCAAAAACGGACAAAGCATCGACTCGTGGAATGAAGATGGCGGCACGAACTCCGAGTTGGCTTATAAAAATATTCCCTTCTACATGACCAGTCAGGGCTACGGTGTGCTGGTCAACCATCCGGGGCGTGTGTCGTTTGAATTTGGATCGCATCACGTCAGCCGGACGCAGTTCAGCGCCGAGGGACACAGTCTCGATTATTATCTGTTCGGTGGGCCGACCAACAAAGACGTCTTGACGCAATATACTGCGCTCAGCGGACGCCCCGCTGAAGTGCCCGATTGGTCGTTCCAATTGTGGCTGTCAACGTCCTTCACGACCAACTACGACGAGCAAGCCATCCTCTCGAATGTCGAGCGCATGGAAGAACATGGTATTCCGATTGGCGTATTTCACTTCGACTGTTTCTGGATGAAGGAACTGACGTGGAGCAGCTTCATCTGGGATAAGCGCTATTTCCCCGATCCGGCTGGTATGTTGCAGAACATCAAGGCCAAGGGGATTCATGTTTGCGTATGGATTAACCCCTATATTGCCGAGCAGTCGCCACTGTTCGAGGAAGGTATGGCATCGTCATATTTGCTGGTGAAACCGGACGGTGATGTCTATCAGGTGGATGATTGGCAGCCGGGGATTGGCTTGGTCGACTTCAGCAATCCGGACGCCTGCGCGTGGTATGCCAGCAAACTCAAAGCGCTGTTGGACATGGGAGTCGACTCGTTCAAAACCGACTTTGCCGAACGCATCCCGCTGGATGTGAAATATTTCAACGGCGGCGATCCAGAACGGATGCACAACTACTACACCTATCTCTACAACCAGACGGTGTTTAACCTGCTCAAACAGGAAAAAGGCGAAGGCGAGGCGGTTGTTTTCGCACGCTCTGCGACCTGCGGCGGTCAGAAATATCCGATCCATTGGGGTGGCGACAGCACCTCGACTTATCCGTCAATGGCAGAAACGCTGCGTGGTGGGCTGTCCTTGGGCATGTGCGGTTTCGGCTTCTGGAGCCACGACATCAGTGGCTTTACCGGAACAGCCACACCCGACCTGTATAAGCGTTGGGTAGCCTTCGGACTGCTGTCGTCGCACAGCCGCTTACACGGCAATACCAGCGTTCGAATGCCGTGGACATTTGATGATGAATCCATTGATGTGCTGCGGTTTTTCAATCAGCTCAAGAACAGCATCATGCCCTATATTCTTGACAGTGCCAAAGAAGCACATGCCTATGGCTGGCCGGTGATGCGCGCCATGATACTCGAATTTCCGAACGATCCCACCTGCCGTTATCTCGACATGCAGTACATGTTGGGGTCGGCGCTGTTGGTCGCCCCCGTTTTCTCGGCCAATTGTGAGGTGACCTATTACTTGCCCGCCGGAGAATGGCGTAATCTTTTAACGGGCGAAATCGCACAAGGTTCGAGCTGGCGCACCGAAAAGCAGAATTACTTCAGCTTGCCGCTTTGGGTTCACACTGAACGCGGTAATCAATGGGATTGCCTGCAAAAATTCCAGGCGTTGGGATAACTGGAAACAGCATGGGGATGCAGATTGTATCCCCATGCTGTTGTGGATGGGTAAAGGTCAGCCTAATAACGGCGGCGGCTTTGGGCGTCCATCGCGGCGACTGCGCTCATGGCGACAATATCTTCGACATCATCACCCGCTTGCAGGACATGTACCGGCGCACCCATCCCCAGCAGAATTGGCCCGATGGTTTGCGCCTGCCCCAACCGGTCCAACAGCTTATAGGCCACATTGGCCGATTGTAAATCAGGGAACACCAGCACGTTCGCATCCTTGACGCGGCTGAACGGAAAACGCGCCTCGATCAACTCAGGGATAACGGCGGTATCAGCCTGCATTTCGCCATCCACCGCCAGATCAGGCCGCTTGTGCCGCACCAACTCCACCGCGTTCCGCACCTTCTCCGACAGCGGATGGGGTGAGCTGCCGAAATTGGAGAATGACAGCATGGCAACGCGTGGCTCGATGTCCAGCGTGCGCGCGAAATCCGCCGCCAAAATTGCAATCTCGGACAGCGTATCGGCATCGGGGTCGATATTGACGGTGGCATCGGTGAAAAAATACACGCGCCGTTTGACCACCATGATATACACGCCGCTCGTCACTTTGACGCCGGGGCGCGTATGAAAGATTTGCAGCGCGGGGCGAATAACATCGGGATATTCGTGCTGCCGACCGTTGACATAAGCATCCGCGTCACCCATCTTAAGCATCATCAGGCCGTAAGTCATGCGACTGCCGACCAAACGGGCTGCCGTTTCGCGCGTGACGCCTTTGCGCTGCCGGAATTCGTGGAAGGCCGCTTCATAACGGACACGTCGCGTATGATCGGCTTGTGGTTCGACAATCTGTGGATGGAAATTCAGCCCTAACTCCTGGATGATACCCCTAATCAAATCCGGTTTGCCCAACAAAATCGGTATGCCGATGCCATCTTCCTGCACCTGTGCCGCTGCGCGGATAATCTTGGGATCATCACCTTCGGGAAAGACGATACGCTGCTTCGGCCCCATTCGCGCCTTGTTGATGATATTGGCACGCACCTGCTGACCGACACCTTGCCGTTGAATCAGGTCATGCCGGTACTGCTCGATGTCGATTTTGCGCCGCGCCACACCACTCTTCATGGCGGCATCAGCGACAGCCGGAGCCAGCCACAGCAGCACGCGCGGATCAAGCGGTTTGGGGATCAGGTAGTCTTTGCCGAACTTCAAAGCGGTCAACCCATAAGCAGTGAGTACGCTGTCCGGCACATCCTCATGCGCCAGATTTGCCAGCGCGTGCGAGGCCGCCATCTTCATTTCCTCGTTGATTGTTGTGGCATAAACATCCAGCGCCCCGCGAAAGATGAACGGGAAGCCCAGAACGTTGTTGATCTGGTTGGGATAATCGCTGCGTCCTGTGCCAAGGATGGCATCTGGTCGTACGGCGAGAATTTCTTCCGGCATAATCTCTGGCGTAGGATTTGCCATCGGGAAGATGATGGGGTTGGGATTCATCTGCCGGATCATCTCTTGTTTGCAAGCACCAGCGACGCTCAACCCCAAAAACATATCTGCGCCGACCAACGCCTCGGCCAGCGTCCGCAGCGGCGTGTCATTAGCGTAGCGCGCTTTATAAGGGTCCATTGCCTTTTCGCGGCCCTTATAAATAACACCATGTTCATCAGCCATAATGATGTTTTCGGGGCGCATCCCCAGTTGGACGTAAAAAGCGACGGTCGACAGGGCTGCCGCACCCGCGCCTGCCACTACCAACCGCATCTCCTCGATACGCCGGCCAGTAACCTCGACCGCGTTGAGCAGTGCCGCGCCGGAGATGATGGCCGTACCATGTTGATCGTCAT
Organism: Aggregatilineales bacterium; assembly: GCA_044226325.1. Lineage (GTDB taxonomy): Bacteria > Chloroflexota > Anaerolineae > Aggregatilineales > Phototrophicaceae > CFX2. The sequence continues at coordinate 42,663 of JBGAHG010000025.1, forward strand.
GAAAAACCGGAATATCGAGTTCCGCCCGTAATCGCTGTTCAATTTCAAAACATTCCGGTGCTTTGATGTCCTCTAAGTTAATACCCCCAAAAGTCGGAGCCATCGCCCGTACGGTTGCGATCACCTCTTCCGGCGTTGCAGCGTTCAATTCGATGTCGAATACGTCAATATCGGCGAAGCGCTTGAACAATACTCCTTTGCCTTCCATCACCGGCTTGGAGGCCAATGCACCCCGATTACCCAGCCCTAAAATCGCCGTGCCGTTGGTGATGACTCCCACCAGATTCGATTTGGCTGTCAGCTCGTATGCCGTCAACGGATCACGCTCGATCTCCAGTACGACATCCCCGACGCCGGGAGTATAGGCCAGCGACAAATCACGTTGTGTTGCCAGCGGTTTAGTGGCGACCACTTCGATCTTACCGGGGCGTCCGTTGCGGTGATAATCCAGTGCATCCTGCTTGGTCACTGCCATAATAATTTATTTTCTCCCATTGCTTCTGCTACGTTCATTGTAACCCTGAACAGTAGAGGCGGATACTCAAACCAGGAGGAGACTGGTCAGTGTGCCCAATAACCTCTAACGTAAATAAGATGCGACAGCAGTACCCTAAAGATAGAGTTTCGCTTACAACGTCAAATGGCTCGCCGATCGCTATCGGACGCAGCCGCGAGAAAAAGGAGCGATGTATGAAACGTGAAGTAGGTTTATGGATTGACCACCGGCAGGCAGTAATCGTCACGTTGAAGGATGGGACAGAATCGGTTGAGCGGGTGGTGGCCGATTTTGAAAAGCGTGGACGCTTTACCACCGATATGCAGGCCGAAAGCACCACCGCCCCCCATATCGATTTGGCCGAAGACAAACACGAGCGCCACACGTTCGAGATGGTCAACCACTACTACGAAACGGTCTGCACTCACCTGCGTGACGTCTCAGCTATCCTGATTATGGGGCCGGGACCCGCCAGGAACGAATTCCAAAAGCATCTGATTAATCATAAATTTAGCGGACAGATATTGGGCGTGGAGGCCGCCGATAAACTGACCGATGCACAAATCGCTGCCAGAGTGCGGGAATTCTTCCCCACGCATCAACACGCGCGATAAGTAAACCATTATGGAGAGCGTCTATGAACAGACGCTCTCCTTTTATTACCCCGACAGCTATCCGCAACAAACAATCTCATCCACAGGCTTCTAACACAAAAAAGACGCTGGCGGAGTACCCTATAGTTACGGGTTGCAGTTCGATCACCTTATGGTGGAACGCATCGCCCTCTACAACCTAGAGGTGCGCCCGCTAAAAAAGGAGTGCTGTATGAAACGCGAAATCGGCTTGTGGATTGACCATCGGGAAACAGTCATGGTGACACTCGACGGTGACAAAGAAGACATCAAACACATTGACTCGGATGTCGAAAAACGGGTGCGTTATTCCGGCGATTCAGAGACCCGTGTCACGGGCGATTTCCACAAAGATCGTGCTGAAGACATACGGGATCGTCGCTTCGAGGGACAACCCGAGTTCCATAAGCATATGGAAAAGCACCTGCCCCTGACCAAGATTGTGAACGTTGAATCCGCCGACAAAATGACCGATGCGCAGATTGTCGCCAAGGTTCGTCGCAACTTCGAACTGTACGAATTTACCCACTAAATAGCGATTACCGGGGGTGGCTGCCAGGTCGCCCCCTTTTATTTCCTCCGCCCCAATCGTATGAGAACCTCAAGAGTCTTGGTTGATGCCCCGCGTTGACCGTTTTACAATCGCCGCCCATTGCTACGAAACGCTTTAGGATGACAGGAAATCAAATGGCTGATACTTTGCCCATCACCACCTTGTTCTTGGATATTGGCGGTGTGCTGCTGACCAACGCGTGGGATCGCAAAATTCGCATGAAAGCGGCAGAGGTTTTCAAGCTGGATTACGCCGAAATGGACGAGCGCCATCATCTGACCTTTGACACCTATGAAGAAGGCAAGATGGACATCAACGAGTATTTGAACCGCGTGGTGTTTTATGAAGAACGGCCCTTCACCCGCGAAGCCTTTCAAACCTACATGTTTGCCCAATCGCAGCCTTATCCCGAGATGATCGCCTACATTACTGCGCTCAAAGCCAAATACCATCTCAAAATTGTGGTCGTCAGCAACGAAGGACGTGAACTCACCCATCACCGCGTGAAAACCTTCGAGTTGGGCAAGTTCGTGGACTTTTTTATCATGTCCTGCTTTGTCCACTTTCGGAAGCCTGACCCCGATCTGTACCGTGTGGCATTAGATGTAGCTCAGGTCGCGCCCGAAGAAGTGATTTACGTCGAAGATCGCCCCATGTTCGTGGAAGTCGCCCAAACGCTCAATATCATTGGCCTGCGTCATCTGAACCTCGAAACCACCAGAGGCATCTTCGAGACATTTGGATTGGTGCTGCCTTGAGTTATGTGGACAAGCAGTAATGGGATTTTCTATCTCATTTTTCCAGAATTAGCTATACTAATAGAATGTTATCTTTTTATTAACTAGGAGGAATGTATTAATGCCCCCAAAGATATTCATATCGCATTCCAGTAAAGACAATGATTTTGCGACAAAACTAGCTGTTCATCTTAAAGATAAATTTGGTGAAAACAAAGTTTATATTGATCTCTTTAATCTAGATGGTGGTTCAAATCTTGCAACTGTGATTCCACGATCAATAGAAGAAGCCAATTGGTTTATTTTACTTGCTAGTAAAGCGTCTATGGCAAGCTCATGGGTTAAGTATGAGGCTACATTAGCTACATTTTTGGATATTGAGCGAGAAAACTTTAACATCCTTACAGTAAAACTAGATGACTGCCAATTTCCGTCTGAGCTCAGTACCCAACTACGTATGAGAAAATATCTTGAGTTATCGCCAAGTATCTTCGACAAGATAGTACACATTCTTCAAAATGAAACAGGACTGTCCGTTGGGAAGACAAAGTATGAACCATTTGTGGGACGCGGACAAGAACAGGATAATATCGAGATAGCCGTCGCTCGTCATAAAATAGTTCTGTTGCTTGGTATGCCTGGTATTGGCAAATCATCACTTGTAAGAAAATTGGCTACAAGTCGCTTCAATCGGGACATAATTCAAATAAATTTGAGAGTAAGCCATGACATGGAGTTGCTTACTCGACAGATAATTAGCTCAACTGGAAACATTCAACCTGCTGAGAATGAAGATCATGAATTTTTACTTGATACTTGCATACATTTATTAAAGGAAAGAATTAACTCAGGGGCAATGTTATTTCTCAACGACGCTCAAAACACTATTAATTTTGATGGGGAGTTTCAACCTTTTTTGCGTGACTTTTTGAAACAATATGTTGATGCAAGTATCTCTTTTCCAGTGTTCATCGCTTCAACACGAGTGACCACTTTTACCCCTGATGAAACCCTATACTCATTACCTGTAAGAATTTCACCGTTACGGCAAGATTTAATGATAATTGCGATTCAACAATGGTTTTCTTTTATGAATCCCGATGCTCACGTTTATAGCGATAAGGAACTCGCTCCATTAGCTGATAAATTAGGCGGACACCCGCTAGCTGCTCGACTAGTTGCTGGAAGCTTGAGTTTTCAGAATATAACAAATCTATCAACAGATACATCAATGACGAAATTCCAGCATAGTATCGCTGAGTTTATCTTGTCAAAGATTTCCTTAATTGAGATTGACAGATTCATACTTTATGCGATGGCAGTCTACCAAAGTGGAATTACTATACGTTATTTGATGGCAATCAAGCAGATTGCTCAATTGGGACAGAGTGAAGTTTTAAAATCACTTGAAAGATTGTCAAAGACGTTACTCGTTAGTCAAGAATTCGATACTTATGTGCTACACAACTTCATACTGGCATATTTTCTGGATGAAGCACTAGACAAAAAACTGTATCAGGAATTTGCGAATGATCTCGCAGAAATCTCCTATAATGATACTCTATTAATTGTTAAGAGTCTTAATAAAATTCCTAAAGAAAGTCGAACTCATACCAATTTATTCTATGTAACTTTAAGCCGTAATCTAATTCAAGTAGCTATACCAACTCACAGATTATTATTACTTACAGGAAAACGAAAACTTCTAGATGATATTCCGTATAAACTAAAAGGGCATATTCGCGAAATGGTATTTGTCATGTACGAAAGAGCCAATAACTATAATAGTTGCATAGAGTATGCAAAAGAATGGCTTAAGATTAACCCGAATGACTCACAGGTAATGTTATATCAAATTCGAGCATACAGACAACTCGAACAATATAGCGAAGCTGAAAAACTATTAGAAAAGCTTGAGCAAGAAATTCCTAACAGTGGTTCGATGCTACATTCTCAAATTTGGCGCGAAAAAGGACGCATAGCTTATCAGCAAAACAATCAAGATTTGGCTATAAATCTATATAAAGCTGGACTAAGAGAAAAACGTGACGGCACACCAATGTATCCTCAAATTAACATTGATTATGTCCGTTCACTTGTCGCAAAAGCGAATTTTCTTTGGGATGGTGATCCACAAATTCAAGAATATTATGAACTTGCTTACGAGGCGATCGAAAAAGCAAGACCACATATTCCAAGATTTGAACAATTCAATCAGGGCCTATATGCGCAAGTATTACTACAAACAGAGCGAATAAATGCGTTTCAAGCTATAGAAATGCTTGAAGGTGCTTTAGCTAGTCAGCCCACCAAAAATGGACAGTTGTACTTGCAACTGGCAAATCTACTCAAAGATACAAATCCGCAAAAAGCACTGGATTATGCTCGTCAAGCAAAGAATTCAGGTGCTAAAGGGGCTTCACTAACACTTGTGGAAGTATATTTAAACCTTCGATATTTCGATGCCGCAGTTAAAGAGTTGGACAGTTATGAGCCACAACAAGAAAGAGATATTATAATTGGGAAAATGCTTCGTGCTCGATCATATACAGGTAAGCAAGAATATGATAAATCCAGAAGCATACTTAATAAACTTGAACGCAATTCATTTGTAACACGTTCATTAATTGAAAATGAAGTCGCAGCCGCAAATGCAGCAATAAACCAACAACGATATTCGGAAGCAACTCGCTTGGTTAATGAAATACAAAATCTACTTCAAAGCATACGTCAGTCGAATTACAAATATGACAATCAATACGAAATTAGGGTAAGAAATCAAATCGACAAAATTAAGCAGCATTTAGATTAAATTCAAAAGAATATTATGGCGCAATTTTCCAGCGGCTTCGTTTGCCGATCTCGAAATTTCGCGAACCCGAGTTATCATATACTGCGTGTCACCTGCTGATTCCAAAGGTTTTACCATGTCAGAAATCACCGTACCCGAAATTCCCTATGTCCTGAACGTTCCGACCTCCACCCAGACCTTCCCCGATGGCAAGAAATGGCGGTTGGAAATCCCCAGTGTCGAAGGGCCAGCGGTTTTGGCGGCGGTGTTCGCGGAGGCCGACAAATACAGCGTGCCGATTGATCGCATCTCACAGGGCAGCGGCATCCAACTGCTGACGGACGCCGAAATCACAGACATGGTGCAGCAGTGTGCCGCGCGTGATGTGGAATGCTGTTTGTTCGTCGGGCCGCGTGGTTCGTTCGACATCGGGGCGGCAGCGCTGGCCTCAAACGGTGGAGCGCTCAAGGGGGCGCTGCGTGGGGCGCGTCAGTTGACACAAGCTTTGGAAGATATTTATCGCGCCATCGAGTTGGGTGTGAAAAGTATTCTGGTCGCCGATGTGGGCTTACTGGCGGTGTTGAATCAGAAGCGTAACGCAGGCGAAATCCCCGCTGACTTTATCATCAAGGTATCGGTACTCAGCGCACCATCCAATCCGGCGACAGCGGCAGTTTTGGCGCAGTTGGGCGCGAATTCGCTGAATGTGCCTTCCGATTTATCCATCCCCGAACTGGCGGAAATCCGCGCCGCTACCAACGCGTGGATCGACTTCTACGTCGAAGCACCCGATGATGTGGGCGGTTTCATCCGGCATCATGATATTGCCGATCTGGTGCGGGTCGCCGCGCCGATTTATCTAAAGTTCGGGCTGCGGAATACACCCGCGCTCTATCCATCTGGCAAGCATTTGGAAGTCGCCGCCATCAACTGCGGTATTGAAAGGGTGCGCCGTGCGGCCATCGGCTTGGAACACCTCAAACGCAAAGCACCGGAATTGATGCGCTGACCAGCCTATCCCAGCGCCAGATGAATCATATACTGCACACGCATCCGGTCGGATACCCATCCTAGCAGCCGGTATTGGAACCCTAGTGGAATGGTGTGCCCACGAAAATAATAGTGTGTCGCCAGTATATGAATGCGTTTATCCCATGACGCAATCACGTCGGTTGAGTCCAATCCCCACTTGAGGAATGATCGTTCGTCCAGGCCGCTGTTGCGGATGACCGCACGGTTCGCCACCTTCACCCCGTAAGGCGAACTGACATCGAAAATGCTCTCACTTCCGGGGAAACGGTCGGCCAACCGGATCAGAAAATCTTTGATTTGCGCTTCTTCAAAATAATAAAACACACCCGCCGCGACGAATAAAACACCGTCAATGACACTGATTTGGGAGAACCAATCTGTATCCAAAAACGACGACGCGATGAATGTCCGCCGTTCGCTCTCATGAATAAAGGTTTTTCTCAACTGAATGACGTCTGGCAAATCAAGGTCGTACCAGCGCAGCGATCCGTTATCCACCCGTTCGAATGTGGTATCCATCCCGCAGCCGATGTTTACAATCGTGCCATTAGGATGCTTACTGAGAAACTCCTTCACCACTTTATCGACCGTGATGCTCCGCATAATCCACGCCAGTTGGCTGAGTGCATTCATATTGTGGGCAATCGTGGCGAAGTCATAATCCACTTTGCTAATGATGTCCACCGCCGTTTTATCCACCAGCAGCGGCGTCTGTTTGGACGACTCAAACGCCCGTCCCCACAACGGTAAAAACAGCGTTTTCTGTACATTCCCCAACTCGACCGCGATTTTTTCAGCCATGTCAGCCTCGTGTCTTAACAAACACCACACTAATGAAGCAAGCGTGTTTCCTTGCTTGTAGGACAAAAACGCATGAATGCCACCCGCTTTTGAATCTTGAGCAAGTCCTCATCCGACAGCCCTTTATACGTCAGGCCAAACATGCCCTCATAAATATCAGGCCGTTCGTGCTCAATCACGCACAACACATCGCGAATATCATCGTATGATTGCGCGCTAATCGGCTTGGCACGCATGGTCAGTTTCTTGCCTTCGACTTCCAGTGTGACATGCGGATTTTTCACGGCATTCAGATACCAGTTGGATTGACCACCCACGTTAATCGCCACATACGTATCCCCATCACGGATACAGCCGATGGGGACGGAATGTTGGTGTCCAGTTTTGCGTCCCGTTGTCGTGATAATCATGGTCTGCTTACCGAATGACGTTTTCAGATGGCGCAGCATGAACAGTTGTAATTGCAGCATCCATTTGGGCGGGTACGGTGGCTTATAGTACTTGGCGATCATGGCTTCAACTCCTATCGATTGATGCCGGATGAAAAAACCTTGAGGTGAGCGTCTCTATTATTGATGAAGGGATAATCCGTTGCTTGCTTACACCATAGGGGAGTGGTCGGAAACATACCATAGATCAACGTCAATCGTGGTGTGGTTAGGGATATGGACTGTAACCATATACCGCTCCTCTGCGTTCGGTGATTGCCGCAGCATATAGTTTCCCTATTGTGAGGGTAGCCCTGAATCAAGGCATCGTCATGTAACAAACGGAAGCACCATAAATGTGATGATTGTCACAATCTCATGTCAGCCCCCAATTTGTGGGGAGCCATGCCGCGCCGTCTGCGCTACAGTCTATAGAAAACCTTCTTGATGAGGTGGTTTATGATCGCGCCAATGAAATCAAATCCCGTACATCTTGATAAATGGGGCTACAACACCATCGCTAAGCAGGTAATCGCGCCAATCCTGCTTGCTGCGCTCATGTTCGCGGTGGCCCAGACCACCGATTGGCTGTGGGGATGGGTGTTTCATATCGTGCATTGGCTGTCATGGCTGATGATGACCATCGTGTTAATCCGCAGCAATCCCGAACTGCTCAACCGGCGTGGCAGACGTCAAGCCAACGACAAAAATTGGGATTTTATTCTGGTATCCATCTACGGCATCTCGTGGATTCTCATGCTCCTGCTGGCCGCATTCGATATTCGCTACGGTTGGACAGCACCTATTGCTCCGATCTGGCATATCCTCGGCAATATCTTGATCTTCCTTGGCTTCGCGCTCACCACATGGGCAATGGCCGTTAACCGCCACTTCGAAGTCACAGTCCGCATTCAGGACGACCGCAACCATCATGTTATAAACAGCGGCCCCTATCGCTATGTCCGCCATCCCGGATACACCGGTGTCATCATTGCCTTCTATCTTGGGATGCCGCTAGCGCTCGGCTCATGGCCCGCTGCCTTCATCGCGGTGATAGGTTTCGCCACAATGGTTATCCGCACTGCCATGGAAGACCGCACCTTACAAGCCGAACTTCCCGGCTACAACAGCTTTGTAAAAGAAACTCGCTATCGACTTATTCCGGGTGTATGGTGAACCATCGCATCTTGTTCGGCATTAAAACCGTCCACACACTTATTTTTCTATTCATGTCGGCTGCGATTCTGGTGGTTCTCTACTGCGGCCTGACGCGCACCTATAATGTCTGGCTTGTCATCGCCTTAGGCTCTGTCGTACTGGAATGCGTGGTCTTCGTCGCCAACGGTCGCCGCTGTCCCCTGACCAAATGGGCTAAAGAGTATGGCGACACAACCGGTAACGATTGGATTGCAGACATGTTCTTGCCGGCGTGGTTTGCACCCAGGATTCCACTGGTGTGCGGTGGCCTGTTCGTAGTTAGCCTGATCGTCTTGCTGATCAACTTCCTGCTCATGGCGCGGTGAGCCTAATTACCAATTACGAGCGGCATTCTAACTAAAAGTGCTGTAAAGTCTTGATACTTAAACCCTGTGAAAGATAAGACTTCAGCTTTAAGCTGGATAAACACGCGGTCAGCAAACAGATGGAGATCAGCATGAGTGGCGAATTAGTGCTTGTTACGGGTGGATCGGGATTTATTGGCGCACATTGCATTTTGAAACTCTTGGACGCTGGTTATCGGGTACGAACCACCGTGCGTTCCCTCAAACGTGAACCTGATGTGCGTGCCATGCTCAAGGTGGGTGGCGTAGAACCGGGGGACACTCTGTCATTCGCCGCTGCCGATCTTACATCCGATGAAGGCTGGCCGGAAGCCGTAGACGGATGCACCTATGTCCTGCATGTGGCCTCACCTTTTCCCTCAGTCTCGCCCAAAAATGAGGATGAACTGATTATCCCCGCTCGTGAGGGTGCGCTGCGTGCGTTGCGAGCCGCGCAGAATGCTGGTGTTAAGCGTGTCGTGTTAACCTCGTCGTTCGCCGCCATTGGTTACGGTCACAAGTCGAGCGACCAGCCCTTCACCGAAGAAACATGGACGGATTTGACTGGCCCCGGTGTCAGCGCCTATGCCAAATCAAAAACCTTAGCCGAACGTGCAGCATGGGACTTCATCAAGAACGAGGGTGGCACAATGGAACTCTCGGTCGTCAATCCGGTCGGTGTATTTGGCCCTGTTTTGGGTCCCGATTACTCGAGTTCCATACACGTAATGCAGCAGTTATTAAGCGGCGAAATGGCGCGCTTACCTAGCCTATCCTTCGGCATCGTAGATGTACGCGATGTCGCCGACTTACATCTGCTGGCAATGACCCATTCCGCTGCTAAGGGCGAACGCTTCTTGTCAACGGCTGGCATCATGTCCATCATGGAAGGCGCGCAGACACTCAAGGCACACATGGGCGAAGCTGGCAGCCGCATTTCGACCAAACCACTGCCCGATTGGCTGGTACGAATTGCCGCGCCGTTTAGTCCAGCCGCCGCGCAAATTGTTCATGACCTCGGTAAGAAGCGCAGTGCCAGCAGCGAAAAAGCCAAACGCCTACTCGGTTGGACGCCGCGTTCCAAAGAAGATGCCATCATCGCCACTGCCCAGAGTCTCGTGCAGCTTGGTCTGCTTCAGACGTCATGAAACGGTCATCAGTCGCCTAGCTGTTCGGCTAACCCCGACGCGTTCGCCCAACGCACTACCACCTGCGGCGTTTTGTGCCAGTTCGCGCACGCTTTGAGTGTACTTTTGAGCGAAGTCACCATCGCCTCATCCGGCTCTATACCCGGTTCCAGATGCAGGGCCTTCACCTCGAAGATGCCCTCTTTGCGGTGCGCCTTCGGATCAAGTCGGCCAATAAGCTGGTTCCTGTACAAAATCGGCAGTGTGAAGTACCCGTATTTCCGCTTCGGGGCAGGTGTATAACATTCGATCAGATAATCGAAGTTGAACAGATCCTGCGCCCGTTTGCGATCCCAGCATATGGGGTCAAACGGTGACAGCAGTGTGGTTTTCGACATCGGGATTTTGCCCTTGGCCGCCGACATCACCATCGCCTCATTGTCGAAATGGAAATATCCGGGCGTCTTCCACCCTTCCACTTCGATGCGCCCGACTTTATCCTCTTGTTCCAGAATTTTAAGCGCAGTCAGCACATCCGCCTTCTTCAAACGGAAATAATCAGCGATCCATTCCGGCTTGGTGACGCCCAGCGCCTTGATACTGTTCATGACAAACTGCTCAAGAATTTCTTCGTGGCTCACAGCTTGTGTTTCATCCCAACTAGGATGAACACGCTCCCGCAGGTCATAGATTCGCTGGAAGTTATGCCGCTTGCGAATCATCAACTCACCGGCATTGAACAACGCCTCCAGCGCGATCTTCTCGTCTTTCCGGTTCCACCACGTCCCTTTTACGCCGTCCGTCCGCTCGAAATCAGCTGAACGCACTGCGCCGTTTTCGCGTACATAATTCAGCACCCGTTCAGCCACCTCAGGATGATCTTTCAACCACTGCTGTGAATAATAATCATCACCGCCGCGCCGCCGCATCGCCAGCCAGTAATATGCGAAATCCTCGATCGGCAGGAAGCACGCTGCATGTGACCAGTACTCAAATAACTGCCCCTTAGCCAGTAAATCCTCTAACCACCTGGGATCGTAATCCCCCAACCGGCTCCACAGCACCAGATACGGACTGCGTGCCACCACGCTGATCGTATCAATCTGCAAAACGTGCATCTGCCGGATCGTATCGCGCACAGTCTTTTCAGTAACTTTACGTGGTTTCTGCTGCTGGAGTCCCTGCGCGGCGATCAACAAACCCCGTACAGCGGCTTGCGAAAGTTCGGTCATAATGATGTCCCTAAATGAGCGACGAAATAGAACATAAATTATAGCCACCGGAACGTTTGTTCACAATAGCAATTGCTCTATCATCTGGCGCGTTTCTGGCACACATAGATCATGGCGGGAGAAGCAGCAGTGAGGGGGTTAAGCTGCCAATCACCGTAAACCGTATGTATCCGAAACCCGTTGTAGTGCAGCAGGCTTTCCATCTCTTGCGGGAAGACGTAGCGGAGCGATGTGTGCTGAGTTCGCGCTTCATGTCGCCCATCCGCATAGTGAAATTGATAGTCGACGGTGTAATGTTGTATCTGTGTCATCGGATCATAGTACGCTTGATCGGTAATCGTGACCTGACCACCGTCAGCAGTCGTATAGCGTTCACCTTCAGGATGCCGCACTTCAAATAGCATTCGTGGGTTTGGGTTGCGCGTTTCAAACAGGAAATAGCCATCTGGTTGCAAATGCTCGCGCACACCTGCCAGCATACCTTCATGGTCTTCACGCTCTAGCAAGAATTGAAAAGCATTCATCAGCATGAAAACCAGCGGAAACTGTTTGTTCAGGTGGAAGTCTCTTGCATCCGACACCACATACTCAACCGAAGCCTCACGGTCAGCCGTTTTTTGCTTCGCCTTCGCAATCATCTCCGGCATAATATCCACACCTGTAACCTGATAACCCTTCAGTGCCATATGGATCGCCATCCGTCCCGTACCACAGGCCAGATCCAGCATCGGCCCGCCGGTTGTCTTCGCCCACTGCTCGATAAACGGATAATCATCAGCAAAGGCGTCGCATACTAAATCGTAGGTTTCGGGATCTTTGAACTCCTCAAACGAATCAGGGTCAATCATAAATATCCTTTTTACTCTCAAGTGACGTGCATCAAAAGCCTAAACAGATAGTATCTTAAAGAACTCTTAAGAACTATATTGAACCTGTTTATGAAAACCAAAGATGTCACGACAAGAACCGGAGTTCGTGTACATCACTGGTCTGATATGCTGCTGATTGAAGCGAAAAACCTCACGGAGTAAACAATCATGCACGTCAGCAGCGAACCCGCCATTCTCTACTTTGGCACACCGGTCGTCGTCATCAGCACCGTCAACGAAGATGGCACTTATAACCTCGCCCCCATGTCGTCGGCTTTTTGGCTCGGCTGGCGTGGGATGCTGGGCTTGGGTGCCAAAGCCAAAACGGCACAAAATATGCTCCGCACCCGCCAGTGCGTCCTCAACTTGCCCTCGGTCGAACAGGTATCACAGGTCAATCGCCTCGCCCTGACCACCGGCAGCAACCCTGTTCCTACTTACAAAGAGAAAAAAGGTTACCGCTACGTGCCGGACAAATTTGGCATCTCCGGCTTCACACCGGTTGCCTCGGAAACCATCGCTCCGCCCCGCATACTAGAATGTCCCGCTCAAATGGAAGCGGTCGTCGAATCCACCCATTACATAGCTGACGATGATCCAGCACAAAGCGGCGGCATCGTCTGCTTCGAAGTGCGTATTCAACGTGTCCATCTGGAAGAATCCATCTTGATGGATGGTGAACCGAACCACGTTGATCCTGACAAATGGCGTCCACTGATTATGAGCTTTCAGAAATTCTACGGCCTCGAATCGCACCAGGCGCACGAGTCCACCCTGGCACAAATCCCTGAATACACCTATCGCAGTCCCGATGTGGATCGGGCACGGGCTTCCGTATCAAGCATGGGAATAAATTGAGTAAAAAGTGAGCACTTTTTGAACTGTTCGCGCGATGCAATTCGCCATACACTGGTGTTCATGAATGAGATTGCTACCGACGTGATCAAACTTTCCGGTGAGCAAGAATTAAAAGCCTGGCAATACACAGCCAGGCTTTTAATTTCATTAATAAGTGAGGCTGTGGATTCTAACAAGCCGTTTGAAAATCATATTGGTTCTGTAGGGCGAGATTTCTGACCTGCCCGCTATGGAGTGAAACAGCTATTTCAAATGGTCTATTACTCTTCAAATTCATAAACCAGCGGTTCATCAGTCACAGGCGACACAAGTGCTTTATGCTTACCGTGGGATAGCTTATACTCCTCCCCCGGTTTGAGGACAATATCTTCGCCGTCCAGCGAAATCCACGCAGTTCCGGACACAACACGTAACACTTGCGATTCGCGCTTCTCGTCCCGCACATACCCTTTCATGAGTTCAATATGGGACTTAGTAGCCTTTTCCATCGTGTGAGTAATGCGCTTCTCATCTGAGGCTGTCATAGTAGAAACTCCCCTTAAATCTTAATCGTCCGACCATGAGGAATACCGACAACTTTTATAGTCTACCATATAGACTTCAAGCCTCACATGATAGCGAAGGATTCTCGTATTTCACCCGTTCTCCGGCTGCCGGGACAATGGCTCGGCAGGACATACACAATCAGTCAATCACCGGCACATTCATGCGGAAGTCAAACAAGGTTGGGATGGGGTATTCGCGGTGAACACGTCTGGTGAGCGCTTCATCCACCGGAACATTTTCGTCGCGGCTGAGGCGTTCGACATGATAGCGCACCCATAGTTCCGTGAGAATTTCATCACCCTCGCGATAATCAACAATCTCGAAACCCTCGTTTAGCAAACGTCCGACGCGCTCAAGGTCGCCTACAGCTAAACCCGCTTCGACTTCCAAAAGATGGACACGCCCATGATTACGGATGGTGTCGTTGGCTGTCGCTAACAGACTGAGGAAATCGGCGGAGCGTCCCGCGTCGATCAAGGCGCGCGCCGTTTCGATCAGCAGCGGCACGAGATCCGGTTTCAGGCTGTATGCCTCATAATATAAGTTGGCAGCTTTGTCCAACTGTCCCTGCCGCCGTGCCAGTACGGCTAGATTACGCAGCGCCCAGGGAGTCCGTTGGCGTGTAAGTGACGTTTCCCATGCTTGAAGCGCTCCGGCTGAATCCCCCATATGCAAGCGCATGATGCCAAGATGCAGCCATGCCTCCCACCCCGGGGCAGGGTCACTTGTGGCCGCGTTTTCAAGAAGCGTATGCCATTCTGTTTGCGTCAGGATGCCAGCTGTCGGCGCATCGGAAGCGCTGTCGGGAAAGAGTCCGATTTGCAGGAGTTCAAGCCAGGGCTGCTGTTGACTACCCAATGAGCCGCTGAAATCTAGACCTGTTCCGGCAAAGGGGCTTTCACCGGATGCTTGTCGGCGCAGGGCTTCGAGCAAACCCCAACCTGAACCGCGCTGCAAGATTTCAGCAGGCGGTTGGTCTTTCCAACTACTGCCACGTCGGAGTTCTGCGTCAAAGTCGATTCGCGGAATGATGCGCTCGATGTGTCCTTCGACCTCGGCTCGTGCCGCATTCCAATCAGCGCCATGCACAATCTGCGGATCAGCTTCCATTAAACCGTAAGCTTCGAGCCATTCAATTTCGGCGCGGGGTTGCATAAGCGCATATTCAAGTTGTGTCGGTGCTAACCCAGCTTGAATTTCCAGATAAGTGTTTCCCGGGCCATTCAGCCATTCCTGCCAGCGTTTGCCACCCGAACCTGTTCCCCACAGGAACAACTTGCGGCCGCGCAGCACATCGGTTGAGACTTGCACCAGCCCTTTACCATCGGCATCGAGGGCCGTGATCCAGGGACGCTGTTTTTCGGGAATGCGAAAGAAATAGTCGGCGGCGCGCGTACCGTTGGTGGTATAGCTGACGTCCAGCCCCTCGACAACGGGCATGGCAACGGTTCGCAGGTTGGAAACGGAAAGCGCGTACTGATACGCTTCATCGGCGGGTGCTATAACGCGCACATCCTTCCGTTCAGGCACGGCGATGTTCGACCACCAATACATGGGCAGCGCATGGTCGTGTGGATTAATAAGTCGGCAGCGTACATAAAGCACTGTCGAGCCATCAGGTAAATAAGCATCGATCTGATAGGCTGCTTGACGAATGCGTTCCCATTCGTATAAACGCAGAACCGGTGTGCCATCAGCTGCTTCGACACGTGCGGCAAATAGCGGCGAGCAGGTAAAAGGAGTATGCGAGATAACCCCCATGTTCCATTCCACGCCACCGCTGAACCACGCGTTAAGCATGGCGAGATTGCCGGGTTGAAAACTGGGATTCACGAAAAGTAATTCGCGTCCTGACGGCTTGTGAATCAGCGACCACAAGCGACCACCATATTCAAGCAAGAACGTCGCGCGTAGCACGTCATTTTCGAGGACAGCCACTTTCAAGTCAGTCAGTTCACGCTGCCGTGTATAACCATCCTGCACTGTATAAGGAAGATAGTCGGGAAGATAACCGGCTTCAGGATCACTTTCCGGCTTGCCCGACAATACTGGCTGATGGCTAGGAGGGTTAAAGGGTGGTAGCGGATTTTCTGAACCAAGAGGCGCAGCAGGGAATCGCCAGTTTTCGATGCGTAGCTCGCTCATATAGTCTTTCTCATGGTTTGAAAAACCCGCAGCCGAATGAACGGGTGCGGGCTTTTGGGATTGGATTAATTTATTTAACCGAGCCAAGCGTGATACCCGAAATCATACGCTCAGACAGCAAGACAAAAAGGATCACCGTCGGCACAATCACAATGACGACACCTGCAAACAAACCCGCCCAATCACCTGAATAAGTCATGGCGTTCTTCAAAGAATACAGGCTCAACGAGAGCGGGCGCATTTTAGGATCTTGAATGAAGATCAGCGCCAGTTGGAACTCGTTCCAGAGCGCGATGAAGTTGAAAATAGCCGCAGTAAGGATACCAGGTGAAGCCAGCGGCAGCATGACCCTACGGAAAACATCCAGATCATTGCAACCATCGATGACGGCAGCATCTTCGATCTCTTGAGGCAGACTGCCGAAAAAGCCCGTCAGGATGTAGACGGTAAAGGGAATGGATAAGCTGACATAGACGATGATCAGCCCTTGCATGGTGTTGATCAGGTTAAGTCCTGCCATCAGCGCGAACAGCGGAATAAATAGAAGCGGATAGGGAATACCAATTCCGGCGATGAACACCATCGTGAGCAATCCGCGCCCTCTGAACTTGGCACGGCTTAACACATAGGCAGCAGGAGCCGACACCAGCAAAACGAATACGACCGATATGCTCACCAGGATCAGACTATTGATGAAACTCTGCCCAACCTGCGATTTTTCCCACACACGCGTGTAGTTTTCGAACTGCGGATTAAGCGGGATCTCAAACGGTTTGCGGAAAACATCGCGGTTCGTCTTGACCGATGCTAACGCGACCCATGAAATCGCCAGAATGGTGAAAAGGGACCAGCCTCCCAGCAGCAGATAAGCGGGTATGTGCTGGAACCACTGCGGGCTTGACCGTCGGCGCGGCTTGGGTGATAGCTTCGTCCGGTTCATTTCAAGTGAGCGCTGCGTCATGGTATTTTCCTTCTAATATTGAACCGTTTCGCGGCGGGTCACGAGTCGAATGACAAGCACAATAAGAATGACGACCAACAGCAGCATGACGCCGATGGCGGTCGCATAGCCCAGACGGTAGATCGGCTGCCGCTGCCCGAAACCGAGAATATACAAATAAACACCGACCGTATATGAAGCCGGATTGGGTTCAAGCCCCGTGAACGAGAATGGAAACTCGAAAATTTTAACGGCGTGAATACTCCACAACACCAAGCCGATGCTGATGACGTCCCACAGCAGCGGAACCGTGATAAACCGGAACTGCTGAAGTTGGCTGGCACCATCGAGCTTGGCGGATTCAAAGAAGTCTGGTGGAATTTTATCGACACCTGCCAGTAACAAGACAACGTAGAAACCCACCTCAATCCAGATGATGGCAACCATCATGGAAAAAAAGATCGTGTCCGGCCCCATCCACGTAAATTTGGCGAGACTGTCCAGACCGATCATCTTGAACAGCGACGCCAAAAGACCCGTGTTAGGGGTATACATATAGCCCCATAAAGTCGTCAAAGCGATGACGGCGATGATGTTCGGTAAGAAGATCACCCCGCGAAAAAACTTCTTCCCGCGAATGCCGGAAGAAATCATCATGGTCATAATAAAGGCCAGCGCAAAAATGATCACGCCGCCGATGACGAGAATGCCGACTGTATTGCCAATGCTCGTCCAAAAGAGCCGATCGCGCAGCAGTTCCTGAAAGTTGGCAAGGCCGATGAAGCGCATATCCGACCCGAAGCCGCTCCAGTCATATAGACTGTAGACCAGCGCTTGCAAGGTTGGCACTAAAAAGAAGGCGAGATACAGCGCCGAAGCAGGAAACAAGAAAAATAAAATGAAACGCTTCGAAATTCTCATACAGGTTCCTGATAAATAATGAACTGCCGCCCGAAGGCACACATGATCGTGTGGGGACGAGCAAACGCCCGTCCCCAACAGTTAAATCCAGCAACGGAATTACTTGGCCGAATGGGTCGCCCAGTATTCCTTGGTTTGAGTTGCCATCTGCTCGCTGAATTCGGCAGGCGTCACTTTGCCTTGCCACACACTCACATAAGCAGGATAGAGAATAGTGCTGAGGTATTCACTGTAAAGTGAGGCCACGTTATCGACATCACCGTAAGTCGTCTTCGCATTCTTCGCGGTGACTTGTGCGTCAGCGATGATCGGATTCCAATCGATGTATTTGTTGGTGACACCCACCAACGACTTGTCGGTAAAGGCCTGTTGGATTTCGTCGGACATCAGATAACGCAGGAAGCTGAAGGCTTCGTCAGGATGCTTCGTATCTTTGTTAATCATGAAGGCCAGCAGCAAAGCATAGACATCAGTGGTTGCGCCAGCGCCACCTTCGATGGCCGGGAAGCTGAAACCGCCCCACTGGAATTCGGGGTCAGTGGTCGTTTGCAGTTCAACCGGCAGCCACGAGCCGACCAATTCCATACCAGCCGTACCGAGCGCCAGAGTCTGCTGCCCTTGCGGCCAGACATAACCAAGCGTTTCGGGAGGAACACATTTGCTGTCCCACAGTTGACGGGTCTTCTGGGCGGCATCCAGAACGGCTGGATCACGCCACATTTCGCCTGTCGGATCAGCCGCCGCTTGACGCAGCCAGCCCGGCCCCTTGGTACGTGCCAGAATCTCGGTCAGATAGAATGCGGAATAGCCCGGTTCGTTGCCTTCAGCCGCGATGGGCGCGTAACCGGCAGCGTTCAATTTGTCACAGCTGGCAAGCAGTTCGTCCCACGTCTTGGGGATTTCAATACCGGCTTCTTTGAAGACACGTTTGTCATACCAGAACTGCACGGTGTTATAGATGTAGGGGATTTGGTAGATCTTGCCGTCCAGCGCGAACATATCCAGTGTGCCAGGTAGGAATACATCGGAAAGCGCTTCTTTGTGATCCATTGCCGGTTGAGCAACATAATCATTCAACGGCAGACCGAAACCTGCACGCATCAGACCACCGGCGATCTGGTCAGCGTCCTGATCAACCAGGTCAATGACTGTTCCGCCGCTCAATGCGGTACGCACCAGCGTTTGGTTTTGGCGACCGTTCCAAACAGCTTGGATCTTGATGTTCGGATTTTGCGCTTCGAATTTGGTAATTGCGTCCTGAATGACCAGCGCTTGCCCTTCAGTTTCGTTCCACATCGACCAGTACACGAGTGTAATGGGCGTTTGAGCGTTGACGACAGCCACGCTCAGCAGTCCCAATACGAATAAGAATATTAAGGCACGTTTCTTCATTTGTAATGCTCCTCGTTAATTTATGTCATCCTCAACCATTCCACAGATACTTTAGGCGCTTTCACCTCCCTTACCTGCGCTTGATCTTGTCGATTCGGGGTTACGTCATTGACTCATCAAGTGAGATTACGAACGTCAAATTAGCAGGTTGATCCGGATTTTGATGATTGGACATAGCACGGTAATAAGCCATGAGCTGCATAACGGGTAGGTAGAGTACCGGTCGTGCCCAGGGGGGTAAACGGCTGTCCAATTGCACGTAATTCGACCAGCTTGCCAGATCGAGGCCGTAGTCGTCTGCCGAGAGTGCCAGAATTTGTGCGCCGCGTTGCTTCATCTGACGCAGGACAGACGCCTCTTGCGCGTGGGCTTCCTCAGAAATCAGCCCGATAATGAGCGCGTGTTCATTGACCATCGACATGGGTCCATGACGGAATTCCAGTGTGCGGAAGGCTTCGCTGTAGGAGAGCGACATTTCCTTCATCTTGAGCATACCTTCACAGGCGATGCCGAAGTGCGCGCCGGAGCCGAGGAAGAAAAAGCGTTCAATCTGCTGATCTTCACCAAGCCGCTGTGCCAGGGCGTGATAATCGCTCAGCAAACGGCTGGCAATCGGCGGCAGTAAATTAAGCGAGTCGAGGTCGCTGCGTTGCGCGGTGGCAGCCGCAATAGCCTGTATGACGATCAACATACTGGCGAATGATCGGGTTTGCGCGAGGCTGGTTTCCTGAGCGCTATTAATGGCAAAGGAGAGATCGGCTTGTGTGGCGAGCGTACTAAGGCTGCCACACGTGACCGCAATCACTGAATTGTTGGAATGCTTACGAAAAACGCGCACCGCTTCCACGGTTTCAGTAGTTTCGCCGGAACGGGAAACGGTGATCAGCAGCGGACGATTATGGGTTGGAAAAACCAGATCGGGGAATAAGACAATTTCTGAGGCAGGATAAGCACGGGCATTAATGCCAGTGAGTTGTTGAAAGAGCGCTGCACCAGCATGGGCCAGATAGAAGGTCGAACCGCAGCCGGTAAAGAGGACAGAGTCAAAGCCGCCTTTATTCCACAGCGTTTTTAGCGCGTCTGCCTGCTGGTGAAACGCAGCGATTGCGTCACGCCAGATGTCAGGCTGGCTGGAAATTTCCGCAAAGGTAAATGAACCACGCTCCGCAGTCATAGGTACCTTTCATACTGCATATATAATTAGAGCACTAATGATGTCTTCAGTGCTGGGATGTTAAAAGGCGTTTCGACTATTTATTGAACAAAACAATCATAACCACTCATGTTCATTCACGCAAATATGAGCAATATTGATTATTTTTGAGCATTATGCTACACCTGTGCAGGATCAGGATCTATTCGTGAGCAGCACAATATGACAACACCTGTTATTTTTTCGGGACTGGAACGCCGTGAGCGGTTGCTCCAGTTTATTGAAACGCATGAACGCGTGACTATTACAGAAATTTGCGAAGAATTTCTTGTGAGTCCGGCGACTGTCCGGCGCGATCTTGAAGCGCTGGAGTTAAGCGGGCACCTACGGCGCTTTCATGGTGGTGCTCTGGCTGTTAAAAGTGCGCCACCCGAACCCCCTTTTGCGACACGCTCAGCGATGCAGGAAGCCGAAAAGCAGCGGATTGGTCAGGCCACTGCCGCACTGATAGAAAATGGCGAAACACTCTTTCTGGGCAGCGGCACCACCGTTCTCGAAGTGGCGCGCAACCTGCGCCAGCATCGCGGGCTGACGATTGTGACGAATTCGCTGCTGGTCATGAACATGCTGGCACAGGTTCCCGAGATGACACTCGTCTCGCTCGGCGGCATCCTGCGTGCTTCCGAGCAGTCGTTTATTGGACACCTCACCGAACTCGCCTTGAATGAACTGCGCGTCAATAAAGTAATCCTCGGCATTCGAGCAATTGATCTGGAAGCCGGTATCACCAACGATTATCTGGGGGAAACCCAAACCGATCGCAAAATTTTGAGCATTAGCCGCGAGGTCATTCTGGTGGCTGACCATACAAAATGTGAACGTATCGCCAGTGTCCTGTTGGCTCCCCTTTCAGTAATCCATACGTTTGTGACGGATACGCAAACACCGCCAGAATTCACCTCCGCCCTTCAAGAGCGGGGTATTCGCGTTTTAACCGCCTAAACAAAAGGTTGTGAACCATGACTAACTCTGTTGATTTGTCGCTGAGTGACTTCAAACCGATTTCCAAACTCGTCACCAAAGTAACGCCCGTCAAGAAACCACGCTTTCCTGTGATTGATGCCCATAATCATCTGTCGCTGGAAGGCTTCGGCGGTTGGGATAAGCGTCCCGTGTCGCAGCTGCTCGATATTCTCGATGAGGCAGATGTGCGTGTTTATGTTGATCTTGATGGCGGTTGGGGTGAAAATATCCTCGAAACACATCTCGATCACTTCAAAGCCGCAGCGCCCGATCGGTTTCGCGTTTATGGCGGTGTCGCCTGGGAAAAATGGGCGGATCATGGTGACCGCTTCGGTGAATGGGCGGCAGACCGTCTGCGTCAGCAGGCAGCGCGTGGGGCTCAGGGGTTAAAAATTTGGAAACCGCTGGGGCTTCAAGTGCGTGACCAGCATAATAATCTGGTCGCAGTCGATGATCCCCGTCTGGATCCGGTTTGGGCGACAGCAGGCGAACTCAAGCTGCCGGTCACCATTCACATTGCAGATCCCGTTGCCTTCTTCGATCCCGTCGATAACCGCAACGAACGCTGGGAAGAACTGCATGCCAACCCCGACTGGCAGTTTCCTAGCCCGCCCTTCCCCGGCTTCATGAGTATCTTGAACGCATTCGCCAATCTGGTGGCACGCCATCCGCAAACGATCTTTGTTGGCGCACATCTCGGTTGTTATGCCGAAAATCTAGAGTGGGTTGGGAATTTGCTCGACCGCTGCCCAAACTTCTTTGTGGACATTAGTGAGCGTGTGGCAGAACTCGGACGCCAGCCCTATAGCGCCCGCCGTTTCTTTCTGAAATATCCCGACCGTATCCTGTTTGGAACCGATCGCCCCGTCGAGGAACGCGTTAATCCAACCTACTATCGTTTTCTGGAAACGGATGACGAGTATTTCAGCTATGGCACAGGAGACACCCCACGTCAGGGGCGCTGGCAGATCTATGGCTTGTATCTACCGGACGATGTTCTGCAAAAGGTGTATTCCAAAAATGCTGAACGGGTGATTCTGGGTCAGGTTGAAAAATAACGAGGGTACAATATTTGTCCGGTTATGGCGCACCGACTAATGAGCACTTCCTAACGAATTTCCCTCATAAAAATCGTGGCCTCAACCGGACAAAAAGTTTGGAAACTCGAACTGAATCGCGTTGACAATCATCGAACTTTTATTCTACAATATAGTAATAAGCTCGGTTGGGGTAGTACCACCCTAAACGGTGGAAATATTTTCTAGCCGAAAAACAGTCATTTTTAGCACCCGAATCTTGTATTTTCTCCCCTCCCTGATGCTTCGGCTATCAGCAGAGGGAGCCTGCGAACGTTGCTGATGTGGGTCGGGGGTGGGGTACATTCAGCAAATCGTTTCCCTCACCACTTAATGCAATCTTACCTCGACAAGCACCACCCTAAACGGTGGTTCAGCTTTTTAGTGATACGACAAATAACCAGATGTCTTTCGTAGGGATGAGGCGTGTGTTACAAGCTGTAGGGTTTGGCCCCAAATTACGACATAGGGTTATACCCATATAGGAGAGCGATGTGACCGAAATGAATGTCCATGTTCGACAGGTCGACAAAAAACCTCGCTCATATTGCCGATTTCACATGGCGGTTCAAAACCACCTCGCTCGAATGGGTAAAACTGCTTGTCGCAAATCATGGGGTATAACCCTACGTCGCGTGACACACGCCTCAGCCCTACACAAATTCACCTGGTTAGCTATGACTATATTAAAAAGTAAAGACATATAGGCCGCTCAAGCGACTTCGAATCCATTGGCGGCAGACAAGACTGCGCTGACTGGGTAAACATCTTTGCTGAGGCGTAGAAATTCGACCCGATTTTAGATAGGCCCGATTGGTTAATGGCATCAAGAAAGGGCTAAACACGATGTCCTATCAGAATGAATGGTGGCAGACATTCTATTCCGGTCACTACGTCGACTTCCACCGTGAAGCTGTGGGTAGAAAACAGACTCCTGAAGAAGTCGATTTTATGCTCAAACTGCTTCAACTTCCGGCTGAAGCAAGGGTACTCGATTTAGGATGTGGTGAAGGTCGACACATCATTGAAATGGCAAAACGGGGCTATCAGATGACGGGGGTTGATATAACTAAACCGCTTCTGGACATCGCCCGCGCTAACGCAGCAAAACAAAAGCTCGATATTCAGTTTGAAGAACGTGATATGCGCGATCTCCCGTGGGGAAATTCTTTTGATGCGGCATATTGTGTTTGGGGAAGTTTCGGAATATTCGACGAAATGGGGAATGAGGATTTGCTAAAGGCAATCTATCAAGCGCTTAAACCGGGAGGCCGCTTGATCATAGAGAACCACATTATCGAAACCTTACTTTTGAATTTTCAGCCCGCCAATACCTGGCAGCTTATCGAAGAACATCTGCTGCATCTTGAGAAGCGGCATTTTGACCACACGACGAGCCGCCTGGAAAGTACATGGCTATTTGTTGACCAATCCACCGAAAAAATTGAAAACGAAGCTCTCTCGATGCGCATCTATACCTACCATGAATTGTGCCAACTGCTTGAGCGTATTGGATTTAACCATTTTGCAGCTTATGACACGATAAGCGGTAAGGCATTCAGTCTGGGAGCGCAGCGTTTGACTCTGATGGCGATCAAAAGTGAGGCGTAGAATGTGCCTGTGGGACGGTCAAAGACCGTCCCCTACGAGAATTCGGAGGAGATACGCCGGAGGACGCACAGCTCTTCGCTAATCACCAGACGAGCCTGCTCAAGCGACTTCAAAGCTTTTTGAGATGGGTTTGTTGTTATGTAGGGGAGTTCATTATGCCATGCTGATTCTGCATGATGTGCTTCGCCCCTACTTGTACGTCACTGTCCCAATTGCGACGCCTATATCCGAGCTTGTCAAAGATGAAAACATATCATGGTAAATATAGTATTTGTTGTCGACGATTAAAACGCCCTCAAGCTTGAATCTGTATTCCGATGGACTTGTCATTACAGGGTTGTCGCCAAAACGGTTCCATGTGATGCCGTCGGGGCTGGTAGCATACCCCAGATTCCAGGTATTACCGCCATCGTTTGATCCATCATAAAACATTTCCCAGCCGTGATCCGAACAAAGTACAGTGGGCATGACAGAACTGCTATCCCATGTGCCGGCCTCGCCAGCGGTAAACACAGGATCACTGTTAACGAATGGTGGTTTGGTCGTTGTTGGATCATTATGCTTTGTCCAAGTAATACCATCAGGCGAGGTCGCCATACCCATTGCAGGAAATGCTTTGGGGGTGTAATAAAGCACATATTGGTCTGGGATACGTAAAACCGTGAGGATGTCGATTACTCGATCCCAATCTCTGATGCCACCTACTTGCAGCACAGGCTGTTTGTCTATAGTCCAAGGACCTGTGGGGGATGCGGCAGTAGCCCGGAAGATAAATTGCGACTCGTTCACTTCGACCCTGTCGTTAAAATAAAGTGCCCACATATCACCGTCGACAACAGGAACGGCGTGGGGAACACCTTCCCTGGAAATTGAGGGATCCATTCTCAATACTGGATTGTTCTCGTATTTTGTCCAAGTCAGACCATCTTTGGACGTGGCATAACCAATCGCTCGAGGACTCGTGACAACCGCGAAATTCTCACCACCTGTATAGAACATGTGATACAGCCCGTCTTTGTAGATCACATTTCCAGCAAATACAAAGCCAGCGTCCCAGTCACCAGCTTTCCCTTTCGTCAATATCGGATTGCCTTCGTAAGCGGTAATCTCCATCTTCACTGGTTGGGCGGTTTGGCCGCTTACTATCGACACAGGAGTGATCAGTAATGCGGCAGCGACGAGAACGACAATCATCAGAAGCCCCACGTGGATGAAGCGAATGCTGTATTTCATAACCTTTCTCCTTTCAAAACGCGGACTTATTCGACAAATAAAAAGGCGTCACCCGCTGTTATGGATAACGCCTTGCTTCTCAATGCAATATTCTGATGTATCTACGATGGATAACAGCCCGCTTGCCCTCGGACAAGTGCTACTTTATGTTACTTGACATTATCGTATAGCAAATTACCGGTTGTTGCGTAGTGTCGAATGTCATTCTGATAAACGGGGTCAAACACGAAAAACCTGCTAACCGGCACTGCCCCATCTCTACGAGAATCCGGAGGACGCACAGACGTGACCCATATGATGCAAACGGGGAGCAGGTTTAATTACTCCCCATTTGCAGACAGCGCTTTATGCGAGGTTAGCTTTCACGCAGGCAGAGGCCGACATCCTTAGAATTGGTGTGGGCGGTGTAGCTGACGGTGAAGTTGATACCGTCGCTGTAGTAGCCGACGATGGCGCGATCAGCCACGTGGTAGCGCAGGGCGTAACCGCAGCGTGGCATTCCAGCCGTATCGAGCTTCCAGACACCGGAGCCGCCGCCGGTCGGGACGTTGCCGCCCAAGCCGGTGAAGAGACGATCTGCGGGCAGCGGTGCGGTAAAGCTGCCGCCCAACGCCGGAATAATCTCGAAGGACATTGCTGAGAAATGATTATCACTGACCGAGTACGTGCCTTCGATGATATCACCCATCGTGAAGTCACCGCAGTCGCCGCTGCCGGAGGTGATCTCGAAGTTATTGATGATTGGCGTGGTGTTATCCATATGGACATTGACGACGTTGCTCACCCATGAGGCCAACGTGGTCGGGTCTTGCGCCTCGATCTTGACCTGGTAGATGCCTTCCAGACCGTTGGTGTTCCAGACGGCCAGACGCTTATTGTTGACCGAGCGCAGCGGATTTGGCCCGCCACCCGCGTCATCCCGCAGGGTATACCAGCCGTTGAGATCCACTTCCTGCTTGGTAAGCGGCAGTGACGATGGAATACTGTTGATGTATTCAGTGATGCCGACGTAGAACGTGTCGGTAACCGGATGCCACGTGCCGATGATTGGACTGATCTGGCGCGTCAACACTTTGAACTTGAAGGGCGTTCCTCCACCCCCGAAAACATCCGGCGGAAAATCGGTGATCTTGCCAGTGATTTCCAGAAGACCGCCAAAGGGTACATCGACCATTTCTCCACCGGGGGCAGCGCCGTTCAGATCGCCGTTGACGTAACCATTTCCGTCGATGAAGCCGACCGGAATGACGTTGATGGCTTCGATGCCCGCGACGTGTTCGCCGACCTTGACGCCGGTATTGGGTTTCAATTGAATGTGGGTGTCCTGACGGTTGCCCCATGTGGGTACATAGTTGGGATCGGTGGCGCTGGGTGGCGTAGCCCACGAGAGAATACCGCGCAGTTTGATGATCTTAGCACCCTTCTCGCAAGCCTGCTGATATTCGGCTGTTTTGATGGGCAGGAAGACCGCGTAATAAAGCTCATCCTTGGGGAAGGATGCGCCGAGATCGACGACTTTGACCGAGGTACCGCCAGCATATGCCCAACCGCCACCCAGTCCCCAATCCACCCAGAATGCGACATATTCACGGCTGCCCGCCGAGCATAATCCACCGGAATAACCGTTGGGTTTCTTGACCTTGATGATCCCTTCGAGCATATCCTGATCGGTGTTAAAGCCGATGCAGGTCAACTGCTCATAGCTGGTATCTCCATCCACTTTGAGAAGTGCGTCGATGGCTTTGGACAGATCCACTTTGCTGGCGATGCTCGCTAAGGATGCGCTGGAGGCGAAGGTTTGTCCGGCGTGATTGCTGACCATCTGTGAGAGATAGTTGAAGGCGTAACGGTGTACTGGCACATCCATTTTTTGATAAAGGGCGTGCAGTTCGCCGACATTCAAGGGCGGTGGGTCTACCTCCGCGACTGGATTTGAGAGTTCGAACAGTGGTTTAGTGAATTCGGGCAGCTGCAACTGTTCGACCAGATCACCCCACCAGAAAATGTGCTTGGGTTCAATCTGGATGCGAACCTGCTCGACATTGCCCCAAACCGGATGGTAATTGGGCGTGTTGGCGGGTGGCAGCGTATTCCACGACAGGATGGCGCGCACCAGCGGCAGATTGGGTGTTTCGCAGTTGAATTTCTTAGGATTAATGTCGTGGATAACGGCATAATCCAACGGTTTGATGCCGGTCATATCATGGACGTTGAGGGTGCTGTAGCCCTGATCGTCCCAAGTGAGGCCGTTGTCATAGGACAGGTAAAAACGGACGTATTCGAATGAGCCAAGGCTACACAGATCGCCGTTGTAACCGACATTCTGCTTGATGCGGAGGGTGGCCTCCAAGCGGTTGAATTCGGGATTGAAACCCAGACAGGTCAGTTCTTCGTAGGTTTTGTTGGATGCAATAACCTTGACCGGCTTAAGTTTGCTGGATTGCAGATTACCGAAGTAGTTGGGATTGCTTAACAGGAGCGCTTTGAAATGGCTGCGTTCCCGTTCCGGATGAACCAGTAACGTACTTTTTTCAGCAGTACCTTTCGATCTTTTTTCTGTCATCGCCCTACCCCTTCACTGCTAATTGGCCTGTATCAACCTAATGTAGTGAAGGGGGTGTTTATAGATGGTTGTTAAAGTTGGCGGTTATGTGCTTAACGGTTTTTGAGGTTGGATAGGAGGCGTAATTTCGCTGAATACGGGCAGGAGAATGATTTATGGATTCCCCTACCCTGTAATCGATTTAGATTCTTGGTTTAATGTTCTGATTCACATGGAAGAGATTGGTCGGATCATACTTGGTTTTGATTTCAACGAGGCGTTTATAGTTATCGCGATAAGCCGCTTCCACGCGTTCCTGTCCCTCATCCATAATCATGTTGATATAAGCGCCACCGGCTGAGTAAGGGTGCATCGCTTCGGAATATGATTTGGCCCATGAAATCATCCTGTCATTATTGGCGGGGTCAGGATCAACGCCGACGATTACCATGCCCCAATTGGCATCACGATAGCTGAAAGCTGTATCTTTTTGGCCGACACGATGGGGCGCACCGCTAATCGGATAGAGATGCATGGTAGAGTGCATGGTCGGGAGCTGCGAACCGTGTTTCACATGTTCGGCGATGGCTTCCTCGCTGATTTCTTTTATCCAATCAGCTCGCCAATACCAGTGCATTCCTTTGGGGTAGATGGGGTCGAACATGCTTTGGAGCGCGGGGTGTGGCAGCGGCCCAACGAAGTCCAGCACTGGCGGCCCAAACTTGCGGATGGGGGCGAAAACCTCTTCGGCTTTGTCCAAGGGGCCGGTATAACACCAGACGATACCGCACATTTTCTTGAGATGAAGATTTTCGGGGAATGGCGCTCCCGGCGGAACCGTCAGAAAGGCGAACCAACCGTTCATCTCTTCCGGTGCATTCACGATATAGTCGCGGTAGAAGCGTAAAACTTCGGCGGATTGTTCAAGCGGCCAGAGCATCGGCCCACCGTAAACGGTATCAATGGGGTGCAACCGGAACAAAAATGAAGTGACCACACCGAAGTTACCACCGCCGCCGCGCACCGCCCAGAATAAGTCTTGATTTTCGTCGGCGCTGGCCGTCACAAAACGTCCATCCGCCAGCACCATATCAACCGCCAGCAAGTTGTCGATGGTCAGGCCACAGGTACGTGCCAGATGCCCTAACCCACCGCCCAGAGTCAGCCCACCGACGCCGGTAGTCGATATAATGCCACTGGGTGTCGCGAGGCCAAAGGCATGGGTCGCATGATCGACATCGCCCCATGTGGCACCGCCTTCAACACGTGCCGATTTTGCAACTGGATCAACCCGAACGCCCTTCATGAGTGAGAGGTCAATCACCAGCCCATCATCACACATGCCTAAGCCGGGGCCATTGTGTCCACCACCGCGAACAGCCAGCGTGATATGATCTTCACGCGCGAATTTTACACATTGAATCACATCTCCTACATCGACGCAGCGGGCTATGAGCGCTGGATGCTTGTCGATCATACCGTTGTAAAGGCTGCGTACTTCATCATAATTTTTATCTCCCGGACGTATGAGCTGTCCACGCAGATTGGCCTGCAGTGCCTGTGCTTGCGCTTCGCTAATCGTGCCCGATTTTACTGTCTGATTAACAGCCATAGTATCAATCTCCCCCTAATAACATTTTTCGAAAGTTTTATTGCCTCATAAAATATTTTATGAGCTTGTTTCGACTATATAAGTGAATAGGGTGGAGTGTCACCTATCTTTGGATAGGTAAAAGGGGTTGAGTCTCATCTTTGGATGATAATAATGGACAGTGGGGCTATGACCCCGAGATGTACATAAGGTTTGAGGAACGGCTACAGCAAGAGTTTTAGATCACGGGCGCGGGCAATAGCCTGTGTTCGGCTGCCGACGCCGAGTTTGTTGTAGATTTGGTGGACATACCATTTGACAGTGCCGACAGAGAAAATGAGTTTTTGGGCGATTTCGCGGTTAGAAAATCCCATCTCGACCAGACGTAAAATCTCCAGTTCGCGCTCGTTAAGCATAAAGGGTGCTTCAAAAGAGGGATGCATATAATCCAAGCAGGTTTGGATGGCTGTTTCATAATCCAGTGTTTTGCCCTGTTCCAGTGCGGTTGTAAATACTGTTGGAGCTAGTTCGCCTTGAAGTTTGGCAATTAGACGATTGACAGGGCGTTTACCTCTTATGGGTGGTAGAGGATACTCTTGCAAAAATGACAGTATCTGTAATCCCTTCGGGCTGCTGCCAGTTACAAGCATATAGTTGGCTGTTTCCAATAGGCTTTGCAGCACATATGGCGCAAACTGAACTTCAAGCGCGTCTTTCAGCGCTATATATAAGTAGTGTTTGGCCTCTACATAATTCCCCAACCCGCAGGCGGCAGCGCCATGCATGTTCAGCACAAAGGCTGTGTTCCAGCGCAGGCCAATTTCTTTATGGAGTACCAGGATTTCGGGGCATATTTGTCGTACCGATTCGTATTCTCCTAATTCAAGTGCGCTAAGTGCGCTGACGGCAAGCGCGAGCGCTTTTCCTAGCAGCTCACCACTTTCTTCGTAGAGTATCAGGCTTTCTTTGCTCAGTTGTCGAGCTTGTTCATATTCACCCAGGTTAATGGCTGCAAAACCGAGCCAGCGAAGACTATAGGCTATGCCCCATTGGTTTTTTACGCTCCGAAAGAGGGCGAGGCTCTGGCGAAGATGGTCTTGAGCGGCCAAGTCATTGCCCTCCAAGAACATGGCGACTTCACTCAAGCGTAGCAGCGCAAAACCGGTTTCGGCATGAGCATTGTGCTGACGAAGAATGGACAGACTTTCTTCAAGCAAGCTGCGGGCAGTCTCGCCCATGTTTAACGAAAAGCAGAAGCCGCCATTACAGGCAAGAATCTTCCCAAGGACAACGCTTTTTTCTTCATTTTCGTCATTCAACTTCAATGCTTCCGTCGCTGTCCGAAAGGCTTGTTCACCCTCCCGATACCAGCTTCGAATGTCGTAGAAAAACCAGAGCGCACGACTCCCTTTGTCGATTTCCAGCACATCTTTGCGAGCGACCGCCCAATTCCACGCCGCACGAATATTGTCGATTTCGTGCTGAATCTCGGCTAATGCCTCTTTTTGTCGCCTATTTTCGAGGCTTTTCTCATTCTGGGCCAGAAAGGTCATATAGTAGCGACAATGCTGTTCGCGTACTGCCTGCAACTCGCCCGTTATTTCACGGAGGCGTTCATCGGCGTACTGCCGCAATAATTCGTGGAGATGGTAGCGCCCATTTTGATCCATATGCACGAGGGATCGATCCACCAAAACAGACAGCATGTGCAGGGGTGCGCCCGTCACCGCCTGGGCTGCCTCGCGCCGGAAGCCTCCCCGAAATACAGACAGTTTCCTAAACACATTTTGATATTCCGCAGGCAGTCCATTCCACATGGGATCAAGGGTGGCGCGCATGGTGCGATGGCGGGGTTCAATATTGCGGGTTGGGGTTTCTAAAATATCAAGACCGTGTTCAATTTCGTGGGCAAGTTCTTCAAGCGAGAGTGCACGCACGGATGCCGCCGCCAATTCGATGCCCAGAGGCATCCCGCCGACCAGCCGACAAATGCGGATTACAGCCGGTTTTTGCAGCGATGTCAAGGCAAAATTGGCTTGCATCCGGCGAGAGTGCTGCAAAAATAATTGCACGGCATCAAATGACTCGATGTCTGTTTCAGCCTCGTTCGTCGGATAGTTTAGTTCGCGCACGTCAAAAACCCATTCCTCAATTAGATTTAAGCGTTCGCGGGACGTGGCGAGTATCCGTATGTTGGTGGCAGCCGTCAGAATTTCTGAAAATAAGCCAGCGCCATCCATCAAATGTTCAAGGTTATCGAGTACCAGAAGGAACGTTTTTTCGTGGAAATAGTCGAGCAGTTGTTGTTTGGGATCGCTGGTCGGGTAGAACTGAAAACCAACGGCCATAGCAAGGGCGGGGATCATGAATTCGGATGCATTGAGGGATTGAAAAGGTACGAAATAGACCCCGTCGGCAAAGTGGGCAGTGTTGTTCGTGGCTACCTGAAGGGCAAGCCTCGTCTTGCCGATGCCTCCGGGACCGATTAAGGTGAGTAGGCGACAATCGGGATCGTTGAGGCGGTCGGTAATCTCGGCAAGCTCGGTTAACCTGCCCACAAAAGGTGTCGCATAGTGTGGGAACTGATGCGTTGCCATAAGTTCGGATCCCAATAGATGTGCGGTTGCAGCTAATCTACTCGAATAGTTCCTGTCCTCTCGTGTCAGCGTCGATGTTTCTAAGTGAATAAATTATACTCTGAGACAATGGAGCGTGCCACGCAGCGGAGCGTATAGGCTATCCCGTAGGTTAGGCGAACGTCAAACCAGACGGTTATTTTTTGAAATTGGATTTGAGGGCGTGAACGATTTATGGTTTATACTGTCGATCACACTCTATTTTGTACGTTGGTTTGAGAGACCAATAGCCCTCCTCTTTTCAGGGAAGAAAGACTCCGTTTATGGACTTCTCATTATCACCTGCTTCTGTTCCTGCTTTCCCCTCTTTGGTGCCGCTGGTTAAGGTCGAGCCAATGACCCTGTCGCGGGCTGGCCGCAGCCCTGTGCTGCCGCAGGATGACGACGAGATTGAAGACAACGGCGCTGAAATTGACGATGATGATGACGATTTTTTGTATGAAGACGATGAAGACGACGATGATGATTATGACGATGAAGACGAGGATGAAGAAGATGAGGATGATTTAGACGATTTCCTCATCAACGATGACGAGGATTAGGGTGGGTTTATTCTCGCCCGCTACAGCGCCTACTTTGCGGCAAGTTCAGTACAACGCTTACCCTCTGCTAGTTCTGGGCAGAGGGTAAACCCATTCGTTTTATTTACGATAGGACGACGACGGTATTCAAGGGATCGCGTTGGGCTTCCGGCACGATCACCACGACTTTATCAGCCTGACGTTCGATGGCTACATCTGCCCCACTGCTGAGCAAATGCGCCTGTTTGATGGTATCGGGAACGCCGGTCAATGTGTGGGCGTCGCTCTTATGCTCTAAGAGGTGCAGATAGTGGATATCACCTTTACGGGTGCTGACCACATCAGCGGTGGGCGGGATGACACCCGCGCGCGTGCCGTAAATCGACTCGCCGTTTTGTTTGAGCCACGCGCCGACACCCCGCAAGCGGGAGGCATGGACCGGCACAATTTCACCGGTTTCAAGCGGCCCGACATTGAGTAAATAATTCGCACCGGCGCTGGCGCTGCGCGTGAGATAACTGACCAACTGCCTGGTCGATTTGTAGTTGATGCTGTTGGCGATATGGAACCAGTGATCGTTGATGGTCATGCAGACTTCAAGCGGTGCGTCGGAGATGGTCGGCGAGTTGAAGCCGGTGGTGTTCAAACCGGGCAGATCCTGCTCGAAGCCCTGCACATCCTCGCCCGGAAGTGGTGGATCTGAATGCCGGTTATTGACGATAACGGCGTCGGGCTGAAGCGTGTGGATCATATCGTAGAGCTTGTCGTACTCGAAAGATTCGCCCTGAGGGGGCAAGAAGTATGAATCGGTTTCATTGAATTTGTGGTTGGGCCAATCCCCATCAAACCAGACAGAGGCGATTTCACCATAATTGGTACACAGTTCGCGTACCTGCCCGTGCATAAAGGCAATGTAATCCGACCATGCGAGGCCGCTTTGATCACGGAAACGGTAGGCGGGATGATGCCAATCCAGCAGCGAATGGTAAAAGCCCATTTTTACATCCCCGCGTTTGGCACAGGCTTCGACCAATTCGCGCACCGGATCACGCTTGAAAGGTGTGAAACTGGTGATTTTGTAGTCACTGAGGGCGGTATCGTACATGCTAAAGCCGTCATGATGTTTGGTGGTGAAGACGATGTACTTCTGCCCTGCATCGGCGGCGATGCTGACCCATTCATCAGCGTTGAATTTGGTCGGGTTGAGGCGTGTTGAAATTTTCTCGTATTCGGCGGGCGCAATACGCTCGGCATGCATCAGCCAGTCGTTACGCGGGGCCACGGCGGTCGGTCCCCAATGAATGAACATGCCGAAGCGAATATCTTGAAACCAATTGAGACCTTTTTCAGAGGCTTGTTTTGTCATTATTGTTTCCATCGGGTTAGGCAATAAAAGCGGATTTAATAGATGGTATGAGGCTGGTGTTGGTGGCGGCAGGAGAAACCCCCACCCCAACCCTCCCCCGTAAACGAGGGAGGGCGAAAGACTTTTTAGTCGATTTATGGGGATACATCATATTTGGCGTCGCGGACACAGTATGGTGTGCCCCTACATTGCGGTATCCTGTTTACTGCAACGGCAAGATTAGGACAGGACGACGACGGTATCAAACGGGTCGCGCTGGTCTTCGGGTATGCAGAGCATGACTTTATTATCGACCTTATCGATGGTGATGGCCGCGCCGTTATGCAGCAAACGGGCTTTGGTCACGGTGTCGGGAATGGCTGGTAAGGTGACACAATCACTGGTGTATTCCAGCACGTGCAGGTAGTGGGTATCGCCTTTGCGGGTGCTGACGGTAGCGGCGGTCGGGGCAATTGCTCCGGCGCGCGTTCCATAGACCGATTCGCCGTTGGATTTCAACCACTGGCCTACCCCACGCAGCCGCTCGGCATGGGTTGGGACAATTTCGCCCAGGGCGGTTGGCCCGACATTGAGCAGATAATTGCCTCCGGCGCTGGCGCTGCGTACCAAAAGATGTACGAGATGGCGCGTGGATTTGGTGTTGTGATCATTTGCGCTGAAGCCCCAATGATCGTTGATGGTCATACAGACTTCAAGCGGCAGCGGCGAGATGACGGTGGTGTTAAATCCGGCTGTGTTTACGCCGGGTAAATCCTGCTCGAAGCCCTGAATATCCTCACCGGGCAGCGGGTCTTCGTGGCGGTTATTCAAGACCACCGCGTCCGGCTGTAGGGTATGGATCATACCGTAGAGTTTGTCGTACTCGAATGAGCCACCGGCTGCAAAATAGGCATTACTTTCTTCGAGGGCATGGTGCGGCCAATCGCCATCAAACCAGATGCAGGCGATATCACCAAAGTTGGTGCAGAGTTCACGCACCTGTCCATGCAAGAAATCGAGATAATCCGACCATGCGAGGCCGCTTTGTTCACGGAAACGGTAGGCGGGATGATGCCAGTCGAGCAGCGAGTTGTAGAAGCCGAGTTTGATGTCACTGCGCTTGGCAACGGCATTGGCTAGTTCGCGGATGGGGTCGCGTTTAAAGGGCGAATTCGTCACTTTATAATCGCTGAGCGCGGTGTCGTACATGCTGAATCCGTCATGGTGACGGGTGGTGGGGACGATGTATTTTTGTCCGGCGTCGGCGGCGATGCTCACCCATTCATCGGCATTGAATTTCACGGGGTTGAACTGCGGCACGAGCTTTTCGTATTCAGGGACGGGAATGCGGTCGGTGTGCATGACCCATTCCTGCTTGCCGATAATCGAATAGAGTCCCCAATGAATAAACATCCCAAAGCGGATGTCTTGAAAATTACTTAATCCTTTAGCGGATGCTTGTAGAGCCAAGGTAGAACCTTTCTTCAGTGTAAGCCGACATCGTAGTTTGCCGAAAGCTGCGGGAAGATAAGCACTTCCGCAAAATGAATAAAGCCTTGTAAGCTAGACGCAATCCTGCTTTCGACCCGATGGGACGTGTAACCAAATGTCAATTTATTAGGATATTGACAGGCGGCCTTACACAAATCATGTAAGACCGCCTGTTTGAAGCATGAAAACATCAAAACCTCGTTATAATAACCGTGTGGCATTTTCGCTGAATGTCACGGGGTGGATGAGGCGGGTCAATGTGCCATTTTAGGAACCGCATAACCCGTTCTCATCCACCAAACCCATTAACGGTTAGCTCGAACCCTTCACAGCCTCATAGGCTTTCTGAGAAATTTCAAGCAAACGCGGCAACCCTTGTGAGTCCAAGGTTGCCAGGTAGGTATCCCACTCAGCATCAATATCGGAATCACCGGTGATGAAGCTGGCGAGTTTTTCCTCAACCAGTGTCTTAACAGACAGTTGAAGTTCGGTGACTTCTTTGGCGTCCGCATCGGAATAGGTCAGCGGCGGGATCAAGTCTTCCAGCTTCGGTGCGAACGGCAGCATGGCATTCGATCCTTCAAACAGCGGCACTTCGATAAATTGGTCTTTGGCTGATTGGCTCAGACGGAAGTCGCTGGTGCGGTAGGTCATGCCATCCTGACGCCAATTGGTATCGGTGATGTCGGCATCCCAGTTTCCCAGCGTGCGATAAGCAGCCTGCTTGCCATTGATACCCAGTTCACCTTCTGGTGGCTTGATCCAGTCGACGCCTTCTACACCAAACACATTGCGCATGGTGCCTTCGGCACTGTACATCAGGTCACATACACGGAAGGCCACGTCAGGATGAGCCGATTTGTTGGTGACGATGCAGCGACCGACGTTAAAACCCCAGGGTGCATAAGCGGCTGTCTGGACACCTTCCGGACCTTTCAGCGGGGGAATGATAATCCAGTTATCCATCTCACCACCCTCTGCCAAAGTCTTAGGCACGTTGAAACTTCCCTGCCAACCACCGCCGACCGCGCCGAGCAGATGGGGTTCCATCTGGCTGCCCAATTGCAGCAGCGCTGGGTTATCTTGAATGAGCGCATTGGGATCAAGCAAGCCTTCGGTATACAGGCGATGCAGGTATTTCAGCCCTTCCTTGTAACCGGGTTGGGCATAAGCAGCCTGAACCTTGCCATCAATCAGCACCAAACGGTCTTGCGAGCTAATACGGTCGTAAAACACAAACGAATTCATCAGGAATTGTTCGGGGCTGTTGTGCCATCCACCGGCATTATCACTGGCAGAGTTACCAGAGAACGGAACTTCATCAGCGATGCCGTTGCCGTTAGGGTCTTTTTCTTTGAAGGCCTTGAGCATCGCTTCGAATTCGTCCGTGGTGGTGGGGATCGCAATCCCTAGTTTATCCAACCAGGGTTTATAGACCCACATCTTCTGTGAGAGGAAGCAGTGGAAGCATTCGTTGATTTCCGGCAGACCATAAACCTTGCCATCCGGTGAGGTGATCAGCGGAAGGAGCTGCGGACGTTCTTTCTCGAAAATCCGTTTGGTTTCTTCACCATACTTCGCCATCAGGTCATTTAAGGCCACGAAAGTTCCGGCTGCGCCCTGCTGTGCTAACAGACTGGAGGTGACCGGGAAACCGAGCAGCAGATCAGGCAGATCACCGCTGGCGAGCACCAGATTGAGTTTGGTCTGGGCATCGTCATTTGTGCCAATAACCGTATCAATTTGGAGATCAACACCCGTCTTTTCTTCCAGCCATTGGGTATAGGCGTTTGTGTTGAAATCCTTGACTTTTGCATTACCGGCGTTGAGCAAAATCTTGATGACGGTCGGTTCGCTCACAACCGGGAATTGACCGGCGGGTGAAGCGATGTCCGTACCTTGAGCGTAAACGGAGACGCTCATGACTGACATCATGAGAGCCATAAAAAGAAACGTATAGAGCAGTTTTTTAGACATTATTCAATTCCTTGATACTCTTCCTAAATAAGATTGATGTGTATCGTGTTCGTTTCGCCAATAAACCTCCTTTATCCTTTGATGGCCCCAATCGTTAACCCCTGGACAAAATAACGTTGTACAAACGGGTAAAGCATCAGTACGGGAACCGAGGCCACCACGATAGACGAGAATTTGAGTTGTTCCTGAAGCGCCTGCTGATCAGCCATGCGTTTAATATCCGCCATCATGCCAAGGTCAACTTTGTTTAAGATGAGGATGTTCCGAAGGACGATCTGCAAGGGGGCAAGGTCAGGATTGGTTTGTAAAACCAGTGACAAAAAGTATTGATTCCACTGGGCAACGGCGTATACCAGGAATAGCACCGCGATTAACGATTTTGCCAGGGGCAACACAACCTTGATGAGATAACCGATATCACTGCATCCATCGATCTGAGCGGCTTCATAGAGTTCGTCGGGAACGCTCGATCTTAGAAAAGAGATGGTAATGATGAGATTCCAGACGCTTAAGGCAGTAGGGATAATCAGCGACAAGCGGTTATTGAGCATACCGACATCGCGCACCACCAGATAAAACGGGATCAAACCGCCGCTGAACAGCATCGGGAAGAAGAACAAAACAGTGAGAAAGCGTCTGCCGGGAAGGTCTTTGCGGGTCAAGGGATAGGCGGCCAAAAAGGTTAGGATGACGCTGACGGTTGAACCGACAATCGTATAAAACAGCGAGTTAAGCATCCCTTTGATGAGGGTCGGATACTCAAAAATTTTCTGGTATCCAAGGAAGGTCGGGTCTACAGGAAATAATATGACCTTACCTGTAATGACGGCTTGCGGCGCGCTAATGGACGCACTTAATGTGTAAATCAGCGGGTAAAGGACAATGATCAAAATGACGGTCAAAAACAAATAATTGATGAAGGTGAAGATGCGATCCCCGCGCGAGTCCTGTATCGCACTGAGGGATTTGCGCGGTGTTGTTCCGGGTATACGGATAGCGGTCATGTGCTTGCTCCTCTTATTGGCTAGTGTTAATTACCAGAGACTTTCCTGTCCCAAACGTTTGACAGCGTAGTTCGCCACGACAACCATCAGGAGCGCAATCACCCCTTTAAAGAGACCGATGGCGGTGCCATAGGAGAAGTCCAGGATGGGAGAAGCCAACCCTACTTTGTAGAGGTAAGTATCCAAGATTTCGGAAACCGACACGTTAACCGGATTTTGCAGCAGGAGAACTTTTTCAAAACCGATATTGATGAAGTTACCAAAGTTCAAAATTAGCAGCATGGTGGCAATCGGCATGATGCCGGGAATATCAATGTGGCGGATGCGCTGGAGTTTGGATGCGCCATCGACTACAGCCGCTTCGTGCAGCGCCGGATCAATGGTAGTGAGAGCGGCCAAATAGATGATGGCCGAGAAGCCCATATGCTGCCAGATGTCCGTCCACACATAAATCGATTGGTAGAGATCAGGCTTGGACATCGCGCTAATTGGCGGAAGGTGAAGCGCGGTGGTCAGTTGAGCGAGAATACCAAAGCGCGGGTTGAGCATCTGCAAGATCAAGCCGACCATGACCACCGTAGAAATAAAATGCGGTGCGTAGGTCACCATCTGTACCGTTTTCTTGAACCAGAGTGCCTGCACCTGGTGCAAGCTGAGTGCCACGATAATCGGTATGGGGAAGCCGATGACGAGTAAATAGAAACCGAGCGAGAGTGTGTTGACGATCAGCCGCGTGAACTGGAATGAATTGAAAAAGCGCTCGAAATTAGCGAAGCCGACCCACTGGCTGTTCCAGATGCCGCCCGCCAGCGTGTAATTACGGAAGGCGATCTGCGCCCCTAAAATTGGCACGTAGCTAAAAACGATGATATAGGCCAAGGGCAGTGCTAGAAGGGCGTACAACTGCCAACGCCGACGCATCTGCATCAGCAGGTGACGGATGCCGTTTCGAGGTAGTATTTTTTCAGATGACCTGCGCGGGAGGACAGGACTATTAATGGTATTCGGCTGATCGGTAACGGACATTTTTATTACCTATCTCTATTTTTGAACTCATTTTTCGGCTGTGCTGCGAACCGGATTTTCTACCCTTTGACCTTCTCTGAGTGTAACAATTGCTTTGTCTAAGTCAGTTATCAAAAGTCATTAATTCGACCCCCACCCTAACCCTTCATCAGCTACCTTCGCAGGCTCATTCGCTGATAGCCCGCATCCACAGGAGGCTTCGCCCAGCGATGGAGGGAACAAATTCCAGATCAAGGTGGCTTGCTAAAATTTTTGACAGACCTCTTAAAATAGCTGCCTAGTTTTTGGCAGGCGGTAAAGCGCGTAAGAATGAAAAGAAATTTTTAACGGGAATACTGCCATTTATTTCGGTGGCAAGCCCTACCCCGGCACTGTAACCTGTGTCTGATGCCAGCAGGGTGATGGTATCGGTTACCTGCTGCTTGATGGATTGTTCCGTGCCGTGCATCACTAATGATGCGGGAACAGCACCCATGAAACTGAGATTGCCCTGCCCTGCCCGTTGGAGGGCGGCCAGATCGTTGAGTTCGGGTTGGGCGATGTACAGCGCGTCAAAGCCGATGTGCTGGATAAGCGGAATAACTGCGTCGAGTTTTCCGGTGGTATAGAGCACAGCCGGTAGACCGTGTTCCCGTGCGGGACGGATGAGGCGCTCTAGCCGGTGGCTGAAAAAAGCCTCAAAAACATCCGGTGATATTCGCAGCCCATTTTCATCAGCAAGATGGTCGCTAAATAAGACGAAGGCCAGATCGTCCGCAAAGCGGTCACAAATCAACTGCACCACTTTGGTTTGATAGTAAAGCAGGCTGTCGGCTACTTTTTGAAGCAAGGTTGTTTGTGAGTCGGAATATAAATCACTGATGGTTTCGAGAATGTTGAGTGTGTCGGCAAAAATCGACCGGAAATCGGCGGCGATGCCGACTTTGGTGCTGCGGGCGGCACGCACATAGCGATCCAGAAAGTCAATCTGGTCGGTTAAAAGCGGGAAATCAAAAGGTAATAATTCGCTGTCATTGGCCCAATTGCTATCGAGATGATGGATGGTCGGCTGAAACGGAAAACGGCAGGGTACAGCCGCTATGCCGGTGCGTTGGGCGAAATCAACCTGATCATCGGGGCAAATCAGCGACGTCTGCTGAACAAATTCGTACTGCGGTTCACGTTCCAGAACGTAGCGGTAAAGTGAACTGCTGCTGATGGAATATTCAAAATGCGGGATGGCAGAGGCCGTCGATGGTTTGTGCTGTAATGCCTGTTTGAGCAATGTGATTTGGGCTTTATCGCTCTGGATGGGATGAAGGTCATTACCGGGCAAAATCACTTGCACGACCGGACTGACATCAGCCGCCAGTTTGACCACTTTTTCACGAGGCAGCGGCGATATGAGACGTCCTTGAACATTGTCTAAAGCGTTATTAATCTCCGGTTGGCTGGGAACGCCCCCGCAGGAATGCCGGATGATCATGCGGGCCGGCAAAACGACGGTTTGCGGACGGAAATAATCATCGCTGGTCAAGCGGTTGAGTAATAATTGGGCGGCGTTGACACCAATATCATAGGGCGATTGGCTGGCGACGGTCATCAACGAGGCGAAGCGCGAGTCGGGATAGAAGTCATCAAAGCAGACGACGGCGACGGCATCCGGTACCGCAAGATGGCGTTTGTCCAACGCTTGCATGATACCGATGGCAATTTCATTGTTAGCGCCGACAATGGCGGTCGTGTCCGGTTGGCGTTCCAGGAGTTCGTTGGTGAGGTGTTCCGCCGATTTACGCTCGTACTCGCCCCAACAAATAAGGTCCGGATCGATGGGGATTTTCGCCTCTGAGAGTGCCATGCAGTAGCCAGCCACGCGATCATTGGCGCTGGTAGAACTCTGACGTCCGGTGATGATGGCGATCTTGCGATGTCCCAGCCGAATGAGATGCTCGGTGAGGGCGAATGCACCGGAGATTGAGTCACTGTAAACGTTATCGACATTCCAGGTGGCGGCTTGCGACTGGCCGACAAAGACAATCGGTTTTTCGCGTGATTCAAACGATTGGCGCGAGGCGTGGATATCATCACCTGTCAGCACAACCCACTCGGAACGGCGGCTGAGAATCATTCCATCAACGCGGTTGTAGATCGACTCCAGGTAGCGGAGGTTCTGGCGAGATCGCGGATAAGTGTTGTAGATCAGGACATGGTAACCGTTGGCCTGTGTAGCGTCTTGCACACCACGCGCGATGGTCGTCCAGAAGTAATTGGTCAGTTCGGGAATAGCGAGAGCGATGGTATCGGTACGTTTGCTGCGGAGACTGCGGGCTTGAAAATTGGGTTGATAGCCGAGGTTGGCGATAGCCTGTTCCACTTTAAAACGGGTGTCGGGATTGACGTTTTTGGCCCCGTTCATCACGCGTGAAACGGTGCCGGGTGAAACGCCTGCTAATTTGGCAACATCTGCAATCGTAGACATTTAAGTTCTTTTTTATCAAAAATATTTGTTTATGAAATCGATTTAATAAATCGATTGCAGAAAATATAATGCGATTCTACGCGGCTGTCAACAAATCGGATCGTGAATCTCATTTTTGAGATGTGGAGTCCTCCCCTATCTCCCCGGCCCTCTTTCCCGATTGCATGGAGAAAAAGGGAGCAGAACAACCGCAGGATATGGGGCTATATTAACTAATGGTGCAAGTCTAACCCCCTCATCCCAACCCTTCTCCCCCGCACGCAAGGGAGAAGGGCTTTAGGACACTCTTTTTGGGCGAAAAACAGTGTACAAAGAGGGTTACAAAAGATCACAACTCACACTTGCACCACTGGTTATATTAAAAGGTGCCTCGTGCCGATTAAACGAGGGCGCGTTTTGAACCCCTGATGAGGGTGATGAAGAAGCCGACCGGATTACGGATGATTTGGGCAGCGGCACGCTGTTTGAGGGTGGCGAGTGTGGCGGATAGCAGTGCTGGATCAACCGTGGTGGCGAGATGGCGGGCGGTGGCGCGGCTGAGCTTCTGGAATTCAGGGCCGCCGATGCTATTAAGCACCTCATAAAGTTGG
This sequence comes from Aggregatilineales bacterium, assembly GCA_044226325.1. Classification (GTDB taxonomy): domain Bacteria; phylum Chloroflexota; class Anaerolineae; order Aggregatilineales; family Phototrophicaceae; genus CFX2. Next base: position 84,981 of record JBGAHG010000025.1, read on the forward strand.
GTTGCGAGGGTTTCGTGAGAATCATTTTTAAGCGGCTTCTTATAGTCATGAGGAGAAAAAATCAAATTTGATTTATGCGGCTTTGATACAGGCGTAAAAGATCGGGGTGGATCGATCATGATAGGCTGAGAAATAATCGGCGGTGCGGCTGGCGGCTGCGACAGGAAAGCTTCCAGGGCTTCCTGTTTTTGAGCCTGCTGCGTGGCTAATTTGACCCACTCCAGAGGAGAAGGTTCGCAATCACCGTACCAGTAATAGCTGGCGGTTTGCTGTTTCAAACAGAGTGTTTCACCCTTCGCCAGTAAGTTTGAGGCAATTTGCCGGAGCGCAGGGAATTTTTTCCCACGAAGCGTCTGCACATAGGCACCCTGAAGCGGCTCATCCAGAGGAAGGCGGGTGATGGTTTTCCAATGGATCGGCGTTTCGAGGAACATGGCGCGGCTGTGGATGGGCATAAGCTGGTTATAAGTAAAAATAGTGCGGCGAGAGACACCCAGCCGAGCGGCTAACCAGCGTTTGGGATAAGAACCGGGGCGGCGTTTGATGAGTTCACGGTGCAGCGCCATACGGGTTTTACGGGCAGTGCCAAGGTCATTATGGTCTACGGCATCCGATTTGGTGGGTTTGACACCCAGCATACGGCACAATTCTTTATTAGATGGTAATCGGTACTGGTGATTAGGACGGCCTCCATAGGGTTTTTCCTGATTTTTGCTCTCTATCAAAAAGCATTTTTTTGATTCTTTTTCAGAATGATTATAAGCAATACCATTAGGTGTATTCCGGGGGCTTACGGGGGCGAAAAAGCGTAAATCGCCCTGCCCTGCTTTGAGGGCTTTGAGGATTGAGTCCCGTCCGACAGTCCCTTTGAGGCGCTTGAGGGCTTCAGCAGCCGTGAAGCGCTGCCCCGGACGCATACCGGATTGCAATAAGCCTTCATAGGTACGCAGCACGTAAGTCATTTTTTGTTGTAAGAGACTCTCGCGGACACTGTTAAAGACCAACCCCTTTCCCTTTATAGTCTCCGTGGCGGACAGCCCGTAAGCAGTGGAGGGCGATAGTGCACGCGGCGGACGTGAAAAAGCGCTGCGAATGGTTTTGAGGGCCTCATGCTGGCGCTGCTGCGCCGTTTCGCGGTCGGGGCTGGCTCCCTGATGGCGGCTGTGGAAGGTGACGAGCGCGTTCTCGGTTTGTTGGAGAGTCAAACATCTGTCACGGGCATAGAGGCTGGTGTGAAAAAGGGCTTCGTTGCGACCGCGCGTGGCGGCTAAATGATGATAAATGGCGTGAAGATCAGCAGGGGTTGGCTGCGTCATAGCTGGATTAGAGGGAGCAGCCTCACCCCCATCCTCTCTACAAAGTGGAGAGAGGGTGGATGAAGGTATTTTATCAGTATGAGATGCGGGCGGATTGGATTTGTGCGCGTTTAAAAAGGCTTGTAGGCGGCGAATGTCACGTTCGGTGAGGGGTTTGGGCATTCCACCGCGCACTATTTTATAAGATTGACCGTTGATCGTGGTGGGCGGTGCGACCACGTAGCGGCCATCTGACAGGAGATCAATGCCCTGCCCTTTCTGGCTGGCGAGATGCAGATGCGGTGGGAGGCGAAAATATAAGTGAGGGAGCTGGCGACCCGCCGAGCGGACAGTGTGGGTTTCCAGTAAATCGGGATATTGCGATTTAAAAGTATTGAAGACGGCTTCCGAGTCAAAATCGAGGACGACAAGCTGGCTGACGCGTCCGGTGACGATCCCCAGACCTGCAAATTTATAGTGGGCGAACCATTGATCGTAGTCCTGGACGGTGGCGCGCTGCTGCTGGAAAGCTGCCCAGGGAATGGCCGGAACCTTGGGACGGGACGGGTCATGGTCGCCAAGCAGTGGAATGACCGAGTAACCGATGTGAAAATAGGCTTCGGCAAGGGTCAGAAAGGTTTGAAAATCATTAGAAAAAGACAAAATTAAGCCATTCCTGCCGGAATGACTTGCGTACACGGGACATCTTCGTTATCATGATTCATAACATCCTCGTTGTTATGATGACGAACGATGTCCGTGGGCGCATTTATCAGCCGCCCCGGCGGTTTGATGAATGCCTTCTGAGTACCCCGGTGAAAAGGATACAGAAGGCATTGTTGTTTATAGGGTAAGTGGTGGTGCTCTCGCACCTTTAGTGTCCGCTATATTTTTAGGACACGCCGCTCTAATTTTTCATTCAATCCTTAATCAAGCAATAAAAAAAGCGTCCCCTCGATCTTTCGAGAACGACGCCCTTTGTTTAAAACTAGGGTTTTGCTTCCAATTTTATGGTATAATTGGTCGCAATCGTCGGACTCGTGCTTTTGAGTTCGGCAGTCCTTTGAAACCCAAGGCGGGCTTCGGCAGAAAGCGAGTTTGCAGCTCGCTTTTCTGTTTTTATCAGACTGTTAAGGGTTAGTATAATCCCCTGTTGAGAGTCGCGCAACTGAATCTGCGACTCAAAATGGGAAGTGTTACATCCCCTCCCCTGCTAAACACCCATCCAGCCGGAAATGATTTATGCAAATTCACCATTTCCAGCAGCCCTACCCTCTTTTTACAGTGATTAGCTGACCTGCAAGTTAAATTTCGTCGCGGTTTTGGCGGCGGCATTTAACACATTTTTGACCGCCTCCATGGTGCGGGCGTCGTTGGCATATAACATGTCGGCCAGTTCGGCGGCCAGTTGGATGACGGTGATGTACTGCTTGGCGTTGACACGCAGGAGCGAGGTGGCGTAAATGTGAAGATCGGCGTTGCGCTGCCCCCAGACGAAAATCCCACAAATGGCGATGCCCGTGCCGGATATGACGACATCAATGCCAATGGCGTCATGGAATTCTTCAACTTTGGGTGTGGTCGTCAGCTTGAGTGTTAAATCCATTGGTGCTGTTTGCTCCTATCTATGTCGGAAAGTGCCATTAGCAATTAGCAAAAAAAGACGGTTTTTGCAATATTTGCCATACGGTTACGGGAACAATTCGGCAAAAGCGGCAAAAGCAGCAAATTCGGCGATTGCCATACGGGTGTATTTTGCTGGTTGTGCAGATTTTCATCTCTGTTTGGGACGATCACAGACCGTCTCCTCCAACAAGCCCTAGACACATCGTACGCGATTTTAGAATCGAATGGGTTACATTTTGGAAGAACATTTTGTAACTCTTTCGCGGTGTTGGCGTTAACGGTTTTGAGGGAGCGCAATTGTTAAGCGGGTTGGCGGGTGGTTGGAAAAGCATTTGTCGGGTTAACCGAAAGTAAACCTCAGTTATAAGAAGTGGTGGGTGGACAGAACCCACCCCACCCCCAATCCCACATCAGCAACGTTCGCAGGCTCACTCTGCTGATAGCCGAAGCGTCAGGGAGGGGAGAAAATGCAGAATTCGGGTGCAAAAAATGGCTTTTTGGGCTAGCAAATATCTCCGTCGTTGAGTGGTGGCGGGTGCAATTTACCCCCACCCCAGCCCTCCCCCGCAAGCGATGGAGGGAGCCAATACACGTTTGAGGGTCATTAGATGCCCTTTTTCAGCGGAAATGCGATGTCCACCGTTGAGTGGGGTGTTATCTGGTTGCAAAGGATGTGGTGGTTGGGGCGGGAAATGGCGGATGAGGCAGGTGTTACAAGCTGTAGGGTTTGGCCCCAAATTACGACATAGGGTTATACCCATATAGGAGAGCGATGTAACCGAAATGAATGTCCATGTTCGACAGGTCGACAAAAAACTTCGCTCATATTGCCGATTTCACATGGCGGTTCAAAACCACCTTGCTCGAATGGGTAAAACTGCTTGTCGCAAATCATGGGGTATAACCATACATCGCGTGACACAGGCCTCATCCCTACGAGCGAAACCTGTTTATCAGGCTTATGATTAAAAAGCGGATTCGCGGTTGAGTGGTGGGGGGCGGAATTTACCCCCACCCCAGCCCTCCCCCGCAAGCGATGGAGGGGGAAAATGCAGAGGTAGTGCTGCATTAAGTGGTGGAAGGTGGACAGAACCCACCCCACCCCCAACCCACATCAGCAACGTTCGCAGGCTCACTCTGCTGATAGCCGAAGCGTCAGGGAGGGGAGAAAATTCGGGTGCAAAAAATGCTATAATGAGGGGGCAAAATGCCTTCTATGAGCGAGGGTAAACCGATGTTATTACAGCGCGAAATGACCGCCGAAGAATTCTTAACCTATGCGGATGAACACGAGGATAAGCGCTTCGATTTTGTGGATGGGGAGATGGTCGAGGTGTCACCTAAAGCCGTTCATGGACGCAGTCAATCCGCTTTTGCGAAATTTTTTGGTATTTACACCGATCAACATCCTGTCGGCGTCGTTTATACAGAAGTGCTGCACGTCCTCGGCGGCAAAAAGATGATGCCGGACGTCTGCATTAATGTGCGTACGAGTGACGATTATTTTAATGAAGTGCCGCCGCTGGTGGCGGTCGAGATCCGGTCAGACTCGCAATCCAAAGCGGCTCAACGCCGGAAAGCACTGGCCTACATTGATAATGGTGTGAAGCTGTCGATCCTTGTGTTTCCCGGCGAAGGTTTAGAGGTTTATCAAGCGGGGCAAGCGGTCAAAAGTTTGACATCGGGCGAAACGTTAGATGGCGGCGATGTGCTGCCGGGGTTCGCGGTCGCTGTGGATGATCTGTTGTAGGTGATCGGCTAAAAGGCGCTGGTGGGCTGTGCTGCTAACTAGAAGACCGGTTTACTCAAGCGACTTCAAAAACCTGATTCTACATTCCCCTGTTCATTCGAAAATTTCATAAATCCTACGCTGATTGCTAGTCGTGGAAACCTCCCTCAGAACCTCACCCCCTAGCCCCCTCTCCGTGTACAGCTGAGGAGAGGACATGTTTGAAAATGAGGGAGACCGTAATCAAGAAAATTCAATTCGGGAGCACACATAGGTGCTCCCCTACGGGAAGACTTGTTCTTTAAAAATAACATTCCCACAAAAGGTGTCCTCTCCTCAGCCGTGTACAGCGAGGGGGGAACTGAGCGAAGATTTGAGATGTGGATAAATCAACTAGCAATCACGGTAAATCCTTTATTAGCGGGTTGTAATAGAGCATTACAATAAAAAAACACTATTGAGGGCTAAAGATTATGCCGGTTCGGGTTTATTGGGAAGATACCGATCAGACCATTGTCCGTTATGATTTTGAAGGTCGATGGACGTGGGATGAATTGTTTCCGGCCTATTATCAGGCTATCGCTATGGAAAACGCCATGCCGCACCGTGTGGACGTCATTCTGGACATGCGTAAGAGCCAGATGATCCCCGCTAATGCCCTGCTGCATATGAAGAATTTTTCAGAGAAACAGCCGCCCAATGTCGGGTTGTCCATTTTTGTGACCTCCAACGCCTTTATCATTTCCCTGTACAACACGGCGATCAAGTTTTATGCCAAAATTGCCTTTTATTTCCGGCTGGTTAAGACGCTTGACGAAGCCCATGCCATGATCGCTGATGCGCGGCGGATGCTGGTGGAAAACGGAAGCGCTTCAGGGAGTACCCTACCAACAGGATCGGCTGACGGTCAGACCTAGAAATTTGGTCGGAAGCACCGCCCTCGCCCTAGTCTGGCGTTCGAGGATGGCAATTTCTCCCGTAGAACAGCGGCCAAATCCCCATTCCCTAGAATCAAGGGAATGCGGCTATTGCATATTTCTGAGGGCGGTGACGAAGTTCAGCGAACTATCGGTGCTGGTGCTGGTACGCACCAGCACGGTCGGTTGGTCGTCATCCTCAAAGATGGGCATCGCGAAGCCGGGCGCGGCGATTTGTTTGGGGCCTGCGGCGGGTTCTGGTGCCTGTACGGTCTGCTGGCGCTGCAAGATTTGCATGAATTGTTCCAGCGCAGCGGCGGTGGTCGGCGCGAACTGGGCTTTATATTGAGGGAAAAATTCAAATAATTCGGGCAAATCCCCCTGCTCTAAGGCATAATAGAGGGCTATGGCTTTGCGGAGATTGGTAATCTCCTTCTTTCCCGTTTTCCAGAAGTTGAGGATGTCTTCCACATGTTGATCCATCGGATGGTCATTGCGGAATTGATATTTGCGGGTGTGACGCGGGACAGATTTACGCTTGGCGGTAGACTTTTTCCTGGCTGCCATGAGGCCCTCCTGATGGTGTCGCTCTAATGTGTGTCGCACCTAGGTGCGTTCCCTACTTTTACAACTAGGGAATGCGTGTATAATTAAAGTATACGCCGATCCCTAAATGTTTACAAGAAGTGATCCCTACTAAAAAAGGAACTGAGTATGAAGACCGGTGAAGTCGCCAAGCGATTCTCCAAAGACCCCAAGACTATTCGCTCGTGGACGGATGAATTCGCCGAGCATTTCAATCCTCTGGCACTAGGGAAAGACGGTGACCAGCGGGATTACACACCCGGGGATATTGTCACTTTGAATACCATCCGGCTTTCAAAGGCGGCGGATATGCCGTATGAGCAGATCGCGGCGCGTTTGACCGCCAAAGACTTTGACAACAGCCTGCCGCCGGACTTCCAGACCATCGAAGGCGATAATGCGCTGACGGTTTACAGCCAGATGAAATCGTTGGAGGTTTTGTTGAGCAGCGCACAGGCCGAGATCGAACGGCTGCGGCGACAGTCGGCTGAAGACCGCGCTTATCACGAAAAACGCGTCGAGCAGTTGATCCGGCAGGCGACCGAGTGGGAAATCCGTTACAAGATGTTGAAGGAAAAAGAAGACGAATAGGGGAGGGCAGCGATTGGAAATAGCAGTCAGGGATCCTCAGTGGTGGTCAAAATCTCGCGCATTTCTTTTAGCGCATGGCCGATCAATACCGGCCCGTTATTAAGCACTGTTTTCTCGTAGTAAACCAGAAGAAACGATTGATCATCGATTGGCCCAATCATCATCATATCGCTTCGAGGGCCTTCCTTATCCCGAAAGCGAATGTTGATCATTTCCATCGATGAAAGTAAATTACTCGCGATGACATCCTCAATGAGTGCGTTGATGGTGGGGGCTGCGCCCGACAAACGTGCTGTATAACCCACATCAGCCTGACTCAGACGTGAAGCGTGCATAAAAAGATTATGTCCAGCGCTGAGCACGGCACAATATACGAGATCACTCAATGAATTGATCAAATCATCCAGAATGAATTGGATACGCGCAGTCTCCACGTCATCGAACCTTAACAGGGCAGGGCAGGTTGGACTCCATTAAGTGGTGGAAGGTGATCAGAACCCCAACCCAAAGCATTTTTACGACACGACAGTTTTGGTCGATTGAGGGAAAAGCGGAAGGCTCTCAGAGCCTTCCCTACGGGAGAAAAACGCATTAGACTGTAAAAGTGTCGTCTCATGAACCAAAGCATTAGCGAGGGACTTTAAAGACTTTTAAAGTTCACATAAGCTATAAACGTCACAGAAACCAATCTCCACTGATTAGCCTACCGCATGTCAATTACGGGCTGTGTAAGACCGTACCTGTTTAAGCTTATTTGCTCAGCTCCGTGATGCGCTCCCGCACATATTCGACCGCTTGATCTTCACCGGTGATCTGGACATACGTCTGGTAGGCGGCCAGCGCGTCTTTCTTTTGATTGTTATCATATAGGGCATCACCCAACTGCACATACGACCACGCATCGGTAGGATTAAGCGAAATCGCTTTTTTGAAGTCAACGATGGCGACATTGAATTTTTGGACGGAGTAATAAACCGCACCGCGTTCCAGATAGCCCCATGCCATTCCCGGCTCGGCCTCGACAGTCAAGTTGAGATCCGCCAGCGCCTTCTCGGATTCGCCTTTGCGGCCATAGACCTTGCCACGCAGCAGGTAGGACACGGCATTGCTCGTATCTTCCTGAACGGCTTTTTCAGCATCGGCCAGGGCTGAATCCAGATCATAATCGGTCCAGCCTTTATCGTTATCGACCGCTTCCAGATAGGCTTCGATCCGCCCTTGAAGGGCATCCAGACTATCGGCGTTCAGCTCAAGCGCCTTATTAAAGTCGGCGTGGGCTTCGTCATAACGTCCGGTATGGGTATAGGCATAACCACGCGCGTTGTATGCATCGAGATACGAATTATCAAGATCAATGGTCTGGGTATAGTCGCTGATCGCCGCTTCTTCCTCATTGCGGAGCGTATAAATTCTGCCGCGGATATACCAGAGGGAGGCGTTACTGGATTGCAGTTCAAGGGCTTTATTGGCGTCTTCCAGTGCTTTGTCCAGATCGTAATCTTTCAGCGAGCCGCCGTTCTTCAATACCTCAATAAAGTTTTCAAGCGTGCCTTGATAGGCTGATGGATCATCAGGATTGATCTCGCGGGCCTTCATGAAATCGGCCAGCGCCAGATCATATTGTCCCTGCTGGCGTTGGTCGTTACCCCGTTGGATATAAGCGGTCACCGATTGTGGATCAAGGGCAATCGCTTGATTGAGGTCATCGATGGCACTGATCAAATTACCGTTCCATTCGTTCGTCGTGGCACGGTCGATATGCCACTGGGCATTTTGAGGATCGAGTTCGATGGCTTTGGCGTAATCACTCAGCGACTCGTCCAGCTTGCTCAGGCCGCGATTGACCGCGCCGCGCAGGGCGTAAACATCCGCGCGGTTGGGCTGCACTTTGAGTGCCTGTGTCAGTTCTTTGATCGCGGATGTCGTGTCATCCTGGCCGAAGTAAATGTAAGCACGACCAACATAGGCATCCGCCAAATCCGGTGCTAAGGCGATAGCTTGAGTAAAGTCGGTCATGGCGGACGATGAATCGCCCGCTTTTTGATAGGCTTGCCCGCGCAGCAGATAAAGCTGAGCCTCTTTAGGTGCTTGCTCGATGGCTGGCGAAAGCAGCTTAACGGCTGGATCGGTGTCGCCCTGTGCGATTAAGGTCGATACGATAGATGGCAGCGAATTGGCAGCGAAGGCGGTGGTGGCCGTGGCTGGAATGGCGGTGGCCGTTGGCACAACCGTATTGGTGGGTTTAAGCGTCGGTGTAAGCGTTTGGGTCGGCGTGCTGGTTAGGCTGGCAGTGATGGTCAGCGTCGGGCTGGGCGTGGTGGTCGCGGTTTGGGTTGGTGTGCTGGTGGGGACGGTTGGCGTCGCACTGGGCGCGGCACTAGGGGCGACGGTGGTCGGGATGGTCGTAGCGCTGGGGGCGATGGTGGCTGATGGCGCGGCAGTCGTCGGCATAACGGTTTCGCTGGGGGCAGGGGTACTGGTGACGGCAGTGGCGCTCGGAACCGCCGCGATTACGGCTTCGGTTGGAACCACTGTTGGCACGACTGCCGCCGGTGGTCGTCCCGTCAGCAGGACGATAGCCCCAATGATGATGAGAGCTACCACAACTCCGCCGATGATGAGCGGTGTCCGGTTCGGGCTGGAGGGTGGGGGCGGCAAGGGTCGCAGCGGTGGTATGGAAGGGGGTGTTGGCGGCCCTTGTACCGTGGTCGGCGCATCGTCATCGAGTGAACTGGTCGGCGGGACTGCTCCGGCTGCGACCTGTGGGGCGGTCTTTGTGACCGATGAACCTTCACCGATGGCCTGCGCGAATGCCCGCGCCAGGGCTTCACAGGTGGGATAGCGGTTGGCTGGATCACGCGAAAGGGACTTCAAAATTACCCGTTCGACGCCTTCCGGCAGTTCGGGGCGCAGGACGGTCGGCAGGGGCAGTTCCGCGCCGTTGAGCTGCATGATGATCACAGCCAGCGGTGTTTCGGCCTGAAAGGGCACCCGTCCAGTGACCATTTCGTAGAGCACGACACCCAGCGAATATTGATCCGAGGCCGGTGTGAGGTCTTTGCGCCCCTGACACTGCTCGGGACTCATATACTGCGGTGTGCCGAGGATGGCATCGCCGGTCAGATCAGCCGTGCCTTCTACCATGCGCGCGATACCGAAATCGGTCAGATAAACATTCGCGTCTTTATCAATGAGCACATTGCTGGGTTTGATGTCACGGTGCAGGACGCCGTTGGCATGGGCATGATCCAAGGCGCTGGCGATCTGGTTGAGGATGCGCGCGACTTCATCCAGCGGGATTTGCCCTCTTTGGCGGATGTAGTTGCTGAGCGTTCCGGCTGGCAAATAACGCATCGCCAGATAAGCCGTACCCTCATCCTCACCGTAAGCGAACAGCGGCAGGATGTGCAGATGCTCCAGCTTGGCAATGGCCCGGGCCTCGCGCCGGAAGCGCTCGACAAACTGCGGGTCTTTGGAATACTGCTCCGGCAGCGTTTTGAGCGCTACATAGCGGTCGGTGCTGGCGTCATAGGCTTTATAAACGGTCGCCATGCCACCCATACCGACTTGTTCAACGATGCGATAACCGCCAATTGTGCGTCCGATCATGGGACACGACTTTCAACTTGTTTCAATATTTCCTTTATGATACTCATCAATTGGTAAAATGAAAAAGATTGGTTGCTTGAGATCGGAGTTGAGCCATTTTTACAGTTGTGACTTGATGATTTTAAAGTCCTTCTCGTTTCGCGATGCTCTTCAAGGCATTAGCAGTCGGATGGGTGGCCGTTGTGCGATCAATAAAGATGATGCCATCAAAATCTTTTGTGATTTTGGCTTCCAAATTGAAGTTTTCTTCTTCATCGTAAACCCAACCTATTTGATGGAATTTTTGGGGTGTCACGAGCCACTGCTCAACCGCTGGATTATCGGCTGGTGCGTGTAAATTTAATATGAATACATCCTTGTTCAGACGGGCTAAATACCATGACAATGAGCCTACGACGGCTGGCGGGATGGTCACTAATTTGAGGTCACCAAGAAAGTTTTCTGGCGAATTGAGCCGTGTGTTAAATGATCCCTGATTAAATTCAACAGCAAAGGCACGGTAAGCCTGTCCGTATTTTTGGCGCAAGTGATAACCCATATTCGGCTCACCTGAACGAATATTTTCTAGACTCACATGCCAATTATGTTCAAGCACAATAAAGCGCGTATCGGGCGGCATCTTGTCGACCCAGTACATCAGGTTTTCGGCCATTGAAATGGATCGAGCATCGGCTCTTGATTGTGAAGAGGGTAGTAATTCCGGTGCGTAGGCCATGACCCACTGCTTCATGACACGGGCGTATTGCACCACGAGATCGAATTCATCCACTGAAGAACGACTGACCAATGTATCCTTGTTAGCTATCAGATAATCGATGAGATCTTGTAAGTGAGGCATGAGTTGTATTAAATTTTTTTCAGCCTGCTCATCGATTCGCCGGGGCCACTTGGCTTCTTCAGCAGCAATCGAGTCAAAGAGTGCCGCAGTGGCAGCGAGTCTGTCGGGATTAAATTTACGGAGATAATCTAAAACGGCTTTTCTGCCATATGCGTTGCAATTAATATCAAGTCCGTAAAATCGCACTTTTTTCTCGGCGGGAACGGTCTGATTGTAAGTTCGCATCCAATCCAGCAGGGCGGTCATTTCTTCGGTGTCCCAAACCACATAATTCTGTCCGGTTAAGACAGTTGCGCGATCTCCTTTACCCTCAAGAACATAATCATTGATGGGCTGCCACGCGGCAAAACTGCCTTCGATAGTAAAGACTGTATAACCCATTTCCGTGACAAGGAACTCCGCCAGCCGAAGCCGCAACTGGAGAAATTCATGCGTCCCATGCGTGGTTTCGCCTAGACCAACGATCTTTGTGCCTTCCAAAAGCGCTTTCAACGGTTGGAGATCAGCGAACCCGTTTCCAGCTTCGATATGTTGAATGGGAATCGTATTTTGTTGAAGCCATTGAATGATTATTTGCTCATTTTCGAGCGATGAAGCGCCGTCCATCAGATAATCCTCCTCTGTAATTGGTCAATCCGAGGCGTAAGCATAGCGCATTGTCGTTATTTTGCCATATTATCGACGGTGAGAATGTATTTTTGCGTATCCCTCCTGCAATTTCCCCAAAAAAAGAATGTCCTGGTTCCCGTCTGCCATGAAATTTGACAAGACGACAAATTTGGTCGATTGAGGGAAAAACCGAAGGCTCTCAGAGCCTTCCCTACGGGAGAGAAACGCAAAATTCGGGTGCTAAAAATAGCTGTTTCGGCTAGAAAACAGAGTGGAGTACTACAGCCGTGAAGGTAGGGACGGGGTAAGTGGAGAGGAAGTACCCCACCCCCAACCCCTCCCCGAAGCGTCCTGAGGAGAGGACATGTTTGAAAATGAGGGAGACCGTAATCAAGAAAATTCAATTCGGGAGCACACATAGGTGCTCCCCTACGGGAAGACTTGTTCTTTAAAAATAACATTCCCGCAAAAGGTGTCCTCTCCTCAGCCGAAGCGTCAGGGAGGGGAGAAATACAAAATTCAGGTGCGAAAATGACTGTTTTGGGCTCGAAAATATTTCCACCGTTTAGGGTGGTGCTAACGCGCCACCCTAAACCCTAGCTTTCAATACGGCATATTCCACAGATTGGGATCGCGATAGGCGGCACGCACCGCATAATAATTCGTGCGCTGTTCACACAACGTCACGACCGATTTCCCTAACCAGCGCTGCGCGATGGTGGGCGAGCAGGGCAGTTTGCGGATTTCACCGTCTTTGGTGACGACCTCCAACCAGAATTTGTGCGGTTTGGCTTTGGCCGCCTCAATCACGCGCAGCATGAACAAATCATGACCGGCGGGATGCGTACCGTAAAAATCAGTGTCACTCGAAACACGCTCGATTTGAGGGAAAACATAGCAGGTTTCCCGCGTCCAACGGATTATGGTCTGTTTGGATACCTCCCAGGTACGAACCTGTGTCATGCGGCTGTCATCATTACGTACACGTACCGCCCGCCCTAAAATCGCCAACTTATAATGAAGCACCGACGAAAAATCGATGGGCTTTAGATAGGCAGCCTCGAAAACCGCACCGAAGGGAAAACCGAACAGCGCGCCTACTTTGTTCGGATCAACCATCCGGTACAATTTGGCACGGCGGCCCCGTTTGCCGGTTTTACGTTCACCCTCAAACGTGAAAAGCCGTTTATCCGTGAGCACCCGCTGCGCCTGAGCAGGGCTGAGCGGGATACCCCACATGTTCATATCGTGGGTGAGTTCGGCAGCGGTCAGCAGCAAACCGCACCAGCCAAAGCGGATCATGGCGTCATAAATACGCATATGGGAGGCCATACCGGCCCTGATGGCAGCAGCCACCAAACTGAGCGAGAGCCCATAGTTGATACGGTAGTCTGCGGGGAGCGAATCGCTTGACTTTTGAGGTTCTGAAAGATATAGTTCCATGTAGGATACAATCCTTTCCCACACTGTGGGGAGAGAGTGTTCACATCTGAACTCCTGTGAAAAGATGAGATGTGCTCACTAGAGAATATGAATTGCTGATGAAGCGTTTTGCGACATTTCATCAGCGAACAAAGCAGCCGTTAATACGGCTGTTTTGTTGTTTGTTAACTGCGTATATTTGTAAATCTTTTCTCCTGATTTTGCAAAAATTGATTTGTTCTCAAAAATCGAACCCCGCATTTTCTTTAATTAAGATTCGGATTCCCAGGAATCTTAAATACAGAATACAAAATGCGGGGTTGCACCGTTGAGAACAAATCTCGCGCTCCCTCAAAATGAGAATTTGATGTGTAAATTTTGCGAAGAAGGGCGGTATAGCGGGGGGTAGGGGTTAATTTTCTATAAGCTACGCTGATCTCATACTCGGATCGCTTGCAGCATTAGGGCTGAAAGGAGCGAAGTAAGAGAATAAACTAAATTGATACTACCAAAGCATTAAGCACTAACTAAGGATGTGGATACGCAAAGTATGCCAAAATACTCCATATTGCTACGAAACCCAAGATACATACTAGAAACCCCACAAGAAGAATAATTACCCCATATATAATTTTTCCCCATGTACTTCTAACCGATTTCTGATCTGTCATTTGTCCTACCCATTAGATAGTTACGGATATCAATATTTTCTTAGTCCTAATTGTAAGGCCGCAGCCAGATATAGAGATATGTCAAGCAAAGGTCTAATCCTGACACACTACCTAAAAAATATAAAAACCGCTGAAATTTGCGATCTCCTAATGATCAGATTGCAAAAGAAACGTTCGTTATTTTTGCCTCAATATTATGAGAGAATGTGCTGCATTAAGTGGTGGACAGCGGTCAAAATCCCACCCCACCCCAACCCCTCCCCGAAGCGTCAGGGAGGGGCTTTAAAGACTTTTAAAGCTCACTGTGAGTTGTAAATATTTCAGAAATCAGTTTGCACCGTTTAGTGTGGTGTTACCGTGCAAGAGAATGGGCTGAAGATCCGTGCAATTTTGCGGGTGTTGGGGCGGGCGCTGTTGATGATGGTTGCGTCTGGCTTAGGGGCAGGGTAAGCCACGCCAAAATGTGTACCCATGAAGGGATACATCTGAGATCTATCGGTATTGGTGGCGATGGGCCTATCCGGGTTCATGATGGCAGCGAGAAACCCACTTTTAATTTGTGAGTGCCACTCCATCCCGTACTGCCGCTTCGAGGACATCGATGTTTATATTTTTCAGCGCTTTGAACTTAATGCAGTACCCGGTTACACTGGCCTTACCCAGTTTTTCCCCATAGGTTTGGGCTAAATATTTCTTATCTTTAATACCCAGGATGTAGACCGAGATTCCGGTTGTGTTTGCGCTCAAACCAATTTGATAGAAATCTCTGTCTGTACCATCCGCGTATTTTGTGGTTCGAAGTCCATAGCCGATATTGGGATTAGAAACGGTCTTATTTTCACTGTTTTTACCGTCCAGGAACCATAATTTACCGTCTGGTATGACGTCCAGAATGAGGCGGTGCAGCGCTTGCATATCACTCCGTTTTGGTTCAGGCTGGCTCGTCATATAGGCTTCGATTTGTTCCTGTACGTTCATTTGCTGCTGGTTATCCATCTGGCGGCACCTTTCACTGCACTTTAGGTTGTTTAAGTGTACCAGAACATTGGTTCGATTTGGTAGGGTGTGGGTCGTCAATACCCCACCCCCAGCCCACATCAGCAACGTTCGCTGGCTCACTCTGCTGATAGCCGAAGTGTCAGGGAGGGCTTTAAAGGCCGGAAGAGGCAGGCCTCTTCCCTACGAAAGACATATGGTTATTCGCTTTAATGCCAAGAAGTGATCCACCGTTGAGTGGGTGCTATCTCCTGACCTTTTGGGTGTGTTTGTGGAATGAACGGTCGGGTATGTTCTCGCCGATCAGCGGTTATTTATCGAGAGGCTGGTAGATAAGGGCCAGCGTGCCGGAATTGAGCGTCCTGCTTTCAACCAACCGTAATTGGTTCATGGCCGTTCCTTCCGCGAAGAACCGTCTTCCTCTGCCCATGATGAAGGGTTCGACCAGAAAGCGGTACTCGTCAATCAAGCCCGTACCTTGAAGCGATTGAACCAGGGTCGCGCTGCCGTCGATGATGATGTCTTTGCCCGACTGCTGTTTCAGTTTGGTAATTTCTTCCACCACATTTTCCCGGATGATGGTCGATTTTTTCCAGGGAGCTTCGGTGAGCGTGGTGGAAATCACATATTTATGCATACGGTTGAGGATCGGCCCGGGTCCATCGCCCGTCGTCTGTGTAGACCAGCCCGGCCAGAGCATCTCATAGGTGGTGCGTCCCATCATATAAATATCGCCCTGAGCATACTGCTCCATGATGTACGCCATTCTTTCGGGGTTATTCGTATTTTGCCACCAGTAATCCATCGTATCGGCGTCAAAGACACCATCGAATGTGATCCACGCTTTCACCCAGAGTTTTCTCATATTGGTTTCCTTTTCAACTTATCGGAGTGTATCTCGGTTTGGATTGCCTTAATTGCCGCTGGAGTCTTGTTTGAGTTCCTCTGCCAGTTCGACAATAATGCCCTCCGGCCCGCGTACGAAGCAGTCTTTATAAACGTTTTCGTAGTTGAGTACCTCACCAAAAAGTTCCCAGCCATTCTTTTTCAATTTGGCGACAATCGCATCAACATCGCCAACGACAAAGGCAATATGCCGGATACCCAGCGTATTTGCGAAAGACGGCTGAATGCCTTTTTCATCTAGCGGTGAGTGAAATTTCACGAGTTCGATGGCTGCCTCACCGTCCGCTGTCCGCAGCATGACCACATCGTCTTTAACATTTTGAAGCCCGATGACCCGTTCCACAAACTCGCCTTCCATTGTTGCTTCACCCATCACTTCAAGGCCAAGGTCAAGAAAAAACGCTTTTGCAGCGGGCAGGTCAATGACGTTGATACCTACATGATCCATGCGACGGACTTTCATATTTATTCTCCCTTTTCATACAGTCCATTCTCGTTTTAAGGTACGGTTTGATGTCTTCCTTACAGCAGTTCGCATCCAGAAAACGACGCTTATTTCCATCCAGGATGTCATGGTCATCGTAACAAAATAAATGCGAATTAAAAGGTAAATTCTTTTTGATGGCACTCGCCGTGAACGAAAATGGCGGGGTAGGGGCGGAACTAAGCTCATTTGCAAAAGATGGGTTTGAATATGCTTCTATGGTTTGCTGTATTTATGCCATGATAAGCATTTTCAATTTCATGATTCAATCTACGATCACCCGCTCCCGCCGAGCCAGCCTCAACGCTAGAGTTGTCGGGGTAGGACATTCAACACTGTTTTGATAGGACGTTAAGCCTGTTGTAGTTGAAGCCTGTACCTTTCCTCCGAAGGGTTGCAGGCTTTTTTTGCGCTGCATTTACGGCGGATCGGCCTCGCACTTTGTGTGTTTTTTCTCAATAGTTGTGAATTAATTGAGAATATGTGTTATTTGGAAAAAGTAAATCACCTTAATTTTTCATTTATTAACTCAGGTGTAGAGTGTGATTACATGACTGTAATAACTGTATGTCATGCTGCTTTACCACGACACTTAGTGTCACCTAGTTTGCAAGGAAGTACAAAAAATGGGAAATGCGCCATTAATCGTCGTTGTGGAGGACAGCCCAACTCAGTCACAAGCCATCGCGATGTATCTGAATCAATTTGGCCTTGAGGTTCTCATCCGGGAAGATGGGCCGGAAGGTATCGCGACCATTCAAGAATATCAGCCGGTGGCCGTTATTCTGGATGTGAACCTGCCGACCATGAATGGTTTCCAGATCGTGCGTCATCTCAAACGCCATCCCGCCACATCACACATCCCGGTCATTATGCTGACCAAGCTCGATGATACTGACGATATGGTCGCTGGTCTTAACAACGGGGCAGACTATTACATTCGCAAAGGCCCGACGGCTGCGGATGATTTGTGGAAGACACTTTCAGGTTTTGGGATTATCGATTGGTCCCAGCAGTAAGTCATTGCTAACGGTCGAGCATCGAAGTTACTTCAACATCATTAATTACTGAAAGGTTCATTCTTAGTCAATCAACTAAGTAAATGAGGTACCCCATTGGAAAGTCGTAGTGTTTCACCTGTTCCTGTTTTTCACAGCTTTTTGTTAGAGCTCGTTGAATCACGTCTGGCGATTATCCTCAATGACCATCGCAGAACCGACGTTTTGCGGGTGGTTGAGGAAATGCGTGTCGCCGGAGCGATTACGGATGCACAGGATTTGTGTGACAAACTTTCCAGGCAGTCCACGACCGACCCCCTGTGGCAGCAGTTGATTCGTGTCGCGACGATTGGTGAGACTTATTTTTTCCGCGACCGCAGCCAAATCGATGTCCTGTGGCATTCGATACTCCCCCAACTCATTCAGGAACGGCAGCGGACAGGTTACCAGACGCTGCGGATTTGGAGTGCAGGCTGCTCGACAGGGGAGGAGCCGTATTCGCTGGCTATGATGCTGCGCGATCTCATTCCTGATTATAAGGCCTGGGACATTCGCATTCTGGCGACGGATTTGAATAACAGTCATCTGGAACGGGCGCAGCGCGGTTTGTACCGCACCTGGTCGTTCCGGTCGGAGACGCCGCCTGTATGTCAGACACAATGGTTTGTGGAAGCCGAGGGTGGCTACCGGATTGATCCGTCGATCCGCAATATGGTGACTTTTGCGCCGCTTAATTTGGCGGATGCAGCCTATGTGGTTGGAAGTGTACCGCTGCTGCAAATGGATCTTATCCTATGCCGTAATGTCCTGATCTACTTCGATAAAAACACCGTCAGCGCGATCATCAAACGTTTTCATGGCGTTTTAGGTGAAGCCGGTTGGCTGGTGTTAGGACATTCCGAGTCCTCACATATGACGACCCAGGCTTTTAATACCCATAACTTCGATGGGGCAGTGCTCTATCAAAAGAAACCCCTTCAGGAATACACTGCGCCGGTAGTCGCGGAAATCATTGATACCGAGCCGGTTTCCAAACCGACGCTGCTGGCCCCCCGGATTGTTCAAAAACCGGCTGCGCCTGTACATACGCCTGAATCAACAGCCAGGCCAGCCGTCAACACAACCGACAAGCTCGATCCGTGGACGTTAGCCCACCACGCCGCCAACCGTGAAAATTGGGCCGAAGCCCTGGACTGGTTAAGTGAAGCTGAAAAAGAACATAAGATGCGTCCCGAAGTTCATTATTTGCGGGGGATTGTTGAACTTCAGCAAAACGAAATCGAAAAATCGTTGGCCTCACTGCGACAGGCGATTTACTGCAAGAATGATTTTGTGCTGGCGCACTTCACCATCGGTGAAATCTTTGAAAAGCTGGGCCACCTCAAAAAAGCTTCTAACCACTGGATGCAAGCCCATCACGTCCTTAGCACCTTGCCACCGGAACAGCCCATCGAATTCAGCGACAAATTGACGGTCGAGATGTTGAATACGGTGCTTGAATACCGGCTTGAGAACCTGTTTGTTAAACCGCCGAGGCATTCATCATGAACATTCAAGATTTATTTTCGGGCGAAGAACTCCGGCTGCTGCAACTGCGTGCCGAGCGTGTTGCCACCCCGATTGCTGAAGAGGATAAGGCAGGCAGCATTGCCGTACTAACCACCACGATTGGGAAGGAACATTATGCCCTGCCGATTGATACCATCACAGCGGTCTATGACGATGTGTTGATTATTCCTGTGCCGGGCGTCCCGGGCTTTGTGGCGGGGATTGCTAATGTGCGCGGTCATATTGTCTCGGTGCTGAATCTGGGTTCGGTTTTGGGACTCAAAAGCGAAGGTAAGGCGACTAGCGCCATGTTCGTCAGCGAAACCGAGGCAGGCAGTATTGGTTTATGTGTCGAGTCGATTGGCGAAGTGGTCGAACTGCCGACCAGCCAGATGAATGCGACCCCGACCAACATGAATTTAGATCATCCTGAATATTTTCAGGGGATTTTTCTGGATGGGACGGCCTTGCTGAACGTCAATGCTATTCTGGCCGATCCGCGATTAATGGTTGATGATTCGGTCGCTTAAGAAGCGTTTTCTGAAGATGTAACCGGTAAAAAATTCCTTCCAGGTGCTCTGGCGATTGCACCCGTTCAAGTGGAACAGCATCCGATGTCATAATCGCCCAGAGGTAACAGCATGTTCAAAAACACCAGCATTCGTGTAAGACTCCTTTTCGGTTCAGTGCTCTTCATTGTCGGATTGATTTGCATCGGTCTTCTGGGACTTTTGCAATCGAAAATCATCGCCCAAAAAGTGGATGTCATCGTCAATAAAGAATTTCCACAATACGTTGATATTAGCCACGCATTCCAAAGTATCCTTGAACTTGAAATCGTCATCCGAAACCACATCATTTCACCTTACGACGCATCGGCGGATCGTTTTCAGAAAATCATTGGTGATAGACGGGCAGAAGTTGACACATTACTAACCGGCGTCGCTGTTGGCTTAGATCCTGCGGAGATTGATAGTTTTAATCAATTCATGAAGGTGTGGAAGGATTATCAAGCCCTGCAAGATCGTGCGATTACGATGGCAGTAGCCAGCCGCAATTCAGAGGCGATGGGTGTTATCAATGGGGATGGCTTAACACTTTTTAACCAACTGAGCAGCTTATATAAGGCCATTGGCGACCAGCGAGTTGAACACGCTACGGCGCGTGGAACTGAGATTAATGATCTGGTCTATAACGTCGTGCCGTTGATCTCGCTGGTCATCGCTGTTTCGGCGCTGATTATCGTGGGCGTATTCAGCATGTGGACTATTCGCAGCATTCTGAAGCCCTTGAACACCTTGCTGGATACCGCACAGCAGGTCGGCAATGGTGATCTGACGCAGCGCGCAGTCATTATAGGCAAGAATGAAATCGGGACGCTGGCTGAAAACTTCAACCAGATGGTCGACAATCTGCAACAGCGTGTTGAGTTTGAAACACGCGCCAAGACCAGCTTGCAAACGACCATATCGACTTACATGAACTTTGTACAAAATGTGGCATCCGGTGACTTGCGTACCCGTCTAGATCTTCAGCAAGCTACCGTTGATGCTGATGTGGACACTGATCTACACCAGCTCGGGCAAAACCTGAATAACATGGCCGACAGCTTGAGTGACATCACCCAGAAGATACGTGAAAGTGCTTCCGGTGTAGCCGCAGCGGCAGCAGAAATTCTAGCCATGTCCAACCAGCAGATTGCCAGCGCAACCGAGCAGCACGCAGCGGTCGCTGAAACCGTGGCAACGGTGGAACAAATCCGCGTGACCGTGAGCCAATCATCAGAACGGGCGCAAGCTGTCGCCCAGACTGCACGGCAGTCGCTGAATGTGTCGCACAACGGTCAGCAAGCGGTAGCCGATACGGTACATGGTATGGAAACCGTCCGGCAGCGTGTCGAAAGCATCGCCCAGAATATTCTGGCACTGTCCGAACGGACGCAGCAAATCGGTGAGATTATTGCGACCGTCAACGAAATTGCCGACCAATCCAAATTGTTGGCACTTAACGCCAGCATCGAGGCGGCGAGGGCAGGGGAAGATGGTAAGGGCTTTGCAGTGGTGGCGATGGAAGTACGCCAGTTAGCGGAACAATCCCGCGAAGCAACCGCCCGTGTACGCGACATTCTGAGTGAAATCCAACAGGCGACAAATACCGCTGTGATGGTGACCGAGCAGGGCAATAAGGGTGCCGAACAGGGTATGGTTCTGGCAGAAGAAGCCGGTAAGGCTATCAGCCAGTTAGCCGAGATTATTGAGGACGCCGCGCAGGCCGCATCACAAATCGCAGCCAGTTCGTCCCAACAAAGCAACGGTATGAACCAATTGGCAACGGCTATGACCCAAATCGAGCAGGCCACGCGCCAAACGGCTACCAGCACCATCCAAACTGAAAAGAGTACGCGGGATTTGAATGAAATGGCGCGGTTGATGCAGGAAGCTGCTGCACGCTACCAAATCGCCGACGCGGTTTAACAAGGACGATAAGCCATGATCAAATCCGAAGATCTAATGCGAGAGCTTCTGCAAACGTTCCGCGCAGAGGCTGCCGAACATTTGCAGAAGCTCAATATGGCTGTGCTGGCATTAGAAATTCGTCCGGAGGAAGGGCGACGGCGTGAACTGGTACAGGAGGCGTTCCGGTCGGCACACAGCTTAAAAGGCGCGGCTCGTACGGTTGGCCTGGATGGCATCGAGCAAATTTCAAACGCGATGGAAAGTGTCTTACAGAAGGCACGCGATACCGAAAGCCAACTCGAAGCGTCGATATGTGACGCGCTCTATGATGCGTTGGACAACATCGGGTTTCTTCTGGAAGGGAAAACGGTTGATGTCGAGCCATTAGTGAACCGTTTATTAGGTGGTAAAGACAGCAAACCCGCACCTGTGGCTGCGGTAAAAATGATCCCTGTCCCCACGCCCAGCGCACCACCGCCGCCTGCATCTGAGCCTGTAGTGGTGAGCCTGCCGGTTGTGCAGGCTGTAGTCTCTGCGCCAATACCCGCGCCGGTCGAAACACTACCCCACGACGAACCTGCAAATAAGCCGACGACTGCCAGTGGTGAGGAATCGATCCGCGTTTCGATCACCAAGCTGGATGACCTGATGGCACAGGTTGGGGAGCTGCTGGTTTCTCGCATTAACGCCGAGCAGCGCATCACTGAGTTTCGGGGCATCCGGCAGCAGGTGGCTGATTCGTCGAAGGCTTTGCGCGAAATCAAAACATTGATGCCAAGGCTGGATAACGATGTTTCGTCGCAGTTGACCGAGATTTTGCAGCGCTATGAAAAGCAGTTTGAAAATACCTTGCAAGATATTACGCGCTTCGACCAGCGGGTAAAGCAGGATACGGTGCGCCTGGGTGTCATAACGTCCCAGCTTCAGGATAATGCGCGCCATGTCCGCATGGTACCTTTTGAAACGCTGGTGCCGGTTTTGCAGCGTACGATACGGGACGCCGCACACAGTGAAAACAAACAGGTTGTTTTTGAGGTTGTTGGCGGTGAGGTCGAGCTGGATAAAAAGGTGCTGGAAGCACTTAAAGATCCGTTTATTCACATGCTGCGTAATGCAGTTGGTCACGGGATCGAAGTGGCAGACATCCGTCAAAAGCGGGGCAAGCCGGTTGAAGGCCATGTGACCCTGACCCTTCAACAACGTGGTTCTGAAGTACGAATTAGTATCGAGGATGACGGCGGCGGGTTTGATCTGAAGGCGCTGCATACGGCAGGCAGCAAAAAGGGTGAGCATGTTGTTAGCGAGCAGGATAACGATCATGCCATTATCGAACTGGCCTTTTTGCCGGGGATTACCACCAAGAAGGAAGTGACCACACTTTCGGGTCGTGGGGTAGGGCTAGACGTTGTACGCGAACGGGTCGAAGAGTTACAGGGTCATATCGAAGTTGAAAGCATCCCCGGCGAGGGCGCGCACATTCATCTAGTGGTGCCGAGTTCGTTAACCATATCGCGCGGACTGCTGGTGCAGGTTGGTGGCGAGCGTTATGTGCTGCCACTGCTTTCGGTGTTGAAGATCCTTGAACCACAGGACACCTTTACGGTCGGCGGGCAAACGATGATGTCGATCGATGGTACGACCATGCCCATCGTGCCGCTTGCCAGTTTGTTGGGACGACCTTTTAGTTTGCAAAAAGAGCATAATCCCCTGGCGGTGATTATGGCCGTGGCCGATCAGCGCCTGGTGCTGCTGGTGGATGATGTGCTAACCGAACAGGAATTGGCAATTAAACCGCTGGGAACACCGCTGCGTCGCGTCCATAACATTGCCGGTGCAGCTTTGATGGGGGATGGCAGGCCGGTGGTGGTCTTGAACGCGGCTGATCTGGTGCGTGCGGCCAAAGGTATCCATAGACAGGTTTTCTCGGTGACGCCGGATGAAGTCGAAGAAGAAAAGCCAGCGACTCGAATCCTTGTGGTCGATGATTCAATAACTACGCGTACACTAGAGAAGAGTATATTAGAAACCGCTGGATACGATGTTGTAACGGCGACCGATGGTGTACAGGCGCTGCAACGCCTCCAGGAACAGCCGGTTGATCTGGTTGTTTCGGATGTCGAAATGCCGAACATGGACGGCATAACCCTGACGCGTGAGATTCGCGCCAGCAGCGCATTCGAATACCTGCCCATTATTCTGGTGACCTCGCTTGAAAGTAAGGCGGATCGCGAACGGGGTATGGTGGCTGGTGCCAACGCTTACATCGTTAAACGAGGCTTTGATCAAGGTGAACTTCTCAAAACCATCGAACAGTTGGTTTTTGTTGAGGAAGACTAATTGTGATACGGGTGTTGATTGCCGATGATAGTCCGACTGCTCGCGATAATTTAGCGCTCATTATTGGTAGCACACCCGATATGCAGGTTGTTGGGCTGGCGACCAACGGGTATCAGGCGGTTCAGATGGCGAAGGGTGTCCCGTCTGACGTCATTGTGATGGATGCGCTGATCCCGCACATGGACGCTATTGAAGCTATCCGCGAAATTATGGATGTGAACCCCATGCCGATTGTGGTGGTTTGCACGACGGCTGCTTCCAGAGAAGCCAATGTTGCTTTGGAGGCGATTAAAGCCGGAGCGCTGGCTGTTTTGCAGAAACCGGGTGCGCCGGAACTGCCCGACTATAATGCGACGATGAAAGAACTGGTGAATTCGGTTCGGGCCATGTCGGGCGTTCATGTCATTCGTCACTCGCGGGTAAGCCATGCACATACCCTCGACATCAGCAAGATTGCGCGGTCTGCGCCCTCAGACTCCAGACCTGAGATTGTCGCGATTGTGGCTTCTACAGGTGGCCCGCAGACCTTAAGTGAAATCATTAAGCATTTACCGGCCACATTTAACCTGCCCATCGTTATCGTTCAACATATTACATCGGATTTTGTGTCGCCGTTGGTCAACTGGCTCAGTACGATTTCACGGCTGCCGGTCGAGGTGGCTTGTCCCGGCCAATATCCTGCCGCTGGAAAAATCTATTTTGCTCCGGCCAGGGCACATCTACGCTTAACCAGCCATCATCAGTTTGAACTGAGCGACACGCCGACCAACGTGCCGCATATTCCATCGGGTGACGTCTTTTTAGAATCAGTAGCGCGGCATTACGGTTCGCGTGCGTTGGGAATCATCCTGACGGGCATGGGGAATGATGGTGCGCGTGGGCTGCGGGCGATGTATGACGCGGGTGCGATCACCGTTGCTCAGGATGGCGAGTCGTGTGTGGTGTTTGGAATGCCGCAGGAAGCGATTGCCCTGGGAGCTGCGCGCCAAACCTTGAACCCGACCGAGATTTCCAAATTGCTGCTTCAGTATACGAACTAGAATCGAGACTCAAAATGCCTCAAAAAGCGACAAAATATCTCACCGTTCGGATTGGTGACCAATGGTGTGGACTTGATGTCAACCGTATCATTGAAGTACTGCATCTGATGGCCTTTAAAGATGTGCCCACCCGCCGTGATGATGTTCTGGGGTTTATCAGCGTCCGTGATGAGGTTATGCCCTTGATTGATATGCGGCGGCGATTTGGAATAGCTGATGCGGCGCTGAAATTGGATACACCGATTGTCGCCCTGCGGGAAAAGTGTGGCCCAATCGCGCTGCTTTTTGATGATACCCATCAGGTCGAAGATATTGATGCCGCGCAAATCACGGCTTTGCAAGGGCAGGGGCAGTTCCCCGATATTTATGCGGTTGCCAAACTTGAAGATCGGCTGATTTTGCTTTTGGAAACCGATCTCATTAGCCAGCAAATCCACGCACAGGGCGAAACTGCATAACGCTTGTCAATGCCAGGTAGTGACTTCAATCATCAAGTTAACCAGTAAATGTGGTTAAACTTAACCCCATATGTGAATTTTATCTTAAAAAATTTGATGATTAATCGAGTCGTTTCGGCTGCAAATGGCAGAGCGGTCTTTACTGTTTAGGGACTTGTTAGGTCGGAATAATATGATAGTGCTAGGATTATTCCGTAAAGGATTCGTAAAAACGTTTTTAATTCTAAAAAGGAAAGCTGGGTTACAATAAGAATTAATGAAATAGAAAGATTAAGTGATTTTATAATCTTACTCATTAAACATATTGTATTTCCTGATAGGGTTCGAACTAAAAGCGTATTATCCAAATCTGCCTTCGCTTTTTGCTCAGGTTGGCAAGAGGTGTTGAGGTTTGGCGCGAACGGGCAGAGTTATTTCTGATCAGCTGGAGGTTTTCCTATTTTGAAAAAGTATCCGTTTCGTCCAAAATTCAGTTTTCTAACAACTGTTTTTTTACCGGTAGTACTCCTGTCGATGATTGCACTGATGGGGATTTCGGTGGTGGCGGCACAAGAGCCCATATTCACACCGACCGGACCATCCAAGACAGGCGATAGCAATCCGGGTTTGGTGGCGGCACTCGCTAAAAGCGGGGCTGAAATTTCATACCACAATGATACCGGTGCCGCACGTTTTATTAGTTCAACACCGGGGCGTCCAATCAGCCAACCGGCGGCTCTACAGGCCGGGGCATCGAAGGAAGATGCCGCGCGTGGATTTCTTTCTGTCTATGGGCCACTGTTCGGCATTCGCAACCAGAGTACCGAGTTGGTACGCGAGAACGAGAAAAAGCCCGATGCGACACGTACGTTCGAGCGCTTCCAGCAGGTCTATAACGGCGTTCCGGTCATCGGCGGCGAACTGATTGTTCAGGTGGACAGCAGCAACAACATTTTATCCGCGAATGGCGAAGTGCTGCCCAAGATTGCACTTTCAACCACGCCTGTGATTTCGGCATCCACTGCTGTACAAACTGCGCTGACGGCTGTTGCCAAAGGCTACGACTTAAAAGCCAGTGATTTGAAAGCCAGCACACCCGTACTCTCCATTTATAATCCGACATTGATTACCCCCGATACAGGTATTAGCCGCTTGGTCTGGCGTATGGAAGTAACCCCCAACGTAACAGCACCAATCCGTGAATTGGTGTTGATTGACGCGCGGCAGGGTTCGATAGCACTGCATTTCAACCAGGTTGACACGGTACTAGATCGCAAAACCTATACTGCGAATAACACGTCTACCCTTCCTGGTACTTTGATTTGCAATGAGTCTGATCCAAACTGTACGGGGTCAGTACTTTCTGATGCTGATTCAAAGAGTGCTCATATCGGTGCTGGAGCGACCTATAATTTCTATTTTAACAACTTTGGTCGCGATAGTATTGACGGCGCTGGTATGACGCTTATATCGACAGTGCATTATCGAAGAAATATTAGTGTTCCCTATGCCAACGCATTCTGGGATGGCACACAGATGGTATATGGTGATGCCTATACCTTCGCACAGGCGGATGATGTGGTGGCACATGAATTGACACACGGTGTCACCGAGCATGAATCCAACCTCTTTTATTTTTTCCAATCGGGCGCTATTAATGAGTCGTTCTCCGATGTCTTCGGGGAATTCGTTGACCAGACCGATAGTATCGGAAACGACGCTCCCGCTGTAAAGTGGCTTATGGGAGAGGATGTTTTACCCGGTGGTGCTATCCGCAGCATGTCCAACCCGCCCGCGTTTGGTGATCCGGACAGGCTCACCAGTCCACTTTATAATGTTGGCCCTACTGACAACGGTGGTGTGCACACCAACAGTGGTGTGAATAACAAAGCGGCTTATCTGATGGTCGAGGGTGGAACCTTCAACGGAAAAACCATCGTCGGGTTGGGCATTCCCAAAGCATCTAGAATTTATTATGAAGTTCAGACCAATCTGCTGTCCTCAGGTTCGGATTATGCTGATCTATATGATGCGCTTTATCAGGGGTGTAATAATCTGATTGGCTCATTCAGTATCAGCGCTGGTGACTGCCAGCAGGTACGCAATGTTACGGATGCGACCGCGATGAACCAGCAGCCGGTAGCCAATCCGAATTATAATCCGGATGCGCCTCTGTGTCCGGCAGGACAGATTGTTGAAAATACCTACTTCTTCGATGACCTGGAAAGTGGTACAGGAAAGTGGGCGTTTACCAATGCCGGTACGGCAGATGGATGGGGCCTCGACTCGCCTTACTATCCCGTTGCACATTCTGGCGTACATTATCTTTACGCCAGCGATATAGATGGTATCAGCGGGTTTTCTGGAGTTTCAGATGATCGAGCGACCATGACAGCCAATGTTCATCTGCCAGCGAATGCTTATTTGCACTTCGCGCACTTCTATGCTTTTGAATTCTACAATGCCTCTAATTATGACGGTGGCGTTGTTGAATACAGCATCAATGGTGGAGATTGGACTGGAGCAGGGGGCTTATTCCAGATCAATGGTTATAACGGCGTGATAACGCCCTTATTCGACAACCCATTAAAGGGGTCTTCAGCCTTTGTGCGCGAGAGCCGTGTCTATACTTCCAGCCGTTTGAGTCTAGCCAGTTTGGCGGGACAGGATGTGAAATTCCGCTGGCGTATGGCTCTCGATGGTTCGGGTAGTGATCTGGGTTGGTATCTTGATGATGTTCGGATTTACACTTGTATATCGACAACGGCCGCCCCGCCCCGCAATTACTTTACCGTCGCTAATCCGACGTTGACGTGGAATCGTGTGAGCGATGCGACACAGTACGAAATCGCCATTTCGCAATCGTCCACATTCGCTACAGTGGTTTATCCGAATGTGATCGTCCCGGCTGATCAAATTAGTGTTATCACGGATGCGCTAACGGAAGGCACTTACTACTGGCGTGTACGCGCCATCCGGAACGGTGTCCCCGGTTTGTGGAGCGCGTTCGACAGTTTTGTTGTTGACTTACCTTAATCATGATGAGGAACAATTGGATACAATCAGATTAAGACACGAAGCCCAAAACCAATCAAACAGAACCCCACATGGTGTGGGGTCTCTGCGTATTTCCTCAATGTTGAGGCTGCATCAACTACCTTTTAGGAACTTAATCTTCCGACAGCTACAGGATCTCACGCGGTACGCATCACGGAAGACTTTTGGAGGAGAAATTATCTATGTCTAAATATTCAAATCATTCGCTTATTCGACTATCGGCTGTGTTCTTCGTCGTATTTTTTATGCTGAGCGTGGTGAATATCCAGGCGCAGGACACGCCAACCGACGTCCCGACGGATACGGCTACTGTCGTTCCGACCGATGTCCCAACGGAACTGCCAACAGCGGCTCCGACCGAGGCACCCACGGACGTACCGACTGAGGTTCCGACCGAAGCTGCGACCGAGGCACCTACGGCTGCCCCGACCGAAGCCACCGAAACGCCTGTGGTCGTCACACAGGAGTCATCACCGGTGCCATCGGATACTCCGGCTCCCACCGCTTTAGCGCCAGAACCGCCGATGACCGTGCTGGTCAACGAATCCTTTGATAACGGTGACGTTTCTCCCTGGGCACCCGCCGCTGGTTGGTCACTGGTTCCAAGCGAAACTGGTTTGGCATGGCAGGTGGTGAACAGCAATGCACCACTGAATCTGCTTAAGGGCGGCTTCCTGAACGTGGCCGTACAAGCCCGTTTCTTATTGCAAAGCGGCGCTGCACAATTGATTGTGCGTCAGAGCGCTGTTGGCAATTACACCGCCTCGATTGATGCGAGTGGTATCGTCGGACTGTACCGCGCGGGTGTAGCTGTGCAAACCGTTCAACTCGCTCCGGTTACCAGCGGCACATGGCGAACCTTGCGCCTGTCAGCGGTTGACGGTGTGCTGCGTGTCGCAGTCGATAACGTTGAAGTGATCGCCGTAGCCGATGCCCAGCAGCTCCCACCCGGTTCTGCCGCAATCGCCGGTAATTTTGTGATCCCGACGGATGGCAGTGCCGCACCTCAAAACACATTCCTTGCCGACGACTTCTGGTTGTTGGTCAAGACAGATGATGCCAATTTGTATCCCAGCCCAACGGGTATTCCGACCGCAGCCCCGACCGAAGCGACTGCAACCGAAACACCGGCGGCTACACAAGAATCATCCCCTGTACCATCCGAAACCGCTGCGCCTACCACCGCACCTGAAGCGGCTTTGACGCTGCTGGTGAGCGACAACTTTGACAGTGGTGATACCGCTGCCTGGGCGTCGGTCGCCGGTTGGTCACTGGTTCCGAGCGAAAATGGTTTGGCATGGCAGGTGGTGAACACCAATCAATCGCTGAACTCACTTAAAGGCGACTTCCTGAATGTCGCTGTGCAAGCCCGTTTCTTGCAGCAGGGTGGGGCGGCACAGTTGATCGTCCGCCAGAGCGCTGCGGGTAATTACACCGCGTCGGTTGACACAAGCGGCATCGTGGGCTTGTACCGCGCGGGTGTGCTGCTTCAACAGACTCAGGCTCCTGCCTCCGCTGCTGGTGCATGGCGAACCTTACGCCTGTCAGCGGTTGACGGTGTGCTGCGCGTTTCAGTTGATGGTACGGAAGTGATCGTTGTGACAGATGCCGAACAGCTTCCGCCCGGATCTGTCGCCATTGGCGCTAACTTCTTGATCCCGACGGATGGCAGCGCTGCACCACAAAATACCTTCCTTGCAGATGATTTCTCGATGTGGGTCAAGGCTGATGAAGTCACCAGCCCGTCAGCACCTGCAACCGAAACCGCGACTCCGGCTGCCCCGACTGCTACCGTAGAAGCGCCGACCGCCGAGCCGACGTTTACCGGTAAGAATTTGAATGCTGTTCCGCAGCCGTCGGCGGCTTTGCTAGCCTCACTGTTGCCGCCTTCGAATGGCGACTTCGTGGACGCTGCTGTCATTCCCTCTACTAATCCATTGGTGGCTTACTCGGTTATAAATGTTCCTGCTGGAACAACCGACACGACCGCTGCGACTATGGAGACTAACGAAGTGCAGCCGGTAGGTTGTAACAGCGCCCTTAATGTCGGCCATTCGGTGTGGTTCGAGTTCACTCCAGCAGTAAACGCCAGTTACACCATCTCAACGGCTGGCAGCAACTATGATACGGTCATTGGCATTTACACAGATCCGACAGCAGTACCACCAATCGTACCGCCCCCACCGGCAGTCGATAATCTGGTTAAATTCAAGTGTAACGATGACGCGAGTATCAGTACATTTACCTCGCTGATTACGACACCTCTGACCGCAGGCACGGTCTACCATATCCAGCTTAGCGGCTTCAACAATAGCTTTGGTATCTACAATTTGCGTGTCACTCAGGTGGGTGTTCCTGTGCCTGTGGCAGCGCCGTTACTGACCGCGCCCATCGACAATTTCTATACCAATAATACCTCTATTCTTCTGCCTACTCTGACATGGAGTACGGTTGCGGCGAATACGCATCATTATGAAATTCAGATTGATGACAGCGCTCTTTTCACCCTTCCGTTGGTTCAGACGAACGCCAATATTCTTGCTCCGACGACTTCTTACACGGTTAGCCCGGATTTGACCGGTACTACGGGAACTACCTACTATTGGCGTGTCCGCGCCCTCAATTCCAGCGGTGTCCCCGGGCCCTGGAGCCTGGTGCGGAAGATCATCGTGGATACGGTCGCGCCACTGGCACCGAACTTATTGCTACCAGCAGTCAACGCGACCGTGCCAGCAGCCAAGCCAGCTTTCACATGGACGGCAGCGGTCGGCGCGAATGGCTATCTGGTGGATGTGGATAAGACCGACTGTACTTTCGGTGA
>JBGAHG010000026.1:0-113666 GCA_044226325.1 Aggregatilineales bacterium
AGGGCAGCGATGGGCCAGGGCATCAAAGTCATTATTGCCACCGGCAAAACCCTTGCCTCGGCCAAACATCTGATGAAGCGACTGGGTACGACCACACCGGGGATCTTCAATCAAGGCACGATCACTTTCAACAGTGATGGCAGTATTCACAGCCAGCAGATCATTGATAGCATGTTAGCGCGTCAAGTCGTCACCTTTGCCGAAGATCGCGGTTATCTGGTCGCTATTTACAGCGGCAGCCGTATCCTCGTCCGCAAGATGAGCAAGCGTATGGAAGAGCTGACGCATCACTTCCACGAACCGATGCCGGAAGAAGTCGGCCCGCTGCAAAATGTTCTGGATACCACCCCTGTTAATAAAGTCATTGCGATTTATCCCGATGATCCCCGTAAGATCATGGCGCTGCGCTGGCAGTTAAGTAAGCAGGTTGGCAACAGCGCGCGTTTGCTGTCGGCAGGCATCCCGGATGAAGTCGAACTCTTGCCGATCAATGCCTCCAAAGGCACCGCGCTCAAAGTCTTGCTGAAGGAATTTGGCATTCCAGCCAGTCAGGCGATGGCGCTCGGTGACGGTGAAAATGACATCGAAATGCTGCAATTGGTCGGCCTGAGCGTCGCGATGGGCAACGCCAACGATCACGTTAAATCGTTCGCCAAAGTCATCACCAAAACCAATGATGAAGAAGGTGCCGCCGAAGCCATTGAGAAATACGCCCTCAAAGCAGCCGCCAAACCCGCTGAAGCGCCTGCCGAAGCCAGTAATACACCCGCAGCCGAAACGCCCGGCAAGCTAGAAGCAAATCCACTCGGATAACTTTCACGGCATATTGATCTGTTGTTGTAAGGGCAAGTCATCATCTTTGCCCTGTGTTTTAAAGGAGTATCAACCACTATGAAAAATATTCTGGTTACGGGCGGTGCAGGGTTTATCGGGAGCTGCTTCGTCCGCCGCATGACACGGAGCCATCCCGAATTCAACATCATTGCTTATGACAAAATGACCTATGCCGGCAATATGGATAACCTGCTGCCCGTCAGCAAGGCATCAAACTTCAAATTCGAACAGGGCGATATTGCCGACCGTGAAGCCGTCATGAGCGCTTACGAAACCCACAAGATTGACACGGTGGTCAACTTCGCCGCCGAGTCGCATGTGGATCGCAGCATTCTCTCGCCGGATGCCTTCATCAACTCCAACACGGTTGGTGTCCATATCCTGCTCGAATCGGCGCAAAAGCACGGCATCGAGCGCTTCCTGCATGTCTCTACCGATGAAGTCTATGGCGACATCGAAGGCGATCACTTCTCGCTGGAAGATGATCCGTTTAAGCCCAACAGTCCCTACTCCGCCAGCAAGGCCGGTGGTGATCTGATGGTGCGCGCCTATCACGTCACCTATGGCATGAACACAGTCGTCACCCGTGGCAGCAACACCTTCGGCCCCTATCAATATCCCGAAAAGTTGATGCCCTTCTTTATCAGCGAAGCCATTGATGATCGTCCGCTGCCGGTTTATGGTAACGGGATGCAGGTGCGCGATTGGCTGCATGTTGAAGATCATGCCGGTGGTATTGAAACGGTGCTGCTTAACGGCAAGGCTGGTGAAGCCTATAACATCGCGGGTGAAAATCAGCAGACCAACATTGATGTCATTCGCCTGATGCTTAAGCATCTCAACAAGCCGGAAACCCTGCTCAAGTACGTGCCGGATCGTGAAGGTCATGACCGCCGTTACGCCATGAACGCCGATAAGCTCAAGGCGCTTGGCTGGAAGCGTCAGTACGACAGCGTGAATTTTGATGCCGCCGTCGAAAGCACCGTCAACTGGTATCAGAATAACGAATCATGGTGGCGCAAGATCAAGAGTGGCGAGTATCTGGAATACTACAAACGCCAGTACGCCGCCCGCCTCGCCGCCGCGACTCCAACCGCGAATTAACGCTTATCCATATTGATTACCTAGGGCGAACCAGCATTTTCGCCCTTTTTTTGTGAAACTAATTGCTACTTCAGTTTAGGAATAATTTCATATTTTGTAATCTGCGCAGAAAAATTGCGGATACCTAGAAATTCATGTGTCCACTCAGTTGTGAGTATTGCTATACCACATGGATATTCTGAATGAGAAATTCTCGCTTCAATAATAATATTATCATTGACCTGAGGCAAAAACAGTTTCATTATCGCCAGATCTATATCTGTGCGATCAGCATCATCTAGTGCAGTTGCCCTTCCTCCAAACTCATTAATCATTCTTGTAATTAGTTTCTCTGTAATCCGATGCCTTGAATCTGCTAACATCACAATAAATCCGGCACTCAAAGCTTTTTCAAGAGTCAGACTAACTTGATTTTCATTTTTATATACACCAACATATAATGCTAATGGTTTGCCTCTGACATGTATTTCATTTATTTTCTCATCTAAAAATTTATCCGAATAAACAAAATTTGCAACGTTTATTACACTTTTAACTTTTCCCGTTAAGTCATCTCTGGCATCTGAGACGGAAATTTGCCTAACCAATCTTTCCTGAAGAGAGGTTAATGTAATTATATTTCCGTTCCGCTCTTCCAGATCCCAAATTGCAGCTAAACTTTTAAGTATGCCTTCGTCATTCCTTGCATCATCATAGATTTCTAGAGCTATGGAGAATTTTTCGTAAGCATCCTGATAACGCCTTACTTGTACTAATTTTTCCCCGTAGTTCAAAAGGACATTAGCTTGCCCAATATTGTGCGCTAATTCAATATATTGGGAATATGCCGCATCCAGAAAGCGAAATGCTTTTGCCTTTTTACCGTTTCGAAATAATAATTCCCCTGCAAACATGTTAATGTTTGCTAATCCAAAATTACTCACTGGATTAGGGAGTTGCTTGAAATAATTTCGAGCCTCTCCCAGTAGGTCAAGCGCAATCTTGTTATTACCTTGGGTTTCTTCATACTGTGCCCAAAACAATAAAAGATTGGCAGAACCCTGAATATCATTTTGTGATCTAAACATACTACGGGTTTGTTCAAAAATCCCGCTCAATTGATTTGAGTCGAAAATCCCAACATGATTATGAATCTGTATCTGAAGCATACGAACCAAACAATTTGCCATACCGTTATTATCATTAATTAAAGCATAATTTTGATGTACCTGGATAAAAAGACTGGCCGCTTCTGTGTCTGCTCCAATATTTTGTAGGTAACGCGCATAACAAAAATTAATAGCGTCATGCTGATTCGGATTTAGAAGATCTAGAATCTCATTTTCGTATATTAGTGAAACTAGTTTTCCATATTTTTCATGATCAAAAAAAGCAAGCGAAACTAACGAGTCTCTGAGCCAACTTCGAAATGCAACATCGGTTTCATAAAAGAAACGATGATATAACCCATTGATAGTGTCGTTTCGATTTTCGTAGTAGATTGCTGCTTTACGATGAAAATTTAAGTACTCTTTTTCAAAGTTGTACTTCATTTGAGAGATCAAAATACTACGCAAGAGATTATGATATAGTCTTTGGGTATTATTTTTATTTTCAACAAAACTCAAATTGCAAAGTTCTTTGTAATCGTCGGAACTTAAACTTGAGTCTATCAACGCTGTAATTATTTCATAGTCGAATTCCCTCAAAAGAACTGACCATTCAACCACCTTTTTCAAAGGTTGACGTAATAAATTTAGTACTTTGGTCTGAATCCAGTTTATTGCTTGACTGTGTTCAAGAATTGAAGGAATATCACTTGCTTTCAGATTACCTCTTGCCTCAATCCAAGCCGTTGAAGAAAGTTTCAACATAAGTGGATGCCCATAAGCTAAGCGATTATTAATAGCTTCACAATACTCACGATCATTAACTCCATTATTTATCAATACCTGTATAGCATGTTCGTTAGATAAACCTTTTAATTCCTGTAAAATAAATCCGTCAGAAATTTGCTTTATTTTAGTATTTGAACCTATTACAACTTTTAATCCAAGAAATATTTCACTTGCGCGGGCTAAAGTACTTAACAACCATTCAACTTGATCCGAAGTCACCTTTAGCTGATAACCATCAAAAGTATCAATAAATATCACATGTTGATCAACTGAAAGATGATGGAAACACTCCAACCAGCTTTCAGTCATATCCGACTGGGAGAAAGAGTCAGCTTTAGCTAGAGCATCTACTAAATTCAGATTAACTTCTTGAATATTATGACTACCCATAATCTGAGACTGATTAATATTTATCGAGTCACCAAATATGCGCCGATCTCTAAGTATTTGGTTGCTTGAAGAAATATATTGATTGTAGATTTCCGAATCCACTTTACCTTTAAGACCCAGTATTAAATCGTTCAAAATACTCTGATAACTTAGCCATTGACTTGCGTTAACTAAATGACATGATATGTCATTAGGTTCACATATTGTCGTTTTAATTGAGTTGATTAATGCAGACTTTCCATAACCGGAAAAACCGAATATGGCCAAACACCATTTTGTCGGTTCGTTTAGGAACTCTTTAAATACTTGTTTTTCTTGATCTCGATTTTGGAATTTATCCGTCATTATTTGATATCCATGCGATTGTTTTTGCCGCCCTTCTGCAATTGTTTAGAAGGTGTTGAACTTGACGAAGACATCTCATTTCCTTCTCCGCCATCTTGAATTTGTTCTTTACCAGACAGTTTTTGACCCTGATTTCGCTTAGCCGCTACATTTACTTCGCCAAACAGTCTATTTTTCCATTTCCAAACAATACTGCCTTGTTTTGTTGAAGACCAAATCAAAGTAGCGAGTATAAGAATTACGACTAGCCCTATAGCCCCAACTGTAATCTCCATTTTTAGTACCTTTCTATTTATCTTAAGTATTGCATATTATCTCATGTTCTTACTAAGAAAGCATTATGGATTCACATAAACAAATCAACTTCAAACTTGACATTTTAGCTCTTTTGTTCTACCCTAAATATAGAGGAATTTCGCCGTGAGAGTGTTTATACTCATAACAGCAGCAAAACAGAATTGGCAATCTTGGCGGCGGAGCCCCATTGCCAGAATCGCCGCAAATCTGGCCGAAACAACCGCCGAAAGAGTGACAAATTTGGCAAACGTTCGCTGAATTCGCCACGATTTTCGCCATAAAAACCACTCATTCCAAAGGACGTATGATGTCAAATCCGGTTGTACACTTCGAGGTCATCGGCCACGAACCAGAAAAACTCCGCAGTTATTACGGGGATTTGTTCGGTTGGGCATTCGACACCAACTCGCCCGTCGCACCGGAAGTTTCGGAAGCCGGCAACTATGGCTTTGTTGACCACAACCCCGCTGATGGTGTCGGTATCCCCGGCGGCGTGGGGGGTGGCAAAGACTTCAGCAGTCATGCCATCTTCTATGTCGGTGTTCCTGATGTCGAAGCGGCGCTCCAAAAGGCTGAAAGTCTCGGTGGTAAACGCGTCATGGGACCTGCCAAAAATCCCAACGGCCAGCTTGTTGTCGGCCATTTCACCGACCCCGAAGGCAATCTGATGGGCGTCGCTGGCCCCATGTAGAACGCACTCTAACCGCCTCCTTTCGGTGAAAATGCGGAAACTGCACTAAAATAAACTCTGAATCGGACGATTTTGCAGAATTTTCCGAACGAAGTGAGTCCTTTAGGCTAAATTTTGGAGGCAATATGGCAGCAGGAAGTGGCACCAAACAAGATCCCTGGCAGTTGAAGACTCCACCCGGCACATCCGATTACACCATGTATAAGGATGAAGCCCACGATCCGCCCATTCTGGTTTGTACCGTCGGCAAAACGGTGCTGCACTACGATCTGCGCGCCATCAACGACCTCCATGAGATGCTCAAGAAGCACGGCGACTGGATGGAACTCGGCAGCGCCGACGAGCAGAAAGACGCCAAAGAAGGTACGGTCGAAGCATGGGGACGCTCGGCTGATAATCCAATGGGCGGCTGGTACGGCCTCAAAAAAGGCTATCGTGGACGTTTTGGCATGTATATGCCACCCTTGATGGAAGCCCTTGGCCTTGTCGAACTGGAACACAATGCCAAAGGCAACCGGATGCGCGCCAAATAGACACTTCCGCCGCCAACTTTACGCGAAAAATAAGCGGCAGCAGCCCCCTTCCGCTGCCGCCGCCAATCACAAAATGTCGCTTTTGCCATTGCTTAACGTCCAAAAACCGGAAACCAATATTTACTTTTATTTTTCTACAGACGATCATCGAGTAGCTAAATACTTCCCAGCGTCACCCCACCATCGACCACAAACACCTGCCCTGTCGCAAAGGAAGACACGCCCGATGCCAGGTAGACTGCTATCCCCGCGATGTCGTCCGGCTGACCGATGCGTCCGGCTGGTGTCCGGCGTAAAATCTCGTTAAGAAGATCGTCATTCGCCCAGATTGCACTCGCAAATTTGGTTTGTACCAATCCCGGTGCAATCGCGTTGACCTGAATATTCTCACCCGCCAGTTCCATCGCCAGCGTCTGCGTCAGGCTGATTATCGCGGCCTTGGTCATGCTGTAAATACCCTGCATCCGCCCCGGTCGTATGCCATTAATCGAGGCCACATTGATGATCTTGCCCCCACCCTGCGCCTTCATATGTTTGACCACGGCCTGTGTCAGCCACATGTTGCCCATGATGTTGACCTCTATGGTCTTCTGCCACAGGCTGTCTTCGGCCTCCAACAAGGTCCCAAAATGCGGGTTGGTGGCCGCGTTGTTCACCAGAATATCGATTCGTCCGAACGCATCAATAGCTGCCTGAGCCAACGCCTGTAGTGCCTCTTTTTGACCGTTGTGGGCTGTCACAGCCAGCGCCGTGCCACCTTTATTAGTGATACCCTTTACGACTGCATCCAGCCCATCTTGTTTCCGGCTGCTGATCACAACCTTTGCCCCGGCCTCGGCGTAGCGCTCGGCTATGGCTTGCCCGATCCCCCGTGATGCGCCTGTGACTATCGCCACCTTTCCGCTTAAATCAAATAAGTTCGTCATACGGTTACGCTCCAAATAAAGATTTTCTATCAAACCACTATTCTGACTGGTACACTTCGGCCATGCAAATCTGCTAGACTGGATAAATGACAGGAGCTTGTTAATCGGAGACTATCGACCTTGATCTATGACATCACGCGACCTATCACATCGGCTCTGGCCGTTTGGCCCGGTGATACCACTTATCGTGTCCAACCTCTCGCCAAAATAGCTGAAGGCGCATCAGTCAACCTTGTGACGCTCAACTTAAGCGCCCACACTGGCACGCACGCCGACGCCTATTATCATTACGAGGTGCAAGGCGCTCACCCGCTTGATATGCCACTCGCACACTACATCGGACGGGCCAAAGTCGTCACCGTAACGCGCCGTGATGGTGGCCTTACACCTGCCGATTTTGCCCACGTCGATATGACTGGCACAGAACGATTACTCATTCATAGTCACGTCAGTGACCTCCCGGATGACCAATGGCCTGCCGAGTTTCCATACCTCAGCGTGGAACTCATTGAATGGCTGAATGGAATGGGTGTCGTACTCATAGGACTGGATTCCCCTTCCGTAGATGCCTTCACCAGTAAAGAATTGTTATGCCATCACGCACTGAACCGTTATAAAATGGTCAATATAGAGACACTTCAACTGCGTGGCGTGCC
This sequence comes from Aggregatilineales bacterium, assembly GCA_044226325.1. GTDB lineage: Bacteria > Chloroflexota > Anaerolineae > Aggregatilineales > Phototrophicaceae > CFX2. The sequence continues at coordinate 7,654 of JBGAHG010000026.1, forward strand.
GGATGGGGATTATGAACTGGTCGCGCTGCCGTTGAAACTCGATTTAGCCTGCGCGTCGCCTGTTCGGGCGATTTTGCGGACGTTGTAGGGAGGGAACTACTTATGCAAGGCTCAGCTTTACTCCTTTTTGTGATCTTCGCACTGGTACTGGCTGGCATGTACCTGTCCATCCGGCGCGCATGGTTCTCGCCGGGAGCAACCGCCGCTGTCGGTGTCATCTTGAGCATGGTTGTCATGGTCATGATCTCGCTGGCACAAAATAATCTGCCGATTCAAGCGGTTATCGTCGGCATCGTGCTCGGTGGCATATTCAGTGGCGTTACACTAGCCGCCGCCTGGTACTTCCATTCACAGGAACTTCGCGCCCGCTTTGCCCACGATGAGACTATGCCACAAGACGACTCATTGGGCTAATAAACAAAGAAGCGATCAAGTTTCTATCTGATCGCTTCACTCCTAAATTTCCTGTAATCTAAACATCTACTTCTTAGGGATACTCGCCAAAACGGGTAAACCGACTGCCTCAACTTGTTCACGCCGGTAGACAAATGGATCAAGGTATTCCCATAAAAACGCCAGCGCCATCCCACCCAGCAGTCCCAGGGCCAACCGGATAAATGGGGCGAATCGATTTGCAATCGGTGGAGGTGCTGCCGTAATCACCGGCGCATCAAGGAATGTGACTTGGGCAGGTTGTCCGCCCAACTGCGGAAAATAATTTTGGGCTTGCGTCTTCATCACGTCCATTGCGGCCTGTGTAATGGCTGCCAGGCCTTTTTCGTCTGGGTAGCTCATAATCAACTGACCGACGCTGCGCTTATTATCTGCTGCTACACCTAATCCTGCTGCATTCAAATCGGTAATCTTCTTACCGATTTCATCTTCAAAACTGGTGCTGCGTACCCAATCAGTTAAGGCATTGACGGCTAGCTCGGACGCCAGCCATACATCCTGATAATCGCCGTAACGCGGTGTCACATTTGAAGCTGATTGCGCGGCTGTATAGCGCAAAGTGACCGAATATCCTCCAACTGAAGTCGAGCGATCCCGAAGCCATTGTGGAATGACTACCGCCGCTACGATCACGACTGGAATAAGGACTAACCACCAGCGCCGGAGCAGTACACGAAAAAAGAGGATGAGTTCCATATATTCAAGTTACCTGTTCTAAGTCCAATAACACCAGCATCCCAGATATTCAACGTGATGCGTGTTCTATTTTACACCAACTGACTTACCCGCCTGAAACGTCGCCCACGCGTTATCCACGAAATCCATCATCCGCTGTCGAAAAACCTGCGTGTCAAACTGAAGCGCGTGTTCGCGTATTACTGTAGGGTTGTAGCCTGACGCGTCAAACGCTTGCATAACCCGGAGAAGACTATCAACGGTCATATCATCAAAAAGCACGCCGGTCTTAACGGGAATGACCGTGTCCAGCGCACCACCGCCACCATACGCAATGACAGGACGACCTGCGGCTTGTGCCTGAACGGGAGTAATACCAAAGTCTTCCAAGCCAGGGAATAAGAACGCTTTGCACCGCGCCATCAAGCCGGGAAGCGCATCATCAGGCACGTACCCTAGAAACTCAACAGTTGGCCCTGCCATTGCTTTCAAGCGTTCCATATCGCGGCCTTTCCCGCCGATTTTGAGCTTGACTCCCAATCGTGTCGCAGCCTGCACTGCCAAATCAATCCGTTTGTAAGGAATGAGGCGTGAAACGATCAAGTAGTAATCTTCAACTTGATTATCTGGCACAGGCTGAAAGCGGGTGGTATCGACAGGTGGGAAAATAATCACCGAGTCGCGATTGTAATAGGTTTTGATGCGCTGTTGAATATCACTTGAAATGGCAATGAAATGCTGAACACGTTGGGCAGCTGCATAATCCCAACGGCGCATTCCTGCGATTAAGGGACGCAGCGCAGCCAACACGGGCTTGCCCAGACCTTCACGCGCCACATAACTTTCCAACTGCCATACATATCTGGTTGGCGCAAGACAGTAGCAAATATGAAGGGTATTCGCGCCATACTGGAAACCGTGACAAAACCCACTTTTATTACTCAACACCACATCGTAATCTGACAAATCCAGTCCACCCCATCCCACAGGATAGATCGGCAAATATGGTTGGTGATGATTGTGAATTCCGGGCAGTTTGTCCAGCCACAAGGTCCGAATGTCCCACTTACGGTAATGTGCAGGCATCAGTTCAGGGGCATAAATGCTGGTGTAAAGTGGCGCAGTTGGATACAGCTTAACCAGCTCATCCAGTACGTCTTCCGCGCCGCCAATTTGGTTCAACCAGTCATGTACGAGTGCTAATTTCACGAGGTTGTCTCAGAGGCGAGGTGTCGCAGCGGTGCAAATGACAGGCGGTGTTCGTCAATTGCCCCATATTGATGCAAAGCCGCCGCGTGCTTGGCTGTGCCATAGCCTTTGTGCTGCCCAAAAGAATATGCCGGATAGGTTTTATCAAGCTGGCGCATATAATCGTCCCGCCATACTTTCGCCAGCACACTGGCCGACGCGATGCTCAAGGATAAAGTATCACCCCGAACAATGCTTCTATAAGGTGTTTCTGTAGGGTCAATCCACTTGATTGAATCGAGCAGCAGAAAATCCGGTTCAAGGCGAGTGGCTTCCAATGCTCGCATCATGGCAAGGCGAGTAGCCGGCACAATACCGTAAGCATCAATTTCGGCGCTGGTTGCACTGCCGATGCCCCACGCGACCGCGGTTTCCTTGATGCGATCAACCAACCTTTCGCGCTGGCGCGGCGTCATCTGCTTGCTATCGTGTACGCCTTGTAACGCGGTTTGCAAGTCCGTACGATCATGAGGCAAGCAAACGGCACCTGCTGCGACTGGTCCAGCCCATGTTCCACGCCCGACCTCATCCACACCGATAACATGCTGATAGCCCGCAGACCAGCAGCCTACCTCAAACTGAAGGCTGGCGGTCAGAGTGGCCCTTTTCTCGTTTGGCATATACACCCCAGAACCAATTACGACGAATTTGCCAGATTTCAACCAGCAAATTAAGCGAATCTCCGACAATACGCATCCGGCTATCCGCATCAAAATACCATGTGATGGGTACTTGTTTGATCTTATAACCGCGCTTCTTAGCAATGTACAGCAATTCAATATCAAAGCCGATGCCAATCATCTGCTGTACACGAAAAAGATCTTCCGCCGCCGCCCGACTAAACATCTTAAAGCCACATTGAGTGTCTTCAAAACCCCGCACGGCTGTGAGTTTGATGATCAGGTTATTGATACGTCCAATAAAGTGACGGTGTGGAGGTTCACCCACACGCTTGGCGCCGACACCTTCACGGCTGGCGATGATGACATCAGCACCATCAATATTCGGTGGCAAAAAATGCACCACATCTTCAATCCGCATGGAAAGATCAGCATCACAAATAAAGCGATAGTCTCCCCTGGCGATCAGCATCCCTTCTTTTACCGCTAACCCTTTACCACGAACAGCCGCTTCGATCACCCGCACATAAGGATGGTCCACCGCAAAGGCTTTGGATACTTCGACCGTCCGATCCATGCTGCCATTTTCAACGACAATAACTTCGGCCTCATAGGGCTGAGTTTTGAGGAATGCGTCAATCTTTTCGAGACTAGGGGGTAAACGAAATTCTTCATTATGCGCTGGGATCACGATTGAAAGCAGCGGTGCTTTATGTTCGTTCAATTCGCTCGTTGTCCTTACAATGCTTTGAGTAACAGACCCGTTATCCTTGAGGCGGCCACAGACTCGCTTCCAAGTCATCAATGGTTATGGTTCGGGCAGACTGAATAGCATGTCGTTTACGCCACGCACGTGGTACCTGCCACAAACCCACCCACATTCCCCGTAAACGTGCACGTGCAGCGGCTCCACGCCATGCGCGTAATGCCTCAACCGCCAGCGTAAATTGCGACTTTAGCACCAACCAACCATATTTACGCCACAATGCACCGGGATAATTCTTGACCAGCACGAAAATCAGGTTGCGACCGTCATAATAACTGGCCGTCACACCACCTCCCGTTGCCGATAAATGATGGTACACGATGGCTTTTGGCGTGTAAAGACAGCGCCAACCGCTAAGCTGCGCCCGCCACGCCAAATCCATATCTTCCAGAGAAAAGAAGAAGTCATCATCCAGCAATCCAACTTTGTCGAGCATCGTTTTACGGTAAGTCGATGAACCGCCACACGCGCTAAAAACATATTCTTCTTTATCGAACTGTCCTGTGTCCTGCTGCCAGACCCCACGATTGCCAGCCCGACCATCCAGCGTAAAATAATCACCTGCCGTATGAATATAGTCGCGCTTATCAAACAGGAGCATCTTACTGGCGACGATGCCAATTTCAGTATGACGCTCAAAGGCATCAGTCACAGCCGACACCCACGCCGCGTCCACCTCCGTATCGTTGTTCAAGAGGGCAATATAATCCCCACTCGCCACGCGAATGCCTGCGTTACACGCACCTGTAAACCCTCGATTCTCCGGCAGTTTCACCAATTTAACCTGTGGATACTGGCGTGTAATCAACGCTTGCGAACCATCCGACGAGGCATTATCGGCAACAATCACTTCGATATTTGCGTACGTTTGGCGATTGAGCGCATCCAAACAGGTGGGCAAAAACTTCGCCCCATTCCAATTCGGGATGATGACAGAGAAAAGTGCAGTGCGCTGAGTGCTAGGTGCTGAGTTTACCAAGTCGGAGATTCTTTTATTTAGGATCTGAAGTTGCCATTATAATGGTCATTGCAATCATTTTAGCAGGCCTTCTTTAGCGAGGAACTCATCGACAGCTTCCTGCCAGGGACGCAGCGTAATGCCAATATGTTTACCCGCAAGATTGTTCAGGCTGGCATAAGCGGGTGGCACCGAAGCACGCGGCCACTCGGCAGCACTGATTTTCTCGGTTGGCATGTCTTTATAACCAGCTTTATCGAGAAAGTAACGGGCAAAGTCATAGCGCGAACAAGCGCCTTCATTTACAAAATGATAGACACCGTAGCGTCCAGTTTCCAGGAGTTTGCTAATTGCATCTGCCAGATCGTCATTATAAGTTGGATTCCCTACTTCATCGCTAACGACTCGCAAGCGTTTGCCAGCCTGTGCGGCGTTCAAAATCGCCTGAATAAAGTTTTTACCACCATGTGCGAACAACCATGCTGTACGGACGATATAGTGCCTGGGGTTAATGTTGACCACAGCCCGTTCCCCAACCCATTTGCTATAGGCATATGGATTAATGGGATTCGTGACATCATATTCGTGATAAGAACGGCCACTCGCGCCGTCAAATACTTCGTTGGTGCTAACGTATAGGATCGGTACACCAATGTTCGCTGCTGCCAGAGCCACATGCTGAGTACCAAAACCATTTATGGCAATGGCCTTTTCAGGATCTTTGGCACAACCGTCCACATCTGTCCAGCCAGCAGGATGTACAACCACATCAGGACGCAAATCACTCACAAACTTACGAGTGGCCTCAAAATCGCCAATATCAAGCCGCGTGACGTTATCGCCGACAATATCCGCGCCTGTAATCTGATGCCCACGTGCTGCCAGCACCGCCATCAATTTGCCGCCCAGCCGTCCCGCAGCGCCAGTAACCAATATTTTCATGTTTAATGTGTACTCCAGTAGTCAAAGACAGCCTGCAAATCGGCTTCCCAATTCACTTTAGGGTCAAAACTATTGTCACTCTCGTGACCTTCACCCGCGATGCGAAAATAACCTGCTCCAGGAATACCACTTTGCTTGCCAACAACCACAGCCGGTAAAATTGGTCGTCCGGCCTCGCGCTCAGCAAAACCGATTTCATCCAAAAGTTTAACTATTTGCGGCGAGTGATAATGTAAGTAAGCGGTTTTAAGCGACGCGCACAACTCGGAATAGGTTATTAGCTGCCCCCGCCGCGCGGTTTCTACCATTACGTCACGCATCTCATCGCGTAGAACGCACCATTGGGCTTCAGCCAGTGGTTTACGTGCCATGATTATTGCATCACAAAGGTTATGCTGTTCGCGTCAATTTGAATATCGGACAGGTTATACTCTCCACTTCCTGCCTGCAAACTTGCCTGTTGGAGCAGTTCGTTGGCTTTCGCAGCAACATCCAGCACGCGCTGTCCCAAATCGCCTGTTGGCAAGCCGTAAAGGGTACCATCCACATCGACTCCCATCACCTGAAATTGTCGATGCGACGGATCCAATTTCAATGCCACGCCAATGCGCTGAGTTGAGCCTATTTGGGGTACGTTGACATCCGCGTAAATCACACCACCCCCCGGCTGTAAATCCACCTCTACATTCTTGTACTGTGGATTCGTGTCCGAACAAAAAGTCGTCCGTTGATGGCACAAGGTCATCAAATCACTTTCGGTGAATGATACCGCTGCTGCCGCACTACCGTTAATAGTACCGGTTTGGACATTACTGGCAGGCAGTTCTTGTGAACCGGATGATCCCAGATTTACCACCGCTTCCGGCGGCGTAACAGGATTTTCTAATTGAACTGGCGACGTAGTCGGCTGCCCGACGAACACCTGACTTGTACTGCCCTGCGGCTTAAAACCGGCCAACAACAACGCCAAACTGGGCAGATTGAAGAATAATACTACCGTCGTGATCCCAAGCACTACGACCACAACCATCGCTGCGGCCAAACAACCACATAACCCTAAAGGTAAACCTCGACGTGTTGAACGTTTAACGCGCAAATGTACCTCTATCAACTCCAGTTTGTATCTTCAACATTGTACATGAGGACGGAGTGTTTTCAACCGCGTGAAGTCGCCAGCGCTGTATGTAAGGGGTAAGATTGACAAAAGGTTGGAGGTGAGAAATGAAAAAACGCATATTAACATTCTTTATTGTATTGTTCATGATTAGTCTGGTTCAGGCACAAGATAAAAATACACAAGTGGGCGCAGATGGCCTAGGCGATTCCTACTTTCCACAGCTTGGTAATGGTGGCTACGACGCTGTCCACTACACGCTGGACTTAAACTGGGACGAAGCGACCAACAAGCTGGATGGTACGGTGACTATGCTGGCAAAAGCGTACAATGATCTCACCCGTTTTAACCTCGACTTTGCCGGTTTCACAATTGACAGCGTCCTTGTCGATGGCAAAGAGGCTGCCTACAAACGGGATGGACGCGAGCTCCAGATTACGCCCCGCGCCACACTTAAACAGGATGAAACCTTTGAAACGGCTGTCAGCTACAGCGGCGTACCAGGTGAAGGTACATCGGGCTTCTACGACGTATTCGCTGAAGGGTGGATACGCTACCCGAACGGTGTCTATGTTGCCAGCGAACCGGACGGCGCGGCGAACTGGTATCCAGTCAATGATCATCCGCTGGATAAGGCCAGCTATACTTTCGAGATTACAGTGCCAGATGCCTATACGGTGGCGGCTAACGGTCTGCTTCAAACTGTGGTGGATAATCCCGATCCGACTACCACTTATACATGGGAAACACACGATGAACTCGCCAGTTATCTGGCAACCGTCAATATCGCGAAGTTTATGGTTCAAAAAACGGTCGGGCAAGATGGCTTGCCAATCCGCAATTACTTTCCACCTGATCAAACCGACAAACTGATCAAAACCTTCTCCGAGTTTCCAAATATGATCGCGTTTTATGAAACTATATTTGGTAAGTATCCCTTCGAAGCGGCGGGGGCTGTGGTGGCTGATACGAAGTTGAGCTTCGCATTGGAAACGCAGACGCTCATTTTGTTTGGTAGAGATATAGCGGTTGGTCGGACCAATGACCAAACGGTCATCGCCCACGAATTAGCTCATCAGTGGTTTGGTGACAGCGTGAGCCTGATACAGTGGAAAGACATTTGGCTGAATGAGGGTTTTGCGACTTACGCCAGCATGTTATGGATGGAACATGCCGAGGGTCAAGCTGTCATGACTAAGCAAATGGACAATTATTACAGCATTATCGCAGCTCAAGGGAAAGCATTTTCCGCGCCTGCGAACCCTCCGAAAAATGATCTATTTAATGATGGTGTGTACTTGCGGGGTGCATGGGCATTACATGCATTGCGCTTGAAAGTTGGCGACAAGATTTTCTTTGACATTCTGCATACTTATTATGACCACTTCAAATATGGCAATGCTGCTACCGGCGACTTCACCAATATAGCCAGCCAGATCAGCGGTCAAGATTTGCAAGATTTCTTTCAGGCGTGGTTGTTTGACGAAAAAGTGCCAGCCAAACCGGATCAAACATTTCAGCCATAACCTAGACTAACATCCGGTGTGCGATTGCTTTGCAAAAGTTATAGTTTGCTCACACAAACTAAGCATTCAGAGGAACAAAGTGATGAAAGTCGGACTTCAGATCCCTAGTTTCACCTGGCCTGACGGTGCAGTTGGAATAGCCTCGAAACTGGCTGATATTGTCCAAACGGCTGAAGAAGCGGGATTCTACAGCCTGTGGGTGATGGATCATTTTTTCCAGATCAACGGCGTGGGTCCAGCCGAGAACGATATGCTGGAAAGCTACAGTACATTAAGCTATATCGCTGCGCTGACAAATAAGGTCAAGCTGGGAACGCTTGTTACAGGGGTTATTTATCGTTATCCCGGCATTCTGGTTAAGACTGCCACCACGTTAGACGTGCTTTCAGGTGGACGCGCTTATTTGGGCATTGGTGCGGCATGGTTCGAGCGAGAAGCGCTCGGTCTGGGTGTACCCTACCCGCCAACCAAGGAACGCTTTGAACGGTTGGAAGAAGCGCTGCAAATCGCGAACCAAATGTGGTCATCCAACAATGGGGCTTACAACGGCAAACATTACCAATTAGCCGAGACCCTATGCGTTCCACAACCTGTGTCCAAGCCGCACCCACCGATCATGATCGGCGGAATGGGCGAAAATAAAACGATGCGTTTGGTTGCACAATATGGTGATGCCTGCAATTTCTTCCCGCGCGCCGGGATAGAAATCGTGCGGCAGCGGTTGGATACGATCAAACAGAACTGTGATGCCATCGGGCGGGATTACAACGCGATTGAGCGCACCGGCACGGATACCGCTCACCTTGCACAGGGGAAAATGTCGGCCAAGGATGTGCTGGATTGGTGCCGCGAGATGGCTGATGCTGGTATCCAACATATCATTTTTAACATGCCCAACGTCCATGAAATTACGCCATTGGAGATTTTTGGCAAGGAAATCATTCCAGCTGTGGCTGATTGGTAACGCGTATACAAACGCTTAGTCCATAAAGTTCAATCTTGAACGCAGATGAAGAGTCGACAGTAATCTCAGTAGCTATGCGAAATGGAGATCATTTATGCGTAAAATACTGAAACCAATACTAGCGACTTTTTCTTTTATGAGCTTGTTTGTTTTACTAGCAAATCCGCTGCTAGCGCAGGATACCAAGTCGCTTTCACAGAAGGAGATTTCCACCGTGTTTGCATATGACCAGAACGCCCCACTCGATATTCAGGATGTGGGCAATGAAACGCGCGGCGATGTCGTCATCCGTGACATTACGTTTATCGGCCCCGGCACAGAACAGCCTATCAGTGCGTATGTAGTCGCACCGGCAGCCACCGGGACGGATTATGCAGGCGTGCTCTACGTCCATTGGTATGAGCCAAAGGCTGCAACATCCAACCGCACGCAATTCGTGGATGAAGCCGTAAAAATGGCCGAAAAAGGTATGGTGTCGCTGCTGGTTTCAACCTTATGGTCCGACCCGAAATGGTTCAATGTGCGTAAACAGGATAGCGATTATCAAGATGCGGTTAATCAGGTCATCGCCTTAAGGCGTGCACTTGACGTACTGCTGGCACAGCCGGGTGTCAATCCGAAGCGGATTGCCTACGTTGGACATGATTTCGGCGCGATGTACGGTTCGGTGATGGCAGCGGCAGAAAATCGGGTGCAGTCGTACGTGCTTATTGCGGGCACGCCACGTTTTTACGATTGGTTCGTGTTTAACAATACGCTTGCAGGGCACAGATTAACCGCCTATCAAGCGAAAATCGGCTCGATTGACCCGATGGCGATGATTTCGACCGTAAAAGGCGCGGGTTTCTTTTTCCAATTTGGCGAAAATGATGGTTATGTGCCGCGTGAAACAGCGATCGAATTTTATAGGGCCGCGCCAGAACCTAAACGCATCGCTACCTACACATCCGATCACGATATGGAACACGATATCATTCAAATGGATCGGATGGCGTGGCTAACAGAGCGACTCAGGTTGAAGTAATTCGTAAATTGCACAAACTGCACATTTACCGCCGAAATGACAGGCGGGACTAAAGGAGTAAGGCGCTGAATTGACATTTTTGCGGTGCGGCTGGCCCGGTCGTGGTCGCTGAAATGGCACACGTGCAGCAAGAATCTCATGTATATCCGCCGCCGCCAAGTCCAGTTCGGCGGGTATGTGGGAGTAACCGCTGAAAATGCAAAAACAAACCCATTTTTGCCATAACGACTTCGAGAATAGAACGCAATTACGCATTGAAATGACCTAAGATAGATTTGCACATGATATGATTCTAATTGAGAAATACAGACTACGGGTTACATTTTGGAAGACCATTTTGTAACTCTTTCGAAGTGTGGGCATTAACCCGAATAGGCGAGGCGATTTATTAAGAAGGGTGGTTAACGGTTAGTAAATAGTTAGTGGCACAAACCAAAAATAAACTCATTTTATAACGATCAGCCTTAGGTGATTTTTTCGAGAATATAACCCGCCTGGCAGTGTATTTACCCCGCCCTGTTCACCTGCTAAAATGCGTTACAGCTAACACAGGGAGTTGGGATTTGCAATTCGTATACTACTCCGAAAAAACAGTGTCGCAATGTATGCTGGCACTCAATGAACGACTGCATCAAAAAAGCGGAAAACTGGATGGTTGGGTAGAGAAAAGTGGCAGCTTCTCGTTGAGCGTCAGCACGACAGTTTTGCGCCGATTTAACCGGTCAACACGCTTACATGGACACGTCGTAAAAGAAAACGGAGTCACGGTTGTTCGTGGTTATGTGTCGGATGGGGCGGATCCGAAGAACCGTTATACCATTTATGGGATATTGGTGCTGGTCGGCGTACTGCTGGCGCTGGCGGGGTATCTGCTCATCGGTTTGATTGTGATTGCGATTATCCTGCCGCTCAATATTCCCCTGGAAGGCGATTACATCAACAGCGGCACGTTGACCAGCGAAGTGCAACGAACGCTCAAGGCAAAAGCCAGTTTGCCAGCCGCTCTGCGTAAAACTGTCACCAAAAAAACCGACAAAAAAGATGGTACACGGTCTTCGAGTTCCAGCGGCAAAACGTATCGGTAACCCGCTCTTACCCTGCACTACAGACGGTTAACAACAGGTGTGATTATAGCTCAAAGATGCGCTGCACTTCGGGGCGACCATATTCGGCACCACCCGTCATAACTAGCAAGTTATCAAGCATATTAATTTCGATTTTCCCATGTGTGTGACCACACAAGACGGTTAGCTTCTTATTGGGATACTCGCGAATGACATTAATCAGTGCATCACCGACTGCTTTTGAGGCGAAATGGGGCAGCCAATCGTCAGTATAATTTTGGCCCTCGTGGATGCAGGACTCCCGAAAGGGTGGCACGTGGGTCATGAAAAACACATGGTCATAGAGGGCTAAAGCTTTAGGCAGCCACTCATTAACGTAACAGGCGGCAGCATCACCCAGTTTATTCAGCAACCCCAAACGCTGCATTTTGGTCAAACCCACAAAATCGCGGATGGCTAGATAATCGTTGAGCATAACCTGTGACGCAGCGTAATCCCCATAGCGTCCGTCTGCCCATCCATCATGTCCAATGAGGCCGATGTTGGGTGACAGTTCGACTATGCCCTCTGTGGTCAGCCAATGCAAATGGGACAATTTATCGGTCAAATTACGCACAAGTGACTCAACATCCGCTATTGAGGCACTGTAGTAATCGTGATTGCCCAAGACGAAATAGATCGGATATGGCAGACGCGATTCAAGGGCTTGGAGATCATATTTCAGGCGCGGGGCCTCGCTAATGTCGCCAGAAATGAGAATGCAATCGGGATGCGTTTCTTTGATCTGCTGGTAGAATTTTTCAAGTTGTACAGGCTTCAGGAAGTTGAGGTGAATGTCGGTCAACCACGCAACATGAGTCATAGGTTATTCTCGGCTCGCAAACGTTTCAGGAATGCCGCGCAGCCTTTGGTGACAAGATCATACGTCCGGTCATACTGCCCGTCGTACCAAGGGTCAGGCACTTCTTCATAAGGCACGATGTCAGCTTTATGGGCGTCATTTAGAAACAAATCGATGGTGGATTTGGTTGTGCCAGCGTTACGTTTGAGATAGCTCAGATGTCCGCGATCCATCGCCAGCAGATAATCAAAATCTTTGATGTCTGCTGGCGTGATTTGTCGAGCAGGACGGAGCGCATCATGATCGATATTGTGTTTACGCAGGACGCCAATTGTACCACCGTGAACGGTGTTACCCACTTCTTCTGAGCTAATGCCCGCAGAATCGACGGTGACTTTGTCAGTCAATCCAGTTTTAGCCACCATATCTTTGAGTACATACTCGGCCATTGGCGAACGACAAATATTACCTGTGCAAACCATCAGCACTTTAATCACATAAACCTCAATTCATAGGTCGTCAATTTAGGGGATTTCAAACTCGTTGGCTGTGCGGGATTTACTCTTGCTGTTGATACGCCAAACCTACTACTGACGGTGACCGGTACCATGTGTGGGCTAAGGTCGTCAATTCATTCAGTGCATCGCGCAGGGCGTGGCAAAAATCAGGGCCAGACGATTCCAGTGCAAGTTGTGTCGCCACATCCACATCCTGAGGTTCTGCTTTTAATAAGAGCGGCCAAAATTCTTCAGCGACCACGTAGGTGGCAGGTGCATCCGGTTCCGCCGCATCGTAGCGATCATCCAAGCTGCGGATTTCGTCGGTAATGTTGAGCGGTATCCATTCCGGTGAACCTTGCGCGGGCAAATGGGCCGAGTCCAATACACTACCGCCCTCAAAATGCCGCACACGCGCCAATAATTGCAGGGCTGCGGCAGTGTGCATAACTGATCGTTCGTAATGGGCTACTAAATAGCAGTTATAAACTGACAAAAATAAGGAGTAGCGTTTGGCAGCCGGTGACTCGACTTCGGGATAGAGTTCTAGCAGATAATCGTCGGACAAATCGCCGAGTGGGATACGGGCAGGATCAGACATAGTCGGACTGTTACGGCGCGCGAGCCAGGCAGGCGAACGCTTCAGTCGCGAAAGCCTTGGAATCAGATCTTCAACCATGAATGATTCGGTGATGGGACGCAGCGTCGGGCGGGTTTCCAAACGGGTAAAGGCGGTGATAATCGGTCGGCGGCTCCAGATTTCTTGTAACTGGAGCAGGTCTACGACGTCCAAACTAATCCGCATGTTAGCTCTCAAGCGCCATCGGACGCGCCACGCGGACATCCCGTTCGCCAAGATCCGCCAGTGCCGCGAAGGCGTATTCACGAACATCTTCACTTTGTTCAGTCATCAGCAAATCAACTAGCGGCCTAATCGCGCGATTGTCCTGACTCCAACCGAGGGCACGGGCTACATACTGGCGCACATAACCATCCGCATCCTTAAGCCCATCAATTAAACCCTCAATCGCGCTGGCATCCACTACCCAACATAGTGCACGGGCGGCATAGCGGCGCACGTATTGATTTTCATCATTGAGGGCTACCAAGAGCGGCTGTACCGCTTCGTGTCCGCCCACCCACCCCAAGGCAGTCGCAGCGTGTACCCGCACATCACTGTCATCATCCATTAAAAGGGCAATCAATGGATCAACAGCTTTATCACCAAACTGGATGAAATCCATCACCACCGATTTACGCACAGCCGGATCAGGATCAACAAGCTGTTCCTGTAACTTACGAAAGTCTGCTGTATGACGGGAGATTGAGCCGGTGTTTTCACCATTGTTTTGCGCCCTCAGCAGCAAAGCGCGGTCCAAGTAATGCTGGGCATTCTTGTAATGCTTATCAATGGACAAAATGCGTTGCAGGTCGTTAATGACCTGTACGAGATTGGGATTATCGCTGAGCATCTCACGCATACAACGGAAGTAGAGCTGCTCGATTTCGCCGACCAATGAACGTGGGATATTGGTGCCACGCTTCGCCTTGAACCAGCCGAAGATTCGATCCAGCAAGATTACAATGACGATGACGATGACCGCCAGTTGCAACGGCCCGGTTGCAGGATGGTCAGGCTTCAGTAAGGTAGCCGTTCCTGCGGCACCCAGACTGAGAATAAATAACACACTTAGCAAACGACGCATAACAATCTCCGGCAATTCGGATTAGCTGGCAGAAACGGGCAAATCACAGAGTCGGTGATGTCGGCGCGTCCTCTGAGTTAATATCTGAAGCCGCAACAGGCGCGTCCGGTACAATCGGGGCATCTGGCTCGGTCAATGATTCCTCAGCCTGTTCGGCTGCATCATGCATCTCTTGTTGTAGATTCTCGATTGACGCGGGCTTTTCGCCTTCATTTAGGAGGGCATCGGGCGTTGTGGCCGATTCATGCCCCATCATGGTGATTTTACCGTCGATGAACGCGCCTTCTTCAGTGGTCAGCGCTGTCGCACGAATGTCTCCCCACACGCGACCAGTCCGTAAAACCTGCACTTTTTTGCCGGTAATATTGCCGCGCACTGCTCCAGCGACGGATATATTGCGCGCATTAATATCGGCCTTAATTTTTGCAGTTTCGCCAACGAGAATGTTACCATTGATTTCGAGAGCACCACTAAAGGTACCATCCAGGCGAACATTGGCGTTACTCTGGAATGTACCTTCCAGCACGCTATTCGGTCCCAAAACGGTGTCAAAACCGACTGCTGGTTGCGGCAGCGACGGCTTAGTTATCTGTACGGATTCGACAGCCGGGGGTGGATTGGTTTCAACTTGGCGGCGATTTCCAAAGAATGACATGCAACGACTCCATCTCAACACTTGTGGAGAATTACTTAACTTCACTATACAGCGAGTCTTATCCTGTTTCAACCACATGAATGATGGCTGGATTGTGGATATTTGCACAAAATCTTTTACTTTGTATCATCAAGAGGGTTTACACTAATTTTATTACAGAGGGCGAACCGAAAACGATTCGCATCGAGGCTGTGGGATTTTTGTATCCAAGTGCCATTCCTACTCTGAGAGTCCCCACAGAGGTTGTTACGTTCATTGCAACAGCATCCGATTAGAGATAGAGGATACTCCCCTTTCCATGAATGCAGCACGTGTTGTCACCACTACACAAAATAATGAAACCCTTAATTTCCGTAATCTCGTTTTCGATGTTTTGTGGTTTGGTTTAGCCTTCCCGGCGATTGACCGCTTCAGGGACGTGTATGCCATTCGATTGGGAGCCGAGGCATCTCAACTCACGTTGATCGCCTCCCTACCCGCGCTCATGCTCCTGTTTACATCATCTATCGCCAGCCGCTGGATGCGCCGTTATTCGGGTTCGCGGGATGCCATCCGGATTCCCGGCATTATCTTTCGGTTGGTCTTTTTACTGCCAGCGCTCACGGCGTTTGTTCCGGCGCAGTTCCAGGTCGCGTGGCTGATTTTATCGGTGGTGCTCCCTGCAATGGGACAAGGAATCGCGGCGGTGGGCTTCGTGGTGATGATGCGCGAGGCTATTTCCGGTAAGGTCATTCCCTCACTTTCTGGCCGGCGCACGATGACGATGAATATCTCAGTCGCCATCAGCGGTCTGGCAATGGGATTCTGGCTCGAAAAAGCGCCCTTCCCCATCAATTATCAGATTATGTATGTGGTGGCCTTCATGCTTTCAATGGTGAGTTGGTGGCATGTTAACCGTGTACGGGTGATGCCTGAATTGGTCGCACCACCACGCTTGCCATCCAGCCAAAACGTCAATCCGTGGAAGACGCCCACATTTCAAGTCATTGCGGTGATTATGGCAATGTCGTTTGTGACATTCTCGGCTATACGTCCAACGATTTCGCTGTATATGGTCAATCATCTCCATGCCGATGAATGGTTTTTGAGCAACTTCGGTCTGGCAGAACTCGTGGCAGGCGCACTAATCGCATTTTTCGCAGGCCCGATTGTGGCACGCATCGGCAACCGCGCGATGATCGCTTACGGATTGATTGGCACAGGCGTGGCAGCGGCTATTATTGCATTTGCGCCATCACTACCTGTCACCCTGTTGTCGGCAGCAATCGGCGGTGCTTCATGGACGATTGTGAATATTGGTCAATTTTCGTACTTTAGCGAGATGACCCCGACTGAACATAAAGAGGTCTTTACGACGGCGTACCATCAGGTCGTATTCAGCGCACTGTTTTTAGGGCCGATACTGGGCAACTTGCTCGCTTCGATTAATATACCGGTAATGACGGCGCTCTGTATTGGTGCTGCGCTGCGGGTACTGGCCGGAATAATCACACAAATGCATCCACGCCAATGGTTCACCCGTGCCATGGAAGTTGGTTACAACAACGCGCGTTAGCCGCTTTCGCTGGTTGCTTCGGCAGTTGGTGTGCGCGTGATTGTCGGTTTATGTGTACTGGTAACCGTTGCTTCCGGCGTATCGGTCATTGTGACTTTAGGCGTCCGCGACGGGGTCAGTGTAGGTGGTGGTGTCACACTCGGCGGCGTGGTCGGGCTGAGCGTGGCTGTTGGTGTCGGATTTTTGGCTTCGATAACACTTTCGTGCATGTAGGCAATATCGACACGACGCGTTTCCGGCTTCCAATCGATGATATACCATACGCTGTCTGGCGCGGCACGACCTTCGACACATACCGTATCACCCATAAAGAATGATGTCAAAATGGCCCCTGAGTCGCTTGCGGCAGCCCGTACGCGCGCATTCGGAACAATGACGACAAATGGAATGCAGGGTGGAAACGGAGTCGTGGTCGGTTTTACAGTGGGGACGCCCGTTTGGACAAATTCGGCAGTCGCGCTTGATACAATCGCTGCGCTGCGGGTGGATTCAATAATGCCACGTCCGCCGCTTCGCAAGAAACTCTGTATGCCCAGCCACACATAATAAATACCGAAAACCAGCGCGATGCCCACCAGAAATATCAACCATGCTGGTAATCCGTCACGTCCACGCCGACCGGTTGGCCTTCTACCGAGTGTCATGCTGCCACCTAATCTTGATTCGCAGGACTTTTTTTACCAGCAAATACACCTCTGTGCTAGTCTATCGTTTGATTCGGTGGGTAATCGTCAGGTTATAGGGCGAAAGGCCGCGCATACGAAGGATTAACGCCTGATCAACTGGCTGATTTTTTCAAACATACGGGGAATATCAAAAGGCTTGGAAACAAATCCGTCTGCACCGGATTGAGTTGCCAGCGTAATGTTTTCATCGTCATCCATTGCTGTCATCAACAAGACTGGAATATGGCTGGTAGTCGGGGTCGTTTTCAGTTGGCTGCACACCGTATATCCACTTAATCCGGGCATATTAACATCCATGAGGATAATATCGGGCTGCTCGGCAACAGCCATCTCCAACGCCTTGTTTCCGCTGTTCGCCAGTATGACATCATAATGGGCATTTTCCATGTGTGCCTGCAGCAGTTCACGGCTGAGATAATCATCATCCACAATCAGAATTGTCATTGTCCCACGCCCATCTTTCAGTAAGCTCCGATTAACCAGTATACCTAATTCTATTATTATCAGCACCTACAAACAATAAATGTTGCATGCCACCCTATTCCACGATAGAATAGCCTCTATGAGTTTACCCACACCTGACGAAACCCTACTTGGATTGTTAGCATTCGCGCCGCAGCACGGCTATCAATTACTAGAAATCTTTCAAGATCCCAGCGCCTTAGGGCGTGTGTGGAAATTGAGTACCAGCCAACTGTATGCTGTACTCAAACGGCTGCACGAACAGGGATTTATACGCGGCGAAGAAGTGTATTCCGCCGACGCACCACCGCGCACCGTTTACTCTATAACGCCCGCCGGACAGGCACATATGCAAACATGGCTGGATGAACCCCACCCCTCGCCAAGTGTACGTCGTGTGCGCGTCGAATGCCTGAGCCGTTTATACGTCGCGCGACTTTTAAATATGTCGATAATAGACATTCTTCATCATCAAAAAATAACCAGCGAACACAAATATCAGCAGCTCGCAGCGCAGCGCCAACCCGGTGACAGCAGCACCGGCAGCCTCGCGCTTGAACTGGAAATCGCCCAAATGGAAGCCATTCTTAGATGGATCACGCAGATGGAAATGACATCTGTTTAATTTAAAGGAGAAGTTATGTCTCGCAGGATTTTCGCACTTGTCCTAACAACGGCTTTATTACTTTTGTCAGTTGTTGGAATCACCAACGCCCAAACGTCACAAACGCTAACCGTTTTCGCAGCCTCCTCATTGACAGATGCTTTTACAGAAATGGGCAACAACTTCAAAGCCGCCCATAGCGGTGTTGAAGTCGTATTCAATTTCGGGAGCTCATCCACTTTGGCAACCCAATTGACGGAAGGTGCAGCGGCTGATATTTTTGCCAGCGCCAACGCCAAACAAATGCAAGTTGCTGTTGATGGCAAACGCATTGCGGGCAAGCCAAAAACCTTTGCCAAAAACCGACTGGTTCTGATTGTACCAGCCGACAATCCGGCTAAAATTCAAACACTGCACGATCTGGCGAACCCCGGTGTCAAGTTAGTTATCGCCGCGCCTAAAGTGCCCGTGCGTGACTACACAGACGCGATGATAGCCAAACTCGTGACTGATCCCAATTACGGTGACGCCTACAAAACAGCTTTCACAGCGAATGTGGTATCTGAAGAAGACAATGTGCGACAGGTTTCAGCAAAGGTATCATTGGGTGAGGCGGATGTCGGTCTGGTTTACAAGTCGGACGTAACCCCTGATATTGCTGATAAGGTAATCGCCATCCAAATTCCTGACAGCATCAACACTCTGGCAACGTATCCCATTGCCGCCACCGACAATGCTGCTGATCCCAAATTGGCGGGTGACTTCATCGATTATGTGCGGTCGGATGAAGGACAGGATATTCTGGTTAAGTGGAATTTCATCTCGGTTCGGATTGCGGCTTTACCCGCCACAATTACCCTGCCCAGTGACGGAACACTCGCGGTTGATGGACAGGTTCTCAATCCGTTGAGCCTATCCGCCGATGCGATTAAAGCCAACTACACGGCTCAGACCATTGATGTCACCTATTTGAGTGGTACGGATAGTGTTAAAGCCTCATTCACAGGTGTCAAACTCTGGGACATACTCAGCGCTGCTCAACCCAACTTCAATGCTGATGTCAAAAACGACAAACTGAGTATGTTCGTCGTTGCTTCAGGTAGTGACGGGTATCAAGCAGTGATCGCGTGGGGCGAAATTGATCCTGACTTTGGCAACCAGAACATTCTGGTCGCCTATGAAAAAGATGGAAAAGCGCTCGATGGATTGCAGCTGGTCGTACCCACCGATGGGCATGGCGGACGTTATGTCGGCGGTTTGGTTAATCTGAGCCTGCGGGATGCACCGACTATCGCGAAATAGGGCTTCGACCTATGTTATGATTACCAGCACCGGGGACAACTCCGGTGCTTTTTTATTGAGATAACGTCTGTAATAGTTTGCCAACAAAAGTGACTCATTAAGATTGAAAGATACGGAGGTGTTTATGCTGCGGATCGAAGGCGCTGTTGCCAGGCCCATGAATATCACCATTGATGATTTACGCGACCGTTATCAACCGTACAGTGTGGATACTAGTTACGCCAACGACTTCCGTGTAGCAAAGGCATCCTATACGGGCGCACGGTTATGGGACCTTCTCCAGAGTGCAGGCGCAGCGCTAAATACCGAGCAACCTGAATTGATGAGGGTGATGGCACGCTCAGCGGACGATTTTCACTGCATTGTCAAATGGATTGAGTTCAACCCTTCCGGTGACAATAAACTCATACTTGTGGCCTACCTTCAAGACGGGCAACCGATAACAAGCAAATATGGCCCATTGCGACTGGTCGTACCGGGTGATCCGCAAGGATTACGTTACATCGGCAACCTCGCTGGACTGACCGTTCTCAATAACCTCGAAAAGGATGCCTAAATCCCGTTATGCTGCCCAAGCCGCCGCCCAAAACATTTTTACAAGCAATCAGCGATGCACTACCCGGCAAGACACTGCTGGCGATCATTGCGCTTGCTGGACTCCTATTCCTGACTTTACCGATTGTGGCGCTGATTGTCCGCACAATCCAAACACAAGCGTGGCAAGAAATGGCAGGCAGCAGCCTCGTCCCGGCTATTCTCCTGAGCTTATTCACAACATCGATTACCATTTTGCTGACAGTATTGGTGGGCACACCGCTGGCTTATTTCCTCGCACGCCGTGATTTCAAAGGCAAGCGTTTCATGAGTGTACTGGTCGAACTGCCGATTGTGCTGCCACCAGCAGTAGCTGGATTAGGACTGCTGGTGGCTTTCGGACGGCGCGGTTTATTCGGCCCTGCACTGGAAACTATCGGAGTGAGTTTACCTTTCAGCACCGCCGCGGTCATCATCGCTCAAACGTTTGTCGCTGCCCCTTTTTATATACGCGCGGCCCAGGTGGCCTTTCATACGGTTGATCCCGAGATTGAGGCGGCGGGGCGCGTAGATGGCGCAGCAGGTCTGACCCTATTCTGGGAAATCACACTGCCTGTTTCCAACCGCGCATTAGGCGCAGGACTTGCACTCAGTTGGGCGCGTGCGCTGGGCGAATTTGGCGCAACCATCCTCTTCGCTGGCAGTTTGCAAGGTGTCACACAAACCATGCCGCTCCTCATCTACAAAGAGTTTGAACGCAATATCAATGCTGCAATCTGGGCAGGGCTTTTGCTGATTGCGTTCGCCCTTGCCTCGCTGCTGCTGGCGCGTTACCTCGGTCAAACCGATAGTTGATGCTTAACACACACCAAATCCGAATAGAATTAAAAAGACACTAAGACACAGTGTTTATTTGCGTGTAAGGTATCGAACGTAGTCTAAAAACGCAATTCAATTTATGTAGATTTGAGGCTGTATGACCGTGCCCCTTTCCCGACGCACATATGCGATAACACTTTTTCTTCTACTGCTAATTTGCTATGGCTATTTCCTGCCCAAGTGGGCGGACTGGGGCGCTAATTCGCGAGCCGATATGGTCTATGCTTTTGGCGATAAAGGCACGCTCATCATAGACGATTACCATAGCAATACCGGCGATTTGGCTTGCTTCCCCGGTCCCTTCTACCCTGATAAGACCAATGTACTCGGCGGCAACTGCACCGGCCATTTCTACAGCGACAAATCGCTTGGGCCGTCACTATTGGCGCTGCCGTACTATATGGTCTTCAAAGGTGTGGCTGCGCTCCCGCCGATCCAGAAGTTGATCAACAGCGGCAAAGGTCTTGGCAGCATGAGCGACACGCTTAACCCTGATGGCAAGGGCATACGTCCTGAAGCTGTTTATCAATATATGGCACTGGCATTTATGACGTTTTTCGCCTCAGCCGTTCCCTCGGCACTGCTGGGTGTGGTCGTCTTTTTGATGGCTGCACGTTTCGCCAAAAAAGACAGTTACGCCTTCTTATTGGCGCTGGCTTTCGGGCTGGCAACAATGGCTTTTCCTTACAGCAATGCGCTCTACCAGCATCAACTGGCGGCTTTCGGCGCATTCGTAGGCTTCTATTTGCTGTGGCGCGTCATTTATGAAGGTGCGAATCTGCGTTGGTTGTGGGTCGTCGGTGTATTATTTAGCTTCGCCGCCATCACCGAGTATCCGATTGTTCCCGGCCTCGCCATCATTTTCCTGTGGGCATTCTGGCGGATGCCGAACCGTATGGCCCTTTTCCGCGTCATCATCGGTGCGCTGCCGCTCATGATTCTCTTCGCAGCTTTCAATTACGCGGCCTTTAACACGATCATCCCACTTGGTTACAAATATTCAACTAATTGGCAAAGTGAGCATGAAACTGGCTTCCTCAGTTTACAGCTACCGTCACTGGATAATGTCGCGCGGATTTATGGCCTGACCTTTAGCCCGATACGTGGTATTTTCTTCACCTCGCCTTTCCTGCTGCTGGCGATTTGGGGCTTCTATTGGATGTGGCGTGAACTCAAGGACCGGCGCGATGCGATCATTGCCATTGCTCTATTTATAGCTTTCTTCTTCTTCTACAATTCGTCCAGCGTCATGTGGTGGGGTGGATTCACCATCGGCCCGCGTTATCTGATACCGATGCTGCCCTTTTTTGTTCTGCCGATCATCTTCGCTTTCAATCACCTGCTGAATAAACGTTGGGGGCAGATTGTGGTCGGTGTGCTAATTGTGGTATCGGCTCTGAGTGTGTGGGCAATGAATATCGCCGGACAGCAGTGGCCGGATGTTCCTGTATCCCCCACAACGACGGCGACTATGACCTCAACCAGTACGCTTTTCGATTATTCTTTGCCGTTGCTGGCACAGGGCAAAATTGCTCGTAACTATGCCATGATCGCCGGACTACCGGGTTTTGCCAGCCTGATTCCATTGGTGCTGGCGCTGCTTGCGGTCTACCTGATCGTCCCTCGACTGCTCAGCCGCCGCGAAGCACAGCAGCAGCTCCATACACAATCACTCAAGAACGCCATCGGAGGCACAGATTGACCGCTGCACTCGACATCAACAATCCACGTAACCAACGTTGGATTGCGCTCGGACTCTTCTTGCTGGCGCTCGTCACCCGTCTGCCATTTCAAAGTCAGTACTTGTATCACTGGGATTCGGTCAATATGGCGTTCGGCATCCTCCATTACAATGTCATGGATGGCGCGCCGCAGTTCCCGGGTTATATCGTTTACATCGTTATCGCGCAGGCATTCAATGGGCTGTTAAATAACCCGCAGCAAACGATGGTTTTGATCAGCATCCTCAGTACCGGATTGGCGGCTGTAGCCATGTTTGCGCTGGGGCGTGCTATGTTCAACCCGACAACTGGTGTTATCGCCAGCCTGTTCCTCATTAGCAGCCCGTTGTTCTGGTTCTACGGCGAAATTGCCCTACCACACACGCTTGACTTATTCGCCATCACCTTTTCGGCTTACCTGCTCTACCGCATCATGATGGGTCACACTCGCTGGTTATGGCCGACAGTGGTGTTTCTAGGATTAGTGGGAGGCTTTCGACAACAGGATTTGTTGTTCCTCGCCCCTATGATTATTTTCGCCTGTTACCGCATCGGCATCTGGCGCATCATCGGAGCGCTCATTCTCGGCGGTCTGGTAACAGCCGCATGGTTCATTCCATTGATGGCACTGAGCGGCGGCATTCGTGCTTATTTAGATGGTTCGTCTGCTTTTACTGCCAGTTTTTTCACCACCACCTCTATTCTCGATGGTGCCGGTGAATTCGGCCTCAAACGCAATATTCTTAACAAGTTGATCCCATATACCCTGTATGCGTGGTCAGTAGCCGCCCTTCCCGCACTCTATTGGCTGCCACAAATCCCCGCCCATTTCTACCATTGGCTTCGCAGTCGCAGAGTCTGGTTCCTGGGTTTGTGGATTGCACCTGCACTCGTGTTTTACTCTGTCATCCACATGGGGCAGCAAGGATTGGTGTTCGTATTCTTTCCGGCCCTGGTCGTCATCAGCGCCGAAGGACTTTACCGTCTATTTCAATCTCGCCCTGCTATTTTGAGGACATCCACCACACTCATTGCGTTGTTCGGTGCCGCGGTGTTTATTATCGCTCCAACCTATCCGCTCGGTGCGAACAGTTTCAAACTGTTGACTTACAGCACCTTACGCGAACACGATCAACTTCTGAATAATCAGGTCAATGCGGTCAAAGCCAACTTTAAGCCAGCCAACACCCTACTATTGGCCGGTAACTGGCGTTTCTTCCAATTCTATTTACCTGACTATAAATTCTCACGTTTCACACTTGGCGCGAAGTTTGAGGTCGATGAGGGCCAAGCCAAAGGCGCCGATTATGTTAATCAACCGGTGAGTGCCGCTGATGTCGGCCTTACAGGCGGTCAAGACTGGCAAATTGCGGTAGTTGATCCAGAGCTAGAAGCCTTCGCCGCAAATCCCACAGCACTTAAAGAAGTATCGCTGCCCAACGGCTACACTATGGATTATCTGCCCATGAAGGCCGACGAACTATACATCACCGATGGCCGGACCTTTAGCAGCAGCGAACAAACTGCCAGCGCAAGCTAATCTCGTTACTTCTACGCAACAAAAAAGAGGCATAACAGCCTCTTTTGATTTCTGATTAAATGAACTGTTTGAACTTTAGGCTTGCGGGATGGCGAACACGAACCGTGCGCCGCCCATCGGAGAGGTTTCATAACGAATTTTACCGCCATGTGCCATCACCATACGGTCAACAATCGCTAAGCCCAGGCCTGTCCCATTGGATTTACCCATCGTGATAAAGGGTTGAAACAATGTATCGATGATCTTCTCCGGTACACCTGGCCCATCATCTTCCACCACAAAACGGATCATATTGCCGACAGGTTCTACGCGCAGCTCGACCTGGCTGCCGCCTTGCGTTTCGATGGCATCGACCGAGTTATTCACCAGGTTTTGGAAGACGCGCACAAAGCGTTGTGCATCGACATTGATGGTATGTTCGCGGGCGGCATCGTACGTGATGATGATCTTCGTATCACGCGCCAACCCCGGCGGATTGAGCAAATCGGCGAGGAAAGTCATGAACTTTGCCACCGTGGTTGTACTCTTGTTCACACCTGCATCACCGGATGTGTAATCCAACACTTCTTGAGCCATTGAGGAAAATACTTCGATATATTTGATAATCTGTCCGGCAAACTCAAAGCGTTCCTCGTGGGTCAAATCGGTTTCTTGTAATAGTCCTGCATAACCCATTACATTGGAAAGCGGCTTTCGCATGTCATGAATCAAGCTGCCAACCGTCTGCCCGACGATACTCAAGCGCTCATTCTGGCTAAGCTTATCTTTGGTGGCTTGCAGCTCAGTGAGTGTCTTTTCCAACTCTTCTTTTTCGTGTGCCAACTTGGCTACCAGGCGTGCTACATAAATAAACAACGCCGTGTTTTGCGTGAGCGTCGTCAGTAAATTGATGTCACTGGCCTGAAAGCGTTTATCATCTAGTTCGTACACCAGGACCAATGAACCTAACAGTTCATCGTTGAAGCGCAGCGGCGCACAAATAACCCGATCTGATTCAAATAACTGCGCCTGATCGTAAGCATAGAGTGTACTGAGCGCCAACTCGCGAAGCCGACCACCCCAAAAATCCGCCGTACTCTTATTTCCGAAATGGCTCACAGGCGTGATGTTGGACTTCTCGGCTTCCCACAGGTAAATGACACCTGCATCGGCCTGGACAATGCGGTTGGTTTCCATCAGCACGAACTGGACAATTTCTTCCTGCCCGACACCCTGTGCAAACTTGGTCCCGAGTTCATAAATCAAATTCAGTTCGTCATAACGTGACAAAACTTCGTCCGCCATTTCGTCGCGCCGATGCGATTCCTGTGCAAGCTGAGACAGCGATGCAGCAAAAAAGATCAATGCCCGTTGTAAGGTCGGATCAGCCGATTCACAAAATAGCGCAACTGAACCAGCCGGTTGGTTATTGATATAGAAAATTTCTCGATATTCGGGCAGTTGCCCATCCATTTGGGCGCCATAAACCAGCGTCTCGTTGGCGTCAAAAATGGCAACTGAGTTCTGCAATCCAAAAATAGCCTCGAACTTCAAGACCAGATCACGGAGTACAGTTGAGGATAGATTTAGATTCATAACAGGTTTGATTGCGGTTGATTGCATAAATGGCTCATCGTAGTAGAAAGAGACACGAACCGGGTTCGTGCTTCATCCGAATGGTGATAATAAGGCTAGGCAATAACTGCTAACTATAATCCCCAGATTTCGCTGAGTTGGTTCATCAAGCGCGCAGGGTTAAACGGTTTGGTCATAAAATCATTTGCCCCGATTGCCTCGGCCCGTTGGCGGTCGTTGCTGTTACCCCGCGCTGTCAAAATCACCACATAGGGGTTGTAGTCTACGATGCGCCGAACTCGCTGGCAGACATCGTAACCATTCATCTTCGGCAGCAGAACGTCCAAAAGAATCAATCCCGGACGTTGGTCGTTTGCCATCTTTACGGCTTCTTCGCCATCTTCCGCTAAAAGCACTTCAAGTCCGTCTACGCGCATCCGCTGGAGAATGTGGGTGAGCAGTACCCGGGTCATATCTTCATCGTCTACGATTAGAACTCTTTTCAAATTGTTCAGTTGATCCATCTCGCTCTCGTCAAGGGCTTAGATATGCAAAATCACAATATTAACTTACATATAGTATAAGCCCGCTTTAGTAAATTGGTGCAAAAAATTATGCACCGTTTAATAGATTTACCGTTAAAAACGTAAATGTGTTACGAATAGCATTATAATCTAATTCTATTCTAAATAAAAACAGTCAGCGATGATCTGCTGACTGTTTTTCGTTTTCACAAACAGATGCAGTTTAATTTGTGTCGTCTGCATCCGCCAATACTACATATTGCCAATTACGGCAGTCGCAAATTCGCTTGTCTTAACTTCCTTCGCGCCGTCCATCTGGCGGGCAAAGTCATAAGTAACAACCTTCTGATCCAGCGTCTTCTCGTATGCCGTTGTAACCATATCTGCTGCTTCCTGCCAGCCGATATGTTCCAGCATCATCACCCCGCTGAACAGCAGTGAACCAGGATTTACCTTGTCCAAATTGGTATATTTAGGAGCAGTACCATGTGTCGCCTCAAACAGGGCGACTGAATCACCGATATTGGCACCGGGGGCAATACCCACGCCGCCCACTTCGGCTGCAATGGCATCACTCAAATAGTCACCATTCAGGTTGGGGGTTGCCAGCACATCGAATTCGCTGGGGCGCAGCAGCATCTTCTGGAAGCTGATGTCGGCAATCGTGTCTTGAATCAGGATTTTGCCTTCCGGCACTTTACCGCCATGATTCTTTTCCACATCTGCCCATGAAATCGTTTCGTTCGGGAATTCCTCAGCCGCGACCTCATAACCCCACTTCATGAACGCGCCTTCGGTGAACTTCTGAATGTTACCCTTATGCACCAGTGTCACGCTCTTGCGCTTGTGGTCAATGGCGTACTGGATAGCTGCACGTATCAAACGCTTGCTGCCGAATGCGCTGATGGGCTTAATACCCAAACCTGCATCTTCAAAGAAATTCGCGCCGAGTTCTTCACGCAGGAACTTCGCAAGCTTCTTATTTGCTTCGCTGCCTGCTTCATATTCGATACCGGCGTAAACATCTTCGGTGTTCTCGCGGTAAATCACCACATCCACTTCTTCAGGATGCTTCACCGGGCTGGGCACACCACGATACCAACGCACAGGGCGCACGCAGCTATACAGATCCAATACCTGACGTAAGGTGACGTTCAAGCTGCGGAAACCGCCACCGACGGGAGTCGTCAACGGCCCCTTGATGCCTACGACGTATTCACGCAGCGCGTCAAAAGTTTCTTCCGGCATATAATTGCCATCATAAATACCTGCCGCTTTTTCACCGCAATAAATTTCCATCCATGCCACTTTACGCTTGCCACCGTAACTCTTCTCGATGGCTGCATCCCAAATGCGCTTGCTGGCGGTCATAATGTCATAGCCGATGCCGTCGCCCTCAATAAACATCAAAATGGGGTTATCGGGCACATTGAGCTTGCCATTTTGGACGGTGATTTTCTGCCCTTCCTGCGGGACAACGATCTTGTCGAATGCCATAAGTCCAAAATCTCCTTAACCTGACCTAGTGTGTAAGTAAAAGCGGAAGAAATTATACGCGCATCATGCCGTTTCATCTATCGCCATTTTTCCAAATGTCCAACTGGTGCTACACTACACCTTCGGTAATCGATATAAGGATGCGCTGCTTTTAGCTGCATCCCGTTGCAGACTGGAGCAATTCGAGTATGGCGCCTATCATACAAGTTGCAATCGGAGTTCTCTTCGTATTCAGCGTCATCAGCCTCCTCGTTACGCAATTGAATACGTTCATCGGTAATCTGCTTAACTGGCGAGCAAAGAATCTCAAAGAGGGCGTCGTCCTGCTCATCAGTGATAAAGAATTGCAGGCTAAAATACTGGCGCATCCGCTCATTCAACTGGTCGATGCACGCCTTCATACGCTAGCCTTGGCTGAACCAACTGCCTCCGCAGATCCCAATAAGGGCATGGCTGCCAATTATGATAACATCATCAACGCGCCCACCACTAAAGTAACCAATATCGAACCCAGCACCTTTGTTGAAGCATTAATTAGCATCTTGTCGTCTCAAGGCGGCACTGCCATTTTTGATCTGGTCGAGCAAGGCATCGACGCGCTCCCCAACGACGATACCAAACTCCGTTTGCGCCAGCAGTTGCGTGACCTGAAAAGTTTTAGCGATACGGATACGACTCAACTGCGCGAGACCATTATGCAGCTGCCAGATGGTGACCAGCGTAATCTACTCTCCTATGCTCTCGAAAGCGCCGAAGACGCGCTCGGGCGAGCATCCGTCAAATCCGGGCAAATGATTCCGCTGTTGGAAGGGATCAACAAGGTTGGTGACCAAATCTTCCGTGATGCTCTAAAAACCATTCTAACCACGGCCCAGAGTCTCGAAGATGCCCGCAACAAACTCGAATGTTGGTTCAATGACGGCATGGGCCGCACCAGTGATCTTTATCGAACCAAAATAGCCTATGTGTCATTCTTTATCGGCCTAACGATTGCCGCCGTCCTCAATATTGATACGCTGCACCTTTCCAAAACTTTATGGAATGACCAGACCTTACGCGAGTCGGTCGCGGCAGTTGCCAACAACGCCGTTCAAAACAACACACTTGCCATACCGACAGCCACAGCGCCTACCTCACCGAATCAGCCCTTAGCCACGCCCACGCCAGACGCAGCTACTGCCCAGTCGGCGGATGACTTGCAAAAGACTTTGAACACATTGTTGTCGCTGAACCTACCCATCGGATGGGAATATACCAACGTCAACGATCAATTAAGGCAGGAGTGCATTACGTCCTTTGGCACTGCTACGATGAGCGATGCCGACCTTAACAGTTGCGTACAGAACAGCATCCAATCGCAAATTGACAGCGGCGGCGGTGACCCACGTGACAATGCCCGTAATTTCTGGACGCTTTTACCCGGCAGCGGTAATTGGCTCACCAATCTCATCTGGAAGATTATCGGCTTGCTCGTCACCGCGATTGCCGCTGCACAGGGTGCGCCCTTCTGGTTTGATCTGCTGCGGCGACTGACCGGAGGTAACAACAGTTCTCAATCCGCACCGACTATCAACGTCACTACCCCGGCGGCATCCGCACCCATTGTCAATGTGACGACTGCACCGCCGCCACAGGAACCGCTGCAACCGATTTATCGCGTCAGCAGTGACATCCTCATGCCGGATGACACTAACGTCGGCTAACTAAAGAATCAAATGGGGGCGATTATACCCCCATTTGTTTTTGCAGCTGATGTGCAGCGCGTTAATGGCTATGGCTGCTAAATCGGGTCAAGTGACCAAACAATGCGTGTGGCCGGACTATAAGCTACACGATAGCACTGCCCGACAGTTCCCTCCCTGCGAGCTTTCTCGCGGAGCTGCATTCTTCCCAAATGGGTGAACGTGCCGTAACGCCGATTATTGCCACCGCGCGCTGAATGGGATAAACGAACCAGTTCATCGACTTCAACCAGTGCGATACCGGACAACAGATCCCGCAACGCCTTACTGGCTTCGTAAGCTGTGATGAGCAGAACAACAGCCAAAAACAGCGGCAGTACCACAGGTACAGACTTCCCCAGCATGTTAGGCAGTGCGGTTATCGAGAAAATCAGCGCCACCACAAAAAAAGCGACCGGGAGAAATCGACTGGCAAGATTCAGTTTTTGAGTGGCGGTCAATAATATCGCGTCATCAGCATGAGTGGACATAACCCCTCTTACGTTGATCTAGACGTTCGGAAAGGAACCATCCAATAACAATTGTGATTCAATTTCTCTAATGTCCGCGGCCTACTAATTTTCGACTACTCTATAGCCTTTTGGCCCAAATCACTGCCCATTTTGAGCAGGGCATCTCGCATATCGGCAGTTCGTGCCTCAGCATAAATTCGCAGTACAGGCTCGGTACCGCTAGGACGGATCAGCAGCCAACTGTGGTCAGCTAAATAGAACTTCACGCCATCCAATGTATCGACTTTGGCGATGGTTTCGCCACCCACCTGTTTAGGCGCACAATCCACGAGCATCTGCACCATTTGCTTCTTTGGCACCTGATGTGCCAGCCGCACATCGATTCGGTCATACAGCGCTGGCCCGAAAGTAGTCTGCAAATCAGCCACGATTTCGTGCAGCGGTGCGCGTTTTTCGGCCATTACCTCCAGCAAGAGCAAGCCCATGAGAATGCCGTCGCCTTCAGGGATATGCCCACGCACACTGATACCACCGCTTTCTTCGCCGCCGATCAGGACATCTTTCTTATCCATCAAATCCGCAATGTGATTGAAACCTACAGGTGTCTCATGCAGCTTCAACCCATGTTTCTCGCAAATGCTGTCAATCATAAGCGTGGTCGAAACCGTCTTAACCACCTCACCGCGCTGCCCCTTGCCTTCCACCAGTTGGCGCAGCGTTAGCGCAAACACCGTATGCGGATCAATAAAATTACCCAGCGCATCAATCGCACCAATCCGGTCAGCATCCCCATCGGTTGCCAAACCCACGTTGGCCTGCGTCCGTTGAACCGCGGCTACGAGATCTTTGAGATAACGGGCAATCGGTTCGGGATGAATACCGCCGAAACCGGGATTCAGCGTGTCACGTATCGAAGTCACCACACAGCGCGACCGCGACAGAATGCTGGGAAATGCGCCGCGCCCCGCGCCCCACATGGCATCTGCAACAATGTTGAGTTCCGCCCCCGAAATTTTATCGAGGTCAACCAGTGTCGCGAGATGTTCGTAATAGGCCCACGATGGATCAAAAGTGCGGATCAGGTCTTTGTCCACTGCTTTCTGATAATCCATCATGTTCGGGCCACGTGCTTCACGCTCCATGACCAAAAGTGCTTCTTCCACCTGAGCGCAGTCTTCGGCAATAGCACTGCCACCGTAAGCGGCCTTCAACTTGAAGCCGTTATAGCGAGGTGGATTATGGCTGGCCGTGATAACGATACCTGCATCCGCCCCCTTAGCTTTGACGTTATAAGACACCGCCGGTGTGGGCGCATCCGTCCGTGTGAGCCATGCGATAATACCGTTCCCTGCCATCACCCGCGCCGCCTCTGCCGCAAACCGATCCGAGAGGAAACGGGTGTCATAACCAATGACCACTTCGGGCGGGTTGCTGCCTTTATGGTTGGTATTGACCCAATCTGCTACAGCCTGTGCGATCAGGCGTAAATTTTCAAAGGTAAAGGTGTCGGCAATAACCGCGCGCCACCCATCTGTTCCGAACCGAATCATGGCTAAATATTCCTTTTTGAGCTTGAAAGAATAGACCTATTGTACCTGACCAATTTCTCTAAATAAAAGCGAGGTTGCCCGTCTAAACGAACAACCTCGCGTGAATGATTGTCTAGAACGACGAGAGTTCTAGCCGTGTACGTCCAAACCGGCCTTCGACATAACTTCGGCGATCTTCTCGTCAGTAAGGCTGATCTCATTAAAGATGCTGTAGGGCAAATCATGCTGTTTGACGTAACTTGGCATATTCTTGAGCGTTTCGCGTACGTCGTCCGGTTTAAGCTGATCAAGGCGTATGCCGGCTGACTGTATCGTATCGCGAATCGGGGCGATATCCTGTCCGTGCAGCGCAGCCGCAATCAGAATTCCGGGGCCAACCAGGTCGGCATAAGGCACACCATTTCCGCTAGCTGTTTTACCTTCAATCGCATACGAGAAATACTGTTCACTGCCTTCTTGTGGCCGGTTGTGATTCAGTTGGTTGGTCAGCGCGACTTCCGTGCACATCAAGTCGAGTAAATTCCGAAGAGACTCAATTTTGCCCTGCCCGACACCTTGTGCAATCTTGAAGGCTTGCTGGGCGATACCTGCTGCCAGACCTGCTGCCCAGGGTTGGAAGCGCGTTTCTTGGGTCGTCTTATTCCGTTCTGCCGCGTAACGCCAATCCAGAAGACCGGTAACGATACTCAACAATTCGCAGATACCCGTGCCACGCAGATTGGCCGGTGCGCTGCTAATAATGTCCCAGTCAATGATAATCGACTCAGCCGGGCCAGTCGTCACGTAATGGACGCTGCCAGCTTCGCGTACTGCGACCAGCGCAGTGAAAAAGCCATCGACGCTTAAGGCTGTAGGTACAGTGACGACAGGTAGTTTATGTACCCATCCGATGTATTTGGCCGCGTCTGAGACTAGACCACCGCCGACTGCATAAACAACTTCGACCTGTGGCGGTAAATCGGCTGCCAATGACTTGAAAAAATCGTGGTCGGCCTTGTGCGGTTCTGCCTGTATCACCAGCGGTAAATTCAGGTATTTGCCCGCGACGTCCCACGAATTAGCACCCGTCAGCAAAGCCGTCGGGCGCGTTTCAGTCACAGATTTGAGATCACGAATTTCAATCCGTGGTAAATGCCAAATTGTTTCCATGTGGCGCTCCATGCGGAATAGGTAAGGACAGAACTCCCCATACTATAGACTGAAACGCCTTATTTTTCCAACCGCAACCGCAAGAGTATGACACACGTTTACAATCTGTAGCTTTTAGTCATAATACTCCGGCAGTTTCTTCAACGTTTGCCATTGGGTGCCGTCATGCCCAAAGATGACCAAAGCCGCTTTTTCGTGTTCTGCCAAATCCATAATCCTGCGCGTGCTGGCAATCAATTCATCAAGGTTGTCATCCACAGGCCGAAGTTTTCGTTCCAATGTGTAATTGCTGTTGTCTGGTACAGCATCTATCGCCAGAATAGCTAGGCCGGTCGTGGGCAGCGTCACCAGCACCGACTGATGACCTTTGGCATGGCCGCTGGTTTCAATCACGCACAGGCCGGGAAACAATTCGGTGTCGCCATCCAACATGCGGAAATGGAGATCAGGATTACCCCACTGATTCTTAGTGCGCTCAAAGCGAGGATTGGTTTGGGCGTTTTCGTAATGCGAGCGCTGGACGATAAACTCGGCATCCTTAAAAGCGTCCAATCGGCCGGCATGATCACCGTCAAAATGGGTCGTAATCACCCATTGAATGTCACCTGGCTTTATACCAATGCTCGCCAGTTGTTCCACCACGTTCTTACCCATCGTAGGCATACTCACACCCGGCGGCAGTTGTACAATATCAGGTAATCCGGTGTCGATCAGCACATTTCGTCCATCATTCAACTGCACCAGATAACATACAAACGGCGAATTACGTTCCACCATAGTTGCTACCTGCATCAGGTACAAACGCTTCACATCAGTCATGGGTCACAACCTTTCTTGTCCACAGAAATGAATATAGGTTTACCTGTATATCAGTTCATGAATTGTTCGGCGGGTTCATTTTGGACCGCTTCCAGGATTTTTGCAGCCACCATTTCGGCGCTGTCTGGCGGAGGCGAACCAGCGCTGCCCGGCGGCATAGTTGGCCGTAGACCCGTACTGAAAAGCGCATTTTTGCCAAATGCAGTGGATGTGCGTCCCGGATGCATCAGACATACACGGATGTTATCGGCGGCAAGTTCAGCGCGCGCCGTAAGTGACAACCCATTGAGCGCATATTTGGTTGATGCATAGGCACCGATGTTAGGAATCGCCATTTTTGACACATTGGAGCTGATATTGATGATCAGGCCACCGCCCTGCACCCGCATGATCGGGATCACGCCTTGCATGGCATACAATACACCGAACAAATTCAGTTCGATAATCTCCTGATACTGCGCCACATTAATGTGTTCAATAGGCGCATAGACCGATTGTCCGGCGTTATTGATCAGAATGTCAATCTGTCCGAAGTGTTGCTTGGTCTTTTCAACCAATGCATGAACTGATCCCTGATTACGCATATCGGTCGGGACCGCGATGGCCGTTCCACCCGCCGCTGTGATCGATTCCTTGACCGCGTTCAGCTTATCGACGGAACGCGCCGCCAGAGCAATTCGCGCACCTTGTGTCGCAAGCAGTTTGGCAGCCGCTTCTCCGATTCCTTCGGATGCCCCCGTGATAATGACAACCTTGTTTTGAATATCCATAAGATGTGACAATTCCTTTCATGACTCTTATTTTACGAACGGGTAAGCCTGTAGTAAGGCCGGGAATATTGTTAAACTGTATACGTAGTATATGTAGTTAAATCGCAAAAAAAATTAACCCTGAATGGACTGCATCAAATCTTTTACCGTCACAGCACCTAAACTTTGCTTCATCTCATTCTCGGCGTTCAGCAGAACACTCAAGATGCTTTGTTGAGCACGAGTCGCCTTTTCGTCGGCCTTTTTAATATTGACAATGGTTGGGAACATTGGTCCCGATTGCTCGACTGCATCAAATATGTCCAGGACAGTAATGAGTTCTGGCAGCTTTGCTAGGCGCACACCACCGTTGACGCCTTCCCGCGCTTCGATCAGTCCTGCCTTCTTTAACCGCCGCAAAATGACGCTGGAAGTCGAAGGCGGAATATTGAGCTTATCTGCGATTTGCTGGGTGGATATGAACTCAAACGCCTTTTGTTCAATTTTGGAGGCCACGAACACCATAATGAACAACGATTGTGAAAATGAGAGTGAATAGCTCATACAACTCCCCATTCACAACAAACTACACATATAGTATATCGAGTTTCACCTTTTGTCAATTGGTTCACTTGAACAACCTTATTACGGGGCTTGTATGAATGCCTTCCATCAGCCAAAATAACACCATATTTCAAGCCACACCGCCATTTCAGGGGAGTATCGTTATCATGGACTCGCCGCTACCGAGCAACCAGGAACTTTTAGACTTTAGCGCAAACATTCCTTGGCAGGAAATCGAATCGCAGAAGCGCAAATTTAACCAAGCGCTGACCGATATTGCCGTCTTTGACTATAATCAATCTCTGCCGCTAGAGCAATTATCAGAAACCATTGGCGCCGACGTTTCCACTTACTACGATCCCACTGATTCGCGCGCGGCAAATGTCGTACTGGCCGAAGTCAACGGCGTCAAACATGTTCTCGGTTCAGCCGTGAGCAGTCGCTACCGTGGCAAGAAAACCTTTCCACAGTCCATTGTGCCTTACAACTTTAACCCCAGCGTCAACCATACCAATCTCCACGAAACGGACGATCCGAACACCAAACTGCGCTACCTCGGCGCAGAAATTGAACTGGGTCTTGTACACGGCAACGGTGACTATCCCACCGAAGACGACATGCAGCGCTTTATGCAGGTCTATCGCGGTCATGCTCAGAAACTCGGTTTCACCCCGCAAATTGACCGTGAGGCCGGACAATATCAAGTCGAAACCCATCTGTCGCCGGTACTCGGTTATCACAAAACTCGCGCATCGCTCGGCGGCATTCTCAAAGTACTAACCATGTCCAGCGAAGAAACCGGCATGTTGACTGCCATCATGGCTGCGTATCCTTTTGACTCGGACTTCAAATTGACCGAAGATCCCAAAGTACAAACAGCAGTTGACCTCATGCAAGAAGTTAATGGCTTCTTCCCTGAATATGCCGACCGGCTGCATCAAGCCCATGCCCGTTATCACGTCAGTCCGGCAACCGAAAATTACGTCCAGATGTTCCGCAATCAAGGCTGCCACATCCATCTGGATTTGGCTGGCCGCTGCGAGGCTTTAGGCTTGCTGGCTTTCTATACCATGCTCCGCAGTGCTTCTGCGGTCGCTAACGCGGCTGTTCTCAAAGGTTCGCCCTTCGTCAATGGCACGCTCGATCCTGAACTGCTTTGCACCCGTGAATTCCTCCGCAGCGTAACAGCTACTGGACGTTATTTGGATCTGCCCACCAGCCCACACCTGACGCACAACGGACTGGAACGCTACAGCACCTTATTACGTTCGGAACGTGTTAACTCACCAGCCCGTGCCATGCTCTTTGACGATGGCCTGGGCCAGATGATTTCGGTCATGCACAACCCCATTGGGCGCATCCGTCCCGACTTGTCCACCAGCAAGCGCATCTGTACGCTGGAGAGTACAGGGATGCCTGCCTCGGTCAGTACCTCGCGTATGGCCTCGGTGCTAATCGACTTCGCATACAGCCACATCATCATCGAAGATTACTTCCGCAAATATGGCTGCAATCTCGAACCCATGCACGAAAATAAACTCATGTGGTCGATCCTCGGCCCTCTGGACACCAAGACCTTCATCGGCTGCCAGGACGAATCCGACCGTCAATGCACCGATGCACTGGTGACCACTGCGACAGGTGACCGTATGACGCTGGTTGATTTCTATGAAATGAAACGCCGCTTCATGCACAGGGCGCTCTACGACATCGACGTGGACATCCCACCGCGTGACATTGACGACGTGTACATCAGCTTGTCGCGTATGCTGGAGCCACCACACGGCCATACGGCTCAAACGGTGAAGCAGTTTATTGCCGATCCTAAACTTCGCAGCACGGGCAATTGGGGACAAATCCTCAAGAACGCCTTCATCGAACTGGGTGGAACCCCCGGCGAACACCGGCCGGATTTGGTCCTCAAAATTGCCCACCAGATGCATGATGCCCTTCGTGTACGCTACCTCGAAGTCTAAATCATGACTTTCAACCTAAGGACGAAGCACATTCTTCGTCCTTAGCTGCTTGCAATTCGCAACTTTGGCTCATGAAGTTTTAACCTAAAAGGCGAGAGGCTTCGCCTATAATTTCAACACACGTAAGAATCTGTGGTATAATGACTTCTAATAAATTGAAATATGCCCCGTAAATTACTACGTTTATTACAAAACCTGTTTATATTATTGAGCGTGTACACTAACAACACGAGAAGAAAGGAACTGACCGAGCGCCCACAGGTTGCGCCCGGTTGATTTGCGCTATATGGCTAAACAACCCAAACTAAGAATTATCCCTCTCGGCGGTCTAGGGGAAATTGGAAAGAACATGACCGTATTCGAACTGGGCAATGATGCCCTGATTCTCGATACCGGCATTATGTTTCCCGCCAACGATATGCTTGGCATAGACTACATCATCCCTGATTTTAAATACCTTACCGAACGTAAAGATCTTAAAATTCACGGTATCCTGTACACACATGGTCACGAAGATCATGTCGGTGCAGCCCAACATGTCGTCCAGGCCTTCCCGAAAGTCCCCGTGTGGGCAACCCCGCTAACGGCAGGACTCATTAACGTCAAGTTGGCAGAAGCTCAACTCGATAAAACCACCACCATGAATATCTTTCAAGCAGGCGATATTCTACGCATCGGCCCCTTCGTGGTCGAAAGTTTCCACGTCTGCCACAGCATTCCGGATTGTGTCGGCTTTGGCATTAATACGCCCTACGGCCTCATCGTCCATAGTGGTGACTATAAATTTGACAACACGCCCGTCGATGGCAAGAAACCCGATTATGCCAAACTCGCTGAGTTTTCCAAACGCGGTGTACTCTTGCTGATGGGCGACAGCACCAACGCCGACCAACCCGGTTGGACACCTTCCGAAAGCGTCATTGATAACGCTTTTGATCAGGTATTCCGCAACGCCAAAGGTCGCATCATGGTCGCCACCTTTGCCTCGTTGATCTCGCGCTTCCATCAGGTCGCGGTTGCTGCCGAACGTTACGGACGTAAAATCGCCGTTGCCGGGCACAGCATGGCGAACAACATCAAGATGGCGCGTGAGCTAGGCATCCTTAATGTTCGTGACGACATGTTCATGGATATTAACCGCATTAATCAGGTGCAGGATAGCAAAGTCGTGGTGCTGGTCACGGGCGCACAGGGCGAACCTTCCGCCGTACTCAGCCGTCTGGCAACAGGGCGTCATCGTCAATTGGATGTCAAGCCCGGTGATACCATCGTCTTTTCGTCACATACCATCCCCGGCAACGAAGAATCGGTCAGCCGCACTATAAACCGTCTGTTCCAGCGCGGCGCGGATGTGATTTACGATCCTATCGCACAGGTACATGTGTCCGGACATGCCCGTCAGGAAGAAATGCGCCTGCTAATTAACCTCACCCATCCCAAATACTTCATGCCGGTACATGGTGAACTGCGGCACTTACGCGCCCATGCCAAACTGGCTATGACTTGCGGCATCTCGCACGAAAACATCTTCGTCGTGGAAAACGGTTATGTTATCGAAGCCGACAAAAACGGTTTGCGGACGACTGAGCGCGTTCCCGGTGGTTATGTCTTTGTGGATGGTGGTGGTGTCGGTGATGTCGGTCCAGCGGTTATCCGTGACCGTGAAGTCCTCGCCCGTGATGGCTTCATGATGGTCGTCGTCACGGTTGACAAAAAGAGTGGTGAATTGGTTGAAGAACCAGAAATCATTTCGCGCGGCTTCGTTTACCTTAAAGATGCAAGTGATCTGATGAAAACGGTCAAAGCCACTGTTAATGATGTCTTCACCCACTCCCAAAATGGCAATCGCCGTGACAAGCTGAACGACAATCTTGGGCGTGTCCTCTACAACGAAACCCGCCGCCGTCCCATGCTCTTCACGGTCATCAACGAACGCTAATTCATGCGATGAAATCCCATCAGGGCTTGCCAGTTGGCAGGCCCTTTTCTTTTCTGCTTTACGTTAAAAAATGTCCGTATTGATTTTGGCGTCCTCTTCATCTTGGCGGTTAGTTCAGCATTCCCTACCCATTAGTCCAGTTCACTACTCACCACAAGTTGAATGCCATTCTAAATCTTCTGTGCGATGATAACGTCATCAGCTAAACAAACCGCATTGAGCTAAAAGCCAATCGCTTATCAAGGAGCAGTTCAAAATGGCAGATGTACTACAAACCCTATCCGACTCAATGGCTGGCGCCGTCGAAACCGCTGGCAGAAGCACTGTCAAAGT
This sequence comes from Aggregatilineales bacterium, assembly GCA_044226325.1. Classification (GTDB taxonomy): domain Bacteria; phylum Chloroflexota; class Anaerolineae; order Aggregatilineales; family Phototrophicaceae; genus CFX2. The sequence continues at coordinate 46,838 of JBGAHG010000026.1, forward strand.
CGCCGCACGCCGCCGGATGCCTGCCAGTGGCGTCATATGGTCAGCCGATGGCATCATTGTCACCTCACATCACGTCGTTGAAATGGACGAAAACATAAAAATCGGTCTGCCCGATGGCAAAACTGTCAGCGCCACCCTCGTTGGACGCGACCCTAACACCGATGTCGCCGTTCTCCGCGCTGATGTAGGTGACCTCACCGTCCCAAATTGGGCAGCGTCGGAGTCCGTCCGCGTTGGACATCTCGCTCTGGCAGTTGGTCGTCCCGGAGATGACCTCCAGGCCACGCTCGGTGTCATCAGCGCGTTGATGCACCACAAGGATGAGAACAAATTCTTCGCTCAAACCGATGTGGTCATGTATCCCGGCTTCTCAGGAGGCCCATTAGTCAGCGCCTCCGGTGACGTTATCGGCATCAACTCATCCGGCCTCATGCACGGGGTCAGCTTGACCATTCAAACCTCGACCATCCAATATGTTGTCGAGAACCTGCTCAAGCATGGCAAAATGCGTCGCGGATACCTCGGCGTCGGCGTCCAACCGGCTCGTCTTTCCGAAGCGCTCGCTGGCTCATTAGGACAGAAATCCGGCGCGTTGATCGTCTCGGTCGAAGCAGGCAGCCCTGCCGAAAAAGCCGGCTTGTTCATGGGTGATACCATCGTCGCCCTCGGCAGCAGCACAGTTGGCGATATGGAAGATTTGCTCGGCGCGCTCAGCAGCACCCAGATTGGCGCGACGATCGCCACCAAAATCGTGCGCGGTGGTCAGGTTCAGGATGTACCCGTGACCATCGGCGAACGCACCTAATTTCTTATTTCGCACCCTCTCCTTGCATGATTCCCTCCCTCGCGTGCGGGGGAGGGTTGATGAATAAACTATAGACGAGCAACCAAAGACTATAGACTAAGGATTCCTCATGACAGACCTCATCCAAGAACTCAACGATGCCCTCGCCAACCGCATCGACCATGTGCACGAAAGTCTTGTCCAGATCAGCAATGGACGTGGCGCAGGTGCGGGTACAATCTGGCACAGTGATGGCCTTATCATCACCAACGCTCATGTCATTCGTGGGCATAACAACCTCAATGTCACCTTGTCGGACGGACGTAAATTTCCGGCCTCCGTCATCGCCGCAGATGACCAACTGGATCTCGCCGCCCTTTCCATCAACGCCACCGACTTACCCACCATCCAAACTGGCGACTCGCGCAAGCTCAAAGCCGGTCAATGGGTAATGGCAATCGGACATCCCTGGGGTGTGCAGGGCGCGGTGACGTCTGGTGTCGTCATCGCCACCGGTGATCAATTGCCCGAAATGGGACAGATGCAGCCCGGGCGCGAATGGATCGCACTTAGCCTCCACATGCGGCCCGGTCACTCCGGTGGCCCGGTCGTAGACTCCGAAGGCAAATTGGTCGGCATTAACACCATGATCACTGGCCCTGATGTTGGCTTTGCTATCCCTGTCCATATCGTCAAAGCCTTCCTCAAAGAAGCCATCGGGGCACGCGCCGCCGCTGTCATTTAAGCCTGCAATTAAACCGCGCTGTAGGGGTTTGTCGCTGGCAAACCCCGCTTCTGACGATCCCTCTCAACCAGTGCCTTTTTGACGATTAACCCCTCGCGTAGTTCAACTGTAAGAATCAGTCTCAATAAACCATCAAGATTGGTGTCTTGTGCCGGATACCCGCAGACCCTATCATTTGCTATAGACCAATCTATCGGAGACTCATTGATGATCAGCGCTCTACAAACGTTGCGCGAGAGCTTTACGCCTCTGCGCTTTCCTAATTTTCGGATTTATCTAAGTGGTCAGGCTGTTTCACTCATTGGCACATGGCTCCAGGTCACGGCACAGGCTTGGCTCGTCTGGACTTTGACCGGTTCGGAAGAAGCCAGCGGCATCGTCGCTATGCTCGGCGCATTACCGTTTCTTCTATTTGGCCCTTTCGCCGGTGTCATTGCCGAACGCACCGACCGCCGCAAATTACTGATCGCGACCCAAATCTCTGCCATGTTATTGGCCTTTGCTCTCGCGATTTTGGTTCAGACCAACCTGGTTCAAATATGGCACGTTTACCTCCTTAGTTTTCTACTCGGCACGGTCAATGCGCTCGACGTTCCTACCCAACAAACCTTCTTGGGTGACCTTTCCGGCACCAGTGAAATGCGAAAAGCCGTGAACCTGAATGCCATGATCTTGCAGGTCAGCCGCATGATCGGCCCCGCCATTGCGGGTCTGGTCATCGCCCGTATTGGTATTGCGCCCTCGTTCTGGGTCAACGGATTGAGCTTCTTGGCCGTAGTCGCCAGCCTCCTCGCTCTACGTTCCACGCAGGTTCGCACCGGGCAAAAAGACGTTCGCCCCATACGTGACTTGACCGAAGCGCTGCGATACCTCAAGACGCAGCCGCGTATTCAAGATTTGTTTATTTTCTCCACGCTGACTGTTTTTCTCGTTTTATCGGTCCTCGGTAGCCAACTACCTGCCGTTGCCGATAAGCTCCTCGGCGGGGATGCCGCCACGCTCGGCGCGCTTCAAGCCGCTTCGGGTGCGGGCGCTCTTATAGCCGTCGTGTTCATAATGCCCATTTTCCAGAATTTACGCCGGAGCGGCATCGCGCTCGGTTTCGCAGCCATTTGGATGGGCTGCTGGTTATTAGTCTTTTCCACCTCACGCCTACTGCTTTTGTCAGAAGCAGCGTTATTCTTTGGGAGTATGGGCGCACCAACCGTCATCGCATCGTCACTCGGCTTAGTTCAGTTTATGACGCCCAACGAAATGCGTGCGCGCGTACTGAGCCTGTTCACGATGATCAGTTTCGGCCTTCAGGCGTTTGCGGTGCTGATTGTGGGCTTTCTCGCCCAGCGCCTGGGTGTCGCAATTGCTATCGAGATCAACGGCATTGTCCTCATTTCGGCTGCGGTCATCATGCTCACCTTCCGCACCGAACTTCGCCGTTGGGAAATGACCAAACCCGCGCCTAAGACCACCATTGTCACGGAACTCATCTAGCGTCATCCGGTGGGCAGACCACCGGCTTGCCCACTTTACCGATGACACATCCCAGACCGCTAATTACTATAAACGAACTATGAATCATACGGATCATGTTAACCTCATTCATGAGGCTGTTACTACAACCGACGGCATCTGGGCGGATTTTGGTGCGGGTGGCGGCGCGTTCACACTTGCGTTGGCTGATTGTATCAACCCATCCGGCACCCTCTACGCCATCGATCAAGACGCATCTGCTTTGCGCCAAAATCAGCAAGCCCTAACCGCCCGCTTTCCTGCCATCGCGTCCCACTACCTCACGGCTGATTTCACCAAACCGCTAACTTTGCCGCCGCTTGATGGCCTCGTCGCAGCCAACACTTTACACTTCCACCGTCACAAAGAACCTATCCTGCGACAACTTATCAGTTATCTTAAACCCGGCGGATGTTTCATCGTCGTCGAATACAATATTGATCACGGTAACCAATGGGTTCCGTATCCCTTTACTTATGCCGCTTGGGAAACACTTGCCGCCTCCGTTGGTCTGAAAGCTACGCGCCAACTCTCCGCTCGACCCAGCCGCTTCCTCCACGAAATCTATAGTGCCGTCAGCACCAAATCCTCTTCCTAATTCCTCTGCATCTCTCTGTGTCTCCGTAGTTAAATTCGTATGGGTTTTTCCTTGACTTATTTGTACATCTGTTCTATAATCAGGGTTCAATTAAACAGTGCCTCAAGAGTCATGTCGGCAGAAAAATTTTTATCGTAATTGAAGCGTTTTATTGGAAGTCAGTTTAACAATTGGATGCTGCACCAGCGGCGAGAAACTCCCTTCAATCCGCTGCGGCCATAGCACAATTGGCACGCGGCGGACACGACCGGGGATTTCGCTGCAAAAGTGCCGATTCGGCGCTTTGCTCCCCTGTTCCCGCCGGTCAATTCAGCGGGAAATCTGCAAATTCTGCACAAGTTTTGCTGTTTCCGCATTCTGGGATATTCAGGTAATCGTTGTTTATTCTTGTCTTATTTTAATAGCTATTAACTAGAATCTTTTGACTTCCAACTATTTCGGTTGCATTCTCACTGCACCATCTAACCGGATGACTTCCCCGTTGAGATACGGATGCTCAATGATATTCTGCGCCAACTGTGCGTACTCATCTGCCCGCCCCAACCGGCTCGGAAACGGGATTTGTGCCGCCAGTGAAGCTTGTACTTCCGGTGTCATCATCGCCACCATTGGCGTCTCAAAAATACCCGGCGCAATCGTCATCACACGTATACCCACCCGGGCCAGATCCCGCGCAATCGGTAGTGTCATCCCCACAATCCCGCCTTTGGATGCCGCGTAAGCTGCCTGCCCGATTTGCCCATCAAAGGCCGCTACCGAAGCCGTATTGATGATCACTCCACGCTCTCCGGTTAAATCCGGTGTGTTCTGGCTCATCTTAGCCGCTGCCAGCCGGATCACATTAAAGGTGCCGATCAAATTGATCTTAATCACCGACTCAAACAAATCCAGCGGATGCGGCCCTTCCTTACCGACCGTTCGTGATGCCCATGCTACACCCGCGCAATTGACCACGACGTCCAAACCACCAAACTCCCCTAGTGCAGTATCGATCGCTGCCTGAACATCACCCTCGCTGGTCACATCAGCCTGAGCATAGCGTACCTTTTCACCCAATTCTCCTGCTAGAGCCTTCCCTCGCTCGGCATCTCGATCAAGGATGATGACCTTCATCCCTTTACTGCTAAAGCGCCGTACACATGCCTCTCCTAAACCCGAAGCCCCGCCTGTAACCAACACAACTTTATTTTGTATGTCCACTTCTAACTCATCGCCCCCGAAAATTTCTCACTGTCTTTTCTAAGTAGTCAGCACTCAGTACTTCTTTATTCCTAGGCTTTGCCCAACTCGTCCACGCTGAAATCCAGCGCGATCAAGTACGAATCATCAATACCCAACAGACGCATATTCTGTGACCGCCCGTGCTCGTCTTTTTCATCGTACAACCGGCTTTCATCCAATGTCGATTGCATCCCGTGATGAGCCAGCACCCGTGTCATGCGTTCCGCCCCCGGCTTGGGCATCGTTCCTAATACGCCCTTGCCACTCAACAACAAATCTACCAACGGCATCGTCCGGTTGATGTCTTTTGCCAGTTCACGCCAGGGTCCAAAGGTACTCAAATACGCTTGGTTAATATCCAAAACCAACTCGTTCACATCATCAGGCTGCCCCTCAAATTGGATGACCGCCCTCGGCGCATTGTAGTGGAGCAGCACCGGATGCTCATCTGCAATAAACAGGTTTCCGAACACGCCTAAACTTATGCGGTGCTCCACCACGCCCAACGCCCGAATGACGTATTGATTCTGTGGGCGCAAGCCCTGTACCTGATCATCAAATACTGCCGTTTGTACGATCAATTGCAGTTCTTGAGGCACACCGCCCATTTGGATCGCCAAAAAAATGCCGTAATGGTTTTCGCCCTGTAAATCACTAAATAACGCCTTGCGCTTATCTTCAAAGTCCATGCCCATCACCGCACTTTCTCCGTAATCTCAAGTAAGTGGTGCAACATCGTTTGCTTCTGTGTTAGTTTCCTCCCTTGTTTACGGGGGAGGATTGAGGCGGGGGTTCAATTAGACCCTCAAACGCCGCGCCGACCATTCCACACTAGGAAAATGAACCGAACCTAATTCCGCAATAACCGCCTCCACATCAAATGGAACTCGCCGCAGTTCCACCTGCACCGCACCGTTTTCAAATGTAAGCAAACCCCATCCAGCTTGCCCCTTCACATCCATCGGCATACCCACGCTGCCCACATTAATCGCGCGCCAATTACGTAGTTTGCGATCCATTTGGATATGTGTATGCCCACCCACGCCTAGCCATCCCTCACGGTCAAGAAAAAAGTCATGGGCTTCATCCTCTGGGGTATCCGGAAACAACGGCGTCTCATCGTTTCCCGGAATAGCGTGATAACCAATTGCATAACCATAACCGTCAATCTTCTTACTTAACTCTTGCCCATTGATCTTCTTGAGGAACTCATAATCCTCAAAACTCAGTTGGTCAACCGCCCATAAAATACCGTCATTCAGGTTGCGCCATTCGGCCTTCGACTTTTGAAGTGCCGCTTCATCTGCTGCCATCGAAAACCTAGGGCGTTCACCCGTAATGAGATACCGGTCTGTATTCCCACCGATAACCTTAAATTTCTTACCCTCATCGACCTCAGTCAGCGCCTTTATCCGCCGGATGCACTCGACCGGACGCGGCCCAAACGCCGCTAGATCACCCAGGCACCATGTCAGATCAATCTCGCCCACCTGCTCCATATCCTGTAAAACCGCCTCAAGCGCGGTCAGATTACCATGAATATCCGAAAATATCGCGAGTCGCATCATCACTCTCCTTATAAAGCCTTTTATCCATTAGCCTATCTGCACCAATTTCTGGATGGCTTTACCTGACAACTGAAAACGGTCAACCAATAACTGAGATAGTAACACGCCGCGCCCGAATCCATCACCTTCAATCCTTAGCACTTGGTGATTGGCAGTAGATAACACAATTCGCCTATGGTATCGTATTTTCATCAGCTTTAATTCATAGCAAAGGGGAAACCTATGGCGATCCGTAAAGCAGAAGCAATTTGGAAAGGCACTTTGAAGGAAGGCTCAGGTACATTCAAAGGTGGCAGTGGGGCGCTTGCCGGTGGCTATACCTATAAAACCCGTTTTGAAGAAGACAGCAGCCAGACCAATCCCGAAGAACTTATTGGCGCGGCCCATGCTGGCTGCTATGCCATGTTCCTCTCGGCCCAATTGACCGGCGCGAACTTCCCACCCGAAAGCGTTACCGCAACCGCCCTCGTGGACTTTGGTCGCGATGACAAAGGGCCGTTGATCAATGGCATCACCCTCAATGTAGAAGCCAGGGTTCCCGGCGTCACGCAAGAAAAGTTTGACGAACTCGCCCAGAAATCCAAAGAAGGCTGCCCGATTTCGCGCGCCCTCGCCAGCGTTCCCATCACCTTGAACGCCAAGCTCGTCAGCTAAGTAGAGCATCTCCAGGGGTTTGCCGCCGGTAAACCCCTCTTCTCTGTATTTCTCTCTGTATCTCCCTTGAAAACAACCTGTTTAGCACGCTGATTGACTCCCTCAGTCGCTTGCGGGGAGTTGCGGACACATTATTTTCATTTTCCAATGTGATGCCATTTCATAGTGACTCTAAGGTTAAATTCCAAACTTCTTCAACACCTGATCCACTGCCCCCACATATCCACCACCGAACAACCGCACATGTACCAGTAAAGGATACACGTTGTAAATATCCCGCCGTGTCTCGAAAAATCCCGCTGCAATCAGCCTCAGTTGATGATACCGTGTGAAAAACGGCTGCCCGAACGTCCCAAACAGTGTGCTAAATGCCAGCTCAACTTCGCGATGCGCGTAATATATAGCGGGATCAATAAAACCGGTAATCCTTCCATCCTGTGCCAGGATATTCGTCGTCCACATATCACCATGTATCAGCGACGAATGCTCTGGCTCGATCAGCCACTTATCCAATTGCTCTGCAAATCGCTCCACACGCCCCAACACACTGACAGGCAGCCGTCCCACCCGCGCTGCTTCATGTGCCATATAGAGCAAGCGCTGTTCGCGGAAAAACGGTATCCATTTTTCATACATAGGATTCGGCTGGTGCAGCCCACCGATCACGGTGTCCCGTTCCAAACCGAACGCTTGCCCGCGCACGCCATGTAGATCAGCTAATAGTTCCGCCGCATGTTCCTGCGTTCCAGCATCAAGTTCACTCTCGCCCTCGATAAATTCCATCAGCAGCAGCGTATCCGCACTGTGATAGACCTCCGGCACGGGCAGTCGGCTGTGTTCGCGCAGATACCGCAGCATGTAGCCTTCAACCGCCAGTGTCGCACCGGTCCCATCAGCCACCTTCGCCACAATCGAACGCCCATCCGCTAACTCGACGTGATACACCTCTCCGATGCACCCACCGCTTAAACCGTCAAATCGCACCGGCGAACTACCTAATACATCGATTATCTGATCTTTCAGAATTTCAATCATCGCATCTCTCATAAAAACAGAGAGACGCTCTATAGCGCCCCTCTAAAATCTCTGCATTGAACTTGGCGTTCTTGGCGCCTTGACGGTTCAACTTGTCTTTGGCTTACTTCAATTCCAGCGAATGACTCTCAATCAAGTCCGTTGCCTTCGTGATGAAGTCCGCCAGCGGCATCGCGCCCAAATCCTCATCCGTCCGCAGACGAACACTCACGCCACCCGCCTCAATATCCTTGTCGCCGACGATCAGCATGAACGGAATATGCTTTTCGCGTGCCTCACGAATCTTGCCGCCCATACGGTTCTTGCCCGTGTCGATCTCCACACGGATACCCTTCTTACGTAGTTGGCTGGCAACACCTTGAGCGTACTCCACATGACGATCCGCTACAGGGATCAACATCACCTGCACCGGAGCCAGCCACACCGGGAACGCACCGGCGAAATGTTCGATCAAGATACCAACGAACCGTTCCATACTACCGAATGGCGCGCGGTGGATCATCACCGGACGCTGGCGGCTGTTGTCGTCTGCCACGTATTCCAGTTCGAACCGCGCGGGCAGGTTATAGTCCACCTGCACCGTACCCAGTTGCCATTCACGCTTTAGCACATCGCGCACGATGAAGTCCAACTTCGGCCCATAGAAAGCGGCTTCGCCCTCTTCTACCGTATACGGCAGTTTCAGATCATCACAGGCCTGGATAATAGCGCTTGTCGCGTTGTCCCACAGCTCGTCATCCCCCACATACTTCTCGCTGTTCGGATCACGTGTACCGACACGGGCGCGGAAATCGGTAAGTCCTAATGAATTAAAAATATTCTGAATCAGGCTCACAACCTTCTTGAATTCTTCTAGCAGTTGATTAGGTGCAACGAACAGATGCGCGTCATCCACTGTGAACCCACGCACACGCGTCAACCCATTCAGTTCGCCAGATTGTTCATAACGATAGACCGTGCCGAATTCCGCGAAACGCAGCGGTAAATCACGATATGAGTGCTGTTCACTCTTGTAGATCATGATGTGGTGCGGGCAGTTCATCGGCTTGAGCAAGAACTTTTCCTCATCCACGTCAATCGGTGTGTACTGGCTGTCCTTGTAGTACGGATAATGCCCGGACGTCTCGTATAGTTTGATGTTCCCGATATGCGGCGTCACCACCGGTAAATAACCATTTTCAATTTGGGCATCACGCAGCCAGCGTTCCAGCGAATCGCGCAGCGTCGCACCGTAAGGCTTCCACAACGGCAGACCCTTACCTACCAGCGGGCTAATCGTGAATAGGCCCAGCTTCTCACCGATAATGCGATGATCGCGCTTCTTGGCTTCTTCCAGCAACCCGAGATAATTCTGCAGTTGTTCGGGTGTTTCCCATGCCGTGCCGTAAATGCGCGTCAATTGTTCACGGTTCTCATCACCACGCCAATACGCACCGGCCACCGGCTTAAACGTTATACTGATAGCATCCGGATTAATTTCCTTGGAATTTTTGACGTGCGGCCCACGACACAAATCCGTGAACGTATCCTGTGTATAGAACGTCATCTTCGCGGCAGGCGTCGCAATTTCGTTGCCATTTTCGTCCACCCGACCATTCACCAGATCGTTGATGAGTTCTACTTTATACTTCTGGTTCTTGAAAAATTTCAACGCCTCATCTGGCGTAACTACTTTTTCTTTGAAGTCATAGCCGCCCTTGATGATCTCCTTCATCCGGTTTTCGACCCACTTTAAGTCTTCTTCGGTCGGGGCTTGCGGCAAACCGAAATCATAATAGAAGCCATCTTCAATCGGCGGGCCAATAGCGATCTGTGCATCGGGGAAGCGCTCCAGCATCGCCTCCGCCATAATGTGCGCCGTCGAATGCCGGATACGGTAAAGCTGACTGTTCACGTAATCTTGCTTGGACATAGTTGCTCCTAATGTTGCGCTGATAGCGGTGAGCCTCTCATAAGCTCAACCGGATTGATACACTTCTAACTGATCACTGCTTTTCTCTGGATTAATTCCTGTCTTTAACCTGTCGCTTCAAGTACGTTTTACGTATACAAATAAAAACGCCAGATCGGAATGTCTGGCGTATTATAAACGGCTTAGGGTGGGTTCGTCAGGTGTTTTCCTGCGCGTTAGCCCTCAACCACCAGTACATCCGAAATCACAACCGCTGCCACCTCAGTAGTGGCGCGTTTGCCAGTAGTCGTAGTTCGAGTTGTCTCATCCTCTGTGACCTGTGTGAACACACTCTCAAACATGTCAAGTGTGAGCAGGTTATCAATCGTATCTTCGATGGTGTCACGTTCGAGGTTTTCGACCACTACATGTGGTGTTTCCAACACGGCATAACGCACTGGCAGCGCGTCAGGAAACTGCTTGCTAACCGCATAGCTCAGTTCCATTTGCCGTTGCAAATAGGGGACAGTGATAAACACCGAGGTGTAAATTTTGTTGTTTTCAATTTCAACAATCACATCACACGAATCGGACTCGCCAGCATCATTCGAGTGCATTTCGATCCATACGTGCTTGGGCATCTCAATCATAATAATTCACCTAAAATCGCTAACTAGTGGTTCGTCATAATAAGCAATGTTTTAACGGTTGTTTGTAATTTTTATCACACATCGTTGAAAGCATATGACAAATGAATGGCGTTTGTCAAGTATTCCAAACAGCCTTAATGCTTCGCTTTTTAAACGCTTCAACTAGGGAAGCGAGGTAGTTAACGAAGATCATAAAATAGCAAATTCACATCAAACGGATGCAAGCCTTCCAAATCGCCATACCTACTCCCCCACGCGTAGTTAAGCAAACTTTCAGATTTTTGGTTAAGATTTACCGAAGTCTAAAATATTACTGACGTAGTACTTGACCTTACAAACAACTTCCGAAAAGGAATCTCAATGGAACACACTCACGATATAAACAGCAAACTTGAGTTGCCACCAGATGAAATGCGAAAATTGGGGTATCAAGTTGTGGACATGCTGGTCGAGCATTTCCAATCCCTTGTTGATAAGCCAGTACAAGCCCACAACTTACCCAACCGCGAGACTATGGAAGCGCGTTTCCACGAACCTGTCCCCCAGCAAGGCATGGGTATAGACAAACTGCTGCAAGAGGTACTTCAAGATGTATTGGAGCAAAGCTACCATCCAATACATCCCCGTGCTTTCGCTATGGTCAACGCGCCGGGGAATTTTGTGGGTGTGTTGGCGGATACGCTCAAGGCAGGCTACAACATTATTAATGCGGCTTGGGCAGATACTCCAGCGGCAGCCGAAATTGAATTGGTAACGCTGGATTGGCTGCGACAGATAATCGGAATGCCAGAAACTACAGGTGGTATTTTTACGTCCGGCGGATCAATTGCTAATCTGACCGGACTAGCAGCGGCCCGACATGTCAAACTAGCGGATGATGTCTCTGGGGCAGTAATCTACATTTCTCAGCAGACACACTTTGCAGTCAAAAAGTCGCTTCGACTGCTCGGTTTTCATGACAATCAGATCCGAAAACTACCTGTTGATAGCAATTTCCGGCTTTCGCTGCCAGATCTCTACGATGCCGTTGCCACAGACCACAAGGACGGCAAACGTCCCTTCTGTGTGATTGCCACAGCAGGAGCAACCAACACCGGAACTGTCGATAGTCTGCAAGACATCGCTGCTTTTTGCCGGAAAAATAACTTGTGGTTGCATATTGATGGGGCATTTGGCGCGGCAGCCGTTCTTTCAGACAAAGGACGTGCAGTGCTGCAAGGAATTGAACTGGCAGATTCTCTTGTAGTTGACCCACACAAATGGCTTTTCCAGCCCTACGAGTTGGGCTGCATCCTCGTTCGTGACCGGCGGCATCTCTGGGAGACATTCAACATAAAAGCGGAGTACCTCAAGCATCTGGATGACCCTACTTTGCAGGAGGTGAATTTTTTTGACTATGGCATTGAACTAACTCGCGGTTTTAGAGCGCTGAAATTGTGGATGTCGTTGAAAGCGTTTGGTATCGAGTCATTTCAGGCAGCAGTTAGTCGTGGCATAGAAAACGCGGAACTCACCGAGCGGCATTTACACCAATCAACCAAATGGCAGATTATCACGCCAGCGCAGTTAGGTATCATTACGTTCCGTTATGTGGTTGCCGGTTTTAGCGACAAACAACTTGACACATTAAATGACCAGATTGCGGATCGTATCACTGCCGACGGTTTCGCTTTTGTACACACAACGATTTTAAACGGGCGGACGGTACTACGCCTTGTAATGATTAATCCGCGTACCACTGACAAAGACATAGTAGAAATCGTTCGCCGACTTGAACTTTTTGGCAATGCAATAGTCGAAGAATATTAGCCCAATATTGGAAATTATTCTGTGAAGCTAGAGGAGCGGAATAGAGCCAGGTTTATCTTCTACAAACTCTTCTTCTTTGCCCCGCTGACGAAAGCGCCGGATTGGTCGAACTACCAGACGCATCCCCTGCTTACCTGCCCATCGTCCAATGTCACGCAGTTGGCGCAAACCCGTTTCCATCGCGCCGCCCTCGTCATACCCGAAGCGATATGTCAGGAAATAAGGGTTATCTTTCAAATAGGCAAGTGCTGCATCGCTGGCGTCTGCCAGCTTTATGGGATCATGCTCGGTATCCAGTGCTTGCAAAGCTTGCACAGGCAGCTTCAAATTACGGGCAAACACATCCAGCAGCAGTGGACGGTGAAAAAACTTCGCCAACATCTCAGGCCGACTGATCTGCAGTTCAGGCGGTAGTTCTACAGCCTGCCCATCGGGACGCTCGACCTTGAGTTGCAGCTCAAAACGTTCATCAACAATTCGGCGCCATCGTTTTTTATCGGCTTCCGGTATTAAGCCATCCACCTGCGACATGATATAGCTGGCTGCGTCTTCAAGCGCCACCTTGCGTGGCTTATCGGTCGCTTCGGGGTTGATCGATGGGATTATATGCCCGATATTCATGCTGACCTCAGGCCGCTTCAGGTTAATGGCCGCCCCCAGCGCACCATCAATCCCACCAAAGCCGATTGGTAAAACCGGCGCACCGGATTGATAACTCAACCACGAGACACCTGTTTTGCTTTTCTTGGCTGTGGATTCCCAAATACCACCCTCAGGGAAAATCCCAACCACACCGCCCTGCTTCAACACATCGAGCGCAACGTTTAGCGCCTCGCGATCCATCGCCCCGCGTACGATGGGGATATACCCCCACGCGTGAACCGCCCAACCGTACTTGGGATCAAATGGAATATCGCCGTTACCAATGAGTTCCACTTGGAACGGCGAACACAACACCATCATGGCGGCTTCTAACATCGCAACGTGATTGCCGACCAGAATCAACGGCCCCTTGCGTGGCATATTCTCATAGCCCGTTATACGTACACGTGCCAATAATCGGAGTAAACCGTAGCCGAGGAAGCGCAGCACAGCCCGCCACACTACCCGACGGGGATAGCGTATCGAAAACGATTCAGAAGCCATATTGGGATTAATTGTCCTGTTTAGTAATGCTGATGTCGGCGGAGTAGGCGGCCATAGGCGCATTCACAGCATCGCCAGTTACATCCACATCGACATACATGCCACCAGCCACTTCAATGTCATCAGGGTTCGGCCCCAGTTGAAAAGCCTGCACCTTGATGCGTGCCTTATTCAGCGCTCCCGCTGTAATCGTAAAGCTCTTATGAACCGCCTTGTTCTGCACGTTGATAGTTGCCTCTTGAGGGCGTGTAGGTTCAGCGTTCAACAGGGATACACGGACAACGATTTCCGCCATATCCTCCAAAGTGTCTGTATCCCCTGCTGCATTGAAACCGATGTGGAAGGCAGTCGCCGCGCCTGACTGTAACATTTTCGGTACAACCAAAACCAGCTTGCGAGTAACTTTTTCTTCGACGGGCGCTCTGTGAGCCTGTTTCTCAGCCGGAAATTCGGCATCGTAATCCAGCAGCTCATCGACCGCGTCCTGACCGCTTTCGCTCAAACGGTAGGCCTGGTCGCCATCCATTTGCAGGTAACCTTTCGTCACCAAACGCCGAATGACCTTACCGAATGTGCGGTCACTCAACCCCACCTCATCAGTAATCTTCATCGCGTGGGCAACAGGATCATTGAGCGTTCCAAAGTAACGTAAAACGTCCAATGCTTCGGGCGGAAGTGCTTTGAGATGGAAGGGTAAGTCCATAAACCAATCCTGCTATGAGATATTTAAATAACGGAATAATTTCAGTATAGCGCAGATTACTCCGTAGACAACTTGAGCTATGTTGATCAATTAATCCTAATTCGATTACGCGCTGTTCAGGAAGACACGAGCTTAGAGCAGCACCACCCGTGCTTTGCCGGTGCGTGGCGAGGTCACATGACGCGTATCCACCACCAATTTGGCGTGGTCAAGCACATGCTGATAATCAAATTGGCTGTGGTCGGTGGTAATCACCACACAATCCGCGCCATCGAGCAGCTCGTCGCTGTAGGTCATGTTCTGCATGAGCGTGCCATCTTCGAGGTGCAGCTTCGCCACAAACGGGTCATGATAAACCACATCCGCGCCTTTTTCGTGCAGAAGTTTGAGGACATCCAATGCGGGGCTTTCGCGCATATCATCAATGTCGCGCTTATAGGCCACGCCGAGGACCACCACTTTCGCGCCTTTGACTGATTTAGCGTCATCATTGAGCGCATTAGTGATCTTGTTCATCACGTAATGGGGCATGTAGGCGTTCATCTCGCTGGCAAGCTGGATGTACTGCGAGTTATAGTGCAGTGTCTTCATCTTCCAACTGAGGTACAACGGATCAACCGGAATACAGTGTCCACCCACGCCAGGACCGGGGTAAAACGGCATGTAACCAAAGGGTTTACTGGTCGCTGCTTTGATGACTTCCCACACATCGACACCCAGCAAGTCGCACATGATCGCCATCTCATTGGCAAGCCCGATATTGACCGCGCGGAAGGTGTTCTCCATCAGTTTGACCATTTCAGCCGTCTTGGGTGATGACACCGGCACAATCGTATCCACTGCCGCTTTATAGAGTGCGACTGTTACCTCGGTGCATTCAGGTGTGACGCCGCCAATAACCTTCGGCGTATTTCGCAGATGATAACGTGGGTTACCGGGATCGATACGTTCCGGAGAAAAGGCGACAAAGACATTATCACCCACCTTGAAGCTGTTATGGGCCAGTCGCGGAAGGATGGTTTCTTCCGCAGCACCGGGATAAGCGGTGCTTTCCAGCACGATTAACATGCCATCATGACAAATCTTGGCAATCGACTCCACAGCGTCAATCACGAACGACATATCCGGTTCTTTGATGGCATTCAAGGGTGTCGGCACACAAATACTCACCGTATCCGCGTTCCGCAAATCATCGTAATTCGTGGTCGCGCACAGCTTGCCACTTTTGACCAGCGGCAGCACCCGTTCCGATGGAATATCGATGATGTAGCTTTCACCACGATTGATGCTCGCTACTTTGTCCGATGCCACATCCAACCCGACCACCGTGAACCCCGCTTCCGCGAATTCCACCGCCAGCGGTAAGCCCACATAACCCAACCCAATGACGCTCACACGAGCGCTGCGGTTGTTCAGACGGTCGAGCAGTTGTTGTTGAATACTCATCACTTCTACTTTTCACTAAGGTCTCAAATGACGCGCATTATAAACGTCACTACGCAACTGCTTCAAGCGTCCAGTGCAATGAAAAACGCCTGATGGTTTTCATCAGGCGCTTACAGTAGCTCGCTTATTCAGTTATCGCCGTGGCTTACTTACATAGCCGAGCCATTTTCAAGAGGTGAAGATGGCTGGGGTGTCGGCATCTCGAATTGGAAGCCGTTCGAGCCACCTTGACCAAAGTTGAAATTAAAGGGGAAGCCGCTGCTCATGGGCATTTGATCCAGCGTCACATCCAACTGGCTCGTCTTGCCGTCATGGATAACATCGAGCTTGATGCTGTCGCCCGGGGCGTGCGTCGCTAGCAGGTCGCGCAGCGTATGTTCCGCGTTGACTTCATCGCCATTTACCTTGGTCACGACATCATTTTCTTTAATGCCTGCCTTTTCGGCTGGCGATTGGGGCATAACCTTTGTGACCAATGCGCCGACTGTTTCGGTCACGTTATGTTCTTTAGCAACCGATGCGTCCAATGTCACGAATTCCACGCCTAACCGCGAACCGCCGCCCATCATATTAAACGGCATATTGAAGGGCATATCATCTGACCCCATACCGAAGCCACCCATTGCCAGGCTCATGAGTGTCGCTGCTGGCACTTTGATCTCCTGATCTTTGCCATCGCGGTTGACTGTCAATGTAACATCGGCTGTGGCCTTGCTCAAATACTGGGCCAGCGCACCTGGATCGTAGGCGGTACCATCAAACTTGGTGATCTTGTCACCTTCGCGCAATCCAACTTTATAAAGGTCGCTATCTTGCGACAAACTGCTGATCAACCACTGCTTGCTAGCAGCGTCATACCTGATGCCAATGCCCATATTACCTTGCATCGGATTGATAGTCATGGGTGCGGCGGCGAGTGTTGCTTTGACAGTTACCGTCTTGCCATCGCGCGTCACTTCGATTGAAACTTCGTCACCGACCTTCAGCGCTTGCACGGCTGCACTGGCTGATGCAGCATCTTTAACCGTCGTGTCGCCGATCTTGGTCAATATGTCGCCAACTTTCAGGCCAGCTTTTTCAGCAGGCGAACCGGTAGCGACTTCTTGGATGGTAGCGCCTTTATCAGTATCTTGAAGCTGCACACCTAACATTGGGCGTGTAGAGGTCGTTGGCATAGGTGGTGCCGTTGGGATAGATGTGGCAGCCGCCAGCGTAGCCTTAACGGTTACCGTCTTGCCATCACGCGTCACTTCAATCGAGACTTCATCGCCAACGTTCAAAGCCTGTACAGCGGTGCTGGCTGCCTGAGCATCCTTGACCGCAGTATTACCAATCTTGGTTAGCACGTCATCAACTTTTAGTCCGGCCTTCTCGGCAGGTGAACCGGCTACCACTTCACGGATCACAGGGCCATTAGCCGAATCTTGAAGCTGTATGCCCAACATCGGACGATTTGTAACGACGGGTGGCGCCGTTGGAGCAGAAGGCTCTGCCGTAGCTTCTTCGGCTGGACGTGCAGCCAAAGTTACTTTGACCTCCAACGAATTGGTACCGCGCATCAGACTCAGGGTGAGAACGTCACCTACTTTATGCCCTGTAACCACGTCACGGATGGTATCAGAAGTCACCGCTTTGGTATCAATCGCGGTAATAATATCACCTACCTTGACACCTGCTTGATCGGCTGGGCTTCCAGCTTGAACCTGATCGACTTTTACACCATTGCTAGCTGAACTCAATCCTACGCCGAGGAATGGCGCAGCACTATTATCTTGTGCCGCTGCAAAGCCGAATGCTGAAACAACCAGTGTAAAAATCAGCAGAACGACAACAGAACGAACACCGAGACGATCTTTAAACATATTGTTGTACTCCTCCCAGAGTAACATGTGATAAGCCCTTCTAATCTCATTGCTTATCTTCACTCTAGGAACATAGGCTTATCATCTGAGGAAGTGCTGAAATCAGGATAAACGCCGCCTAAAAAAAACATTGGCAGGCAATAAGTTGATAGAGATTATGTATGCATTCTGTCTGGTTTCTTTTGGCTCGACTATGAATAGATTTCCAGAAGAGGCTGTGAAATGGTTGGCGGTCGGTCGAACCGGTTTGTGGATTTTGACCTGAATGACAATAAACATGTCATCCAATCCATGTATAGGATCAGAGACGGACGGGTTGTGTACCGTCCGTCAAAATTGTGATATAGGTGCGTGGATAGAAGGATGAGCGGAAAATGAATAACGGTGTTTTATTTCTCGTCCCCGTTTTTGCCACCCTTGAAACGATTCGCGAGAAATCCACCCATCAATCCAGTCATCATGTTACCCGCGAAAGACGCGCCGTTGACCTGTTCTTCCGAGTCATCCCACTTGCCGTTAGAGCGCTTGTTAATCCATTGGTTGTAAGTGTCGGCTGCCTGTTCGAGTGCAGCTTCCAGGGCATTCTGATCTTTTCGGGCAAGAATGTCCCGCAGACTTTGCAGGGTTTTAATTAGCTCATCCGTATGCCGGACGACGTTGGAACTGTTTTGAAGCAGGACATCGCGCAGATCATCAGGATGGGTATCGTACAGGTGATGGGTTAAGCGACCAAAAGCGGGGTTTGTCACACGTTGGGCGTCTATCCAACCGGAGGTATGATTCGCAGTATAAAAGCTTGCCAGGCCGAGCAGCGCCGGCACGCCTTCTGTCAATCCCACGATACCATCATGTTCTGCCGGATCATAAAAATGAGGAGCAGCGCCCAGTAGCCCTGCGAAATCGATCGCTAACTCGACGGCTTCCTTGGCACATCCCGGCCCCGGCATAACCAACATACTGCCCTTATCGAATAAATCTGCCGACGCGTGAAGGGTATCATCCAACCCGTCATGCAGATATTTTGGGTTCACAATAGGTGTCATACCCACCATATAAACTTCTTTGCTGAGATATTTCCCAGCCCATTCCAACGACTGCTGTTTGAGCAGAGACATATCCAGGACGACTGCCCCCGGTCGTAGCTCGGTTGCAATCACTTTATAGGCATCATGCATTTCCGCCAGCGGCATGGCTAACACCACAATATCGCGCTTGGCGACCGCGCTAAATAGATCACGTTCGATTTTGTCACCCAGTCCGGCTTTGGTGGCATCTTCGCGTACACCCGTTCGCAAATCGGCACAGGTAACCTCAAAGGTATGCTTCGCATCTTTACGTTCACTGTAACGCCGCAGCGCCAAAGCGACCGACGCCCCGATTCGACCTAATCCGAGTACTGCTACCGTTACATTCGCCATGACATCCTCAACTCAATAAACTTGTTTTCAGTTCTGGTCATCCGCTTGCTGTAAGCGTTTTAGCCATTCCAATTGTGGAGGGGTTAGCCCTGTCATGACCATATCGGCATGATGCGCTGCCAACCACGATGCTGCCTCAGATGCGCCTGCCGCCCGCAGTAGTTCAGCACTCCACAACGGATGCTGTTCGTAAACTACAAACGGACGCTGCCACAGGTTCAATGGACTGCCTTTGCTCCAGCGTGTGTACGCATCAGGCACAAGCGCCCGTACCATCACCGCCAGGGTTTTCTGCCACACATTAATCGGATAGCGCGACTTGCCCACGTCATGCAGCAATGCCGCTACCGCCAGATCATTCGGTGTCTCGTCCTGCGCCAGCACATCTTGCAGCACAGCCAAACTATGCAGCTGCTCACCGCGATCCATCTGCCAGAATAAAGCCAACAGAGGTGGTGATAAATAACGTTCCGCCAGCGCCGCATCCACCGGCTGCGAAAACGCTAACAGCGCCCGCACACCCTGTTGCAATCGGTAAACGACTGGCATCGACGTCATAAACGCTTCGCTTAAAATCCGACCAGTATGCGAAAAATTGCTGTACTGGGTTGGCTGATAAGAATACCCAACACGTTGAATTGGCCGCCGATAAAACTTAGCAAAATCAACAGCATAAACAGATAGTAGCTGTTTTGTTGGTTAGCCTGCCACCACCGTGCCTGATCGGGCGGCAGCAGCGATAGCATAATGCTCCAACCGTCCAGCGGATACAGGGGAATGATATTAAACAACGCTAGAATGATGTTTAGGAAAATGATCTGAAACAACAATTGGCTGATAAACGTCGAGCCAAAAAGCAGTTGCGGAGATAACCGTAACGGGATCGCAAACACGATTGCAATCAGTAGATTCGAGATCGGCCCTGCGGCTACGGCTGCCAGATAGCCCCAGCGCGGGTTACGCATCCGGTAGGGATTAATCGGTGCGGCTCCCAAGAAGCCAAACCCGATAATCACACCCATGATAAATCCGATTGGATTGATATGAACCAACGGATTAAGCGTCAAACGGCCCTGGTCGGCTGCTGTATTGTCTCCCATCCGATATGCGACATACACATGAGCGAATTCATGTATCGTCATGCCGATCAACAATGCAATGGCGCGAATTAGTAAATTAACCGGATTGAGGTCTAACAAGAGCAGCTCCACTTCTGCTAAGCGTTGTTTTGTACCAGTATAACACAGCGCTCACCTCCGCTATAGCAGCGAGTCACTGCAACAATAGAGCAACACCCTGCGTAAATTGGGGTTGTATGTGTTATCATCGGGTCACTTTAAACGATAAGTTAGTAGGCGAGATGCACAACATTGCACTCCGACATAGCATTACCGTAAACAAAACGCTTTTGTAGTCATATTCAAGCACAGTTCTTTATCCGTCCCGTACATGAAGGTGCGGACAGCGGATGATGCTGTGCAAATAAACAGTGGCGATTACCACTGACGAAAAAGTTTAAATTAGCGAGGGATTTGCATGAAACGTATTCTCATTCTTTTCTCGGACACCGGCGGAGGGCACAGGGCAGCAGCCGAAGCTATCCGCGATGCACTCCTCATCCGCCACCCGAATGAAGTCAGCATCGACATGGTGGATGTGTTCCGAACCTATTCACCCTTCCCCTTTAAATACATGCCCGAAATGTATCCCTGGATTGTCAACCGCAGCAAAACCGGCTGGGGTGTCGGTTACGATTTCACCAACACGCGCAATAAAGCCAGGCTTATTCAACAGGGCATTTACGTCAGCCTCGAAAAAAGTTTATTGAAGATGCTGCGGGAACACCCTGCCGACCTGATCCTTTCCGTCCATTCGCTCTTAACACGCACGACCATGCAAGGGCTGATGCAGTTTGAAAAACGCCCACCGTTTATGGTCGTCGTGACCGATCTCGTCTCTACCCACATGTTCTGGTACGACAAAGCAGTGGACCGCTGCCTTGTACCCACGCAACCGGCCTATGATCGCGGTCTTCAAAGTGGCCTCTTGCCGGATCAAATGCGCGTCACTGGCTTGCCCGTACATCCCAACTTCGCCGAACGCTTGACCGATAAAGCCTCTGCCCGTCAAGAACTGGGCTGGGACGCCAATCTTCCTGCTGTTCTGATGGTGGGTGGTGGTGAAGGCATGGGCGCACTCTATGAAACCGCCCGTGCGATTAATGACATGCGACTCAAATGCCAGCTTATTGTTATTGCGGGTCGAAACACCGTCTTGAAACACAAACTTGAATCCGACCGTTGGAATCAGCCTACGCATGTTTACCCCTTTGTGACCAACATGCCCGTCCTGATGGCCGCCTCCGACATTCTGGTGAGCAAAGCAGGTCCCGCGACGATCAGCGAAGCCTGCATCGCCGGTTTGCCGGTTATCCTGTACGACGCCATACCGGGGCAAGAAACCGGTAATGTTGAATATGTCGTCAAAAACAATGCGGGTATTTACGCCCCTAACCCCACCGAAGCCTCGGAAGCTGTTGCTAAATGGCTAGCCGAAGGTCCTGAAGGGCTTAAACGCCATTCGGACAGCGCCCGCCGCCTCGGTCGTCCCAACGCTGTTTGGGAAATTGCGGATGAAGTTTGGGAACAAGCCCAGAAACCCCTCATTCCCACCAACCGGCGCAATCTATTCATCGATTTCTCACGGCGTGTACCCATGCGTTCGCGCCGCTTCTAACCGTAGGTTAATCGTAATTGGCTTTATAATGATTGAGGGAGTACAAAGTTGCACTCCCTCTTTTTCTAATCAAGGATGGAGATTCTCGATGCGTATTAAACGTTCCATTTTATGGATGATAGCCCCTCTCGCGCTGATGGTCGGTTCGCTGTCGGTAGCCGTCGCGCAGGATGCGGCTATTCCTCCTGCAAAAATTGTGAATGATGAAGGTGGCCCAGTTTCTGTTACCGGTAATGTGACCTATACCAATGGCTTCTTTACGCTTGGTGTGGATGAACCCCTGATTATTCTTGAGGATGAAGCCGGTTTTGTAGACCGGAATCATGGTTTCATTATTCCTGAAAAATCACAAGTAATCGGGAAAATCACATCCGACTTTTTTACGTCCCCCTTCACGTACAGTATTGATCTGCCGATTGAACCATCTGGCGATCTACGCGACGTTGACCAAAACAGTAGCAAAGATACCGGCGTCATGGTCTATGCGGTAGCCTATTGGACCAACACGTGGGGTGATGCCTTTCTAGAGCCACGTGATCTGTCCGGTGGTGGTTGGTCAACCGCTTACGCATCAACCCACATTGACCAAAACCCATCAGCTAAAGGTGAAGTCATCGGTGGCAAATATATCGTGTATGCGCCCGATGACAAGCAGGGCTTCCCTTCTGGATTTGGCGATGACAAGAAACTGTTCACCAAAGATGATCCGATCGTCACACTCCCCAAGGGTTACACCGTTGTGGACATGGACACTGATCCGTTTACCTTTGATCGCAGCAAGAATCCTAAGATCGATTTGATCGAAGGCGAAGGCGCACAGCAAGAAGATTTCTCATCATTAAGCTACACCAAAGCTTTTGACGCCATGATCGAAATGTTCCGCAAAAAATATGCCTACACCGAACTCAAGAATATTGACTGGGATGCCAAGAAGGCCGAATTCATGCCGCCTATGGAGGAAGCCGAGAAGAACAATGACTCGGCTGCCTACCGGAAGGTGCTGCGTGATTTCATCTGGTCGATCCCTGATGGACACTTAAGTGCCCCCAGCGATCAGAATGAATTTGCAACCGCCACCGGTGGCGGTTTGGGTATGGCCATCCGTCAATTGGATGATAACCGCGTTATCGTCAACTACCTGCTCGATGGCGGCCCCGCAGCCAGTGCTGGTATTAAACTGAAAGCCGAAATTATCTCCATCAATGGCAAACCAATTGAAGATGCCCTCAATGCTATCATCCCTTGGTCATCACCTTTTAGCAGTGATCATGTACGCCGCTTACAGCAGCTGCGTTATGTCACCCGCTCCCCGATCGACACCGATGTCACCGTCGAATACAAGAACCCCGGCGACAGCAAGACCGAAACTGCCAAGCTCAAGTCGGTTGATGAGCGCCAAAGCTTTAGCTTCTCCTCTCTCAGTAGAGGGCGTACCGGACTCGAACTGCCTGTCGAATTTAAGCTGCTCGATAATGGCTATATGTACGTCAAAGTTTATAGCTTTGCCGATAGTGACCGTTTGACCATCCAACTCTGGGAACGCATGATTAACGACCTGAACCAGAATCAATTACCGGGGCTGATTATTGATATGCGCCAGAACGGCGGTGGCAGTGGCTTCCTTGCGGATGAAATGGCTGCCTATTTCTTCAACGAAGAATTGGATACCGGCAACACCGCTTCTTATGACGAGTCGCTTGGCAAGTTCTATTCCGACCCCAATCTTGAGTCCAAGTACATTCTCCCGCCAGAAAATATGCGCTACAACGGCAAAATTGCCATTCTGGTTGGCCCGACTTGCTATAGCGCCTGTGAGTATTTCACCTACGATATGACCCTTCAAAACCGTGCTGACATTGTCGGTCAATATCCGACGGGTGGTCTGGGTGGTGGTCAAACGTCTTACACCATGCCGGATGGCATCCAGCTTCAGTACTCGACCGGACGCAATGAAGATGCCAAGGGCAACATCATCATCGAAGGCACAGGCGTAGCGCCGACCGTCAAAGTTCCGGTGGACGAAGAAACACTCTTCGCTGCTGGCGATCCCGTTTTGGATGCTGCGGTTGCCGCTCTGGATAAAGCACTGAAATAACGTCTGATATTTGCGCCTCCGTCTCTGACCGGTGAGGGAAAATAAACCTGGACGTGTATTAGGGGATATGTTGTGTAAACATGTCCCCTTTTATTTGTGCATAGTGAATACTCATATTCTTGCTCTGTGACGGTTTCTTTTGTACCATGACCTCACATGTCGTTTTCCTTTACAACCCTTTGGAGGTTTAGCTCTATATGAAAGCTGTTATTCTCGCAGCCGGAAAGGCCACGCGGTTGCGTCCTGTTACGCTAACGATGCCCAAGGCGCTCGTACCCGTCGCAAACAAAACTTTAATCGGGTACGCCTTTGATGTTCTTAAAGCAGCAGGCTTCAATGAAATCGGGATCGTCGTCAATGAACTCGACTCGCCTATTCCCCAGACCCTTGGTGACGGTTCATCACTCGGTATCCGCCTGGAATATATCGTTCAGGCTGAACAAAAAGGACTGGCACATGCGGTTAGTCTGTGCCGCGATTTTGTAGGTAACGATCCCTTTTGCGTATTCCTTGGCGACAACATCTTTCAAGACAAGATGACGCCTCTGTTCGCCAACTTCATGAGTTCGGGTGCCGAGTCAGCGATTGCCCTCGGTGAAGTATCCGACCCTACCCGCTTCGGCATTGCCGAGCTAAATGCCGATGGTTCAATTTCCAAAGTGGTCGAAAAACCCAAAGAACCGAAATCGAATCTCGCCATATCCGGGGTGTATTTGTTCCGCGCCAGCATTTTCGACGCCATTAGCCGCATCACACCGTCATGGCGCAATGAGCTTGAAATTACCGATGCTATCCAAACGCTGGTTGACGATGGCAAGCGTGTGGATTCGTACAAAATTAAAGGCTGGTGGGTTGATGCTGGCAAACCGGACTCAATCGTGCTGGCGAACCAATTGGTATTGGAAGAACTGCCCTATACACCCGCTAACGAAGACAAAACGCAGATCATCGGTAACTCGACGGTTACCCACCGTGTTATTCTCGGTCAAAACAGTCAGGTGATCGACAGTATTATTCGCGGGCCGGTCATTATCGGCGATAACGTGATCATTAAGAACAGCTATGTCGGCCCGTATACCGCCCTCGGTGACAACGTCAACATCGAGAACAGCGAAATCGAAGCCAGCATCGTCATGAAGAACTGCTCCATCCGCAACATTCAAGGTCGCATCGACTCCAGCTTATTGGCTGACAATGCCCAACTGTTGAGCGCCAGCCATATGCCAGCCACCCACCGTTTTGTACTGGCCGAAAACAGCTACGTGCAGCTTTAGACCATAGTCGTGTTATATCAAGCAGGGTAGGCCGTATCCTGCTTTTTTATTACCTGTTTGTGGTGCCCCGTTTGTCGCTGCAAATTTCGCACAAATTGCATTATTCCCGCTGAAATGGCAGGCGGATGTGAGGGAGCGCGGCGCTGAATCGACAATTTGTGTCGGCAGGAAGCCCGGCTGTTGCTGCCGAAATGACACAAATGCAGCGGATCACTCGGTCAATGCCACCGCCGTGCAATTTGTGCCACTGGCACTGCTGAATTCACGCTCATTTGATGATGTGGTCGTAAGCATAAAATATATAATCCTGTGACACTGTCTTGGCACCCAGATCATTCAGCACGCGCAGAATTTGAGCGCGATGATCGGTACCATGATTGACGACATGCACCAACACCTGCCACAAAATAAGATCTTTGTCTTCGCCTTCTGCAAATGGTTTTTCGAATAACATATCGTCCCGCAAATCCGCAAGATAACCCCGCATATTTTGCTCAATCGTGTCCCAGCGTGCGCGAATTTTTGCCCGATCATCAAATTCATCCGGATTAAGCCACGGCGGGATTTCAAGCCCTCGCAGCGGACTAAACCAAATGTCATCCACGCTCATGACATGCAGGATCTGGTTGCGTACCGATCCCATAGAGTAGTTCACATTTTGCGTGAACTGTTCCTGCGAAAGCGGCACGATATATTTATCCCAGGTGACACGATTTTCGCTGAAATGATAGTCATACAGGTGGCGAAAGGCATCAGCATTCATGGTGTAATGGACTCCCGGGTGCAAATGAAAGTAAAGGAACGGCGGCTGACTATCTGCTCAGAATAATTGCGTTTTTAGGGGTGCTGCGTCCGGTAATTAAGCCCTCAATGTTAGTATGGGGTTTTGACCACCCTCCACCACTTAAGGCAGTCCTACCACAATTCTATTTCTAGATTAATTTTAGAATAAAAGTTCTTACAGGTCAATCGTTTTTAGTTCGAGTTTTTTAACCTGGCGACAGTAATGGTCAAGGCACTGATCCATCACTCAGGCTAAATACCATCAAGTAGTGCTGTTTGAAGCCAAAGAACACACCAACTGAGTTCTTCAGGTGAGCAGTTTGCTCTACTCTAAGGTTTGCCCACACTGAACGATTCTGTGGCACTCCATCCGCCCTGCGTTCCATTCTCGTGAACAGCCTGTACACGCCAGGAATAGGTGTGTGGATCGAGTGTATTTAACAACAGTTCAGGTACAGTGACTGTTGTATCAACAATAAAAGGGGACTTAAATGAATTGTTTGTATCGACCTGTATGTGATACTGGAATGCCCACGTCACCGGCTTCCACGTCAGCGTAATGGGCTGTACTGTAAAGAAATTCCGGGAAGGTGCAGCGTTGGCGGCGGAAAATTCGTAACGCCGCACATACACGGCTTTGCCGCCCAGACTGCTGGCATTGTAGGTCATGTAGGCAGTAGTACCAACGTTATTTTCAACCGATAGCGCTTCCGTATCATCGTTTGTACCGTCAATCCCAATCAGACTGGCCGAACCGGGGAAAATCTCCTCCCAAATTTCGCCATTAAAGCGCCGCACCCAAATAGACAGATCACTCGAATTATATCCGGGCTGGGAACGGAGGTCTTCTTTCCAGAATACATAGGGTAAACCGTCATTCATAAAAATAAGACGAGGATAAATAGAGTTGGTATATTGTGTATTGCTGATGCCTAACCCACTGGCAGAAGAAGTGCCCACATCGTCCCAAACGGTGCCATTAAAACGTTTGACATAAATATCCCAATTCGACCCATTCCAGTATGCCCAGGCGATATAAGGAAGATCACCGGGTCCAATCGCCATGTAAGGATAGTCAGAAATGTTCTGAGTGGCACTCATGCCATAGGGAAAGGTGGCTGATCCCGCTCCCACTTCTTCCCAGGTCGTATCGTTAAACCGGCGTACACAAATTTGACTATGGGCACCATAGAATAGACACGTCCAAACGACATACGGAGTGCCGTTGGAATCAACCTGAATTACAGGATCATTGCCGGGACCTTGCCCTTGACTGATTCCACCACCGCAGCAACTCGCTGATCCTGCTCCGACTTCCTCCCAGGCTGTGCCGCTAAAGCGGAGAACGTAAATACCTGCGGTTCCGCTGTTGCTGCCATTACCAGGCGAAGACCAAGCCACATAAACCGTACCATCTGGCGCAATTGCCATAGTAGGCATTTTAGCCAGTGACGCCAGACCGGTGCCACTGGCCGAACCGACACCGACTTCTTCCCAACTAGTCCCATTAAAACGCTTTATGTAAAAACTGCCGGGTCCATTTCCATTAAATCCAAGTTTCTCCCAGAGAACGTAAGGCGTTCCATCCGGAGCAACTTTGACAATGGAACCACTATCATAGCGATCATTGTCAGGATTATTGCTAATACCACGCGTGGTGGCCGAACCAACACCGACTTCTTCCCACTCTGTACCGTTAAAACGCTTGACGTAAATATCTGATGTTGATCGTGCAGTGTTGTCTGTCTCAAGCCAAGAATGAATATTCGACCAACTGACGTAGATTGTGTTATCGGCAGCAGTCGCAATTGATGGTAACTTGACATCGCCCATACCGCTGATGCCACCGCCCGAAGCAGACCCCATGCCTACTTCAACCCAGGGATTATCCTGTGCATGGACGGGTAAAAAAGAGACTGAAAGTAATAAACAGCAGCATATAAAAGCAGAACGAAGTATACCCCGGCGCATCATTTTACTCAGATGAATATAGAAATAAAATTATTATATCATGAGTGTTCTAGGGAATATCGTTGCCGAAATATTGTGCATGTAAGTTAAGCTCGTCATTCGTTTGCAGCGTGTCTCAAAGTGATTTGTCCTATTCAAACTTTCAGGTTTGAATAGGGTTAGCAAAAGTCGCGTCGTAATTATTCGTAACCCTAATAAGGTTCATAACGGTTCAAATATCTGCATTTTTACCTGATAAGACCTGTTTAACAGGCTGACCGTCAAAGTTAGGATTATTCTGCCCCTTTAGACTCCGTAGTTTCTTGCTAAAACTTCAATAACTCGCACATCCGGTCTCGAATATCCGCCACCACTGGCACAACGCCCTCCATCAATACCGTGCTAAACGGCACTGGCACACTTGGCGCACCCATTCGCTCCACCGGCCCATCCAGGTATGTAAAAGCTTCTTTGGCAATGGTCGCAGCAATCTCAGCACCAAAGCCACCAATTAAGATTTCCTCATGAACAATCAGGCATTTGCCCGTTTTTTGTACTGACTCTAATACGCAGGTTGTATCCCACGGCATCAATGTCCGCAGGTCAATAATCTCGATAGACGCCTGCACTTCGGCTGCTGCCAATTCGCAGCGTTCAACCATACCGCCCCACGTCACCACGGTTAAATCACTGCCCTCTTGCACGATTTTTGCTTGCCCAAACGGCAGCACATAATCATCTCCCGGATACGGTCGTCTTGCCCAACTGGCATCCAACATCGCCCGATGTTCCAGAAAAATGACCGGATCATTCCCACGCAAAGCCGCTCTCAGCAAACCGACTGCATCTTCGGCATTCGAAGGTACAGCTACCATCCACCCCGGCTGATGCACATAGGTCGCCTCACTGGTCACACTATGCCAAGGATCGCCAATCCGCCGGTATCCACCCGCCATACGGATGACCATTGGTGCTGCAAAGCGGTTATTCGTACGCCACCGAATCGTCCCGCAGTTGTTGATATGTTCGGTAGCTGGATCAGCATACTTGCGGTACTGAATTTCCGGCACAGGCATCAAGCCCGCATAAGCCATGCCGACAGCACGTCCGATAATGCCTTCTTCCGAAAGGCTGGTATCAAATACCCGTTGTTCACCATGTGTCGCCTGCAAACCCAGTGTCGCCGCATGGACGCCACCCTTCATGCCGACGTCTTCGCCAAACACCATGCATCGTGGATTGACATGTAACTCGACATCTAATGTCCGCCGGATCGCTTCCAACATATTCAAACGTCGTGGATCAGGCGGATTAGCTATCGCACTGCCAATCGGAAGCTCGATTCCTTCCGCTACCAGACCACCAACTAACTGTGGTTCACCCTGCACAGCGAATACCCCCTGTGTTACGGTAGCCACCTCCGCAAATGGATGATCCATCGCCGCATCACGGGCTGCTAACACTTGAACCTTAAGGTCGGCTTGCAAGCCACTCCATTCATGTTCGCTCATCAGTTCAGGCACAAGATACTGATGCAAAGCCGGAATTGGGTCACGTTCCCATTCTGCCGCCAGTCTTTCCGGTGATTTATACGCTTGATTATCGACACTGGAATGTCCCGATAAACGTGGCACAGTCAGGCGCAGTAATCCAGCACCTTTGCCCGACCGCACATGATCAACAGCCTGTAACACCAGTTCAGCCGTTTCGCTTGGTACCGTACCACTGCCATCCCAAATCTTTAGCTGCTTAAACGAGGCCAAATTAGCCGCAATATCCGCACCCGGTGTTTGTGCAGGTGTCTGTACCGATATGGCATAGCCGTTATCTTCTACCACAAACAGGATCGGCAGTTCTAAAGTGGTGGCAATCGTTAATGCCGCCCAAAAGCCGTTGCTGGCAACCGCACCATCACCGCTGAAAACAACAGCAATACTGTCGTTCAATTCTGCTTCACCGAGTTGCTCAACACGGTAACGAATAGCCTGTGCCCAACCAACTGCTGGCGTAAACTGCGCTCCCACATCGGCTGCCATTGGCAGAATCGTTGCCCGCCCACGTGCCGGCAAATTAAAGACTACGCCGATATCTCGCCCATCACTAAACCCGCCAGCCCGTGCCATATCGGACGCAATGGCCTCTTCAATCGTCAAGCCACTACCAAAAACGAAAGGTCTTGAACGATAATAGGCACTTGCCGCGTCAAAAGGCCGTGTCATTAGTTGGCTCAATAATACCTGACCTAATTCGTGGCCTCGTGCAGAAAACTGGTAGTTGATATACCCTTGGGGAACCAGTTCTTGCTCTTCTAATTCATCAACATAACGGGAGGTCAAAACCAGTTTTGCGACTTCATACCAATCAAAAGCCGGATGTAATGCACCCAAATTATTCGCTCCAGAAGGTTATTGCCAGTAATAAATGAACATCGCTAACATCCTGAATGTACTTATACTATAGACCCTTTTCAACACATCGCTCCGATGACATCTCATCAAGGCGAACAATTTCGTATATTTTGATGAATCACCTAAAGGATTGCACATGGAAAAGAAGCTGCAAGAACTTAAGACACGCTTGATAGAAATTAACGACCTTAATAGTGCCGCCGCGCTCCTGTCATGGGATCAATCGACCTATATGCCCCCCGGTGGTGCAGAAGCACGTGGTCGCCAGATGGCAACCCTCGTCAAATTGGCTCAAGAAAAGCTCGTTGATCCAGCCATCGGCAAACTGCTTGATGATTTACGCTCATATGAGGATAGCTTACCCTATGACTCGGACGATGCAAGCCTCATTCGTGTTTCCCGCCGCACTTTTGAACAAGCCGTCAACATTCCGCCATCTTTCGTAGCGGAATTCACCAACCATAACGCGCTGTCCTATCAAGCATGGACGGAAGCCCGACCAGCCAATGATTTTAACCGTGTCCGCCCGCTGCTGGAAAAAACACTGGATTACAGCCGGCAAATGGCCGAGTTCTTCCCCGGTTACAGCCACATCGCCGATCCGCTGATTAACTTTGCCGATTATGGCATGAAAGCCTCTGAGGTTAGTGCCATTTTCAAGCAACTGCGTGACCAGCTTGTGCCTATTGTCAAGGCCATCACCAGCCAGCAGCCCACTGATGACTCGTGCCTCAAGCAGTTTTATCCACAGCAGCAGCAGCTCGATTTCGGTCTGAAGGTTATCAAGAAATACGGCTATGATTTCAATCGTGGTCGGCAGGACTTGACGCATCATCCCTTTATGACCAAATTCTCGCTCGGTGATATTCGTATCACCACCCGCGTACGTGAAGATGATCTCGGTGATGCTTTATTCAGCACCATGCACGAATCAGGGCACGCCATGTACGAAATGGGCATCAATCAGGCATACGAAGGCACACCGTTAGCCGGTGGCACATCCTCCGGTGTCCATGAAAGCCAGTCACGCCTGTGGGAAAATATCGTCGGACGCAGTCGCGGTTTCTGGGAACATTTTTACCCGCAATTGCAGGCTGAATTCCCATCGCAGTTGGGCAATGTATCGCTCGACACTTTCTACCGCGCCATCAATACGGTAAAGCGCTCACTCATCCGCACAGATGCCGACGAAGTGACCTATAACCTGCACGTCATGATTCGCTTTGATCTCGAAATGCAAATGCTTGATGGGTCGCTTTCGATCCGTGATTTGCCCGAAGCATGGCATGAACGCTATGAAAATGATCTGGGCATCACCGCTCCAAGCGATCAGGATGGTGTCTTACAGGATGTCCACTGGTATGCATTCACCATTGGTGGCGTATTCCAAGGGTATACACTCGGCAACATCCTCGGTGGTCTTTACTACCAAAGCGCCCTGAAAGCCCATCCCGAGATCACGGCTGAAATCGCTCAGGGTCAGTTCGACACGCTCCACAATTGGCTAAGAACCAATATCTATCAACACGGCAGCAAGTTCACGACCGCCGAACTTACCGAACGTGTAACCGGTGGCCCCCTTCGTATCGAGCCCTATATTCAGTATCTAAAAACCAAATACGGCGAACTCTATAAACTAGATTAGCCTGAGCAACAAAAAAGGGCATGGTGTTGATCATGCCCTTCTATAAACCTTTGCCTGATGTTTGCTTAGCCCGATTTCGCCGGAATAACCAATTCCTGACCCGGGTTAATCCGGTTTGGATTGGAGATATTGTTAGCCTTCTGGATCGCATCGGCAGTCACACCGAACTTCAACCCAATCGTATACAGGGTATCACCGCGCTTAACCACATAGGTTTGGCTGCCACCCGGCAAGGCAGTTGCTACCGGTGCTATGGTCGATGTGGCTTGAACGGTGGTGTTTCCTGTGCTGCCCGTCGCGGTCGGCTTGCAACCCGGGATTTTTAGCACGTCACCCGGTTGAATAATATCACCTGTTACCTGAGGATTGGCCTCACGCACCTGTGCTACGGTTACTTCATATTTCAACGCGATACGGTACAAGGTGTCGCCCGATTGCACGGTATGTGTACAAGCGCCATCTGAATTAACAGGCGAAAATGCGGTCGGTGTCACCAAACCAGATGGAGTCGCGGCAGGTTGTCCGCTATCGCCAGAGTTTGTTGCTAAAACAACAGGGACTTGCGTAATCGGCCCCAACGGTCCCGATGGCGTGATAAATTGTCCTTGAGATGGTGTTCCCTGTATGTCAATGGTCTGTCCACCGGCATCTGTTGGTGGTGAAAGCGGCGTCTCGGTAGCAATCGGTGGCAGTGTCGCAGAAATAATCGTCAAGGCTACAGGAGGATTGTTTCCATCGGTATTCGTCGTATCAGTGCTGCCACCTCCGGGCGTGTTTGGAAGATCAAAATTATTAAGAGTCGGTGTATTTAAAACCTGCCCTTGTCCGTTATCGCTGCCACCAGTGCCGCTATCGGCTTGTGTCGGTAACGGAATAGCCGTAGGCGGCACACTTACCACTTGATTAGTAACAATCGGCTGCTGCAAAGCCGTTCCCGCTTGCTGGAAACATCCTGTCAATACGAGAACGAATGGCGTAATGAATAACACAAATCGGTTTCGGAAACGCATACTGTCAGACTTTCGTTTCATAATCGTTATACAGCCTTTCACAGCATACTACAAAGCATTAATCTAAGCAAAGTCTCAATGCAATAGTCTTGAAATTACATAGGGTGCAAGCTACAGTATAAAGAGACGTTATTCACATACATTCAACAAATTCTAAAAGGTATCAACCAGTGGCTTCAGAGGGTAAAAAACGAATTCTCGTAATTGACGACGATCCAGCCATGCAAGAATTAATCCGTGTAATTCTTGAACGATGGGGTTTCGAGTTAATTACTGCCCTGAATGTTGCTAGTGCCGTAGAGATATTGCGTCAAAAACCTTTGCCTGACCTTGTCCTACTCGACATGATGTTACCTGACATTGATGGTCTGGAATTACTCCGCCAAATTCGAGAAACAAAGGTGTTTGATAACCTTCCTGTAATTATCGTTTCCGCAATGGCTGATTCCGACCGCATTCGTAAGGGTCTGGATATGGGCGCTGACCGTTATATTACCAAGCCCGCCATCAGCCACAACCTGCTCAAAACGGTGCAGGAAGTCCTCAAGACCGGTCGACGTACAGCCACTTAAGCTCAAGGTCGCTGCAATTCATAAACCGCAAACGGTGCTTGATAATAGCTTTGCGCCACTTTGAAATGTGCCTCACGCAGAGCATCCAACCACACATGAGCATCCACCCAATCAGGCACAACAAAATAGCGCGGTGCGATATCCACTTGTAACAAAGCGCCGGTTGTCAGGGCTTCAGGAGTCGGATAAAACACCCGCCGCTTATCTGACCATGTGCCCATGTAATAACCCAATTCCCATCCCAACCAGTGATCGTATACAATCGCACCGAGCCGCTGACTATTTAGATAATCAGCTACCTGTTCGATTCCATTGTGCTGTCCACGATCTCCACCAATCGGTAGTCGATTTTCGCTCGCCGCCCATGCCGCCGGTAAACAAGTAACCAGTAATAGCAACACCATTAATCGCTGCCGATTTGCGTCATGAATCCCCCGTGTTAGCCAAGTTATCCCTCTTGCTATTAACAGCCCTAGAGATGGCAAAATCAATAATAAATAACGATCATAGATGTTGATTGCCACCAACCAGTGAAACAACATGTAGAAGGCGCTATAAGCTGCAAAAACACCATCTATACGTACATCATAATCACGGTTCAATCGTATTCGTTTGACCAAGCCTATCAGCGCGACAAAACACAGCCCTGCTGTAACGATTCCCACCCCCATCAAATACTGCCCGTACCGCCACCACGCGCTTAATCGCGGCAGCAGTTCGTCCATCCTTACCAAGCGGCCCGGATCATTATTGACCGTTGCTAATGTCCACATACTGGTCGCTTGCCCACGAGCACTATCCCATACGACCAACAGCACAATCCCGACGATTAATGGCACAATCAAACGCAATCCGTTTACAATCGACAGTTTTCGCCCAGCACGCTGTTCACAGATCCAACCGATGCCTAGCACGAGTGGCACATATAACAGTGCTTGCTGCTTGCACCAGAATCCTAAAGCTAACCATAAACCTGCCCAAAACCATCGACGCCAGCTTGACATCAGTAACGCGATGCCTATACACAGCAGCGTTAAGCCGTCGGTAAAGGCTGTTGCACTAAATGCCACTGCCAACGGTGACAAGGCGATGAGTAGTGAAGTTAAATATCGTGTTTTTTTCTCAAAGGGATAAAGTCGTTTCGCCAAAGCATACATCACAGCCATCAGCAGCACGCTGGCGAACACACCAGGCATACGTGCGGCAAATTCACCGACATGGATGCCCAGTGTTAACACACCATTGGGCAGCGGCGTGATGCCAAACGCAGTCAATGCCAGCGCATTAATATAAATCGTCAGCGGTGGCTTATCCAGCGATCCATGCAGCAGCCAATCACCTTGCACAGCCGCTTGCCGGGCAAAACTCACGAACAACGCCTCATCAGGATGGAAGCGGACAGCTTGCCCTAATGCATGAAACCGCAGCACTGCCCCGAACAACAAGACACCAACGATTCCGACAAGCTGCTTATTTACCAAAGCGTTCCCGCAAATAGTCCAGTGCCACCCGGTCAATCAGGTCGGTATTGCCTTCGAGATTCCAACGCTCTTCCAGATTCTCGTTACCAACCATCGCCCAAAAAGCCTGCTTACTAGTCGTATCCCATGTGCCGCTGACGTCCTTTTTTAGATAGCCCTTCGTTTGTAACCACTGTTGAATCTCACCTGCAATTTCCGGCGTAATCGGTGTCAAGTCCTCGGCCTTTGGTCGTCCGAAAAACAGATGATGGGATGTCACCAATTTCTGCAACCGTTTGACCGGTTCAGGATCATCATCGACACGGGCATCAAGGTAACGGTCGTTATCGCCGCCATAGCCAGCATTCGCCTTAACCACCAATACGCCTGCGCCCTGCTTACCACGACGGTCACCGCCAGCTTCATCACCTGCTAATAACGCCGCCACCAACCGATCAGCCAATTCACCAGAAGCTGCCTGATAGGCATCAGCCATCGCCGCCACCACCTGCTGCCCTGCCAGGATATTGCCCTGGCAGCTAAAGCCTTCGCCAACAATATGACCGGCCCAGTTGAAACATCCGCTGCCAGTATGAGCTGCTGTGCCGCCATTACGGTCGACTACGCCAACCTGCCTCTGTTCTCGCTTCGGATCATTCGCCAACAGTGCAGCCAATGTGTCTTTGGCACTTTTGCCCTGCGCCATCATCGCCAAACCATCGGGGCCAAAACTCACTCTGCAAAAAGACTGGGTCGCCACTGCACCGGCTCCCGACTGTGCCCAATTGACAATGCCACCAACGCCTAAGAACTTACTTGCGACACCTACGCCCCATGATCCTTCTGCTGGATCATATGCCACAATCGAAAATGTCATCGTCAATTGCTCCTAGCTAATGGACATGAGAGGGAATGATACCGACACCAATCGCACCTCGCCAATACGATGGCTCTGTATCCACTTTGCGTTCTCGACCGCTTTGCGGTTCAATTAGTGTTGAATTCATTTGACCGTATACGAAAGAGAGCCAACCGCATGAACCTTTCCGACATCAAAGCCGTCGTCAGTGACATGGATGGCGTTCTCTGGCGGGGTGACGAACCACTGCCCGGTATGCTCGACCTGTTCCAGATGCTTCAGACACGTGGATTGCCTTTTGTACTGGCAACCAATAACAGTATGAAATCACCGTCAGATTACATTGTCAAGTTGTCTAAACTGGGTGTAGCAAACGTCCTCGAAGAGCAAATTATCACATCGAGTACCACCACTGTGAGCTATCTCAAGGCCAATTATCCGGCGGGTTCACCAATGCACGTTCTCGGCGGCGATGGGCTGCGCCGGGTACTGCTGGCAGGCGGCTTTACGTTAGATGATACAGAACCGAAAGCGGTGGTCGTCGGCCTCGATACCAACCTGACCTACGAAAAACTCAAACAGGCATCATTCCTCATTCAAGCAGGTGCAGCTTTCATTGCGACCAATCAGGATGCCACTCTACCAACGCCGGAAGGACTGGCGCCGGGAGCAGGCAGTATTGTCACGGCACTACAAACGGCTACGGGTCAGAAGCCGATGGTAATGGGCAAGCCAGACGCGCCAATGTTCGAAGCGGCTCTGCGTTTGACCGGCACAACACCAGCCGAAACGCTGATGATTGGCGACCGGCTGAACACCGATATTACAGGTGCAGCCCTGTTGGGGTTCAAAACAGCACTTGTTTTGACAGGCGTTTCGACACGATCCGAAGTTGAAACCAGTCTGGTCAAACCGACCGAGATTTATACCAACCTGGTCGAATTGCTCAAGGAATGGAATTAAGCCGGACTCAACGCAGAGAGTTTCAGCTTAATGCATACCGATGTTTTTGCAAGTTCGGTACGGCGTGCTTCACTCAAGTAAGGATACATATGGCTTACTATTTCGTTCAGCGGCAGTTGATCAGCCGTGAACGGTTCGGCATGGGCTGTGACGTGCTGACCCTGAAGTGTCAGTTGAACGTCTGCGCCACCAATGAAATTGTGCCACCATTTGCGGTCGGCCTGCGTGAAAATCATCAGCTCGTCATTTTCACGCCGATACTCGACCGGTGTGGTATAGGTTTTACCACTTTTGCGTCCGACAAAGCTGATTAATAAAATGTGCTTGCTGACGAAAAAATGCAGCGGTGATGCCAGCAGTGGCTTCATGATGAGGTTTCCCAATTGGTTGAATAGGCTTCGGATCAGAATGGATTCTCCTTTTCTAAGGTAACTTTAGCCATTTATAGTCAATATCGGCAGTTATAGTGACCATCGTCCAGAGGTGATTTTCTTCCACTTTCGCAATCTGTTACAATGATGCGAGATTTATTTTTGTGTCGATTCTTAAGGAATTTACATCGTGCAATACACTCAAATGGGACGCTCTGGTTTAAAGGTTAGTCGTCTATGCCTCGGTACAATGAACTTCGGACCGGAAACGACTGAAGCGGATAGTTTTGCGGTAATGGACAAGGCCATTGACCTCGGCATCAATTTTTTTGATACCGCGAATGTCTACGGCTGGAAAAAAGGTGAAGGCGTCACCGAGCAAATCGTCGGTCGCTGGTTTGCCCAGGGTGGTAATCGCCGTGAAAAAACGGTACTTGCGACGAAAGTTTACGGCGATATGGGCGACTGGCCGAATGAAAGTAAATTATCGGCGCTGCATATCAAACGGGCTTGCGAAGCCAGCTTAAAGCGGCTGCAAACCGATTACATTGACCTGTATCAAATGCATCATATTGATCGTGCAACGCCTTGGGAAGAAATCTGGCAGGCGATGGAACAACTGGTGCGTGAAGGTAAGGTCTTGTATGTGGGCAGCAGCAACTTCGCCGGATGGCATATTGCCCAAGCCAACGAGATCGCCAAGAATCGTCATTTCATGGGGCTGATTTCCGAGCAAAGTTTGTATAACCTGGCTGCACGGACGATTGAACTGGAAGTTATACCAGCTTGTGAAAGTTACGGGCTGGGAATTATCCCCTGGAGTCCGTTAGCAGGAGGTATCCTCGGAGGCACCAAGGAAAAAGGTCAGCGTCGCAGCCGTTCAAAGGAGCTGGAAAATAAAGCTGATCAACTGGCTGCTTATGAAACCTTTTGTGATGGCATCGGCGAAAAACCGGCTGACGTTGCATTGGCATGGCTGCTGAATAATCCGATTGTGACAGCACCGATTATCGGGCCACGTACGATGGAACAGTTCACAGGGAGCCTGCGTGCTTTGGAGATCAAGTTCAGCGAAGAACAACTGAAAAAACTTGACGAAATTTGGCCAGGGCCGGGTGGCGCTGCGCCAGAAGCCTACGCCTGGTAACTTTTATAGGGGCAAGACCAACTTGCCCCTTTTTACAATCCTCATGAAACAGCCAAACTTAACACGTCGTCTTTTCTTGAAGCTCCTTGGCAGTGCCTTCCTGATTTCGCATTTTCAGGAACCACCGATGGTACCAACCGGTCCAAATGATTGGGATCAGGAAACGGACTTGGCGCGTAGTATTCGCGAGTATCTGGAAAGGACGTTCTTGGGTCATGAAATGGCGCTGGATTTCCGGCGTATCAATGCCCAGAACAATCAGGAATTTCATATCCAAATTCAGGCAAACAAGCTGTATCCGGTTGCAAGCTGCTTCAAGGCATGGGTAGCGCTGTACTACTATCTGAATACACCAAAAGAGCAGTGGGACGATGCATTAGGTTCAGCACTATATAGTACGGTGGTGTTCAGCAACAACACTGAAACCGGTACGGTGCTGGTGGATGTGGCGCAGCGAGCAGGCGGCAGCGGTAATCCAATCCAGAAGTTTAATGACTTCCTGATGAAAAACGTCGGCATGACCAACGGAATGCATACTTGGGATTATCCGGGTAGTCCAACAGTAGGCTTTACGGACGAGCGATTTGCACCAACTAACAATCGGGGGATGGTCTATAAAGGCGAATACTATCTGGTTGATAATCTATTTACAGTAACCGATATGGCTCATGGCTATGACGTGCTGGTACGGGGGGCGTCTTTTGCCCGTTGGGATGCTATGCACCAGGCTATATTGGCAACCGATTCGCTGCTGACTATTCCAGCTTCGGATTACCAATCACCACTGGAATACGTGTTTACACAGGGTTACATGGGCAAAGATGGTATCTTACCGGAAGGCGACTTACCAAAAGGCCTTGGTCGTGTCATTGATGATGCTGGCGTGGTGACGGTTGGTGATGCACATTACATCATAGCCTTCATGTCGATGGGTGAAGGCGAGTCGGTGGTGCGGGATGTGTTAGGTGATATTGCCAAAATGATCGACGTGTACGAGCGGGGTCGTCCAACCATAGCGACACCAGTTTTCAATGATGGCTGACCTGATAAACAGGCAATAACAGGTAATAATTACAAAGATTATTACAATTCGCCTCAAAATACGATTCAATCTAGCAGTCGGACTCAACCTTTCGCTAGCGACATTCTAGATTGCTCAGAGCAACCACAAAACTCTTTTGCGCCTACTTTGGTAATCAGAACGGCTACAGCAAATGGGCCTACTCTATTTTGCCATCTTGATCTGTCGGTTCCGTCACTAACAGCTTGTATTATTTGGATAATCTGTTCAGGCGTATTTTTATTTATATCCTCACCTAAAAGATGGCATAGCCAATCATCCTTGCAAAGCGCATGTTGAACCTCCGAAAAATAATCTTTCGAATATCCGCTTTTAAATAACTGCGGGTATTGGTAAATTGATGTAACAGCCGAATCCTCTTTGAAGAACCTGTTTATTGATGACTTGAATGTTACATTTATAAAATGAAATGTTTCAATCCAACCAGCAGTTTGAGATCTTGGGGTGAGCTGAGATTCGATATGATCAATGAGGTCGGATTTACTCATACCTGAGTATTCGGCTATATATTTGAGCGTAAGTTCATTAATTTCTTCGCTCTTTTTGGGTCTTTGCTTTTTGACACTCATATTCAAGCTCTCCTGTCCAGCGGTTCACTCTTTCGACTAAAATTCACCTGCCGCGTTGTGCGCTTGGCGGATGGGTTCGGGGAGGCGATACTTGGGGGTGCAGCGCATCACCAAATCGAGCGAGGTGGGCAAATCGGCCAGATGCCCCGGTGAGATATAAACGGGCTTTACACCCTGCCGCGTCCGCAGCACCGCGCCGATGACATCCCCTTTGTGATACACCAGACTCCACGAACCGCGTTCCTGTGCAGGCTCGTCATAGGTTCCCAAGAAATAGGTCTTGCCGCAGCCAATAGTCGGTTTTTGCAACCATACGCCCATATGGCTGGCGATACCGATACGGCGCGGGTGCATGATGCCCATGCCATCAAAAATGAAGACATCCGGTTCATGCTTCAAATTCTGGAATGCTTCTTCCAGCACTGGCCCTTCGCGATAGCTGAGTAAACCGGGGATATAGGGAAAGGGTGTGGGGCGTTTCGCCAAGACGGTTTCAATCACTTCCAGTTCGGGGTAGCGCAAGATGACGACTGCCGCCTGTGAGACATTATCTTTGACGCTGACATCCACGCCCGCTACGAGTTTCACCGATGCAATATCAATCGACTGGGTACTGATGACTTCGGCGGCTAAGGTTTTTTGGAGTTCAATCGCTTCTTGAGGGCTAACGTTCCAATCGTGCTTGTGTTGAATATGCATTACTTCATCATTGCTTGAACTAATTTTACGATAGTTGACAAACTAGGAAGCGGGGTCTGCCACAGCGTTGGTACGTGCAACGCAAAATCAGGTAATAATGGTGTTCGATAGTTCCCGTGTTGATCGACTTGCTGCGGCACGTACAATCCTTCCGCATTCAGGCGATAAAAAAGTGCCTCTGTACGGCGTGGATCAAATAACCAATACTCGCCGACTCCACCTTTTTCATATTCGAGGAACTTGTCACCTCGATCTATGTCTTCTGTTCCCGGTGAAGCAATTTCAATACAAATATCGGCAGGCCCATCAAGATAAGTTGGTTTCAGATGTGCCAAGTTTTCGTTAAGAACGATGAGCAAATCTGGCTCGCGCTTTGAATCCGCTAACGTGAGCCGTTGGACAAATGGCTGAGGTATGATTTTGCCCAGTGGTTTTAGGTCAAAATACATATTCAGAAGCAATAATAAATATACTTGCAAATCTTGATGACCCAACGATACAGGTGACATTTTGATCACATTCCCATCAACAAGTTCACAGTGGATACCATCAAAGCGAACTAGATATTCCTCAAAGGTTACACCAGTCGCGAGGATTTCTCCTCCATGCGTGTTAATAACGGTATCAATTGGCATATCACACCTCACTACCTCATTGAAGTCATTATACCGTAAACAAAAACGCCGTATCGTTTCCAATACGGCGTTCTGTAATGCTCTACTTTTGGGGTTTAACCCACGTTATTCAATCGTGTCTCCAGCGAGGCTGAGTAAGCCCGTGCCCATCTTCGGCATCCGTGACTTCTCTTCATCCTTACCGAACTTGATGACCTCACCGCTTTCGGAGATGGCTTCGACCGCCAAACCGAGGCTCTGGAGTTCCTTGACCAACACGCGGAAGCTGGTCGGGATGCCCGGTTCTTCAATCGGCTCACCCTTCACAATGGCTTCGTAGGTCTTCACACGCCCCTGCACATCGTCGGACTTGACGGTGAGCATTTCCTGAAGCGTGTAAGCTGCGCCGTAGGCTTCCAGCGCCCATACTTCCATTTCACCGAAGCGCTGACCACCGAACTGTGCCTTACCACCCAACGGCTGCTGAGTAACAAGGCTGTAGGGGCCAGTCGAACGGGCATGGACTTTGTCTTCGACCAAATGCGCCAGCTTGAGCATATGGATCAGGCCGACGGTCACCGAACGGTCAAACGGTTCGCCAGTACGTCCATCGTACAGGGTATGCTTGCCGTAAATGGGCACCGGCTTACCGCTGTCGAACATGGTTTGGTCGGCGATACGCTTCAACTCTTTATAGTCAAGATCTGCCGGGATTTCTAATTCAGGATTAGCCCACAGACTCCACTCGCGCAGTGAAATCAGCAGCGAGTATTCGTCACGCTTGGTACGTTCCGTCATAGCAATGTCGGTAGTATCGAATAGCAGCGCACCTTCAGGATTGTAGCCCTTTTCACGTAGCCACTCGGCCAGAACCGCACGCCGCGCATAGATCTCATCAGCACGCAGCTTTTCGGCGTCATACAGGCTGTTTTCACCCAACCAACTGTGGATGTACAGACGGCGCACTTCGTTATCATCTTCAAAGTCGTCGGGGTTATGTTCGAACCCATTCAACCATTCCCATGCGCGGTCGGTGATTTCCTTCCAGGCACGGTCAATCATCCATGCGCGACCGAGTTCGGCCTGAATTTCTGATTCCTTGGCACCGTCGAATACCGGTGTAATGGCGCGGAAGCCCAAACGATCAGCCGCCCACCCAAGGTGGATTTCCAGCACCTGACCGATGTTCATACGACCGGGAACACCCAACGGATTGAGAATGATTTCAATCGTGCGTCCG
Organism: Aggregatilineales bacterium; assembly: GCA_044226325.1. Lineage (GTDB taxonomy): Bacteria > Chloroflexota > Anaerolineae > Aggregatilineales > Phototrophicaceae > CFX2. The sequence goes on from JBGAHG010000026.1 coordinate 89,350, forward strand.
TCAGACAAATAAGGCATGTCTTCGACCGGCACAATCTTCGAGATAACACCCTTGTTACCGTGACGCCCTGCCATCTTATCGCCGACGGTCAGCTTACGCTTCTGAGCCACGCCAACGCGTACCATCTTCTCGACACCGGCTGGCAGATCAGGATGTTCGTCACGGGTGAAGGTCTTCACATCAACAACCTTACCCTTCTCACCATGGGGTAAGCGGAGTGAGGAGTCTTTCACTTCACGAGCCTGCTCACCGAAGATGGCGCGCAGTAATTTTTCTTCAGGGCTGAGTTCTTTTTCACCCTTGGGTGTAATCTTACCAACCAGAATATCATTCGGACCGACTTCAGCACCCACGCGGACGATACCGAATTCGTCCAGATCCTTGAGCGCATCTTCACCGACATTCGGGATGTCATAGGTGATTTCTTCCGGACCTAGTTTGGTATCGCGGGCTTCGAGTTCGTGCTTCTCGATGTGGATGCTGGTGAACTTGTCGTTACGCAGCATTTCCTCGTTGATCAGCAGTGCGTCTTCGTAGTTACCGCCGTCCCATGAAAGGAACGCGCCCAACACATCATGACCGAGTGCCAGGTGACCATGATCGGTTGACGAGCTGTCAGCGATAACGTCGCCCTTCTTAACATATTGTCCCTTGAAGACAACCGGACGCTGATCAATACAGGTCGATTGGTTGGAACGGTTGAACTTACGCAGACGGTAAATGTGTTCGCCACCCGTTTCTTCGCGCAGGATGATCCGATCACCCTGAACACTGATGACTTCACCGTTGCGGTCGGATACCAGGACCTGACCGCTGTCATAGGCCGCCTGGCTTTCCATACCGGTGCTGACAATCGGCACATCCGGCTTCAACAGCGGCACAGCCTGTCGCTGCATGTTCGAACCCATCAACGCACGGTTGGCATCGTCATGTTCCAGGAATGGAATGAGCGCAGCGCTGATACCCACGATCTGGCGGGGCGCAACGTCCATGTAATCAATGCGGCGTGAGGACATGAGCAGGAACTTCTGGTTGAAGCGTGCCGAAACGCGTTCGTTGGCGAACTGATTCAGTTCATCCAGTGGTGAGTTGGCCTGAGCGACGATGAAGTGATCTTCATTGTCTGCCGAGAGATACACATTTTCCTTGCTAACGAAGGGCATCACCGGCACTTTTTCGACGCCAGCCTTCTGCAACTTCTTGGCAACTTCGGCGGTGATAATGTCACCATCCGAGGCGATAACTTTACCGCCTTCACTTTCAATATCTTCACGCAGCGTCCGTCCGATCAAGTTTGGATCGTCAGGAGCGAGGAACTTGATCACCAAACGATAGGGGGTTTCAACAAACCCATATTCGTTGACACGGGCATAGCTCGCGAGACGACCGATAAGACCGATGTTCGGACCTTCCGGTGTTTCAATCGGGCAAATGCGTCCATAATGGCTGTGATGAACGTCACGAACATCAAAACCTGCACGTTCACGACGCAGACCGCCGGGGCCGAGCGCTGAAAGTGTACGCTTGTGTGTGAGTTCGGCCAGCGGGTTGGTCTGTTCCATGAACTGCGACAACTGTGACGAACCGAAGAATTCACGGATAGCCGCGACCACCGGACGGATATTCACCAATGTTACCGGTGACAGGTTATCCGACTCGCGGATGGACATACGTTCCTTGACGACACGCTCGGTACGGCGCAGGCCAACACGCAGCTTGTTCTGGATCAGTTCGCCGACGGTCTTGACGCGGCGGTTGCCCAAATGGTCGATATCGTCCTTACCCGCCTGACCATTGTTGATCATGATCATGCGTTCGACCAATTTCACGATGTCCGACTTGGTGACAATACGGACACGGCGTGGAATCTGGCTGTCCAAGCCGAGGCGTTGGTTCAGTTTATAACGACCGACACGCTCAAGGTCATAACGGCGCTGGTCAAACAATTGGCTGACCAGATATTCGCGGGCATTGTCGAGTGTAGGCGGGTCGCCGGGGCGCATACGCCGGTAGAATTCCAGCAAGGCGGCTTCTGCGACCGTTTGTTCCTTCTTGAGTTCCCAGACCGGTTCCATCTTCAGCGTTGCCGCCAAATACTGATGATCGGGGTTGGTATCGACAGCGGCATACAGCGACATCAGTTCTTCATCGCTGCCGGTTTTGATCGGTGACCAATCCGGTGGCATCCCGTCATCAACGGCTGCCAGAGCGCGCAGCAAAATTGTCACAGGAATAGTGCGCTTACGATTAAACTTGATAGTCAGATAATCCGTTTTACGGGTCTCGAATTCCATCCATGCGCCACGGTCGGGGATGAGCTTGGAATTGGAGAGCAAACGACCGGTTGTACGATCTTCGTCGGCATCAAAGTACACACCCGGCGAGCGGATGAGCTGGCTGACGACCACGCGCTCGGTACCATTGATGATAAACGTGCCCTTGTCCGTCATCATGGGGAAATCGCCCATGAAAATGTCGGAAATCAGCACTTCGTCTCCGGCTTCGCGGTTGACCAGAGCCACGCGCAAGTACAAAGGCGCAGAGTACGACATATCGCGTTCCAGGCAAATTTCCTGGCTGTACTTGGGTTCTTCAAACCAATACTTCAAACCCAATTCCTGCGACTCGCGGCTCGTACCCGGTAAATACAACTTCAGATTATGGTTAAAACTCTCAATCGGGCTGATCTCATCAAACAGTTCCGCCAAACCATTTTCCTGGAACCATTTGAACGACTGGAGTTGCACCTCGATTAGCGACGGCAGCGCCTGCACATCAGCCGTGCGGGCATAGTTCTTAACATTCTTAAGTCGGTCCAATGTACCACTCCTTATTGCAACCACTTCATGAGGACATCGAGAATCAAAACGTTCCGAGTTTGGAACTGTATTAAACGAATTGTGTTGGGGCTACAACATTTTTACCGCGTGACTTCTGCTTGAACGGTCAAAAATGGTTCAAAATTGAAAATAGCGTGAATGACGATTGTAGGGAATCTCAAGAGGATTGTCAATACATTGTGACCGCTTTTTTATGAGAAGTTGACCCAAATAGTTTGTTCTAACACTCGACCGACAGACCTATTCTTAACACTACTTACAAACCTTAAGACTATCTTCCACAATGATCCAAAATCTCAATACTTAGGATGCTCGTTCGATGCGGATACTACCATCATGCAAGCCGCGCCGCACTTCGTCCGTGTCGAGATCTACAATGCCCCGTCCAGCGATTGAGATGGTCTTACGGTCAACGTTTACGACGAAACCCTGTGCGATGATCCGTTCGTTTTGATATATTCTGAGTACCTCGCCCGCGCGCGGCATCCGGTTTTCATGTAGTCGTCGCAACACACTCATCTTAAAATCCTCAAACCAGCTACCAGTTTTGTATTTTCTACTGACTAAGGACTGATTGCCAGCGACTACTATATCACTTCGTAGGACTTTCCCCACAACATCGTCGCATCCGCCACAATCGATTGTGTACCAACAATCAAAATCGTACCGGCCTCACCCACCCGTTTTTTAGCCTCATCCACTGCGGCAGCAAATGGTTTGATGTAGCGTACGTCAGCGTTATGAACGCGGGCGGCAGTAACAGCTTCGTCTTCGGTCAGCCAATGCAAAATGGGATTACGCTCGGTTTCCGTCAAGATGACCGATTGGCTCACCGCACCAAGGGCCGCATACACGCCGTTGTAATCCTTATCATTCGGCACAGCGATGATCGACACAACCGGCGTCTTCAAATGGTCGCGAACACTTTCCACCAACAGTTGAGCAGACTCGGCATTGATCGCCCCATCCAGATAAACAGCGGGATGATCCTGCAGCTTCTGGCAGCGCCCCGGCCATGTCACATCAGAAAGTCCGGCACGTATGGCCGTAATATATTCGGCTGTTCCATGATGCACACCGCGCAGCCGCCCGTGCATATTACCAGCAGCAATCACTGCCAGCGTAGCATTGGGAATCTGGTAGCGTCCCATCAGAGAAAGGGTCGCTACACCATAGCGGCCTAAATCTATGCGGATGCCATCTTCGTCCGAGCCAACATACAATGCCATATCGCGTTCCGCAATCCAACTGAATTCGGTGCCTACATGGTCAGCCTCGGTTTGCAACACATTTAAAACTTCCGGCGGCTGCGGCACACTGTAGGCATAACTATAGGGTTTGATAATCCCCGCTTTATGCCAGGCGATGCGTTCCAGTGTTGGCCCCAGGTAATCAGGATGCTCGAGCATAATCGGTGTGAACAAGGACAGCTTATTGGGCACTACCGAAATATCATCGTAGCGTCCACCGCGTCCGACTTCCAAGACAGCTGCGTTGACATTGTTTTCGTCAAACCATCGGAGCGCAATCGCCAGGAAAATACCCTGTGGGCTGAAATATTTCTGGTCGGTCAGCGTGGCCTCAATCGCATCAATTTCAGGGGCAAAAGAGTCAAGCAGTCGCAAAAAGTCAGGCTCAGGTATCGCGCGACCGTTGACGCGGATGCGTTCACGCCAACTCACAAGATGTGGGCTGGTAATTGTACCGACCTGATGCCCCAGATGTTGCAGCAGTTTGGAAGTGATGATGGTCGTTGAGCCTTTGCCTTTGCTGCCTGTCACCACGGCATATTCGCGCTGTGCGTCCAGCAAATTATGCGCCATCAACAGCTTACGTGTTGGGCCAACGTCTCGCGTTTGCTCGTCAAATCCACGCTGCTGCCCGCGCAGCTTACGCATGGATCGAAAAATATAAGTTACGGCTTCCGCTTCATTCTGAAATCGCATTCAAAACCGACTTTCCGACTATAATCAAATGCAATAAGTATTGATTGTGTGGATTTTAGCAGATAATGCCATACCGTATATTGACGTTGTTCGTTGGTGTTGTGTTACTGATGTCGAGCCTCCGCGCTGGGGATAATCCCAGGCTCGTCGTGGCATGGTTCGAAAACGACAGTGTTATGGTCTGGCATACAGGTGATGCCGCACCAACTCATCACGCTGCTCCACCTAATATTGCAGGTAACACCCGCCAGCTTCTCATTTCAGCCGATGGGCAGTATGTGGCCGTAAATGTGGCCTATCCCGGCAGTTTATGGCTGGCAGCCTCTACCAATGAAAAGCTCGTTGAAGCGGTCCCTAGCGACTCACTTCCGGCTAATGATCCAAAGTACATCCGTGTCGGCAATCTACAACGCGGCCCGAACGCGACCTTTTATTTCAATACCTTCGATCAACCCTCGCATTACACTGTTCAGCATAATGATCTCTGGTCGCTCGATGCAGCTTCATTGACCGTCAAACTTCTTTTACCGTCGCCACAGGCCGGACTATTTAATGTTAGCCCCGACAGGCAGCACATCGCCCTCGTCCAGGCGGGAGTCTATGGCACTACCGACGGCATAGTGAATCTGGTTGATAAGGATGCGCAAAACCGTCGAGAGGTGATGATCTTCCCGGCTGTCAGCACAGGCTCTGATTACGATTTTTACCCGCAAGCCTATTGGGAAGCGGATAGCCTGGGTCTGAACATCGCCATCCCCGACAAAGATTTGGTTTATAACGATAATACCGCGCTTACCACCCTGTGGCACTTCGGGGTCGATGGAATAAAAACGCAGCGTGGTACTCTACAAGCCACTTTTTTCGGTCTACCGCAGTGGTCGGATGATGGACAACAGATCATCTATCTGCGCCGTAAAGGGGAAGTAAGTGCCAACCAATTCGAGCTGGTAGCCGCTTCCGGTGATGGCAGTAAACCGATAGTTTACGCGTCAGCCGAAGCCGGAGCGATTGGCCTGCCTCAATGGCTGCCAAACAGCGAACAGTTCATCTATTCGCAGGGCGAACCCGGTGATTATTGGCTGGGTCAATTGGGTCAGCCACCACAAGCGCTGCCCGAAAAAATAGTCGATCCGCACTTTGTCGACAGCACTACCTACGTTTTCACTAACGCCGCAGGTGAACTCCGCTTTGCTCATCTTGGTGATACTGGCTCAACCTTGATTGCGGCAGTCAACACCCCGTCGCCTATCTTTGATGCGCTGCTTGTACCCTAATCGTCGATCAGCGGCAAACTTTGTTCCGTACCCACTCGCAAAGTCAAATGTGTATCACTAGCTGCCGCTGCTGCTTCCAAACGCATAACGCTGAAATCAGGCACCACGTACCGAGCGCCAACTTCGAGCAGCGCCGGTGCGCCAGAAGCTTGCTGGATACCGATACACAACATTTTGGCAGCAGCGCCAGCCTTTACTCCACTAATCGCATCTTCAAAGACGACACACTGCTCCGGCATTTTGTTGAGGCGTTGCGCAGCCAGTAAATAGCATTGCGGATCAGGCTTGCCAACCGTGACGTCATTCGCCGTAATGACCACGTTAAAGAGACCATCTAACTGAAGCTGATCCAGTACACGACGGACCTTGTGCGGTTCGGCGCTGGTCACTAAAGCCGTTTGAATATTTTGCTGTTTGAGCGAATGAAGAAACGCGGTCACGCCCTTGACCTCGGTATAAGACTGCTGATTTTCATAGGCGATAAGGCCGGTCAAAATCGCCTCATATTGCTGCTGGCTGAGATGCGGGAAGAATTTGGTCAGGGTATACATGGCCCGTGTGCCATGAATATGATATGTGAAATCGGCGTCAGTCAATTGGACGTCATGTTGGCCCGCAAGGTCAAGCCAAAACTCGGTCACAGATTGGCGCGTGTCGATGACAACGCCATCCATATCAAATAAAAAGGCACTAAAAGCCATGTCGAAAACTCCAATGTGAAGGCGTTAATCATCCCACCATTCAAAACCCGGTGGCAGATTATCCATACCCGGTTCGTATCCGTCTTCGACAATCGGCGGCGGCAGCGAACGGGGATCAATCCGTCGAACGGGCGAAGCAGGTTTCATGCGCAATGCAGCTACAGGCACACGATCACGCAGCGCACGCATCTGGTTATTCACCACAATCAATATCGCGCCAAGTCCCATAAAGGCTGTTACCGCGCTGACGATAATCCCCACCACCGGCAGAGATACCACTACCGACAGCAAAAAAATACCGAGTAAGAGACTGACGAAAGCAATGCGTTGGCTGCCGTCATCGCCAACCGCGCCACGCACAATAATCTTCCCGATCATCAAGGCCACGACCACACGGCTGATGAAAATGGCGGTGAAATAGAATACGCTGGCCGCCCCGCCCCACGCACCAATGAGCGTCCCGCTAAACAGAAATACAAACAGGCTGTCCAGTTGGAAAATAATCATCGGCACAATCAGCAGCAGCACCATCAAAATCAATACGACAATCGTAATCGGAAAGGATATGATGAACGCCAGCATCCCTACGCCAGCGCTGGGCAACGTCCGGCTTTGCAAGGCCCGCAGCGGCACTTGAAACTGGCGCGGCAGCAATGTCAGAGCGATTACACCGATCAGTGCCAAGATCACGAACTCATGTACAGTTTCGCCAGCCAACAAGCGCACCGTGTCCTGATTATCGGTTTGAATCATCTGGGTCAAATCTGGTTGTGACGATACTTTTGTAAATACGGTATCCCCTGTCACCTTGCCACTGACGACACCCTCTGACACCGCAGAATACTTCAAATGGCCGCCAATCATGCCCGTTTCACTGACCATCAAACCGGGGTTACTGAGTTCTACATCCCAACCAAACGGCACAATCAAGGTTTGCACCTGCGAAACACCTGTGGATTGCGAATCGCCCACCACGGCGTCTACATCGCCACCAACTGTATTGTTGATCGCCAGACCTGATCCCCAAAAACTGACTTCCCCCGCGATTGTGCCATTCAAGACAAGTTGGTAACCGGCTGAAGTGACATTTCCCGGTATGTTCGTGCCTGAATCAACCGTTGTACTTAAGCTCAAGCTCATTAAATCGGAGTTTTCGCCGCTGAGTTTAGCACTGGGCAGCAAGCGCAGCACCGCACCGGCGAAATGCAAATCTTCCCCAACCTCACCAGAAATTTCCAGTTGCCCCGCCAGCATATAAACATCACCGGTTACTTTACCGGTGATTTGAGCGTCGGTGGATGCGCCCAGAACGTCACCATTCACTGTACCGCGTATTTGCAGCGTCCGGCATAGTGTGAATAGATTACCTTGTATCGTCTCGTTCGCATCTACAATGCACTGGTCACCCTGACGGATCGCCCGTGCCCACGCACTGCCCCGCCCGAACAGCAGCAAAATACTGATGAAAACAAAACCCAAAACCAGTCGTCGCATGAACAAACTCCTTCACTGCCCCGATTGTACGGGTAATAGCAACTGGTTGCCAATTTTCACATCGTCTGCCACAATTGAATTGAACAGCTATACGAGAAAATGAATGTCTATATTGCCTGAATCTGAGCCAATAGAAAATGGCCCATCAGATGAGCCTTTAGTTACGCCCAATACGGAACATTCTGTTTTTCCGCGTTCTGTTCGAATGACACTGCATATTCTTCCAAACAACACCCGTTCACTCAAGTTCCCCCACAACGCCCGCATCCTCGTCGGTCGTGCGGATGATGAAGAAACCGCCAACGATTTAATGCTCGAACTCTCTCACTATGGCGGTGAAAGCAATGGTGTCTCACGCATTCATGCTGCCATCCACGATCAAGATGGCATGGTGTACATTACCGATCTCGACAGTACCAATGGCACCCGCATCAACGGCCTCCTGCTCGTACCCAACCAGCCCTATCGCCTGCGTGAAACGGACGAACTTCAGTTTGGCAATCTCACTCTCATCGTGACACAGCTTGTCCGTTAAGTCGTACTGTTCTGGCTAATGACTATGAGAATTCATAACTTGACTGGTGTTTTCAATGTTGAATCCTGTCATGTAACTTGCAACGTGTTACTTATTTCTGATCTTCCAACTTCTCGCTTGCCACAAATTGCCCACTGAGGTTATAGTGATGTGATTCTATTTATATGGCTTGCTAAAAGCGAATAGCCCTTGCTAATCGGCAATAGCAATTACCAACGGATGACTGTTTAGTAATGTATCGTAGCTTTACAGATCGCATATTCGGCGGGGTCTGCGGCGGATTGGCAGCCATCATTCCACTCAATGTGTGGTGGTTCCGGTTTGCCTTTGCCCTGCTCACACTGATTACAACTGGCGCGTTCGCCGCACTCTACCTGCTGTTCTGGTGGATTATTCCACAAGAATCGCTGGTGGTTCGGCAATCGGGTGGTTCAGGCCGCTTGCTGCTGGTCATCGTCCTGATTATCCTTACCCTCTTAGGTTGGATCGCTTCAATTACCGGCAACTTCCAAAGCGCTTCGGGGCAAAATCTCTTCGCACCGATCCTATTGCTGGTGCTGGCAATCGCTTTCTTTCTCAGGCAGGTGCGCGGATGAGAGTACCTCGTCGAACCAATTTCCTTTTTGGCCTTGTGGTACTGGCCGCCGCAATCATCTTTGTCCTTCGTGCCCTGGGGGCTTTCCCACCCGGTATCGCTGATCTGATTAATCGGTCATGGCCCGTCATACTGGTGGTGTTGGGACTCGGTATCTTCCTACGGGATCGCGTTCGTCTCGACAGCCTGATTGCGCTGGTGGTCAGCGGCCTGTTGGTCGGCGGAATGGCAACCGCTGCATTCTCCAACCGTGCCACCGGACAACGCAGCGATTACACCGCGCCCATTAATCAACCTGTAGCCGCTGGGGTTAACCTGCTGCGCGTCAGTGTGCAAACCTTGAACACCGATGTCGAAATCGTCCGCTCATTGGATGCGACGATTATCAAAGGCGAATTCGTCGGCAGCAGCGAAAGTCTCCTTCAAACAACCTATACCGAAGCTGACGACAAAACGGCTAACCTCGTTATCGCCGAAACTCAGCCCAACCAATTCCCGCTTTTGGAGCGCATGGGACGTGGGCGCTTTCGCCTGGAATTGCCAGCAGGCATCCCTATGGATGTGGACTTCAAAGGCGGCGACGGGACTTTGAGTCTCAATATGAGCGGTCTTGCCCTTGAACGCCTCAACATGGACTTACCCAAGGGCAATGCGCTGGTCACCTTGCCCGCATATCAGCCGTTGGGGACACGTGGGGATGCTTCATTAGGTACGTTTGTTGTGCGTGAAGGCGATATTACAGTCTTTGTGCCGCAATCAGTTGCAGCCCGTTTTGAACTCAATCGGGGTGCCAGCGGTCTCGATCCCAAGTTCAATACTGTCGATTTTAACTATCTCGTCGGTGATATTCTTGAAGCACGTAACTTCGACACCGCCGAAATTAAGCTGCGGTATGCGATTACTGCTCCACGCGGCCAAATTAGCGTCGAACCTTCGGCCACACAATAGGATCAGCATTCAAAAATGACGACACTTATTCAAGATAACGCCCTGGTGTTATTTCAGGGTGACAGCATTACCGACAGCGGTCGCAGCCGGGAAGACCTGAACCATCTTGGTGACGGCTACGCCTTGATCACCGCCGGATGGTTTTCAGCATTACATCCCCAAAAGAAGGTAACCTTCTTGAATCGAGGCATCAGCGGCAACCGCGTTCCGGATTTAATCGGACGCTGGGAAAAAGATTGTATTTCCTTAAAACCCACATGGCTTTCAATCCTGATCGGTGTCAATGATATGTGGCGGCGCTATGACAGCAACGATCCCACCACGACCGCGCAATTTGAAAGTAATTACCGCCGCTTACTTGATCAAACATATGCCCGTATGACCGCACAAGTCATTCTCTGTGAGCCTTTTCTGCTGTCTGTCAATGAGCAGCAAAAGAGTTGGCGCGAGGATTTAGATCCCAAGATCGAAGTCGTGCAGCGTTTGTCCCGTGACTATAAGACACTTCTTGTGCCGCTGGATTCCATTTTCACCGAAGCCGCAGGGCAGCGCGAACCCGCTTATTGGCTGCCGGATGGCGTCCACACGTCACCCGCCGGTGCAGCCCTCATCGCCCAATCGTGGTTGAAAGCGGTCAGTGCGATCTAGGCCAGTGGTGGTCGCAAAAAATCGCGAATAGGCTAAGCCAACGATTCAACTTTCAAACCATGAAACTATACCATTAGGTTTTACTCATTAGCTGCCGCCAAATTTGCCTTGCAGATGAGCAAATGACTGACCGGGCTAAATATTTACAGCTAGTTCCTTTCATAATGTGCTTTAAGGTTTGTTTAGTCTGCTTGCACACGGCTGCATTCTCCACTACACTTATCCCAAATCTCATCAACATATCCCAATCGGCGCAAAGAGTAATTCTATGCCTTGGCGCGTACATCTCACCAATCAAGCCATCCAAAGTCTGCATATTCTCCCCGGCAAACAAACACTGCTTGCCGCATGGACTCAACGTGACCGCGCCACTTACTTCGACCTCGAAACAGGCATCGAACTTGGCGAACATCAGCATAAAGCGGTCAGCCGCCAGAGCGACAAATGGCTGGAATTTATCGCCACGCTAGTCGCGCCTAATGGTGCTTATTTGCCTTTCGTACGCACCGCACAGGCCACACTCTTTACCACCAACGATGGCAAACTCCGCCTATATTGGATGACCGGTGACGAATTGCTATTGGAACTCGATGGTAAGGAAGTCAAACTCGAACTGAAAGCCAAAGCCAATATTATAGCCCTGGGGTTGGATCGCCTGATGGGTGCGATTGCCGCCCTCGACGCAAAAGGCAAGCTCCACATTTTTCAGCAGCATATCAGCGTAGGCAGCTTTGATCTCAAGTTGAATTTAGATGAAGACTCACAATCCTCGTTAGCGATTGCCAACGGCGGTTCAGCCATATTTATATCCGATGGGCGTGAAATTGTGCTGACCGATACCAGTGGCAAGGTGAAAAAACGCCAGTCTGTGCATTATTTTATAGGGCGGATGGTGTGTTCCCCCGATGGTAAACGCCTCGTTACCAGTGATCCCGAAACTGGTGTCATCCGCGTTTATACGGGTGATGAACTACAGCCCACCCACCAGCGCCATGCTCTTGATCTCTTGCAGGATGCCGCTCAATTACAGTTGATCGCTGACCTGCCGCCATTTAACGCTGCCCCCGGCGCACTTGCTATCGACGACAAAGGCAACATCGCCTTTAATATCTCAGGTGTAGTCTGTGCCACCACCCTCAAGCAGCTCGCCGCGCTCCCTCGGCCACAACCGCTGCTGTAGTAGTTAGTCTTTAGTTTTATGGTTGAGGTGCTGGATTAAGCAGCGATCATTCATTATGGATCTACAAACGATAGTGTCCACAAACTTCGGTTTTGAATTGCGTTTCTCTAACGACTATAGTCGCCCGACTATCCGCCAATATCGTTCTCGGCCAGCGCCCGCTGCGGGAAGACAAATCGATCCAACGAACGCGTACCATTACTCAACGAACGACGATTCGCCCGCTCAAAGTCATTATGTAAATCGCGCACCAGTGTTGCCTGTGCCACCGATGGCTCCAGCATAAACATTGCCAGCGTCACAGCATACTCGCCCAGCGCCAGCACCAGCCATTGACCGCTGCCCATTTCCTTACGTGCCAAACCGATTTTAGGCCGCTTGTTCATGCTCCAGAGTGCCTGCAGCACGGTGCTAATCTGATCCATATTCGCTTGCTGTTTGCCGCCCATCATCAATGGGGCCGGAATATTGTGTTGGTAGACGAGGAAATAAACCAACCGTGATTCAAAATGATGTCGCAAAAACGAGGTATGCCCCGGTGCAGCCGCCTGTTTCCACGCCGGATTTTCGGGATTACGCTTCAACAAAGTTTCGATAATCGTGCGCTGTTCGCCATAACGCCCATACATGGCGTTGAATTGCGCCCGGTTGATTTTCCCTTCACCGAACTCACTGGCGACGATTTCCATTTTTCGCCGCAGCAGTTCCAGTGCCGCCTCTGGATTTTCGGGCATGGTATCGTGCGGCGCTTTTTCGGCGTCCGCAATTGCTTTTTCGGTCGAAAGCTGTGCTGCTTTGGCGATCATCCCACTCTTGGCAGGAGCCGGTTTCGTCGCATCCTCACTGTCAGGATGCATCGGACGGATCGGTGAACGTAAGTTGCTGCTCTCATCCGCAGCTTTTTCCGGTTGGGGTGAAGTTGGGTTTTCAGTCTGATCTGTCACGGCAACATCCGCTTTAATGTTACAAAATTCTCACACTCTGTAGTATACACCGAACATCAAATGGCGTTGCATAAATGCGCTATAATCATCAAAATTTCAGACACTTTTCACGCGGCCTACACTAATGATTGTCTATTTTGCGCGGCAATCGTCCGATTGATTGAACAGGTTAAAATGCCCAAATGTCAAACTTTCAGCACTGCGGACTCTACTTTACCCCCGACCATATTCAAGCCGCACACGAAAATGTTAACCGCGAACCCATCCAATCCGCATGGATGTTTCTAAGCACACAAGACGTGAACGACAGTGTGATGAACGATAGCGAACTCATCCTACACGCCTATCGCTATAAATTAACCAGTAACGGCGACTCAGGCGAACAAGTTATACGCGCGCTTCAATCCGGTTATGGACTTGACCTCAACCGCTATACTACCTACTTTGACGCCCTCGTCACAGGTGTCACGCTGGCACATGCGGCTGAAATGGTTCGCGATCATGCGGACTTTGCATCAGGTTTCGCTGTTTGGCAAGCCAACTATGCAAACTTTGCTGATCAGCTTCAGCATCCGCCCGAAGGCAGCAGCGTTGTCGATCATATTTGGCTGGGGTTTCTCAATCTGGTATCAGGCATCGTTCTGGACGCCGATGATCGCTTTGAAGCGGGTTGCGAGGTTTTCCGCCACACCATCGAGCAGGTGCGTCCTGAAGGGTATCTTTCCGAAGCCGTCGATGGGGAAGACGAAGCCAGCTTCCATCGTCAATTTTTCGTCGTCGCTGCACTGGTCTGCATGGCCGAAGCCGCCACTCATGCTCATGTTGACCTTTGGAACTACAACTATCGGGGCATTTCCGTGACCACTGCTGCCGCCTACATCACCTACTATTATTACTATCCGACACAGTGGCGTTGGGCGACTATTGCCGAGGAACCTGCCAAAGCGCTCTTTCAAGACGCAGGTAGCTTTTTGGAGATGGTCTATCGTCACGCGCGTCCACATGATCTCAAACTCCTATTGGAAGAACAACGTCCACTGTTTAACTCTGCCCTCGGCGGCCTGACGACACTCACTCACGCGCAACCGGCCAAAGAACGTCGCGGCTTCTTCAGCTAACCATCACATCAAGGCACAGATCAACCATGACTCAATCCACTTTACCCTCACATGCAGAAGTCGTCATTATCGGCGGCGGTGTCATGGGAGCCAGCACGGCCTATCACCTCGCCAAACGCGGCGTCCGTGATGTAGTCCTGCTTGAGCGAGAAGAATTCTTCGGGCAAGGCTCCACCGGACGCTGCGCGGGAGGCATCCGCCACCAATTTTCTACCAGCATCAACATCGAACTCTCCATCAAGAGTCTCGCCATGTTGCAGAACTTCCAGCAGGAAACCGGTCAGGCCATCGACATCAAACTGTGCGGCTACCTCTTCCTGCTCTCGACGCCTGCCCAGATGCAGCAGTTCGAGCAAAACGTAGCGCTGCAAAACAATCACGGCATTAAATCCGAAATTTGGACGACCGAACAAATCGCCACCCGTGTCCCCCTGCTCAATCTTGATGGCATCATTGGCGGCAGCTACTACGGCGGTGATGGCATCGCTGATCCGTCCGGTGTCGTCAATGGCTATATCGCCGCCGCCCGCGAACAAGGCGCAAAAGCCTACAACGGCGCAACCGTCACCGGCATCGATACGCAGGCCGGAGCGATTTCCGCTGTCCACACCAATCTCGGCAGCATCCAGACATCGACAGTGGTCAATGCCGCTGGCCCTTGGGCAGCCCAGATCGCTGCGATGGTCGGTGTCGATCTCCCCGTCCATCCTGAACGTCAGCAAATTCTCGTCACCACGCCCATGCCCTCCATTCCGGCGGACTTTCCCTTTATCATCGATTTCGGACAGCGGCTTTACTTTCACCGCGAAGGCGAAGGTTTGCTCACGGGGATGAGCGTCGTTGGCGAACCGCCTACCTACGAGCAGAACGTTAAGCCCGACTGGACTATGCAGCACATGGACAAAGCGATGGAACGCCTGCCCATCATGGAAACGGCTGGTCGTCTTACCGAGTGGGCTGGACTCTACGAAGTTACGCCAGATGCCCATCCCATCATCGGCCCGCTTGAGTCGGTTCCCGGCTTTTACGCGGTGACCGGCTTTAGTGGACACGGCTTCATGCATGGCCCGATTGCTGGATTGCTGGTCAGTGAACAAATCCTGGATGGCGCTGCCCATACCATCGACATCACCTCCCTCCGCGCTGGACGTTTTGCCGAAGGTCAACTCATCAAGGAATTTAACGTGGTATGATTTGCTTGGGTGAACTTATTTTCTTTGTGTCTTAGTGATAAGAATCCCGGTATTCTATGCTGCCGGATTTCCTGTTCCCGTATAACGAGGTCGATACCCGAAGCCCGCTTTTCCAACAAAAGTGGCATCATGTCCGCTGGCTGAACACTGAAACCAGACTGCGCCGTTATACCCTGCTCATGTTGATCGGCATCCCCGTAATCATCGTGATCTGGTGGTTCGTCGAACGCCAGCATCTCAACTTTGGTGAGGTCTCGCCAGAGTTGAACTACCGCCTAATCGTCCTCAACTTCGTCGCCGTCGTCCTCACGATGGTGTTCTCCAGTTACCTATCCCTGCCTCGCATTATGGGACGCTTCCAGAGCCAGTTCAACTCGGCCTATTGGGATATGCTGCGCCTCTCCCCGCAGAACAACAGCACCATCCTGATGTCACATGACGCCATCGCTCAAATCCGTCTCTGGCCGCTGACCGTCGTCGAAATCGGCCTACGCATCGCCATCGTCGCCTTATATACCTTGAATAACATTTATGATGCCTTTCATCCTCATCCGGCAGTATCCGTCACCATCTGGCAGGCGCTCTTAAACCCGACCTTTCTAGGCTTATGCGGCATCATATTCCTCATTGGTATAGTCTTTATATTGGAACCGGTCGTCCGCGTACGGCTCATCATCGCCCTGCACATGACCATTGCCACCCGCATTCGCAATGTACCGCTTGCATTGCTCACAGGCAGTGCCGCCCTGACGGTTATCCATCTCGTCCAACTCTTCTTGATCGTATGTCTATACACCATCTATCTGGCCTTCACCAATCAAACAATGGGTGCTGTTGGCGTCGCCATATGTTTCGTCCCGCTTATGGGATTGGTCGTCGTCCTCCTCTGGGCGCTCTATCGCTGGCTGCGAAAAACCTCGCTCGACCTCGCCTACGACTCCGCCTTCCGCCAGGATTGAATCCCTTCAACAACCTCAATGGTGAAGATTACCGTCTCTCTCAAAAGCGTTTGTTCCCCTTCCGCCAGTGCGAAGCCTCACCATGAAATGATATGGACCGTTGGCGGTTGAGCGTTCCGCAATGTAGACAGCGCGGTTAAGAGGAGAAGCCTTTGCCCTCATACGCCGCCAAAATGCGCTCCATATCCTCATTTATCGTATCATTCACCAAACGCCGCTTCTCATCCGCATCGAACCATGCCAGCGTCCGACGAACGCCTTCGTGGAACGGAATGGTCGCCTGGAATCCCGGCACAAACGCTTTGATCTTGCTGTTATCAAACACCACACTATGCGCCTTATCGCCGATCAGGTTTGGCCCCATATGCGGCGCAACCCTGGCGATGAAATCGGACGCAATATGCACCACATTCGGCTTCACACCCAGCGCATCCGCTAGAATGTCGTAGATCTGATTCCACGTCAGCACCTCGTCGGTCGTGATATGAAAGGCATGTCCGATTGCCTTCGGATTGCCCACCAGTCCCAGGAAACCACGCGCAAAATCTTCGGAATGCGTCACCACCCACAATGACGTACCATCACCATGCACGACGACCGGCAATCCCTTTTTCATCCGGTCAGCCACGGTATAAGTCGCTCCGGAGCCAATCGAGAGTGGAAAATTGTGATCATAGGTATGGGACGGTCGCACAATCGTAATTGGAAATCCATCTTCGCGGTAGGCAGCCATCAATTGATCTTCGCAGGCGATTTTGTTTCGCGAGTACTCCCAGTACGGGTTATACAGCGGTGTAGACTCAGTGATGAGGTAGCGGCTTGGCGCTTTTTGATACGCCGAGGCCGAGCTAATGAAAATGAACTGCTTGACCTTCCCCCGAAACAGTGCCAGATCGCGCTCGATGTCCTCCGGTTTGAAGGCAATCCAATCCACCACCACATCGAACTGCTGCCCTTCCAATGCCTTCTGTACACGTTCCGCTTGATGGATGTCTGCCGTCAGTGACTGGACACCTGCTACGGCTGGCGAACGCTGCCCGCGATTGAGGTGATAAAGCTCAATTCCGCGCTCTACCGCCAAACGGCTCACCGCCGTACTAATCGTTCCCGTCCCACCAATAAATAGAACCTTCATTATGCCATCTCCGTTGCTACAAAATGTCTGGCTTTCCAAAACAGCAAATAATATACTTACATAATTACGATTGCGAATTATGTATAAAGGAAATTGAATAGTGGTAAATAAGTCGGACGACAAAACAAGACTATTCAACCGACAAGCCGAAAATTTTCGGCTGGTTAAAGAATCACTGCCCAATCTTGAAATTTCGCCCGATATTTCAAATCACGAGATTTGTCCAATTTGTTTAAAAAGAATCTCACTAACTTTGGATCAACTTGATTCTGCAACTATGGAACATGCCCCGTCAGCTAAGTTAGGCGGAAGGATAATCGGGTTAACCTGCAAAAACTGCAACAGTACCCAAGGATCATCGTTAGATAGCAAGTTAATTAAGTATTACAAAGTATCTCAAACTCTTGCCGGTGATAGTCAAGACTATGGTGAAGCAAAAATCCGAGTAAACAATTCATTACCGATAAATGTGAAATTTAGGATCTCGGAAGATTCTTCATGGAGAATTATTCCCATAGAGAAAAATTCAAACCCGATAGTTGTAAAAAATATCAATCAGATATTACAAAATAACAATTCACCTCACTCAAATTTATCGATGAACATTCAAATATCTCAGCCACACCCCAGAATAATACGCATAGCGCTTATCCGTACGGCGTACCTACTTGCTTTTGGTCAATTTGGATATGGTTTTGCTATTAATCCAGCATTGAACTATGTCCGCAACTTGTTTATCGAACCTGAAAATGAAAATCTATATCCACATGGCGTAATGTTCAACTTTCCTATTAGTGATGAGCATCTGGGGGTGAGTATTATTACCGATCCTGTTGAAATGCGGGCCTATCTGGTTGTATTCGACATTCTTGATAGAAAAAAACCAATTGATCGAGTAGGCGTTGTTTTGCCCGGTTGGACTGAGAATCCCATAGACCTGTACAACTACTTAAAGTCAATTGATGGCAACCAAGTACAGCTATCTACACAAAAAATCGCAGATAAAATCGACTTTGTCAAAGACTTTCCTTTAGCAGCACTCTATCATTGGAATACGCTGTTTAATAGATAACCAAATCCTTCTATTAAGGTATATAATTAGGAAGTTAACTTCAGCGCCTTTAATGCGCTTGTCTGCTCTATAGCCGCATGGCTTGAGCCTGCGGCGGCACATCCTCGAAGATATGACTTATCCCCACAAACCCAATTCCAACCATCCCCCAACTGCGCTAACAATCCTGCTGCCCTATTTTGGTTAGCAGCTTCACTCCGAAAAAGTGACCAAAATGTAACCCATTGCCCCTCAAGATATGTTATTCTATAGGCGCATGGTTTTTGATTGGCTAATCGTTAAAAGCTAATCGTCTTGTTTTGATTTTGTATTATGAAACTTGCGTCTCGAAACTATTTATTTGGCAATCTTGGCGTCGGACATTCCATTGCCAATCGCAGCGTTCACAGCCTGGCCATCCGCTGAAATCGCACATAAAAGGCTCTTAAATCGCCAAATTTGCCAATCGTTCGCCAATAAATTGACATACCTCCATGACATTCCCTCCCCTGTTACTACGGGGGAAGACTAGGGTGGGGGTATGACTAAAAACTGTTAACTGTAAACTAAAAACTTCTCTTTCAATTGGAGACCACTCATGCCCACCTTCAACGCCGTCACACCCGAACTCATCAACCAGCTCACTGCTATCCTCGGAGCGGACTCGGTCAGCACCGCCCGCGCCGATATTGACCTCCACGCCAAAGACCAATCCCAGCACCACGCCGTACCGCCCGAAATCGTCATCTGGCCGACTGCCGCCCAGCAGGTTGCGGATGTCCTCAAACTCGCCAATGAACACCACATTCCGGTCACACCCTGGGGCGTCGGAACCGGCTTGGAAGGAAACTCCATTCCCGTTCATGGTGGCATCCTCATGTCCTTCGAGCGTATGACCAACATCGTCGCCGTTCATGCCGATGACTTTCAAGTGACCGTTCAACCTGGCATCGGTCACAAAGACCTCAACGCCCAACTTGCCCGTTATGGTCTGTTCTTCCCACCCGACCCCGGTGCCAACGCCACCGTTGGCGGGATGCTCGCCAACAACGCCGCTGGCATCCGTACTGTCAAATATGGCGCGAGTAAAGATAACGTCCTCAAGATGCAGGTCGCTCTTGCTGACGGTCGCCTCATTTATGTTGGATCGCGCTCGGTCAAACAGTCGGCTGGTTATGACCTTCTGCATCTCTTTGTCGGTAGTGAAGGCACGCTCGGCGTCATCACCGAAGCCACCCTCAAACTCGTGCCTATTCCACAGTTCATGAGTGCCGCCATTGCCGCCTTCCCGTCGATTGCTTCGGCTGTCGAAACGGTGGTTGCCGTGCGCGGGAGTGGTCTTGATCCGGCTGCACTCGAACTCATCGACGCCACCCACACCAAAATGCTCCGTGAAGCCGAAGGAGTTGACCTTTCTGATCATCCCACCCTCTTTATGGAGTTCCACGCCGCCCAGGAAGCCAGCCTCGCTGCCGGTCTGGAAATGGTCAAAGAGATTTGTGACGAAATGGGTGCGCTTAGCTTCCGTTCCACCACCGACCCCGCCGAGCGCAAGAAACTCTGGCACGCCCGTCACGCCAGCTACGAAATCATGGTGCGCTCACATCCCGATAAAACCTTCTTTATCAACGATGTTGCCGTACCCATCAGCGCCTACCCTGAACTCATCGCCTATGTCGAGCAGCTGCGTGACGAACGTCACATCACCTGCTATATGATCGGTCATGCTGGTGATGGAAATATCCATGTCGAGTTTCCGTTTAGTGGCGAAGCCGAGTATCAAAACGCCCTGCAAACCAACGGCCTCATCGTTATAAAGGCCATTCAACTGGGTGGAACCGCCACCGGTGAGCATGGTGTTGGCATCGGTAAAGCCAAATATATGCCCGCCGAACATGGTGCGGGACTCGACGTCATGTTATCCATCAAACAAACACTCGATCCCAACGGCATCCTTAATCCCGGCAAAATCTTCATCGAAAAGCAAGTGTCATAATCATGTCATAGTGTGATTAAATCGTCCGTATTTAGCCCTTCTCCCTTGAGTTCGGGGGAGAAGGGTTGGGATGAGGGGGTTAATCTAAATTTCAGGATGTTCTCTCACCAACTTCTTCAACGCCAAACGCCGCCATGCCTTCCGGAACAGATCACTTACTTCATCCTTATCCACATTGTCTAACCGCACCAGCACATAATCGAACGGCACATAATGGTCGGTTATAAAATACTTACCCGGCTCTAGTTGCACCAGTAAATCACGCTCGACAATCGCGGATTTCATGATCAAATTATCGTCTTCACCGCGAACCGCCATAAACTTCTTTCCGATGTAGAAAGATGGGCTTCCATGCGTAATCCCCTCGGTCACGCCGGGTAAAGCCAGCGCAATCGCACGCACATCGTCAAAAGTTACTCCGTTCATTTGCCTCACCCCATGTGAACATTTATTCTATCCACAGTATAACAAAAAAGGGCGAAACTGCTACCAGCCCCACCCTTCTTTTATCTTCAAACGTGCATCCGCTAACTACTCAATGTGATGCCCATTATGATTACCGTTCGTCACTGGCATCGCTGCCATCCGGTTGATTTCCATCGCCCGAACGGTCGCACTTAGCTCCTTGTGCCGTGCCGCCACCAACGCGTTCACCAAGCGAGTCTGCATCGTTAACGCTTCGGTCAACGAGTCCATCTTACGGTGCAAATCCGCGATTTCAACTTCGCTCTTCAAATTGACTTGATAATCATTCTGTGCAACCGCCCGATCTTTCATCGACTGCCGATTTTGAGCCATCAAAATCAACGGTGTTGAAAAGGCCGCATATGTGCTGAGCGTGAGGTTGAGCAGAATGAAGGGAAAGGGATCAAATGCATTCTTGCCTTCGTTCCCGTTAATCACGATCCAAACCACCATGATCGCCGCAAATATGATGATGAACTTCCAACTCCCTTGGAAGGAAGCCATCCAATCCGAAACGCGATCTCCAAACGAGGCATGTTCATCCATCTCCTCGTAGACATCGTCAGTAACGATGCGCGGACGCAAGTCATTAATCAGCCGTTGTGCTTCAGGGCTGAGTAAACTCTTGAGTTCTTCAATTTCTTCAATGAGATCCTGAACATGCTCGTCTGAATCGTCCATCGGCCCCGCGCCAATACGATTCAGCAAAAGATCATTGTACATAATGTCCTCCTACACATGCGATAGATGTAAACGCGAGTTAAGACCCGGTGTTTACCCACCAAACCAATATATGATTGTAAGTTTGGAACTGGTCACGCTTACCCCACGAGGTTGTGGGACGGCGATAACGCTTTTGGCGCTATCCCCGGTGACACACAAGTGTAGAGGGGGATCGCTACCGTTGGGCGCTATCGCCGCTGGCTAAGTGCGGCTGTTCCTTGTGACTACTACTGCCCTCGGTCATTTGATCCTTCTATGGAACATTTACAAAGTGTTGGGCGTAAAGTACTACCCAACATCTAGATCATACGCCGTATTTATTTTTTGTAAACCCCTCAAACCACAATGGTCTTAGATTTACTAAGAATTTCACACAGCCTTAATACAAATATAAAAGCGGGCCGTGTGACTTGAACGATAGGTTTACCGTCGAATGTAACCATAGTGTTGCCACTGCAACTTGGATTAGGGCAGCAAATGTCAAAGAGATTGGGTGATATTTTGATGTTGATAATATCATGAGTTTGCCACGAGTACATCCCCATAACCATAGTGTTGCCTTGAGTTTTTTCTCACTTAGCACTCCTCGCAAACTAGCCAAAACTAATCCTTGGTATATCCTAGTTCCTTTAGTGTAGCCCGAAGCACAGTCCGCATCGATTTCTCCAGAAGCATCCCCCCTGCAAGGTTCTTTTGCATCTGAGAAACACTGGGATAAATACCTTGTTCGTGTAAGCTTTTAGCTATATCACGGACTTGACGGGATAATTCTTTTTGACGGTTGGCGGCTTGTTCACTCCGAAATTGCTGGTAACGATCTGAAATCGTACGACATTCCGCTGGAAAGCGCTTGATCAGATATGAGTGATCATACCCAAGGCGTTTCGAGACCATTGCCATAGAAGGAGGTGGGGGTTCCTCATTGTCAATTATGTACCTGAGAGCATTTAATACTTTGTCGTTGTCGAACTTGCGAGAAGGACGTTGCCGATGGGTTTTCAGTTCTATAATCTTGCTAACCCTTTCCGTTAGACTGGTACGTTCGCCTGTTAGCAATTCTAGTGGAGATAGGCCCATTAGGGCGCTTATTTTTAGTATCGTGGCGATCTGCGGATGCTGTGTTCCCATTCTGTACTTAGCAACGGAATCTCTACTCATTTTAAGTTCTTTTGCAAATGCAGTACTGTTACCTCCAAACCTTCTACCTAGGAAAAGCTTAAATGCAAGTGAAAACGGTTCTAGCGTGGAGATGATATTTAAGTAGGGAGAGCAAGATATTAATTCACCAACGGACTTGATTATCCATTCCTGATCCTTCCAAGTATTCTCTGCAACTGGAATTGCGTTGTCGGATCCTAGCCAACGATTGCAGTGAGGGCAAAAGCCTACTGTAGAATTTGACTTATAAGTCAATGTGTTTATCACAAGCATTAATTACTTCTAGTCCCCAAAGTAGAGGATTATAAATGGCATGCCGATTGGTAAGCCATTGCTGGTAACACAGCGGACACCACGCTTGATATGAACGAATGAGACCCCTCGATGAAATGATATTAATCCAAGGACACATAGTAAGGTATTTAAGATCACATCTTAATGTCAATTTCTCTAATGCGCTTAGCCACGCATTGGAAGTGTCGTTAGCACTGTTCAGAGAATGAGAGATGTCTTTCCACAGAGAAGTACCTACATTAAAACGATTCTTCTCCCTATGCTGGTATAGTCCGCCATCGCTGAGTAAGGGCATAAGCTCCTTAGCTAATAGTATATTGATATGTATACAATGTTCATTGGCAAGACGGTAAATATAACTGGTCAGCGATTCCACATATTCTGTGCCCAATCCAATTGGCTCTAAATGATACAGGCGACTATGGGGTAAATTGGATAATCCTATCGAATCATAATGACCGCTTATTGTCTGGATCATGATTTACTCCCCTACTCGGTCACGACTAGGTAAACGCAACCCGGGGCGACTGCTTGAACGCACTTTTGTTGGATCTGACTTCTTTAGTTCATCTTTCAACCCCAACCTAGAGTAAAGTGTTGCCAGACTCATAGCATCTGATTCAAGTCGCTTCTCGCCTTCTTCAATTTGATTTAGCCTACTGGATAACCGGGTGGGCGGAGCCATGTGCCTTTGTATATGTTTCCAACTGAGCGTTCGTTCTTTGCTTCGCAATCCATCGTTAATGGCGGAGGTTAACCAGTCTTTAACGATACCAATACAACCGAGGGAACCTGCATAGAGTTCTTGCCAATAGTCTACCAAGTTGAAATCTGCTGGAAGCGGCAATACTTGCTGGAATTGCTTAAGTGTTGATTGGAACGCTCTTATGTCCTTATCACTTGATGATTTGTAATGTGGAAAGTGGATAGTTTTTGTTCTTCTATCTAACTGTGGGCTTAGTTCAGCAAGTCCCAACATTTCATACGGTCCGAAAAGCAAATGAAGTGTACCTGTACGATCCGCTATGGATTTCAACGTGTCCATCTGATCTAGAAGAGCCTGACCACCAGCGACTTTCATGAAGTGTCCGCCCTCATCAATGAGCAGTGCTTTTACACC
>JBGAHG010000073.1:0-14643 GCA_044226325.1 Aggregatilineales bacterium
TTTGTCCCACTTGCGCCAGTTACCTCATCAAGTCTGTTAGCTTCAGCCATTGAGGGTGCTTTTGAAATCCCTTTCTCACAGCTCAATCAATTTCTGCGAGAGCGACAAGTGCTATTGGCGCTGGATAATTTCGAGCATTTGCTCGAAGGGGTAAACTTGCTGACCGAGCTTTTGCAGGGCGCACCCGACCTGAAGATTCTGATCACCTCCCGTGAACGGCTGAACCTGCAAGAAGAGTGGCTGTTTGCGCTGGACGGCCTGACCTATCCAACCTCATCACTGACTGACACGCCGGAAAACTACAGCGCCATAGCGTTATTCGTTCAACGTGCGCGTCAGGTTCAGAAACATTTTTCGTTGGAGGACAATCTACCGGCCATTCTGTCGATCTGCCAACAGGTTGAGGGGATGCCATTGGCGCTCGAACTCGCTGCCAGTTGGTTATACAGCCTGTCACACGAGCAAATCGTGGCGCACATGTCCAAAGACCTCGATTTTTTGACGACATCCCTACGCAATGTTCCTGAGCGGCATCGCAGCCTGCGCGCGGTTTTTGAACAATCGTGGCGATTGTTGTCGGCAGATGAGCAGATGGTATTGATGCGAGTTTCGGTTTTTAGAGGCGGCTTTGACCTGGATGCGGCGGTGCAGGTGGCAAACGCGACTCTTTTGCTATTGGCCGGATTGGTCGGCAAGTCGCTCATCCGGGTAACGAGCGCTGGCCGTTACGACTCTCACGAATTATTGCGCCAATATGCAGCCGAGAAACTCGCCAAATCGGGTGCGTCGGACGAAATCGCCCATCGGCATCTCCATTACTTTATGGAACTGGCCGAACAGAATGAAGTGAATTTATTCGGTCGTGGTCAGATTGCCTGGTTTGACCGTCTGGAAGTCGAGCTTAATAATCTGCGGGCAGCGCTGGAGTGGTCGCTGCATGACGGAGAGCATGAGGCCGGACTGCGACTGGTCAGCGCTATTTACTGGTTTTTCACAGAACGCGATTATGCACGTGAGGGTCTTGAACGGCTGGAGCGGCTGCTCAATCTTAAGGTGAATATCCCCTTAGCACTACGGGCTAAAACCCTACAGGCAGCGACCGCTCTATCCGGTTATGATGGAGATGGAAGAACTAAAGAAAAGTTATCCGCTTATGGGGAACAGGCTGTGGCTCTGGCACGCGAACTGAACGACCACTGGAATCTGGCCTGGTCACTCAGCCACTTCGTATTTTACTTGTACCGGGTGCCTGACTATGAGCTGTCGAAGGAGAAACTGGAAGAAAGTATCGCGCTTTTTCGTGAACTGGCCGATCCTTTTGGTTTGAGCCACACCTTGATGCGACTCGGCATCATCTTATTGCATAAAGGTGATCTGGCCTATGCTGAGAATCTCGCCAAGGAAACACTGGCTATTGCCCTTCAATATGACGATAAGATTATGTTGGGATGGAGCAATAATTTTCTAAGCCTGATTGCCTATAGCAGAGGTGATTTTAAACAGAGTATTCAACTCAATAAGGACAGCGTTTCTAGTTTTCAAGCAGCACGTTTTGATGGTGGCATCCATATTAGCTTACGTGAACAGGCATTTCTGGAACGGGAGCAAGGCAATCTGGCAAGGGCAGGCGAGTTGTATAAAGACGCCCTCATCTTTCTTAAAGAGTCGATTGAAGAACCGGATCGGATTCTGGAAGGCCTCGCCAATTTGGCTCTCCAATTGGGTGAATTCAGGAGGGCTGCAACCTTATTGGGCGCAATTGATCCAAACTTCATAGACATTACAAAAGATTGGTTTAAGAGGTTCGATTCGTATCATAACGACATCAGTACTGTGGGCGCTCAACTGGGTGAAAGCGCTTTTGAAGAAGCTTGGGCAACTGGTAAAGCCATGACACGCCAACAGATCATTGCCTATGCGCTGAAAGACACGACTACTTCTGCAAAGAATGCGTCATCACCAGCCAGCAACCAACCACTCACCAAGCGCGAATTTGAAATTCTACGTCTGATCGCCGATGGCCTCAACAGCCGCGAAATCGCAGACCGCCTTTTCCTCAGTGTCGGAACCATCCGCTGGTACCTCAAAAGCATCTATGAGAAACTGGATGCCCACAGCCGCTCGGAAGCCATAGTCCGTGCCAGGGACTTAAAGATTTTGAACTAGACCGAACCAGTATCTATTTTTTTCGCCGCACTGAAATACTTATCGATGTAAAAATGACGGTTCATAAACGGAATATTATCGATGCCCACAAATAATCTCCCATTCCAGCCGACGTCCTTTGTCGGCAGAGAAAAAGAACTGGCTGAAATCGCGGCACTGCTGGCTGATCCGAATTGCCGTTTATTAACGCTGGTCGGCGCTGGTGGCATCGGTAAGACACGCCTCGCGCTTCAAATAGCAGCTACTCTTGATCCTCACTTCGTGGATGGGGTTTATTTTGTCCCACTTGCGCCAGTTACCTCATCAAGTCTGTTAGCTTCAGCCATTGAGGGTGCTTTTGAAATCCCTTTCTCACAGCTCAATCAATTTCTGCGAGAGCGACAAGTGCTATTGGCGCTGGATAATTTCGAGCATTTCCTGAAGATTCTGATCACCTCCCGCGAACGGCTGAACCTGCAAGAAGAGTGGCTGTTTGCATTGGACGGCTTATCCTATCCCATCTCCTCGAATGCCGATTCTCCCGAAAACTACAGCGCCATAGAGTTATTCGTTCAACGTGCGCGTCAGGTTCAAAAACATTATTCGTTGGAGGACAATCTACCGACCATTCTATCGATCTGCCAGCAGGTCGAAGGGATGCCGCTGGCTTTGGAACTAGCTGCCAGTTGGTTACACAGTCTGTCGCACGAGCAGATTGTGACGCAAATGTCCAAAGACCTCGATTTTCTGACCACAACCCTACGAAATATGCCGGAGCGTCATCGCAGCCTGCGTACGGTTTTTGAACAATCATGGCGACTGCTATCCGCAGATGAGCAGATGGTATTGATGCGGGTTTCGGTTTTTAGAGGTGGCTTTGATCTGGAGACGGCAACACAGGTTGCAAAGGCGACCCCCCTAATACTAGCCGGATTAGTGGGGAAATCGCTCATCCGCGTAACGAGCGCTGGGCGTTACGATTCTCACGAATTGCTGCGCCAATATGCAGCCGAGAAACTCGCCAAATCGGGTGCGTCGGACGAAATCGCCCATCGGCATCTCCATTACTTTATGGAACTGGCCGAACAGAATGAAGTGAATTTATTCGGTCGTGGTCAAATTGCCTGGTTTGACCATCTGGAAGTCGAACTTAATAATCTGTGGGCGGCGCTCGAATGGTCACTGCGTGACGAAGAGCATGAGGCAGGGCTGCGACTGGTCAACGCTATTTACTGGTTTTTCACAGAACGCGATTATGCGCCTGAGGGTCTGGAACGGCTGGAGCGGCTGCTCAATCTTAAGGTGAATATACCCTTAGCACTACGGGCTAAAACCCTACAGGCCGCGACCGCTCTATCCGGTTATGGTGGACCCAATGAGAAGTTATCCGCTTACGGGGAACAGGCTGTGGCTCTGGCACGCGAACTGAACGACCACTGGAATCTGGCCTGGTCACTCAGCCACTTCGGATTTTACCTCCCTCCTAACCATGATCTGGCGAAGGAAAAGCTGGAAGAGAGCATCAGAATCTTCCGTGAACTGGACGATCCCTTCGGCCTAAGCCACACCTTGATGCGACTCAACATTGCCATCCTGTACCAAAATGATATTGAGTATGCTGAGAGGCTCATCAAGGAAACACACGCTATTGCCCTTCAATACGATGACAAGATTATGCAGGGATGGGTCAATTATTTTCTCAGTCTGATAGCCTATATCAGAGGTCATCTTAAACAGAGCATCCAACTTAACGAGGAGAGCATCGCCAATTTTCGAGAAGCACGCTTTTACGCTGGTATTCATTTTGGCTTACGTGAACAGGCACTTTTGGAAAGGAAACAGGGAAATCTGGCGAGGGCTCGCGAGTTGTACCAGGAAGCGCTCATCTTACTTAAAGAGTCGGGTGAACAACCGGATATAACCCTGGAAGGGCTAGCCAGGGTGGCTGTCGAATTGGGCAATTTCAGCCGGGCCGCAACGCTGCTAAGTGTGATTGATCCGAACATCGTGAATGTGACAGCCAAATATTTTATCAGTTCGTACCATCAAGACATCACTACCGCACGCGCTCAACTGGGTGAAAGCGCTTTTGAGGAAGCCTGGGCAACTGGTAAAGCCATGACACGCCGACAGATCGTTGCCTTTGCACTGGAAGACGCGACTACTTCTGCCAGGAATGAATCGACACCAGCCAGCAACCAACCACTCACCGAGCGCGAATTGGAAATCCTGCATCTGATCGCCGATGGCCTCAACAGCCGTGAGATCGCTCAACAACTAATCCTCGGTGTCGGAACCATCCGCTGGTATCTGAAACAGATTTACAGCAAATTGGATGTCCACAGCCGCTCGGAAGCCATAGCCCGTGCCAGGGACTTAAAGATTTTGAACTAGACCGAACCAGTGTCTATTATTTTTCGCTGCACTGAAATACTTATCGATGTAAAAAATGACGATTCATAAACGGAATATTTTCGATGCCCATCAATAATCTCCCATTCCAGCCGACGTCCTTTGTCGGCAGGGAAAAAGAACTGGCTGAAATCGCGGCGCTGCTGGCCGATCCGAACTGTCGATTATTAACGCTGGTCGGCGCTGGTGGCATTGGTAAAACCCGCCTTGCGCTCCAGGCTGCTGAAGACCAACAACCGGGCTTCGCGGACGGGATTGCTTTTGTACCCCTGGCACCCGTTGGCTCACCTGATCTTTTGCCATCAGCCATTGCCGGAGCGCTCGAAGTCTCTTTCTTTGGTTCCGAAGAACCTAACATTCAATTGGTGCGTTATTTGCGTGAGAAACACATGCTCTTGGTCATGGACAACTTCGAGCATCTTTTAGACGGAACCAACTTGCTCACTGATCTGCTTCACGCTGCCCCCAACCTGAAAATCTTGGCTACCTCTCGTGAACGGCTCAACCTGCAAGAAGAATGGGGCTCAATACTTGATGGTTTATCCTATCCAACCGAATCATCCCTCGACTCGCCGGAAAAGTACGGTGCCGTGCAGCTATTTATCCAGCGAGCGAGTCAGGTAAACACCCATTTCTCCCTTACCGAGAATACACAGGCGGTACTATCAATTTGTCGGCAGGTCGAAGGAATGCCGCTCGGTTTGGAATTAGCTGCTAGTTGGCTGCGCGCCATGTCCTGCCAGCAGATTGTGGATCAGATGACACATGATCTCGATTTTCTGACCACACCCTTGCGAAACATCCCCGAACGCCATCGAAGCTTACGAGCAGTCTTCACACAATCATGGAATATGCTGTCGAAACATGAGAAAGACGTATTGATGAAGCTCTCTATCTTTCACGGAGGGTTTGATCTAGATGCAGCGATACACGTTGCGGGTGCTTCACTCCTATTATTAGCGTCCTTGGTTGATAAATCACTCATTCGTATCGATTCCAGTGGCCGTTACGATATGCACGAACTCCTGCGCCAGTATGCAGATGAGAAACTGATTCAATCAGGGAAATTTGATGCCATTGTAGAGTCTCATCTGAACTACTTCATACAATTGGCCGAGGAAGCGGAATCACATCTTTTTAGCAGTCAACAAATCCCGTGGTTCAACCGCTTAGAAGTCGAGATGGATAATTTTCGGGCAGCCTTCACTTATGGATCTGAGTCCGAGTCCGGTCTACGCCTTGCTGTGGCCCTCGGATGGTTTTTCAGCGAGTGCTCCTATTGGAAAGAAGGGTTGGATTGGTTCGAGCGGACCCTTGCCGCTAATCCAAACGCACCAACAGAGTTACGTGCCAAAGCATTTCACTTAGCCGGTGGATTAGCGGGCCACTTTGGAGATGAAGCGCGTCTGCATTCTTATTGTCAACAAGCGATTGAAATAGGGAAAGCCACTGATAATAAGACGGCTATCGCGTGGTCTCTATGCCATTTAGGATTTTATTTCGACCACGATCTAGAACAAGCTTCCCTCCAATTACAGGAGAGTGTGAGGTTGTTCAGGGAAACTGGGGATTCGATGGGGATGGCTCATTGCCTTAACCGCCTTGCATGGACTGCCCTGGCTCAGAATAATCTGGTACTAGCTCGTCAATATACCGAAGAAGCAGCGCTATTAAGTGAGCAAGCGGGCGATACCATTATGTTAGGGTGGGTAAGCTCTACGCTGGGGAGAATTGCAGGTCACTCTCATGATTTTGAGGCGGCAAGAGAATTCTTCAAGCAAAGCGCAGCGCAGTTCAGTCAAGCACGACTGCCTGATGGGGTGAACCTGATGCTAATTAGCTTAGCAGACATTGAATTCAAGTTAGGAAACTTGAATGAGGCTGAACGCGTTCATCAAGAGGCATTGCGCCTACCGCGCGGAATGATGCTGAA
This sequence comes from Aggregatilineales bacterium, assembly GCA_044226325.1. Classification (GTDB taxonomy): domain Bacteria; phylum Chloroflexota; class Anaerolineae; order Aggregatilineales; family Phototrophicaceae; genus CFX2. Next base: position 6,491 of record JBGAHG010000073.1, read on the forward strand.
TCACCCGGGCTTACCGTTTAATCTAGCCGGACTTGCTCATATCGCACTGCTGCGCGGGGAATACGAGCGTTCGGCGCGACTGTTAGCAGCAGCCCATGTCGACTGGCTCGTAGAGGATTCCATACGTTTTCCCCAGAATCAACCTTTTGAACAGAACAAAGCCATCGTACGCGCCCACATGGGAGAAGATGCCTTCAACACTGCATGGGCAGAAGGCAAAGCGATGACAGTTAGGCAAGCCGAGGATTACGCCCTTGAAGGCCAGGCACAGCCCGCCAAATTGAGCGATAAGCGGGAGCAGTTGTCATCAGACCTGGCATTCCATCACTCACTCACCGACCGCGAACGAGAAATCCTGCACCTCATGACCCATGGACTCAACAGCCGTGAAATTGCCGATCGGCTTATCCTCAGCGCCGAAACCATCCGCTGGTATCTGAAACAGATTTACAGCAAGCTGGATGCCCACAGCCGCTCCGAAGCCATTGCCCGTGCCAGGGACTTAAAGATTTTGAACTAGACCGAACCAGTGTCTATTATTTTTCGCTGCACTGAAATACTTATCGATGTAAAAATGACGGTTCATAAACGGAATATTATCGATGCCCACCAATAATCTCCCATTCCAGCCGACATCCTTTGTCGGCAGGGAAAAAGAACTGGCTGAAATCGCGGCGCTGCTGGCCGATCCGAACTGTCGCTTATTATCCTTGGTCGGTCCCGGTGGAATCGGCAAGACACGCCTCGCTTTACAAGCCGCAACCAACTGTAGAGAGTCCTTTACTGACGGTGATTACTTTATCCCTCTGCAACCACTAACCTCATCGGATTTCATTATTTCAACCATTGCCAGTGCTATCGGTTTCCAGTTTTATTCCGGCACGGATCCATTACAACAACTCCTCGACTATTTCCGTGACAAAAATGCACTACTGGTGCTCGACAACTTTGAGCACTTATTGGATGCTGTAAGTCTCATGAGCGATTCTCTGGCATACGCGCCACGGGTGAAAATACTCACAACTTCCCGCGAACGACTGAATTTGACCAGTGAAACGGTCTACAGCATTTCTGGAATGGACTTTCCGACTTGGGAAACACCTGAGGATGCCCTGGATTACAGCGCTGTCAAGCTGTTCATGCAGAGCGCCCGCCGTGTTCGCCCCAATTTCACCTTAGTTGTTCACGATCTAAAATATTTAGCCCGCATCTGTCGGCTGGTGGGTGGAATGCCACTGGCGATTATTTTGGCAGCCACGTGGGTCGAGCTGCTCACATTGGAACAAATCGCTGCTGAAATCAGCGCCAGTCTTGACTTTCTGGAAACCGAGATGCGTGATCTTCCAGCACGACAGCGAAGTATCCGTGCCACTTTCGATTATTCCTGGGCCCATCTTTCTGATACCGAGCGGGAAGCTTTTAAAAAGCTGGCGGTATTTCGCGGGGGCTTTACCCGCCAAGCCGCGCAGGTTGTCGCCGGTGTATCGCTCAAAACACTCATGACTCTGGTAAACAAGTCATTGTTACGTGTGGATAGTAACACCCGTTACGACCTGCACGAACTCCTTTGGCAATACGCAGATGAAAAGCTACATGAAATTCCCCTTGAATGGGAAAAGATGCATAACCAGCACAGCCAGTATTTTGCCGAGTTTTTACACCAGAGAGAAATAGCCCTTTTTCAAGGTAAATTACCTTTAAACGAAGTCGATGTTGAGATTGAAAATGTACGTATTGCGTGGGGATGGGCAATCGAACAAGGGCGCGAAGATGATATACGTCAAGCTGCGAATGCTTTAGGAGCATATTACGAAACCCGCTGTCGCTATCAGGAAGGGGAAAAGCTATTCATTGCGGCTCTCGCCTCATTCCAAACTGGGGCTGAATTGATTGTGGGTGATCTTAACTGCATGTTGGGACAGTTTCGTTGGCGGCTTGGCGATTACTTAGGTGCCAATGAATTGTATAAGAAGGGTGTGGCTTACCTTAGGCATTGTGATGCGAAACATGAAATTATTATTGAACTCTTGCATTGGGGATATCTGAATTTGTATCAAGCTAAATATGTCGAGGCGCAAACTCTACTTGAGGAAGCTATTGGTTTGTCACAGGTGGCTGGCGACCATTGGGTAACTGCCCAAGCCTATAGTGGACTCGGTTTTGTTGCTTGCGAAAACAGGCAGTTCGAACTTGCAAAGGAGTATTTGGAACAAAGCCTCAGTATACAAGCGACGATAGATGACCCGATAGGAAAGTTATGGACACTCTGGGGCTACGCTCGCCTATGGATGTTATATCGAGCCAACGATAAAGCCAATCAATACTTGCTAGAGAGCTTGGAAATCGCCAAAGCCGTAGGCAATCAAATGGCCGAAGGCTACGATCTTATGGATATTGGGCAAATAGCTTATCGACGTGGAGCCTTAGAAAATGCAAGAGATCATTTTCAACGCAGTTTGGAGATCCTTACTCAAATCAACAACCGCGAATATTTACCACGAGTTCTGGGGCGCTTGGCTGCAACAGCCCATGCCCAAGGACAATTTTTTGAAGCACGACGTTATGCCACTGAAGCCCTAGCGAACGTATCCCAAATAATCGCCACACAAAGTGAAATGTCTCCTTTTGCTTCAGATGCTTTTGTAGATATTGCCGGGTTATTTGATAAGCAGATCGCTGTGGAATTAGCAACTATCGTACTCAACCATCCTACGACTACTATGGACACTCGATTGGATGCACACGATCTCTTGGCCCAACTCACAGCGGAACTTCCATCGGAAGTATTTGCCGAAGCCAAACAACAGGGTGAAAACACTCAGCTTGGATTGCTTGTAGTTAAGCTCCAGGCAATACTCGCTGCACAACCTGTACCCCAAGTCGAACCATCACACTTGGCAAACCAGCCGAACTATAAACTTCATCTAAATAATGCTGAATTCCTCAGCGAACGTGAACTCGAAGTGCTGCGCTTAGTCGCCATCGGCTTATCCAATCCTGATATAGCCCAGCGCTTGTTTGTCGGGGTTACTACAGTCAAGAAACACATTAACCACATTTACAGCAAACTCGGCGTACAAACACGCACTCAAGCCCTCTTGCGTGCTCAGGAACTTCACCTGCTCTAACCCCACTTCACCCGGACAATTCATCCCCTCTTAGTACATCAATTCACCCGTAGGCGAACGACTCTTCATCCCTTTACTGGCTATCTTAAGCATAACCATTGTAAAGAACTGGAGGCTTGTCAAAATGTTCACACTTTCTGATAGCGATTGGATGGCAGAAGCCCGCCGCCGTGAAATTTATCAAGCCTCGGAGGCTCGTTGGTCAATGGAAGGGGTTACAGTTCAGACACCACAAGATAATAGAAGCCGTTTGGACAAGCTGAAAACCCTCATTAACAGCTTTAAAACGTCATCAACTTCATCTGATTTAACCGACGCAAATCAAATTCTCCCCCATCAAGCCAAGCTTGACTCATGACTAATCTCTAAAGTTGTGTTGACAAGCTTGAAATATACAAACCTTGCAATCAAAAGCATTAGGTTTGGGAGGATTTTGATATTGTGATTGTCAAACCAACCTCAACGTCAAATTTAGTTGAGACGATACACATAACGTCGATTGGTTCAAGTCATCCGATTGGCCGCCCCGATAATGACACGATGTTAGACCGTCTCAACCTACCGCGTACTTTTAGACTGTCACCTTATTTACGATTAGTATTTATTTTATTGGCAAGCCTATCCTTAACTAGTTTTAGTCTTTACGAAATCGACACACCCCACCCAATCAGCACTCAAATCTTTTTCTCCCTATGCTGATCTTCTCCCCGGTCAGCCGGAGGATGCCCTCCAATCAAAAGCGTTTTTTTGCGTTGATACTTACAATTACAATTTCCCGCCTGAAAAATCTTGTCTGGTTAAACTGAATTCCGGCATTTTCTCTGATGTCCAGACTATTATTTCTAACGGTGCTATCCACCAAACGACATTCACACTGCGTGATAACACCCTGAAAATCGGTGATCTGGCCTTACTGTTTAATGCTCCGAATTTCCATGCCTATCCCAGCAAAGTCTTTTTCTTTTGGCACAAGCTGTTTGTTATCGTATCGACCACGGCCAGTGGAAACCACCCATCTATGCGAGCGGTGTGGAGTGTTACATTGTGGGAACCGTTCGCTGGTATCTGAAGATCATTTATGACAAGCTGGATGCCCATAGCCGTTCGGAAGCCATCGCCTGCGCTAAAGAATTGAAGCTGATAGGGTGATCTAAAAACCACCCATTTCGGGTGGTGACAACACGCCACCTTAAACCTTACTGTGAATGCAACCATCATAGTAAGGATTTCAAAGAAGCCGTTTGAAAAGTCATCCTGACCCAAACATTCAAAACAGGAATAGGTTTTCCCATAGGGACGAAGTCTCTGACCCACCCTGCGTGGAATAATCGACCTTTTGAAATAGTCTCGTACGTATTTTGATAAAAATAACCTGAAGTACAGATAGTAGGATATACAGAACATGAAAAATCTCAACGGGCGGAACGTAATCCTTACGGGAGCTTCTTATGGTATCGGACCACATATTGCTAAAGCCTTAGCCAGTGAAGGCGTAAACATTGCACTGGTTGCGCGATCCAGCGACAAACTGATTGGGGTGGCGAATGCCATTTCTGCGCCTGGCAGAAAAGTGATCACAATTCCTGTCGACATAACGACGCAGGAGGGACGCGAAACATTGATTAATCGGACAGAGGCTGAATTAGGGCCAATCGATATTTTGATTAATAATGCTGGCGTCCATTTTGCCGGTCATTTACATGAACGTACGCAAGATCAACTTAATCAAATTATCCAGACCAACCTGACAGCCTCAATCATGTTGACAAGAGCTGTTTTGCCAAAAATGCTTGAGCGTGGATCCGGGCATATCGTACAAAGTGCCTCCCTTGCAGGTAAGGTCGGAATGCCTTACATGGCAGTCTATTCAGCGACCAAGTATGGTCTGGTGGGTTTCAATCATGCGCTGCAAGCCGAGCTTAGAGGGACTGGTGTCCGCTCAACAGCCATGTGCTGGGGCTTTATATCCCACGACGGAATGTGGGATCGCTACAAACGTCCTGTGCATATTGCCTTTGGAACGACATCAGCAGAGCAGGTTGCACAGAAATTGGTGCGCGCTATAAAACGAGATTACATCGAACAGGTTGTTAATCCTATTCCTGTACACCCGGTTTTAGCGCTGTGGGCGCTTGCACCCCGTTTGGCGGCGTCGCTCTTTAATTTGATACGCGTAAACCAATTCATGAAAAGTGTGGCAATAATTTCCGAGACGGATAGTAGTGTTTTATAAAATTATTGAGGTTTCGCTTATTTCCCCCTAGCAACCCCCTATTATGAGAGGTGACTACCCCACACCTTGAACCTTATTGTGAACACAATCGTGACAGTAAGGAGATCAAGCTGTGGGCTCAATACAGAATGGTTCTCACCAACCACCGACCGGGGGTATTTCATCGTTTAGACGCTTATCCTACTTGCGTTTCGTGATCATGCTATTCGGAGGTTTTTCCTTGATAAACCTCGGTGTGACGGCTTTCGCTCAATCGACTCAACCTGGACTAGCCTTCTCCAATCCATTTTTGGAATACAACTATGCCTTTCCCGGACAAATCTCACCGGCCCTAAACTCAGAGGTCTTTACCTGTTTCGAGACACACACGTACAATACCCTGGCAGAAAAATCATGCAGTATGAATCTCGCCTCAGGCATTTTCTCCCGTATCGAAACAAGTATATATGAAGGTGTCATCCGCCAAACAACCTTCACACTGCGGGATAACACCCTTAAGATCGGTGATCTCGCGTTGCTATTCAATGCACCGAATTTCCATGCGTATCCTCGTAAAGTCTTTTTCTTTTGGACCAAGCTGTTCGTTATCGTATCGACTACCGCAAATGGAAATCATCCCTCCATGCGACCGGTGTGGAATGTGACTTTTACAAACACGTATTAACCCTGATGACACATAAAAATGTGACTGGTGATGATCAGCCCACACATCAGCAGCTCCTTTTGTAACTGTCACAGAACTGACAATTGTCCATTATTAGTCGCTTTCCCTTGACACACCCGCCCCACGCGGTTACAACCGTAGCAACAATCACAACAAGAGGAAATATTCATGGCAAACTTTGAATTACTCAACGACCTGCTGCTCGATGCAGGCGGCAAAATTTTACTACTGGTAATGGATGGACTCGGCGGTCTGCCCATGACCCCCGGTGGATTGACCGAACTCGAAGCGGCGCACACACCTAACATGGATGCGCTGGCGAAGGCCGGCAGCACCGGTATGACCATCCCCGTTGCACGTGGCATTGCTCCCGGCAGCGGCCCCGCCCATCTGGCGCTCTTTGGCTACGATCCGATTGAGTACAAAATCGGGCGTGGCGTCTTGGAAGCCACCGGCATCGGCATCGAAGTCAAGCCCGGTGATGTCGCCGTACGTGGCAACTTCTGCACCGTCGACGCCAACGGCCTGATTACCGACCGCCGCGCCGGACGCATCCCCACTGAAGAAGGTGCGAAACGCGTCGAACTCCTCAAACAGATCAAAATTCCCGGTGTCGATATTACCGTGGAAGCGGTGCAGGATTACCGCTTTGCCCTACTGCTGCGCGGCGAAGGCCTGAACGGCTCGATTGCCGACACCGATCCACAGGCCACCGGCGTCCCCACCTTGGCCGCCCGTGCGACGGATCCCGCCGCTCAACACACGGCTGACATCATTAACCAGTGGTTGAAGCAGGCGGCGGAAGTCCTCAAAGGCCACGAACCCGCCAACATGTGTACGCTGCGCGGCTTCGCCGAAGATCCTGCTCTTCCCAAGTACAAGGATGTCTATAAGCTCAAGGCCGCTTGCGTCGCGGTTTACCCCATGTATAAGGGTGTGGCGCGTTTGGTTGGCATGAACATCATCGAAACCGACAGCCACGACCATCCGGCAGACGAGTTTAAGCGCGTGGCAAACATATGGAACAACTATGACTTCGTGTTCTGCCACATCAAGTACACCGACAGCCGTGGTGAAGATGGCAACTTCGATGCCAAGGTCAAGGTGATCGAAGAAGTTGATGCCGCCCTGCCGATTTTGACTGCGCTTAATCCGGCGGTGATGATCATCACTGGCGACCACTCGACTCCCGCTGCCTTGAAGTCCCACAGTTGGCATCCGGTGCCGACGCTGCTACACGCCCCCAAAACCCACATGCCCGACCGCGCTCAGTCTTACGGCGAACGCGAGTGCATGACCGGCGCATTGGGGCAGTTCCCCGCTGCCGACTTGATGCCGCTGGCGCTGGCCCACGCCAACCGCCTCGCCAAGTACGGTGCGTAAAACAATCTTAAGTCGCTAGGTTTAAAAGGCGGTGGATAGTATTTCACCGCCTTTTGATTCCCCGAATCCTTAAATATGAGCCATCCTTATAAAACCCAACCTTTACCAAATGCGCTGTCAAAACAGACTAAACTGATACTATGTGACAATGCAAGCGAGTATAGATAGTGTCGTATCGATTTCATCATCGACGTTGGTTTGCGGCTCTCGGTTTGCTACTGCTGACAATGGTTGTGCTTGTTTCGACAGTAGCCCAACAGGTTCGCGCCGACTCACCTTCGATCATTCCCGATGTACTGGATAACGCGCAGCTCAGCGGTATTACTTGTGAACCATCCGCCTCAATCCAATTAGGGTCGGTGAGTTCGGATGGCGTCCAAAATGACATATCGGGAAACCTGAACAGTTTGACGTCGGACGGTCGCTATCTTTATTTTCCGTCCCGTTCGGCTAACCTCGTAGCAAATGATACCAATGGCGTAGTAGATTATTTTGAGTTTGACCGGACCAACTGCCAGACCAGACGTGTAACCGTTGGACCAAATGGTGAACAAGGCGATGGTAATTCGGATGCAGGTGATGTTTCGGGAAACGGACAGTATTTTGTTTTTGCGTCAAAAGCATCAACCTTTAGTGTAGGCGATACCAATAATAAATATGACATCTTCGTCAAAAACCTACAGACCGGCGCGGTAACCCGTATTGCAGCCGATCCCAACAACGCGATTCCGACAACCTATTATAT
>JBGAHG010000074.1:0-14495 GCA_044226325.1 Aggregatilineales bacterium
AATTGAAACAGTTTTCGCTTTGGCAAAGGTTCAACTGATAAACCCGGTTCTTTGAGAGCGTTAGCATGGATACGTTTGGCGAGTTCGACATGGATTGCTTTGGGCTTGCCGTCAAGTGTTGCATCAACCGTTTTTACATCGGTGAACTTCGCCAGCAATTCAGGATCGCCAATTTGCGGCACGCCACCTTTGACGACAAGTGCGAGATCAGTACGGCGAGAATTGCAGAGTTTTACGGCATCAGTTTCACTTGTTGGAATAATTACCATATCCGCATATTTTTGCTCTAACATCCAATCTCTGACTGATTTATGAAAAAAAATAAAGCCAGCATCGTAAAGAACAAGGTTAACAACATGAGCAGCTATCAAAGGATTACTTCCAAACGATTTGTATGCAACATTCAGCTCTGATAACAAGTCGCCTTCACTTGTAAGGCGCGAGTCACTCCCCAATGCAAATGCGTTTGCTATAGGGAAAATGGCGTTATTTTCGTCATCAACTAAAGTTTTTCCCAAAAGGTATAAATTGGTTGTTGGACACCATATTATGCCTCTGACATTATCGGCTATGAAATCAACTGTTTCGTTTTCCGGTAGGTGTATAAAATGTTGACCTTTTTTTCTCATCCCCACACAATGAATCAGTACGGTCTTGTATAAATCAAGACAACCTAACTTTTCTAATCGGGCATACTCACCTGCTGCAACCTCATCCGTACCTTCCGCGAGATGAATGAACCACGGCCAATCTTTGGGCGTGCTGTTATAAGAGTGCTGGATTTCCTCATCGGTTGCCAGATAGAAAGAGTGCGACCAGCCATATTGTTTGAGCACGCGCACGGGGAAAGCTTTGCGCCATAGGTCTTTATGGGGCGGGTTGTGATGAGCGACAGTGGTTGCGCCGCACAGCAGATTTTTGAGGCCACCGATGAATAGCTTATCCCACAACGGATAGGCACGTAATGATTTGTACGGCTCCTCGTTTAGCCGAACATTCATATCCTCGTGCCATTGACGTGCATTATCATAACGTTCGCGGAATTTGCTGCGCGGATAATGATTCAGTTCAAGATGGTCGTGGGCGTTAATCAAGCCGGGGAAAATAGTGTAACCGTCGAGGTCAATCACCTGTGCGCCGTTGACGGGCGCGGCAGCAATTCGATCACCATCGGTATATAGATCGCGTAGCGTGGTTTTTTGTCCATCCCAGATGTTTGCACCGCGAATGTGGAGAGGTCGAACCATCGTCACGCCTAACTCATTGATCACATGCGGAACATTATAGTTCGGGGGGTTACTCTATACCAACCGCCAAATGTCCTAATGTAGTTTATTGGGGAGGATAGTAGGGCCCGGCGACAAACTGTTCATGGACGGTGAGTCCAACTGTGGCATCAGGAAACTCTTTCGCGACCACTGCTTTGACTGCTGCAACCCCTGCTGCTAAAGACTCGTCACTCAGCCGCCATGTTCGCGACCAGACGCGGTTTTCAAGTTGTTGAATAAACCCTGCCGGACTGCGTGGATATTTATAGTCAAATGTGTATGCCTCACCGACGCACCAACCCATCGCTCGCAGCGTATCGTCGTTCTTATCCCAGCTTAGCCCTACATCTGATGCTTCGTTATCCGGCACTGCCGAACGCCATGCAGCCCACAGCGATTTGAACACGTCGTCATTCTTGGACCAGCATTGCACGAAGGGTGCGTTCGATTTCAAAACGCGTGTAAGTTCCGCAAGCACAGCTTTCCAGTTCGGTATTAAGTGCAGAATATGGACGCCGACAGCCGCGTCGAAGCTGTGATCGGCGTATGGCAGACGTGTGGCATCCCCTTGTGCTAGATAAATTGCCTCGTCGGTTTGTTTCGCACGCAGTCGCAACATCATCGGTCGCGCCAGATCGAGGCCGTGAACTGATGCGACATATTTGGCTAACGGCAAAGCGATTCGTCCCGTACCTACACCGAATTCGAGCACCCGGCTAGCTGTTGTTAATTGAGCTGCACGAACGATGGTTGCCACCGCGTTCTGATCAACACCCGGTGGAAAACCGCGTGTGTCATCATAGTATTTAGCGGCACGGTCAAAGGCGATGGATTGACCGGTTGTCATTTATTCTGATCCGCCGCCGAGCGTGGGTGCGTTTTTGCGGACGAAATCTTCGCCCAATTTATCGACCAACTTTTTCCGCAGTTTCGGCGTTTCTTCCGCCCATTTATCTTGCAGCTGTTCCTTAGAAGCGTTTCGGCTGTCTCCGGCATTGGCTAGGATACCTTTAGCCACGGCGGGCACAGTCGTAATCAACCGTTTGACGCTGGCATTGCCGCAATGTGGACAAACTGGCGAAGGATCGTTAAACCCCAACCGTACTTCAAAAGGCTGTCCACAAGACTCACAGCGATAATCATAGAGTGGCATGTTTGAATTCCTCACTTTTGGTGTTCACTTTGATTATAGTGCGAAATGGGAGAGGATTAGTTTATCAAATTGATAGATTTAACGGTAACTCGCCAATTGCAATCGCCCATCCCACTATTGAGTAAGCCGCCTTGCCCGCAATCATCAATTTCATAGCGAGTAATAAATCCTAGTTGAGGATCATAATCGATGTGATATACACGCCTGTCTCCGTTTTGCAATGCAATGGCGCTCATACCCTTAAGGGCTGACCCAGCCTGTTGAAACAGCGCGTCAATGGTGTAACTTTGGAGCTTTCCTGAAGCAATTTGCTCTTGTGTTACTGGTTTGAAGGGATTGTCATTTGGTAAGAAGTTGGTTTTCGATGTTGCACTCATAACTTGATTGTTCATGACTTCCATTTTGATTTCGCTGAAGCAGGGAAAGCCACAAAAACCACTGACAGTGAAAACTTCTTCATAATGCGAGGCATTTTTAGACTCCCACGCACTTTTTGCCTGCGCCAATCTTTGTGGTTGGAGTATTTCAACATGGCAGCCGAATAACACGGTCCATAGCACGATGCACAAAAATAAGATCACGAAGATTCTTCGTAGGAATCTTAGTGTTACATGAATTGGATTGGTATTCGTCATACCTCTATTCTAATACTACTCCAAGCGTATTCTCGGATTCAGTATGGCATAGATGACGTCCGCTGCCAGATTGGCCACCGCGAAGAAGAAAATGGTGATCATAATGATAGCCTGGAGCAGGAATAGATTTTTTTGCTTGACCGCATCCACGAGCAGCGCCCCTAGCCCCGGATAGTTATAGACATTTTCAATGACCACTAGACCGCCGATTAACCAGCCGAAACTGATAGCGATCACCGTGATGGTCGGCAGTAGGGCGTTTCGCAGCACATGTTTAAAAATTACCGTGCGCTGGGGTAGTCCTTTGAGTGTTGCCGTCCGCACGTAAGGTTTCTTTAGCTCGTCAATGACACCGGCGCGGGTTAAGCGTGCCACGTATCCGAGTAACACGAATGTAGCTGTGAGTGAGGGAAGTATCAGCTCATGTATCCAATCAGCCAATGTATTATCCGGCACGGCAGAGGTGGCTGGTAAGTTGAGTGCTTTCACGCCCAGGGCCAGCCCGTTAATCAATACCAAACCAGTTACAAACTCCGGTAACCCTACAACCGAAAGTGACAGGAGCGAAACGGCACTATCAATCCATGTGTTCTCGTTAAGTGCTGCGATCACCCCTAAAAATATCGACAGGGGAATACTGATGACGAGCGTCATCGCTGCCAAGCGCATTGAGTTGCCGAGGCGCTCCAGCACTAATGGTCTGACGTCTTGTTTTGCGCCTGTAATCGAGCGCCCCCAATCGCCGGTGACGAAGCCGCCTAACCAGCGAACATATTGCTGCGGTACAGGATCATTTAGGCCGAACTCGTCACGAAGGGCTTGTAATGCCTCGGGTGAGGCATCGCGTCCAAGAATTAAACGTGCAACATCACCCGGAACCAATTGCGTCAGCCCGAAAATAATCACTGAGGTGATGACCATGGTGACAGCCAGCAGGGCAATGCGGCGTATAAGAAATCGCACCATAAGTGTTACACGCTGCTTTCTGTGTGCAAAAGCGCACTGCCGTTCGCAGTTTGTTTTTCGGCGTTCACCGTTTGCATAACGATTAGTTCGTCTAGTGGAATGTGGCAGCGTATATGATGCCCATCGCCCGCATCGCGCCAGGGCGGCTCTTGCTGTTCACAAATCGCGCCGATTTTGCGCGGGCAGCGGGTATGAAAGCGGCAGCCGGTTGGTAAGTTGGCTGCGCTAGGAATGTCACCATCAAGCCGGATGCGTCCTTGCTTAACATCTGGATCAGGCACAGGAATGGACGACACAAGCGCTTCAGTATAGGGATGCGAAGGGATGTTATAGACGTGACCGGTTGTGCCTTCCTCGACAATTTGTCCCAAATACATCACGATGAGCCAATCGGCAAGGTAGGTGACAGCCCGCAAATCGTGCGAGATGAACAGATAGGATGCGCCTTCTATCGCCCGTAAATCCTTTAGCAAGTTTAAGATAACCGCCTGTACTGATACGTCCAGCGCCGAGGTTGGCTCGTCGGCTACCACTAAGGCTGGATTGGCAGCAAACGCACGTGCGATGGCAACACGCTGCTTTTCGCCGCCACTGAGTTCTGTCGGATAGCGGTTAGCATAATCGGCAGGTAATCGTACGGCTGCTAGCAGATTGAGAATACGGCTTTGTACCTGGTCTTGCGTAAGAGACTCGGTGTTCAATAATCGGATTGTGCGTTCTAGGGCGCGCCGCACAGTCTGATACGGGTTTAAAGTATCGTTCGGGTTTTGGAACACCATCTGTAAATCTCTTTTGATGGTTTGCGGACGTTCGCTTAAGTGTCGCGATATGGGTACATCGAGCAGTGTGATTTCCCCTTTGTCAGCGGTTTCTAACCCGACGATACAGCGTGCTAATGTGGTTTTGCCACTGCCGCTTTCCCCGACTAAACCCAGTGTCGCGCGACTTCTGACCCTTATGGAAATATCATCCGAGGCATGAACAATTTTTCCTGCCCGCCCAGTAATGCGATCCAACACCGAGGACGCGCCATATTGCTTAAAAAGGTGATCCGTTTTGAGGACATAATCATTTTCTACGGGGGGCAGACCATCGACCGACACTTCCTGTGGGGCGCTGTTAATGGTGACTTGCCCTGCGACAATCTCATGCCAGCGATGACATTTTACAGTGCGACCATCATCAATAAATTCAAGTGCAGGTTTTTCAGAACGGCATTTATCGATAGCCAGCGGGCAGCGCGGTGCAAAGACGCAGCCGTGTGGACGTTCGGCAAGAGTGGGCGCGATTCCATCCATGGTCGGCAGGCGTGTTTCAATCCCTTCGAGTGCGCGCGGGATACTCGCTAACAACCCGATGGTGTAGGGATGAACAGGTTTGCTAAAAATGTCGCTGACGGGTGCGCTTGCCATGACTTCTCCGCCGTACAGCACTGTCACCCGGTCACACATTTGGGCAATCACGCCTAAATTATGCGATACATAAAGCGCCGCTGCTTGATTGTCATGAATGAGATCGCGAAACAGATCAAGGATAGTTGCTTCAGTGGTTACATCTAAAGCGGTTGTGGGTTCATCCAATACCAGCAGGCGCGGACGTGTACTGAGCGCCATTGCAATAGTCACACGCTGCTGCATTCCTCCACTAAGTTGATGAGGATACTTCCTGGCAACCTGTTCAGCATCTGCGATTCGTACTTTTTCAAGCATTTCGACGGCCTTGCTCCACGCCTGTCGCTGTGTTAGCTTATCGCGTAACATCCCAATTTCTGCAATTTGATTGCCTACGGTGTAAGACGGATTGAGCGCAGCCAACGGGTCTTGAGGTACAAGGCTAATATCGCGCCCCCAGATGTGGCGAAGCTCAGTAGCTGACTTTTTGAGAAGGCTTTCGCCATCCAGCAAAATATCACCCGATGTAACGCGTGCATTAGTAGCCATATAGCGCATGAGAGCCAACGCCAGGGTTGATTTGCCACTGCCACTTTCCCCGACCAATCCGTGAATCTCGAAGGCATCTATCTGTAGGGACACGTCGCGCAAGACAGTAACCCAGCGACTTCCGAGGCGATAATCGATACAGAGATGCTGCGCTTCAATGACTTTTGTATCTTGCATCAGATTTGCTGTTCCATTGAGATAACGTAAATTAGGGAAAAATTAATGCTTTCTACTTGACACTGAATTCATATTGTTTTAACGTTATTTATAGGGCACGACATAATCAATTTTATCAATTGTCAGCCCCTTATCATATCTTTAGGAGAACTCATTATGTTGTACATGCCTCGCGAAGAAGGTCAAGGTTTGGTGGAATACGCTTTGATTTTGGTTCTGGTTGCTGTTGTCGTTATCGTCATTCTGGCGCTGCTTGGCCCGGCCATTGGTAACATTTTCTCGAACCTCGTCAAGAATTTGTAATTCTGATCTTACACTTTAGGGGTACTGACCATGCTATATATGCCCCGTGAAGAAGGTCAGGGTTTGGTCGAGTACGCGCTGATTATTGTTTTGGTTGCACTGGTTGTTATCGCCCTGATCGCGCTTTTTGGGCCATCCGTTGGCAACTTGTTTTCTAACATTGTTCGTGTCGTCTAATCAGCATCTGGCCTTCTACATCATAAAAGGGTGACAACCAGAGTCGCCCTTTTTGTTTGTTAATTCCCCTCGTATCGGAAAATTCGCCGCAGCCCATCCGCCAGCAAATTGACACCAATCACCAAAACCGCAATCGCTGCTGCTGGATACCACAGCGCCCAGGGTGTACGTTCATAGCTTTCGCGCGCTTCATTGACCATCCGTCCCCAATCGGGTGATGGCGGTTGCACACCCAAACCCAAAAACCCCAGTGAGGCCGTCAAAAAGATGGCATAGGAGAAACGCAAGGCTGCTTCAACCGTAAGTGCTGGCAAGACACTCGGCAAAATCTCTCGAAATAAGATATACCAGTTGGCCTCGCCGCGCAGTTTGGCGGCCTCAATAAAGCCACTGTTGCGTACGTTCAGCGTCGCACTGCGAATAACGCGCGTCACAATCGGCACATAAAGCAGCACGATCACGATTACGATGCCGATAGGGGATGGGCCAATTACACCCAGCATGACCAATGCCAGTAGCAACGCAGGTATAGCGAGTAAACTATCGAGTAAACGAGAAATGATTTCGTCAACCCAACCGCCGTAATAAGCCGTTGCCATACCGACAATCGCGCCAATAAATACCGCGATGGTGGTCGCAACGCCGGGTATCGTAATGACTTCGCGCGCGCCCCACAGAACCCGGCTAAATACGTCCCGCCCTAATTTATCTGTGCCAAATAAATATGCGGCTGATGGTGCTTGTCGTGCTGCCCCTTTGATGAGTGCGTCAAATTTATAGGGCGCAACGGTTGACCCCAGAATTGCCATCAGTATGAAAAGGACAACCACTACCAAACCAATTAGTGACAAGGGGCGTGATGCCAACCGCCTGATGATGCTGAAAATGGCGATCAACAATCGCTTCAATCGAGATTCTTGCGGTTTAACTGTAATTTCTGATGAGATGCTTGCCATTGTTAGTTACAACCATCGGAACAGGAGACTCCCTTGCCAACATTGACAAGGGAGTAGTGGATAAATTGCGATTAGCCTACCGAGACTCCACGTAGATCTGTCAATCCGGGGAAGGGGGCTACAGTCACGCCAGTGACATTGGCACGTGTGGCCGAAAATACGGGGGCGAACCAGGGAATGATAATTGGGCCGCTTTCATTGAAAATGTCCGAAATCTTGTGATAAATTGCGGCACGTGCGGCTTCGTCTGTGGTGACGCTGGCTTCCTGAATCAGCTTATCCAAATCAGGATCGGACCAGTGGGTTTCGTTGTAGCTCGCGCCAGTCGCGTATGCCTGCGCCAGATAGCCTTGCGGAACAGGGCGGTCGCCCCAACCAGTGATGCCCAGATCAGCCTTCAGCCAGTTATTCGGATTGCTGTCATCGTAGTAGAAACCTTCTTCATTCACCTGAATTTCGGCAGTGATGCCAGCCTTAGCCCACTGCTGTTGTAACACAGTCGCCAGCGTGTCGTAGCCCAAGACGTTAATGGTCTGTAATGTGACCTTCAAGCCATCGGCATAACCGGCTTCCGCCAACAGTGACTTCGCTTTTTCAGGGTCATACTCCTGAACCTTGATGTCCTTATCAAAGAACGCTGCATATCCCGGCCCAATAGGGTCGTTATTGCCAATCGTGCCACGACCTTCTAGCACTAATTGGTTCAATTCTTCGCGATCAGTCGCGTACTTAAATGCCTGCCGCACCTTCACATCTTTGCCCGGACCTTCGTCAGTACGCAGGCGGATGACCGGATGCTGGTTGGTGGTGGTTTGAATGAGTGTGATTCCTTCTGCAGTTTCCAGCCCGCTCACCTGGTCAGGGCTGATTTTGAAGATGAAATCCACATCGCCACTCTTGAGTGCGTTGACTTGTGTCACCGGATCGTTGATAAACTTGAACTCGACGCTATCCAATAGCGGTTGACCGGACTTCCAGTAGGTGGGGTTCTTGGTCAAAGTCGCACTCTCGCCGTCCTTGTAGTCGGTCAGCATGAATGGACCGGTTCCGTTGAAGTTGGCATAAGGCTTATCCCCGGTTGCCAGTTCGTTCGGTTTTTCGGTGCCATTCTTGATGATGAGCGACAGTTGATTGCCGATACCGTACAAGAAATCAGCATTCCGTGCTTTGAGCGTAAACACCACTGTCTTGGCATCCGGCGCGCTGACTTCAAATTCACCCAGGAGATTGAGTGCCGGAGATTTAATCGTCACTAAACGCTGGAAAGTGAAGACCACATCGGCTGAACTAAAGTCTGAACCATCATGGAATTTCACACCATCTTGCAGCGTGAAGGTATAGGTCAGACCATCGTCGCTGATTTTCCATTCTTTCGCCAAATTAGGTGCAAGGCTGCGATCTGGCAGGACATCGACCAGGTAATCATAGATACTGCGGTTAAACAAAATTTCTGGATCGTTAGAACCGAGGGCTGGATCGAGTACCTTGGGCGCCACTGCGCCAATCTTAAGGGTACCACCTGCTGCACGAACACCAAAGACGCTGCCGGTAATTAACAACAGCATTGCCACTAGGACGATGATACGCCCTTTGCGAATATCGACTCTGTGCATTATTGCCTCCCGCTATATTGGAGTTGTAAATAAGAGTACTACGTCGGATTAGACTATGATGATTGCGGAGATGTTACAACGACGGTCAAGATTGGAGATATTCCTGACCCCTATCAGTGGTTAATGATGATAGTAACTGAACCCAACTTCCCCGCAAAACATGATACAAGAGAACGGAAGTTCTTTACAAGCCAAAACCGGCCTATTTATCATAATGTTTTAATTTTGTAATTAGTCATGAGTGGCTTCCCAGGTCATCGATGATAAGCCCACCGCGTAATTCTCGTTCGGATCGATCTGCTTGTGTGCCTAACTTTATATCCCTCCAGATGACAGTGATACCGAGGTCAGGTCATAACTTTCGCCATTTACATATACCCACCAACAGTCGTCAGCACCTTGCAAGATAACCAATTTTTGTCGGTGCCCGTCAACCGCTAATATCATATCGCCATCTTGATACGAAACTAGCTCAACTTCTAGATGCTGTTCGCCAATCTTCACCGCAAATAGGGTGTTTTTGCCCTGTGTCAGCCAGAGGTCGGTTTGGCTGCTGCCATATCTAAAGCGCTCGTGAAATGGGCGGAACGCAATGTTGCTCACATACTTGTCGTTATTTACTAACGAGTCCAAATCTTGCGGGTGTATTTTCGCAATTGCTGCGGCAATCCAGGCCGATACGGGTACATCGTGCCTATCAGTGAGCACTTCAGCATGTTCTGCAATAAATGTAGAGGTGAAATTCCCCGCTAGATGATCGGGATGCATCAGGATACGCCGTAAAAAGGCGATATTGTTTTTTACGCCCAACAGTTGCAGTTTGCTTAGCGCATAATCCAGCCGCCGAATCGCACCTTGCCGGTGTTCGCCATAAGCAATGACTGTCGCTAGCATCGGATCGTGATGCAAGCTAATCTTGTCGCCGTCATACACGCCAGCATCTACCCGAACATCGTCTGGTTCTCGCCAGCGCAGGATTTCACCCGTCGCTGGCAAAAATTCGTTGGTCGGATCTTCGGCATAAATTTGTACAGCTATTGCGTGTCCAGCCGGATACACATCCATGTCTGGCAGGGGAAAGCCTTCAGCTACCATAATTTGCCAGCGCACCAAATCAAATCCGGTTGTCTCTTCAGTAATTGAATGTTCATTCTGCAAGCACATGTTCATTTTTGTGAAGTAAAAATGGTGTGCATCATCTACCAAAAATCCGACCGTTCCTGCGCTGTAATAACCGAGCTGTGTGCCTAAGCTGACCGCGGCCTCAAACATCGCCATTCGTAGCTTTAATGTCAATAATGGGGAAGGGGTTTCCTCGATAATCTGTTGGTACCGCCGTTGGATGGTACGTTCACGTTCGCCCAGCGCAATTACATTACCGAGCTTGTCGCCGAAGATTTGTACCTCGATGTGACGCGCATGAGGCACAACTTGTTCTAATATCAGACTGTCATCGCCAAATGCTTGATTGGCCTCCTGTCGTGCCGCTTTCAGTGTAGATGGAAAATCATCAGCTGTAGCGACCTGCCATATTCCTTTTCCACCACGACCTGCCGACGCTTTGACAATAACTGGATAACCGATTTTGCCAGCAGCTTTAATCAGCGTGGTGTCAGACTGATCATCGCCTATGTATCCCGGTACACCAGGAACGCCCTTAAGCAGTTGCTTGGCACTTTTCTTGCTGCTCATCGCCTGGATGGCGTGTGGTGGTGGTCCGATGAAGTTTAATCCGGCGTCTGTGACGGTCTGTGCGAAAGTGGCATTTTCTGCCAAGAATCCATAGCCGGGATGAATCGCATCGGCGCCTGTGCGTTTGGCTGCGGTAATAACCTTGTCGATGTTCATATAACTGTCGTGGGCTGCATCGCTGCCGATACGTACTGCTTCATCGGCTATCTCCACATGCAGCGCTTGGCTGTCTTCATCCGAATAAACAGCGACGGTAGCGATACCCATCTCGCGGCAGGTTCGCACGATGCGGCAGGCTGCCTCACCCCGATTCGCAATAAGTATTTTTTTGATCATTATTAAGTTCTTTATTGAGATGTATCCCACGCCCCTTTAGTTAAATCATATTCAGATTGTAATTCTTCGGTAGTCGGTTTTACTTGTTTGTCACCCATCTAGGCGGGCGTTTTTCCACAAATGCAGTCATACCTTCTTGTCCGTCTTCGCTGCGGCGTAATTCAGTCAGTAGATTCGTCCGGTAATCGACTGTCGCAGTGGTTGACGCATCTTTCACGGCAAAAATCAATCGCTTGCAAGCTGCAAGGGCGTTTGGGCTGCATTGCTTAATCTCGTCCAGTATGACCTGCAGCCGCATATCCAATTCCTCCGGTACAACTGCTTCATGTACGATCCCGTATTGCTGTGCAGTCTGCCCGTCGAATCGCCGACCCGTTAGCATGAGTTCACGTGCCCGTGTCAGTCCCACCCGTTCGATTACGTAGGGTGAAATCAAGGCAGGGACAATGCCCAATCGCACCTCTGGCAGCCCCATTTTGGCTTCAGTGCTGGCAATTGCGATGTCCGCCACACACACAATCCCGAATCCACCGCCCATCGCCGCGCCTTCGACTTTGGCAATAACCACCTGTGGCGCTTCATTGATCGCGCGCAGCATTTTATCCAGCGTACCGGAGAAGTTGTCTGTTTCACCAACCTGAACGGCTTGCGCCATCTCCTTGATGTCGCCACCCGCGCAGAATGTGCCAGCGGCCCCGCTGAGTACGATTGCACGTATCTCGCGGTTGTCTCTTAACGCCTCAAAGGCCGCGATGATGTCCAGCACCATCTGGTTGTTCATGGCATTCTTCACTGCTGGCCGGTTCAGAGTGATGTACGCAAACGGCTGGGTAACGGTGACGATTAGGGTTTCAAAGATAAGTGGATTTGTGATCATAAAATAGTCTCGGATTTATACATTGCCAGCAATATTGGGTAAATGATACTTCTCTGGAAATGCTCGATTTTGTTCGCCGTGATTTGACCTGATCATTCAAAGGCAATCATCGTGTATGAGTTATTGCGCATCCTGCGCAAGTGTGTCCGCTATATGCGATGCGATAAGCTCGGACGCAAAATCCGAATAGTGAAAACTATCGATTAGTGGTCTGCGTTTCCCATCAAGGCCACCATCGAGAAGGGGGCTGATGTCATAAAAGTTACTCATCGTCGTTTGCTGGATGAGTTGGGTGCGAAATTGTGGGAAATCCACTTTATCTTTCAAATAGGGTTGCAGGAAGAAGAATGTCTTTACCCTCATCACCGCACCAATCGCATCGGCCATTTGCCGGTTGGACGAATAGTTATGAACGGCTGCTGCCAACTGTTGTTCATGTGTCGGCTTGTAAATTCCGCGCATCGCATACTGAATAAACTGGTCTTGTGGCTCGAGGGGCACATCGAGCTTGTCTGCCAATCGAAACGGCGGAAACGAAGGATTCATGGTAATCCAGTTTTCCGGCTGGGGATGTGTTATCTGATAGGTGTTTTTTTCCCACGCGGCGGCTAATGGCTCGACCAATGGTGTTTGCGTATTCTCATTCATGGTGTACCAGACGTCGTTGATGCCATCAAAGAAAAACGCCATATCGGGTTTAGCCTCGCGCAAGTTGGCTGCAAATAGGGCCAACTCTTGTGACGAGTTATAAATGGGTATTGCGAAGTTGACGACCTTGACCTGTCGCTTAGGTAGGCGTTTTTGGAGTTCGACTTGCAACAGGGAAGGGATACTATAAGCATCTGCCAACCCCCATCCAAAAAGCGTGGATCCACCGAACGCCCATATCACCAACGGCTTTTCACCCGCATGTGCACTATCAACGGGTATGCCAACACGTAATCCATTGTCATCAATGTTCAAAAAGCGGCTGCGGAAGGGCCGCATCGTCAACCCCGTCCAGGGATGCACCATCCAATGTCCGGCTCGTGCCATCGCGTCATAATCGGCCAGCATTGTATTGACGTCGTCGGGTGAACTGAGATAATAGGCTGATCGGTTAAAATTGTTGGAATAGGTTGCATTGACTCCAATGGCTACCAGTTCATTAGTGCTTGCTGTAGCTTCTTCATGGTTCGCTGGTACAAGCAGATTGATGACCTCGACTGCGACAAGCAGAAAAAGCAGCGTGTTGAAGCTCAGTAAGGCTACTGTTTGGTAGATGTTTCCCACCCGTCGCCAGAAGGACTTGCCTACTTTCGCGGTTTCTATCACATCGCCTTGATTCATGCTGCTCGACCTCAACCGCAACTGAACTATTCGTCCCATTCCATATACAGCACCGCGCCTGCCAATGATTTTCCCAATTGGTCGATACGAAGAGAGCGTGTCGCTCCGCCATCCAACGCTTGATGGCACACGAAGTTCAAGGCTTCGATATTGTCCACCTCATACCGGATGACTTCCCCGCCTACCAATTCACGCAGATGTGCTTTCACCCGTTCCGCTGTCAGTTTGGCTTTGATCTCCGCATAAGCCGCACTGTTTCGTGCAATCACGCTGATATTCGAGATGTTTCCCTTGTCGCCCGCTCGCCCGTAGGCCAGATCATAAAGTCGCTTGGTCATTGTACTAGACCTCCCAATAATTCACTTGTGCCTCAATTCGTTCCCGTCCCACCAGCGTCGGCCACAAACCGAGAATCACATGTGGATCACCGCTGACCGATGCCCCACTCACACTCATCCCGGCTGGCCCACTTAACCCCATCGCGTTGATCTGCCGCACCACACTTTTTAGAGTTCCTTCATCTTGAGCAGTGAAAATCACCCGCACAATCACTTCCATCGGATCATCTGGCAGCGTCACCACTGATCCATATAAGCTGTTCGCTCCCAGATAACTGTATTCCACCCGCTCAATCGCCGGATTACGCTGGAAAATTACGTTCAGCGCTGCTTTCAACTGTTCGACTTTCGTCCACGCCTCCGGCCAACCGATATTGAAAATCAACTCGCGCTTATATCCCTCCAATCGCCCCATGTTGAGTTTGTAGGTTGCTGTGCGCGGCTTACCGGTTACTTTAGTGACGCGCACGCGATTCTCCCCCTCATCTTCCAATCGGAGTGTGGTCATGTTCACGATGACATCCGGTGTGATGTAATTAGCGGGATCGTGGATTTCGTACAGCAGTTGTTCTTTGACTGTTTCCTGGGTTATGGCTCCTGCACTGTTGGGTGATTTGGTCAGCACGAAGCTTCCATCTTCTTCCACTTCCGCAATCGGATACCCTAGATAGGGAAGGCCTGCCGCATCGGTATCGTGTATGCGCGCCAGGCTGTTCCCGCCGACTACTTGACCGG